>NZ_GG774952.1:84459-294346 GCF_000162555.1 Bacteroides sp. 3_1_23
CTTTTAAAAAAGGAAAGTATAAGTATAGTTGTCTTTTAACTGAATGAGGTGTAGAAAACAGTACGTACTGTTTGTGCAGAAACGAGTTAAACGTTGCGCTAATGAAGTGGGTCGAAGGGTGAGGATGGTGAGGTAGATTTATAACTTTCGTATTTTTTTTTATAGATAAAAAAGGAGATAGTATAGAAAATAATAAAATAAAGGGTTATAAATCTACCCTCACCATCCCTCACCTTTGACCCATATCTTATAATAAAAAGATAACGGGGAATCTTAAAAACTCAATCGTCTTTTTCTGATTTATCACAACGTTTTCAGAATACTCCATTATTTTATTCAAAACAGTCTGGAATGAATCAAATTTCAGGGATATGGCTGTCCTGAACCAAATCTCCCAGGAATTACAATTGGGCCGGTTTGCTGAATATACATAACTTCCAGCATTTATTCCCATATTTCCACCACATAAAAAAAATATGTATATCTTTGTCGTACGCTTTCTGCTCATCAGCGTGATGAAACTAGTAGAAGGCGCTATATATTACTTAATTGAGTATATGTGTATTATCTCTCTCTTCCTAAAATTAGCAACTTTTGTACGGAGAGATGATTCGACAGATACTCCACGTCAACGACTGTATATCAACATATCCGGTAAAGATGTGTTATATATAAACGATTGACGTGGGTGTCTGTTGTTATCATTGTCTAGTACAAGGGTATTGCTAGCCTTAGGAGGTAGATAATGGTGCAACAGCATCCACGTCTTTTTTGTGTCCGGTCGGTTATGATTACCCCAAAAAGTCTAACCTAAACAATTTCCCGTCCGCCCGAAATATAGAAAAAGTGAATGCCCGTTGCTCCACATAAACAAAATAATATTCAATCTTTATTGTGGAACACATTAAAACAAAAGCATTATGCCAAAATGGATTAGCGTAGAAGAAGCGGCGGCCAAGTATGGAATCAACAAAGAAGTAATCTGGCTTTGGGCGGATATGAAAAGATTTCCGATGTCGTATGAGAAAGGTATCACCACTGTCGATGAAGAAAGCCTTATCGGATTCCTGCATCAGAATAAGGATCGAGTTACAGCCGAGTATATCGACACATTAGAGGACCTGTGTATTGGAAAGACAAAGATTTGTATTTTATATGCTGAAATCATTGGTTATCAGGATAAAGAACTCCTGAATCAAAGGGGGCAAATCGCTCGAATGAAAGAGATACAAATAGTCATGAAAAGACAAAATAACCGGATTCGGGATTGCGAGAAATTTTTTGCAAAATATGAGAAAAACTTTAGTGTTTGTTGGATGGGAAGGTTGTGTGCTGGCTTGAGGCGCCTGATACGATGACAAAGAATGGAGGCAAGCATCTGATAAAAAGTATATCGGAGTTGTACCGGAAATTTCCAATAACTATTTTTCAGGTACGGATTACACAGTTTTAGCCAATCAAAAGACCGCATAATCCGTATCTGGTAAATGTTTCATGTTTATCTTACCCGGAACTTAAACCATCTGTACGTGGAAGATGATAAATATTATAGGTGTAACTTATCAGATGTTATTTTATTTTGCTTGGAAACTTTTTGTTTGTACATCACGGGAGTTCGGTCCTACCATAACATCAAATTCTCCGGGTTCGTAAACATAATGTAATTCGGAATTATAGAATTTCAAGTCATCTTCCGTAATAACAAACTTAACATCGCGACTTTCCCCGCTCTTCAGGAAGACGCGTTCAAAACCTTTCAGCTCCTTCACCGGACGGGCGATCTCCGCATAAATATCATGAAGATACAGTTGTACAGTTTCGTAACCATCGTAGTTCCCCTTGTTTGTTACAGTGACAGACACAGTCAACTCACCATTTTTAGGCAAGGTTTCCGAGCTAATCTGCAACTCACCATAAACAAAGTCCGTATAACTCAAACCATATCCGAACGGATACAGAGGTTCATTGCTCTCATCCAGATAATTGCTGGCATAGCGGTTGAACATACGACTGTCGGGATCAGGACGACCCGTATTCAAATGATTGTAGAATAACGGCAGCTGTCCCACCGAACGCGGGAAGGTAGTTGTCAGTTTGCCACTTGGAGTGATCTTGCCAAACAATACATCGGCAACCGCGTCCCCTGTTTCGCTACCGCCAAACCAGACATTCAATATGGAATGAACATTCGCATCCTCCCAGTTTAAGACTAAAGGACGTCCCGTGAACAGAAGAAGTACGACAGGTTTGCCCGTCTTCACTAAAGCCTTCAATAAATCCTGTTGTGCATCGGGTATCTCAAGACTGGTGCGTGAAGCCGATTCACCGCTCATTTCCGCACATTCACCCAAAGCGGCAACAATGATGTCTGAACGGGAAGCCACGCGTAAAGCCTCGTCCAACAGTTCCCGGTTGTCTCCACGTTCCAGCGGGCGAATGCCCGTAGCTGCTTTTTCTGTTTCCGCATCATAATATATGTTGCAGCCTTTCGCATACAGAATTTCAGCTTTGTCACCCGCTGCCGAACGGATTCCTTCCAGCAATGTTCCGTGGCGGGACGGCGTACATGTCATGCTCCACATACCGCACATATTGTTACGTGCGTCTGCCATTGGACCGATCAGGGCAATCCTGCCTTTTTGTTCAAGTGGAAGCAGGTTGTTGTCATTCTTCAACAGAACAAATGTTTCAGCTGCAATCGCACGTGCAGCAGAACGGTGTTCAGGCGTATAAAGTTTCTCTTTGGCACGCAGGGCATCGCAATATTTATACGGATTGGAGAACAGTCCCAGTTTATATTTGGCTTCCAATACACGGCGACAAGCCATATTAATCTGCTCTTCCGTTACCTTCGCTTCTTTCAGGGATTCCTCCAATGTATTGAGGAACCCGCATGAAACCATATCCATATCCGTTCCTGCCTGTAAAGCGCGAATGGAGGCTTCCTTCAGAGGGGCGACACCATGGGAGGACATTTCGGCTATCGAATTGTAATCTGTTACCAATAGTCCTCCGAAGCCCCATTCATTCCGGAGCAGGTCGGTCAGTAACCATTTGTTGGCTGTGGCTGGAATACCGTCAACGATATTAAACGAGCTCATGACGCTGCCTACACCAGCGTCAACGGCAGCTTTATAAGGAGCCAGATATTCGTTATACATACGTAGTCGGCTCATATCCACTGTATTGTAATCGCGTCCCGATTCGGACGCCCCATAAAGTGCGAAATGTTTCACGCAGGCAAGTATTTCATCGTTGCCTTGCATATTGTTTCCCTGATAACCACGCACATACGCTTTTGCCATTAAAGAACCCAGGTAAGGATCTTCTCCGTTCCCTTCTGCGATACGTCCCCAACGGGCATCACGACAAATATCGACCATCGGGCTGAATGTCCAGTTAATACCGTCTGCGCTGGCCTCAATGGCGGAGATGCGTGCCATACGTTCGACGGCCAGCGTATCCCAACTACAGGACAGTGCCAATGGGATTGGAAAAATAGTTTCGTAACCGTGGATAACGTCTGCACCTACAAGTAGAGGTATTTTCAACCGGCTTTCTTCTACCGCAAGGTGTTGCAGGGCATTAATTTTCTGGATCCCCTTGACATTGAAGAAGCCGCCTATTTCCTGTTTGCGAATCATATCGCTAAGTTCACCGTTCATCACCGAACCTGTCACGAGATCACCGCTCGAAGGCAGGTTTAATTGTCCAAGTTTCTCACGGAGAGTCATCCGGTCCATTAAGTCGGTAATGAAACGGTCCATTTCCCTATCTTTCCCTCCCCCGGACGGTGAACAGGCAAAGAGAGTAAGCCCGCAAAGGGCGCAAGATATAAGATTTCTTATCTTCATTTTTCTTGTTATTGGGTTATTTATACTTGTTGTCCGATTTTTCTTTCCACACCACTACTCCCGCAGGTTCAAGGCGTGCACTGCCAATCAGTACTTCTGCCTCATCGGGAATGACTATTTCCTGAATGTCCGACGTATAATTCAAGGCGATGTAAAAACCGTCACGCCATTCCTTCACTACTCCGTACGGTAAATCTTCAGTCGGTACGCCGGCTTCCGTATATACACGACGTACTACTTCTTTCTCCAATTTGCCGTCATCGGTATCCGTTCCGATATAGGTGACCGTTCCTTTACCCAGTCTACGGTGTATCACGGAAGCAGCTCCCTTATAAAACTGGTCTGTATAGACAGCCCACACATCTGTTCCGGCAGCCGGGGTTAGTACGTCCGCCCAATTGTTCCAGGCGTATTCCTCACTGCCGAAATCTACTTTTCCGTAGAGACTGTGAGGCAGATGGTCATAGTACAAGCTGTTTATTCCGGCCAGTTGATGAATAGGAGCCGCTAAAGGAGCCTCCCACAATTTGGCGTCACGGTCTTTCTGACCGGTACGGCAGGTCAGAATCAGATGTCCCCCATTCTTCACGTATTCAGTCCAACGTTTTACCAAATTGTTATCAAGCAACTGATAAGCCGGTGCAATCAGGAAGGGATAATCTGAAAAATCCTCCTTCTCCGAGATCACATCGACGGGAGCGGCGAAGGACTTTAGCAGGTTGTAATACTTATGTATGTGCGGCCTCGTCCGCCACTGGTCTGTCTGACGCTGGAACTCCATTTCCCAATAGTTGTTCATATCGAAAAGCAGTCCAATGCGTCGGGAAGCCAGCTGTTTGGGCATACGGCTTTTCTTATCGTAGGCGGCACGAAGCTTTTTCATCTCCTGCGTAATACGTACATATTCTTCACCGCCCGGAGAAAGAGTCACCCCATCGGTCATTATCATGCCGTAATGGTATTGCTCACTGCCTTTCAGAGGTTGACGGAAGCGGTAATTGCACACAAACTTCCCACCACCTGCAAAAACGTGATACACCCACATACGCACAGCGCCGGGTAAGGGTTGAGGGTTATACACTCCCCAGTTTACTTGACCGGGCTGTAGTTCCATCACTCCGAATGTTTTGCCGACACGGTTACGAAACTGATCATTTGAAAATCCGAGATCTTCGGGAATCCCCATCCGGAAACCTTGGCTACCTATTCCCTGATTATGTCCAGTCACCAGATAGCGGGTGTAGGTCAGGAAGTCCGTATGATCAATCCGTACCGGATCAACCGGATTGAAAACAGGAATCAGGTTGGTAGTGATCCATTGGTCTTTATTAATATGCTGCCGGAGTATATCTGCCTGCATATTAACAAAGCCCGCCAATTCGTCCGCCATGAAACGGTTCAGGTCGAGCATGGCATGAGGATTGGGCTTATCGGGTACTTCCTGCTGACTGGGAAGACGCACTTGGTCGAAGTTCTGATAAGTTTCACTCCAGAAAGAGGTTCCCCATGTATCATTCAGTTTGTCAATAGTAGCGTATTTCTTCTGTAACCAGACACGGAATTTTATTTGTGCATTTTCACTGTAATCCACTACTCCGTAATGTCCCGGCTCGTTGTCAATCTGCCAGCCGATAACAGCAGGGTGATTGCCATAACGCATTGCCAGACGGGAAACAATGTTTTCTACATAACGACGGTAACGGTCGCTACTCCAGGAAGCATGCTGACGCCGTCCGTGTTGAATAGAAACTCCATTATCCCGCTGAATCAATATGTCGGGGTACTTTTTTGACAGCCAGACGGGAGGTGTGGGAGTAGGAGTACACATAATTACCTTCAGACCATATTTCTCTGCTAAAGAGACGGCACGATCCAGCCACTCAAAATCATACTTTCCTTCTTCCGGCTCCATCATGGCCCAAGCGAACTCCGCAAAATGGGTGAACTTGATTCCCATCTCCGACATTTTCTTCAAATCACGTTCCCATTGGGAGGAATCCCATTGCTCGGGGTAATAGTAAGATCCTAGAGCAAACAACTCTTCTGGAGGAAAAGATTTATCGGCCGGAGATTGAGCAAAGGATACCAACGAAAACAATAAAGCTAAGACTAATAAGGACTTTTTCATGGATATTATTTTAAGTTTCATCGCTATAATAAATAACAGGTTAGCGCAGTGGTCTGGCTTTTATTCCGCCGGAGGTCATTTTTACAGGTTTGATAGTACCGTTTTTATTAAAATACATTCGGTCAATGCAAGTAATGCGGTAGTTCCCATCGGTTTCACCCAAAGGGCGGCGATGATAGACAATATACCATTCATCCTTTCCCGGACCTTTGATAATGGAATGATGTCCGGCACCATTAGCTATTTTAGTGTCCTGCTCCAAAATCTTTCCGACTCTTTTGAACGGACCAAAAGGCGAATCCGCAATGGCATACGCTACACAATAATCGGGGCCTGTCCAGTCGCCTTCTGACCACATGAAATAATATTTGCCATTGTGTTTAAGCATAAAAGGTCCTTCTATATAATTTTCCGGAGTCACTTCTTTATAAGTTGTTCCGTCTTCAAAAGGTACGATACTGATTAGATCAGATCCCATCTTCACCATATTGCAATGTCCCCAACCGCCGTAATACATATAATACTGACCGTCATCGTCCTTGAAAACAAACTGGTCAATAGGTTGCGCTCCGTTCACGATCTTGCCAATCAGCGGCTTTCCGAGCGCATCCTTGAAAGGACCTTCCGGACGATCGGCTACAGCCACACCTATACCTCCCACTTCACTCTCATGATATATGTTGTTTGCTCCAAAATAGAAATAATATTTCCCATTTGCTTCTATCACGGCAGGTGCCCATAAAGCATTCCTTAACCAGCTGATATTTTCGACAGAAAGGACTTTCGGGTGTTTTCTCCAGTGTACCAAATCTGGGGAAGAAAAGGCATCCATGTACAATTGTTGTTCGAAAGGAGCTGAATAAGTCGGATAAATCCAGTATTTATCACCGAAAACGACTCCTTCGGGATCTGCATACCAACCGTCAAAAACCGGATTAGTACTTGTCTGTTTTTTGCCCGTATTTGTTTGAGCAAATAAGGTTACTGAACAGCAACACATAATCATGAAAAAGAATACTATTTTGGAATTCATGTCTATAAATATTAAAGTTATGCCACAAAAATGATGAAAAATCAATGAAATAAAGGTTGATTATTTGCCAATAAATAGCGAGAATCAACCAAATTGCCGGAAAAATAATTATTTCATATATTACTGCTTGTAAAGGGCTGTTTTGATTTGTTTTTTCACTTTCTTTGTTTGCAGGTTCAACACTTTTGTTATATATTGCCGTCCCATTTTCGTTGTATCTGTCTTGAATTTCTTAATTGGTCATTTAACAGGCTATTATTTATATATATTATAAGTATTACTATGCGAATTTTATTGTATTTTCTCCTTATTCTTTTAGTGGGTTGCTCATCCGGTCAGAATAAAAAAACACATGAGCGGGTAGACCTCGATTCCGTACCTGTTTATACGAATCCGCTTTTGTCAAGAGGAGGAGACCCATGGGCGGTATTCCATAACGGAATATATTATTATACCCAAAGTATGAGCGACCGCATCACTTTATGGGCAACAGATGATATAACCCGGTTGGCGGAAGCATCCCAGAAAGATGTGTGGGTACCTCAAAATTCGTCAAACGCATTTCATCTTTGGGGACCTGAAATACATTACATTAATAATAAATGGTATATTTATTGTTGTGCGGATGATGGAAATATTGATAATCGTCAGATTTATGTGCTTGAGAATGAGTCTGCTGACCCGATGAAAGGGGAATTTGTCATGAAGGGAAGAATATCAACTGATGAAGATAATAATTGGGCAATTCATGCCAGTACTTTTGAACATGGAGGAAAGCGTTATTTAATCTGGTGTGGATGGCAGAAACGTAGAGTTTATCAGGAAAATCAATGTATTTATATTGCCGAAATGGAGAACCCATGGACACTGGCTTCTGACCGTATTTTGATTTCCGAACCAGAATATGAATGGGAATGTCAGTGGATCAGTATAGATGGTAATAAAACTGCCTATCCGATTCGTGTCAATGAAGCACCGCAATTCTTCTATTCTTTGAAGAAAGATAAGTTATTGATTTATTATTCGGCAAGTGGTAATTGGACTCCTTACTACTGTGTAGGACTGCTGACTGCCGATACTGACAGCGATCTGCTGAATCCGGCTTCTTGGAAAAAGGCACCGGAGCCTGTGTTTAAGCAAGCACCGGAAAATCATGTATATGGACCCGGTAGTATCTGTTTTATTCCTTCACCTGACGGTAAGGAATGGTATATGCTTTATCACGCCCGCAAGAGTTTGTATGATATGCTTGTTTTGGATAGCCGGACGCCGCGTATGCAGAAAATAGAGTGGGATAAGGAAGGAATCCCTGTTTTAGGAATTCCGCAGAAAGAAGGATTCCCGCTTCGCAAACCGTCAGGCACTCCTGAACGCAAATGAAAATAGGGGGCGTACTTTTTGCAATACGCCCGTTTTATTCAAAAAGAGCCCGTTTCTTTCTTTTCTTATTTAAATGGTCTTCTTTTTCACGAAAAGAAAAATTCTCATCTTTTATTGAATGTTTTTTTCCTTTTTTTAGTGCGTATTACTTATGTTTGCAACGTAATCTATTAAATAAATCAACTAATGTAAAACGCGCAATGAGAAATGAAAATCTATTGTCCTTTCTTCTTATAAAGAGAAGAATTTTAAAATTACTGGCTATAAAATATGCATACAGTTTAATTGTTTTATGCGGAATTAGTTTTATGGCATGTTCAGATGATGATCCCGTAAAAAAGAATCCTTATCTGCAAACGAGCACCCGTGCTATGCTGAAAGAGGTAGTGGAAGTGGTGTTTAACAATATCGACAGTAATACTGACGTTACTGTCGACTTTGGTGACGGAACAGTCAAGGAAGGGAAAGCAGCTACGTCTATCACTCATGCTTATACACAAAGTGGTGACTACACGATGTTAGTGACAGCGGGTGAGCATGCAGTACAGAAAAGGATCCGTATTTACGACTTATTGGCACTGACAGAAGCCATGAAGCAATTCAGGGATGCAGATAACAAAATGGTATGGGCTATGACGCATCGCTCTCATACAACAGACAAGACTATTCCCGAAAATTCGGTATCTGCTGTAGAAGCTGCCATCAATGCAGGAGCGGATGTGATTGAATGTGACACTCATCTCACAAGCGATGGAGTAGTTATGGTGTGCCATGACCAGACAATCAATGCTACGACTAACGGCACAGGGGATATTACGAAAATGACTTATGCTGAAATTCAGCAATATAATCTGTTGGACCGGAATGGAAGGGTGACCGATGAGAAGATGCCCACATTGGAAGAGTTTCTGAAAGCAGGGCGTGGAAAAATATATTTCAATCTGGATTATTCTCCACGTACAGCCTCTACCCAAGAGGTGATGAATGTTGTCAAGGAACTGGATATGATGGAACAAGTCTTTTTCTATTGTAACAGTAGCCAGAAAGCAGAAGAAGTGTTGTCTATTTCTAAAAAGGCACACGTGTACACATGGGCACAAAGCGCTTACAAACCTCTGGTTGGGCTTCCGGGCAATTATTTCGTGCAATATTCTTATGCTCCCGACGGACAAAGTACTCCCATAGGGACTGCTATCAGTGAGGGGATGATTCCTACAGTCAATATGCTTCATGTATTATCCGGATTAATACCTGAATATGATATAAATGCGACTTATCTGGATGAGCTTCTTCAGATTTATCCTGAAGTACGTATGATACAGACAGATGCACCGGAAGTATTAATCTCCGCTTTACAAGCAAGAGGATTGCGTTAACTTTATCATCTAACATAAAATCATTTATTTATGAAGAATATTCATTTCAAAACGTGTACCTGTCTGTTAGGTATACTGCTGATACTGTTTTCCGGTATACAGGTAAAGGGAGCTTCTTTGGAAGTTCAGCAGGAAAGTAAGATATCAGGTACGGTGACGGACGAAAAGGGCGAACCAGTTATTGGCGCTTCCGTAGTAGTCGTAGAATCGAAACAGGGTACTATTACAGATATAGACGGTAAATTTCTGGTGAACGTACCTAAGAATGGACACCTGAAAGTGTCTTATATCGGTTATGAAACACAAGAAGTGGCTGTTAAAAACCGCCAGTTATTGAAGATCGTATTGAAAGAAGAATCGACCGCTTTGAATGAAGTGGTAGTGGTGGGTTACGGTACGATGAAACGGAAAGAAATGACTTCGGCTATTTCGCATATAGGTGCGAAAGATCTGAATCAGATATCCAGCCTCGATGCCTCCATGCTTTTGCAGGGGAAAGTTTCCAGCGTTTCGGTTTCTAACACAGCTCTGGCCGATCCGAACAATCAAGGAAGTATTCAGATTCGTGGTGTCTCTTCCCGTAATGCAGGTTTAGGACCGTTAATTGTGGTAGACGGAGTGCCGGGAGGTGATATGACGAATATTAACCCTGCCGATATTGAATCGATTGATGTATTGAAAGACGGTGCTGCTTCTGCGATCTATGGTACGCGGGGTAGTAACGGGGTTATCCTGATTAATCTAAAGAAAGGGACCAAAGATGGACAGGTTCATACAACCTATAGTACTTCCGTTACTTTTAATAAAGCTAAAAAAGAACTCGACATAATGAATGCGGAAGAATACCGTGCTTATCGCACAGTGTCTAATCCGCTTTCCGATATGGGAGCTGATTCAGACTGGTTTGATGCCGTTACTCAATTGGGGGTGACTCACATGCATACATTGACATTTTCCGGCGGTAATGCGAGAACCAACTATCGGGTGACCGCCGACTATCGTAATGCCCGTGGTATTGATTTGCGTTCCGACCGTCGTGAATATGGAGCACGTGCCAATATTAACCATACAACCAAAGACGGGCTATTCACGTTCTCTGCTAATATAACTCCTCGTGTTATCGACCGGAACAAATCAGCCAATGTATATAGCAATGCTATTAAAAACAATCCGACAATGCCTATTTATGATTCGGAATCGGCTAATGGGTACTATCGTTTTCCCAGTGGAACGGAAGGTTCTAATATCGTAGAGCAATTGAATGAAGAAGAGAATGGTACGGAAATTAAGTTGCTGGAATGGAATGCTACGGCTGCCGTTAATCTGCTGCCTCTGTTTAATCCGAAGAATCCGGACATGGTATTGAAGTCGCAGGTCACTATTTCTCAATATCAAGTTGATAAATTTAACGGATGGTTTATACCGTCTACTTATGGTTCTAATGTAAATGATGGTGTCACCGGAAAAGCCAGCCGTGACTTCGACAAAAGTACGACTAACAATCTGGAATGGGTAACAAATTTCTCTACACGTATCAAGAATCATCAGGTCCGTGCAATGGTGGGGTATAGCTATAATTATGGTGTAAATTCCGGAATGTCTGCTGAAAACTGGAATTTCTCTTCGGATGGATTGACGTATAATAATCTGGGTTCCGGGCTGGAAGCGGCAAAAGATGGAAAAACAATGATGGGCTCCTATAAGAATGACCATAAGTTAATCAGCTTCTTCGGACGTGTTAATTATGATTGGAAAGAGCGCTACCTGTTTACTTTCTCTTTACGCCACGAAGGGTCTTCCCGCTTTGGCGAGAATCATAAATGGGGTAATTTCCCGGCTGTATCTGTCGGTTGGCGTATCTCGGATGAGAAGTTTATGAAAGGACTTTCATGGATTGATGACTTGAAAGTACGTTATGATTATGGGGTGACAGGTAATCAGGAAATAGGAAATTATAATTCTCTGGCTACTTACCGGGCTTTCGGTTGGTATCAATACAATGGTAACCGTTTTCATGTATGGGGACCGAGCAAAAATACGAACTCGGAATTGCGCTGGGAGAAAGGACATAATCAGAATGTGGGTTTGGACTTCTCACTCTTCTCACACAAAGTGACCGGTTCATTTAACTATTTCCATCGTAAACAAAGTGATTTGCTCGGAGATTATTCTGTACCGGTACCACCTAACTTGTTCTCCACCATCTATACCAATGTAGGTACATTGCGTAATACCGGTTTCGAACTTGATGTTACAGTAAATGCTGTCCGGACAAAGGATTTCACTTATAGTTTCACATTAGTGGGGGCTACTAATAACAATAAGTTTGTCAGTTTTTCCAACGATATATATAAAGGACAAAAATATTACTCTACCTGTAGCATGGCGAATCCGAATAATCCGGGATATTTGCAGCGGATTGAAGAGGGGGAACGTATTGGTAACTACTTTACATATCGTTATGCAGGAGTGGATAAAAAAGGTGACTGGCTGATTTATGATAAAAAGGGGAATGTGATTCCTGTAGCCCAAGGTACGGAAGAGGATAAGTCTGTGACCGGAAACGGTTTGCCGAAATTCACCGGCTCTATGACGCATAACTTCACTTATAAGAACTTTGATTTGTCTGTTGCCTTCCGTGGTGCTGCCGGGTTTGACATATTCAACGTGCATGATTTCTATTTCGGATTGCAGAGCATGACTACCAACCAGTTGACGACCGCTTATTCGAAGAATGCACATATCACGACAGGTAAGAATGTGATTACCGACTACTTCATTGAACCAGGTGATTATCTGAAGATAGACAACGTCACTTTAGGATATACCATGAACCTGAATAAGAAATATATTGAAAAGATACGTTTGTTCGGTACGGCCAACAATCTTTATACGTTTACGAAGTTTACCGGTGTAGATCCTTCTACCTACGAAGTGAACGGACTGACACCGGGTACTTTCGGAGGAGGATATAACTATTATCCGTCTGCTTTTCAGTTTATTTTAGGATTACAAGTAAGTTTCTAATAAAAGACGATTATGAAAATAACAAAATATATCATTGGATTAGGGATAATGGCAGGTACAGTCATTAGTTTGCCATCCTGTACAGATCTGTCGGAAACGGTGTATGATCAGGTCATGTCTCAAAACTATTATAATACCAAACAGGATGTTATCAACGCCGTTTTTCGTCCGTTTGAGCATATCTATGAATCCATTGTCAGACGTCATGAACACGAAGAACTGACAGGGGATCAGTTGATAACGCCTACTCGGGGAACTTGGTGGTATGATGGCGGTAAATGGGAAAAATATCATTATCATCAGTACGATGACATTAATTCCGGAGATTGGACATCCGGATGGGAGTCCATGTATGCTGGTATTGGTCAATGTAATCTGGTGTTGGATGAACTGGCCCAACTGAATCCTTCCAAGTTCAATCTAAGTGAGAGTGAATTTGATAGTTTTAAGGCACAACTACGTTGTATGCGGGCCTACTGTTATCTTCGTCTGTTCAATAGCTACCGTAACTGTGTTCTAACAACAAGCTCCGATCAAGCTGTAAATGAACGACCGGAGAATCGGAAACAGGTATCTCCACAAGTTATGTTTGATTTCATCGAGGGTGAATTAAAAGATTTCTGTTTACCGAGTTTGCCATCCAAGACCGGACAATCCGGTAACGGCAATCAGCAAGGACAGTTTACCAAAGCTGCTGCCGCTTCATTGCTGGTACGCCTTTATTTGAACGCAGAAAAATGGATTGGGCAGCCTAAATGGCAAGAATGTATTGATATGTGTAAACGTATCATCGGAGGAGAATTTGGTTATTATGCAATTGCGGATAACTGGTACGAACCCTTCGACTGGAACAATGAAATGTGTAATGAAGTAATCTTTGGTTTCTCCGGTTCTTATGGAACAACCAGCTGGCATCTGAAAAGTGGGGAACACGGTGACAACAGAACTGTTTATGGACGAGGACTTCCGTATGGTTGTCAGTATTTCCTAAAAATAGAAGGCGATGGGAGCCGTAATCCGAAATATGCAATTTCACCAAGCTTTGATAACCAACGTCCCCGGCAGATATTCGACTATGAATTGGGCATGGTTACGCAGAAATTCGCCAAGTATGCGGGCGATAAACGTTATAAACAATATGTAAATACGAGTAATAATACACGGGAAGGTATGTTCTTCATGGAAGGGAAAATCGCTAATTCCAGTATAAGTGGGGGATATGCCAAGAATCCGGATAATCAATATGTCCTTTACCTACTTGATCAAGTGGGACGTTTTGAAGGTAACGCAGAATCCGGTTATATTGCCAACCCGAATTATCAGGAGTCTAAACTGGGAAACGGAGATTTCAACTCGGGGCTTTACTGTGTGAAGTATCCTTTCTATCCGTTTGATGGAGGATATTTTATAGAGTCGGATTATACGGAAATCCGTTTGGCGGAGATTATTTATTCGCAGGCGGAATGCCTTCTTCGTCTCGGACAGGCAGGCGAGGCCGGCAAGCTGTTGAACAGCGTGCGTAAACGCAACTATGAAAACTTTACTGCAGATATCGCTTATCAGCCGGAAGGTAACGTGGTACTTGATCTAAAAGAAATGCTTGATGAATGGGGACGGGAATTTCTTGCGGAGAGCCGTCGTCGGACGGATTTGATCCGCTTCGGAAGATTTCAGGATGCATGGTGGGACAAGAAACGGGATGCAGATACTCATTATGAATTGTTCCCGTTTTCACAGACCCAATTGGAGCAGAATGAATATCTGAAACAGAATCCCGGTTATCCGGATATTGCCCGTTAAGCGGTGAACTGTAATTATTTCAATTTAGTGTACAAGTTTAAAATGAAGAAAAATGAAAAATAAGTTGCTCACAATATCAAAGATTGGGCTTTTGGCCTTCACTATTTTAGTGAGCCAGGCGTGTCAGGAAGATTATGAGATGGTTGATCCTCCGATGATTACTGATTATGATGATGATCTGGATGAAGAAGTTGTCTTGCAAAAAGGACTGGAAAGTTATTTTGTAACTCAATTCGGTGAAGGGGACATGGATGGTACTTCATGGGATCAGGCAATGGATGTAGCTGGTTTTCGCAAATTATTGAGTGGATCTATCGATCTGTCCAAGAGTACTATTTACATGAGCCAGGGAAAATATGTGATGTCCGAGACCGGAGGACTCGGGGTGATTATCCGCAAAGACATTAAAGCGATCAAAGGAGGATATAGTTTGTTGAGCGAAGGGACAGATCTGACTAATCGTCGTATTGATACGTATAAGACAGTGATCAGCGGAGATGTAAACGGTAATAATCAGGCTGATTCCGGTGATTGCGGACTATTGTTGGTGAAAGGAGGGATTATTGGGATTGAAGGAGTTACTTTTCAATATGGGTACCTTTCTAATAATGATGCCAAGTCTAACGAGTGTGGTAGCGGAATTTATATCAATGGTAACGTCAATAGCACCTCTGTCGAATTAACGGATTGTATTATCAGGGATTGTAAAACGGAAGCTGTCAACGGGCAAGGAGGAGTAGCGGGAGGTACAGCTATTCTTATTGCTTCCGGGAGCTCGAAACTGAACAATGTGAAGTTCCTGGATAATGCGGCGGATAGCCGTGGCGGAGCAATACGGTGTAACAGCAATAAGGCTGTTGTGTTTATGAATAATTGCCTGATAACTGGCAATTCAGTAAGAGAACTTTTTGGGGTCGGTATTCAGATATCATCGGGACATATTTGTATGAATAACACAACCATTGTCGGAAATCCGGGAAAAGGTGCTGCTTTAAACGGGGGAGGTAGTTTCATGCTCGCTAATAGTACGATTGTAGGGCATGATATTGATCAGGAGTATGGCGCCTTTCGATGTGAAACCTCTATTGATGGTGATACTAAGTTTATTAATAACCTGTTGATTTCCGAGAATTCTACCGCTCCAAGCTTCATTTTGAACGGAGCGAATAAAGAAGCTTACTCCATGGGATATAACTTGTATCAGCGAGTTAATAATTTCACAATGGGCGTTTCTGATACTGCTTATCCTACCCTCGTGAATGGCAACCTGACGGAAGAGGGTGTTTATAAGTGGAATATTGACCAGATCGGACAGGTGGGTGGTTATGCTACCAAACAAGCTGTAATCAATGCTGTGAAAAGTTTCAATCCTGCTGCTTCTCCTATGGTTAATTTAGGTGAGGTATTCGTGGAATGGATGGGTGAAGATGCTTTCGGATTGGATCAGCGTGGCGTGACACGCAATCCTGATAAGATGCAAATGGGAGCTTATGATGCTGTATTGTCCAACTGAATCTTTAAAAAGTAATTGTGATATGAAAAACAAATTTTATATAATGACCGCTTTGGTCATTAGTCTGACAGGCTGTTCAAACATTGAAGACGGGACGCAGCCGACCGGCAACTTTCCCGAAGATCATATAATCCGTATTGTGACAGAAGTGAATGCGCCTGTGTCGCGTGCCGGATATGATGCAAGTAATCTGGAGAGTTTCGGACTGATCATTCATAACAGTGAAAACATTGCTTATGATTATAATTCGCAAATGGTAAAATCTAATAATGACTGGAATACGGCGGACGGGCAACAAATGCTTTGGGATAACGCAAGAACTCCGGTAACAGTAATAGCGTATGCTCCTTACATTTCGGAAGCTGGTTTGGACACTCCGTTAGCTATCAACATACAAAGCAACCAGACTACCGAAGAAAAGGTGATTGCTTCTGATTTCCTGTTGACTAAATCAACGGTTGATCCGAAACAGGATCTCACCGCAGATGGTAGATTGAAAGTTACTTTGGATCATGCCATGAGCAAGCTGATTATAAAAGTGACGGTAAATAATGGTATGGAAGATGCGGCGATCAGTAAACTGGGCGATATGGCTGTAAATGGTACAATAGCGGGTGGTATTTGTGATTTGTCAGTGCCGGAACCGGTAGTCATTCCACGGGAAGATGCTGTAGCTACAACTATCGCCCCCTATAAGGGTACGGATGGGTATGAATGCATTCTTCTCCCGCAAACAATAATAGAAGGCTTTTCTGTCAATTTCAGTTATGACGGAAAATTGTATATATGGACTGCCGAAGAGCCCATTGAGTTGCAAAAGGGAGTAGAGCATACGCTGACACTGAATGTAAATGAAACGGCACGGTTGGCTACCATGCAAATGAAATATCGGGCAACCGGTCAGATTATCGATCAGAAATAAAAAGGAGGAGATGAGTTATGAAAATTACTAAACATATATTGGCTGCATGTATATTAACGGGTATGGCAGCTTGTGATACGGATAAAGAGATAGCCGTGTTCAATGAAGACTCCGGTGCAATCAAGATCAATGCTGTTATTGATGCTGCATATACCCGTAGTAATCCTACAGGAACAAATGAACAGCAAATGCAATTTAATAATGGAGACCAGATTCTGTTGAGTTGCGAAGATGGTAGTGTGACTTATATGTTGTCTGGAGGGCAATGGGCTCCTACGGATAACTATTATCTTAGGTGGGGAAATGAACCTGTTACTTATTCTGCCTTTTATCCGGTGACTGAAGGAACAAGCGTAGCCAACTTCTCTCTTCCTATTAATCAGCAGAGTTTGGAAAATCTGGCGAGCGCAGACTACATGACTTGCACAGTAGAGGATGCTGTAAATGAGGGAGCAGGTGTCCTTCATCTGAATATGAACCGGAGAATGGCGAAAGTTATCATGACATTGGACGATATAGACTCACAAAGTAAAGCTCTAGGAGTTAAAATCGGTTCCTATCAGGGATATACGGACGGAAATGTTTCATCGGGAACTGCACTTGTTTCACCGTATGTCACCATTCCTGAAGGAGGGAAAGCCGGACAAAGCGGATGTAAATATACGGCGATCGTAGCTCCGGGAGCTGCAAATCCTAATAGTACTTTCGTTTCTTTAAATTACAAGGGGGAAGATCTGGTATTGCCGGGCATTCCTGCAATAAAGGCCGGATTTTGTTATGAATTTACTTTGAAAGTAGAAGGTTCGGTCATTAGATTGAGTGAACCGATTGTCACTCCATGGGAGACTGGTACAATCAATGGGGGAGATGCAACGGAATTGCAATTGGACGCTTATTATGTGAAAGAGCATGCTACAGGGAATGCTACCGGTATGGATTGGGATAATGCAATGGGAGTAGACGGGTTACGCAATCTATTGAGAACTAACACTAACAGTGCGATCACGACTGCGAATGCTAAGAAATTGGATGGTAAGAATATCTATGTGGCAGGCGGTACCTATTTGATAGCAGATCAGGAAGCCGGTCTGAAAATAGAGTATAGCGGATATAGCAAACAAGTCGAAATAAAGGTTGTGGGTGGATATGATCCTCAAAGTACCCGGAAGGATTTAAGCAAGCGTGATCCTGTCCGGTATCTGACTACTTTCACAGGAGATGCAAATAATAACGGCATTGCGGATGCGGGTGATTATTCCTTGTTTACATTAGGAAACCAGATAGATATTACATTTGAAGGTTGTACGTTCTCTTGCGGTTATCATCCCAATGAGAAAATAAATGGCTATAGCGGTGGATTCCTGATTGCGAATGGTAGCAGTGGCAATGCAACATTACAGTTGAATCATTGTATCATTGAAAAGTGCTATAATGCGGGAGTAAATGGTTCAGGTGAGGCTGGTGGTTCCGGTATATTCATGTATAAGGGGACAGCCAAACTAAATCATGTGCAGTTGAGAAACAACAAGGCATCTTCGCGTGGAGGCGCAATTCGCGTCAATGACAGTGGGAGTATTCTTTTTATGAATAATTGCTCCATTACAGGCAATGAAGGCGGACAGTTCGGTTATGCTATTCAAATGTCAAACGGTCATTTATGTATGAATAATACAACTGTTACCAATAATAGTGGTAGAGATGGAACCATTAACGGCGCGGGGAGTATGTTGATTGTAAACTCTACCATTATCGAGGATGGTGCTCAAAATAGCGGGGCTGTTATTCGTTGTGAATCCTGGCCGGCCCGGCAATCATTCTTGATGAATAATATCATCCTGAATAAAAATGCAGCTAATCCGGTTGTTGAAATGTCCGGTGATGATACTCGCCATTTGACATCCAAAGGGTATAATCTGATGGGCGGTACGATCATGCCTGCATCAACCAACAAGTTTACAACATCAGAGTTTGATAAGTATAACAGTACGATTAGCTCTTTAAATGTCGTATGGGATGCCAATCGTTCTGTCTATACTTGGGACGGGAATGTGAATGAGTTTACCCGGACTGCTTCCGACGCTGTTAAGAATGCGATCACAACCGGCTTTAAACCGGATAGTTGTCCTTTCCAGAATTTAGGTGAGGAGTTTGGAAAATGGTTGGAAGAGATGGATGCTTTTTCCACTGACCAGTTGGGGAATCCGCGTGATAAAAATGCGATGTGGCCGGGAGCTTATCAAGAATAATGATACAATTTATTTAAACGAATGACAATGAAAAACTACAAACTGATATGGTTAGGGATATTCTGTTGTTTGCAACCTCTTATATTGTTTGCACAACGGGGAGAAACGATCCGTAAGGCATTTTTAGATCCGAAGTCCGATCAGGTGTTAGTCGTGGCACATCGGGGGAACTGGCGGAGTGCACCGGAAAATTCCGTAGCGGCAATTGATAGTGCCATACAAATGGGAGTGGATATTGTGGAGATTGATATTCACAAGACTAAAGACGGACAATTAATATTGATGCACGATGACCGTGTAGACCGGACAACCAATGGTAAAGGATTGATTAAGGATTATACATTGGCAGAAATCAAGAAGTTGAAACTGAAAGATAAGGATGGAAATCTGACAGAACATATTGTTCCAACATTGGAAGAGGCATTGTTGGCAGGCAAAGGTCAGATTATGTTTAACTTGGATAAGGCGTATTCTGTGTTTGACGAGGTATACGCTGTGCTCGAGAAAACCGGAACTGCCAGTTTGGTGATAATGAAAGGAGGCCAGCCGGTGGAAACTGTCAAAAGTGAGTTTGGAGATTATCTGGATAAAGTGATTTACATACCGGTGATAGGACTTGACGGAAAGGATGGCGAAAAGAAGGTCAGGGACTATATGACACAGCTGCATCCTGCTGCCTTCGAATTGGTTTATTCGGATTCTTCCAGTCCTTTGCCTCGAAAAGTGAAATCGATTATTCTGGGAAAGAGTCGGATCTGGTACAATACGTTGTGGGCTTCTCTTGCGGGAGGGCATGAAGACGATCAGGCTTTAAAAGATCCGGATGGAAACTATGGATATCTGATTGAAGAGCTAGGGGCACGGATTCTTCAGACTGATCGTCCGGGATTCATGCTGGATTATTTGAGAAAAAAGGGATTGCATGATTAATCGTCTGAAGACAATGAGGTAAAATGTATTGTTTGGCACACAGATAACGTCGATGATATAAACAGACGTTATCTGTGTTGCTTTTATCTATTCTCCAAATGAAAATAAATTTGAGATTTGGCTTAGGTTACTAAAATAGCTATATTTGGCTCACTGAATCGACATGGGTATATAATATGAAAAAGTCAATAATAGCATTTATCAGTTTTATTACTCTTTGTATTGAGCCATTAATGGCATCTGCCGAGTTTTCCTTTAAGAAATATCAGGTAGAAAACGGACTGTCTCATAACACAACCTGGTGTGCAATTCAAGATAGCTATGGCTTTTTATGGATAGGGACAAGTAACGGGCTGAACTGCTATTATGGTAGCGGAAATAAAATTTATCGGAATGTTTTAAATGACAAATATTCTTTAGGGAACAACTTTGTCAGTTCTCTGATGGAAGAGGGTGAAGACCTTTGGATAGGAACAAGTTCCGGACTATACATTTATGATCGCTCTGACGATCATTTCTTGTATTTTGATAAGACAACCAAATATGGAGTGTTTATTAGTTGCGAAGTCAAGAAAATTGTAAAAACGAAAAATGGCTTGATCTGGATCGCTACCTTGGGGCAAGGCATCTTTATTTATGATCCGGCAAAAGATGTTTTGACTCAAAATAGTATTCGGACTTTTTTTGCTTGGGATATTTGCCAGGGTACGGATTCTCTTGTCTATGTTTCTTCTATGCAGGAGGGGTTACTTTGCTTTGATGAAGAGGGAACTTTTCTGCAGAACTATCCGGTTTCATCCGAATTGAGTATTGGCAATCAAAGGATTAACTGTCTCCATAGTATTGAACATGAGATTTGGTGTGGCGTGGGGACGAATTCGTTAGGGTGTTATCAGGAAGGAAGTCGGGAATTAAAAATATATGATACATCTGCAGAGAGTTTCAGTTCTATTCTTTGTCTGATGGACTATAGCGAGAAAGAAATGCTGGTTGGTACGGACAATGGCGTTTATTTGTTTGACCGTGAGCGTAAAACATTTCGTAGGGGAGACTCTCCGTTTGGTTTATGGACTTTGAGTGATCCGACTGTACACGCGATGATGTGGGATAATGAAGGCACGCTTTGGGTAATGACTAATTCCGGCGGAATAAATTATATGTCTAAACAGTCGAAGCGTTTTTCTACTTATTCCCTGTCTTTGACGGGGATGGAAAAAGCAGATAGGGGGATAGGACCTTTCTGTGAAGATCGGGAGAAGAATGTTTGGGTGGGAACCCGGAATGGATTGTGGTTTTTCAATTCACAAACTCATTCTTTTTATGAGTATTCTTTGAAGAAATCGAATATAAGATACGATGTACGTAGCTTGTTGTTGGAGGGCGATAATCTTTGGGTGGGAACTTATGCTGAAGGATTGCATGTATTGAATCTGAAAACCGGGAATATTAAAAGTTATACTTATTCCCGTAATATCCCGAATACGCTTTGCAGTAATGATGTACTAAGCCTTTTTAAAGACCGTAAAGGAGAAATCTTTATCGGAACAAGCTGGGGATTATGTCGCTATAATCCGCAATCGGATAATTTTATAACTGTGATTAATGTCGGTGCTATGGCTTCTGTAACTGATATCTATGAGGATATGTACAATAATCTTTGGATTGCGACCTCAAATCGTGGCGTTTTCTGTTATAATACAGTTGGTGAAGAGTGGAAGCATTTTGAACATATCCGGGAGGACCTGACTACTATTACTAGTAACTCCGTGATAACATTATTTGAAGATAGGAAAGGTACGATGTGGTTTGGAACCAATGGTGGAGGATTATGCTCTTTTTCCAAAGAAACAGAAACTTTTGTTGATTTTGATCCGGAAAATGTCTGGTTGCCGGATAAGGTTATTTATTCGATAGAGCAGGATCAGGCAGGTAATTTTTGGATTTCCTGTAATTCCGGGTTATATCAGTTTAATCCGATAAATAAGAATGAGAACCGGCTTTTTACTATAAATGACGGTTTGCAGGGGAATCAGTTCACGGCGCAATCTTCATTGGCTTCATCGACAGGGAAGTTGTATTTTGGAGGAGTGAACGGCTTTAATGTTTTTGAACCGAAAGAATTTGCAGATAACACCTACCTTCCTCCTGTTTATGTTATGGATATCAGTTTTCCTAATTTGAATAATGAGCGGGAAGTGAGGCGGCTGCTCCAGCTGGATAAGCCTTTTTATACAGTTGATAAGATAAGATTACCTTATAAGAATAACAGTCTTACCATCCGTTTTGCGACACTTAGCTATGAAGATCCTCTTAGAAACCGTTATGCGTATATTTTGAACGGAGTAGATAAGGAATGGATTAACAACTCTTCTAATAATACGGCTTCCTATACCAATCTTCCTCCGGGGGAGTATGAGTTTTTGGTTCGTGGTTCGAATAATGACCATTATTGGAATGAAAAGGCAATTTCTTTATGGATTGTGGTTACTCCTCCCTGGTGGCGGACTACTATTGCTTATGTCGTATATGCATTGTTGTTACTTGCCGTCATCGTATTTCTTGGTTGGCGTTGGAATTTGTATGTCAGGCGTAAGTATAAACGTCGGATGGAGGAGTATCAGACTACCAAAGAAAAAGAAATGTATAAATCGAAAATCAATTTTTTTATTAATCTGGTACATGAAATACGTACTCCGCTAAGTTTGATTCGTTTGCCGTTGGAGAAATTGAGAGAAGAGGAAATCAAAGGGAAAGAGAACAAGTATATTTCTGTGATAGAAAAGAATGTAGATTATCTATTGGGAATCATCAATCAGTTACTTGATTTTCAGAAGTTGGAAAGTAGTGCTTTGCAGTTGAATTTGAGGAAATGCAATGTTAATGCATTGGTAAGTGATATTTTTAATCAATTCAGCGGTTCTGCGGAGTTGAGAGGACTGACATTACATCTTTGCTTGCCTCGTGAAGAAATTAATACGATGATTGATTCGGAGAAGATAAGTAAGATTCTCGTAAATCTGATGGGAAATGCGATGAAATATGCGAAATCCAGGATTGAATTGAAAGTATTATCAGTAGATGACGAGGTGAGGATAGTGGTTACTGATGATGGCCCCGGCATCCCGGAGGACCAACACGATAAAATATTTCAAGCTTTTTATCAATTGCCTGACGATCCGGTGGCATCATCTAAGGGTACCGGAATTGGTTTGGCATTTGCAAGATCCTTGGCAGAAGCCCATCATGGGAATTTGTTTCTGGAAGATAGTTCCGAGGAGGGGGCTTCATTTGTGTTATCTTTACCATTGGGAGTTGTAGAAACGGAAGATGCATCTGATGGATTGACTGAAACGGATGTTGTAGGTGTTGGAGAAGAAGTGACTTCTGTTTCTGAATTCGGTAATAGGAAATTCACAGTTTTATTGGTGGAGGATAATATTGAATTGTTAAATTTAACTCGAGAAGCTTTAAGTGTTTGGTTCAAGGTGATACGTGCCGGTAATGGAAAAGAAGCACTGGAAATACTTGCACACCAGGGTGTAGATGTTATTGTCAGTGATATTATGATGCCTGAAATGGATGGACTTGAACTTTGTAATCATGTAAAATCCGATATGGCTTATTCTCATATTCCTGTTGTTTTGCTGACTGCAAAAACGACATTGGAATCTAAAGTGGAAGGACTTGAAAGTGGTGCTGATGTATATCTAGAGAAACCGTTTTCTATTAAGCAGCTCCATAAACAGATCGAGAATTTATTAAAACTGCGATTGGCGTTTCATAAACAGATGACGGACATCACAATTGGTTCATCCTCTTCACTTTCGGATTTTGCCATTTCTCAAAAAGATGTAGAATTTATAGACAAGATCAATGCAATTTTATTGGAGCAGGTTGTTAATGAAAATTATTCAATTGAAACATTGGCAGATCAAATGAATATGAGTCATTCTAATCTTTACCGGAAGATGAAAAGTTTGTTTGGTATGCCTCCTAATAACTATGTTAAGAATTTCCGCTTAAACAAAGCAGCTGAATTAATAGCAAATGGTGTTCGAATAGCTGAAGCTGCAGAACGGTTAGGCTTTGCTTCTTCTTCCCATTTTGCAAAATGTTTTAAAGAGAAATTCGGAATGTTGCCAAAAGATTATAGATAACAAGTCTTTTCATGATAGGAAAAATAAGGGGAGGGTAAATGAAGTTTAAAAATGCAAGAAATATACTGTAGTAAGATTTTTTATCCATTCGTTTTATATTCTTAACTCCGAAAAATTCGTAAGTGTAGATAAACCAACTACTTTTGGCTCTCGAATTTGCAGCATTTTTGAATGTCTTGCGTCTAATAAACATAAACTAATATATTTCTAGTCATGAAACACAGACTGTTACTACTAATTCTATTCGTATTCGCTACCTCCGTGGCGGCGGGGTGGGCACAAAAATCCACAGCTCCTTCTTATACAGTCAAAGGAGTACTTATTGATTCTTTAACACAAGAGGGAGAACCGTATGCTACCATCAAAATAGCAAAGAAAAATGCTCCGGATAAAGCAGTCAAGATGGCGGTGACTGGGGCGAATGGTAAATTTCAGGAGAAACTGAATGTCGCTGCGGGCAATTACATCATCACTATTTCTTCGATTGGTAAAGCGCCGATAGTAAAGGAATTTACTCTAAAACCGTCCGTGAAGGAGGTTGACTTGGGCACAATGATTTCTTCAGAGGCCAATAACGTATTGAAAGGAGTGGAGGTAGTTGCACAAAAACCTTTGGTAAAGGTAGATGTGGATAAGATTGAATATAATATTGAAGATGACCCGGACTCAAAATCGAACAGTATATTGGAGATGCTTCGGAAAGTGCCTTTGGTAACGGTGGATGGAGAAGACAATGTACAAGTAAACGGCAGTAGCAGTTTCAAGATACATGTAAATGGAAAGCCCAATAATATGATGAGTAATAATCCGAAGGAAGTACTGAAAAGTATGCCGGCAAACACGATCAAATATATTGAGGTGATAACTTCACCGGGAGCTAAATATGATGCGGAAGGTATCGGAGGTATTCTGAATATCGTCACAGTAGGTTCCGGATTTGAAGGATACACGGCTACTTTCAGAGGAAATGCTAATAATAACGGAGTAGGTGCCGGCACTTACGCAATGGTGAAACAAGGTAAACTGACTGTTTCTGCCAACTATAACTACAATTATAATAATAGCCCGCGCAGCTATTCCGACAGTTATCGCGAAAACTACGAACCGGATAAAGAGAATGAAAAATATCTGGAATCGGAAAGTAGCTCCAAGTCGAAAGGGAATTTCCAGTATGGCAATTTGGAAGCCAGTTACGAGATTGATACGTTGAGGTTGCTGACCGTGGCTTTCGGAATGTACGGTAGCAGTGACAAAAGTAACAGTGGCGGAAATACGATTATGCACGGAGCTGATCGACAGGATTTTGCGTACCGTTATAGAACCGACAATCATGGAAAAGGGTCATGGTATTCTATCAACGGAAATATAGACTATCAACGTACTTCCCGAAAAAATAAAGAACGGATGATTACGTTTTCTTATAAAATCAATTCCCAACCCCAAACGAATGATTCATATAATACTTATCTGGACATCGAGCCTGATGAGAATAAACTGGATATCATTAAAGAATTGTCATTAAAGAATTTCCATTCGGACGGAAAGACAAATACGATGGAGCAGACTTTCCAGGTGGACTATACTACTCCGATTGGAAAGCTGCATACAATTGAAACCGGTGCCAAATATATTTTCCGACGTAACTCCAGTGATAATCGGTTTTATGAAGCCGAGGGAGCAAGTGAAAACTATGCATATAATGAGAATCGTAGTAGCGAGTACCGTCATTTGAATCATATTCTCTCTGCTTATGCCGGATATACGCTGAAATACAAGGGATTTACTTTCAAACCGGGATTACGTTATGAGCAAACCATACAAGAGGTGAAGTATCTGGTGGGTCCGGGCGAGAACTTTGATTCGAATTTTAGTGATCTGGTTCCTTCCGTTTCCTTGGGAATAAAACTAGGAAAGACGCAGAATTTGCGTGGTGGATATAATATGCGTATCTGGCGTCCGGGTATCTGGAATTTGAATCCTTATTTCGATAATCAGAATCCGATGTTTATCAATCAGGGAAATCCGAACCTGAAGAGTGAGAAGAGTCATTCGTTCGACTTGTCTTACAGCAGTTTTACGTCCAAGTTCAACATCAATCTTTCTTTGCGTCATTCTTTCAATAACAATGGAATTGAAAGAATCAGCCGTTTGATTACTGATAAAGACGGAGAAATCTTTGAAGATGGGCATAAAGCTCCCTACGGTGCACTGTATAGCACATACGGTAATATCGGAAAGAGCCGGGAAACAGGATTGAACTTTTATTTGAACTGGAACGCTTCTCCTAAAACGAGAATTTACGTCAATGGACGTGGCAATTATAGCGATTTGCGGAGTCCTGCCCAAGAGTTGCACAATTATGGATGGAATGCTTCTGCTTATGGAGGAATTCAGCAGACCTTACCGGGAAAAGTACGTTTGAGCCTGAACGGCGGAGGTAGCACACCCCGAATCAGTTTGCAGGGAAAAGGTTCAGGATATAGTTATTATAGTTTGGGATTGAGCCGTTCTTTCCTGAAAGAAGAACGTCTTTCTTTGAATATTTATTGCAGCAATGTTCTGGAGAAATACAGAACTTACAATAACCACACAGAAGGAGCTAACTTTATTTCGAAGAGTTCGAGCAAATATCCGAGCCGGTATTACGGTTTCAGTATCAGCTATCGGCTTGGAGAGTTGAAAGCCAGTGTGAAGAAAGCCGCACGAAGCATCGACAATGACGATGTGAAAGGTGGCGGCGGAGGAGGTGGAAACACCGGTGGTGGAGGTGGTCAGTAGACCACTTCCGCACACCGAGATTTCCTCTTATTTCTGTCTCACGTCTTGCTTGTTGGTGTTAAAACCAAGTTTGGTTAATCCGGCCTGTACGTCGGGATGGCTCATGAAGAGTTTCCACAATAATCCGGTCCGGTAGTTTTCGATCATGACAGCAATAGGACCTTGGTCGATAGCCAGATAACGTTGCGGATACCAATTGTCCGTTTCGCTGAAAGCATCGTAGAATCCGAAAGGACCGAACACTTTATCTCCCATACCATACAGATGGCGCATTACCTGCATGGAATATTCCGGTGTATAGACAATGGATGAAAGTGCGGCGGTAGGGGAGATTACTCCTTTGTCCTCCTGCTCATTGGGCGAATGAGCTGCATATCCATCGACGGAATAGCTGGCGGTCAGTCCCCAACAATCCGGTCCGAAACCTTTGTAATGTTTAGGGTTGCGGATGCAGTAAGCACGGTTCACCAGTGTCAGGTTGCGCATTTCGTGGAAGTAGCTGGGGCAGTATTCATCTTTCAGTCCCACCGGGTCAAGTCCGAGGAAAGAGTATTGAGCCCAGAAAAGCGGTCCGGCTTCGGTGCCCTGATAGCGGAGGTGCAACTCGATTCCTTCCACTTTATGCGGAGAAACGATGGCTCCGTTCTGTGCCCAACCGTCATGATAGACAGCCGCAGGTACTCCGTGTGTAGGAGAAGCGGCGGCAAGAATATACATAATCATACATTCGTTGTAACCGTGTACAGGGAAATTCATTTCCCAGCCATACGTCGGACTCCAATGCCAGTAAAGAACGTTTTGCCCGCCTTGCCGATACCAGTTCCAGTCGACATCCCGCCAAATCTGGTCGATCCGTTGGGCGAGGGCTTTCTCTTTCTCGTTTCCGTTGACGTAATATTGGTGTACGGCCAGCAGCCCTTGGATGAGGAAAGCGGTCTCTACCAGATCGCCCCCATTATCTTTTTGCCCGAATGGTTTCACCTTGCCCGTATCACCATACCACCAATGAGGGTAGGCTCCATGGAAACGGTCTGCCTTTTCGAGGAAAGAAACGATGCGTTCCATTCGTGCCAGTCCCTCTTCGCGGGTGACGTAACCGCGGTCGATTCCCGCAAGGATAGCCATGATGCCGAAGCCGCTGCCGCCGGAAGTGACTACGTTGGCATCGTTTTCTGGATAAACGCCGTCCACATGATAACGTTCGGGAGCCAAGCCGCTATTCGGCTCGGCACCTTCCCAGAAATAGAGGAAAGTCCGTCGCTGGACGGTATTCATCAGGGCGTCGTCCGATAACGAGTCGGTGGCTGCGGAAAGGTTGTTGCTTTTGCTTTTCCCTTTACAGCTCTGGAAAGTCAGGGCAACGGCGGATAGAAATAGTAACATGAGCGGAAGTGCACTCATTTCTATTATTCTTTTATATTTATCGTTCATAATCAAGGTGATAAAAGTTTAGTTTAACGTGAACTTCGCGGTTTTCACATCACGGCTGTTCGTACCGATCATCACTTCAAAGTCGCCCGGTTCGGCAACCAGTTGCAAGTCATAATTATAGTATCGAAGCATTTCCGGAGCAATCTTGAAACGGACAATCTTCATTTCTCCCGGTTCCAGGAATATCTTTTGGAAACCTTTCAGCTCTTTGACGGGACGGGTACTGCTACCCACAACGTCGCGGATATAAAGCTGTACCACTTCCGAGCCGGGCCATGTTCCGGTATTGGTAACCTCCACTGCCGCGGTCAACGAACCGTTCATGTCCATGGAAGAATGACTCAAGTCGATGTCGCTGTAAGAGAACGTCGTATAAGAAAGGCCGTAACCGAACGGATAAAGCGGATCATTATCCACATCGAGATAGTTGCTGCGGAATTTCTCGAACCATTTGCCATCTTTCAATGGGCGTCCGGTATTTTTGTGCGCATAATAAAGAGGTATCTGGCCGACATTCTTCGGGAAAGTCATAGTCAGTTTACCACCCGGATTGACGTAACCGAAGAGGGCGTCACCAATGGCGTAAGCGGCTTCACTACCTCCGAACCATACATTCAGAATGGCAGGCACATGCTCCTGTTCCCAGTTCAGCGTAAGCGGACGTCCGGTGAATAACACCAGTACCACCGGTTTGCCTGTCTTTAAAAGTTCTTTCAACAGATTCTGTTGTACGTCGGGAATATTCAAGTCTGTACGACTGCTGCTTTCACCGCTCATTTCAGAAGATTCGCCTAGCGCTGCGATGATGATATCCGACCGACGGGCTACGTTCAATGCTTCGTCCAACAACTGCTGGTCGGTGCGGTTGTCACGGTTCAGGGAACGGCCGAACATCGTTGCCCGTTCTTCGTAACTTGCATCACTAATCAGGTTGCTTCCTTTAGCGTACATGATATTCGCTTTTCCGGCTGTCATCTCTTTCAATCCTTCTACCAAAGAAGGGCAACGGTCGAGCACAGCTGCTACGCTCCATGTACCCGGCATATTGCTACGGCTGTTTGCCAACGGACCGATTACTGCAATATTTCCTTTAGGGTTGAAAGGCAACAACGGATTTCCGTTCGGATTACCGTCGGGACTGTCATTCTTCAGAAGAACGAAACTTTCTGCTGCAATTCTGCGGGCTGCATCACGATGGGCTTTGGTAAAGATGTCGCGTGCCGGACGTTTCGGATCGCAATATTTATAAGGATTATCAAACAATCCCAGTTTATATTTGGCTTCCAGAATACGACGGCAAGCCGTATTCAATGTTTCCATAGAGACTTTTCCTTCCTGAACGGATTTCTTCAGTGTCCCTACAAAACCCTCGCTTACCATATCCATATCCACTCCGGCGTTGATGGCACGGGCGGATACTGTCTGAAGATCACCGATACCGTGATCGATCATTTCTGAAATGCCGGTATAATCAGTTACCACAAAACCGTTGAATCCCCACTGTCCGCGGAGAATATCCGTCATCAGCCATTTATTGGCAGTGGCCGGAATACCGTCTACTTCATTAAAAGAAGCCATCACGCTACCTACACCCGCTTCAACGGCTGCTTCATACGGTAGCATATAATCATTGAACATTCGTTGGCGGCTCATATCCACGGTGTTATAGTCGCGGCCGGCTTCGCCTGCCCCATATAACGCAAAGTGTTTTACGCAGGCCATGATTTCGTCATTCCGTTCCATGTTTTTCCCCTGATAGCCGCGCACCATCGCTTCGGCAATCATGGCACCGAGAAACGGGTCTTCGCCACTACCTTCGGATACGCGTCCCCAACGAGGGTCACGTGAAATATCCACCATCGGGCTGAAAGTCCATGAGATCCCATCGGCGCTCGCTTCTACAGCCGCAATGCGGGCAGACTCTTCAATGGCTGTCATGTCCCAGGTGCAAGACAAACCGAGCGGGATAGGGAACATCGTTTCGTATCCGTGAATAACGTCCATCCCGAACAATAACGGAATACCCAGCCGGGAATCTTCCACAGCCTGTTTCTGTACTTCACGTATTTTCTCTACTCCTTTCAGATTGAACAATCCTCCCACTTCGCCTTTCTTGATTTTTGCGGCGATGTCGCTGCTTTTAGCCTGTCCCGTAGTGATCTCTCCGGTGACAGGAAGGTTTAACTGTCCGATTTTTTCTTCCAGCGTCATTTTATTCATCAATACGTCGATGAAACGATCCATATCCTGTGGCGACTTTTGTGCCGACGCGGTTAGAAAACCTGCGGCAAACAACAGGACGGATAGACTTAACTTTTTGTATATCATATTATTATAGTTACTTTTATCTCTATTCATATAAAGTCCTCCTGATGCGTTGAATGTTCGGCACCGAGGAGGACATTGTTCGACACCGAGGAACAGTAGTTTCGGCACCGAGGAAACAACCGTTCGGCACCGAGGAACTTTCTTATTGGTAGTCGGGGTTCTGTACTAACACTCCCTTAGACTTGTCGATCTCTGTCTGTGGCAGTGGAAGCAGTGCGTTTTTGTCCTGATAATTGGTTTTACCGGCTGCGTGTAACACTTCTTTTGCAATGCCCCAACGAACGAGGTCATAGAAACGGTCGAATTCCAACCCTAATTCCACACGGCGTTCGTGGCGGATGGCCTCACGCAATTCTCCCTGATCGGTAGTCGTCACTTTAGGCAATATATTGCTATTGGTGCCTCTGGCGCGTGCGCGTACTTGTTCCAAATAGTCGATTGCTTCACCCGGAATACCTTTTTCATTAGCTGATTCGGCTCCCATCAGCAGTACATCTGCGTAGCGGATCAGACGAATGTTTACCCAGAATCCTTTGTTGGTATATTCTTTGCGCAAAGCCGGGTCGGTATAGGCTTTCTTGTTAAAGTAAGCACCTATTGCCGGAGAAACCGGAGACTCGCCGTATGGTTCGTTGGTGTTTTCCGGTGTGATAGGATCGCTGTCCGAGTGGCGGAAGTAGAGTAGGGTAGAGTTTTTGCGTGGATCACCCTGTTCGTATGCTTGCGCCATATACTCTGTTGCCATGTGCCATCCCCATCCCAAGTCCCATTGACCTGCTCCGCGTACACCTTGTACTTCACAGAACTGGCTACCGATAACGGTACTTTGAGGAAGAGCGGCAGTAGCTGTACATTGCAACTCGAATATAGAACCTCCGTTATTTTCACCATCATCCGTGAAAATCTCATTATACGGAGTCTTTAAGTTGTAGAGCCCCTTTTTGATGACGTCGGTGGAGGCTGTGTACATATTGTTCCAGTCGTTGCGCATCATATAAGTACGCGCGTGTAAGGAACGGGCAGCTCCCCAAGTCAGTCGTCCGGTGTATTCGCTGCTCCATGTTTCTGGCAATGACTCTTCTGCTGTTTTCAGGTCCTTGTCGATTTGCTCATAGATTTTATCAGCACTTGTCTTCGGGATATTGGCTTCCGAAGCATCGTTGATTTTATAAGTTACCAAAGGAACTTCGCCGAAAGCTCTTACCAGATTGAAGTAGCAATAAGCACGGAAGAAAGAGGCCTCTCCCTTATTGATGATGTCTTCAGTTTCTGTTTGTCCGGCTGTTTCTTTTTCTGCAATGGCATCAAGAATCTCATTACATTGGTAGATGATGGCATAATTCTGTCCCCAATAAGCACCCAGTAGGCCGTTGGTCGGTGTATACACAAAATCATCATACATTTCGGCTACATCAGAGCCATCGCTGGCAATACTTCCTTTTTCCGAATCTTCCGAACGAAAACAGTGGATGGCAAAAGCAGGAGGGCCGGCTGTCACATTATAGTTACGCATCATCGTATAGACATTATAAATCTTACCGTTGACCAGAGCGTTCGGATTGTCATCTTCCGTGAACTGTCCTTGCGGACTACGATCCAGAAAGTCACTACAGCTACCTAGAAATAATGTAGTTGAAGTAATAAGGGTTGCAAATATATATTTATTCAGTTTCATATAATGATAGTTTTAAAGATTAAAGTTGTGTTCCGCATGGAAAACTGGCAGTGGCACCTTGTCACTAGAATGTTAGGTTAATGCCGAAGGTGTAGACTGCAGGTACAGGATAACTACCGTTATCTACTCCGAATGCGGTGGCAGTTCCTCCAAGTTCAGGAGTATATCCGGTGTTATGTTTCCATGTCTTCAAGTTCTGTATGTTGACATAGACTTTCAGAGCTTGCAGACGTATTTTGGAAATTAAGCTCTTGTCGAACGTATACGCTAACTGTACGTTGCGGATACGGAAGAAACTACCGTTCTCAATGTAATAGTCGGAATTCAAGTTATTGATAGAATGTTTGGTGTTCAGCAACGGTTGGGTGTTGGACGTACCTTCTCCGTGCCAGCGGTCCAAACGTTGTTCCAGGTAGTTGAACTGGGCAAAATTGTAGTTATCCCATGTACGGAAAATCTTGTTTCCACCTTGTCCCATCATGTCGATGCCTAACGACCAATTCTTATAGTCTACTCCGAGAGAAAAACCGTAAGTTACCTTTGGAGTCGGGTTACCTATCATGGTACGGTCTTCCGGGGTGATTTCTCCGTCACCGTTCACATCGGCGAATTTCAGGTCACCGGGGGTAACGGTAGCCAATGTATTTTTGGGTGATGCGTCAATATCTGCTTGTGACTGATAAACGCCTGCCACTTTGTAACCATAGAAATATCCGATAGGATAACCTGCCATTGTGTAACTTTGCTGCTTATCTCCGGCAATGATGGAGTATCCTTCCTGAACAAGACTTTTTACCTCATTCTTGATAGTAGTCAGGTTGGCACTGACGGAATATCCCCAATCACCAATCTGATCGCGCCAGGTGACAGCCATTTCCACTCCTTTATTCTGGATCTCTCCCAAGTTTCCGATACCGGGGATAGTTCCGGAAATTCCGGGAACTTCGGCTAACAAATCTTTGGTATTCTTCTTATAGTAAACACCCTCAAAATGCCAGCGGTTGCGAAGCAGGTTCGTTTCAAATCCGGCTTCCCAGGCTTCTACTTTTTCCCAACGCAGGTTAGGATTAGGAAGATAGGCAAGCTGGTATCCGGGATAAATGATGGACGGTTTACCGAATACGGCCGAATAAGCATTGGTCAATAAGGGCTCGGCAGGGTAGGCTTTATCCAGGTTCTGGTTTCCTAACGTACCGTAAGATGCTTTGATTTTCAACATATCCAGCCATTTGATGTCTTTCATAAATTCTTCTTCGGACATCAGCCAACCTCCACCCAGCGAGAAGAAGTTCTGCCATTCATTTCCTGTGTAGGAGAAAGCGGAAGAACCATCCCGGCGGAAAGAACCGTTGAACAAGTATTTGCCTTTATAGTTGTAGATCACGCGTGCAAGTACGGATAATGTACTGCGTTCCCATTGAGTACTTCCATTGGTAGCGGTAGCTGCATCGCCGATGCTGACAAACCATTTGTCCGGATTATCCGGAATAACCAGTCCGACCCCCTGCTTGCGTGCTCCGTCCAATCGGCTCAACGAATTATAATAGGTAGTAAAACCGGCGGTAGCTGTCAGGTTATGATTTCCATTATCAAAGCTGTTGGTGTATGTCAACAGGTAGTCACTCTGAACTTTTGTTTCATTCTCTTTAAACTGGCTGACCTCGGTCTTGCCTGTTCCCAAAGTAGAGATCCCTCCGTTGACAGCGGCATCGTATACTTTTACGATCGGTGTATATGTCCGTCCGTTGTTCGACGCATAATCCATGGAGAACATCGCTTTGAACGTGAAATGTTTCAGGAAGTCTACCTCACCATAAATATTACCGGATGCCCGGTAGTTTTCCGCTTTGGTAGTATTCGCTTTTAATTCGACGTCTACCATCGGGTTGTTGATCTGCGCTTTCTGGAATTCGGGCAGAGCCGTATATAATCCGTATTCGTTGTTATATACCGGAGCGATAGGAGTTGCACGCAGGGCATTCAACACCTGTTTGGAATCTGCAGGAAGCATACGTGCTCCGTTGAATTGGAAACCGACTTTCAAAAAGTCCGTAATCTTATAATCATTACTTGCGTTGATGGTTACCTTGCTGAATTTTTCATGCTCGATGTTTCCTTGTTCGTAAGAGTAGCCCACTCCCAGGTAGAAACTATGTTTGGGCGAAGCCCCTGTAATACTGATGTTATTGTTTGTAATGAAAGCAGTCTGGAAAATTTCGTCTTGCCAGTCGGTATTGGCATCCCAGCCGGTATAATCGAAAGGGTCATCTTTCTGATTGGCAAGCTGTTCGTTATATAGTTCCTTGAATTGTGAACCATTCACCAATTTCACTTTATCTACCACTTTCTTGAAACCGAAAGAAGTATTGATATTGACCAGTGTCTGTCCCTCTTTGGCTTTCTTTGTGGTAATGATGATAACACCATTCGCACCGCGAACACCGAAGATAGCCAGAGATGACGGGTCTTTCAGGATTTCCATGGATTCGATGTCCTCCGGATTCAGGAAATTGATGTTGTCATTGAATAATCCGTCGACAATGTACAGCGGTTTATATCCGTTGATGGAGTTTGTTCCGCGAATACGGATTTCCGGGTCCGATCCGGCTCGTCCGGAGTTTACAATCTGCACACCTGCCACTTTCCCCTGAAGGGAAGACAGCGGATTCATTGCCGGTTTGTTGGCTAACTCTTCTCCTTTGATATTGGTGATAGAACCTGTCAAGTCTCTTTTCTTTGCACTACCGTATCCGATAACGACTGTTTCGGCTAGTACTTGTGAATCTTCTTTTAAAGTGACATTGATGACGTTCTGTGTCCCCACTTTAATGGTTTGCGAAGTCATCCCCACGTATGAAAATGCCAGTACGTCCTCCGGAGTGACAGAGATTGAATATTTACCGTCCATGTCCGTGATGGTTCCGGTGGAAGTTCCTTGTACGAGTACCGATGCGCCGATCAATGGTTCATTGGCAGCGTCCGTCACTGTTCCTGTCACCGTCTTTGTCTGTGCAAAGGCTGATGCAGAGGCCAGTAGCAGGCAAACAAGCGTCATGATGCTCTTTGACCTGATGGCTTTTTTCTGAAGATGTTGTAAAAGTCTAGTCCTCATTGCATTAAATTTTTCCATTTGTTATTATTTAGGTTGAAGTCTTTTTTCTGCCGTCTTTTGGCGAGAGTAACAAAGGAAACAAACGAAATTCAAAAAAGATTTGGGAAAAAAGAGAGGATGCTTGTTTTTAACACAAAAGGGTGAGGAGACTGTTGAAAAAGTTCAGACATGAACCGGTGTGGTTCATGCCTTTCCTGTTTTAAAACATTTGTTCCGCAGTGGTCATACATTGAATGACGTCTTCTTTGCTGCCATTGAAAGGACCTGATTTCTCTATTTTTAATGTAGACATGGCGGCTGCAAAACGACCGGCTTCTTCGATGCCGGCACCTGATACCCGTTGATATAAATAGCCGATGGTATACGTGTCTCCACATCCCGTTGCGTCTACCACTTCTCTGGGCTTATAAGCCGGAATACGATAGAAGTCTTTTCCGTCGAAGATAAGTGAGCCCATGCCGCCTAATGTGACTAATACTTCTTTCACTCCCCATTCATATAATTGGCGGGCAGCTTCATGCGGGTCGGAAAGACCGGTCAGTACTTCCATTTCATGCTCGTTGACTTTGAGGAAATGAATATATTGCAAGGCTTCTCTCTTATCTGTCCAGTCCACCGGATAGACGTGGGTGTCACGCACTTCACGTAAATAGCCTTGTGAGTCTACTGCAATCAACCCTTTTTGAGATAGTTCTTTGATTACTTCCAATGAGAAGTCGTCAGCCAGCAGAGAGCCGAGATGGTAGATTTGCGCATCTATCTCTTTCAACTGACTGGCTGTGAACGGATCGGCTTTCGCTAATACCCGTTGGGTACGGTCGTCCGGATTGGCTCCATAGATGTTCTCGAAGTATACGGAGTGTTTGCTCGGTAAGGCAGTTACGTTAATACCCACTTTGCGCAGCTGCTCTACAACTTTCATTTCAGTGGCACCTACTGCCGTTACCAGCGCATAATCGATATCATTAAAATGGCGGATGGCATGTGAGCAATAAAAAGCTGTTCCTCCCGGCATGTAGACAGTGTTTTGAGGAGTGACTACTTTGTCTAATGTGATGTGACCGATGCAGCAAAGTTGATGTTTATTCATGTTTAACTAATTAAAAAGCCTCCAAGATAGTATCTTGAAGGCTTATAGTTTATTTTTGGTGCGGATGATAGGACTCGAACCTACACGCCTCACGGCACCAGATCCTAAGTCTGGCGCGGCTACCAATTACGCCACATCCGCATGTGTAGCTTTTTTGTTTAGCGGTGCAAAGATAGGAAGATTTTCTGATTTGGCAAATAATTCGACAATAAAGTTATTCACTTAAGATTTCGAATGCTTTTTCAATCAGAGTGTCTTTGTGCTTAAGTTGATCTGATTCAGACATATTGATGGCAATGTCCGGCTCAATACCTTCTTCCAAGGGTTGCTTGTTTTTGTCGAAATGCGGACTGGCGGAGAAACGGACGCTCCATCCATTAGGTAATTCCGATGAGAAGGGAAGTCCCGAACCACCTCCGGTCCAGTCACCTAACTGGATGATTCTTTTCTCTTCGTTGTCCTTGTTTAAGCTGCGCATCGCATTCACAAAATCATTGGTGGCACTATAACAACGACGATTGGTCAGAATGATTACTTTCTTCTGCCACCGGATGCTGTTGGATGGTTCCAGATAGATCGGCTCCATCTTGGAGAAATCATTATGTCCCGGTCCGGTTTTGTGCTGTATATATCCGGTAAGTGTTTTCTCGTTGGTAAACCGGGCGGCAATGCGGGTGGAGTTGGTCAGGTTTCCGCCTCCGTTATCACGTACATCGATGATTAATCCGTTGCAGGTGGCCAGGTAGAGGAGAACTTCATCCAAGTTGCCATCGCCCACTCCGGAACTGAAACTTTCATAACGAATATATCCTATATTATTATCGAATATTTTATACTTTAAACCGGCGGATGTATAGTATCCTGTGCTGGCACTGCCCAGATAAGTTTGATAGAGAATATCTTCCCGGTAGTTCCAGTCGTAACCCTGATACCATTCATCGTAGAAAGAAGTACGTTTGGCAGAGGATAGATTGACATGTCCGTCTTTTAAAATGTATAGCATCTGGCTTAGGATGTCGAACAGGTCGTCATTAGACATTGTCGGAATAATCAGTGGGCTATATTTGTCGTGAACGGCATCCCAGTCAATACCTTTTGCTTCCAGAAAACAATACTGTTCGTCGATGATCTTCCATAGTTGTTCGAAGTTTCCTACAGGATCATTGGCGTAGTCTTCTTCTCCGATGCAACCGGTCAATACCGGAAGACAGCAGAGCAGCCAAAGCATTTGTCTAATCTTATTTCTCATTCTTAATTGATCTCACTTGAAGTTTCAACATTAAATTTTGTTCTCTTAGTAGGCTCTGACCGATGAAGGCAAAGCTGTTCCTTTTTTGTTTCGGATACGGTATAGGTCTTTCACAAATCCTACCATGAATACGTGCGAGTAGGTATGTGTCTTGATATTGTTTACATTGGATTGTTGCAAATCAGCCAGATAGCTGAATCGCATTTTTGTATATCCTATCGGTAAGTCGACCGAGAGCATCTGCCGCAGTGAAGGCTGGTTGTGCAGGGAGGTGAACTTTATCACTCCACTCGAATTTCCCAGAGAGAATATCTCGTAGTAAGATTGTCCGTAGTGCGGTGAGAACATTACTCCCATCACCGGTAGATTGACTTGATAGCGTAATACCATCGGGTACCGTTTGATTTTCAAATGCCAGATAGCCATTCCGGAAGCATCCAAATTGACGTATGCCCGTGCGGATGCCGGATTGTTGGTGTTCCGGAGATTATAGACAAAGCCTCCGTTGGCATCTATCAATCCTCCGGCTAATAATTTGAAATTCTCCGTCAGTCGAAACTGGTAGTGTAATCCGTAATTCCAGTTGACTAATCCGGAGAAGGTGTTATTGTTATCGGCACGGTTATGGGTATAACCGATGTCTGCCTGAAAGAAATTCTGCACAGACACATTTCCATCGAATAACTTAGTCATCCGAATCGTCTCGCGGGAAATACGGAAGTCAATTCCTTTGTATTCCTGCGGTGAAAGATAGGTGTCGAATACGTTGGTAAATCCTACACCGTACATGGTGGCACGTGTTACATACCGATGGGTTTGCAGACTGTCAATCTGCGCTTGTAATCTGGTGCAAAGGGCGAACAGGATGCATCCTGTCAGCCCCAGATATATTAGTTTTTTCTTCATCAGAATAATTTCATCTGCCCGGTGATCTCATCAATAATATCGCCTTCGCTCTTATCACTGTCCGGGTCCAGATTTTCCGGTTCCTCTTCCGGGCTTTCCTGCTGCTCTTGTTCAGGTTCGGGGAAGCGGGTCGGTTCAAGTTCGTTGATCGTATCCACGGTATAGGTCGTGATGCGTTTTCCTTTGGCTTTGAACCCTTTGACAGCTATGAATTCATCTGCATCGATATCCAACGGATCACGGAAGCTGTCGTGTCCGCCAAATATAACTTCCAGACGCGGATAGTACTCATCGGTCAGCAAGATGAGACGGTTATTCTTATTCTCTCCCAGATAGTTCTGTTTGCGGTTGGAGGCCTCGAAGCAGAAACGTTTCAGGTACGGGTAATTCTGTTGATCGGCATCATAAAGTGCAGCGGTCCATACCTTATGGGGATCGAATTTCTCAACGATGCTCACATTGTCTTCGTAGTGATTGCTCAAATCGAAGTTGGTGGTGTAGAAATCACCATTGTTCAGTACAACCAGTATGGAGTCGTCACTTTGGAATTCTCCCAGGTATTCGCCGCGTCCATCATAGTTGAGGCGAAGTATGTCACGGTCGAACCAGACTTTACGTCCACCGAGAGTAGAGCCGCCTTTCTGTTTCAAGGATATTTTGTGTACCGGCAAGCGGGTGAGAATTATCCCCCGTGCCTGGCGTCCCTTGATACTGACTTCGCTGAAGTCATGCTCGAAGATGATGCGGCGTACACGCGGGTTCGGCTTCAATGTCACTTTGATAATTTCGGCTTCTCCGTTCGGGTTGGCACTGAAATAGGTAATTCGTGAATCGGGAGTTCCCAGTGTCACATCATATTCGCGGTCGCGGACCACGGAAGTTACGGCGAAACGTTTTACGTAGGTCGTTCCTTCTTTTCCGTCGCGGTAGGCTACGTTGTAGATTGTACGTTTATCGTTCTTCTTGAATACATTGACATAAAGAACGTTCTTACCGACAAATTTCTTATCGGCAACGGGGGTGACGATATATTTACCATCACGGAAGAAGATAATGACATCGTCGATATCCGAACAGCAGGCTACGAACTCATCTTTCTTCAAGGTCGTTCCGATAAATCCTTCTTCACGGTTGATATAGAGTTTCTCGTTTGCTTCTACTACTTTGGCTGCTTCGATGGTGTCGAAGTTTCGCAATTCCGTGTGGCGCGGGAAATTCTTGCCGTATTTGTTCTTCAGCATCTGATACCAGTTGACGGTATAATCCACGATGTGAGCCAGGTGGTTATCAATCTCGGCAATTTCCTCTTTCATCTTGGCGATCAGTTCATCTGCTTTGTCTGAGTTGAATTTCAGGATACGCCCCATTTTGATTTCCATCAACTTGAGAATATCTTCTTTCGTAACTTCACGGATAAATGTCGGATAGTAAGGTGTCAGACGTTCGTCGATATGTGCACAGGCTGCATCCATGTCTTTGGATTGCTCGAACTCTTTATCCTTATAGATGCGTTCTTCGATAAATATCTTTTCGAGAGAAGAGAAATGCAGGGATTCCAGAATTTCTCCTTTCTTGATTTCCAGCTCCTGCTTCAGCAAATCCATCGTATTGTCTGCCGACTTTTTCAGGACTTTGCTCACAGTGAGGAAATGTGGCTTACTGTCATCGATAATACAGCAGTTGGGCGAGATACTTACTTCACAGTCAGTGAAAGCGTACAGAGCATCAATCGTTTTATCTGATGAGGTGCCGGGTGCGAGGTGCACTAATATTTCTACGTTGGCAGCCGTATTGTCGTCTACCTTACGAATTTTGATCTTTCCTTTATCAACAGCTTTCAGGATAGAGTCGATCACTGTCGAAGTCGTCTTTCCGTATGGAATTTCTGTGATAGCAAGCGTTTTATTATCAATCTTGTTGATCTTGGCACGTACTTTCACGGCTCCGCCACGCTCTCCGTCGTTGTATTTGGCTACATCGATAGAGCCTCCTGTCTGGAAATCAGGATATAGTTGGAATTCCTCTCCGCGTAAATAGCTGATAGAGGCATCACAAAGTTCGTTGAAATTGTGTGGTAAAATTTTTGAAGAAAGTCCCACGGCGATACCTTCCACTCCCTGTGCTAATAATAACGGGAATTTCACAGGAAGAGTGACCGGTTCCTTGTTTCGTCCGTCATAAGAAAGTTTCCATTCGGTAGTTTTGGGATTGAAGACAACATCCAGCGCAAACTTGGACAAGCGTGCTTCGATATAACGGGGAGCAGCTGCGCCGTCTCCGGTGAGGATATTACCCCAGTTACCCTGACAATCGATCAACAGGTCTTTCTGTCCCAACTGTACCAGGGCATCTCCGATAGAAGCATCACCGTGAGGGTGGAACTGCATGGTGTGTCCCACAATGTTAGCCACTTTATTATACCGTCCGTCGTCCAGACGTTTCATTGAATGTAAAATACGTCGTTGCACAGGCTTTAAACCGTCATTGATATGAGGCACGGCACGTTCCAGTATAACGTATGAAGCATAGTCCAGAAACCAATTCTGGTACATGCCTGTTAACTGATGCTTTACGTTTTCGTCCCGCGTGTCCGCCGGTTTGTAGTCTGAATGTCCTTCCGTTATCTCGTTGATTTCGTCACTCATATATCAATCTTCGCTTTGCTTTAACAACAAATTATCTTCCTGAACATCAAAAAAGGGGATGTCCACGCAAAAATACGAAATAAATTCATATGAGGACGAAAAGAACTCACGTTTTTTATGATACTGACAGTTCTGTTAATCCTTTGATTTCACATTCCATACCAATAAAGCAAAAAAGACGGAGAGTAATGCGGCTCCGATCCAAAAAATATTGATATAAGAAAAGTCATAGATTTCTTTGCCATCGACAATGCTTTTATGCCCTCCTATGAGAATACCGCTCATAATATCCTGTATACCTGCCCCGATGTAACTGGCAATACCTACGATTCCTAATGCTGCACCTGAAGCGTTCCGGGGAGCAATGTCAACTGCCATCAATCCGCCCAAGAAACAGAGGAGTACTCCGATCGCAGTACCGAACAGTACCATGGATAACGCGTCTACCCAAAAGTGGACACCCGGAACTAATAGAAACAGACAAAGTGCCATTACATTCATCAGACCGAAGATGAGTGCAGGAGCATTTCTGCGCCCACTGAAAAACTTGTCGGAGATGACACCGGAAAACATTGTACCGATAATTCCACAAACCGAACCGATAGAAATGATAAAACTGGCGTCCAGTGTAGAATATCCTTTCTGGGTTTCCAGATAGAAGACTCCCCAGCTGTTTACGGCATAGCGGCTGACGTACATCAATGCACTCGAAATGGCAAGTATCCAAATTGCGGGCATCATTAGAGCTTGCCGTTGTGCCTTGTTGAAATCGGCAGCATCACCTGTTTCACTTTGCATTTGTGGATGATTGACGGCAGGCAGCCCTTCACTTTCCGGAGAATCATGAAAGAATCTCCAGACGATTAATGCCCCGATTATTCCGATACTTCCGGCTCCAATGAAACCGTATCTCCATCCTAAAGCACTGACAATGGAGGCGACAATAATGAAAGTCATTGCTTCCCCGATGTTGTGGCTTGCCGACCAGAAGCCATAGAACGATCCCCGTTTCTTATTTTCAAACCAACGGGATAATCCGACTACGCAAGAAGCAGTCCCCATTGACTGAAACCATCCGCTGATTCCCCATAATATGGCGAATAGAATGAAAGAGTGGGTGAATCCTAGGCATAAGTTTGCCAGGGCTGTAATTAGCAGTCCGGTGGACATGAAACGCCTGATATTGCTGCGGTCTGCCAGAAATCCGTTAGTGAATTTTCCGATAGCATAGGTGAAAAATAACACTGCTCCGATAATACCGAGCTCTGTTTCTGAAAAGATTCCTTCTTCAACAATCGGTTTCTTTACTACATTCAGGCTTAGCCGACAGACATAATAAATACCATATCCGGCTGTGGCGGAAAGAAAGGTAGCCCACTGCAATCTTTTAAGTTTTTTCTTGTCTTTTTTAAGAGGAGTCGCAGGAGTGCTGATGTGATAAAATTTGATAAGTTGTTTTAACATGGTGGTAGGATTTGATAGCCTAGTGAAAGGCGATAGTAATGGGAAGGTGTATCGATTATCTTCCGATACACCTTCTGATGAAGAAATAAATAAAGAGTTAGTTAGTAGCTTAGTCCATCTTCCCAACCCGGATTTTGGGTTAGAATGCCTTGTGTAAGTACGCGCTGGTCAGCAGGGATAGGCCATAAGTAGTCTCTTTCCTCTTTCCAGTCTTTGCCATAAGTAACTTTGGGGAATCCGATAATATAACCGGATGTTCCGTTGGAGAGATAGATATCCTTATCCAGTTTCTTTTTATTATCACATTGGGAGGTCGCTGTGGTTTCGTAGATTTCCAGATCAGGCTTCCCGTCACCATCCATATCGTATGTTCCTACTCCGGGAACATAAATACCGTAGTAAGGTACGTAATGATTGAACATTTGTTTACCTTCTTTCCAACGGAATAAATCCCATTGTCTCAACCCTTCCATTACTAGTTCAATTGTACGTTCGCGACGGATTTCGAGAATGACGCCCTTATTCGTTCCCTGCTCAACATTCGGATAGCAAGCTGCCAGATAAGGATCAGGGTTACTGTTGGCATCCGTAAGATTCAGATCCGGCATTTTAGCCCGTTCTCGAATTTTATTGATAGAGATATCCAGGTCTTCTTGTTTGAGTGTTCCCAGTTCGGCTTTGGCTTCGGCATAATTCAGGTAGACTTCCGCTGCTCGCATCAAAGGCCAATCGGAGGTACTTTTAGCGGCTCCGTCATGATCTTTGGTACCTACAAATTTGATAGGTCTGTAGCCGCAATAAGCAGTTAAGTCATTGGCGGTCACGGTTGTTTCTCCTTTTTGGATATAGTTCGGACAAAGTACGGTTTGTTGCAGGCGTGGATCGCGGTTTTTCACCTCGTCTGTGTAAAACATTGTTTCATATCCTTGTTTATCAGTGAAACGTGTTCCGTCCGCCATCAGGTAGTGATTCATAAACCGGCGGGTAAATCCCATTTGCAGGTTAGCGATGCTGAATTGTACGGAGTGTGATAATTGCAAACCTTCGAAGTTATAAGCTCTTGCCAGTACGACTTCTGTGGTTTTGGCGTTGTCGGCACAGAACATATCTCTGTAAGGTTCCGTTCCTTCTTTATACAGGCTGAAGCCGCTTTCGTCAATAAACTGCCGGGCAGTGCTTGCTGCAATTTCCAGGTATTTCTCATAATTATCCAGTCCATGGTATTTCCGATAAGTCCCTTCATAAAGTGCAGCTTGACTGGCAAATGCCAATGCCGCCCATTTAGTGACTCTTGTGTTCCGAGTTTCTGTGCTTTTGGTCGGCAAACTGGTAGCGGCATCTTGGAAATCTTTGAGTACTTGATTCATCACAAACTCGCGGGAATCCCTGGCTTTGACTAATAATTCCTGATCTTCCGAACCCAGCACTTGATCGTACCAGGGTACATCTCCATAACGGCGTACCTTTACGAAATAGAAATAAGCTCTGAAGAATTGGGCCACTCCATTATATTGATTGCGGGCGGTTTCATCATCACAGTTGGAAGAATGTTGCAGGAAGTAATTAATGTGGCGGAGTTTGGTCCATGACCATCCGGTTTCGCTGGCAGCCGAACGGGTTCCTTCAATTACCTGTCCCATGCCTTTGTCGATCATATCATCTGCATTTGTACCGGCTGAAGCATCTGGCTCGTCCAGTAAGGTATAAAATTGATTGGTCCATAATTCCAGATCGGATTTGTTTTGAAAGTAATTCTCTGGTGTCACTGCATTTTCCGGTAGGAGTGTCAGGTCACAGCTATTGAATAGGGCTACGGCCATTCCCAGAATTATTATTTTGTTGATAGCTTTCATACTATATCTGATTAGTCATTAATTAAAAAGTTATATCTACTCCAACAGTGTAAACACGCGGGTAAGCATATCCCGAACCCGTGTTGGATGAGTAAGTGCTACTGGAGATTGCCAATTCCGGGTCGATAGTTTTGTTATGCTTCTTCAGAGGCGACCAATAGTATAGATTTTCTCCCGATACGTAAACACGAACCTTTTCAAAAATACGTTTACTGATAGGCAGTGTATATCCAATAGAGAGATTCTTGAAACGCAGATAAGCGATATTCTGTATATATCGGTCGTTTACGGTGCCGAGTGAACCGCCTGAATAGGATTGATAACCTCTGATACGTGGGAAGAAAGCATTTCTGTTGTCTTCTGTCCAGCAGTCTTCCGGAAATGATTTTTCTACAAATGAGGTAGAAGGGAAAGAATATGGTCCCCAGAATGAATTTGCTCCCTGTGAGGTGGTACTATAAGATGGGTACCAGTCTCTTTTACCAATTCCCTGGAAGAAAGCGGATACGTCGAAACCGTTCCAGCTCGCATCCAGACGGAAAGAATAACTGTATCTGGGAGTTGTGTTTCCAATGATTTGTTTATCACCAGGATCGTCTACTGTTCCAGCTCCGGCCCCAATCACATTGTCACCGTTTAAGTCAGCAAAGCGTACGTCACCGGCACGCAGATAACCGTCGACCTTACTGCTATAAACACGTCCGTTCACGACTTTGTCATTGATCTTTGCCTGATATTCTGCTGCTTCCTTATCTGTTTTGAACAATCCGTCTACATGGTATCCCCAGATTTCTCCCATCTTCTTGCCTACATAATGGTCGGAGATCAGTTTGTCCGGATTATTGTATTTGGTGATTGTCCGTTGGTAATCTCCCAATGTAGCTTGTATTCCATACCTGAAAGGTTTATTGGCCACTTTGAACGAGTCGTTCCATGAAACGGATAATTCCCATCCGTTTGTCCGTAAGTCGGCACAGTTGGCTTTTGGGGTGGAAGCACCGTATACATCCGGTAACGTCAATGAAGTAGTTAGCATATCTGTTGTTTTACGAACGTAATAGTCGGCACTCATACTTAAACGGTTTCTAAGGAATGACATATCCAATCCGACATTGTAGGTTGTAACGGTTTCCCAAGTCAGTCCGGAAGAAATCGGGTTGGAAATCTTTGCGTAATATGCTTTGCCTTCTCCGTCGAAAGTATAGCTGAACTGATTGTCCGAAGTGATTGTCTGCAGATAAGCGTAATAATCTACCTGCTGGTTCCCCAGGCTACCGACGGATGCGCGTAACTTCAGGCTGCTCCACCAGTCGCTTACCGGTTTGAAAAAGTTCTCTTCGGAGATTCTCCATCCGGCAGATACTGAAGGGAAAACTCCCCATCTGTCTCCTTCTGCGAACCGGGAAGAACCATCGGCACGACAGGATACTTCGAGCAGGTATTTACCCATGTAATCATAATTGATACGGCCGAAGAAACCAAGCGTTTTATAGGCGCTGATATCTTGTGATACGGTAAGTACACTTTCAGGAGTTACTGCCGAGAAGGAGTCGAGGTTATCATTGGACAGGTTAGTCATAGAAGTGTTTTTGTTGACATTGCGGTAAGTCTCATACTGGCTACCTGCCACTATTTTAAGATTGTGTTTCTTTGCCCATGAATGTTCAAATGTTGCATAATAGTTCAACATGTGAGTAACAGGGAAAGATTCGTCTTCCTCATAATTATTAAAGATACTTCCGGAAGTGAAAGTTTGTGTCACTCCCTGACTGCGTGAATACTCAAATGAATTGTTGCGATAACGGTACAATTGCTTTCTTTGTTGGTAACTGTAGTTGGCGGTCAGAGTCAGTCCCTGTAGTAACGTAATGTCAATCTGATTGACAACGGACAAGAGTGTTCTGGATTTGCTGTTATGACCTCTTCGTGACGTTAGGTATCCGCCGTCACCGGCTCCCAAGGGAGAGTTGGCATAAAGTTGGTTGGTATATTGCACAATCGTTCCATCCGGATTGAAGGGGACGAATGAGGGACTGATATTTGATTCTAGGCGGGCAATAGTCATTGCGTAGTTGGAAGTACCGTTATAATTGTAATTGTTATTATCCAGTCCGATATTTGTCGACCATTTGATCCATTTGTTTAGTTGAGCATCCATTTTGGCACGGAACGAATAATCCTTATAAAGGTCTTTGTCGATGTTGAACATACCATATTGCTGGTAGTAACGTCCACTGATATAGTAATTCACCTTTTCGCCACCTCCGGTGATAGAGACATTGTGTTCCATCTGTGGGCGGGTACGATTGTAGAAGTATCCATACCAGTCCGTATTTCCATAATAATAATATTTCCCGTCTTCTCCGATTTCCACCCATGGACGTTCCGGATTCTCAGTCATATCATTCCGGCGGTCATAGAGTTTCTGGAGCTCTTCATCTTCGTACAAGTACATATTCACGCCATTGTATGCATGGTAGAACTTGTTGGCGAAAGTGACATAATCGTATCCGGTACGGATAAAATCAGTGGAAGTCGTGTTCTGTGTCCATCCAAATCGACCGTTGTAGCTGATTTTGGCTTTTCCTTTTGTTGCAGCACTTCCCGATTTGGTGGTGATAAGTACCACACCTGCAGAGGCCTTTGCTCCATAAATGGCACATGAAGATGCATCTTTCAATACGGAAATCGACTCGATGTCATTTGCATTGACTTGGTTCAGTGGAACTTCTACACCGTCGCAAAGTACTAATGGCGTACCGCCATTGACAGAGATCCCTCCGCGAATGTTTAATGAATAGCCGGACTCGGGAGAACCGGTGCCGAAAGTCAGATTTACAGACGGATCGGCTCCTTGTAATGCATTGGCGGCAGATACTACCGGGCGGTTGTTCAGTTCTTTGCTTGAAATGGTGGATACAGCACCTGTCAGATTACTTCTGCGTTGGCTACCATAGCCCACTACAACTACTTCGTCAATCATCAGACTGGAAGGTACCAGACGGATTGTCTTAGTCTGACCGTCTTTTACATGAACTGTCGCTACCTCATAGCCTACATACGAAATATCAATAGTCGAAGGAATGGAAGTCTCCAGAGAGAACTTTCCATCCAAGTCGGTAATTGCTCCCTGTGCGGTTTCTTTGTTCATCACCGAAGCACCGATAACGGGATTTCCTTCTTCGTCATAGACAACCCCGGTGATTGTCTGCTTCTTTTTCTCATCGGACTTTTGCTGGCTGGTATCGGACTTTTTACTGATGATGATGCTATGTCTGTTGATGGTATAGCTAACATTCTGTCCCACGAATATCTGATCCAAAACGACCTTGATAGGCGCATTATTGGCATTGATTGACACCTTCTTACTCATGTTGATCTCGGAAGATTTGATTACAACTGAATAATTCTTGGTCTTATGTAAAGCTTCTATCGCTTCTTTTACAGTAACATTCTTTAATTGTAAGGTTATGTCTTGTGCTAGAATAGGTTGAGAGAAAAATATCATCACACAAGCAAACCAGATTGTCGATATATATTTTTTATAAATATTAGTTTGCTTCATATCAGGTTATACTACTGCTAAATTTATGGAGTTGCAGAAGTAATCATGATTACTTCCTGACTCCGGGTTATGGACATTTGTCCGTCTGTATTGAGATTGGATAAAATCTCGTCAAGAGTTTCCCCGTTAGTGAAATAAGCAATGTACGTGTTGTCGCTTAACTTTTGATCTAATATGATGATTCTGGTATCGAAATAATATTCCAGTTCCTTCACAATATCACTAAGGGGAAGATTACTGAAATAGAATCCTTCGCTTTTTGACGGACACTTGTACAGATTGGCAAGGAATGTTTCACGAACAATTTTCTGTGAGGCACGGTTGTACTGGATCATTTCTCCTTTTTTCAGAATCTCATTAGGATGAGTCGGAGTTTTGAACAGTACCGAACCTTCTACGAGTGCGACTTCTACCGTCTCAATATTCTCGTAGGCACGGAGATTGAACTTTGTACCCAGTACCTGCACATGGACGTCACCGGCAGAAATGATAAAAGCCTTGTCCGGGTCCTTTGCCACATCGGCAAAGAGCTCTCCACTGACAAAGATTTCTCTTTTATCTTCTGTGAAGTCGGAAGGATAAATAACCCGCGTGCCTGAATTGACGTGGAGCTTCGTTCCATCCGAAAGAGTGAGTGTTTGATGCATACCGTGTGGTACGGTGATATCATTCCAGTGTGTATTTGCCTTCTTGTCAAGAAGTAAATATCCGGCTAAAAACAAAAGTGGTATAAAAAGGACGGCTGCTACACGCTGCATCCAGCGGATTGAGTGCTGAAGCCTTGGGCGTAGTATGCGAACCTGTTTGGGTTGAATAGCTTTTTGAAATTTCTGAAAGGCTTTTTGAGATAACTCACGGTCCTCTATTTGAATTTCAGAGATAATCTCACGGAAACTCTGGTCCATCAGGTTATTGTCATTTTCTGTCAACCACTTTTGGATTTCTATTTCTTCCTCGTGAGAACACTTATCGTAGAAATAATCTTTTAATATGTCGTTAGTTATCTTCATAGCGTATTTGTTTAAAGTACAAAAATGCATTTTTTTTCTTTATCTGTGAGTATATTATGTTGATTATTTCTGAATAAGATATTCTATTGGGGATAGATTCGTATTCTTAATCTGATCTCATATTCATAAGCACTTGTTTTTATTTAATATAGTGAAGTCAGAAGGAGCAATATAAAATTTCTCATGTTTCTTTATCTGATAAATAGAGTAATAACTTCGAGAGGCTAATCGTGGCGTCCGATTTTCTTCAGGTAGCTGATTAATAACTCTGGTCGGTCCGTTTGTATGATGGATGTACCGAAATCTAGCACCTTTTGGTAAACTTCTGCCCCGTGTTCAAAAGCGTAGTCATCGTATATACCAGCTTCTTCACCTCCGCAGAGCGAGGCCCAAAGGGTGTTTACCCAGATTTTGGAACCTTGGGCAAGGATATCCTTCATACATTTTCTTACTTCCGGAGTTTCTTGTTGCCAGCATACTTCATAAGCCAAAGGGACGATTTTTTTGTCCATATATTGGCGGAATAATTCCTGTCCGCTTGGTTTGTTAATATCAATAATGGGCATGTACATCATAGCGTGCTTATACTTCTTTGCCTGTGCATCTACAAAATCTACCGGTTTTTTGCCTTTAATCAGGATTTGTTCTGTGACTCCCAGTTCTTCTGTAATAGCCATCACTAAATCATAATATTGATACCCTTGGTCTATATTAACCACTATACGGTCTTTGCAAACAGCCAATGCTTCTTTTAAAGTCGGCATCTTGTATTTGGTAGGGCAGTTATGTCCAGTTTTCAGGAAACAGTTTTTGATATAATCGTAAGTTACGTCGCTGACTCTGCCTTTTCCTGTAGTAGTCCGGTCAATGGTACCGTCGTGGCAGAGGACAAGTACACTGTCGGCTGTTAGCTTCAGATCCAGTTCCATAACATCAACTCCCATTCGGATAATTGATTCAATGGCGGGGATCGAGTTTTCCGGGTAATCTCTCCAGTCTCCCCGGTGAGACACTACTACTACATAGTCTGTTTTCGGGTTGTGGATGGCTTCTACTATCTTTTGCGCATTTGTCTTGCCCGAAGTGACAGGAGTGGCTGCAAAAGTGCTTAGAGTCAGCAAGAGCAGAAGTCCGGCGAATAAAATTCTTTTTTTCATATTCATATCATTTTAAGGATTAATTCTTTTTGAATAAAAGAGGGCGAAGCACAAGATGTTGAAGATCGTAGGCTGTGATGATGACATGGCCTTCGTCAAAATCATTCTCGAATGTCACTGTAAGAGTATGAGTCTCTTTGTCGAGTGTTGCTTTAACGTTTACTGCCTGAGCAATAGTAATTATCGCGTCTCCTGCTGATGTTCCCGTCACTTCATATTCAATTTTCAGAGGACTGGCAAGGTCAGTCACCTTGGTAACCGCTTCAGCTTTCAACTTGAGATTCAGTGAATTGAATACTTCCAATGTAAGGGTTTCTCCGTTACCCAATGTGATATTGAGATATCCATCGTCAGTTTTGGATATATTCTTAAAAATGGCAGTCGCGTCGGTGGTAGCTGTAATAGGAGTGCCTTTGCTATCTTTAAGGACTTCACCGTTGACTGTCCAGTAACCGTCGGCGTTTACCCCCATTTCGGGGGTATAGCCGCAGACTGGGACTTTTTTCCCGGCATCATCAGTGAGCCAGTTTGTTTCATTGTCAATGGTTGTAGTCCAATAATACAATTGGTCATCATCGCTGAGGCGTACACCTAGTATCGGAGCTTCTATTACATCTTCCTGGGTTGCTACGACGACTGCTTTTTCTTCATTATTGCTATCTTTGTAGGTAATGACATATTGTCCATCCGAGTTCCGGGTAACGGAGGTGATAACATTTCCTTCCGTCAGATAGCTCAGCTTTGAAATATCTTCGTTGAGTTTATTCGCTTTTGTTTGAAGAGCAGTTATTCGCTCTTTGAAATCATTGAGCTTATTCTGAATCGCGGAGTCGTCATAATCCCCACAACTGGTTAGCAGGAGGGAAAGAAGCAACGAACAGAAAAAATATATTCTTTTCATATCTTGTGTCTTTTAGAAATTAATACTGGGATCGAAATTCTGGTTTGCATGGCAGAATGCATTCTCGTTGGTGGCATCCGGTGCAGAAGTGGGATCGTCCTTATACTTGCTGTAATCACCGACATAACCTCCGCATACACAAGCTTTGCAATTAGTCCAGGTTGCAGTAGAAGCACCCGAATAACCACATAACCACCCCGGACCATGTCTGTTGGTTCCATTTCCTTCGGTAAATACATCTCCCAGAACAGCCCCTTTGTTTACACAGCCGATAATCTGTATGTTGGAGTGACCGATGATACCTCCGGTGCGGACACTTAGGTGAGTCATGACATTTCCATAATTTGTGCAGGACTCTACTGTACATTCTGGTTTCGTTTTCAGGTCATCCGTACCTCCCACAATTCCACCCATACGTTTGTAATTGTAGGTTATGCTCGCTTCTTTACCTTCGAATTGTCCTACCTTATCATCTTCGATGGTTCCTCTATTGTCGCAGTTGTAAATGTTGCCATACATCAGTGTTGCTACAATTCCGCCTGTTCTTCCACTCGGACAACTAATATCACCATAGTTAGTACAGTAATTCAGTTTGCCACCTTCTGCTTTAGCCATGAAGGCGCAGATTCCGGCAGTCTGCATGCCCGTACCTCCATTGCCTGTATTACTGATGTGTCCTGTGCGGACAAATCCTCTGTTGGCACAACCTTGTGCTTTGGATTCTCCTCCGATCGTCGTATTTATAATAGCACCTACCAGACCGGAAAGTGCGTTAAATTCTCCAGATTTATTATCGGCTGTGAAGTCGATATTATAATAGTTAGTACAGCCCTCTATTACTGAATTTTTGGCGAAGCAAACAAGAGGAGCGATAACAGTATATTTAGGTGCTGTTCCGCTCATGATCCAAATAGTAGTGGTACCAGCATCTCCTAAAGCCAAATTCTTGACCGTTGCGTTTTCTATTGAACCGAACAGGCCGTATGCCAGCCCTCCGTTCGTTATATCTGCACTGCAATTCAGATTCTTGATGGCGTAACCTTGTCCGTTGAAGGTTCCGGTAAACGGATGTACGGAAACGTAAGGTTCGGCAGTTGTATAGTTGGAAGCATCTATGTCGCCTATCGGTGTCCAGCTGGTCACGGATGACATATCAATGTCATTCAGCAAAACTACTTCTCCGGCATCATTCTGCCAACGGGAAGTATTTGTTCCATTATTAACGGCTTTCGCAAAGTTAACCAAATCAGTGGCCGTACTGATTCCTCCCTTAGCTTCCACTTCTTTTGCTTCCTGTATCACATCAATGCTTGAAGAAATATTATACAGCGAGTTGGAGAATGTTATTTTTCCGGTACGTTCGTCGCCTGTTTCATTGGCCAGAATGGTGAAAGCGTGTGTGGTTGTAACCAGTGCGCGGGTCCCGTTGTAGGTGATCCACTCATTTTCTGTATTGACTTGATAGGATATGTTCGCAGATATTTGCATCTCAATATTCATTTGTGTACCTTTAAGTTGGATAGGTCCTACATGACCTTGATATATTGGTTCGTCCAGAATAGCAGTACCATATGTGAAGTATATCGGTTTCAATACGGTATTATTACCAGCACTTGCCAGTAACAGGATATTCCCTTCAGTTGCCCCTTCTTTCATGGTGGCGATAAGGGTGGAAGAGATCTTGTCTATTTTGACTTCCATATTGTAGGCAGTAAACAAGTCTACATATGCATTTTCCGACTGTGTACCATATATTTCGTATGGGATACTTACGGGAGTGGTATAGTCTGTTACTGCGTTGTATACCGGACTGTTGAAGCGGATGCTGAGTGCTTCCTGCAAACTCATCCGCAATTCCTGACCGTCTGCCAGAATAAATACGGCTTCTCCTGTTTTATCATCGATATAGGCTGATTTGAATAACATATTACTTAAATCATTAGCCAATACACCGGTACTACTACCGTTCACACTCCAGTAACCATTCTCGTTTATTTTAACGTCAGGCATCGTTCCGCCAATCGGGAATTTCTTTCCGTCACCGTCAAGGATGAATGTGTAAGTCTTCCCCTTATCAGTAGTCTGTGCCCAGTAGAATTTACCGTCACTATCTTGCTTTGCTGTGATGATTGGGAATTTGATAACATCTCCTTGGGTGGCGATGGTAACGGTGTGGGTTTCCCCACCACCGTCGCTGTAAGATATTATGTAGTTACCATCAGCATCCTGACTGATTAAAGTGATAAACGAACTTCCGAGCACTTTGGACAGTGAGGCCATTTGTGCAGTCAATGTTTCGGTTTGAGCTTCATAATCTCCAATCGTTTTTTCTATTTCGTTGAGGTCCTGCCAAATTCGTTCGTCGTCGTAAGAACTACAACTTCCTAGAAAGCAGGCAGATATAAATAATGATATACTTATAAACTTTTTCATATATTCAGTGATTAACATTCGTTTGATTCATTATTCAAGTACTCTGACATGCAGATAGTTCATGCAGCTTCTTTCACCATTCGCATCCGACACATGATTGATTACATTTCCGATACCATTTTCATAAGTCCACATTACCGTAGAACCTCCTCCATCGAAACGGATTACATCATATAACCCCAACTTTTTGCAGACACGATAAGCTTCATAAAAATCAAGTCCTCTGTCGTTATCTGTTCTTCCGTCTACACAGAATATAATTACCTTCGATTTATCTTGTGTCATTCCAAGATTAGTAGTCGGGTTGATTGTCTCTGCATCTTCTTTCTTGGGAGGAGCGGAGTATATACCATTGTATACGTAGCGATACATGCTGGAATTATGTACTTTAATCGGATCGGTAGAACTACCTATTTTAAGTTCGGCACTAATTTGTACTTTATCTCCTGTTTTCAGACTTTGAGCCAGTTCATTGGCTTTGTCACCTGTCACTTGCAACACCCATTCATTTTTATCTATTACGTATGGAGCTTCTACAGTAGTGCTTCGCCCGTCAATGATTTGGGTAATTGTAGCTTCAAAATCACCGGAATTAACCTTCAATGGTTGGTTATTTTTGCCTATGATAAACAAAGCTTTGGTTCCTATTGGGTTGGTCAACCCCGGATGAGGCTCTTTCACATATCTGAAAGTATATAAATTTGCATCGTATGATGGCTTGCCATTCAAGCGGACAATGGTGTCATTGACTGAATAATATTCATATTCTTTGGTTCCGACTTTCAATTTACCAGTAAAGTCTCTCTTTTCGAAACTGATGGAACGGTTATCAAAGAAGGTGAATCCCCAGACATGATTGGTCAAAGTGGAACGCACATACGGATTATTGACGAATACAGGTTCTCCTTCTTCAATATGCATTCCTCTGGGGAAACCGTCGTGAGAATTGAAAAAGCCGGTATTGATACCTACGACGATATTTCTTCCTTCTCCTCTTCGTCTGACACAAGTCTCTGACAATGTTTCGCGAAGAATTTTACCATTATTAGAGTTGTTGTTACCATTAGGATTCGGGCAGATCTCATCTGCCATGACTGTTTCGAACGTCACTTTCGGATTGTTCATATCAATCTCGATAGCATAGATATTCTGATTGAAATTGGTGAAAGAATAGTGTTTGTATACGATACCCGATGCCAATTCGCGGTCTTCGGTCACCTGCCAGTCATAGTATGCTTCATCCTGATTAGAGAAGTTATTAGCTTCTTTGGAGAAAGCTCCGTGGCGGACGGCATTGCTGTAAGTGGCAACCGGAGCATCTTCCGGATTGTTCTTGTAAACACTGTAATCTCCGATTTTGCCTCCGATGTGGCAGTCTGTGATATAGTCTGTGCCAGTTTTTGTACCGCTATAGCCACAAGCCCATCCGGGTCCATGTTTGTTGGCTCCGTCTGCGGTTGCATCCGACAGAATGATTCCGTTGTTTGTACATGATTGAACAAATCCGGCGTTGTGTCCGACGAATCCGCCTGCACGACTTCCATTTTGAGAGTAGACGTTTCCGTTGTTAATACAATTCTTGAGGTATTTATCTGTGTTGATTCCCCCTGCAAGTCCTCCGATACGTTTCACATTATATCGTTTGGAGTTTGAGGCAAATACATCGTTCACGTCATCCTGAATAAGTCCTTCGTTAGTGCTGTTTTCAATCGTTCCTTCCTGTAAAGTTCCTACGATTCCTCCGCCACGTCCGGAAGGTGCACTGATATTTCCTTTGTTGATTGCATATCCGATATAGGCTTCATCAATTTCTATATATCCCGCAATTCCTCCTTGGTTGAAAGCGGAATAGGCCCCGGAGCCCGTGTTGACAATATTGCCGCAAGTCAGGTTGCCTTCATTTATACAGCCATTTGTTTGTGTTGTGTCGCCTATTTTATTTCCATACAGTACACCAGCCAAACCTCCCATTCGAACACCGATATTAGCGGCGTTTGTTCCTTCAAAGGATAAGTTTATTTTATTGGTGCATGCCAGTATGCTTCCTTCACAATAGCCTACCAATCCGCCAATAGCTGCCCCTTGCGGAGCTTTACCTGTAATGGTGGCATTACCGGAAACCACTAAATTTCTGATAATTCCCGAACTGCCGAGTGAATTAAATAATCCGTGGGCGATATTGCCGTCTTCAAGATTATACGTACAAGTTAGGTTGTTAATTGAATGTCCTTTACCGTCAAATACCCCGTTGAAGGTTTGCTCGCCGATTGTATAAACTACTTTTGTATTAGCACTGGTAGTATTACTTGTAACTTTACTTCCTACACCGCTCGTCAGTGTAATATCTTTCATATCGATATCATTCAGTAGGATTACGTTTCCTTCTGTGTCTTTGAATTTACGTAAACTACCTCCATTCGTGACCGCATCTATAAATGCTTTAAAGTCTGTTGCAGTAGCAATGCCTCCGTTTTCGACGATTGGTAGAGTAAAGCGTACCGGCTTGATTAATACATTATCTTCAGTATCATAGAGCATAATCATGGTTACTCCCTCTTCAAAATCATCGGTAAAGGTAATAGCCAGTGTTTTATTGCTGCTATTCAACTTGACTTCTACTCCATCGTCGCTACGTGTGATGAGCACCAGTGTTTGTGCTGCCTTTTTCCCGATAATATTATAATTTAAGGTAAGGCTTTTCGTTCCTTCCTCTATAATAATAGGAGAAATGGCAGGTTGGCCTGCATTTTTAAATTCTACATTAAATAGCGTAAAGGTACTGACCGATAGAATTTCTCCGTTGCCTAGTGTTATTGAGGCAGTTCCGTTATCGTTCATTTCCACTTTAGTAATCAGTGAAGCCGTTTTACCTTCGGCCTTAATCGGCTTTTGGTTACTGTCGAGAATCTGCTGGCCATTGATAACCCAATATCCATTCTCATCCACTCGTATTTGAGGAGCGCTACCCGATACTGGGATTTTTTGTTTGTTGGTATCCAACAGGAAAGTTGTTTGTCCTTTGGTGGTAGTAGTCCAGTAATAAGTTCCGGCTTCTTCTTGTATTCCGATAATCGGACTGGAAACCATTTGATCGGTGGTAGCGATGGTGAAGCTATGCTCTACATTGTCACTTCCTTTATAAGAAATGACATAACCGCCATTAGCAGCTTCTGTGACAGAGGTGATTGCTCCTCCTTTCACAATTTGGCTCAACGCATTCGCTTGTAGTTGCAAACTGTTTAGCTTCTCTTTCAGTTGATCGAGATCTTTGTAGATTCCATCAATGTCCTTCCAGGCAGCCGAGTCATCATAGTCATCGGTGCAACTGCCAATCACAGGCATGAGTAGCAAGAATAAAAGTAGAAAATTTCTCATGTTTTTTAAATAATTTGATTCAATGGTTAATAGCGCGCTATTTATAACTCGTTTCTATAATGAAGAACACATCACTTGGAGGGGGTACGTAATCGGATTTGAACTTTTTTTTTAATCATCACTATTTTCAATAAGACTTGAATTTTTCATATTAATTTCATAGTTTTGTCATCAGAAGCATACTATTTCCTGTTTACTCCTCCCTTACATATTACAATATGATGTGATTTTAAATAGGGTTTGGTATATCTTCTATATTATTTATAGCTTTGTTGCCTAGAAATCTTTTTCGGAATAAACGATGAATAAAACTGATTTATCTTCTGTTACTGAAGAACAACTGTTGTTACGGCAGTTGAGAGAAGGGGATATGGGGAGCTATGAGACCCTTTTTCATCGTTATTATCCCACCTTTTTTGCTTTTGCCAGAGGTATGCTGAAGGATGCAGGGGCAGCAGAAGATATTATCCAGAATGTATTTATGAAGATCTGGATACATCGTGAAGCTTTGGATGAAACGATGTCAATCAAGAACTATATTTATGTACTTTCCAAACGGGAGGTTTTCAATTATCTTCGGGCCAAATACAATACCCATGTTGTGTTAACGGAAGACATGATGACATTGGAGCAATCTTCAAGTACGGATGAGCCAACTACAGACTATCGTGAATTGCGTGAAGCAGTACAAAGTGTGATTGATACGATGCCGCCTAAACGTAGGAGTGTGTTTTGTCTTAGCCGTTTCAAATCCCTGACTAACCAAGAGATTGCTGATAAACTCGGTATTTCTATTCGTACCGTTGAGAAGCATATAGAATTGGCTCTTCGCACTTTTAAAGAACAGTTGGGGAGTTTCTTTGCTCTTTTTGTGGGGTGGTTCCTTTGAATGAGGCTGTAGCGACTGCAGGGGGGCTACTTGTATAACAGAAAGAGATATGGTATTTGAACACCATATCTCTAAATAACTTATTAAAAGTGAGAGGAATAAGCTGAATTAAACTCGTATTTCCCATCCTTTTTCATACTCTCTTCCCCAGAGCTTATTAGCCTCCAAATCGTTGAGAATACGGCCGCTTCCCGGATCGATTTGTAATGAATGACCGACGCGCTGAGCGATATTACCCAATTGTACTAGCTGGGTACTGATACAGGCATCTACAATTCCGGAGTTTAACTTAGTACCTTTGCGGATAGCATCAAACCAGTTCCGGAAGTGGAAAGAGTCCAGCTTTTCTGAAGGATTCAGGAGATTTCCGGTTTCAAACTTCAAATCACTCTTTACCTCCTTGATCGTTTTGCCTTTGATATCTGCTATCTTATATTCGTTACCACCACCAATAAAAAGAGTGCCCGTATCTCCATAGAATGCAGTACCGACTCCATATCCGTCTACCGGCATCGTATTGCAACTACGTCCCTCCCAGGAGAAAGATGCTTCGTCGCCAAACTGGAAAGTGATAAGCTGTGTATCCGGCGTCTGCCAATCATCCTGAAAACGATAACGTCCTCCGATTGAATCTACTTTGGTTGGATAATCCACACCTAGTCCCCAGCGAAGCATGTCGACAAAGTGAGTACCGTTATTTAAAGCTTCTCCAGTTCCCCAGTTCCAGAACCAGTGCCAGTTGTAATGAATGAAGTTATCCTTGAAATCGGGTACACGAGGGGCAGGGCCTTGCCACAAATCCCAGTCCAGATAATCCGGTACGGGAATGACTTTACCTGTTCCGATAGAAGGACGGTTGTTGACATACCATGATTTGGCATATCTCACTTTTCCGATGGTGCCGGACTTGATTTCCTCCATCGCTTTGATTACATTCGGGAATGATCTGCGTTGATTGCCAACCTGAACGATTCGATTGTATTTTAAAGTGGCTCTAACCAACATTTCATTTTCTGCCGGATTGTGGCTAGTTGGTTTTTCCAGATAAACGTGTTTGCCGGCTTGCATAGCCATAATGGCTGCTTTGGCATGCCAATGGTCCGGAGTGGCGATTACTACTGCCTCAAACTCATTGGATTCTAACATTTTGCGTATGTCTTTTTCTCCTTTAGGAGTCCGTCCGGTCAGTTTGTGAATCACAGCCTGGCATTTTTCAAGTGCTCTTGAGTCTACATCGCAAATGTAAGTTACTTCACAATCGGGTTGTTTGGCAAATCCTTGCGCGAGAGCACTGCCTCTGGAATTTACGCCAATAACTCCGATACGTATTTTCTCATTAGCTCCCAGAATATCTTGATATCGGCTGGAACCAAACCCTGGAAGTATGCTTCCTAAAGAAAGTGCAGCTGTACCTGCTACTGTTTTTTTGATGAAATCTCTTCTTGTTGTCATAGTATCTATTTTTCTCCAAAATTAGGTTGTTATTAGGATATGTGAATGAGTATTTCCGCCAATTCTCCCTCAAAAAACGTAAATTTCTTATTTTTTTCTTCGGAAAAGACGGATCAGGACGCTAAGAATTCCCCGGGGAATCCATAGGATGAAATAAATGAAAATGCTGATGACAATCACATATCCGATTTGAGAAATTACTTCGATCCATGGTCGGGAATAGACAATGATTGCAATAACATTGACGATAAACGCAAGTATGAAACTTAGAAGATAGATATTTCTTTCTCGTTTCAGCTTTTGGGATGTGATGATAATATCTTTCATGGTTTAGAATTTCATATAAGGTATTTTATATTCGTCAGGAAAGAATATGTGGCGTTGTTCTTCCATGGCCTGATTTCCAAGTAAACAAAGAACCGTTGAACAATATGCTTCTTCAACTATATTCTGTGCTTTCTCTCCGGTGATACATGACTGGCAGAAAGAAGACAGGATAATGTCCGAACCGTCTTTGTCTGCTCCGATCATACTCAATCCACTGTTTACGTGAATATCTCCATCAATGATAAAGTGTGGTGTGTACTCCATTTTTGTTTCCGGTCGCCAACTGGGACCTGCTGTCGGGATGGCGGCAAAGACCTTGTCTTTTACCTGGTCAATCAGTTGCCGGATACCCGAAGTTGAATGATCTTCTTCCAGATAATAAATACCTTTTGCCATTTCCATGGTTCCTTTACTTCCCAGAATCTGGTCTTCCATTCCGTTGAACTTGTTGGAAATCAATGATTCGTATGCGATCTTAACTCCATCCGAGTATCTGTAAGTGACATTGACGCTATCATAAACTTCTCGTCCGTCTTTCCAGTATACAATGTCACCCATTCCCATAATGGATTCCGGCATTTTTTGGGCTGCCCAGTTACAAACTTCCAACTGATGGCATGCTAATTCCGTCATTAATCCTCCGGAGCTCTCTTTGTATAATCTCCAATTAATTTTGCGTTCCAGCTCTGGTGAAGGAACCGGACGACGCCAGTCTGCATTACGGAACCAGTGACAGCGAAGACCTACTACATCTCCGATGAGACCGGAATGGATCATCTGCATTCCCTTGATGTACTTCTCGTCATACATTCGCTGCATACAAAAGTAGAGGACTTTGTCTGACTGGTTGTAAGTGTCATAGATAGCCTTGCACTCGTCAAGGGTACGTGCCATTGCTTTCTCGCAAAAGACATGTTTGCCGGCAGCTAATGCGTCCAATACAATAGGTGCATGCCAGTTTAGTGGTGTGGATATGATGACTCCATCGATGTCCTTCGATTCCAGTAGTTTGCGGTAATCCGTATATGGCTTTGCATCCGGACAAAGTTCCAATGCTTGTTGAAGATTGGGGGCATAATTATCACATACGGCAACAATTTGTGCATGAGGTATTTCTTTGAGGTTATGGATGTGGTATTGTCCTCTGGACCCGGTACCAATCAAAGCGATTCGTGCTTTCTCATGCTTGATCTCTTGTAGTTTCTCCGGAGTACAGGAAGTCAGCCAAGGAGTGGTCGCCAATAATGCGGTTCCTCCGGCAACATATCCCAGGCTTTTGATGAATTGTCTGAGTCCTAAGTCTACTCCTTTTTCTTTATGTTCTTTCATATCATAAATTGTATAGGGTTGCTTGTATATTATTGAACTTTTCTGAAATCTTTTTTTGTTCCTGTTCATTGGCAATCATCCAGACCGTACTAAGAATTTCGGCTTCCAACGGGTCGGGGGACAGGATAGAACTTGCTTTTCGTTGTTTATTAAATATGCCTGTAAGCGGATTCATAATGTGTCCGGTATATTGTAACGTATTGCCGGAAGTGGATAATGCTGTATCCTGCAGATCGAATTCTTTTAGAAGAGACTGATTGTACGGGTTCAGAAAACTGACTTTCCAACAATCTCCATAAGGATGATGTCCTATACCCAGGATCGAACTGTTTCCAAAATTAGCAAATGCATCACTAATATTCTCCTGTTCAATGAATTTTCTTATTTTCTTCAAAGCATATCCTTTGGCAAAACCTCCAAAATCAAGTGAAATATCAGGAGATGTAAAGGAGATATATGAATGTTCATGAAGTTGTATTTGGGAGAAATCTTTTAATGTAATGTCGAATAAGTGTGAAGTGGTCTCATAATAGTATGAGCAAAGCTGTAAGATTGATTTCATCTCTTTACTGATTTGAATCTTGCTTTGAGAAGCATGATTATTAATCTTGGAAACTTCACTATGAGGATCAAAACGATTTAATATTTTATCCAATCGCTCCAGCTCATAGGCGATATCTGCCCAAAGTGTATTCAATCGGTCGATATCGGAATGAATGAGCAGGATATCGAATCGGGTCCCCATGATATGAGGAATGAAGCCATGAAACATGGCATCATTTTCATAATATTTGCATCTTGTTTCTAACACCTATTGTTTTGTTTATTTGTTTCCTTTCTTTGCCATTTCTACAGCAGTAGTAGTAATGTAATATTTAGCTAGTGTATTTTCATTTTCCCATTCCGGCATATCCTGATTGTGTACATAATGCAGGAAAGCCTTTGCCACTTTGCTGAAATGTTCTTCGTGTCCTAATCGTTTTTCCTGTGGTATGTCAATCAGATAAGTTCCATTCTTTTTGTTTTTGACAGATAAGAACGGATAAGTTATTTGAAGCTGTTCCACTGTTTTTTGCAATTGAGCTTCAAATGTCCGATTGTCAATGTCCGGTTCTTTCTGTATATATAGCTCTTTTACAAATCCATTTTTTTCATCCTGAACGATTTTTAAAGTGGCTTTACTTCCTTTCTTTATGGAAGTAAATGTATCTCCTCCGTTAGTGGGTGGAGTATAATTCCATGTGACTTTCATTCCTATACAAATCCCTTTAACGGTATAGTTGAGACTTCCGTTTGCCATCACCTCCAATACATCGTTTTTTATGTATCGGTTAAGATAAGCGGGAAAAGAATCGATTTGTGTCGATTGACTGAACTCTGCTAATGTAATTGGAGTTGGCCAGTGTTTGGCGGCATTCACGGTGACATCCGATTGATAATGAATCGTTTCATCAGGAAAACATTGCCAGTTGATGAGGTCGATCAGATGTGTTGTAACATCTGCAATGCCTTCTCCTTGTTGCTCTACATCGTAATACCATGCCGGGCGAATTAATGGCTTGCCAGAAACTGTCTTGAAAAAATGATGCACGCTTTCCATTATGACAGATGGATTGTCCGGTGAACCTTTTTGTAAATCTCCGAATAATTCCGTCTGATGCAAAAGCTCTTTTTCTATGATATTGAGGATATCATAACGTTCCGTCATCAGATCGTATAAAAGAAGATTCTTTTCTTTGGCGAGTTGATAGGCTTCTGTCAATAACTTGAAATCCTGTGGATTGATAGCCAGTGGCTTATCGGCAAGGACATGATATCCGGCTTTGATAGACTCCATGATATAGCGCGTCTTTTTCTGATTGTTTCCGGCCAATACTACTACATTACCTTTATGATCGGCAAGCATTTTCTGGAGATAATCATCTCCGGTATATACTTGTTTTTTCCATGTCGTAGGAGATTCCGCCCGCTGATTATAAGAATCAATGCTTTCCAGATATTGGTTGACGGCTATTCCTTCGGGGGCATATATCCGGATGGTGTCACTGACATCTGTCAATGTCTCTTTTTGAAGTAGGCTGGCATGGAAATGTCCGGGATCGAGAACCACTACTTCTATTTTACATGAATCATTGGCTTCCGCCTTATTCATAATCTGTTTCTTGGAGAAAGAACATGAAGAAACTATAAATAAGATTGATATAAGCCCGATTCCTTTATATATAAATTTCATTTTCTTATTTATTATAGGTTTTGATTAATTTCCGGGCGTCTTTCCATCCTTTTTGGTAAGCTTCTTCCAATGTGACAATTCTTCCATTCTCTTCTTTACTCATATTGGATGCTTTCATGAAAGTGAATATTTCAATTGTTTCTTCTCTGGAGATAGGAGAGATTCCTGTTTGAAAGTATTTAAGAATCTGTTCAAGAAGCGCTTTATAACCTTGGTAACCTCCTGCGGCTACTGCTCCTTTTGAAGTATAGGCAGTTCCACCATAAATTTGCGGTCCTTTTATAATCGCTCTGAAAGTTCCGATTCTACCATCTTTCCATCGTCCTACTACTACATCCCCTCTATCTGAAGACATCCGGTTGACTGATTCGCATCCTGTTCCCATAATTGTGTATAATGTTTCTACTCCATGAATGCCATAGAAACCGAAATCCGGATGCGTTGGCTCCACTTTGTGAGGAGAATAACAATCGGCTCCAAGGATTTTGCCAAATTCTCCATTTCTTAATTTCTGGTTTTGAGGAGTAAATCTAAGAGCAGAAGAGGAAAAAACAGGTGCATTGTATTTTTCTGCCATTTCATAAATAGCGATTGCATCTCCTAAAGTAGCTCCGACAGGTTTGTCAATATAGCATATCTTACCTGATTTGAATACCTCGACGGCTTGTTCCAAATGTAGTCTGCCGTCATTGGTTTCCAAAAGGACACAGTCTACTTTTTCCAGTAAATCTGCTATTGATGAGGTGATTTCCACGCCATTTGCTTTGACCTTTTCAATGTATCCGGGGATTCGTTCGTAACTGGATTGAATAGTCTTTGAACCGTACGGATACGCTGCTACTACCCTAAAACCTTTGGAAAAGGTCTCATCCGAACCACTATTAATCAATTCGGTGAAAGCGGTGGAATGGGATGTGTCCAGACCAATAATTCCGATCCGCATAACTTTTTGTGCGTGTATACTGAAGCTGATAGCCAGTAGTATAAGAAGTGAGATTCTGTTTTTCATAATCCTTTATAAATTAATTCTTTCTGCACTTTCCGGGTCCAAATATAACGAAGAATTTTCTTTTCTTCGCAATATGCTGGCCGGACATTTTTCTGAAACTTCACCATAAACAGTCTGATAGACTGCTTGAGCTTTATTTTTGAACGGGACGATACAAAACATCCATTCAGCTTTTAGCAAAGCCGGTATCGTGAGTGTTAAAGCTTCTTTGGGTACTAAGTCTAGTGTCTTGAAGCATTTTTCATTGACTTGCTGTTGGCGACATATTGGGGCCAGTTCAACTACTTTCACAAGTTTGGGATCATTAAAATCTGCTACATCCGGATCATTGAAAGCAATATGCCCATTTTCTCCAATTCCCAGACAAACGATGTCAACCGGATGCTTAGTCAGCAACTCTGCATATCGCTGACATTCCTCTTCAAGGTTTTCTGCCAGGCCATTCAGATAGTTGACTTTCTTGAAAGGAACTTTGTCAAAGATACGAATTCTAAGGAAATGTCCAAAACTTTGTGGGGCTTCCGGATGTATACCGATGTATTCATCCATATGAAAAGCGTTTATTCGGGTCCAGTCGATGCGTTTGTCATGAATCAGATGACTCAAAAACTCATTTTGTGAGGGGGCAGCAGCGAAAATCATATTTATCTCCGGTTTGCTTTCCAATAAGCGACAAATTTGGTCGCCGACTTCTTTTGCGGCTACACTGCCCATCTCTTGAATGGACGGGAAAATTCGAACTGTTAATTGTTCCTGCTGAAAAACTTTGGTCTTAGTTTCATTTAGTATAGATAACATGGCCTTTTAATATTGTATTATTTATATTTATTTGATTATCAAAAATGACTATGTCGGCATCCTTACCGATTTCTAAAGAACCTTTTTCTTTGTCAATATGAAGAATACGGGCGGGCGTCAGGGTCATCATACGAACAGCGTCAATAAGAGGAACACCGGCTAAATATACCATGGTTCGAATCAGTCGGTCAGTTGTTGCAACACTACCGGCAAAAGCTGTCCGATCCGGCATTTTGGCCACTCCGTCTTCGATAATGACTTTCTGCCCGTTGTTGAGGCTGCCTAATATCGATTCACCGTCCGGCATACCCGCTCCTCTCATGGCATCAGTGCAGAGGGCTGTTCTATCAATTCCTTTGAACTTGTATACGAATTGGAGCAGAGGTTTCGGAAGATGTATGCCATCGGCAATAATCTCCACTGTCATATCTTCAATCAAGTAGGCGGCTTCTACTACTCCGGCATAGCGGAAAGCATTTCTGCGAGTCACTGATGACATAGCCGAATAAAGGTGGGTCACATGTGTATAACCTGCTGTAAAGGCTTTCTCAACTTCTTCATAAATCGCGTCGGTATGAGCGATGGAGGGCAGAATATGATGTTGTTGCAGAGTTTGCCCTAGTGCTAGAGCACCCTCCAACTCTGGAGCTACGCTCCAACGGATAATATCTTTTGAGGCTTCCAGAATGGCATTATATTCTTCTGCTTGCGGTTTTTTCAGGAAGTTCGGGTCTTGCGCACCACATTGTTTCGGTGAAAAGTAAGGTCCTTCCAAATGTAAACCGATAAACTGCGAACCATTGACATTCATTTCTTTAGCTTTCTGATATACGGTAAACGTCGTCATTAACTCCTCGTTAGTGCTGGTAAGTGTGGTGGGAACCATTGCAGTGGTACCATACTTGGCATGTGTCTCGGCCACTCCGAGAAAAGCCTCGACAGTGCCATCCATGAAGTCATGTCCTCCTCCTCCGTGGATATGCATGTCGATGAATCCTGGTGAGACATAATTCTGACGGGCGTCTATTACTTTGTCACCGACGAGCGGTTGATAGCTCTCATTGGGAATAATCTGCTCAATTTTTCCATTTTCACATATCAATATTTGGCCCATTTCTATGCCTGTTGGCAGAATGAGTTTTCCATTTGTTATGATGAGTCTTTCCATATTATTTCGTTTTTAATTTATTTCCAGGAGTCTATTTTATGACCTTTAACTGCAAAGAAAACCAAATATAAAAAGCAGGGAATCAATACCCAATAGCCGAAACGCAGACTATACATATCTGCCAGATGACCATATATCAGAGGCAGAATGGCATTGCCGCATAATCCCATGATAAGAAGAGAGGAACCGGTTTTGGTGAATTTCCCCAGTCCATGAATGGAAAGTGGCCAGATACCTGCGTAGATTAAAGCATTCGGGAAACCCAATGCATTCAGAAAGAAAATGGAGGCATTGGCATGATGACCGAACAGAGTTACTTCAAAATCTGCAAATACAACTCCGAATGAAAGGAGTAATCCGATGATGGTACAACCTATAAGTGCATTTTTCTGTGAAACATATTTCGGTATTAACAGGATACCCAGCAGGTAACCAATCATAGTGCAGGCCAATGTATATGAGGGAAATGTTTTAGCTTCGAGCAGGTCCATACCCATCGAATTGGCATAATTGATGATTGTATCGATTGCGATAACTTGTGTTCCTACATGAAGAAATATAGCCACTGCTCCCAAGATAAGGTAAGGAAAGTCGAAAATACTTTTTCTGGTGTGATGGTGGCTACCTGTATCTTCCGTGCTGTTTTCTTCGTCTGTATTGATTTCAGGCAGAATGGAGTAACGGATACCGATACCGGTAAACAGTAAAATAACGCCTAGAACAGCATAAGGCACAATGACGCGTTGTATTAATTCGTCAAGCATAGCGTTCTTTGTGACTATGTCTAAAGTCCCCGATTCTATAGTGGCAAAAAGCTCCTTGTCGGTAACATTTAATATCAATGCAGCAAATATGAGTGGTGAGACGATACCTGCGAATTTATTGCATATTCCCATAATACTGATTCGTCTGGCGGCACTATCAATAGGACCGATAATAGTGACATAAGGATTAGCAGCAGTTTGCAATATGGCTAATCCGGTACCGATGGAAAACAGACCGGCCAGGAATATCTCGAACTGACGGGCTAATGCTGCCGGAACAAATAAGAAAGCTCCTAAGGCGGTAAGCATAAAACCATACATAATACCTCGCTTGAATCCCACTTTCTTGAGAAGTACTCCCGAGGGGATAGCCATTACAAAGTAGGCGATATAAAATGCAAAGGCGACAAAATAGGATTCGAAATGTGTCAGTTCACAGGATATGCGGAAGTATGGAATCAGTATGGCATTGACCCACGACACAAATCCGAAGATAAAGAACATCCCTGCCAGAATTGCAATTGATATGTAGTATGTCTTTTTGCTGCTTATAAGGTTATTGTTTCCCATGTGTTTTTATTTTTTCAGTTCGAAATCTTTCTGTAATTTGATGTCCCGTGACGATGCGCCTATTAATACAGTAAACATACCCGGTTCGTCTTTCCAGCGTTTGCTTTCGGTATCGTAGTATTGTAAGGCGCGGCGCGGTAACTTGATAGTGACTTGTTTGGATTCACCCGGTTTTAAGCCAACCTTAGTGAACCCTTTTAATTCTTTAAACGGGCGTTCTACAGAACATTTGTTTTGATGCAAATATAACTGTGCAATTTCCTGGCCATATCGTTTTCCTGTGTTAGTAACGGTGAATGATACGGCAAACTCTGTGTCTGAGTCTTTCCATACAGGTTTCATCTTTATGTTTGAATAAGTAAAAGTGGTATAGGATAATCCATAACCGAATTCAAATAGGGGGACTACACGGTAAGTATCGAAGTAGCGGTAGCCGACCATAAGCCCTTCCTTGAAACGGACGGTGTCGTTTATACCCGGATATTCTCCAAATACGTGATCAGGCATATCTTCCAGACGCTTACACCAGGTAGTAGTCAGTTTTCCCGAAGGATTGACTTCTCCAAACAATGTACGTGCTAGTGCATTTCCTCCTTCCATCCCTAGAAAACTGCCGTGCAGTAATGCCGTAGCATCATTATACCATTCTCCTATCTCGACGGGGCCACCGGAGATTAGTACCACTACAGTGTTGGGATTAACCTCCAGGATACCTTTTAATAATCTGTCCTGTTGGTAGGGAAGCTTTAAATTCGGCTTGTCATACCCTTCACAGTCAGAACCATGTTCGTGGGAGGTTCCACCTATATAGATTACCAATTCTGCTTGGGCAGCTGTATTGATTGCTTTCTTATATAGCTCTTCATCGGATTTATCAAATTCGTTCGTGAACCAATGGCCAACCTTATACGCCTTTTTACTCAATTGATAACCGGGTGCATATTCGATCCGGGCTTTTCCATCTAAAAGATTTTGTAGCCCTTCCAAAGGAGTAACTTCATATTTAGCTTTAAGTTTTGTACTGCCACCTCCTGCTGCAAATACTTCGGTCGCATTTGCGCCAATCACTGCGACATTCTTGTATTGTGCAGGGTCTAGTGGTAGCATATCTTTGGAATTCTTCAATAATACCAATGATTCCTCCGCTATTTCTCTGGCAGCCTTAGTATGGGCAGGTATTGCAAGTTTGGCTGCCATGCCTGTGGTGTCATAAGGAGCTTGTCCTATTAAATCAAGTCGAATCATCAATTTCAGAATATTACGTACTTTTTTGTTGACAGCTTCTTCCGGAATCTCTCCATTACGTACTTTCTTCAATAAAGGATCGGCTAAATAATATTTATTGAAAGCATATTTCCCATTTTCTTTGATGCTTGTTCCCATTTCGACATCCATACCACACAGAGCTGTTCGCTCTGTGTTATGGACTGCATTCCAGTCTGATACGACTAATCCGTCAAATCCTAGTTCATCACGAAGTAAAGTATCAAGAAGATAAGGACTTTCCGTACACCACAACCCTCGAACCTTGTTATATGCCGCCATGGCTGCCATGGCTCCACCTCGTTGTATGGCAGCTTCAAAAGCCGGAAGATAAATTTCGTGTAAGGTGCGTTCGTCTACTTCTACACTCACTTTGTACTGGTTGTATGCCTGGCTATTCAGAGCAAAATGCTTCACACAAGAGGCTACTCCCTGTGACTGTACTCCTTGTATATATGGAACAGCCAGTTCACCGGAGAAGAAAGGATCCTCGCTGAAATATTCCCAATTACGTCCATTGAGTAAGGAACGGTGAATGTTGACTCCCGGAGCCAGGCTCACATGCTTACCGCGTGCTTTACATTCAGCTCCAAGAACTTCTCCATATAGCTGTGCCAGATCACGGTTCCAAGTAGATGCTAAGGCGCTTAATGCAGGTAGATAGCTACATGCGTCGTTATCCCATCGGGCGGATTCCCACCCATTGGCTACTCCCTCAAATCTTACTCCGTGAGGTCCGTCGGAGTAGTGCAGGTCGGGGATGCCAAGCCTTGGAACACCGGTACTTGAAAACATCGTGTTACTGTGCAACATTCCAATTTTCTCTTCCAAAGTCATTTGTGATAATAAACTTTCTATCTGTTTATCAGTACTTGCTACTTTATTACCAGTCAGACAGGAGGAGAATATAATCAGAATCAGCCAGCTATATGGAGTCAGTCTTTTCATACTAGAATACTTGTTGTCTTTGATCATTTTGAATTATTCTTTCTTGTTTCAATTTCACTGTACACAGCATCCGGGATCAGATCAAGCCAGTACGGATCCTGGACGAGTTCCTTGTACAGTTCAAGTGCCAGAGGGTCACTTTGCAGACGGCGGTCACCATTCTCTGCATTTTCGTGATTCTCCCATACGACGGCCTTGACACGTGGCTCTTCATCCTTCAGCTTAAACCATTCTCTTACCCATCTTTGGTGATCGCATGTACTGGAGTATCCTCCTTCACTAATCATGATAGGCTTGTCTGCCGATACCTGCTTGATTCCTTGCATCAGCGTGAGCGGATATCTTCTTTCTTCCGGATAAGTAGCACTAAGCGATGGTGGATAACAGCTTACTCCCAGCCAATCTACATACATATCTCCTGGATAATAGTTTTTCATTGCGTTTGCTTCCGTACCCGGCATGCTTACACTGTTGGGTGACCATACGAAGACATTGTAGGCAGTGACACCCAACTGTTCTGCAATGTTATACATACGTCTCCAAGCCTTGACATAGTTTGTGGGATCTCCGTAATACGGAGTCCAGCTTCCATTCATTTCGTTGGCTGGTCTGAACCAGATAGGTCCCATGTCACGTACTTTTTGGGCAGCTACTTCGGCGAAGTATGATTTGTGAAAATCGTCGAGTTCGCCATTTGCCATTTGTTGGGTGGGAATGACGGGCAGCCATCCGTAAAGGAAGAATCGGTATTTGCCCTGATAGTTTTTTCCCCAGTATTTCTCACGTACTGTTTGCATTTCGCTGAAATTTCGTCCCGGTTCCATATTCTGATACCATAAGATCATAGATAGTTGCTTTCCCACCAATTTTTCAAATAAGGCAACGGCACACTGGTCAGTACTTCCTTCGCGGTCTTCCGGATCGAATCCGTATAATGGTGGGAATGCTCCATGATAACACCCTTTTTCGGGGACGTACTTCATGTCATTATGAAATTCTCCCATTACCTTGATTTCGTCGATGAGCATCATCGTACTGGTGGAAGCTGAAGATTTGAGAGTCGCTTTCACATATCTGCATGCTACATTACTAAAGTCTGTTTTTCCCCAAGCATCCGACTTTCCGTTGCTGTCGGAATAGGTAATTGGTGAGGCTGCTTTTTCCCATTGGCTTTTGTCCTTGCTGGTTGATACTTCTATTTGAGCAGGGAATACAATTTGTGATGTCGGATCGGAAATAGCATGTACTGATACTTCTGTGATACTGCGTAATGATCCCAAATCAATTATAACTTCTACAGTTTGTGCATCCCAACCGACTCCTCTGTTTTTAGTCGAGAGGGTACCGGTCTCCTCATCCGTCAGTTTGGTGCCGGATGTCCAGGGATCGAGAGGGGCTTTATCAGCATAGGCACTGTTGGCTACAACATTCATTTTATAGAATTTGCCTGCCGCCACATTAATAATGCTTTGTTCATTTGGATCTTTGGGCTTATTTGGATCAAAAGTAACTTCCCACGATCTCGTTTCTTCTGCATTGCAAGCGTATATGAGTATTGCAACTGCTATTAACCATAAATTTTTTAATTTCATATTTAGTGGTATATTATAAGGTTGATTACTGGTTGTTTGTATTACATATCAATACAGTCATATTGGTAGCAGGCGATGCCTCCATTAGAGAATACGAGATAAACGTATAGATAATAACCATTTTGGGCAACTTTAAATACGACATCTCCGGTTCCTTCGGTGTTTTGACCGGAATTCTCGAGACCTCCATATATCTTGTCCGGACATACTACTATTTGGTTGTCGAACGAGCCGCTACTAAGATCATACATACGGACAGCATCAGAACCAGTTACGGCATAGTTGAAACTATTTACATGATTGTAAATGACATAAGGTACTTTGTTGAACACGGCATAGTCTACAGCATTGATAATTGTGTTACCCGGAGCACCCGTATTTGCCGCTTTTATGCTGTTGTCTGTTCCTTTAAACCAGTAGAAATAGCGTTTGGCAGAAGTGTCTGTGACATGGCTGGCCAAGAAATAGTCACTTTGAGTGTCAGTGTCATCAGCATAAATCACATCCGCCCATTTAATCCAGTTTGAAGTCAGTAGAGAGGAACTCATAATGACAAATTCCGGACTTTGTGATTGTAAAGTACCATTTATGACACGCCAGCGGGCGAATTGCACTTTACTATCCTTTTGGAATACCGGAGTTGTGATAAGGGCATTGGCATCCAAATCTCCTTGGATAGAGATCTTCCAACCAAATCTTATATTAGTGCCAGTTTTATATTCAATATATTTCTGTGGTTTCTCATTCACTCCATTAGCTTTCCATACGGTGAAAGTACCTCCTGATGGAGTATAGCTGCAGAATAAAATATTATTTCCCCGATCTGCTGTTGCATGGAAGTTTGAATTGTCACCGGCAAATTGGCTGATATCCATAGAACCTGCTATTTCTCCGGTCTGGCTATTTAAGTAAATGGCACGATCATTGGCACGTTCGTTGATGACAACATATTTGTCGACTACTGCAAGTCCGGTTACTTTACCCGGTAGCAGAATACCGCTTATTTCAGATAGTCTTTTAGACCATAATAGCTTACCGCTTCCTTGGCGAATACCTGCAACAGTTTTTTGCGGAATATCTTTTTTTACCGTATATGTTGCTTTATCTATGCCATTCTGTGCTGTGACGACGATGGTCTGTTCTTGTTCATAGTCTAGTGCTTCTGTTTCGGGGTTGGGACTGCATGTTGCTCCATGTGAGATATCAATGTTAGCTATCTGCTCCCCTACATTATCTATGGTTACTAATGAAATTGTTTTTTCGTTTTCATTAATGACTCCCAATAGCCCTATGGCAGGAATATCGAATTTGGTGATGCTACATTCGTTGCTCTTACGGATTTCACCTATTACTTTGAATTCGGTACTAGTCCCGGAAGTCTGATCTTTCACTGTGATATAGTTGTCTTGGGTAAGATCCATATAAAGTAATGGTGGAGTTACACTGACATTATTCGCTAAACTGGCACTCAATCTTACCCGTTTTAGTGCAGAGGTCGGCAATACATTATCCGACAATTTGGGATAATTGTATGGGAAAACAAATGTGATTGAATGATTGGTATAATCTATCTCACCTTTGAAACTATTTTCGCTGCTGTCATCGTTCGGAAACGATGCAGTGATGCTGTTGATACCTTCGCGTTGAATGTCAGAACCCAACTCTTCAGGACTGTGACAACTAGTTACTCCCCATAGAAGAACTAATGCCTGGATGATTGATATAATTTTGTTTTTCATTGTTCTAAGAGTTTTATTGTTATTTCCATTCATCATATTGCTCAATCAATGAGTTATTCTTCAATTCTTCAGACGGTACAGGAAGGACATATAATTTCTTTATAAACTTGCGGTCCTGCCCGTCGCAATCAACATATTCGTATGTATTGGTAGCGCCAATGATTTTGAAGCCATGTGTGCGATAGTTGTTGTATTCAATATGGGCTAATTCCCAACGACGCATATCCCAGAATAAATGACCTTCATAGGCTAGTTCAACCTTTCTTTCATTTCTGTAATCTTTGAACCAAGCCTCGCCTGTAGAGGATTTACCCGGTAAATTCACTTTTACTCTGGCGCGTACCTCATTCATTGCACTTTGGGCTTCCCCGATCTTATTGAGTCGATAAGCTGCTTCCGCTTTGTTCAATAAAACTTCTGCATAGCGAATTTCAACCCACGGTTGGGCGCTTTTCCCATTTTTGACGTCTGTCAGCGTTTCATCTAACAATTTCCTTAAAAAATAACCGGTTGTGGTTTTGCCGTATGAAGTACCCTGTTCCCGGTAAGGCATAAACACACCATTCTTTCCGTCAAGGCTGCAATCCATCTTTTTCCCTTTCCAGGTACATCCTCTATAGATTACAGTTGCGGCGAAGCGAGGTTCCAGTTGGTCGTATGGAGGAGTTTCATCAGTAATGCCATGCCAGGGTGTCCAGTCTATCTTTTCTCCATTTTTGCTTTCATAACATTCTACCATTTCCTGGGTAGGAGTTCCTGTTGAACCATTGTCATAACCATCACATTGTGGTACATAATACCGGTCGAAAAGATGATTAGGCCCGTTGGCAGCATCATAATCAAACTCCAGAATCGCTTCTTTATTATTCCCTTTCCATGCATCTTCATATTTGTCCGTCAGACCATATAATTTGAGTGCAATTACATTATTAGCAGCATCATAGGCATCCTGCCAACGTTTGGCATATAACATTGCTCTCGATTTCAGTGCATAGGCTGCTCCTTTGGTGATACGCCCTTTATTTGCCGCATCCCATTCCTTGGGTAAATTATTGGCTGCAAAATCAAGATCGTCGGCTATGAATTGCCAGGTTTCTTCAGCACTGCTGCGGGCTTTATTAGTTGATACCGGCAGATCGTCATACAAGATGACACCTCCATGCCTTTTGGCTAACTGGAAATATACAAATGCACGGAAAAAGCGTACTTGAGCTTCCCAAAGCTTATTTCTGTCTGCTGAAAATTCGGAATATTTTCTTTGTAGAGATAGAAATTGGTTTGTTTCTCGGATCTGTTTGTATGCTGTTGAACGTAGCCAGATACTGTATAGACAGTTATCCGGAGAGATAGCATCCGGTGTTAGTACATAAAGATTAGGATGGCCGGCTCTGTGTCCCAGCGTATATGAACCATACTTAAATGCGTCAGTCAGACTTTCTGTAAAACTTCCGTAGAATTGGGCCTCCCCAAATTGACCGTAATCATGCAGGAGGGGATAGAAACTATTCACATATTTGTCAACCTGGGTTTCATCTTGCCAGATGATTTCATCACTAACGGTAGTCGTTTGTTTTACTTCATCCAGCCAGTCGTTGCACGAACTTAAAGTCAGCAACATAAAGAAGAGTGATATATTAATACATAACTTTTTCATATAGCGTATATTTTAGAATGTGATTTTAGCTCCAAGTGTATAAGTCCTTTGTTGCGGATAATATCCATTGTTTACAGCTGGAGATTCCGGGTCGATGTTGTACTTGGACACAGCGCTGAAAGTCAGAAGGTTGTATCCCTCAACATAGAGGCGAAGAGCTTCCACTCCCAATGGACTCAACCATTTTTTAGGGAAATTGTATCCTATTTGCGCTGTTTTTATTCTCAAATAGTTTCCGTTACGATACCAGAATGTGGAGGCCAGCCCGTTATTCAAACTTCTCGGATTGATTTCCAGACAAGGGAACTCTGCATTTGTATTTTCGGGTGTCCAGGAGTTTGCCACCAGATAGACTGGTGCATTGCCATTCTGATAGAATGGACGCGTGAAGGCCGTAGCGCTTTGGATTCCGGATGAACCGGTTGCCGTATATACTCCGGTTAATGCAACATCGCTGCCAAGCCCCCATGATGCCAAAATATCAAAATCGAATCCTTTCCAGTTACCAAATAAATTGAAAGAACCTGTGTGGGTCGGTCTTGAGCTTTTACCTACATACCCCTGATCTTGATTGACGGTTATAATACCGTCTCCATTTCTATCCATATACTTGATATATCCGGGATAAGCCGGTCGGTCGGGCATGGTAGCGGAGTTGGCTATCTCTTCCTCACTCTGGAACAATCCTTGGGCAATGAATCCCATTTTCGAACCGATTTGCTTTCCGGTCAGTCGTCTGTATTCCGGTGTGTTTTCAGAGTCACCTGCATATTTGAGCCACCTTCCGTATGCGTATGACCAGATTAATTTGGCTCCATAGCTGAAACTTCCGATTCTGTTCTGATGTGTAAAGGTGACATCAAAACCCTTATAATCTGCTTTATTAACGTTGGCAGTTGAAAAATAATAGCCTCCCATGGAAGGAGTGTGCGAACCGGTTACAGAAGATAATTTGTCATATTCATATTTATAAAAAGCATCCAGTTCCATTCCTAATAATCCATTCCATAAAGTTACATCTATTCCGATATTATAGTTGAGGCATTGCGCCCATGTCAAATTGGGATTTCCCAATACGGACGGATAGATAGCTGTTTGACTGGCTCCGCCTATTACTACAGAATTGGGGGATGTGCTCATCGTATTTCTCCATTGGAAAGGCTGGATACCGCTGGTTGCAGTTTTTCCAATACCTGCTCTTAATTTCAGATTGTCTACCCAAGTAGCATGAAACCATTTTTCATTATTGATTCTCCAGGCAAGAGAGAGACCGGGCAGGGTGACCCAGCGTTTGTTCATACCACCAAACAGATAACTACCATCGTGGCGTAGTGAAGCCTCCAAATAATATTTGTCAGCGTAATTGTAGTTCAAACGACCTACAAAACCGGCTACACGTGTCTGGCTGCTGCTACCCGAAGGTATAGCAGGTTGCTCTTTCCCCTCTTTGGTGAATCCTGTGATTTGGTTCAACTCATCCAACTGAATGAAATCTAATCCGGTTCCCGTTACACCGAGATTGTTGCTATTACGTTCCCGTGTTTCAGCCAGCAATAATATTCCGATCGAGTGATCTCCAAATTTGTTATCATATGTGATACTGGTTTGCGTAGTGAACTCTTGGGCGCGTGATGCCGATTCGGATAATATAGGTGTATCTTTCAAAACACTGTAGTCCTTATGGTAGGTGAGTGTGGTAGTGGCTGCATTAGGTAAATCCATAATCATGACTTCATTCGGCTTGGTCAACTGTTTAGTCATCCCATGAACTAAGTCGTACGCTCCCTGGAATTTTAAACTTAATCCTTTAAGCCAAGGTGTGTCGTATTTCAGACTGAAATTAGACTGCATATATGATTGGTTGGACCTGTTATATCCTGAATCGTATATGGATGCGATAGGAGCTACCGGAGAACCGGAAGTCGGGGTTGAAACATCGTATATTTTCCCATTATATTCATAAGTGTCCTGTACGTATGGCAAAGCATAGCATACCTGTTGGGGAATATTCATCCAATCATCCGGATCGGCAGAAAATTTGGGAGCATCCCGTTTTTCTATACGTCCCGAAACACCTAATGACAGACTAAGTCCTTTAGCCAACTGTGCATCGATATTAGAACGAAGATTCATTCGACGGTATTTGAACTTATCTATATTTCCTTTTTCCTCCAGATAACCGATAGATGTGAAGAAACGAATCTTTTCACTTCCTCCTGATGCTGAAATATTATGATGTTGGCGAACACCGGTTCCATATACTTTATCGTACCAATTGGTATTTCCCCATCCGTCGACACCCTCGCGCATTTTGCGCACCATGTCGACAGTAAACACTTCCGTATCACCTTGTAGAAGACGGGCTTTATTGTACCAATAAGCATATCCCGGTCCGTCGAGCCATTCTTGTTCTTCTGCATTCTGGCTGATACCCACAGTACCTGTATAGCTAATGGTGACTTTATCTGTTTGTCCCTTTTTGGTTGTGACAATGAATGCTCCATTTGCGTCCAGACCATAAACGGCTACGGCTGATGCATCCTTTAATACAGACACAGATTCTATTTCATTCGGATCGAGTCCGTTGAAGTCACTTGCGCTTCTTCTGATGCCGTCAATAACATAGATAATACCACTTTGCCCGCGTATGGACAAGGAGGCATTATCCGCACCGGGTTGTCCGCTGGCTTGTACGGCGGAAATACCGGCAACACGTGCACCGATGATATTACTGATTCCCATGGTTGGGGCTTTAAGGATTTCTTTATCGGAGACAGTAGATATGGCGGCGGTCAGACTACCGCGCTTTTGAGTTCCATAGCCTACCACTACGATTTCATCCAGCGAGGAAACATCTTCTTTAAGAGTGATATTGATATTCGTCTTATTACCTACTTTGACTTCCTGGCTGACCATTCCGATATAGGAGAATACCAATACGTCATTCTTATGGGCATTAATGCTATATTTTCCGTCAACATTTGTAATGGTACCGACATTCGTTGCACCCTTGACAGCTACAGATACGCCAGGTAATGGTTCATCATTACCATCTTTCACAAACCCCTTTATTACTTCTTGTGCAAGACAATCGAGAGTGCACATTAAAAGAATAATAAACAACGAGGTTACTAACCTTGGATTCCATCTGATTTTCTTCATTGCATGATAAGTTTTTAAATATTAGATCGTCGATTTGAAATTTTAATTTCTAACAATAGTCTCTTTAGACCGGTTAACTAGTTAATGATACAAAAGTATTCTGTTTCAAAGATATGTGCGGTGGCAAAAACGAAAAACTATCTTCAAAAAACGAAGAATAATGTATTGTTAATCTTCTTTTGGCGTTTTTCTTTTTAAGAACCATTCGAAGAACTTATATATAGTTTCGTTTGATTCGGGAGTAGGATCATGCTTGGGCCTGTTCGTCATTGCCACTCGATGATGATAACCCAAAAGCTGGTTGACTGCGACAGAGTGATTTAATGGAATCCATCTGTCTACATTATCAGAATAACCTCCTGATACGAGAAATGGGCGAGGAGCCAATAAAGAATGGAGTTCATGTAAATCATGCCCCTCTTTACATAGTCTGGCATAGACACTTGTTGAAGAGTTATTGCCGTTGTTGCTCCAGATCTTTTTCCAGGGTGGGGGATAATACCCCAAGTACCAAGGTTCCCAATAATTGATATAATTATCTTTGGTTTCATCAAAGACGATACCCGGATCACTCCAGGCGGTGCAGGCAAACTTTTCATATAAACAAGAAGCAAACATAGCCCATTTAGCACCGTAAGAGTGTCCCATGATACCAATTCGGGTAGAGTCGACACTTTCGACTCTGGCTAATACTTCCCATGCATTGGCTGCCGCATAAGCAAGTACTGAAAGAGGTTGCATAGTGGAGTTGTTAATAGTCGGGTAATAGAGAGAGTAAGTCTTATCTTTGGTGGTCTGTCTAGTTCCTAATGAGAGAGTAACGAATCCTCTTTTGGTTAATTGGTAGGCGAAATCTCTATTAGCTTTTCCTCCCCATCCGATAGCTGTTTCCGGTTCGTAGAATACTGTGATAACGGCAGGATGTTTCCCTTTCTTATTTGGTTCCAGTAAATAGCCGTAAGTCTGTTCCAGAGGAGTCCAATAAAAACGCACTAAATGTTGTTTGAAATCTTCGCGTTCTGTGGTTTTTATAATCTCCAGTTTTTGATTGGTGATGATAGCCGGCCAATGACCGATCAGGTTCAACCATTTGTCTTTTATTTCTTTTCTTCGTTTTAGCCAATCGTCTGCGTTTTTGACTGTATCTCCATTGTAAAATAAAAGAGGATTGCGGTAAGTTCCAAATTTCTCCTGATACAGTGGTGGTGGGGTAAAGTAGGCGGATAGCTTCTCCCAGTTTCTTTTTGTCTGGTTAATCTCTAATCTTTTGCACCCCATTATTGAGGTGACCCCCAAATAAATAATAATAGGATAGATAATCGTTCTTGTTTTTCCTCTTATGGTATGTCTTTGCATAGTATTAATATCTAAAATGTATTTCGAAAGGTATGAAAACAAAGGTAGGTCATTCTCATGAATGATCTTAATGTCAAAACGAAAAACAGTCTTCAGAAAGCGTTTATTTTATCTTTGTCTAGTCTTTTTCTGCCGGTATTCAATAGGTGAACATCCTTTGAATTTTTTGAAAATCCGGGCAATGTTATTATAGTCTGTAAAGCCTACTTCCATTGCTAAATCGGCCAATGGACGGTCGGTTGTGAGCAGTAGATCTGCAAGATGATTACACCGGCAATTCAGAATATATTGGTATATAGAGGTATTCAGTGCGTTTTTGAATTTCACTTCGAAGTTTCTGCGGGATAGCGGAATGTTTGCAAGCAGAGACTCTATGGTCAAATCGGAACTGTAATGAGACTCTATATACTTCACTACTTCCAGAATATAAGGGTCTTTGATATTGTGTTTCTCCGTAGATTGCCGTAATTCGATGCGGATAGGATTGATAACAATATTGAAAGTACCTTCGTGTTCCTTCTTTATTTGTTGATGAATAAGTCTGCCGATAGAATATCCGCCTCTTTCTACTTCGAGCTCTATGGATGAAATGGGAGGGTCGGAAATATTACACATCAGTTCGTCATTGTCCACGCCTAATAAAGCAATTTCTTCCGGAATAGGAATATTCGTCATTTTGCAAGTTTCAGAAATGAACAGGGCGTGCGCATCATCACAGCAAAATAGGGCGACTGGCTTGGGGAGTTGCTGCAACCATTGGCTTACCTCCATTCTTATCTCGTCTTCCTGCTTATCCGATTCGAAACTGAAAAATTCGCCTCCGATACGTTTTACCTCCTGCCGATAGCCTTCGCAGCGTTCGTCAGACCAGACAACTCCTTTAACACCGAAATAAGCAAAATTGCGAAACATTCTTTTGGCAAAAAACTGGGCTGCCATTCTTCCCGTACCTTTATAATCACCTGTCAGATTAGAGTAAGTGACGCTCCGGTGATGATAGTTTTGTAGTACTACCGGAATATTCAGCTCCTTCTGCAAATCGATCGTATCGTTATTCCACTGACCGATAATGGCGTCGGCTTTCCATTCTTTCGCCCATCTTAAAATGCCTTGTTCGCCATGCATTGTGCTATAATAAGAAGGCAGCCGGTAAAAGAGCCAGGGACCGTTTTCTTTGGAGTATTGGACAAGTCCCCGTAGCAGTTTCCTGTCAAATTCGCTTGAATAGTCTATCAATAGAAGAATCTTAATCATAGTTCTATGTTTTTCTTTAGTATAAATGTAGGGATGCACAAATATAGAAGAATTCCTTTGTTTTCCTATAATAAAGACTTAATTTTGTTGCAGCCAACACTTATCTGACACCCGGGTCTCATGAGCACTGACACCCGGGTGTTGGTATGCTTGACACCCGGGTCTCAATGGTGTTGACACCCGGGTGTCAGATAGAACGCGAGTATAAACGAAAAAAGAAAGGAGTATAAACGATGGCAGTGCCTTATGTAGTGAGAAAAAAAGCCGATTTAACATCGGGAGAAAGAAAAGAATTATGGTATGGTGTACCCAAAAAACTGATAGATCCGATTCGGAATAGAGAATTTGCCGAGTACATGGAAAAACGGAGTGGATTTCATCGCGGGCAGATAGATGGTATATTGACGGAAATGGTTGATGCTATCCGTAGTCTGTTGTCTATCGGACAGCCGGTTACTATCGAAGGACTTGGCACGTTCCATACGTCACTGACCAGTCCGGGATTTGAACGCCCCGAACAGGTAACTCCGGGAAAGGTGTCCGTTTCACGTGTCTATTTCGTGGCTTGTCCTGAATTTAGCCGGGAAGTGAAAAAAATGAAATGCATGCGTATTCCTTTTAATCTGTATATGCCCGAAGAGATGCTGACCAAAGAAATGAAGAAAGCGGACCGGGAGCAGGAGCGGGAAGAATATGACCGTATGGTGGCACCGGAAATCGATGAAGAAGTTCAGGAATAAGATAAATTAATACCCTCCCTGTCTTATTTATGAGATAAATCCCTATCTTTGTGGCACTTTTTACGAAAAAAGCAAATTCAAATTAATAGATATAGAAAAGAAAATGGCACAAGAAGACGTTTTTAAGAAGCTTGTATCGCATTGCAAAGAGTATGGTTTCGTATTCCCTTCGAGCGATATCTACGACGGACTAGGCGCTGTGTATGACTACGGTCAGATGGGCGTTGAATTGAAAAATAACATCAAGAAATACTGGTGGGACAGCATGGTGCTGTTGCACGAGAACATTGTCGGTATCGACTCTGCCATCTTTATGCATCCTACTATCTGGAAGGCTTCCGGACACGTAGACGCATTCAATGACCCTTTGATTGACAATAAAGACTCTAAGAAACGTTATCGTGCTGACGTGTTGATCGAAGATCAGCTGGCTAAGTATGACGATAAAATCAATAAAGAAGTAGCGAAAGCTGCCAAGAGATTCGGCGAATCTTTTGATGAGGCTCAATTCCGTTCTACCAACGGACGTGTATTGGAGCATCAGGCAAAACGCGACGCACTTCACACTCGCTTTGCTAAAGCTCTGAACGACGGTAATCTGGAAGAATTGCGTCAGATCATTATTGATGAAGAAATCGTATGCCCGATCTCCGGTACAAAGAACTGGACAGAAGTTCGTCAGTTCAATCTGATGTTCTCTACTGAAATGGGTTCTACTTCCGAAGGAGCAATGAAGATTTATCTTCGTCCGGAAACTGCACAAGGTATTTTTGTAAACTACCTCAATGTACAGAAGACGGGTCGTATGAAAGTTCCTTTCGGTATCGCACAGATTGGTAAGGCTTTCCGTAACGAGATCGTTGCCCGTCAGTTCATCTTCCGTATGCGTGAGTTCGAACAGATGGAAATGCAGTTCTTTGTAAAACCGGGAACTGAACTTGACTGGTTCAAGAAATGGAAAGAAATCCGTCTGAAATGGCATAAAGCTCTTGGATTCGGCGATGCAAGCTATCGTTATCACGATCACGATAAACTGGCTCACTACGCAAATGCCGCTACTGATATCGAATTCCTGATGCCGTTCGGATTCAAAGAAGTGGAAGGTATTCACTCTCGTACTAACTTCGACTTGTCTCAACATGAGAAGTTCTCCGGCAAGAGCATCAAATACTTCGATCCGGAACTGAACGAGTCTTATACTCCGTACGTAATCGAAACTTCTATCGGTGTTGACCGTATGTTCCTTAGCATCATGAGCGCATCTTATTGCGAAGAGCAATTGGAAAATGGTGAAAGCCGTGTGGTTCTGAAATTACCTGCTGCTTTGGCTCCGGTGAAACTGGCGGTTATGCCGTTGGTAAAGAAAGACGGTCTGCCTGAAAAAGCCCGCGAGGTTATTGACAGCCTGAAGTTCCACTTCCATTGCCAATATGACGAAAAGGATAGTATCGGTAAGCGTTATCGCCGTCAGGATGCTATTGGTACTCCGTACTGTGTAACAGTCGATCATCAGACATTAGAAGATAACTGCGTGACATTGCGTAACCGCGATACCATGCAACAAGAGCGTGTAGCTATCTCTGAACTGAATAACATCATCGCAGACAGAGTAAGCATCACTTCTCTATTGAAAACTTTACAATAAACCTTTAACGAATGAGTAAAAAGATCTATTTATTCTCCTTAGTATTGTTGGTTCTTGCATTCACTGCTTGCAGTGAGACGGAAGAGACTAGCCGTTACGATAATTGGCAGGCACGTGGTGTAGCTTTTATTGATTCAATAGCTAATGTTTATAACAGCCCAGAAAATCAGGCTTTGGCTAATGATGATCCGGAGAAACTTCATGCTTTTCCAGATCCGACGAATAATCAGACTATATATGTAAAGAAGATAAAAAAGGGGAGGGTACAGAATCTCCTAAATATACTTCTACAGTAAGTGCACATTACCGTATGTTTTATTTCAATGGAGATGTAGTTCAGCAGACTTATACAGGAACAGAACCGACAGAGTTTGATTCTCCGGCTATCTTTGTCCTAAGTTCTCCTGACCCTAATGTTGGGAAGGTAATTTCGGGATGGGCTTACACGCTGATTCATATGGTGGCTGGTGATTTTTGGACTTTGTATATTCCTTATCAAAGTGGGTACGGTTCTGGTACTGGTAACGATGGCTCTTTGCAGCCTTATTCTGCATTAGTATATAATGTTAGATTGGAAAAGATCGTAGAGAAGTAATTCTATAACAATATAATAAATGTAAATATAGGTGTTGCGTCTAAACGATACAACACCTATATTCTTTGTAAAAAAATGGTAGTCTAGGTTTTATTTCTTTTTACCAAAGAGTATGTGCTATATTTAGAATATTTTTATATTATAAATAGTATTTCTATCAACTATCATTGCTCCTCTATAATCTTCACCTGTATTTAGTTTGCGACTAGTTGTTGTACCTGTTGGAGGTAGTCCTCCTGTATTTTTTTTAGCTCGATGCATCCATAGGGTTGCAGTATTCGCATTTTTTCCGTTTTCATCATCAATAAATAATTGATGAGGTAGCACGGGACCTTGCTCTGGTTTGCTTAATACTCCGAAGCCAGTTAAGGTATATGTTGGATTATTGCTAAATCTCCAATAAAATTCAGTGTTTTTATCGAATCTAGAGATTCCAGTAGACGTTAATCCACCATTGTTTACTATGTGATTTTTATTGTTATGATCTTCATTATCATGGTGTCTTAATACAACGTCTACATCCCCTTCTTCTGGAGTCCATGTGTAATTATGTAAAAGTAAAGCCCCACCTTCATAATTTCCTACTGGTACTAAGCAGAAATGAAATGTTACATTGCCATTTCCATCAACATATGTTGCTCCAATATCACCTATAGATTTAGTGTCACCGCCATCTTCACAATCCATGTGGTATACAAATTCACGGTAACTACCACATGAATTAATTTTAAAGACTCCGGCGATTTTTGCTATACTAGTGTAAGCTTTAGCTTCGCTTCTAACTTTACCAAAATTAGAAGTTTTTGTTTCTTCTGATGCTTTTTCTAAAGCATCAATTAGCCATGGTTCTGCATCTGTTTCTTCTTGTGTTGTCGGAGTCGATTCATCTTTTTCTTTTTTCAATTCATCAAGAGAATAGCCTTTTAAGACAAGTTCATAGTCGTTGATCATGTTTGCCAACTCTTCGTTATTTGTACTTATATCTTGCAATTCTTCATCTGAAGAGCAAGACGCTAATAAAGCACAGAAACATAAAAAGATAATTTTTTCATAATACATTTTTTTAGTGAGTAATGTTATTTTAAAAGTTCTTCATCAATTAGATGACAGATTTCTTCTTTTGAGTTAGAATTAACAATTAATCGTCCATTGATGATTATAGTTGGGGTTGCGTATATGCCTAGAAGTACTAATTGGTTAATCGTTTTCTCGATAGATTTTTTCCCTTCATTATTAGTAATATCATTTTGGAATTTGTTAATATCCATAGACATATTCTGTGCTATATTAAATGCGGCTATAGAATCTATGTATCCCTTATGTGTATATAATGAATCATGAAATTCCCAAAATTTGTTTTGTTTGTTAGCGGCATCACTTGCTATTTGAGCAAACGTTGGCATTGTAGAGTAATGGATATATCCAAATTTCACTTTGTCTTTGTACTCTTGATGTATTGAGTCGTATAAAGAATGTGCATTAATACAGGCGTCACAATCAAAATCTGATATAATAATCATGGAAACTTTTGATTGGAGATTTCCTCTATAATAAGTATGCAAACTATTTAAATCAATAGAAGGACTTTTAGGAGGATAGAGATATTGGAGTATCTTTTTGTTCCTTTTTAAAGAATCAAGTAACTCATTGACAATAGCTCCCTTTAAATGAAACAATCGTGTCACTTTCCCAGTAGGAGAGCCTATTGGTACACTGTATGCACTCTTCCCACGAAATTCCGTGATTGAATTTATATTATATCGTTTTAAAAGAGAGTCTGTACCTGTTTTCTTAATTTTTGCATCTGTATATTCATCTATATATTGTTGATAAGTGAGCTGTTTTTTATTTGCCTCTTTCTGTAATAGCTTAACATTGATTAGTTGCTCCAATGCTTCCTTTTTAATATTATGAATTCTGCAAAGTTCGTCGTAAAGCTCTTGTTTTATAATTGTGTTTATCTCACTGGCATATATTGCTTCTCCATCAAATTCAGCTATTATATCTTTCTCGGTACCTTTGGAACTTTGATGGGAGTTGCAAGATGCATAGAATAACACCATCAGCATGGCTGATATGTAGTATGGAATAAGTCTCATAGTGTACTTCAATCTATTGTAAATATTCCTGTTGTGAACCACGAAGATGTTGATATTTCAAGAGCGTATTCAGCCTTTTTATCTTCTTCGGATAAATCAATGAGTCTGACTTTCTCTAAAGATATAATCTTTTCATAGTAGATTGTTTTTCCTGTTTCAGAATTAATGATTGTGATTGTTACATCTTTGGATGGATGCTCAAATTCAACCTCTAATAATGAATTGTTTATATACACTCGCACAGGATCGGGGTGGTTAGTAGAGCGATGCTCTATCGGCTGTCTAACTTTCATTTTTATTTGTCTTCTTGTGTCTGATGGCATTGAAAAGATAAAGCTAGAGCAAAGAGCCATGAATGTGAATAAAAGTAGATTTCGTTTCATAATAGTTTTATTGTTATTGATTTTCAGCAAAAGTAGGATGATTTGCTATATGTTACAATAACAAATAATAACAATATGATTATATATAGCTATTGGTAATCAGTGTGTTATAAAATATATATAACAAAAAACTAATTGTGATAACAGGGCATTGTGTTCATTTACTTGCTTTCTCCTTTAGCATCGAAAATTATAGAGAAACTAAGGTCAGATAATTGTTTTTTTATACGATATTTCCTTTGAGTCAGTGCAGACTGGCTTCCGGCTTTCATACAAACTTTGATTGTATTATTGGATAATTGGAGGTAGTTAAGTATGCAGTAATAGAGATCGTCTTGTGTTAGACTAGGGTATTGTTCTAATAACTCTTGCATCGCTTCAATGAAGGCTTCGTTTATTTCTTGATAAATCAGTGATAACTCTTCTTGAGTTATCTCTTTCTCTTTTTTGTTTTTAGATGTTTCTATTGATTGAATTTTTTTATAAGATGTAGTCGTTTTGAATAGACGTACGCATATCTGAAGACTTTGATGCCATAACTTTATTCTTTGATTTAATATATCTGCATATCTGTGTTCATTGATTTCATTGGCATGAGATAGTGCTCTGATTTCTTCTTTTAATGTGGCTTTTTCTGTCTGATTCTTCATTAGTAGCTGCTGCCAGTGTATATGTGTCTTTTTATTGCGATTGCTTATATACATTACAGTATAGATAAACAGAAACATTGTAACTAATCCACCAATAATGAATATTACTTTTGTTTGTTGTGATTGTTTTTTTATTTGTTCTTTATATATATCTATTGAGTGTTTTTTGATGAGATTGTTAATTTCAGTATGGTGAATAATTTTCTGGATAGAGTCATAACAGGTTAAAGCTGTATCGTTATATAGAATTGCCTGTTCATAATTTTTGTTTTCTTTGTTTATTTCATACAAAGTCTGATAAATAGAAGCTTTAGTATAAATATTGGCCTTAGTACTAGCTCGGGATAAATAGTGAATAGCAGAATCAGTTTCTTCGAGATTATACAATATACTTCCTTTCCAAAAGTAAGTAGGAGATAAATTAATGTTAGAAGGAGCATATCTCAAGGCTAAATCTATTTGCTTTTTAGCTTCTATATATAACCCTTGGTCGTCATATACCTTTGCTATATCACAAAAAATTGCATTTTCCCACAATGAATCTTTGATAGATTGTGCTATTGATAATGCTTTCTGATAATAAGATAATGCTTTTTCTTCCTCATCTTGTATTGCATAAACATTGCCTAATCCTCGGGTTGCGTGTAAAATTCCATATTTGTCTTGCATCTTTTCTGCAGTTGCGTATGATTCTTTATATGTTTTGATAGCCGGAAGATAAAACTCTTGACTCTCGTAGCATAAAGCCAGGTTATTGTATATTTGTAATATTGGAGCTTGGGTTGGGGATGCTGTTTTTAAAGCTGTTAGATAAGCTTCTGTTGCTTTTATATATTCTTTATTGTCTTGATATACTCTTCCGAGATAATAATAAGCTTTTGTTTTTAGCTTATTATTACTGTTATCCTTATAGTAGTCAACTGCTATTAGAATTAGAGAGTCATTGCGGTGAGATTTGAAATTCTTATCTAAAGCTTCTGTTAATAATAGTGCATACATGGCTTTTGCTGATTTATTAGATATTTCTTCAATAGATAGCTTTTCCAATATGCATAATGCGCTGTCAGCACGTTTGTCTATTAATGAATCTGCTAATTGTAATTGAGGGGCAGTGTTTGAATTATGACACGCATTAAAGAAAATGCATAGTGTTGTAATTAGAATAGTTAGGTAGTTCGGTTTCATAGAGTTTTATCTGTTTCTGCAAAAGTAAGTATTTATAAATAAAAAGTAGAATCGTTTGTCTATAAAACTTCTTTTAATAAGACGTTTCCCTTATTTTTTTATACTACTCTCCCTAATCTGCAAATGTGTCGGAATCGTCACCTGCTTGATAGTCTTATCTCCTTTTATCTGATCGATAAGTAGTTGGCAGGCAGTTTCTCCCATTTTATAGGTCTGATGTGATACTGCTGATAATTTCGGTTCCACATAATTAGCATGCTGCTCGTCTGTATACCCGATGATTGCCACATCATTCGGAATCCGGAGGCCGTGATTTTTGATAACTTCCATTGCTGCGAAAGCCAATGTGTCATTCATGGCAAGAATAGCATCCGGAGGCTGTGGAAGTGACAGTAAAGTTTCTGTGGCAATCTTGCCTTCCTCATAATCAATCTTCCGGCAAACAACCAGCTCCTTTTCGATAGGAATACGATTCTCACGCAAGGCTTCCAGATAGCCATGTTTTCTTCTCTTTACAATATCCAGATGATTAGCTCCTCCGATAAAAGCTACCCGCTTACTTCCATTATCCAGAAGATGCTGTGTAGCTATCTGTGCGGATTGGGCCCCATCTGCTATCACCGATGAAAATTGGTCGGTCAGGCAAACACGGTCGAACAGGATAAGTGGCATATTAATGTCTTTCAAGGCGGAGATGTGGGAGAAATCGGTTGTTTCTTGAGACAGACAGGCGATGATGCCTTCCACACGCATATTGACCAGATTCTCAATATTTCTTTTTTCGTGCTCGTAAGACTCATGTGAAGTCGTGATAATCACGAAATATCCGTTGGCAATAGCCATATTCTCTATTCCATTCAGAATTGATGCAAAGAAATGAGTGACAATATCCGGAACGATCACTCCGATGATACGTGGTGCATTTTTCCGCAGGCTCATGGCAAAAGGATTGGGACGATAGTTCATCTCTTTAGCCAGTGCCTTTGCTTTAACACAAAGTTCACGGCTGATTTCCGGACTATCTTTTAGTGCCCTGGATACAGTAGGAATCGACACCCCCAATGCTTGGGCGAGATCTTTGAGTGAAGTATGTTTCCGGTTTTCCATTTGAAAGTCTGCAACTTAGATTCTTTTTACAAAGAAAGCACATTCCCGGAAAATTAAGAGCATCTGAAGCAATATTTTTTACGTAAACCGTTACGTTGTTTTTTCGACCGCTCTCTGCTGCACTGAAACTATTACTGACCTATTTTTGTCGCATACAAAATGATTTAAAACCTAAAAGTATGCAATACCATGAAATCGGAAAGACAGGGATGAAAGTATCATCTCTTAGTTTTGGAGCTTCTTCTTTGGGAGGAGTTTTCCATGATTTGAAAGAAAAAGAAGGAATTCAAGCAGTGTTTACTGCTGTTGAAGCAGGAATGAACTTTATCGATGTGTCTCCTTATTACGGACATTATAAAGCGGAAACTGTTTTAGGGAAGGCGCTTAAAGATCTTCCTCGCGACCGTTATTACCTTTCTACCAAAGTGGGACGTTATGGAAAAGATGGAGTGAACCTGTGGGATTACTCTGCAAAGCGTGCTACCGAAAGTGTGCATGAGAGTATGGAGCGTCTGAATATAGATTTTATCGATCTGATAAATGTACACGATGTGGAATTTGCCGATTTGAACCAGGTAGTTAATGAAACTCTGCCTGCTTTGGTTGAGCTGCGTGAAAAAGGAGTGGTAGGACACGTTGGAATTACCGACTTGCAACTCGAAAACTTGAAATGGGTAATCGACCATTCACCAAGCGGTACGATTGAATCTGTGCTTAGTTTCTGCCATTATTGCCTGTGTGATGATAAATTAGCAGACTTCCTGGACTACTTCGAATCCAAAGAAATCGGCGTGATTAATGCTTCTCCGCTTTCAATGGGACTGTTGAGTGAACGTGGCGTGCCTGCCTGGCATCCGGCTCCCAAACCCTTGGTAGAGGCTTGCCGTAAAGCAATGGAACATTGCAAAGCTAAGAATTATCCGATTGAGAAACTGGCTATGCAGTTCTCCGTCAGCAATCCTCGTATAGCAACGACTTTGTTTAGTACAACTAATCCGGAGAATGTGAAAAAGAACATCGCTTTCATCGAAGAACCTATTGACTGGGAACTCGTTCGAGAAGTACAGGAGATTATCGGAGAGCAGAAACGTGTAAGTTGGGCAAACTCATAAAACAGCGTCATTCGTATGGACTATACAATTATTGATGCGCACGCCCATCTGTGGTTACGGCAGGATACTGTTGTGGACGGATTGCCTATCCGGACTTTGGAAAATGGCCGTTCGGAATTTATGGGAGAAATCCGGCAAATGGTTCCACCCTTTATGATAGACGGAGTGAATAGCGCGGAAGTTTTTCTTTCGAATATGGACTATGCGCAAGTGGCTGCGGCTGTCATTACCCAAGAGTTTATTGACGGTATTCAGAATGATTATTTGTCGGAAGTCGCTTCCCATTATCCCAACCGTTTCTTTGTTTGCGGAATGTGTGAGTTCCGCAAACCTGGATTTCTGGAGCAGGCGAAAGAGCTTATAGCCAAAGGTTTTAAGGCTATAAAAATACCTGCCCAACGCTTGTTGTTAAAAGAGGGACGGGTAATGCTGAATAATGAGGAAATGATGCAGATGTTTCATTCTATGGAAGAACGGAATGTCATGCTCTCCATCGATTTGGCTGACGGAGCAACACAAGTTTCCGAAATGGAAGAGATTATTCAGGAATGTCCCCGCCTAAAAATAGCTGTCGGACACTTCGGAATGGTGACACGTCTAGGCTGGAAAGAACAAATCCGCCTGGCACGTCATCCCAATGTGATGATTGAATCCGGAGGAATCACTTGGCTTTTCAATGATGAATTTTATCCTTTCAAAGGAGCAGTGAAAGCCATTCGGGAAGCGGCGGATTTAGTTGGCATGGAGAAACTGATGTGGGGATCGGACTATCCGCGTACCATTACAGCAATCACCTACAAGATGTCATACGATTTTGTGGTGAAGTCTTCCGAGTTGACGGAAGAGGACAAAAGACTCTTTTTGGGAGAAAATGCCCGGAACTTCTATGGATTCACGGATCTCCCCGTACTTCCTTACATCAAGAACATGTCCGAATGATGGAGAAAACATCCTTATCGTAAAACTAGATTTATACCATGAAAAAGAATACATATACAATACCTTTAGCGTTGGTTTTCTGCCTTTTCTTTCTGTGGGCGATAAGCAGCAATCTGCTTCCCACGATGATCCGGCAATTGATGAAGACATGTGAACTGAATACCTTTGAAGCCTCTTTTACCGAGACTGCCTACTGGCTGGCTTATTTTATTTTCCCCATCCCCATAGCGATGTTTATGAAACGTTACAGCTATAAGGCGGGAATTATTTTCGGACTGGTATTAGCAGCAATCGGAGGCCTGCTTTTCTTTCCTGCTGCCATTTTAAAAGAATATTGGGCTTACCTTTGTATCTTCTTTATTATCGCTACGGGAATGTGCTTTCTGGAGACAGCTGCCAATCCGTATGTGACGGTTTTAGGAGCACCCGAAACAGCTCCTCGCCGATTGAATCTGGCGCAGTCTTTCAATGGACTCGGAGCTTTTATCGCTGCCATGTTTTTGAGTAAGCTCATCCTTAGCGGAACTCATTACACACGCGATACCCTACCTGTTGATTATCCGGGAGGCTGGCAGGCCTATATCCAATTGGAAACGGATGCCATGAAACTCCCTTATCTGATATTGGCTATACTGTTGATTGCCATAGCTGTTGTCTTCATCTTTTCAAAATTGCCGAAGATTGGGGACGAAGGAGAAACGGCTTCTTCCGATAAAACGACTTCTTCGGGTAAAACGAAAGAGGGTAGCCAGAAAGAAAAACTGATAGACTTCGGTGTATTGAAGCACTCACACTTGCGGTGGGGAGTGATTGCGCAATTCTTCTATAACGGCGGACAGACGGCGATAAACAGTCTGTTCTTGGTTTACTGTTGCACTTATGCCGGATTGCCGGAAGATACAGCGACTACCTTCTTCGGATTGTATATGCTCGCATTTCTTTTGGGGCGTTGGATCGGTACCGGATTGATGGTGAAATTCCGTCCACAGGATATGCTACTGGTTTACGCCTTGATGAATATTCTTTTGTGCGGGGCAGTGATGATATGGGGAGGTATGATCGGGTTATACGCAATGTTGGCTATCTCTTTCTTTATGTCTATAATGTATCCCACGCAGTTCTCATTGGCGCTAAAAGGACTGGGGAATCAGACAAAGAGCGGTTCGGCATTTCTGGTAATGGCTATTGTCGGCAATGCCTGCCTGCCACAGTTGACGGCTTATTTTATGCATGCCAATGAGCATATCTATTATATGGCCTATTGTGTACCGATGATTTGTTTTGTCTTCTGTGCGTATTACGGCTGGAAAGGTTATAAAGTAATCGATTAATAAATTTATTTATCAAACATATCCAATGAAAGCAGTTCAAATTGTCAATCCCTCCGAAATGAAGGTGGTTGAACTGGAAAAACCGACCGTTGGTGCCGGTGAAGTATTAGTAAGAATCAAGTATGTGGGTTTCTGTGGCTCCGACCTGAATACCTTTTTAGGACGTAACCCAATGGTGAAGTTACCGGTAATCCCGGGACATGAGGTAGGAGCGGTGATTGAGGAGGTTGGTCCGAATGTTCCGGCCGGCTTTGAAAAAGGGATGAACGTGACATTGAATCCATATACCAATTGTGGTAAATGTGCTTCCTGTCGTAATGGTCGTGTCAATGCCTGTGAGCATAATGAAACGTTAGGGGTACAGCGCAATGGAGTGATGTGCGAATATGCAGTTTTACCTTGGACAAAGATTATTCCGGCTGGTAATATCTCTCCTCGCGATTGTGCGTTGATTGAGCCGATGAGTGTCGGATTCCATGCGGTATCTCGTGCGCAGGTGATCGATAATGAATATGTGATGGTTATTGGCTGCGGTATGATTGGTATCGGTGCCATTGTACGTGCTGCTTTGAGAGGGGCAACGGTCATTGCTGTCGATCTGGATGACGAGAAACTGGAACTGGCGAAAAGGGTAGGTGCTTCTTATGTGATTAACTCCAAGACAGAAAATGTACACGAACGGATGCAACAGGTAACGGAGGGCTTCGGTGCCGATGTGGTGATTGAAGCTGTCGGCAGTCCGGTCACTTATGTGATGGCGGTGGATGAAGTCGGTTTTACAGGACGTGTGGTTTGCATCGGTTATGCCAAGAGTGAAGTAGCTTTCCAAACGAAATATTTCGTTCAGAAAGAACTGGATATCCGTGGTTCCAGAAATGCGTTACCTGCTGATTTCCGTGCGGTTATTAATTATATGAAAGAAGGGAATTGTCCGGTGGAAGAACTGATTTCGAGGATAGCAAAACCGGAAGGGGCTTTGGAAGCTATGCAAGAATGGACGGCGAATCCGGGAAAGGTGTTCCGTATACTGGTTGAGTTCTGATAAGTTCTTGTAATAAGAATAGTTGTTGATGCCTGTTGTTTCGGGTATGTAATAAGTGAGAGGAGGCTGAATACAGTCTCCTCTCTTTGGGAGATAGGGTGATGTAACATGAGTAAATATAGATGTAACATTCTTCATTCGATATGTAGCATCACAAAGAAATCATGTAGCATACTTTGGTCAATATATCTGTTTGCATTTTCTATTTTTGTGATGTGGAAGATAACAAGGAACATTTTAAATAATTAGCTTTCAAATAATAGATAATGTAGCCAGTTAATAAAAAACGATGATTATGCTGAAAACAAAAATCAACACTATTTTACTGTGTACTCTTTTTACATTGTTCTTCCCGCTATCAGCCGGAGCACAATACCGTAATCCTATTCTTTATGCTGACGTGCCCGATATGTCGGTGTGTCGCGCAGGCGATTACTTTTACATGGTTTCCACTACTATGCATCTGATGCCGGGAGCACCTATCATGCGTTCGCCGGACATGAAACATTGGGAAACTATCAGCTACGTATTTTCTCGCATTGACGATGGTCCTCGTTATGATTTGCTCGAAGGCACTGCTTACGGGCAAGGACAATGGGCATCATCTATCCGCTATCATGACGGTAAATTCTATGTCTGGTTTACAGCCAATGGCGCGCCCGGACGTGGGTTTGTCTATACTGCGACAGATCCGGCCGGTCCCTGGAAACTTCTTTCGCGTCCTCCGCATTTCCATGACGGTTCGCTTCTGTTTGATGATGACGGGCGGGTGTATCTCTTTCACAGTACGGGACAGCTTACGGAGTTGAAAACCGATTTGACCGATGTACTTCCCGGTGGCATCAATCAGCAAATATTTGAACGGGATGCTGACGAACAAGGGCTGTTGGAAGGTAGTTCCGTCATCAAGTATAATGGGAAATATTACTTGCTGATGATTTCTATGGATTGGAGTATTCCCGGCCGTCTGCGTCGTGAAGTATGCTATCGTGCCGATAAGATTACCGGACCTTACGAAAAGCGTGTCATTCTTGAAACGGAGTTTGACGGGCATGGCGGTGTTGGTCAAGGATGTATCGTAGACGGGAAAAACGGTGAATGGTACGGACTGATTTTTCAGGATCGTGGTGGCGTAGGGCGTGTGCCGTGTCTCATGCCTTGTACATGGACGGAAGATGGTTGGCCTATGCTGGGAGACAAGGATGGGCACATTCCGAATGATACCACTTTATCGTATATGTCAATGGATGGTATCTGCGGTTCGGATGATTTTTCCGCTTCCGGGCTTTCCCTCTATTGGCAGTGGAATCATAACCCCGTCGATCAGGCATGGAGTCTTACCGACCGTCCCGGATTTCTGCGTTTGAAAACCTCCCGTGTGGTAGATAACCTGTTTGTTGCTCCCAATACGTTGACCCAACGTATGGTAGGACCGAAATGTATGGGCACTGTCAGTCTCTCTCTGGGGGGGATGAAAGATGGTGACCGTGCAGGATTATCGGCTTTTAATGGTGACAGCGGTGTGCTTACGATTGAAAAGAACGGAAATAAACTGTCTCTTGTGATGAGTGAACAGAAAAGCGTGTTTGAGAAAACGAAGCGTGCCATTAGCCGTGTGGATATGACCGAACAAGCCCGTATACCTCTTAACAAAGAGCTTGTCTACTTGCGTGTGGAAGGTGACTTTACCAATGGACGGGATGAGGCTCGTTTTTCTTATAGTCTTGATGGGAAAGCATGGATACCTGTTGGTCTGCCTGTCAAGATGAAATTTGACTACACCCGTATGTTTATGGGCAGTAAGTTTGCCATATTTAACTATGCTACACGTTCTGTAGGCGGTTATGTAGATGTGGACTCTTTTGATTATTCGTTCTGTGATGCGTCAATGTAACAAACAAATATGTATTTGTAACCAATGAAACATTGTTTTATTGGAAAATAGGCTATTTTTGTTTCCAAATTAATCATAACTAATAAGTATAATATTATGAAAAGAGGTTGGATACCGATTATGGGTGTTTGTTTGGTGTTATCGTTTTCGGCATGTAAGCAATTGCTGCCTTACCAGGACACTTCTTTAACGGCGGAACAACGGGCGGAGGATTTGTTGCCCCGGTTGACTTTGGAAGAAAAAGTATCATTAATGCAAAATGCGTCACCTGCTATCCCTCGACTGGGAATTAAAGAATATGAGTGGTGGAATGAGGCGTTGCACGGTGTGGGACGTGCCGGATTGGCTACTGTTTTTCCCCAGTCTATCGGTATGGGAGCTTCTTTTAATGATTCATTATTATATGAAGTGTTCAATGCCACTTCCGATGAGGCTCGCGTAAAATCGCGTATTTTCGGTGAAAGCGGCGTGCTGAAACGCTATCAGGGATTAACATTCTGGACACCGAATGTCAATATATTCCGTGACCCTCGTTGGGGACGCGGTCAGGAAACTTATGGTGAAGACCCTTATCTGACAGGACAAATGGGAATGGCTGTAGTCCGTGGTTTGCAAGGACCGGAAGATGCCAGGTATGATAAGCTGCACGCATGTGCCAAGCACTTTGCCGTTCATTCAGGACCGGAGTGGAACCGGCATAGTTTTGATGCGGAGAATATAGATCCCCGGGATTTATGGGAAACCTATCTGCCTGCTTTTAAAGATTTGGTACAGAAAGCGCATGTAAAGGAAGTGATGTGTGCCTATAATCGTTTTGAGGGAGAGCCTTGTTGTGGCAGTAATCGCCTGTTGATGCAAATATTGCGGGATGAATGGGGATACAAAGGCATTGTAGTCTCTGACTGTGGAGCGATCTCCGATTTCTATAGACCGGGAACGCATGGGACTCACCCGGACAAGGAACACGCTTCGGCCGATGCTGTGCGGGCAGGCACAGACCTTGAATGTGGAAGTGAATATGCATCACTGGCGGATGCTGTAAAAGCCGGTTTGATTGACGAAAAAGAAATAGATATTTCATTGAAACGTTTGTTGACGGCACGTTTTGAACTGGGAGAAATGGACGAACAACCGGCTTGGTCGGAAATTCCAACCTCTGTGTTGAATAGTAAGGAACATCAGGCATTGGCTTTGCGTATGGCCCGTGAATCATTGGTGCTCTTGCAGAATAAAAACAACATCCTGCCTCTGAATACCCATCTGAAAGTAGCTGTTATGGGACCTAATGCCAATGACTCCGTGATGCAGTGGGGAAATTATAACGGTATTCCGGCACATACGGTTACCTTATTGGAAGCTGTCCGTGCCAAACTACCGGAAGGACAAATCATATACGAACCGGGTTGTGACCGTGTGGATGGAAAGACACTCCAAAGCCTGTTTGATGAATGTAGCATAAATGGTAAACCCGGTTTCTTGGCAGAATATTGGAATAATCGTGATCGTGAAGGGGAAGTGGTTGCTACCGATCAGATTTCCACTCCGTTCCATTTTGCGACAACAGGGGCTACTACATTTGCGCCCGGTGTGGAAATAACTAATTTCTCGGCTCGTTATGAATCTGTCTTTCGTCCTTCGCAGTCGGGTGATGTTGCTTTCCGTTTCCAACTGGATGGTGAAGTGACTCTTATTATAAATGGTGAGCAAGTGGCTCGGAAAATATATGTTAAGAATCCGACGAACCTCTATACGTTACAGGCGAAGGCTGGAAAAGAGTATCATATCGAGATTTTATTCAAACAACGGAATGAAAGGGCTACACTTGATTTTGATTTGGGCAAAGAGGTCGGGATCGACTTGAACCTCGCAGTGAAGAGAGTAATGGATGCTGATGTGATTCTTTTTGCTGGTGGAATTTCTCCAAGTCTGGAAGGTGAGGAAATGCCGGTAGAAGTTCCCGGATTTAAGGGTGGTGACCGTACGGATATTGAACTTCCGGACGTTCAGCGTAATCTGTTGAAAGCTTTGAAGAAGGCTGGTAAAAAGGTTGTCTTTATCAATTATTCCGGTTCAGCTATCGGACTAGTGCCCGAAACGACTACTTGTGAAGCGATTCTGCAGGCATGGTATCCGGGACAGGCGGGTGGTACAGCTATCGTTGATGCTCTTTGGGGAGAGTATAATCCCGGTGGACGCCTGCCGGTCACTTTCTATAAGAATGTGAATCAATTGCCGGACTTTGAAGACTATTCCATGAAGGGGCGTACCTATCGATATATGCAACAGCAACCACTTTTCCCATTCGGTCATGGGTTGAGTTATACTACGTTTACTTATGGAGAAGCTAAATTGAGCAAGAATACAATCGCCAAAGGTGAAAATGTAGTATTGACTATTCCGGTAAGTAATGTCGGACAACGTGATGGAGAAGAGGTGGTTCAGGTTTATTTGAGACGTCCGGGTGATAAGGAAGGTCCCCGTTATACCTTGCGTGCTTTCAAACGCGTTCATATTCCGGCAGGGAAAACTGAATCAGTAGCTATTCCTCTTACCGGTGTGAACTTTGAATGGTTTGATGCAGAGTCGAATACGATGCGTCCGTTGGAAGGTACTTATGAATTACTGTATGGAGGAACTTCTGATAGAAATAAGTTGAAAACGATTGTAATGAACGTACAGTAATACCGCTTTGGAATTTTGTTTATTTTTACAGATAGACAATCCGGATTTATTTATTGAATGAATAAAGAAAGAACGACCTTGTTCCTTTAAAAGGAACGGGTCGTTTCTTTTAAACCAAGCCCCCGTTTCTTTTAAACCAACGGGGGCTTTCCTTTAAAGGAAAATGAGCATTTGCTAATTCTTGATATTCAGCATTTTATATGATGGAAGATAAAAGTGCTGAAATAATAGGTAATGTAGTTATTTATCTTACCATTTTTCTGTTTTGGGGCTTTTTGTTACATCAGAAAAGAATCATGTTACATGTCTGTGATAAATGTAACCTGTATATAGATGCCTGTATCATGATTGTACATATATGATAAAACCGAATCGATACATTTGCAAACACTACTATGGAACAGAAAATTATAGAAAATAAAAAGTGATAATATGAGAACATTAAAATTGATTTTGTCGGGCTGGCAATCCTTGGGGCTTGTCGTATTTATTATGCTGTTTTTTAATATGGAGGTGAGTGGCAAGGGTAAAATAACAAAAAATGCTCCTGTCTTTACGCAATTTATTTATCAGGGGGAGGATGCTATTTATCAAAACAATCCTTTAAAGCCGGGTGAGTTCTATAATCCTATTTTGCAGGGTTGCTATCCCGATCCGAGTATAACGCGGAAAGGGAATGATTATTATTTAGTGTGCTCATCTTTTGCTATGTTTCCCGGGGTGCCTATTTTCCATTCTAATGATCTGGTCAACTGGAAACAAATCGGTCATGTGCTGGACAGAACGTCACAATTAAAGGTTGAAGATTGCGGTATTAGTGCTGGTGTATATGCTCCTGCTATAAGATATAATCCCAATAATGATACGTTTTATATGATAACGACTCAATTTTCCGGTGGCTTTGGAAATATGGTGGTAAAGACAAAGAATCCGGAGAATGGCTGGAGCGATCCGGTCAAACTTCAATTTGAAGGCATTGATCCTTCTCTTTTCTTTGATGATAATGGCAAGGCATACGTGGTACATAATGATGCTCCTGCTAAAGCAAACGAGCGTTACTCGGGACACCGTGTCATAAAAATATGGGATTATGATGTGGAAAATGATAAAGTGGTTCCGGGAACGGACCGGATCATTGTAAACGGTGGCGTCAATATAGAAGAAAAACCGATATGGATTGAGGCTCCTCATATCTATAAGAAAGATGGACGTTATTACTTAATGTGTGCGGAAGGAGGAACCGGAGGCTGGCATAGCGAAGTTATTTTTGTAAGTGATCATCCGAAAGGACCTTATCTTCCGGCAAATAATAATCCTATTTTAACTCAACGTTATTTTCCTGCAAACCGGGCGGATAAAGTAGACTGGGCTGGTCATGCAGACTTAGTGGAGGGACCCGACGGAAAATATTATGGTGTATTTTTAGGAATACGCCCCAATGAGAAGAACAGAGTGAATACCGGACGCGAAACTTTTATTCTTCCGGTGGACTGGAGCGGAACATTTCCCGTTTTCGAGAATGGGCTTATCCCTATGAAACCTACATTGAAGATGCCTTCGGGAGTAGAGAACCAAACAGGGAAAAACGGTTATTTGCCTAGTGGCAACTTTGTCTTTAAGGATGATTTCTCCGATAAGACATTAGATTTTAGATGGATCGGTCTTAGAGGTCCTCGTGAAGAATTCGTTGAGATGACCGATAAAGGGTTGCGGATCATCCCTTTTACCTCAAATATCAATGAAGTGAAACCTACTTCTACCTTGTTCTACCGTCAGCAGCATAATCAATTTACAGCGGCAGCAACCATGGAGTACAAACCGAAAAATGAGAAAGATTTTGCCGGTATAACATGTTATCAGAATGAAAGATATCACTATGTTTTCGGTATCACTAAAAAGGGAAAAGACTATTACCTGATACTGCAAAGAACCGAAAAAGGACAAGCGAGTGTCCTGGGTGAGGTGAAGATAGAAACAGAGAAACCTGTGACACTGCAAGTAACAGCCAATGGAGATGATTATCGTTTTAATTATTCGATTGATGGCAAGAGTTTCCTAAATTTAGGAGGAACCGTTTCCGGCGATATTCTTTCTACTAATGAGGCTGGTGGCTTTACAGGAGCAATGATTGGGCTGTATGCAACATCTGTTGGTTATTAATTAGAAACCTTATCATTCTATAATTATGAAAATACATCATCTATTTTGGGGTATATGTTTATGCTTCAGCACAAATATCTTATTCGCACAGAACTATCAGAAAACATCGTCCGGTATCAAAACCACTGTAAATGCAGTGGATATAGAAGTACAATTCTTTGCGCCTGCTGTGGCGAGAGTAATAAAGTCACCGGAAGGTGTTGCCTATGAAAAACAGAGTCTTTCTGTAATTGCCAAACCTGAAAAGGTGAGTTTCAAAGCTGATATACAAGATAATAAGATTGTATTGAATACCAGTGAACTAAGTGTCAGTGTGGACACCGGGACGGGAATTGTTTCTTATTTCTCAAAGGATGGCAAATCATTATTGGCAGAGAAATCCGGTATGCAGTTTATCGATTTCGATGATGCCGGGACAAAAACTTATCAGGTTTATCAACCTTTTATATTAGATAAGGAGGAAGCCATTTATGGTTTGGGACAATTGCAAAATGGAAAGATGATTCAGCGGAACATGACTAAAAATCTGATACAGGGAAATGTTGAAGATGTGTCACCTTTCTTCCAGTCCACTAAAGGATATGGTGTGTTTTGGGATAACTATTCGCCGACTCTTTTTACGGACAACGAAGTTGAAACATCTTTTCGTTCTGAAGTAGGTGATTGTGTAGACTATTATTTCATGTATGGGAAGGATGCCGATGGTGTAATAGCACAAGTACGCAGCTTGACCGGGCAAGCACCGATGTTTCCTTTATGGACTTATGGTTACTGGCAAAGTAAAGAAAGATATAAGAGCCAGGAGGAAGTGGTAGACGTTGTTCGTAAATATCGTGAATTGGGTATTCCCTTGGATGGCATTATTCAGGATTGGCAATATTGGGGGCATAACTATTTGTGGAATGCGATGGATTTTCAGAATCCGACTTTCAATAATCCTCAAAAGATGATTGAGGATGTCCATGCGATGAACGCACACATGGCTATATCTATCTGGTCGTCATTCGGACCGATGACCAAGCCTTATAGAGAATTGGATAAAAAAGGGATGTTGTTTAACTTCACTACCTGGCCGCAATCGGGATTGGAGTCATGGCCCCCAACATGGAATATCCTTCCGGTGTAAGAGTGTATGATGCTTACAATCCCGAAGCGCGTGATATTTATTGGAAATATCTGAATGGCGGAATTTTCAAGCTGGGAATGGATGCCTGGTGGATGGACTCTACCGAACCCGACCATTTGGACTGGAAGCCGGAGGATATGGATACCAAAACCTATCTGGGCTCGTTCCGTAAGGTGCGCAATGCTTATCCGTTGATGACTGTCGGAGGGGTTTACGACCATCAGCGTGAAGTGACTTCGGACAAACGTGTGTTTATTTTAACCCGTTCGGGATTTTTGGGGCAACAACGTTATGGTGCAAATGTATGGAGTGGTGATGTCGCTTCCACATGGGAGAGTTTTAGAAATCAGATTCCTGCCGGATTAAACTTTTCTTTGTGTGGTATGCCTCACTGGAATAGTGATATTGGTGGCTTTTTTGCAGGACACTATAATAAAAGCTGGAATGATGATAGTGCTTCAAAAAATCCATTGTATCAGGAGCTTTATGTGCGTTGGTTGCAGTTTGGAACGTTCAATCCGATGATGCGTTCGCACGGGACGGATGTTTATAGGGAAATCTATAAGTTCGGAAAGAAGGGTGAGCCTGTATATGATGCTATCGAGAAGATGATAGGTTTGCGTTACTCTCTGTTGCCTTATATTTATTCTACTTCTTGGGAGGTGAGCAATCGCCAATCGAGTTTTATGCGCGCTTTGATGATGGATTTTGTAGATGACAGAAAGGTGTGGGATATCAATGACGAATATATGTTTGGAAAATCAATCCTTGTAGCTCCGATTGCTCATGCACAATATACACCGGAAGCTGTGGTAAAAGTCTCCGAAGAAGAAGGATGGAACAGAGATGGAGTGAAAAAAGCAAAAACTGACGTTGCTGTGGATTTCATGGAAACGAAATCTACTAAAATATACTTACCGGCAGGAACGCTATGGTATGACTTCTGGACGAACGAGAAACACGAAGGCGGAAAGGAAATTACCAAAGAGACTACACTTGATGTTATTCCATTGTATGTAAAAGCGGGTAGTATTATTCCTGTCGGTCCACAAGTTCAGTATGCAACTGAAAAACCGTGGGATCATCTTGAACTGAAGGTGTATGCGGGTGCGAATGGAAACTTCATTTTATATGAAGATGAATTTGATAATTACAACTACGAAAAAGGCGTTTATACGGAAATTCCAATCTCGTGGAATAATACATCTTGTAAATTGACGATAGGAGCAAGAAAAGGTGCGTATGAGGGAATGTTGAAGAACCGTAAGTTTACTGTAACTCTCCAGGACGGGACTCAAAAAAACGTCGATTATAATGGAAAGGCTATTTCTGTAAAGTTTTGATTGTAATAGAATGTGTGATTATGCCAATAGAGAAGAATCTAAAAAGTAGAAATATGGTGAAGTTTTTTATAGTAATGGCTATGTTATTGGGTAGTAGTGTTGCAAGTGCAGAAAATAAACAGATGACAAGTCCTGATGGAAAGCTGGTAGTAACAGTCGCAGATATGGATGGAAGACCCTCTTATTCTGTTAGTTATGACAATGTTCTCTTTTTGAAACCATCTCCATTGGGGATGATTGCAAATATAGGAGATTTCTCATCGGGGATGTCGCTGGAGAAGAATGTTTCAACAAATAAAATAGATGAAACATACGAGTTGGCTTCTATTAAAAAGAGTAAGGTACATTATGTGGCAAATGAAGCTGTATTTTCGTTTACACAACAAGGGAAAACAATTTATGATGTTATATTCCGCATAAGTAATAACGATGTTGCTTTTAAATATAAGATGTATCCGCAAGGTGAGACACTAAGTTGCGTGGTTAAGCAAGAAGTCACAGGATTTGTGTTTCCTGACGGAACCACCACTTTCCTTTGTCCGCAAAGTAAACCGATGGGAGGATTTGCCCGTACTTCTCCAAGTTATGAGACGTCTTATACGGCAGATGATGTCGCAGGCAAAAATGGCTGGGGAGAAGGGTATACATTTCCCTGCCTATTCCGTAATGGAGATAATGGTTGGGTGCTTGTTTCCGAAACGGGAGTAAATGGTGGATATTGTGCGAGCCGTCTGTTGGGACACAAAGGAGGAGTGTATACCATTGGATTTCCGCAAGAAGGTGAAGCAAATGGGAATGGTACGGTTTCTCCGGGGATAGCGTTGCCGGGCGAGACGCCTTGGCGTACTATTACTGTGGGCAAGACTTTGGCTCCAATAGTGGAGACAACGGTTCCTTTTGATGTTGTAAAACCGCTTTATCAGGCAAAAGGAGAGTATACGTATGGCCGGGGTTCATGGAGCTGGATTATCGGTATGGATGGAAGTACTAATTATAAAGAGCAACTCCGGTATATTGATTTTTCGGCAGCAATGGGCTATCAGTCCGTGTTGGTGGATGCTTTGTGGGATAAGCAAATAGGGCGTGATAAAATTGAAGAATTGGCTAAATATGGGAAGGACAAAGGGGTAGCTCTTTATTTGTGGTATAATTCGAATGGGTATTGGAATGATGCACCACAAACTCCGAGAGGCATTATGGATAATGCGATAGCCAGACGTAAGGAGATGAAATGGATGCAAAGCATTGGTATCCGTGGAATAAAAGTTGACTTTTTCGGAGGTGACAAGCAAATGACTATGCAGTTGTATGAGGATATCTTGTCGGATGCAAACGAGTACGGTCTTTTAGTTATTTTCCATGGATGTACTTTGCCTCGTGGCTGGGAACGTATGTATCCTAACTTCGCATCGAGTGAGGCTGTATTGGCTAGTGAAAATCTTCATTTCTCTCAAGGCAGCTGTGATAATGAGGCTTTTAATGCCACCCTGCATCCGTTTATCCGTAACACTGTGGGTAGCATGGATCTTGGAGGTAGTGCATTGAACAAATATTATAATGCGGATAATGCTCCACGGGGAAGCCGGCGGGTGACATCAGATGTCTACGCACTAGCTACGGCGGTGCTATTTCAGAGTCCGGTACAGCATTTCGCTTTGGCACCGAATAACCTGACCGATGCTCCGTCGTGGGCTATTGATTTTATGAAAGAGGTTCCAACGACTTGGGATGAGGTACGTTTCATTGACGGTTATCCTGGTAAATACGTTATTCTTGCCCGTCGTCATGGCGACAAATGGTATATTGCCGGAGTAAATGCGCAGAAGGAAACACTGAAACTTAAAGTTAATTTGCCGATGTTCTCCAATGGGGAAAAGGTGAGACTATTTAGTGATGATAAGGTATTGCAGGGCGGTGTGAAACAAATAGGAATAGGAAAGAAACAAGAATTGCAACTATCTATTCCTTGCAATGGCGGAATTTTGATTGTTAAATAGTTTGCTGTGAAGAGGATATGGAAGCATATCTTTGATATTTATGTTTCGCAAAAGATAGATTTATAACAGTGTTGTTTATGAAAAAAGAGCATGGGTCAGAAAGTTTTGGTGTGGTATGGTTAATAATATTGTTGATGGCTTTAGCGAATACTTTCACAGCTTTTGCACAGGTTAAGCAGGCTACTGTTCTTGTAAATGGTATTTCTTGTGATTTGGAACAAGGCATATTAAAAGTAGAGTTTGTGACTCCGGATGTGGTAAGAGTTCAATATACGGGGGAAAATACGTTTATAGGAAACGGAACGGATGTTTGTTTGCCACGTGCAGTTGATAATCCTGTTCGTTGGGTATATACCCCAAATCCGGATTGTTATTTATTAAAATCGGATAGCTTGATAGTCAGAGTTGATTTAAGTACTGCTTCTATCACTTATTTGGATAAAGAGGGGGGATTATTATTGCAGGAAGATCAAAATATACCTCGAATCAGTGAAAAGAGAGTGACGAAGCAAGTCATATATGATGAACATTCAAAACATATAGAGAAAACTGCGGATGGTGATAAAGAAATAAAAAATGTTTTGCGTTATGATACCATAGGGCACACCTGGAAATATAGGATCAATTTTAAATGGCAACCGTTGGAGGCTTTATATGGGTGGGGAGCTCACATGGAAGACTATATGAATTTACGTGGTAAGGAACTTTATCTGTGCCAGCATAATTTGAAAGCTATGGTACCGGTGCTAAATTCAACAGCCGGATATGGATTATTGTTTGACGCGGGATGTGCCATGATTTTTAAGGATAACTCGGAAGGAAGTTTTGTCGAACTTGAGGCAGCTAAACAGATTGATTATTACTTTATGAAAGGTAAGACGATGGATGCTGTGGTTGCTAATTATCGTTTGTTGACAGGCAATTCTCCAATGATGCCTCTCTATCTTTTTGGATATATTCAATCTAAAGAACGCTATGTCAGTTCCGATGATTTAATTAATACCTTAAAAGAGTATCGCCAAAGGCAAATACCGATCGATATGATTGTACAGGACTGGAACTATTGGCCTGAAGGTCAATGGGGGAATATGAGTATGAATCCTAAATTCTATCCGGATAAAAGAAAACTGGCAGATGAAATTCATTCTCTACATGCTAAATTAATGATATCAATATGGCCGAATGCCATGAACTGTCCTCAACATGAGGAATTTAGACGAAAGGGATGGTTGTTAAGCGGCACCTCTGTCTATGATGCTTTTAATCCGTTGGCTAGAAAATTATACTGGAACTATGCGAATAATGAGTTTTTTGGTAATGGTTTTGATGCCTGGTGGTGTGACGCTTCAGAACCATTAGATGCTGATTGGACTTTTATGAAGGATGGTTATGGAGCGGATAATCATCGGCAACGTTGGGAGTTAAACACGAATTTGCTGAATAGTGTATTGGGGGCAGAGCGAAGCCAGTTGTATTCATTATATCATGCGAAGGGAATTTATGAGAACCAACGTTCTACAAATGAAGATAAGCGTGTTGTAAATCTTACCCGTTCTAGTTACGCAGGTCAACAACGTTATTCTACAATAACGTGGAACGGTGATACTTATGCAACTTGGCAATCTTTTGCCCAAATGATTCCTGCCGGATTAAATTTTATGGCTACAGGCTGCCCTTATTGGACAGTAGATATTGGGGCCTTTTTTACAAAAAATGGACCTCAATGGTTTTGGAAAGGCGACTATGATAAAGGAGTGGCTGATATGGCTTATCGGGAATTATACACTCGTATGTTTCAATATGGAGCCTTCTTACCGGTGTTTCGAAGTCATGGTTCCGATACTCCTCGTGAAGTATGGCGTTTTGGTAAACCAGGTGAGCCTTTTTATGATAGTTTGATTAAAGTGATTCATTTAAGGTATCGCTTACTTCCTTATATCTATTCTTTAGCAGGAAAGGTTCACCGTGAAAATTATACAATGACCAGAACACTTGCGTTTGACTTTGCCAAGGATATGCAGGTCGCTGATTTAAAAGATGAATTTATGTTCGGACCAGCTTTATTGGTTGCTCCTGTCACCAATCCTATGTATTATTCGGTGGATTCTAACCCTTTGGGAAATGTAGATAAGACGCGTCGTGTATATTTACCGGATGGAGCCGATTGGATTGACTTTTGGACCGGAAAAAAATATAAGGGCGGACAATGGATTGTCGCTGAAGCAACGATAAATGAAATTCCTCTATTGGTGCGTCAAGGATCTATCATTCCAATGGGGCCGGTTATGCAATATACCTCGGAAAAAACAGATGCAGAGTGGGAGATACGGGTTTATCCGGGAGCCGATTCTTCATTTACGGTCTATGAAGATGCAGGCGACAATTACAATTATGAGAAGGGGGAGTCTTCAAGTTTTGAAATAATTTGGAATGATAAAAATAACACATTGATAATCTCTGACCGGAAAGGTGGATATTCCGGTATGACTGTATCTCGCAAACTGAAGTTGGTAAAAGTTGATAGAAAGTCGGGAATAGATGTGACAGAAAGTATCAATGGAAAGACCATAGAGTATAGAGGAAAACAGCTGAAAATAAAAATGTAAAGTAGTAGAATCTAAAACCATTTAAAATAAAAGAATATGAGAAACTTAAAATTTTTAGGCATGTCGTTTTTGTTGGCAATGACTGCCGCTACTTCAGGAGTGGCACAAAATCCTATTATCCAGACAAAATATACCGCTGATCCGGCTCCGATGGTATATAATGATACCGTTTTCCTTTATACAACTCATGATGAGGATGATGCCGAAGGATTCAAAATGTTGGACTGGTTACTTTATACTTCCACCGATATGGTGAATTGGACCGATCATGGAGCTGTCGCTTCTCTGAAGAGTTTTGATTGGGTGAAACGTGATAACGGTGCCTGGGCAGAACAAGTCATCGAACGTAATGGCAAATTTTATATGTATTGTCCGATTCACGGTAATGGTATTGGCGTATTGGTCTCCGACTCTCCTTACGGCCCTTTTAAAGACCCTTTGAACAAACCGTTAGTTTGGCAAAAAGAGCATTGGGATGATATTGACCCTACTGTATTTATTGATGATGACGGACAAGCGTATATGTATTGGGGCAATCCGAATGTTTATTATGTGAAACTGAATGAGGATATGATTTCATATTCAGGAGAAATAGTAAAACTGGCTGATAGGCCGGAACATTATCAGGAAGGACCGTGGGTATATAAACGTAACGGTCATTATTATATGGCTTTCGCTTCTACTTGTTGTCCGGAAGGGATTGGCTATGCCATGAGCGACAAAGCTACCGGACCATGGAGTACAAAAGGATATATTATGCGTCCAACAGAGCGGAGTAGAGGAAATCATCCTGGAATTATCGATTATAAAGGTAGTTCTTATGTATTTGGCCTAAATTATGATTTGCTTCATTTGGAGACTTTGGATCATAAGGAACGCCGTTCGGTCTCTGTTGCAAAAATGCATTATAATCCGGATGGAACTATTAAGGAAGTTCCTTATTGGCAGGAGACGAAACTGGAACAGATTGAAAACTTTAATCCTTACCGTAGAGTGGAAGCTGAAACGATGGCTTGGGGATATGGTCTTAAAGCTGAAAATCATAAGAATGGTGGTTTGTATATAACCGATATTGATGATAATGAATATCTGTGTGTGCGTGGTGTCGACTTTGGCAAGAAGGGAGCAAAGAAATTCAGTGTAAGCGCAGCTTGTGTTGAAAAAGGCGGAATGATAGAAATTCGTCTGGACAGCACTGAAGGTCCGGTAATAGGCAGTGTCAGTATATCACCGACAGGAGGACTGGATATATATAAACAGATGTCATGCCGGATAAAGAATGCAAAGGGTGTACATGATCTTTATTTCTGCTTTAAAGGAGAGAAAGGAAACAAACTTTTCAATCTGGATTATTGGGAATTTGAATAGCTTTTATTCAAAAAAAATAAGATTGTAATGTGCTTATAATCAGTGTAATTATTAGGGCGTGCTACAAGGGGAAAGATAGATGTAACATTGAAAATGAAGATGTTATTTAGGAAAAGAAGCCCGTAACATAATTATGTTTGTAGTTTTATAAGCTGGCATATCTTTGCAGAAAAAGATCAGTAATTCATATTTGATTATAAAGAAAATAAGAGGTATTATGAAGAATACACAGGTAATACAATTAATGTCAATCGTCCGGTTCTCCATATTTATGTTGGGGATAACAATGATGTCATGTAACTCAAAGAAAGAACAACAATTATCGGCTATTGGAAAATCTGTGGCTCTCTTTGATTATTTTTCTTATAAGGGAAATGATGATTTCTATATTTCCAATCCTCTGTCAGGTGAAGACTATTTCTATAATCCTATTTTGCCGGGATGGTATTCTGATCCTAGTGTTTGTACAAATGGAAAAGGTGATTATTTTCTAGTAACATCTACATTCACTTATTTCCCCGGTGTTCCTATTTTTCACAGCAAGGACTTGGTGAATTGGAAACAGATAGGGCATGTGTTGAATCGTGCTTCGCAATTAGTGAATATGGAAGGGCAGAAAGTGAGTGGCGGTATTTTTGCTCCGGCTATTTCCTATAATCCGCATAATAAGACCTATTATATGGTGACTACCAATGTAGGGGCCGGAAATTTCTTTGTTAAGACACAAAATCCGTTTGGTGAATGGTCAGAGCCTGTCATGTTGCCGGAAGTTGGTGGTATTGATCCTTCTTTCTTTTTTGATGAAGATGGTAAGGCGTATATCGTGAATAACGATGAGGCTCCGGATAATAAGCCTGAATATAGCGGACACCGTACCATACGCATACAAGAGTTTGATGTGAAAACAGATAAGACGATCGGTCCCCGTAAAATTCTTGTAAACAAAGGAGCTCAACCGGCAGACAAACCAATTTGGATAGAAGGACCTCATTTATATAAAATAAATGGAAAGTACTTCTTGATGTCCGCCGAAGGTGGAACGGGAAACTGGCATTCGGAAGTGATTTTCCGTGGTGATTCTCCGATGGGTAAGTTTCTTCCATGGAAAAACAATCCGATTTTGACGCAAAGACATTTGAATTCTGACCGTCCTAATTCGGTAACCTGTGCTGGTCATGCAGACTTGATTCAAACAAAGGAGGGAGATTGGTGGGCTGTTTTTCTGGCTTGTCGCCCTATTAATAATCAGTTTGAGAATTTGGGACGTGAAACATTTATGATGCCGGTGAAATGGAGTGAAGACGGATTCCCGTACATGACACAAGGAGATGATTTAGTACCTATGATTGTAAAACGTGAAGGTGCGAAACGCGATACGACAGTTACTTATGGTAATTTCGAGTTAATAGAGAACTTTGATTCTCCTGTACTTGATATGCCATGGATGACTTTAAGAGCTTCTGCTTCCGATTTATATTCATTGACGGAAACGCCCGGATATCTGACCTTGAAGTGTGCAGATATTAGCGCTACGGAAAAGAAAACTCCGGCATTTGTTTGCCGTCGGTTACAACATCATAAATTTGAATGTGCTACCCGTATGTTGTTCAATCCTTCTAACGATAAGGAAACAGCCGGAATGCTGTTGTTTAAAGATGAGACGCGTCAATATTTCTTCTGCTTGAATAAAGTGGGTGAGAATAAAAATATTTCTCTGAAACAAATCGGTGAAAAGGAACAGACATTGGCTTCAGATGAAATAGACGCAGATACAAATGAAGTATATTTGAAATTAGTATCTCAAGGAATTGGTTACGATTTCTATTATTCTATTGATGGTGAAAAAAGCTGGAAACTGCTTTGTAAAGATGTAGCCCCTAGTTATCTCTCTACTACAACGGCTGGTGGATTTACCGGTACTACAATTGGATTATACGCTACTTGCAAATAATTATTTTTTTTATATAAATATAATGCTAGTAATTATGAGTGATATTTATAATGATGGCTAACGCACTTAAAAAAAGAATGATGATTAGAAAACAATGTAGTTAATTAACATCTTAAACTAATGGTAATGAAAAATGTAACGAAGAAAATTCAAAAGATTCCTTACTTGTTTCTCCTTATGTTGTTTAGTTTTGTAACAGCATCAGCACAGAAAGGGATAACGGTGAGGGGAACGGTTCTTGACAGTAATGGTGAGACAATCATTGGAGCCTCAGTAGTTTTAAAGGGTAATAATTCAATAGGTACGATTTCAGATATAGATGGAAATTTTGTATTGACTGTACCCAATGAGAAGTCTACCCTTATTGTTTCGTATGTAGGAATGAAACCACAGGAGGTAAAAGTGGTTTCCAAAGGTCTTTTTAAAGTGGTGTTGGAAGATGATACTAAACAACTGGAAGAAGTAGTAGTTGTAGGTTACGGACAACAGAAGAAAGCGAGTGTGGTAGGTGCTATCACGCAGACCACTGGAAAAGTATTGGAACGGGCGGCTGGTATTTCTGATATTGGTGCGGCGTTAACCGGTAACCTGCCGGGGGTTATAACGACTCAAAGTTCCGGTATGCCAGGTGAAGAAGAACCGAAAATCACAATACGTGGGACTAGTTCATGGAATAATAGTGACCCGTTGGTACTGGTGGATGGCATAGAACGTCCGATGAGCAGTGTGGATATTGCTTCTGTACAATCTATTTCTGTCTTGAAGGATGCTTCTGCAACTGCTGTTTATGGTGTGAAAGGTGCAAATGGTGTCATTTTGGTAACGACTAAACGCGGAACTGAGGGAGCTGCCCAAATAAATATAGCAGCCAATGCCACGATGAAGATACCTTCCAAGCTTCCTAATAAGTTGGATTCTTATGATGCTTTGATGGCGCGCAATATGGCTATTGAGCATGAGTTGAGCTTGTATCCGGATTCATGGTCGTACATAAAGCCGCAGGCAATAATTAATAAGTATCGTAATCCGGCAAATTTGGAAGAAGCGGAACGCTATCCGAATGTGGACTGGCAGGATGTATTGTTCAAAGACTATGCGATGTCCTACAATGCAAATGTGAATGTCAGCGGTGGAACTCGGTTTGTAAAATATTTCGCTTCTGTCGATTATGTGCATGAGGGGGACTTGTTCGATGTATTTGATAATGGGCGTGATTATAATTCCGGTTATGGATATGACAGAATTAATGTACGTAGTAATCTGGATTTTCAGATAACCAAGAGTACTGTTTTTAAGGTTAATGTAGCGGGCTCTAATGGATACAAGAAAACTCCTTATAATAATTCCAATTATGATAGCTCGGCCGACTGGTCGATTGCCCAGCAGTGGGCGGGGGCGTATAATATTGCTCCGGATGTATTTCTTCCAAAATATTCGGATGGTTCATGGGGATATTATCCGAATATTTCGAATGTTACCAATTCTGCAGAAAATGTTTCATTGGGAGGTACGATGACTACCACTACTACACAGATAACAACTGACTTTGCATTGGAACAGGATTTGAGCTTTATAACGAAAGGATTGAGTGCAAGGGCTATGGTTTCTTGGGATAATACTTTTGTAGAATGGAAGCGCGGTATCAATGACCTATATAACGACGCACAACATAAATGGATTAATCCGGATACAGGGGAGGTCAGTTATAAAAAGTCGTATGACAACAATACAGGTTTTGATTTTATGCAGGGTGTAATGTGGAATACGGAAGGTGGTGAAGTCAAGAATTGGGCGACACAGCGTAACCTTAATTATCAGGCACAGTTAAATTGGGCCCGTAGTTTTGGAAAGCATAATGTTACCCTTATGGGATTGTTCAGTCGTCAAGAAACGGCTACAGGAAGTGAAATTCCTCACTATCGTGAAGACTGGGCATTCCGTACTACTTATAATTGGGCGGATCGGTATTTTATTGAATATAATGGTGCTTATAATGGTTCCGAGAAGTTCAGCAAAGAAAATCGTTTTGCATTCTTTAATTCCGGTGCTATCGGATGGATGGTTAGTGAAGAACCGTTTATGAAATTCTTGAAAGAACGCAGAATTTTGGATATGTTGAAAATTCGTGCTTCTTATGGTGAAATCGGTGATGATAATGTAAAAACACGTTGGTTGTATATGAACCAATGGGCTTACGGCGGAACCTCGTCTTTGGATGTAGATCGTGGTGAAAGTCCATATACTTGGTATCGTGAATCAGCAGTAGGTAATTCTGATGTGCATTGGGAGAAAGTAAAGAAATTGAATTTTGGTGTTGATTACTCTTTTTTGGATGGTTTGTTTGCAGGTAGCGTGGAAGTCTTTCGTGATAAACGTACTGATATTCTGGTGGGTGGAAGCGATCGGGCTATTCCTTCTTATTTTGGTACTACAGCAGTTACTGCTAACTTAGGTAAGGTTAGAACCAAAGGTTATGAGTTGGAACTTCGTATCAACAAGACATTTTCCAATAAGATGCGCGTTTGGGCTAATATGAGCATGACCCATGCGGAAAATAAGATACTTGAAAAAGACGATGCTCCATTGTTGGCTGGGTATCAAAAGGTGGCTGGTTATGCCATTGGTCAGAATAAGGCATATATTGATAATGGATATTTGAATTCTTATGACGATGTGATTGGTAGCCCGCAGCATGATACAAACAATTCACAACGTCTTCCCGGAGACTATTATATTGTCGATTTCAATGGGGATGGTGTCGTCGACAGCAAGGACCAAGCTCCTTACGGTTACTCTGATACTCCACAGAACACATATAATGCTACTCTTGGCTTTGAGTGGAAGGGATTTAGTGCTTTTGTTCAGTTCTATGGTGTAAACAATGTGACTCGTGTCGTTCAGTTGACCAGTTTTGGCAGTCAGATGAATACGGTGTATGACCAGGGTAGCTGGTGGTCTGAGGCTGGCGATGCGGCCGATGTTGTAACTCCGCGCTGGTTGTCAAAGGTGAGCGGTTACAGTAATGGTACGCAATACTATTATGACGGTTCTTATATTCGTCTGAAAAATGCGGAGATAGCCTATACCTTTACAGATGGATGGGTGCGAAAACTCGGGGTGAAAAATTTGAAGATTTACTTAAATGGAAACAACTTATGGGTATGGTCTAAGATGCCGGACGACCGTGAATCGAATTTTGCAGGTTCGGGTAATCAAGGGGCGTATCCTACGGTGAAACGTTTCAACTTAGGTGTTAAATTTACATTATAATCAAAGTACTATGAGAAAAATATATAGAACTCTTTTATGCGGTAGCTTATTGCTCTTCTCGTTGGGATTTTCATCTTGTGAGGACTATCTAGACAAGGAAGCTGACTCTACTGTATCTGAAGACGAAGCATTTAAGAACTTTAGGAATTTTCAGGGGTTTATCGAGGAAATATACAACTGTATTCCTGATAAGGAGAAGAACAATTATACTACTTCCTGGAACTGGGGAGATGATGAAATATTCAACCCGGAAGGTGACAGCCACATGACGCATCAGGTCGATTTGGGTAACTTCCGTGCATGGTCTACCAATAATCAATGCTGGCTCTATCGTACCGGCAGTGATCCTACGGCTACTTATCATCCGAACAGTGACGGCAATGCTAAGTTTAAACATTCACTGTGGCCACATGCATGGTATTGTATACGTAAGGCTAACATCGGTATCGCTAATCTAGAAAGGTTAACGGAAGCTACGGATGAGGAGAAAAAACTGATTGCCGGTCAGCTTTATTTTTTCCGCGCATGGTGGCACTTTGAAATGATGCAATATTTTGGTGGCTTGCCTTATATTGATACAGTCTTATCTGCTACAGAGAAAATGTCTTTGCCACGTCTGAGTTATCAGGAATGTGCAGATAAAGCAGCAGTCGATTTCCGTATGGCAGCGGATTTGCTTCCTATTAATTGGGATAACACAACTGTTGGCAAACAAACCGCGGGTAAGAATGATTTGCGTATCAACAAGATTATGGCATTAGGCTATCTGGGCAAGAATTATCTTTGGGCTGCCAGCCCTCTGATGGAACATGGTGCGCAGCTAGGTGGAAGCAATACTTACAATTACAATACAGAATATGCAAAAAAAGCAGCAGAGGCATTTGGAGAGTTACTGACACTTGTCGAAAGCGGGCAGACGCAATATGCATTGGCGCAGTTTGATTATAGTGATATTTATAATCATACCAAATCGGCATCTGCTTCTAATAGTTATTCTGAAATATTCTATACTACTGGTCAGAACTGGAAAATGCCGGGTACTACAGAAGCTATTTTCCGTGGTCCGTCCGAAGACTTCAACGGTAGTAACTGGAATATGACCAAGTTGTGGGGACCTAAAATTTATGGTTTGGTTGAACATGATAATATCATCCACCAACCTACTGCTAACTATGTGAATTTATATGGTATGGAGAACGGTTTGCCATTGAGTGAAGATGAAACAAAATCCGGTTTTAGAAAGAATTTTCCATTTAGAAATCGTGATGCCCGTTTTTATCATGACATAGTTTTTGACGGATTCCATTATGTCAATGCAGCTATTCCTGAAGCAGACAAGGAATTCTTGCGCTATTGCACTCTGTATACGGGCGGAGCTATGAGAGCCGTGGCCAATGCTAGCCGTACCGGCTATTTCATCCAGAAATTAGTACCGCATCAGGCTAATAAATATGACGGACTCTATAATTGGTCGGGTAACCTGCATACATATTTACCTTACATGCGTTTGGCGGATATTTATCTGATGTATGCTGAGGCTTGTGCGGCAGTAGACGGTGCTGCAGGTAAATCTACGAATTTTGGTAAAACGGCTGAAGATGCGATCAATACTTTGCGTAAACGTGCGGGAGTAGGCCCTGTTGGTGGAGGGGAACCGGGTGATGAAAAAGGTACTCTTTGTCCGGAATATATTTCCAATTCCCAGAAATTTATGGATGAAGTTCGTCGTGAACGTGCTGTCGAGTTGTCTTTCGAAGGTTTCCGCTTTAACGATTTGCAGCGTTGGTTGCTGCTGACCGAAGAGCCCTATACTATTAAGACTTCACAAGAATTCGAACGTGTAGAGAATGAAGACTTTTATAAGAATAATGATCCGGCAGAGGCAGAAGTGAGAAACTTCCGTGAGGAGACTATTTTGAAACGGGTATTTGGAACGAAGCATTACTGGTTCCCCTTATTGGATAATGACGTGTATCTGTATGCTGAATTCCCGCAGAATCCGGGATGGTAATCCCTTATGGTTACTGAATGTATAATTATAAATGAATAAACAATGAAACATATATATAGAAGATTCATTCTCAGTGCAGTGCTTGTTTTTCCGGTTGTTATTTCTGCCGGTGCACAAGAGTTGGCAGGGGATAATGCAAGTTCGCTGCAAAACGATTCGTTGGTGCAGGTAGCTTTCCGAAAGGTTTCTCAGAACAATTTATTAGGAGGTGCCTCAGTAGTAAATGTAGAGGAATTGACGAAGAAAAATTACAATACATGGAGCTTGACCGATATGCAGGGATATGTCGGTGGTTATAATGGTAACTCATTGTGGGGAATGGATGAAAAGCTGATATTGGTGGACGGGGTACCTCGCAATATTGATTATATTTCTCCTACGGAAATCAGCCAAATAACCTTTTTGAAAGGTGCGCAAGCTGTGGTGCTCTATGGAAGTCGTGCGGCTAAAGGAGTAATTATGATTACAACTAAAAGAGGTAAGAGTACGGATCTTCAAGTAGATGTACGCGCCAATACAGGGTTTTATGTCGCAAAGAGTTACCCCGAATATTTAGGTTCGGCCGAATACATGACTCTTTATAATGAAGCACGTGCCAATGACGGGCTCGGTGCTCTCTATAGCGCGGAGGATATTTACCATTATGGATCCGGTGAGAATCCTTATCGTTATGCTAATGTGAATATGTATTCGTCGGACTATATCAAGAAGGCATATAATCGTTCGGATGTTACAGCCGAAATTTCGGGTGGCAATCATCGTGCCCATTTTTATACGAATATAAATTATCTTCGTTCCAATGACGTTTTCAAAATCGGTGAAGCGAAGCATAATGGGACCAATGGTTTAAATATTCGCGGTAACGTAGATTTGACATTGAATGACTTTATTACAGCTTATGTGAATGCTAAAGTATCTTTCTATTCACGTCGTAGTGCCAATGGGTCTTATTATTGGAGTGCGGCATCTACATTGCGTCCCAATCGTATTTCTCCGTTGATTCCGTTGAGCTATATTGATGCAAATGCAGCCAGTGCATGGGATTTGGTGGCGAATAGCAATAATATAGTTGATGGAAAATACTTTTTGGCAGGAACACAATCTGATATGACAAATGTATTTGGCGATTATTATGCTTCAGGTTATAGCAAAGCAACAGATCGTTCGTTCCAGTTTGATGCGGGAGTGAACATTGGTTTGGACAAGGTGTTGAAAGGACTCTCTTTTCATACTCGGTTTTCTGTAGATTACTCTACTGCTTATATTACTTCTTATAATAACAGCTATGCCACATATGCGCCTACTTGGTCTAATAATGGCGGGAAAGATATTATTGTCGGTTTGACAAAATACAATGAGGACAAGAAGTCCGGTGTGCAGAATATCAGCGGCAGTTCGGATAACCAGACTGTTTTATTCTCCGGCCAGTTCGATTACGAAAACACTTTTAATGATGATCATCATTTGGCTGCCATGTTAATAGCCTCTGGTTATCAACAAAGTTATTCAGGAGAGTATCATAAGACAAGCAATGTAAATTTGGGCATGCAGTTGGGATATAACTTCCGCAATAAATATTATGCCGATTTTGGTGGGGCTGTTATACATTCTGCAAAGTTGGCTCCGGGACATCGTAATGCTTTCTCACCTTCTTTGACATTGGGCTGGAAATTATCAAACGAGAGCTTTCTGGAAAATTCTCCGGTAGTGGACGAACTGATGTTGAGTGTGTCCGGCAGTATCTTGAATACGGATTTGGGAATTGACAACTATTATATGTATGATGGTTATTACAACCAGTCGGACGGTGCATGGTGGGGATGGCGCGAGAGTGTATCCCTACACTCTACTAACTCCAAACAAGGGGCGAATGAAGACTTGAGCTTTATCAAGCGTAAAGAGCTTTCAGTTAATTTGAAAACTTCTTTATGGAACCGGATGATAACAGCGGATGCATCTTTCTTTGTTAATTCAATCGAAGGTAAAATCGTGACTTCTACTACTCAGTATCCGGAGTATTTCTTCACTTATTATCCGACTGCTTCGTTTCGTCCGTACATCAACTACGATAATGACCGTCGCATGGGATTTGATTTCAACGTAAACTACAACAAACGTTTCGGCAAGGTTGATTTTACAGCGGGCGTTACCGGAACTTACTATACAACAAAAGCTACCAAGCGGGATGAATTGTATCAGGATAAATACCAATACCGTAAAGGATATGCTGTTGACGGTATTTGGGGATTACAGTGCATCGGATTCTTCAAGGATGAGCAGGACATCATCGATTCTCCAGAACAGCGTCTTGGCGGTACAATAAGACCGGGTGATTTGAAGTATGTAGATCAGAATAATGACGGTATAATTGATGATAAAGATCAGGTTTATCTGGCTCGTGGAGGTTGGTATGGAGCTCCCTTGGCGTTGGGTATAAACTTGACTGCTAAATGGAAAGGATTAACTTTCTTTGTATTGGGTACAGGTGAGTTTGGCGGACATGCCATGAAAAACAACGAGTCTTATTATTGGATATCCGGTGAAGATAAATACTCGGCAGTAGTCCGGGGGCGTTGGACTCCGGAAACGGCAGCAACAGCTACTTATCCGCGTCTGACTACAGAAAGTGGAACTAATAACTTTTATTCTTCCGACTTCTGGATGTATAAGACGGATGCTTTCCGTTTGGCAAAAGTACAGGTCACGTATGACCTGCCTTCCAAGTGGTTTAAGAATAGTTTTGTTCATGGAGTATCCGCATATATCAGCGGTTCTGATTTGCTCACAATATCCAAGGAACGCAAGGCGCTGGAATTGAATGTTGGCTCCAGCCCGCAATGCCGCTTCTATAATTTAGGTGTGACTGCAACTTTCTAATACAGATTATTTCAATAATTAAAGAACGAAATTATGAAAAATATATTCAAATTATTGGCTTTCTTACCTCTGCTGACTGCTTGTGACGATTTGTTTGAACCGGCACTGGAGAACAACAGAGATCTTGAGGCTATGTATAAAGAACCGAGCTATGCGCAGGGTATACTTGCGAACGCTTATATTATACTTCCTTACGAAACTTCACCTACAAGTGACTTGGCTACGGATGATGCTGTGACTAATGAGATTTCCAGTAACTATCTGCGAATGGCTACAGGTTCCTGGACTGCCAATAATAATCCGGTTTCCCAGTGGCAGAATCGTTTCAATGCTATCCAGTATATCAATCTTTTTTTGGAGAATGTAGATAAGGTAGAATGGGCAAAAGATGAACGTATCTCTACCATGTTTCTTGATCGTTTGAAAGGAGAGGCTTATGGGTTGCGTGCACTGCATATGTATTATTTGTTACGTGCACATGGTGGCAAGATTGCGGACGGCACATTGATGGGAGTACCTATTATTTTGAAATCGGAAGGACCGGATGCGGATTTTAATCATGCTCGTGCCACTTATTCCGATTGCGTGAAGCAAATAATGGAAGATGCTGATAAGGCTATCGAATTATTGCCGCTCGATTATAAGAAATTTGCAGATAGTGAGATACCGGAAAAATATAAAAACATCGGTGTGACGAATGCGAGTGATTATCGGCGTGTTTGTGGTGAAGAATATAGAGGGTTGATGAGCGGACGGATTGCATTGGCAGTCCGTGCACAAACGGCTCTGTTAGCTGCCAGTCCGGCATTTCAAAGCGGGTCGGGAATGACTTGGGAACAAGCTGCCGATTATGCTGCTGAAATTATAGAGAAAGCTAACGGTGGCGGCGGCTGCGGGCTGGATGCAGATGGATTGGAGTGGTATACACTTGCGGATAAAGATTATGGAACGGGCGGCAGTCCCGCTGAGGTTATTTGGCGTAGTAGTACAGATGATAATAATACATTGGAAACAGCTAACTTCCCTCCATCACTTTACGGAAACGGTCGTGTCAATCCTACCCAGAATCTGGTGGATGCCTTTCCTATGGCGAACGGTTACCCTATTTCTGAAACATCAGGCAATTACGATGCAGAAAACCCGTATGATAACCGTGATCCGCGTTTGGCAAAATACATCGTTTACAATGGTAGCAAGCAAGGTCCTAGTGATACGGAAATTATTACAGGGACTTACGGAACGAATACAGACGTTGTGAATAAGGAAAGCGGAAGGTCTACTCGTACAGGTTATTACTTGCGGAAACTATTGCGTAAAGAGTGTAACCCTAATTCACAGTATAATACAAAGAAGAAGCATTATACCGCACGTATCCGTTATACAGAGATGTTTCTGATTTATGCGGAGGCGGCTAATGAGGCTTGGGGACCACAGAATAATCATGGACATCTTTTTAGTGCTTATGATGTAATCAAAGCCATTCGTACGCGTGCCGGTTTAGGTCTCGATAATGGAGATGCTTATTTGGAGAGCATAAAGGATAATAAAGACAAGATGCGTGAACTAATCCGTAATGAACGCCGTATCGAACTTTGTTTTGAGAATTTCCGTTTTTGGGATTTACGTCGCTGGAATGTTGATTTGACCAAACTGAATGAAACTGCTCTTGGGGTGGAAATAAGCAAGAATGGTTCTGTAATGAACTACTCTCCGCTTACGGTAGAGAAAAGAAAGTATGAGGAGTATATGATTTACGGGCCAATACCTTTTGCTGAAGTAATGAAGTGGAGCAATCTGGAACAGAATGTCGGTTGGAAATAATTGTAAAATAATAAATAATGAAGCATATGAAATTAATTAAATTAATATTTGCCATGTCAGTTGGAGTCTTTGTTTCATGGACGATGACATCCTGTGAAAATCAAGATAATGAATTTCCTGATTATGAGGGCGGCACTTCAGTCTATTTTGCAACCCAGTATCCGGTGAGAACGTTGGTTATGGGTGAAGATGAGTATGATACGACGCTGGACAATGCTCATAAATGTAAGATTAATGCTACTATGGGCGGTGTTTATGCTAATAAGAAGGATATCACGATAGATATTGAAGTAGACAATACATTGTGTGATAACCTTTATTATTCGTATACTTCTGCATCTGAAAATGTGCCAGTAAAAGCTATGCCTTCCAACTACTATACATTATCTGATGATAAGATCACTCTGAAGAATGTATTGATGGATGGTGTGGAAGTCTCATTTACTGATGCTTTTTTTGCTGATCCCGAAGCATTGACCGCTACCTATGTTATACCTTTGGTAATGACAGGCGTGACTAATGCTGACCGTATTTTGAATGGTACTTTGTCCGAAGGGGCAGAAGCCGTCAGATGTAATTCGTCAGTGTGGTTGGTGCAACCACAGGATTATGTACTTTATTGTGTGAAATACATCAATAAATGGACTGGTAAGTATCTGCGTCATGGCGTGGACAAAGTGACAGAAAACGGGACAACTACCGAGAATGATCGCCATAACGAGTATGTAGAAGATGATGAAATATGTCAGACTGTAACAAAATCTTTGACTGAAACCATTCTTACAGTTACTACCAATTTAGGGACAACAGACAATCCGCGTAATATCAGTTATAAGTTGCTGCTGGTTTTTAATGGCGATGAATGTGTGGTTTCCGGGTTGGACGGCGTTACGGCTACTGGTACTGGTAAGTTTGTTCAAGACGGTGAGAAGAATAGTTGGGGTAATAAAGACCGTGATGCCATTTATTTGAAGTATACTGTGGATTTCAGTAATGGATTAAAGCTTGAAACAGAAGATACACTGGTTGCGCATAGTCGTGGCGTGGCAAGAGAAGATTTTACGCCGATCTATGTGAAGAATTAATCGTTAAATCTAGAAGAATATGAAATACTATAATAGAATTTTACTGCTTGCTATGGTTGCCGGAATAACTGTATCTTGTGCGGATGCGCTTTTTGCGGACTACAAGACAGAGAAACCGGAGAGTCTGAAAAAGTATGAGTACTTGAACGAATATGGTGATTTGAAAACATATATTGACCGTATCTCCCATCCCGACTTCAAGTTGGGAACGGGGGTCACGGTGAGTGATTTCTTGAAGCAAGATTTGGTTTATACTTTGACTGTCAACAACTATGACGACGTGACGGCTGGTAATGCCATGAAATATAGCTCCTGTGTAGATGCCAAAGGAAATATGGATTTCGGCACAGTCAAGAAGTTTGTGAAAACTGCAAAAGAAACAGGAATTAGTATTTACGGGCATACGCTCTGTTGGCATTCACAGCAGCAAAATGCTTATTTGAATGGGCTGATTGCGGATAAAGAACCGGAACCGGTTCCTGGTAGTTCAGAAATCGCACTTCATATAAAAACCTCGAAGCCTCAAGCGAATGTATGGGATTGGGAATTGTATTATGATTTGGATGAAGCATTAATAGCAAATCAAGAATATACTATAAGTGTGCGGATGAAGGCTTCTTCGGCTATAACCTTTCCGTTCTGGCCGGGGAAGAAAGATGGGACTGACACTCAATATGGTGCAGGGACCTTTTCAGCGGGTGAGCAATGGTCAACTAACACATTCACGTTTACACCTTCTGCTGATATCGATAGGTTACGGTTCTGTTTCGGTTTGTTTGGCGGTGATTTGTATTTTGATGATTTAACATTGACTGCCTCGGGCTCTGATAGAAATTTGATTATGAACTCTACTTTCGAAGAAAGCAAAGATCTGTCCCGATGGAGTAAAGCGAGTTGGATTGATTTTGCTTATGGGATAGAGGAGGTCCAGGAAAGTGGATCCGTGTTAACTAATGTATATATATTAGAGGATGACTTTTCAAGCGGAACAGCTATGATGGGTTGGGGAAATAACTCGACTCGGCAGGTGATTGACGGAGTACATCAAATGACAAATCCGTCGGAAGTAAATTCTTGGGAAGCACAGGCTGGCTATGATTTTTCAGCTCCTTTGACAGAAGGGACTACCTATTTTTTAAAGATGAAGATTAAAGGCAGTGTAGCAGGTAGTATTGGGGCGGTCTTTCAAAAACCGGACGGATTTGCCGGGCGTGGTGACTTCCCTTCCATACCAATTACAACAGAATGGGAAGAGGTTACTGTATTTACCAACTGCACGGGAGATGCGGCTACTCGTATTCTTTTTAATTATGGGAAGTATGCCGGTACCATCTATATTGATGATTTGTCTATATATTGGCAGAAGTCAGGTAATACGATTCCTCTGACTCCTGAAGAGAAAGAAGAAATCCTCACGAACGAACTGGAACGTTGGATTAAAGGTATGTTGGAATCTTGCGGTGGTTATGTTAAGGCATGGGATGTCGTGAATGAACCTATTTCCGGAAAAGATTCGGATGGGGATGGCTATTACGATCTTCAGTCAGCTTCTCAAACAGATGATAATGGTGTTTCCGGTGAAAACTTCTATTGGCAGGATTATTTGGGTGATGATTACGCCCGTATTCCGATTAAGTTTGCGCGTAAGTATTTTGCGGAGTCCGGTGGTAACCCTGATGAGTTGAAGCTTTTTATTAACGACTATAATCTGGAATCCGACTGGGATCAGAATAAGAAGTTAAAGAGCTTGATACATTGGATCGAACGTTGGGAGTCTGACGGGGAAACAAAGGTGGACGGTATCGGTACTCAAATGCATGTGTCTTACTATATGAATCCTGCTACTCAGGCTAGTAAGGAAAACGCCATTATCAATATGTTTACCCTGTTAGCTTCTACCGGTAAGCTCATAAAGATCACAGAATTGGATATGGGTATTGTCGATGCAGCTGGTGAAACGATACTGACAGAGAATCTGACAGACGAAATGCAGCAGAATATGTCTGATTTCTATCAGTTCATTATTGAGAAATATTTTGAGATTATTCCGGTGGCACAGCAATATGGCATCACTCATTGGAGCCCGACAGACAGCCCTTCTGAAAACTCCTTCTGGAGAAAAGGCCAGCCAATTGGTCTGTGGGATTTGAATTACAACCGCAAACCTGTCTATGTCGGTTTCCTTGAAGGTTTGAGAAATGGTACTGCCAGTAAATAAATGAGATAGAAAACTATCATGTAGTTTATGCTGATTTAGATTAGGCACGCTCGTCCGGATAGCGGAGTCTCTCGATAGAGCTCCGCTATTATTTTAAATAGATGTAATTAAATAGATTGATGAAATTATGAAAAGAATAATAGGTATATTAACTTTGTCTTGTCTGTTGTTTTCTGCTTGTGGCAAGGATGAAATTCCGCAAGAGGAAAACGAAAAAAAAACAGAAGAAACAACACCCGGTGATGATACCGGCGGTGATGAATCGGATGATGATCCTGATTCTCCGAAGCTGGTTGTTCCTTTACATGTAGAGGGACGTTATCTGAAAAATGAACAAGGGAAAATTGTCAACTTGCATGGATTTACGCAGACTTATAGTCCTTATTTTAATAACAACGCATGGAGTAATTATGATGTAAGCAGTTGTCTTAGCTATAACAAAAGTATGGTGGATAAAATACTGGCTGCCGGATGGAAATTTAACTTTGTACGTCTGCACATGGATCCTTATTGGAGTGATGATACTACGTTGCCTTATGTGCGTTATGAAGGACATGAACGTTTCTCGGAAACACGTTTCAAGAAGTACCTGAAAGAGTTATTTGTCCCGATGGCGGAATATTTTATTTCTAAAGGGATGTATGTGGTGATGCGCCCGCCGGGAGTTTGTCCACATGCAGGTGATACTGAAGATAACAGGTATCTAGGTATAGAGTTGGGAGATTCTTATCAGGAGTTTCTGCTGAAAGTATGGGACATTGTATCGCAGAATGCTGTTGTGAAGAATAATCCCGGGATTATGTTCGAGTTGGCTAATGAACCCGTTCATATAAAAGGTACAGACGGTAAATATGGTGGTGACGGTGATGCTTGCTTCATCAATATGCAAAAGTATTTTCAGGCGATTGTTGATAAAATACGTGGAAATGCTTGTAACAATATCATTTGGGTACCCGGATTGGGCTGGCAATCTCAGTATAGTGGCTATAAAGACCATCGTATCGAAGGAGAAAATATTGGTTTTGCCGTACACTGTTATCCGGGCTGGTATGGAAGTGATGCCGAACAGGACAGTGGTGAAGGAAATGGCTCCTCTACAGGAGGGGGATATGAACCTTTCCAACGTGGTTGGGACAAGCAAGTAGGTCCGGTAGCTAGTTTTGCTCCTGTCATGGTGACTGAGATAGACTGGGCACCGAAGAAATATGATGCAACATGGGGGAAAAGTATTACGGGAGTGGCGAAAGGCGAAGGTTTTGGAGCTAATTTCAAATACATAGCCGATCAATCCGGCAATGTTTCCTGGCTGTTCTTTACTACAAAGTCTCATGAACTGGCTGCTTTTAAGGATGTAGCGGGTGAACCGGGAAACTATACTTTTTTGAATGATCCGGAAGCGTGCCCGTGGGCTATTTATCACTGGTTTAAAGAGTATGCCGAAATGGATGAATAATAATATCAGTTTTGTTACAAGATGAAGAAGATTATATTATTAAGTTGTTTATTATGTGCAGGCATATTTGCCTTTGCACAAGACCCGAATTTCCATATTTATCTTTGTCTGGGACAATCCAATATGGAAGGGAATGCAAAGATCGAGGCCCAGGATACGTGCAATGTCAATGAACGCTTTCTGATGATGGCGGCTGTTGATTGTCCGTTTTTGGGACGTGTCAAAGGACAGTGGTATAAGGCTATTCCTCCGTTGGTACGTTGCCATACAGGGTTAACACCGGCCGATTATTTCGGACGTACGTTAGTGGAAAGGCTGCCTGATAATATTAAGGTAGGTGTCATCAATGTAGCTGTAGGTGGTTGCAGGATTGAACTGTTTGATGAGGAGAATTGCGAAGAGCATATTGCCTCTCAACCGGAATGGCTGAAAAATACCGCGAAAGCGTATGGTAATAATCCTTACCGTAGACTAAAGGAATTGGCTGTAGAAGCACAAAAAGCGGGAGTGATTAAAGGTATCCTCTTGCATCAGGGCGAGTCTAATACCGGTGATAAAGAGTGGCCTCAAAAGGTAAAGAGATTCTATGAGAATTTGTTGAGGGATTTGAATCTTCAGGCAAAAGATGTTCCCTTGTTGGCGGGAGAAGTAGTGCATGCCGACCAGAATGGCAGATGTGCAAGCATGAATGAGATAATCAATACGCTGCCGCAAGTGATTCCGACCGCATACGTGATTCCTTCTTCGGGCTGTCCTGCCGCAGAAGATAATTTGCATTTCACGGCAGAGGGATACAGGAAATTGGGAGTTCGGTATGCCGAGAAACGACTCCTTTTGTTGGAGAAGGAACCAAACTCCGGGATTACTACCGAACCGGCATCCACTAATATTCCGGGATATGACTATCCCCGGGTGGATAAAGAGGGGCGTGCTCATTTTCGTTTCTATGCTCCGCAGGCTAACAGGCTACAAGTGGATTGTTGCGGAAAGAAGTATGATATGTGGAAAGATGCCGGAGGACTCTGGACGGCAACGACCAACCCTCTGCCTGTAGGATTCCATTATTATTTCCTGATTGCAGACGGGGTGTCGGTAACAGATCCTTCCAGTTATACGTTCTTCGGTTGTTGCCGTATGGCAAGTGGCATCGAAATCCCTGAAGGTGAGGAGGGGGATTATTATCGTCCTCAACAGGTACCTTACGGGCAGGTTCGTTCCTGTACGTATTACTCCGAAACGCAGAAAGAGTTCCGTCGGTGTATGGTATATACGCCGGCAGAGTATGAAACTCATCCGAAGAAGCGCTATCCGGTATTGTATCTGCAACATGGCATGGGTGAAGATGAAACCGGCTGGAGCACGCAGGGAAAGATGAATCATATTATGGACAACCTGATTGCATCCGGTCAGTGTGTGCCGATGCTCGTGGTGATGGATAGCGGTGATGTGGAAGCTCCGTTCCGGCCGCGTTCGGGAAAAGATGTGAACGAGGAGCGGGCTTTGTATGGCGCCACCTTTTATGACGTTATTCTGAAAGACCTGATTCCTATGATAGACCGGACATTCCGTACGAAAACCGACCGCGAACACCGTGCTATGGCAGGACTCTCGTGGGGAGGACATCAGACTTTCAATACGGTTCTGCCTCATCTCGATAAGTTTTCTTATATCGGAAGTTTCAGCGGGGCGATTTTCGGTCTGGATATGAAGACTTGTTTTAACGGAGTGTTTGCGGATGCGGACAAGTTCAATAAGAAAGTAAATTATTTCTTTCTCGGCTGTGGCACGGAGGAACAAATGGGCACAAAGAAGATGGCTGACTCCCTTCAGGAACTGGGAATCAAAGTCGATTATTATGAATCGCAAGGCACGGCACACGAGTGGCTCACTTGGAGACGTTGCCTGAAAGAATTTGTACCACATTTATTTAAACACTGAAAATAGCATGAAAATGAAATCTACATTTATCGCAGCCACACTGTTGCTCGTTTCGGTTATGACCGAAGGAGGACTGTCGGCACAGAACCCGATTGTGCAAACTTGCTTTACTACAGATCCTGCTCCTATGGTGCATGATGGCACATTGTATGTCTATACGGGACATGATGAAGATAAAGCCGATTTCTTCTGGATGCAGGAATGGCGCGTATACTCTACCAAAGATATGGTGAACTGGACCGATCACGGCTCTCCACTCGCCATTGAATCATTCGACTGGGCGGACGACCGTGCATGGGCAGCACAGTGCATCGAACGTAATGGTAAGTTTTATTGGTATGTCTGCCTGCATTCCAAACTTTCCAATACGATGGCAATCGGTGTGGCGGTAGGCGATTCGCCTGTCGGTCCTTTTAAAGATGCCATCGGCAAACCGCTTCATGACGGAAGCTGGGACTATATTGATCCTACGGTCTTCATTGATGATGACGGTCGTGCTTATCTGTATTGGGGAAATCCGAATATCTATTATGTAGAACTGAATGACGACATGATTTCCTTGAAAGGTGAAGTGGGCAAACTGGAACAGACTGTTGAGAGCTTTGGTGCACCCAATCCGGAAAAGCGTGTCAAAGGTGTTAAGTATAAAGATACTTATACAGAAGGTCCATGGCTTCATAAACGGGAAGGAAAATACTATCTTCTTTATGCTGCCGGAGGTGTACCCGAACATATTGCCTATTCCATGAGTGACGGACCTCTTGGTCCGTGGAAGTATATGGGAGAAATCATGCCTTTACAAGATACGGGTTCGTTTACTAACCATTGTGGAGTGATAGACTATAAAGGCAATTCTTATTTCTTCTATCATACGGGTAAGCTGCCGGGTGGTGGAGGCTTCGGGCGAAGTGCGGCGGTGGAGCAATTTAAGTATAATGCTGACGGTACTTTCCCGATTATTAATGCTACCCGGGAAGGGGTGTCACCGGTAGGTATGCTCAATCCTTACGAAAGGATGGAAGCTGAAACTATTGCGTTTTCTGAAGGTGTGAAGTCTGAACCCAATGCGAAAACCGGTATATATATATCTGAAATTCATAATGGAGATTATATAAAGGTACGTGAAGTGGATTTCGGCAAAAAATCCCCCAAATGGTTTACTGCTACCGTTGCCAGTGCCCTTCGTGGCGGGACACTTGAAGTACGTACAGACAGTATAAGCGGACCATTAATTGCGGAACTGACTATTCCTTCAACGGGAGGTTGGGAATGCTGGAAAACATTGCAGACTGATATTGTAAAACCGGTCACAGGAATACAAGATATTTATTTTGTATTCAAAGGACGTAAAGGCTGCAAACTGTTTAACTTTGATTGGTACAAGTTTAACAGATAAACATGCTAGAGAGCAGTTGGGTTACTCTTCTTTTTTACTCAACTGCTCTTTCATATACATTGAAGGCGGCATTCCATACAATTCTTTGAATGTTGTCGAGAAATTATTAGGATCAGTGAATCCTGTTAACATGGCTATCTCGGATATGGTATGCTGTTTTTCGGACAATAGACGAGCGGCTTCTTTTAAACGTATATTACGTATAAAGTCACGGGTTGTCTGGTTGGTGAGCTCTTTGAGTTTCCTGTGAAGATGTACGCGGCTAATACCTACCTCGGTGGTGATTGTCTCTATTGTCAAGTTAGGGTTACTGATGTTTTCATTGATCACTTTCATAATACGTTCCATCAATTTCTCATCGGGTGATTTCACTTCCAGTTTCTGAACCTTGTTTTCCAGATTTTGCTGGCCTGTAAATACTTTGCGTAACTGCTGCCGTGTATTAATCAGATTTTCTACCGTCTTTTGCAGAATTTCGATATTGAATGGCTTCATGATATAGGCGTCGGCTCCTGTATTCAGACCTTCAAGGTTGTCTTCTTCCCTCGTTTTCGCAGTAAGCAAAATGACTGGGATATGGTTGAGATTTACATTCTGCTTGATCTTCCGGCATAAGGTAAGTCCGTCCATTTCGGGCATCATGATGTCACTAATGACTAAATCCGGAGCCTTTTTAAATGTTTGCTCTAATGCTTCTTTACCATTACGGCTTTCCATGATATGAAATTTGTCCCCAAACTCCTTCGCTATATAATTTCGGATTTCTTCATCGTCTTCTACAATTAATACGCGATATTTAGTTTTTACCCTGACTTTCTTTTTTTCCTCATTTTCTATAATGGGAGAGATGACAGGAACAGTTGGTACGGCTACTGTTACCTTTTGCTCATTGTTGTCAACTTCTTCAGGTCGTAGATGCTTGTTACCCAACGGTAATCGGATAATAAAACGGCAACCCGGTTGTTCTTTATTATTTTCTACATAGATAATTCCATGATGTAATTCCACTAATGAACGAGTCAGATGTAATCCTATTCCTGTTCCGCCTTTCGGATTCTGTTGGCTGTTACGGATCTGATAGAAACGTTCGAAGATATGTTCTTTTTCCTGTTCATCGATGCCTGTTCCGGTATCCGCGATAATTATTTCGGCATATTGTTTCAAGGGATCGGGCAGTGTATTATCTTCTCCCGTACGGATGGTAATATCTATGTTTCCTTTTTCAGGAGTAAACTTGAAGGCATTAGACAGAATATTCAGGATAATTTTATCAAAATTACTTGTGTCTACCCATACATTCAGTTCCCGGAGTGTACTATGAAGTTGTAGTTGGATATTTTTAGTATTTGCCTGTTGGCCGAAAGTTGTACATAAATCCTCTATAAAAGGAATAATATTGGTCTCCCGGAACATCAGGAACATTTGCCCTTTATCAATTTTCCGAATATCCATTAGTTGATTGACAAGATTCAGAATACGTTCCGCATTTCTGTAGATAATATGATATATTTTCAGGCGTTCATTGTTCTCCTCATTCTTAATCAGTTTCTGTAGAGGGCTGATGATTAGAGACATCGGAGTGCGTATTTCATGAGAGATGTTGATAAAGAACTGCAATTTTGCTTCATTGATTTGTTCGGCATGGATATGTTGCAGCATTTCCTGATGCATTCTGTACCGATGTCTGATCTGAAGAATAATGATAAATATAATGGTCAGTAATAATAAGGAGTAGATAACTTTGGCCCACCATGAAGCATACCATGCAGGAGATATAAAGATGGTAATTTCTTTTATATTTGAATACACAGTGTTGTCTTTTGCTCTGATTTTAAAGTTATAGGTACCGGGTTTCAGATTGCTGAATGAGATACGGTTTACACCTTTGGGCAAACTAATCCATTTTTCATCGTTGATAGAATAAAGGTAGTTGATGTGTTCGGGGGCATTTAATTCCAGAGTGGCAAACTCGATACTGAACACATTGTCTTTATGGGATAGATAAAACTCTTTTGCGTTGAATACAGGGCAGTTGATAATATTGTGAATACCGGATTTCATTCCTTTTCTAACCGGATTGTTATGCAGGAAAAAGTCGGTAATCCGGATATTCCATGTTTTTGCCGGATTGATAATGTCTTGCGGATTGAAATAGGTGATACCATTCATTCCGCCAAACCAGATAATACCTTGTTTATCTTTGAAGGAGGCATTCTTGTAGAACTCATTTCCCTGTAATCCGTCGCTGACATAATAATTGATAAATTTGTTGTTTTTCTTTTGGAATTGGGAAATTCCGGCATTGGTGCTTATCCAAAGAAAATCTTTTCCATCTCCTTGTATGGCATATATTGTATTACTGGGCAATCCGTCTGCAGTAGTATAAGTGGTTAGTTCTTTCGTATTTTTATTCCAACCGGATAATCCTTCGGAACTGCCCAACCAGACAACTCCTTCGTCATCTTCAAAGATTGAATAAATAACATTTTGTGAGAGTATCTTATGACTTTGAAAATCAGGACTGTCAAGGTCTATACAGTTGACGCCGTCATAAGTTCCGACATACAGTTTATTATCATCGGAATAGTGCAGACAACCTATCCATTCGTTGATTAGAGATGTCTGAGATTGTACGGATGTAAATTCTTTCGTTTTCAGGTCATAGTAGAACAAACCGAATCCCATTGTCGCAATCCAGAGACGCTTGTTTTTATCTTCTGCGAAATCATATACACGTTGTATATAGTTGTTGTTCTTATCTACCAGTTTGTACTGGTAATCGCATAATCCTGTCTGTTTGTTCAGCTTTCCCATACCGTTTATAAAGGAGCCGACCCAAATGTTGTACTCGGAATCTTCATATAGTTTTATAACTGTTGAAGGCACAGAATTAGGGTGATTAGTATGCGAGAAATGTTTAGCCGGTTCTAACTTTTCTGTCAGGGCATAAATTCCGTCATTGTCTGTTCCAACCCATAACATACCGTTGTTGTCTTTGCAGAATGAGGTTATACAACTGGAACCGATCATGTTTTTATCCATGGATTTATGTCCTATATACTTGAAACTGTTTGTTCGGGCAGGTATCTGCATGACTCCTTTCTGATAAACAGCCAACCATAAGTTACCGGAATTGTCTTTTAGGATAGAATGTATTTTTGAATTTTTTGAATCAAAATAGTTGTTGTCAAAATTGTATTCGGAGATTTCATGAGTTTGGTTATTGTAGACACTCATACCTTTACCATCAGTTCCGATATATAATTCATTTTGCGGTCCGGAATAGAGGAAACAGATAGGAAGTTCTCTCTTTTCTTTAAAATCAATAGGTATAAAGGAGTCTTGTCTTTTGTTATAGACGAATAGTCCTTTTCTCATACTTCCTACATAAATATTCCCACGTGAATCTTCACATATACTTTTGACATATCCGTTGTCTTTAGATAAATATAAAGTAAGTTGGTTATTAGAATCAAGACGATATACTCCTTCTTCGTCTTTTGCTATCCAGACATTCTGTTTCTTGTCTTCAATCATAAATCCTGTTGATGTCATGGGGATATCAATTTTTTGAACAGTCAACAGGTAATCTTTGATATTCAACCTGCACAACATATTTCCGGATACCCATATTTCTCCATTTCTCCTTTCGATAAAGGAAACAATATTGCTTTCAAATATTTCTCCATTGTCTTCCCTTATTGCAAGTGGGGTAAAATTGTCTGTAGCCGGATCATACATTTGAATTCCCATATATGTACCGATAAACAAATGACCTTTGCTGTCCTCAAAAACAGTACGAACAAAATTGTGGGCTAACGAATGTTCATTATTGGGCTCATGTTTGTATATGGTAAATTTAGCACCGTCATAACGGTTCAGACCATCTTCTGTTGCAATCCAAATGAAACCGTTCCGGTCTTGATATATTTGATTAATCAGACTACTGGAGAGTTCTTTGTCAGTAGTGAATAACTTAGGAGATTGCCCGTTGCATAACAAAGAAAACAATAATAATAGAAAAGTGAATACATTTTTCATAGTTATAGATCGTTGTTTGTTGTACAAAGAAAACTAAAAACCTAAATATAACCTAATAAAAAATGAATATTTTCATTAGGCTCCGGGAGTACAATCGGATGTTGTAACATCGTTTGTAAATAATGTAACATGAGAAAAGATTTATCCCTTCTTCTGTATTATTGTTTTCCTTCGATTGTATTTACAATATAGGTTTTACCCGCCTTTGTTTCGATGTCATATTCATAAACCTTCTGCAGTTTGGGAGATTGCGCACTTACCCCTTTGGCTACGAGAGGTTGCTTGATAGGAGTGGTGGCGAATAATTTATTTGAGCACTCTTTCCCGTTTACTTGTTTTAAGCCTTTCCCTTTCAGTGGGACATAAGACCGGATGCGGAGCGTACCGCCTATATTCGATCGGATGATCGCTTTATTTAACACATTGTTTTTCCAGTCCATATCGACAGTAAAGTTTCCACGTGCCACCAGCCCCTTCACACTTCCTTCTTCCCATGCATCAGGCAATGCCGGCAATAAATGTACGGCACCGTCATGACTTTGGAGCAACATTTCCGCTACTCCGGCTGTATAACCGAAATTACCGTCAATCTGGAAAGGCGGATGGGCATCCAGCATATTGGGATAGGTACGCCCGTTCGGATATTCTTTAGCCAAGTGATCGTTGGGCAATAGTTGAATCATATTTTTAATGATTTGGAAGGCATGGTTTCCATCCAGCATACGTGCCCAGAAATTGACTTTCCAGCCGATACTCCAACCGGTAGCTTTATCACCGCGTTGAAGCAATGTGTTTCTTGCTGCCTGGAATAACTCGGGATTTGAGTATGGAGAAATTTGATTACTCGGATATAGCCCGTACAAATGTGAAATATGACGGTGCTCGTCCTTGGAATTGTCAATATCTTCAAGCCATTCTTGTAGTTGGTTATGTTTTCCTATTTGCATAGGTGGCAACTTCTCTAGTGTTTGTTTGAGGGAGTCTTGGAAAGAGGGGGCTTCACCTGCGATGTATGAAGCCAATAAGGTATTATGCAGTGCATCAAAGGCAATCTGATTGTCCATTGTGCAACCGGCCGTGATGGGACCGTGTTCCGGCGACACAGAAGGCGACACTACCAACCATTTATACACTGGATGTTCTACCAAGAAATCCATGTAGAACTGCGCTGTTCCTTTCAGGATGGGATAATACTCTTTCAGGAACTCTTTATTTCCTGTAAAGAGGTAATGTTGCCAGATATGTTGAGCTAACCAGGCACCGCCGCTAGGCCACATGCCGGCTGCAGCAAAGTCTACAACTCCGCAAATTCGCCATAAATCAGTATTATGATGCGCCATCCATCCCCTACAATCATACATAGTTCGGGCTGTTTCTGCTCCTGTGACAGATAAATCTTTCAACATAGAGAATAGCGGACTATGTGTTTCACTTAAATTAGTGACTTCTGCCGGCCAATAGTTCATTTCTGTATTAATGTTGATGGTGTATTTACTATCCCAAGGTGCATGAGTACTGTTGTTCCATATACCTTGCAGATTAGCCGGTTGCCCACCCGGTTGCGAAGAAGAAATCAGTAAATAACGTCCATAATGGAAAAGTAGAGCTGCCATTGCCATGTCTTCCCCATTTCCGAAGTTTTCAATTCGTTTGGGAGTCTCCAGTTGGGAAATTTTGCCTGTCGGTAATGTAAGGCGTACACGGTCAAATTGTTTTTTATAATAAGCGATATGGCTTTTGAGAGCTTTTTCGTAAGGTATTTGCGTCGCTCTTTTCAGATATTCGCTGGTCCGGTGGGATTCATCGGCGCTGACATTCTGGTAGTTTACGTAGTTGGTTGCTGCCGATATATAAAGGGTTGCTTCTGTTCCTTCATTTATTTGGAGCGTATTTCCTCCCGGGCGGAGAGTGCTATTCGTTTTTACCTGGATTTGACATTCTGCCCGTAGTGCGGCTTTCAAACCTTCCTGCTCTTTCCCTTGACAGGTGACGGTCAGCTTATCATTCTGAACATTCACCTTATGTACTAGAGGGAAGTTATATGCAATAGTAAAGTTCAGTGTGTTTGCTTTACTTGCTTTGATATGCATAATAATGACATTATCAGTAAATGAAGCAAAAGTGGTGCGGGTATAAGTGACGTCATCCACTTGATAACGGGTAGTTGTCGTTGCATTCTCCAGATTCAGATCGCGGTAAAAGCCGGATCCGTTTTGGTGTTCCGGAAATTCCAGGTAAAGACTACCTAATGTCAGATAGCTCATTCCGTGTTGCTGGGTTAAGAAGTTGGCGTCAATGAGTCTTTGCGCTTCCTTGTTTCTCCCTTCAAAAATCAGTTTGCGTACAACCGGTAGCACATGTACGGCATTCGGGTTATTATTATTGTATGGAGAACCTGCCCAAAATGTTTCTTCGTTGAGTTGTAATTCTTCGCGTTCGATTCCGCCATATACCATGGCTCCAAGACGGGAGTTACCAATAGGGAGAGCTTCCGACCAATTTTGTGCAGGTTGACTATACCACAGTTTCAGGTCCTGTCCTGAAACAAGGTTGCTTATTAATAGGAATAATACAAAAAAAGTGTTTCTGTTCATATTGTATGGATTTGTAGCAAAGGTAGCTCATTTCCCAATACAAAAGGCAAAAAACTGTTTCTGAAATCTACCTTGGAAGTAACTTCTTTCCATATTTATGTTACTAATATATATGGTGTATGTTCCACAGGGTAAAATAATAACTGCTGGTTTCTTTTTGATTTATTATCAGCCTTGCCCTCTTGTCAAGTAGCTTGTTTGCAAGCTGATTAAGTAGGGAGGTATAAGAAGGGAAGCTGGTATAGTTGCGTTGGGATGCCGGTATTGTTCCATTAAAGTACCGGTATCATTAATTTCCCACGGCCGTGACAAGATCTTCCCACGGCCGTGGTAGGAACTCGTCACGGCTGTGGGAAGAAGCTACCACGGCCGTGAAGAATTAAGTATACCGGCATCCTGATCGAACAATAGTTATTGAATGATATAAGTATGCCGGTTGTATGACGGATGTTTAATGGAGGCTTTTCTTGAAAAGTAAGTAAAGCTGGATAGGAGATATGGGAGAGCAAAATCATAAAATAATAGGCTGACAATAAAACTTATAAAATGTTATTGTCAGCCTATTGTCAGGGCTTATTGTCAGCATCTAATGGATTGAAAATCATTTATCTAATGAATAGGAATGACGGCTGACAATAAGAACTGCAAAATTTATATGTAAATAGAATCAGTGTGTAGTAATTGACTTGTCTCTACATTGATCTTTTTATCTATTATCTCTCTTGCTTTTCGATTCATTCATAAACAGATAAGATTTCTTATAGCCTCCGTAGTCTACAACCAACTTTTCCAGCACGATGCCCGGATCAAGAGGTTTGAAAATTAGTGTCTGCATGCCGTCTGATGTATTCGGCACATTCAGTTTGACCTTTTTCTCAACGATACGTCTTGCAACTGTCGGATAGTATATGCTGTATACATTTTCAGGAAGCTCATTTAAGTTATGATTGAAATTGATAGTCTGTTCCTTCGTTCCTTCGAATCCGATACTGTACTCATGCCCTTTCCGGTCGTGGAAAGCAAGAGTCGATTTCACTATCACGTGAACAGTCACTTTGTCGACTCCTTTAGGCAATTTTATTTTGTAGGAGATAGAAGCTCCGTCGGTCGGCTGGGTATAAGGCATCAGAGCCATGCCGCTAAGGGTTCGTCCCATGTAGGGGATCACTGTCCATTCCGTACCTGGTGCTGCTTTAGTGCTGTAATAGTGTTCGGCCTCCATAGCTACATATCCGTCTTTCCCGGTGAAGACGTATCCACCGACAGCCTTTTCCGGATTTTCGATTCGGTAGGTTTGTGGTAGTGTATCAGCGGGGAAATTATCATTCCATGAGGTATAACCGATATGTTTCTGAATCATCATGTTCTTCCATTTACCGCCGGACATAACATTGTTATAATCGTCACTCAACGCTTTATCCCGTGCAAAAGCCTGTTCCACTTTATCTGCCCATTCGTTAGCTTGCGGATTGTTTTCTTTGTACAATTTATGGTTCATGACTTGTGCATAATACATCTCGTACAGGTTTGCCATGGCTTGAACAGGGAAGAGGATTAATTGCTTGTAGGCATCTTTATATTCTGGTTTCAATGATATGTATTGTCTCAAAGCTTCCGCTTCCAGTTTCAGATATTCATCAGATACTTGTTTCCATTCGCCGGTCTCCAGGTTATAAGTATTCCGGTCGAGCATTTCTCCCGTTACGCGACCGTTATATTTGCTGTACAGGTTTAAGATTCGCATAGCTTCATCCGCTTGATCTTTGCCAAACTGCTGTGCGCAGAAACGGCGGGGATGTTCTAACAGATTGCCGGCATTATATTGCCTTGGATTCCATGCCATATCCAGAAAGAGAGTGATGGGATACTCCATGGGTTTGAGGTCGCCTACATTCAATACCCATAATTTATCTACCCCGTAGTTATACGTCAGTTGGAGTTGCTCCCACATATTTTGTATCGGAGTAACATTGATCCATTTTGAATTTCGGGGGGCTCCTACATAATCTACATGGTAGTACATTCCCCAACCACCAGGATGTTTACGCTCCTTTTCGTTGGGCAAGCGGCGTACATTTCCCCAGTTGTCATCGCACAATAGCATGATTACGTCATCGGGAACACGCATTCCTTTGTCATAGTAATCCATCACTTCTTTATATAAAGCCCAGATTTGGGGAATCTCTTTAGCCGGTCGTCCGGTCACTTTCTCGATAATCTTGCGTTGATTCTTTACAATCCTTTCCAACAATTTCACGTTTATATCCTCGCTCATGGCGGCATCACCGTCACCACGCATACCGATAGTCACAATATCCTCTGTACCTTGTCTTCGTTCAATACCTTCACGGAAGAAGCGGTCGAGCATTTTCTGGTTGGTCGTGTAATCCCATGCTCCGTATTCTTTACGCTTGTTCGCCCACTCTTGATGATTGCGTGCCATGGGTTCGTGATGGGAAGTGCCAATAATAATTCCCATTTCATCAGCTGTCTTACTGTTTAGAGGATCATCCGCATAAAAAGCCCATGCCCACATGGCAGGCCATACAAGATTACCTTTCAGGCGAAGTATCAGTTCAAAAATGCGTGCATAAAAGCGGTGGTCACCATAGTTTGTTCCATAAGTTTGTTTTACCCAGCCGGTCAGACAGGGAGCTTCGTCGTTTAGAAAGATACCTCGATAAGTGACTGCAGGTTCGCCGTCGGTATAACTACCCGGAATAACATATACATTCTTTTGTTTTACGACAGGGACATCGGCCCACCAATACCAGGGGGATACACCTATTTGTTCGGAAAGTTCGTAAATACCGTAAATCGTGCCCCGCTTGTCGCTTCCGGCAATGACTAGTGCACGGTCAATTCCTTCTAGTGGTTTGTCGATAGTCCGGATTATATATTTTTCTTTTTTCCCATTCAACTCTTCCTTTTCCAACTTGCCGGTTTTAAATAGAGCTTTGATAAAAGGGGATTCGTTACTGCCGATAATGATCGTTTGTCTATCTCCATTAGAAATATTCAGAATTTCCGGTCGATTGCCGGAAACTTGGGCTATATCTTTTTGAAGATTTTTGATAGCCATCTGGATTCCTTTCTCTTCATTACTGTCAGTAAGGATAGAACAAGGAACTCCATTTGAGATAACTGGAAAATAATCCGGACTTTGTTGGAACACAACAAAACGGTCGGCAGCGAAAGCGATGTTGATAAAGAACAGAAAATTTAATAAAGCGGTTACTCTTTTCATGTCATTATAAATAAATTGTTAATCATTGGGATTTATTAAAATCTCCTACAGCTTATTTACTTCGGATTTCTACAATATAAGGGACGCTGTTTCCTTCCATTTCTATTTTTACCTGCATTGTTCCCACTTTCCGGGTAGATTGTACGGTAATTAGAGCTGTTCCAAAATAGGTTCTTAATTGGTTGCCGGCAAATGTTCTTTTGCGACGCAAGTCTCCATTGTCAATACCTCGGAATTTCCCTTCTCCCTCTACACTTACCGTTATTTTTCTATCATCTGTCTGCACTCGGTTGCCGTCAGAGTCAATCAGTTGAATGGCAATGTGTGACAAGTCCTGACCATCAGCCTTAATTTCGGTTCTGTCTGGCGTAATAAGCGCATTGGTCGTTTCTTTGGAGGTTACCAGTTGATAGTTGGCTACTTCTGTATCTCCGTTGAAACCTTTGGCCACTAGTTTCCCGGGAGTATATGGCAAATACCAGATAATAGTATTATTGGGGAAATTCTCGGTTTTATGTATTCCCATTGATTTGTCGTTCATTAGCATTTCCACTTTCTCACAATTGGTAGTGGTGCGTACTTCCATGACCAGTCCTCGATAATGTTCGGGAAAATTCCAATGTGCGGCCATATTAGGCCATTGCCATAAGTCACGTCCGTGATCTATATCCAGTGAGGGATCTATGATTGCAATGCGCACCATTGGTTCCGGATTCCACATAGCCCGGTGATAGGCGGCCCGTGGCTTCTCAAACATACATATATCGAACAAACCATTCGGCCATCCTTTACTGGGCCATCCGGCTTCACCCAAGTAATCTACTCCTGACCAAATGAAACCTCCTGCAATAAAGTCATGGGAAGCTACTATATTCCAAGGATTATAGGGAGTGTAGCTACGTATATTTCCTTCCTCACCACTGAAATAGGGTAGTTCTTCCGATACGAGGAAGCAACGTTCGGGATACTTTTGATGGTCATTAAGCATACGGGCTTCCAGATAGTTGTAGCCGATTACGTCGGTTACACCGGAAAATTTGGCTTGATGACCGTTTTGTGCAGCGAGGGTTACCGGGCGGCTGGGTTCGTATTGATGTACAAATGCTTGCAGCATTGTAGCTCTTTCAACTCCCGTAGTGCTGTTGTCCCATGCTTCTTGTACTTCGTTTCCGATACTCCAAAGTACGATACTCGGATGATTGCGATCTCTAAGCAACATGTTTTCCAGATCCTTCTGCCACCATTCATCAAAGTATTTCTCATAGTATCCTGATTTCCATTTATCAAATGCTTCATCAATAACAATGAATCCCATACGGTCACACATATCCAGAAATTCGGGAGAAGGTTGGTTGTGGGCACAGCGGATAGCGTTGCATCCATACTCTTTCAGTATTTCCAGCCGCCGTTCGTATGACCGATCGGGAACTGCTACTCCCATACTTCCTGCATCTTGATGCAGACACATACCTTTTAACTTGATCTGTTTCCCATTGAGGGAGAATCCCTGCTTCGGATCGAACTTGAATGTTCGTACTCCAAAAGGTGTCCGATAGATGTCTATTATTTTAGAACCGGCTCTGATGATGGTCTCCATCTGGTACATCTGAGGATTCTCCAAGTTCCATAATTGTGGATGATTCAATGAAAGTATCTGTTTCAGATCGGAAGTATCTTGGCTTGGCAGTGTGAGTTTCTTGCTGTCATTTTGGGTAACTGCCTTTCCTCTGGCGTCGAGTACTTGTTGGGAGATAGTGAGAGTCTGTGTTTTGTCAGTACTGTTTTTCATAGTGGTTACAATGTGCACTTCTGCTTTATCCGTACTGACGGAAGGAGTTGTAATATAGGTACCATAAGTGGTAATATGTACCGGATTGAACGCTTGCAACCAAACATGTCGGTAGATACCCGCACCAGCATACCAGCGCGGACGTCCTCCAGTAGTATTTACACGGACGGCAATCACATTCTCTTTATCTGCATTTAGATAAGGAGTCAAATCGTATTCGATGCTACAAAACCCATACGGACGGAACCCAAGGTGCTTCCCATTGACGTATACGTCACTTTGTTGGAAGATACCATCGAAAAGAATAGAAATTTTCTTCCCATTGTAATGTGAGGGAATTTTAAATGTTTTACGATACCAGCCGATCCCTTCGGGCAAATAGGCTGCAGACCCTCCGCACTTGATGTCAAACTCTTGTTGGATATTCCAGTCGTGTGGCAACTGAACCGTATCCCATGTTTTGTCATTATAATCTACTGTGGCATATTCGGGCCGGTCACTAAGTGTAAATCTCCAGTCAAAATCGAAATTCTCTTTGATTCGTATATTATTTTGTGCTGATAGGTTCGTAACACAAATGATTAATACAAGAGTGACTAAAATTTTTTGTTTCATGGTTGAGCATTTATTAAAGGTTCAATTCTATAGTTTACAAGGAACACTGATAGTGTGTTTTCTTATTGGCAAAGATAGGAGATCCGGGGGAGAAACGTTTGGGAATATGCTTCTATTCCATTGATTGGTGTTACAACACTATTCTACATGTTTCATATTGTATTCTTTTCGTTACATACTTTCCGGAAGGCCTGTGAAACCTGGAAAAAACTTCCTTTTCTATTTGTATAATCCGGAGAAACTTTCCTATTTTGCAGCATTGAATCTAATTGGAAATGCTATGAGAAAGTTATTTTTTCTTTTTATCTTTCTTTTATTTTTTTGCCGATATGGTTATTCGGAGAATAGTCGTTTTTATGACTCGGGTCAGTTAACCTGTAACCTGATGACTACGATTTGTCAGGATGCGCGCGGATTTGTATGGATAGGAACCGAATATGGTTTGAACAAATTTGATGGGGTACAGTTTACCCAATATTTGAATAAGGAGAACGATGCTACTTCTTTGTTGGGAAACATTGTACGTGAATTGTTTGTAGATAGGGATCAACGATTGTGGGTGGGATGTAGCAATGGATTACAATATTATCTTCCGGAGAAAGATGTATTCTGCACAGTCCCTTTTGAAGAAAACCTGACTCCCAGTGTGGCGGAAATTGTTCAGTTGCAGAATGGTGAAATATGGTTAGTTGCTACTGGACGCGGGCTTTTCAAGGTTGATCGGGAGAATAATAAAGTCGTTGCTTTGGGGGAAATTAATAAAATATGTGGTACACAATCAATCAATCACATTTATGAAGACCGTTTTAATCGTATCTGGATTAGTACAGATAGACAAGGACTGGTATGCCTGGATGCTTCTGGTAGGAAAAAAGCTGTTTATAAGACACCGGATTTGCCGGGAAATTTGGCAGGTATAGTTCTTGAAGATAAGGAGGGAGCCTTGTTTGTAACAGTTGCCGGAACGGTCCTGATGTTTGATGAAGTATCCAGTACTTTTATTCCATTCAGAGTTAAAGACAGACAAGGGATAGATATACGTGAAATGACCTTAACAAAAGATGGAGTTATCTATTTAGGTACATACGGTAAGGGAGTCTATTCTATTAATAAGGAAAAACGGTTATTGACTCCTGTAGAAAATATACATACTCCATTTTTGAATATGAATACGGCCAAAGTCGTTGCGATAACAGAAGACCGTAATCAGAATCTTTGGTTGGGATGCTTTCAGAAAGGAATAGTGATGATTCCTAACCGTCCGGTGGTATTCGGATTTTGGAATCTCTCGGAGAAGGGATATGATATGGGGGATATTATCACTTCCATATATCAGGATAGTCAGGGGTTCGTTTGGGCAGGACTGGAAAATGGGGGGCTTTTTAAGTTTAATGCCGAGGGTGAGATTATAGATCATATTGCCACCTCACAAACTGTGATTTCTATTTTTGAAGATAGTAATCATACTTTCTGGATCGGTACTTATTATAATGGTTTGGCACAGTTGGATACTCGTACGGGACAGTGTCATTTTCTCCCTCAGATCGGAAAATGTCGCATAAAAAGTCTCACGGAAGATTCACGGAAAAATTTGTATATTTCAGTATTCGGTGAAGGGCTAAAAGGTTATCATCTTCCTACCGGAACTACATGGAACCCGGGCGAGAAAGCACCAGAAACTAGAAAAATGATGAAAAACCGATGGGTCAATGTGCTTTTATGTGATTCAAAAGATATTATATGGATAGGACACTATAAAGGTATCAGTTGCTATGATGCCCGAAGCGATCGTTTCGTAGAGATTGAAGGGGATTCCATTTTGAATACTCGTGTCTGCTATTCTTTGTTGGAAGATCATAATGGTAATATTTGGATCGGAACGAATAACGGTTTGTATATGTGGAACCGTAGCAGTCGTTCCTTTATGCTTTATTCGACCGATGATGGACTTTCTAATAATGTGATATGCGGATTGGCGGAAGACAAGGAAGGAAATATCTGGTGTAGTACATTCAAAGGCATTAACCAGATTAAAATTGCCGAATCGAGAATTATCAATTATTATACGGGTAATGGACTGATTGATAAAGAGTATTCCCGTGGAGTGTATTTTTATGATAAGGAAGATAATATCTATTTTGGAGGAAGTAATGGAATCACCCGTTTTTCTCCGGCACTGATAATGCCGGAGAAGTTTTTGCAGGAGGTGATGATTATGAATATGTATTTAGGTAATCAGCCTATTACTTCTGAAACCTTTTCCGGAGGGAAAAAAGTGATTGAAGGGATATTGATGGATGCGAAAAACTTCCGGCTCTCGCATGAAGACAATACATTTACTTTTGAATTCTCTACGATGGATTTTCGCGAGCCGGAGAATATTCATTATGAATATCGTCTGAAAGAATTGAGCACTGTTTGGAATATTACTTTGTCCGGGGTGAATCGTATTACGTACAGCCATTTGTCTCCCGGAAACTATACGCTGGAAGTGCGTGCCTGTGAAAATGGGACTTATACCCCAGTGAAGCAGGTGGGTATCCATATCTCTCCTCCTTGGTATCAGACTACCGTGGCATATATCTGTTATCTCTTGCTTCTGGTAGTTTTTGGGATGCAGTTTTATTATCTATTGAAGCGTAAACAGAGGGAAGAAATCAACGAAGAGAAATTGAAATTCTTCATCAATATATCTCATGAGATAAGATCGCCAATGACGTTGATTATTAGTCCTCTGGAGACATTGTTGAGGCGTGAATATGATGAACCTACAACGAAAGCTTTACGCTCGATATATAAAAATGCGAATCGGATTGTCGGACTGATTAATCAGTTGCTTGATATTCGTAGAATCGACAAGGGGCAGATGAAAATTCATTGTTCGGAAACAGATATTGTGGGCTTTATTGATGACTTGTTCCAGGCTTTTGATTATCAGGCGGAAAAACGGGGAATACAGTTTACTTTCGAACATACTCTGAAAGAACTTCCTGTATGGATTGACCGGAATAATTTTGATAAGGTGCTAGTTAATTTGTTCTCAAATGCTTTTAAGTATACTCCGGATGGAGGGGAGATTACCGTATGTTTATCTGCGGGAGTAAATAAAAAAGAGTCGGGTGTTCTTCGTAATTATGCAGAGATAATGATTATGGATACCGGACCGGGTATTGATGAAAGTAAGCTGGAGAAAATATTCGAACGTTTTTACCAGGCATCCGCCGAGTTGTCTTCTACTCCTATAGGGTTTGGAATCGGGTTGAATCTTTGCCGCTTGTTGGTTGGTTTACACCATGGTACAGTGGTTGCATCTAATCGGAAAGATGTAAAAGGGAGTTGTTTTACAATTCGTATTCCACTCGGCAATAATCATCTGAAAAAAGAAGAAATGGTGGAACACTCCTTGGAAAACAGGATGGTTTTACAGAGCCATCCTTATGAATTGGAGAAACCGGAGAAAAAGAAAATTGGACGTAGTAAAACTAATTATAGAGTGTTGGTAGTGGATGACGATGATGAAGTCCGGGAGTTTCTGCAGATGGAATTAGGCGGAATTTACCGGGTAATGACAGCCAAAAATGGAAACGAGGGGTTGAGGCTGGCATTAGCGCAATTGCCCGATTTGATTGTATCTGATGTTGTGATGCCCGAAATGGATGGTTTTACACTAGTGAAAAAGTTGAAGGGAAACGGAAATACCAGCCATATTCCAGTCATTCTGCTGACATCAAAAGCCGAACATCCGGACCGTATCCAAGGATTGGATAAGGGAGCGGACGCTTATCTGACGAAACCTTTTATTGTGGAAGAACTTTCGACTATGATTGCAAGTCTGATAGCCAATCGTTTGTTGTTGAAAGGAAAATTCTCCGGTGCACAGGATCAGGAAGATAAAGTGAGAACAGTAGAAATGAAGTCAAATGACGAGATATTGATGGAGCGTGTAATGAAGGTGGTTAATGACTATTTGGATAACTCGGAACTGAATGTGGAGATGTTGGCAGAACAGGTTGGATTGAGTCGTGTGCAACTTCACCGGAAGTTGAAAGAACTGACGGGAATTCCTGCCAGTGAGTTTATACGCAATATCCGTCTTAAACAAGCTGCTTTATTGTTGAAGGATAAAAAAATGAATATATCTCAAGTTGCTTATGCTGTCGGCTTCACTAATCATACTCATTTCTCTACTGCTTTCAAAAAGTTTTATGGAGTTTCTCCTACGGATTATATTGGCAGATTAGAGAATGAATCCTAATTCTGTATATGTATAGAAGGAAGAACGTTACTTTGAGAAACCTGAATGAAACGGATTGAATAGTCGTGGAAACGGGTACTTTAGCTTTTGTAACGTATAAGAATGTCCTTAAGAGTGGAGTGCTGTAAATTTGCATCAACTGATAAATGAGATAGAAATGTCAGCTTCTTTATCAGGACTTTGATGTATTTTACTAACATTAAATTTTATAGTATGAAAAATGAGTTTGATTGTAAGAAGCAACAAACACAATCGGTGTTAACCCGATGCTGTGCCGGACTTCTGATTGGGTTCTGTGTCTGGGGAACTTCTTCTTATCCGCTTCCGGTGTATGCTTCGGATGCGGTAGTCTCTATTGAAGAACAGCAACAGCAAGCTGTGCGTATAACGGGAAAAGTGACCGATGAAAATGGAGAACCGGTCATTGGAGCAAGTGTGGTGGTGAAAGGCACTTCTACCGGTACTGTAACCAATCTTGAAGGCAATTATTCCATTACTGTCGCAAAAGGACAAACGTTGGAATTCTCTTTTATAGGAATGAAGCCTATAGCGGTAAAGATTGCTGATAAGAAAGTGGTGAATATAACTTTGCAGGATAATGCAGTGGCTCTTGATGAAGTGGTAGCTATCGGATACGCTTCTATGAAGCGTTCGGATTTGACCGGAGCTGTTACTTCTGTTAGTTCGGAGATGATTTCACAAATGAATCCTACTTCTATCGATCAGGTTCTTCAAGGACGTGCAGCCGGTGTATTGATGATACAGAATAATGGTATGCCGGGTGGTGGAGCTTCTGTACAGATTCGTGGGCTGAACTCCATCAACGGTACAAATGAACCTATTTATATTATTGATGGAGTTACAATCAGTGGTAATACAGGTACAGACACAGATAATGCTTTGTCCTCTATCAATCCTTCGGATATTGAATCAATGGAAGTGTTGAAAGATGCTTCGGCTACAGCTATTTATGGTGCCAACGGTGCGAATGGCGTTATTATTATTACAACCAAGCGTGGAAGGGAAGGAAAACCCAGGGTCAATCTGGAAGCTCAATATGGTATTCAGTACTTGGCAAAGCAACTGGATATGGCTAATTTGCGGGAATATGCCCAGCATAATAATGAGGTTGTTGAAATGATGGGGCGTAGTAAAACTGCAGAGTTTGCAAATCCTTCTTTGCTAGGTGAGGGTACAAACTGGCAGACGGCTATCTTTCGTCCGGCTTCCATGCAAAATTATAACTTGAATATGTCGGGAGGTGTGAAAGGAACCAGTTATAAAGTGGGAGCTGGCTATCTGCGACAGGATGGTATTGCCGAAGGATCGGATTTCGACCGTATCACATTGAGCGCGGCCATTGATTCGGAAGTGAACAAATGGCTTAAAATCGGAGGATCTGCTAATTTGTCGCGTACTACCCAGACTACCTCTATTGCCGACTGGAATATTATCAACAGTGCAGTGAAACAGAAACCGAATGTACCGGTGTATAATTTGGATGGGAGTTATGGTAGTCCTTCTGAAAGCGATGATAATAGTAGCCCGGTGAATGCACTGGCTATCGCGCAACTGGTTGATAAGAATAATCGTAAGTTGTCGGTGCGTTCTAATCTTTATGCTACTGTCACTCCATTTAAGTGGATGAATTTCAAAACTGAATTTTCGAGCAATGTAGGAACGGAAGAAGTACATAGTTTTACTCCGAGCTATTATTTCACTTCTTGGCAGAAGAATGATTATGCGGATCGGCAAGAATCAATCCGGGTCAATTATTATTGGGCATGGAGGAATCTGTTGAATTTTAACCTGAAGCCGGGAAAGAATCAGAATCTTACCTTGATGTTGGGGCATGAAATGACTGAAACCAGAAGTAATTATCTGAAAGGGAGCCGTCGTTTGGGAAGTAACTCGTTGACAGATTTGGGTGCCGGCGATGCAAGTACAGCCGAGAATGATGGATATACGGGAAGAAGTTCATTCTTATCTTTCTTCGGACGGGCACATTATTCATTGTTGGATCGCTATATGTTGACCGCCACTATGCGTTATGATGGTTCTTCCAACTTTGCAAGAGGAAATCGTTGGGGGGCTTTCCCGTCGGCTGCATTGGCATGGCGCATAAATAAGGAGAATTTTCTGAAAGAAGTAGAATGGTTGTCAAACTTGAAACTGCGTGCTGGTTATGGTGTGGTAGGTAATTCGAATGTGGCTTCTTTTGCTTATACTTCTATTTTAAATAATACGGAAACGATTTGGGGAAGTGGGCAGGCTCTCTCAAGACTTCCTAATGAAGGATTAACTTGGGAAACGACAAAATCATTTAATATCGGTTTAGATCTTTCTTTCTTCAATAATCGTGTTGAATTTATAGCTGATTGGTATAACAAGCGTACTGATGATTTGCTGATTGTGCTTACTTTGCCCGGTATAACCGGAACGAATGGGACTGGAGCAATGTCGGCACCATGGGGCAATGTCGGGTCCTTGAGAAACCGTGGATTTGAGTTTACCTTGAATACGGTGAATGTATCGCGCAAGGAATTCCAGTGGAGAAGTAGTCTGGTTTTTTCTTTGAACCGGAATAAAGTGCTGGATTTGAATACGGCTACAGCGCAGGTTTTCAAAACCTATCAGTTTGGGGGGAATGACAAACAAGTCACCTTGACTCAACCTGGATATGCAATAGGTCAATTTTATGGGTACAAAGTGATCGGACGTATAAACTCTGCGGCAGATTTGTTTGATGAGAGTGGCAAATTGAAGGTGGCTCTTCCGGAAGAGGGCGCGACCGGACAACCGAAGAAGATTGATGAGAAGAACGGTATTTGGGTAGGCGACCTTCTGTTTGAAGACGTCAATAAAGATGGGCTTATTAATGCAAAGGACCAACAGGTGATTGGTAATCCCTTGCCCAAATTTACGGGTGGTTTCGGTAATACCTTCAGTTATAAAGGATTTGACTTGAACCTTTATTTCACATTCTGCTATGGCAATGATGTAATGAACTGGTTGAATATGACAATTAATAATCCACGTGATTATACGAATAACTTGCTAAAGGATGCGGCACTGCACTATGCGAAATATGGAGTGATTGATCCGGAAGGCTCTGCCAATAATATCTACAATGTAAGAGTGATCAGTGGCAAGAAAAATATCTCCCGTATCAGTTCGAATGATTTGAATGAGAATAACCGTGTATCTTCCAATCTGATAGAAGACGGTTCTTATATTCGTTTGCAAACAGTTAATTTGTCATACACTTTCCCGAGAAAACTAACTTCTAAGCTGGGATTGGAAATGCTGAAACTTTATTGCAATGTATCCAACCTGTTTACAATCAGTGGATATTCAGGTTATGATCCAGAAGTGGGTATGGCACGCGATCAATATAGCAATTATGCTCAAAGTGCCCTATTGAACGGCTTTGATGCAGGGCGCTATCCTTCTCCCCGTACGTTTACTTTCGGTATTAATATTGGTTTTTAATCTAATGAAACAATGAGAAAAATTTTAGGTATATTAGCTATAGGACTCATGGGGTTGTCAGTCGTTTCTTGTGAAGACTTTCTGGACGTAACTTCAGAGAACCAAATGTTGCTGGATGATTTCTATAAATCCGCAGAAGAATGTCGTGCCGCTACTGGTGCATTGTACAACCGCCCTTGGTATCCTTTTAACAGTCGTTTTTACTTTATTGTAGGCGATGCCCGCGCGAATAATCAATATGTGGATCAGGTTACTAATCCTGGAGCCATTTTGAACCGCTTGGTAGACAACTCCAGTACGTTGGGAGTGGAGGATGGATGGGATAGCTTCTATTCAGTCATCGGACAGGCGGATATTATTCTGAAAAATATAGATCGTGCTGTAGAGAAAGGAGTGGATGTGACAGTGGTAAATGGTTGCAAGGGAGAAGCCCGTTTTATGAGAGGCCTTGCTTACTGGTATTTAATGAGCGTCTGGGGGGATGTTCCTATTGTGGAAGATCCGGAGATATTGGCACAGAATTATATGGTACATGCCAATTTCCAGGAAGACGTATTGCAATATGCAATAAAAGATATGGAGTTTGCTGCAGAAAATCTTCCTCTTTCGGATGAAATCGGACGGTTGACACGTTACAGCGCGTTGGGGATGTTATCTCGTTTCTACATCACGGCTGCCTGTTATGCACGTGGTGGTAAGTTCTCGGCAGACAGGTATCCGATGACTGCCGCACAATATTATGAGAAAGCTGAAGAAGCGGCTGGAATCGTATGTAAACAGAGTCCGAATAAATTGATGGACAATTATGAAGAACTGTTCCGTGTGCAGAATAACAATAATAGTGAATCATTATTTGCTTTGCAGTGGGTTGGAGGCAGCACTACTTATGGAGTAGGTAATGCTATACAGGCACGTTTGAATAAATATTCCGCGTTGATGGACGGCGACCAGGCTTGGGGGGGGAACGAATATCTTTCCGGAGAATTGGTTGAATTGATGATAGATCGTGGAGAAAGTTCGAGAAAACGGGGAACGATGTTTTTTACCGGGGCAAAGTATGATTATATTGGAACACATACGAAAGAAGGATACTTCGTGGTACCTAACGTGAAGCTTTGTCCGGTGAAAAAACATATTGTAGGCAGCAGTAAGGATACAGGCATACAGAGTGTAAGCCAGAATTCGGGGATGGCAACTCCCATGTTGCGTTTGGCAGAGGTATATCTACTCTATGCGGAAGCTATTTTAGGGACTGGATCTAATACAAGTGATGAGGATGCGTTGTACTATTTTAATCTGGTTCGTAAACGTGCTGGGTTGGATGGAATGGATGAAATCACTTTGCAGGATATTTGGAATGAACGACGTTGTGAATTGGCAATGGAAGGTCAGTTCTGGTATGATATTGTTCGTCGTGGTTATTGGGATACAGACTGGGTCGTCGAGTTTATGAAGAATCAGAAACGTGGTGTTCGCTATGATTATGGTGCTCCTCCTACATTTTCCTGGGGAGCGTCAGACGGACGTGAAATGAAGACTCCCGATGCTAGTTGCTTAAAATTGGTTTATCCGTTGAATGAAGAAACTCTAAATCCTTTGTTGAGCGAAGAACCTGTACATTTTGATGTGAAATAAGATAAAAGACTATCCAAGATGAAAAAATATATAATTAATAATTGGTTGTTCGGACTGCTGGTAGCATTGCCTGTTCTTTTTTTCTCGTGTTCAGATGACGAAAGTGTGTCCGTCACTCGTGTGTGTGCCCAGAAAGTTACTGACACAGAGACTGTATTGACGAAAGTACGTCTGGGTGAAAAAATCCGTATTGAAGGCAGTGGTTTTACTACAACCAAAGCCATCTATTGTAATGGCGTGGAAGTTGCAGGCGTTAATTCAAATTATATCACTGATAATGCGATTATTTTCACTATCCCAACTACAATTCCTACCGGGACGGAAGTTACAGATGAAACGGTGCGTAATACAATACGTATTGTTACGAAACACGATGATTTTGTATTCCCGTTCTCAATTCTGGCAGCTGCTCCGTCTGTGACGGATGTTTCCCATACGATGCCAAGAGTAGGTGAGTGGATTGACATTTATGGTACAAATCTGAAGGATATTGAAAAAGTAACGTTTCCGGGTGGTATAGCTTCTACTAATCTTAAGGTAAATAACAATTATACGGTGCTTTCAGTACAGGTGCCGGACGGTGTGGAATACAACTACGGTAGATTGATTATTGAAGGGGCTAATGGAGGAGCTTATACTTATAATAACTTCAATTTCAAACCGGGCTTGTTTATTGTGAAGTTCAGTGAAGATCCTGCAGATAAGAAAGCGTATAACTATGGGAGAGGAAGTATTTCCACTAATACAACTGCTGTGATTCCGTCTGGAGTTGAGGGACCGAAAAGTCCGGAAGTGTATCGCTCTGTTCCTGGAGAACCGGCGGATACTCCGACACAAGGGGAAATCGGAGGTTTCAATTTCTATCCGGATAAAGCAATTCAAATAGTGTTGGATGCGTGTGCTGAAAGTAAGGTGATCACAGAAGATACACCATGCAATGAATTGGCCTTCCAATGTGATTACTATGTGAATGTCCCTTGGCAATCCGGAGCTCTTCGACTGACGCTTGCGAGTGAACGCTGTACTCCGGTACCATGGATCAATAATGGTGCTGTCGTTCCGGTTACTTTTACAAACGGCTGGAAGACCATGACATGGCCTATTGCAGAGATAACAAATTATGCAACACTGACGCTTGGAGATTTACGTTCCCTTTTGAATAATATGAGTGGGGCTATATTCTGGATATGTGGAAGTTTCCAAGATAAATCAGGCAACTGGTTCTCTGGTAATCCTATGGAGAATGCACAAATGTCTTTTGGTAATTTCCGTATTGTGCCTTATGTGAAAAGTTCTTATAAGAATGATTAAACAGGAATGAATGATGAAACTATATAAATATTTGAATAAAAGCATAACTATTATGTTGTTGACGGCTGTGATGGTGGGCTTCTTGTCTTGTGATGATGACGACCAGGATCTTGGAAGCGGAAGCTTGACAAATGCTGTCATTCAAAGTGTGAATGTACAGAGTGGGAATGATTGGAAAGAGGCGACTCAAGTGAAGGTGGGAACGAAAATACGTATGGAGGGTAACAACTTATCCACTGTTTCTGCGGCATATTTTAATGGATTGGAAGTGGCTGCTAAGGATTTTCTGAAACAAGGAAATACATATATTGAGGTAGTCATTCCTCAAAATACCCCATTGGGTTATCAGGTTGTCGAAGAGTCATTAAAGAATACGGTGAAGGTGAAAAGTGATAGAAATGAATTTATCTTTTCTCTGAGTATTATCAGTTGGAAATTGGCAGTGAATGGAGTACGGGTTTTTGCAGATGTGAATGATCTGGTAGGTACATTGACAACAACTGCATCAATTGGTGAAGAGATTCAATTGGAAGGTGCCGGTTTGAATTATGTGAGTAAAGTGTATTTTAACGGTTATGCTGTAAATATGACTTCTGAAAATCATCTTGCTTCTACTGCTCTTCGCATTGTCATTCCTGAAGAAACGCCTTTGGGGGAACAGATTCAGAATGTAAACGATGAGAATGTGATTAAACTTGAAACAGAGTTAGGGGAAACCTATAACTATTCATTTACAATATCAGGGCCTACGATAACCGTTGATGAGACAGTGGTTGGCACGGACGGACAACCTGTCACTCTAATTATTTTGGGAAGTGATGTTGTATTGAACGGAACAAATTTGAATCTGGTGAAAGAGGTTTACTGTAACGGAACTTTGGTTACTAGTTTTGTTGCCACGGAAACGGCTCTTACAATTTCTGTTCCGTCAGATCTTCCTGTCGGAGAGGGCAATGTGACGAATGTGGAGGATATGAATACCATTAAACTGGTTTCTGATTACTCGGAGAAGCTGATTGAAATCAAGTTTGCAGGTAATGCGGGCGCTCCATTTATTACTAGTGTATCTCATACGATGGCTAAGGCTGGGGAGTTTATTTACATTTATGGTATGAACTTCGAGAGCATTCAGAAGATCATATTCCCGGGAGATGTGGAAGCAACGGATTTTGAAACGGTTGATAATAAGAACATAAAAGTGGTCGTTCCAACCGGAGGTGATCAGACGCCCGGATATATTACAGTAGTATCTGCTTCAGGTGAGGGATATTCTTATAAAGATATAAATTGTAAGGGATGTTTATTCATTAACCGTTTTGCGAATGGAGGGGATGCCTATGCTGGTAGTAATCAGGCTAGGTTTGATGGAATTAATCTCGCTATGTCATCCAATAATACAGCATCAGCCAATCCGTTCCCTATTCTTAATCCGGATAAAGCTCCGACAGCTCCCGATCTGTATCGCATTATCCCCACTGGAAATCCGATTGATGTGACTGTGGATAAGATCAGTTCGAATGGAGACGATTTACTGAAATTTAGATTTGATTACGGAAAAGTATGGTCAGTAGTCGTTGCAAACTCGGGTGGTTTAATTACGGATGCTACCTTGTGTTCCGACTTAGCTATAGAGTTTGACTTCTATATGACTTGCAATTGGACTTTAGGAGCTTGGCGTTGGGAGACAGGGAAGAATTCCTCTGACGGAGATGGCAGAATCACGTTGATCTCCTGGAACCAAAATGGTAAGATTGTACCTTTTGAGTTTTATGGCGGATGGCGTACGATGGTCATTCCTTTGTCACAGTTGTCCTGTTTTAGTGGCTTGACAGTAAACGATGCAAAGACGAGCTTTCCGGCTTCTCTGAATACTTATCTGTCTTTGAAAGCGGGTAGCTATATGGGAACAGATGGCAAGTATTCAAAGGGAACCGACATGATTGGTTATCAACTAGGTTTTGGAAACTTCCGCCTGGTGCCTTATACTAAGCCGGAGAAGCAGTAATCTTGGAATAATAATTTAGACTTAAAGAAGAATTATGAATACGATTAAATATATGTATACTTTATACTCTCTATTACTCTTGTTAGCCTCATGCAGTGATGAAGATACAACAGGCTATACTGTACCCGAACAGATTCCGGCTACATTGACTATTCAACCGGATATCGAATATCAGAAAGTGCAGGGTTTTGGAGTGATGGAAACATCTTGGCAGCAAACTGCACTGACAGAGGAGGAGATGAATACCTTGTTTGGTACGGGAGCTGATCAGCTAGGATGTAATATTTTGCGGATCCGCATTGCCCCTAAAGATAAGAATCAGACTGCGGATAGTCGATGGGGAACTGTTGCTCGGGTTGCGAAAGTGGCAAAGGATCTGGGAACCACGATTCTGGCAACTCCTTGGACGCCACCTGTGTCTTTGAAAACAATTGATAATATTGTGGATGGTGAACTGGCTGATTATGCTGGATATGCTGAATATTTGAAAGAGTTCCTTACTTATATGAAACAACAGGGCGCTGCGGTTGATGTAGTATCTATTCAGAATGAACCGGATTTTGAAGTGACTTATGAAAGTTGTAGATGGACAGGTTTGCAGCAGGCTAAGTTCTTTAAACAGTATGGTGCGAGTATTAAAGCTGCTCATCCCGATGTGAAACTAATGACTGGAGAGTCATTCCAGTACAGGCATGAGAGTACAGATCCCATTCTTGAAGATGAACAAGCCTGCGCTGTAATTGATGTTGTGGGAGGACACATCTATGGAGGTGGAAATACTCCGTATGATCTGGCAAAAGCTAAAGGTAAAGAATATTGGATGACTGAACATTTGCTGAATGAAGCATGGGAAAAGAAAGCTCCTTACCTGTTGATTGGTGATGTCCGTGCGGAAACATTACAGTTGGCAGCGGAGATTAATACTGCAATGGCTTCGGGATTCAATGCTTATATTTATTGGTATGGTCGTCGCTATTATGGAATGTTGGGTGATGGTCTGGCTAACTCTACTATGAGTGCTATTACTCCCCGAGGGTATATGTATACACAGTTTGCAAAAAATCTGACGGGAAAAACGCGTGTCAAGGTCGTTGCTTCCAAAAATGTATCTGCCTCTGTAGATTGTACGGCATATAAAGATAGTCAGGGAAATCTTACTTTGATGTTTGTCAATAGGACTTCTTCGGATATAAAAGGTTTGAATCTGGCTCTTCCTTTCATTCCTGCGGAAGTAAAAATGACTGTGTCGACAGTACCTACAGAATCTTTTCCTGAAACAAATAAAGGTATGTTAGTAGAATCTGCTATTTCTTCTTTAGAGAATGGGCTGGATATAAAGGCATATAGTATTGTGACTGTGAATATAAAGAGATAGCTGTACTGTTTTATTTATAAGGCCCCCAATTAAAGCAGAAAAAGAATCCTGTCTTAATTGGGGACCTGTAGGTTTCTTCTAGCTTGAATCAAAGACACTTGTTATTGTTTCTGATATGCATCAATAGCCTTTTTTACAGAACCATGAAGTAAAAGGAGTTTTTGCGCACGGTCATGGTCCAATCCTAATTCATCCATAATCATCTGCGTCCCTCTTTCTATAAGTTTATGATTGGTCAACTGCATATTCACCATCCTATTCCCTTTCACCCGTCCGAGTTGAATCATGACGGAGGTGCTAATCATATTCAGAATCATTTTCTGTCCGGTGCCTGATTTCATCCGGGAACTGCCTGTCACATATTCCGGTCCTACAATCATTTCGATGGCTACATCCGCTTCTGCTGCCATTGGAGAATCGGGATTACTGGTGATACAACCTGTCAGGACACCGTGTTTACGGGCTTCCCGCAAAGCACCGATTACGTACGGGGTAGTGCCGGAAGCGGCAATGCCGATAACGGTGTCTTTTTCGTTGATCTGGTGTTCGACGAGTTCTTCCCAACCTCGATTTTCATCATCTTCGGCTCCTTCTACCGGATTGCGCAAGGCTGTATCGCCTCCTGCAATCAGTCCGATAATCCAGTTGGGAGACATACCGAAAGTAGGAGGAATTTCGGAAGCATCCAATACTCCCAGGCGACCGCTTGTGCCGGCCCCCATATAAAAGATGCGTCCGCCTTGTTTCATGCGGGGCACAATCTGATTGACAAGCTCTTCAATTTGTGGAATAGCCTTTTGTACGGCTAACGCTACTTTCTGATCTTCCTGGTTGATATCTTCTAAGATCTCTCGCACAGATTTCTTTTCCAGATGATCGTAAAAGGACGGTTGTTCGGTTATTTGCATTTTTATAATTACTGGTTATAAATTACAATAGGTAAAAGAACTATTGTTGATGGTATTGAATCAGCCCTTCCATCGGACTTTGAAGAATCTTACCGATCTGAATTCCTGTTGTTTGCGCAGCCTCCTGCAAAATCTCCTTGTAACAGTGAGCTACGGAACCAATAAAATGTACCGGATATTGCTTATAATCATATTGCATCACGTTTCTGCGGAGAAAAGCGATAAAGCTGTTGAGTACTAGTGAACGGATAGCCGGTTCTTCCAAGTGCTGTGCAAGGAAAGGGGAGAGACTAGCCAGAAAACGGTTCGGAAAGGGTTGGCGGTAAACGCGGTCGATGATTTCGGGGGCCGTCAGGTCGAACTGTTTTAAGAAAGCTTCTTTGATGGCGGGTGGAAGCTGGTTTTTCAGTACATCGCCTACCAGTAGTTTTCCTAAGACTGCGCCGCTTCCTTCATCTCCCAGGATGAATCCAAGAGGGGAGATGTTGTTGACAATCTCTTCACCGTTGTAGAAACAGGAATTGGAACCTGTGCCGAGGATGCAGGCAATCCCTGCTTCATGTCCGCATAGTCCGCGGGCAGCGGCAAGCATATCCGAGTTGGCTTTGATATTTCCGATGACAGGCAGGCTGTCGGCGATGGCCCGCCGGAGGACGGGAGCCTTTTCGGGAGTGCAGCCTGCACCATAAAAAAGACGGAGTTGATCGTTCCTTCCGGTAGTTGTGGCAGAAGGGAATGTGTCAGCTCTTGTTGAATTTCTTCTTCTGATTGGAAGAAGGGATTAATTCCCTTCGTTCCCATTCGTTTGATTGGGGTGTCGTTGAAAACGATGCACCAGTCGGTTTTTGTAGAACCACTATCTGCAATGAGTATCATATCTTTGAGTTTTTTATTGTTTCTTTCCGAAAGAATCCTCCAGTCGGTTGCGAATCATTAATGAGGCGACGATACCGGGTAGGGTACAAATACAAACCCAGATAAAGAAGTTTGTGTATCCGAGATGTTCCTGTATCCATCCGGCAGGCATACCGGGAATCATCATGCCTAGTGCCATAAATCCGGTTCCGATAGCATAGTGCGCCGTTTTGTGTTCACCTTCTGCTATATAAATCAGATATAGCATATAAGCGGTAAAACCGAAACCATACCCCAACTGTTCGATCGCTACACAAATGGCTATAAATATAGGATTGTCCGGGGTGGCGGCAGCCATCCATACATATAATAGATCGGGAATGTTGATGGCTAATGCCATGGGTAATATCCATTTCTTGAATCCGTCACGGGAAACGAGGAAACCACTAATGATTCCACCGAGCAATAAAGCTATGACACCTATCGTGCCGTAGATCATTCCGACAGTTGCTGTGGATAAACCCAGTCCACCTTTATCGGTCGTGTCGAGCAGGAAAGGAGAAGCTATTTTGGCTAACTGTGATTCTCCCAACCGGTAGGTGAGGAGGAAAAAGAACATGAGACCGAGGTTCTTTTTCTGAAAGAATGTGACAAAGGTCAGGAGGAAATCTCCCAACAACTTACCCGGTGTGAGTCCGGGACGTTTAATGTCCGAATCAGGATGGGGGAGGATAAGCCGATGATAGATAGTAAGAGCCAGAAATAATCCGGCAAGGAGGTAGAATGTAATACTCCATGCCAGGGGAATATTGTTCTGTGACGTTTCCAGCCATCCTGCCAGCATGACTAGAATTCCCTGCCCGAAAATATTGGCAAGCCGATAGAAAGTATTCCGGATACCGACAAAGAAAGATTGTTCCTTATTATTGAGTCCGAGCATATAGAAACCGTCTGCTGCGATGTCATGCGTAGCGGAACTGAACGCCAACAGCCAGAAAAAAGCAAGAGTCAACTGTACATAATGAGCAGTCGGAATAAAGAAGGCTATCCCCGCAAATCCGGCAGCGATGAAACCTTGCATGGCAATAATCCAGGCACGCTTCGTTTTCACCAGATCGACGAATGGACTCCATAGCGGTTTGATAGTCCAGGGAAGGTAGAGCCAGGAAGTGTATAAGGCTATTTCCGTATTGGATAATCCCAAACGCTTGTACATGATAACAGCAATCGTCATTACCGCTACGTATGGCAGCCCTTCTGCGAAGTAGAGGGTGGGTATCCAGCTCCAGGGATTTCTTTTTATAGTGGGGGTTGTCATGGTATTATTCTTTTTTATTGATATTGTTTCTCGAGCGTACTGCCGGGGTAATAGTGAGACAGTATTTCTTCATATTTGTAACCTTGCTCTCCCATTACGGCAGCACCAATCTGGCAAAGTCCTACTCCATGCCCCCATCCGGCTCCGGTAAGGATGAATCGTGAAGGGATTTTATCCTCTTTATGTCCTTTTTCCTCATATTCCTTGTCTACTACGAAGGCGGAACTATACAGATGAGAAGTAGATAAGGTACGGCGTATTTCCAGTTCTTTCCCGATAATAAGCGTTCGCAAGGTTCCTATAATTTTCAATCGGACAAGACGTCCCGACGTTCCACGTTCTATAGGAATTAAATCCAGAATTTGTCCGAAGTCAATTCCCGAACGTTGATGAATCAGTGTTGAAAGTTCCTGTTGGGTATAACTGACTTTCCAACGATAGAAGTCTGCTGTTTCCTGATCGTAGTTGTTTAGTACTTGGCTTAGAATTTTCTTATCCTGCGTATTACAAAAAGCAACAGGTGAGGTACGTATCCATTTATCAGCTTCCGCCTCTATGGCCAAATCGGGAAGTTGTTTTTCAGTCTTGCTATCCCGTTGTCTGATTAGATAAGGATGCTTTACGTTTTCCCAACAATTTTGGAACTCTTCAAAAGCTCCGCCACAACATTTAGAGAAACGGGCATCACAAATCGCTCCTTTATACATCAGCACTTCCCCCCGCGTGGCGGAGACTGCTTCGATGGCTTGTGGTGTTGAGGCTCGTGTAATTCCCTGATAACGCTGGCAATGATCATCGGCACATACATCGAAATTTCTATGCGCTTCATGGTCATACCATTTTATAAATTGAGAATGGAGAGTGGAGAGTGGAGAGTGGGCTGCGCTATCCGGCTGCACAGTAACTCTCCACTCTCCATTCTCAACTCTCAACTTATTAAGTAACCAGCTTCGGGAGATGACGGCGTGAGCCTTTAGTAGTTCTAAAGAAGCTGTTGCGCTCATTTCGGATGAAATTACACTGGTAAGATATTCTTCAATGGAAATCACATTGATGGCGGTTAGTTGTTCTCCTTCGATGATAATCTTTAATTCCCCTTTGAATTTCTGGACTTCTTTGCGTTCCCAATGGAAGTTGATTCCGATGGTTACATCTTTCAGTTCAAAGAAAGCATGTGCACCTTGTTGGGGAGTGAAAGATAATTCATTATATTCTTTCCCTTGCCAATGAATCTTCCCATCCTGATAAATAACTTTCTGTGTCCCGGAAATTTCCGTTCCGACAGAAGAATTAAATTTTTCCGGGAAAGAGAATTCAATCTCTTTCCCGGAAAGAATGCCAACTGCTATTTGAGGCTCTGTCATAAGGCGGCTTTAATGCGTTCTATTATTTCTTGTAGCTTTTCTTTAGATATCGATACTTCCCGATAGATATCATATACTTTTTCAGGAGTCAGTTTCTTCATATCTTCTTCACGTACTATAGGGAATATGCCGTTCATTTCAGCAATAGCAGGACTGATGAGAATTTGTTCGTCTCCTTTTGCGTAATAGCAATCAGGACGATGTTTGCTGCGTAAGAAGATAACACAATTGTAAGGGTGTTCGGCCACTGATTCAAATTCTTCTTCGTAGCGCTCTCTAAAATCCTCTTTGGTGCGTTCCAAACCATACCAGGCAAGAATATTCATCATTGGTTCTTTTCCGTTATTATTGGCAGCTAAGATGTCGTAAATCAGATGAAAGGTTCTCGACATTGTTTTCTTATTTTTCGCCTGAATCCTGATGAAACTGTACGGAAAATCTTCATAACTAATTCGCACCTTGTCGTTATCTATTAATTCTATGTGATCGTAATATGATCCCTGCATACTTTCCTCTTTACTGCAAGCTTGAAAATGGGCATGATCGGGAGCGGAAGCTCCACATTCCGGTCCATTATACAAAAGGAAGTATTCTTCCATAATGTCGGTGAGTTCTATCATATCTTTAAAACGCCCGGCTATGGATTGTGACTTGTGTTCCTTATCTACAATTGTAAAGTGGTGTTTAAATATGGGATAGGGATTAACCAGTATCTGATAATTTCCATAACTGATGAACTCTTGTTCCTGCGGTCGGTTTGTTTGGCAGAGGAAGCAAGGCCGTGAGTGAATGGAGGCAGTATCTGTCTGTGCGGTAGCCGAAAGAATACGTTTCGGATTAAAGAATAGTTTCGCACTTAAACAATTGTTACCAAACCACTTGGATATTTTTTTTGTTCGTGACCGATACTGTTCCAGTGCTTGGTAATTCTCTTTGGCTAGTTCCCAAGAAAGAGTTTGCTTTTGGAATAACTGTTCGATTTTTTGCTGAATTTTCTCTAATGTCGTTCTTTGTTGCAGGATGCGCTGTTCCAATTCCCACGTACGAAGCCGGTCTTTATATAGATTATTCTGGTTGATTTTCTCAACAGGCAGTGCAGCATCCGAGTTGCCGTCCCAACGGCGGCAAAGGTAAATCACGTCGTATATTCTACCTATCTGATAATCGTGTGAAATTTTCAATCCAAGGGCATAATCTTCTCCATAGCTTGTGTTCGGGACTTTGATTTCCCGAAGAATGGGCGTGTAGAATGCACGGGGAGCTCCCAGACCGTTGATACGTAATGCATTATTTCGTCCGTTGTCGGGTGTCCATTCCTTATGATCGATGATGCCGGGGGCAATTTCCTGCATATCAAAGTTAGTCATCATATAAGTGCCGATTACCATTGCACATTTCTGTTTATAGAAAGTATCAATAATGATTTGCAGGCTATGTTCGTTTTTATACACGTCGTCGCTATCAAGTTGGACGGCAAACTTTCCGCATTTCTCGTGATGGATACCTATGTTCCAACATCCGCCTATACCGAGGTCATCTCTTTCGGGAATGACGTGAATCAGCCGCTTGTCCGAACTAAGTTCACGGAGAACTTCACTGGTCCCGTCTGTCGAATGATTGTCGATGACAATGACATTGAACGGAAAGGTCGTTTGCTGGTTCAGTGCCGAGCGTACGGCATCTTTGACTGTGCGAATACGGTTGCGTATGGGTATAATGACAGAAGCTTCATACTCAAAAGTGTGGGAAGAAAAGTCTACAGGACGGAAGATAGGATAAAGATATCCGCCAACTTCCTTCAAATGGTTGGTGCATGCCTGTTCCATTTCGATCTGTACCTGACGGTTTTTAGGGTCTACATAATCGAACTGCTTCTCACCGCTTTTCCGCTTGTCACTTTCTACTTCGGTATATAGATATTCGTTGATATGTACCAGTTTGCTCTTTTGGGATATTTTGAGTCTCAAATCATACAAGCCTGCATATTGATATTCCTCTTCCGTATTTTCTATAACTTCCTTGAATGCGTTGGCATTGAACAGTAAAACCGAGCCGAAATTGAAGTCGTCACGCAGGCTACCGGGTTGGTAATCAATGACCGGAGCTGTTTTTTGCACACCGTCTATCTGTTGGTAATGGTCTGCATATACCATGCCAGCTTGGGTCATTTCCATTACTTGAACCATTCTTTCAAGAGCGAACATGCCTATTTTTAGTGCAGTGTGTTTGGTATAGAGCAAGGTATATGTTTTATCAGAATGTTCTGCAATAGCTCGCATTGCTTGTGTAGACTGCATTTTCTCTACAGAGATGAGTTCGCATCCGGGAATACAGACATTGGTAATTGGCGATGCCAATAAATAAATTTTGTCTACCAGCGTCGATGCACGTAACTCCTTAACTGTTTGCACAGTTTCTTCCAACCGGCTGAAAGGAAGAAAACAGTTGATTGTTGTTTTCATTATTTTACTTTTTGTTTTGTAGTATGAGTTGTGTAAGATGTTTCTTTGTCTTGTCTTTTGATGAACAAACAAAGTCCAAGGAATGTGAACAGGGCATTGATTATCAACAACTCGTAACTAATTTGGTAACCGTTGAGCCATGCTTCCGAATTTCTTTGCAGGATATAGCAAAGAATAGGAGAAGCGATAGCTACCAACGGAATATATTTATCATAAACTTGTTTCTTGGTGAAGATGCCGAAAGCGAACAGTCCTAAGATAGGGCCATACGTATAACTGGCCAGTGTGTAAATCGCATCAATCACACTCGTGTTGTTCAGCAGATTGAATACGAAAATGACTGCTCCCATCACAACTGCCATACCGATATGTACATGTTTGCGTATTTGGCTAAGTGCCGCCTCTCCTTTTTTCTGTGCATGTAAAATATCTACAGTAAAGGAAGTGGTCAGTGCCGTCAAGGCAGAACCCGCTGCAGAATAGGCGGAGGCTATCAGTCCGATAATGAATAATATTCCGACTATGCCGGGAAAATAATTTCCGGTAGCAATCATCGGAAACAACTCGTCGCTTTTTTCCGGATTCCCAATGCCTTGCTGTGCTGTAAACGTATATAACAGTACTCCCAGCATCAGAAAAAGCAGAATGACAAAGAACTGTGAGATTCCACTGGTAATCATATTCTTCTGTGAGTCCCGGAAGTTCTTGCAGCTAAGATTGCGCTGCATCATATCCTGGTCGAGCCCATTCATGGCAATAACGGTGAATACTCCTGCCAGGAATTGCTTGAAGAAATATCGTTTGTCATTAACATCGTCAAAAAAGAATGTCTTGGAAAAGTCACTGTCTGAAATCGTACTAACCAAACCACTGAAATTCAGATGCAAGCTGGAAGCAATATAATAGATGCAAAGTACAACCGACACTACCAGGCAGAATGTTTTTAGAACATCCGTCCATATCAATGATTTCACTCCACCGCGGAAAGTGTAAAGCCATACGATAAATACCGTAAGAATTACGTTCAACAGGAATGGAAGATGGAAAGGATCGAAGATAAGAAACTGCAATGTCAGGCATACGAGAAAGAGTCGGACGGCTGCCCCTAGCATCTTTGAAATAAAAAAGAACCAGGCTCCCGTCTTGTAGGAAGAGCTTCCGAACCTGTTCTCCAGATATTCATATATGGAAACCAGGTTCATACGATAAAAGAGAGGAACGAGTACAAACGCAATGATAATTTGTCCTACTATGAATCCCAGCACCATTTGCAGGTAAGAAAAGCTACTTGCCTGTACCATACCCGGAACGGAAACGAAAGTGACTCCGGAAATGGTGGAACCGATCATGGCAAAGGCAACGATATACCAGGCTGATTTACGGTTTCCTACAAAGAATCCTTCATTGTCGGCTTTGCGTCCTGCTATATAAGAGATAGTGAACAGGATTATAAAGTATGCCACAATAGTAATAGATATAACGGCTGGACTCATATCTGCTGTTTAAATTCGTTTGAGGATAAATATCCGGAACTTGTTTACTTTGCCTACAAATGTAGGGAATTTATCATAGATATGCATACTCTTACATATTTTTTATTCCGGGTGTGCCTCCGGTTGCATGTTTTGATGAATGCCAGTTTTTGTTGAGCGAGGACAACTCCGGAGATTTCTTTTCAAGCGAAACGCCGGTTATTTTATCAATGGTGTGCATTTCATCTCTAAAACAACAAGTGTCAAAAGTATGTCCTGGTGCAGTCTCTTTACTACTTGAAAGTGCCAGATACCCGCCATTATTGTTCAGTGCCGGGAAGTTCGGTATAATTATTATATTTTCTCCACCGACTTTATGTTTCTGAACAACTCTGTTGAAGTATTTCGTGAAGCAAAGATATGCTTTGGCAGGAATGGTTAGGGGAGTAGAAGGACTTTCATTTTGAAGGATGGTAGTATTGTATATTGCCCCGTCTTTATACATCTTATATAGATAAAGTGCCGGTAAAATGATAGCCTGTTCAGTCGGATTGTAGATTTCTATATATTCTGCACCATCAGTGGCATTATTATACATGATTTCATTGAAAAGAAGCATACCTCTCACATCTTTCGGTAATTCGGGGGTGTTCGGATTATCTGGAATGTCTGTTCCGGGATGATCGGGTGTTTCATCAGGTGTAGTGTCCGTTTCTACGTTATTAGATAGCTGTATGTGATGAAATGTAAATCCTTTACAGCGGGTTTTGGTGTAAATGCAGTATATACCGCAGTAGCGGGAAGTTTGTATATCGGTATCTTTTATTTGTTTTTCTTTTACGTATTCATTCTCGGATTCACGTCGTGTCCAAAAAGTCCAGTAACCATTATTGTCACGTTCTACTTTTATATATAGTTTCGGTGAAGAGTCTCCTTTCATCAACTCTCTTCCCGAAGCCAGTAGTTTAGATTGGTCTCCGTTTTGACGATAAAGAGTTACATTATCTTTGGCTCCTCCTATCTGAATATAATAACCGTTTAAATTACCGGAAAGAATGTTTGAGGAAGAAGTCAGATAAAATCGTGCATAATTGTTAGCGGAAGGATTAAAGGTGAGGTGAACTCCAAATTCCCAACGGGTATTTTTTACAGAGGTGGAAGGAATGGTGACATAAGCTGTTCCGGCGTCTTCGTATGGATCATTCAGATGGATTCCTTCTTTAGAATTGATGGTGAATTTGTCCATCTCTCCTTCCCAGGGAAGTTCGGAGGTAACTGTATCCTCTCCCTCTGAATCTCCTTTTTCTTCGTCATCAGTAGGGAGCGAACAATTATAGAACAATATGATGAAGATACTTAGGAAAGCAAATGCTTTGTAAACTTTCATACGGTTTTTAATTTGAGTTTTTTCGTTTTACCGTATTTGTTTGTGTATAATGCAGAAGCAATTGCGGTCTGAATATTTGAATGAGTCGGCAAAGATAAACTTTCTTGCCGGAAAAAGCCCATACTTACAGAAGAAAAGATTGTAATTCTTTTTGTTTCCTATACACGCATGGGAAGAAAACAGTAAGGGACTACCCTAAGTCATATTTAATAGATTGACTTTTGATAGTCCCTTACAACTGTTACATTCAATATGGGAATACTATTCGAAACGTGGCATTACATATTTATCAGTATAAGATGTGAAAGTAATACCGGGCATGGAATGAGTAGACGATGCGTTCTCTAATTTTTTAATCAATGAATAATCGTCGGCATTCAATGCGTAATAATTATCAGAGGTCGGAGTAGTCACACGTACCGTCCAATCGAACATATTACCGATGATGGTTAATGCATCCGTTTCGGGATTGAATACAGGAATTCCTGTTTTCACTACTTCGTATGTCCGGCTCTGCAGTACATAGAAAGCATTGTTGACATCGGTCATGAACGCAAGTGTTTTCTTATTTCTGAACTCTGTCAGATACAGATGTTCCAGTGTCAGTCCTTCAGGCAAGGTGATGGCACGAACATACGGACGCCCTTTCACCTGTTTCAGATGAAACAGACGGCGGTCGGCATCCAATAGAAGATAACCTTCGTCATACTCCTTTTTCACCGTTGGATTTCCTACGATCTCCGTTGCCGGGAAACGAAACTCCTTTTTAGTCATAGCTTCGGTAAACTGAAGACTCTTGTCTTCCTTTACGCTGTTGGAGGCCATGTCGATGAATTCGATCCCTTTGGTGGTGATACGAAATACGTCATCCGGCATTTTTAAGTCCACACGTCCTGACATGGATTCCATTAGCGGGTAAAGTCCGATAGAAGGCGCATTGATATCCGAAGGAACGCTGCGGAAGTTGAAGTTTTCCGTCTGCACCATTTTGGGAGTCACTGCGATTCCTTGAATGGTATCTGGAAAACGCTCGTCAGACATCAACTGGCGGAAGTAAAACATAGGCAGGATGCTGTCGAAAGCAGCTTCCGAATAAATGTTTCCTGCCAAGTCGCGACGCACGCTTCCCTTTCCCTCTTCCTGTCCCATCTGTGCGAAATCGCCAATGACGAAACTATATAGGGTAAAGGGAGTCTTCTCCGGCTTTACGACAAAGAAATTGTAACACCAAGGCAACTGCCAAAGAAGCAGGAAAGCGATGGTTACATATAATAGTATGGTACTGAAACGTCTCATTTCTCAATCTTTTAATTTTTAATCTTTAATTTTTAATTGTTTAGTCCTGCTTTCCGGCCTTAAATCGTACGATAGAAAGCCACGAGAAAGAAGCTGTCAACAAAGTATAAACCACTAAATAAGGGAGGAACTTGTTGTATGCTTCCGGTGTGGGCGACAGAAAGAAGATCCGTAGTAACAATACAGCGATAATGAGATTCAGAATACGACGTTTCCATGCCGGTTCAAGGCAGATCCATGCGACGAGCAGGTAGCCGGAAATCCCGGCAAGATACCACGTTAAAGCGGTGAGCAATATGTGGTTCTTCAGTTCATGGGCAAGTATTCCGTTCAGGTATACTTCCATCAACAGGAAATTAGAAGCAAAACAGACAAGAATCAATATGAGTCCGGAGAGTAACATATTGCCCGTCATTTTTAGTTCCGGATAAGGCAGATGGAGAGTCAGTTTCAAACATTTGCGTTGCATCTCGGGGACAAACTGCACGATTGCCATCAGGATTCCGGCAATCAGGGGGATATATTGCAACATATCAATGAAGATAACATCGCGTTGCAGCATGACTTCCCATACATGAGCAGCCCCTTTCATTTCTACCACCCGGTTGATGCGAAGCATACAATAGCCTGTAAAACCGAGTGTGGCGAGCACGGCAAGCAGAAAATACCACCGTGTCTTTATCCATTCTTTATAAAATATAGCGTACATTTTTGAGGATTTATGATTTATGAATTATGATTTGTGGGTTACGAGTAGCCAATTTTTATTCTTAATTTAATCAGTATTTGCCTGTCAGGCCGATAAATGCATCCTCCAAATTTACCTGTTCACTATGAAAATTAGTGTAAGGTACTGACATTGATTTCAGTTTTGCTTCTGTCTCTGCCGGTTGCAGGAAGGAGAAAGTCTCCAACTGGTTTCGCATGACAGAAGGATGATAGAAATCATCAGACGCAGGAAGTTCATAACCTTCGGGAATAGTGAAAGTGTAGCGACGTCCTTTTTCCAGTAATTCGACGATTGGTTTCTGAATCAGTATCTTTCCGTAGTCCATGATAATACAGTCATCAACGAGTCGTTCCATATCCTGAATGATATGTGAGGTCAGGAAGACGGTTTTCCCTTCCGAGCGGGCATAGTCACGGAGATAGTCGACAAACAAGCGGCGATAACCGGGATCGAGTCCGAGTGAGAAGTCGTCCAATACTAGAAGTTCCGGGTTTTGTGCAAGGATAAGTCCGAGGGCAACTTGTGAGCGCTGTCCGCATGACATACGTGAGATACGTTGTCCGGGAGCGACTTTCAACTTATTCATCAGTTCATAGTACGCTTCCTTTTTCCATTGACCGGGGTAGAAAGCTGCGTAGAATTTCTCTATCTCGGTGATGGTCATGAATTGATATTGCACATGACCTTCGATGAGCAGTCCGATATTGCGACGCAGAGCCGGTGCCATTGTCTGAATCTCCTGTCCGAAGATGCGACATTCCCCTGAACGGGGTTTCAGATAACCGCTCAAGATATTGATAGTGGTGGTCTTGCCTGTACCGTTCTTTCCCAACAGTCCCAGGATGCGTCCTTTGGGTACTGTGAAACTAAGATTTTCGTAAATCAACCGTTTGCCGTAATAGTGCGTCAGATTGTTACATTCGATAATATGTTCCATTTGATTTAATCTGTTATTCTATTCAAAAGAAGAAAAGGAAAAGAATGGGAATCAAGATTCCGACAATGACTTCGATCCCTCCTCTGCCGATAATGCCCTTATTCCCTTTCAGCATGATGATGCCGGAGAGAGTAATGATAATAAGAGCGATGGCGAAAATATCCGCGAAGTAAGTCCACCATTGTCCCGGGTTGTAATGTAAACGGGACATTGCTCCGATAAGCGGGCGGCGGGTGACGGATTCATATACCGCTTCCCCTGTCTTTACGTTTACTAGAAGGTTGGAGCCACCTTTCAGGAATACTTTCATTACGTCCGTTTTCGGGAAGTAATATTTGGTATAGTTGCCGCTTTCTCCCAATGGTTCCAGGAGAGTGAGCACTTTCTCCTTATTCATTCCTGCTTTATCCGGTAGCTTTTCTGCTATCTTATACTCTTTCCGTGTGATGGAGAAGTTCGGATTAATAGTGTCACGGTGATTCATTACAATTCCGGAAATGGCATATATCAATACCATTCCGGAAAAGAAAAATGATAAGTCACGGTGTATGAGCCGACTCCACTTACGGATGTTACTACTCCACTTCATACGAGTCAGCTTCCATGAAATAGAAAGATAAATACTCTTTTCCTGTTTCTGCCTTGCGGTCGGCTATTTTTGCACGGAAATCTGCAATGCGGGCTTCAGGGCTGTTGGCTGTTTCACCACGTGCTTTCTTTTCAGAGTCGCATCCGGCTTCACCGGTTCCGTGTTTCTCGGCAGCCTGTGCTTTGAGTTGCGCTTCCCAGTTCTGGAGGTAGGCTTCGTCAATGCGTTGTTCTTTCAGTGTTCCGGTAACACGAACGATGGAGTTCACGCATTTAGGATCGAATGTCCCCAAAGTGCCCGCTTCTACACGGATCACTTGGGTATCGTCGCTACCCATCAGGAAGATTTTCTTTGCGCCATGTTTGCAGGTATGTGTGCAGACGCCTTCAATGGTCACTTCTTGTCCTGCAAGGCTTTCGGCATTGGCAAGAAGAGAATCAATTTCCAAGGCGGAAGATGCAGACTGTTCTGTAGTCGCTTCTGATGCGCTTTTCTGTTGTTTGTTACCACATGAAGTTCCGATAAAAGTCATTGCCATGATGGCAATTGCGATTGTTAGCTTTTTTGTTTTCATTGTTATTGCTTCGTTTTTATATAGTTTGTAATCTGTTTTTCGTTTGTTTATAGCTTATCGTAGTTCGCCTTACGGGCGAGGGGGGTAGCCTTACTTGAAACTTTTAGTTTCCCAGTTTGAAACTGGTAGTTTCTCACCGAGAAACTAAAGGTTTCAAGGCATGAAACAAATATTAGTCTTTTAGTTGCCGGCTTGATCCCTTATGCAACGAACTTGCATACCGGCTTTAATGCTAACATAAGATAATGATAATCTGCCTTCCGGATACTTGGTTGCATTGATTGTACTCATTAATCCAAAGAACTGTATATTGGTTAGTAGGCCGCTGGTACTATTGTATATGGGTTTGTAGGCGGTCGAAGTCATGAGATAATTCATTGCCGGTTTTCCATGCCACGCAGCTTGAATCTTGGCGTCATCTGCTATTGCAGTTTTTTGGTAGCTGCCGGCGCCTGTAAGACTTGTTGCCATACGAACACCGGAGAATTGGTAATTGAATCCTGCATCCATCAGTGATGATATTTTGGCTCCATCATAAGCTGTATCATAAAAAAGAGCTTTATCACCATCAGCCGGTACCTTGCCGTCGGCATCATTCGTTGTTTTTCCTACCAGATTAAAGTACTCCAGACGTGTCGGTATGTGCCATCCTTTCGGGCAGATTCCTTGTGCTCCTTCAAAGGAGGTCAGATTACTATCAGTAATTTCTTTACCACCCAGTGCAGCCTGGAAATCATATAGATAACCTAATTCTTTTATGGCACTTTCTTTTGTTGTAGCTACGGTTGCACCGTCGGCTGTGATTTCATACGGATACCAAACATGGCTATCAGCAGTTGGATCACTTGAAGGAGTATACCCTTTCGGTAAATAAATAAGCGGTTCAGCCATCCATGTCGTACCGTTTGAGAGAGTTACAGTCTTATATTTTACATTATCATACAGGAAATAGTTCTGATCGAGATGTTCCTCGAAAGGAATCTCATTATCAGCTCCAATTTCACCCTCATCTGTCCAGTTTTCAATGTCACCACTAAGTTTGACTTCTATATCGTCAGGTAACACGCGAATGTTCACACTGTATTGTCCTCCTTGTGCCAAAGTGGTAGATGTGAGCTTCTGTGACAAGGTCTTGCCGTCAGATGTTGCTACTTCAAGCGTCAAGGCTACTGTTTGGGGAACGATAATGGCGCGGTATGTCTCATTCGCTTTAACGGCTTGTGCAACAATGCTTGTTGCGGAGGCGTTTGCATCAGCAGTCACTGTGAGAGCACTCAAATCAAGAGTTGCAGTCGGGATGGAACCTTTCAATGCGATAGACGAGATGTTAGCTTCTACTTCCTTTGTTACATTAATCACTAATTTAGTAAACATGTGTTTGAAGTTCATGCTTATAACGTTGGTAGTCGGAAGTACATCCGATTTCTTTGCTGCCATAAAATCTGACGCTCCATATCCACTAGTCTGATCGGTTTCAACAGTAAATGAAGCCGGAGTATTACCCTCCTTATAGGGATAATAGGCTACTATTTGCGATTTGTCATTTCCTTCCGGGTACCAGAGTAAATCGCCTGCAAATACTCCGTCATTGTATGTCATCTGTTTATTCTCTGCATATACGAAGTCACCGTTTTGGGTGATTGTAACACCGATTTTATCTCCGGTCTCAAAGTTAACTTCCGTAGCACGTGTAATAATAGGAGAGATAGTAATGCGACTGTTTGCAGGAGTCGTAGCTTCGTTCTCTTCCTGTTGGCAAGATACCAAAAGCGCTGCTGCGAAGATAAATGTCAAACTCTTTTTCATTGCTTAATAATTTAGTTTATTTATATTCATTGTTTTCAAAAAGTATATCCTAATTTGATAGTCTCGTTCCAACGGTTCGAACCATCTATATATTGCAGGTTGAAACCGTGCGTATAACTACCTTCTACTTCCGCATAAATTCCATAGTTGAAATGATAGCGCAATCCGAGATGAAATGTCGCTTGTGGGGCGGTTGCATATTCATTTTTCAGATTGTAATAATCAGTCAGCCGATAAGGCGGATTACCCGGTTCCGTATCTGTTGCCGTAGTCCTGTTTTTCTCGGTAAAGTTTCCTATGGCAAAGGATGCAGCCGCTTTCAGGTCGAGTTTCCCTAGATGAAATACGCTGGAGATATAAGTCTGGCTACAAATCATCTTTTCCGAAACCACATAAGGATACATCTGTGTGGTCAGTCGTCTGAATGTTGATATATTCGTTCCCAGGCGAAGTTCCGTGCGGGGACTAATCAATTCATATTCGGGATTAGCAGAGAAAACATCCTGCTCAAAAATACGATTGGAACCGTGTACGTGAGTGGTCGTTATCCCGTTCACAGTTTCTTTGGTTATCACATTTTCGTTGTTGACCAGATGTGACCATTGCAAGTTCAGTCGCAGAAAATGCTCTTTCTTTCCCTGTTTGAAATGATAACTCAAATGGGAGGTAATTCGGTGGGTTGGAAATTTAAACCAGATAGCATCTCTTTCACCGGCAGAACCTGAAGAATATGTGTATTCTGCATCTCCGTAAAATCCTTTCCATTGAAGTTGCACGGCTACCCCGTTCGACAATTCTTTGATGGGGAAACCGTTGACACCCGATTCACTAAGATGGATTCCACTCCCGTCCCATGCCTCGTAAGCTCCATACATAAGTCCTTTATCCAGAAAAGCATTGTAAGAGTTTTCGGCTGTACCGATGACTTCTGCTTTTACTGATTCGCTATTTTTGCCGAGAATATAGGAAAAGCCGATCGCCATATCTCCCAAATGATACATGATGCTGGGGGCTATTTTCAAATCCAGTCGGTAATTGGTATGCCGCAAGTCCTTTCGTTTGGAATAGTTGGAAGCGGCAAAGTCTATCTTTCCTCCTAATCGCCAGTTGGGTGAAATATCAGTTGCAATACCACCCATGAAAGTGTAAGTTTGCAAGTCTTTACGTCCGGGTGTGAACTCCAGGAGGTCTACGGGATAAAATCCTGGGTGGATAAACATCGAACCGCTCATATCCTTGCCTGAAGTATGATCGAATGAGAACGAACCCGTCAGTGAATAACCTTTCAGATGAGTGATGGACTTTGCTACCGCTCCGGCACTCCATGCTTCTTTTGCTTCGTAATAGTTGCGGAAATCACCGTGGTTATTCTTTCCGTACAGTTCGGCATAGGAAGCAGAAATACTGTCCATCATGATACCTGTGACATTTGTCCCGGCATTCCAGGAGTTACGCCGTTCGATGATGTCATAAGTCTGCGCCGAAACTCCGGATGTCAGACATAGGATCCAAAGGCCTGTTATATATATTTTCTTCATCTCACTCATGCAAAGATTGTTTTTCCCGTTCATAAAAATCGGTAGAAGAGTTGTTTGTATCTACCAGTACTTCGTAACCCGCTTCCTGTGTCGCTTCTTCATCCACATGACGGTATAAACTGCGTCCGTTGTATGTGGCACTTTGAGTGACATATCCCGCATCGATGGATGGAGAAATACGCTTTTTATTGTTGGAAGAACCGCCATAATATACTTCCGTGCCATCAATCATCCAGTCAAGTGGTATCGCTATCACCTGATCCGTAGTGCTTCCCGGTTTTTGTATGACGCTTCCCTCTTTTAGAACGAAGTCCTGTATCGTGGTATCCTTGGCTTTAAAAATAACCGCGGCAGGAGAAAATATCGAGAATGAATAGGCGTTCGCCTGACCAGTCTTCAACACTACGTTCAGGTAATGATCCGGTGTGATCTGGTCGCCCGGAGCCGGATGATACTGTGTGTTCGGAAAATAAACATTATTATAGCATACAAAATATCCGGGTTTGTTCAGGTTGACAGATTGCGGATATTGTGCCGCATGGTCAACCGCTCCGTTGATGGCAATCACTGCATCTTCTCCCGGCTGAAGCGGGAACGTTTTACCGGTACCGCCAAATTGCCAGATACACTGAACGATGGGAGCAAAGTCCTTGAAGATGGTTGCTCCGGTTACTTCATCCTGTGTCACCCATACATTAGTGGCTTGTGAATTGTAAGGGTCGAGTGCTCCGAAGCATAAACTATCCAGATATTGCACTTCCGAGTCGTTATTATGCAGGATAATGTACTTGTCGGACTGATAATTTCCTTCCAGCGGTAACTTTGTGCATCCTCCGCAGTAAATCTCTTTAATAATGATCGTCCCGGCCTTGGAATGAATGAGCGGGAGATTAAGAGACATGTCTCCGCTGGTTAGTTTGACATTATCAGCTAATCCGTTGAAAATATCCTTTCCGCCTTTGTCGCTGACTTGTACGCGGTATATACCTTTGGTCAAAGAGAATTGCGCCACTCCATTCTTGTCGGTTTTAGCCTTGTAAGAATTTCCACGGTCGACATCTTCAATCTTTACGGTCACTCCTTCCCGGAGATGATCCGTGTATCCGTCCGGATATACGGCAGTAACCTGCAGGCTGTGCAACTGGTTGTCATACGGATTCTCTTTATCGATATCTGTGCATCCCGCAAAGATGCCAGTCACTGTTAGTAATAATATGTAGATGAATTGTTTCATATAGTTAGAATTTGATACGGCAAGTAAGTCCATAATAGAAATCCGGGGTGAAGAGAGCGCTTACACCCGTTGCATGAGATTTTACATAAGGCCGTGAGTTGGTGAAATTAATCGCATTGAGAGAAAGAGATACATAGTCTCCAATCTCTTTGGTGATATTGATATTGGCAGAAAAATAAGGATCATATCCGTCTGCTGCAAATGTATAGGCATTGCCCGATTTGCGTATCAGGTAGGAGAATTCCGGATTCGCGGCTTCCGCTGATGTGAAAGGATGCATCTCATTATTCAGGTCGAGGTATGCTACCGGCCAGATAGCGGTATAAGAGTTACCGTCATAGATACTTCCCCCGGTTTGGGTATTACTGCTTTCGCTCACATTGAAAGCATATTCTTTTCCTTGATACTCGGAGATGTTCTGCGAACGCTTCACAAGCGAAGCTTCCAGTCGGCACGAGATAATCAGTCTGGCTTTCGGAATACGGGTGATGGCTGTGATATTGGCATCCAGCGAGTGGGTACGCTTGCCGTTGGCAGTAGTCGATAAGTTGTCGCCGTTGGCGTAGATACCTACATATTGGTAAGAACGATTGGCAAGACTGGTGTGCGACCATCCATTCTGATAATAATACGATAAAGAGTTGTCGATGTATTTCGTATAAGTATAAGCGGCATCTACCCGGAATTGCGTGCGAATCGGAGTAATTTCCGGGAAATCAACAATCATTTCCGCTCCGCGACGAATCACGTCCATTCCATTGTCGGGAGAAGTTGACTTTACAAAAGTCTGGTCGGTCACTTTGACATCCATAGGAGTCCAGTAACTGGATGCATTGTCGCGTATGTAAACCATCCCTGTCTGGTTATCTACATTGATTTGCGGGTTAGTCGGCATCGTGAATCCATCCGGCAATTGGAGCACATCATAGGAGAACGGAGTATAAGTACTTGCGTATTTATACGGCAGCTTGGTACGGTTGAAATAACCGACTAATGAAATTCTGGTACGGGCAATGTTGACGTCCAGACCGATTTCTGCGTTCTGATTCCGTTGCCAGCGTAGGTTTTCATTGTGCAATAACGTGTAGGGCTGACTATAATATATATAAGATGATTCAATCTTATTATAGGAAAAGCCGAAGGTCTGTATGTCCCGATATTCCTGTTTGGGATACAAGGTGTAGAAAGAGGGCAGCTTTTCGGTAATTCCCCAACCGCCACGGATAGCGATATGTTCGTTCAACTGCCATCTGGCATTGAAACGTGGTGAAAGAGTATTCAGGTTCTTATATTTCGTTCCCTTGATAAACAAATGTTCCCAACGTACCCCTGCCATCAGTCTAAGCATGGTATTTCCCACAGGAAATGACAGACTTTCTTCTGCATAAAGCGAAACATTATGCATATATGGATAAGTAGTGTAAGGACGGGGACGATAACCGTTTGGAGCCAATGATGGGTCTTTGTAATATTCTCCTTCACCCACATTGCCTGTTGCTTTCCATTGAACACCCGCTTTCAGGTTGCTGTTTACAGTCTTAAATCGTCTGTTCCATTCATATTTTAACGATGCGGCATAATCCAGTTCTTTGGAGTCGATGATTTGGTCGGCAAAGTAAGTATATGGCAGTTTGTTTGCCATAAAATATCCTTCCTCTGTGGCATGAACAGCCGGTTGCTCCGATGCATAGGAGTAGAACGTATGCGCGTGGGAGTTGTTATCATTGTAGTATATCGATGCGTCGAACTTAAGGTTGGTTATCCACGATTTGTTGAGCAGCCAGGCCAGTGAAGTGTTTGTCCGGAATACGTTATCTCTCACTTTGTTGTATTCTCCCGAATAGGCATCAGGATCATCTTTGGTATTCATTCCTCCGATATTGCCTGTAACACCGATGTCGAATCTTAATACGTTGCGGAACGTGTTGCTATATCCGGCAGAGAATCCTCTTCTTGTATAAGAAGAATAGGGAGATACCAACTTTTGAGTAGCCTTGGTCCACTCACCGTTTATGTTGATGACACCTTTATTGTTTCCTAAATCCAATCCTTTAGCAAATGAAACCTGTTCGGTGCGAGGATTGATAGACAGCAATATGTTCCAGGGTGTTTTCCCTTTCCGGGTGTGAACCTTGACCATACCACTATTCAAGTCTCCATATTCTGCCGAAGGCACTCCGGTGATGACTTCCACCGATTCAATATCTGCAACAGTGATATTCCGGGTATCCACTCCGTTCATATTGCCAAACGAACCATTGTTTCCAATACGAACTCCATCCACTTCTACGGCTGTTCCAAATGCGGCATTACCGGCTGTTGACCCTCCGTCGCGTAATGAGAAGATATTATTGGTGGTAAGATCCGGCACTTTAGTTTTTCCTCCCGGAAGGAGAGCGGAGATATCGCTCACGTTGGACACCTGTAGATGTTCCAATGCATGATTTCCGATAGTGAGCGTCGTGTTTAATTCATTTTTTGGGTGCTTGTGCAGTGACGACTACATCATCCAGTGCAAGTGTATTTTCTTTGAGTATGATAGGAAGGTTATTGATATTGCTGCGTACATTTACGGGAATTGTTGCCGGTACATAACCAAGAAAAGAAACCTCCAGATTATATTTTCCCTCCTGTACTCCTTGTATCGTAAATTCTCCTTTCTGATTGGATACGGCCCACAAATAGGTACCTTTAATGAGGATAGAAGCACCAGGCAAAGGGGAATTCGTTTTTGCCTCGGTCACACGTCCCGAGATTGTATAGATGTTTGAATTAGCTGTGGCCTCAAATAAATTGAAAAATAGTAGCCCCCAGAATGCTATATTAAAAAGACAATATTTCATAGATAAGTTTTGCGCAAAATTCGATAAAAAGTGACTTTCTATCAATCACTATAAATAGTTATTTTGGTAAATGCTGATACCTATAACTAGTGACTTCTTACCTACGAATAGGTATTTTCTCTCTGATTACGGCTTGGAGAATAAAAAACCGGCTTGCATTGTGATCACTATCACATTGCAAACCGGCTGATTTATTGGGCTTATCTATAGTTGTCTGGATATTATATCCAGTCTGTTATATTAGATATTTTTTACTTTAATCAAATATTCGGCAATCTGAACAGCATTCAGGGCAGCCCCTTTCTTAATCTGGTCACCTACAATCCAGAAAGTCAATCCGTTTTCGTTTGTCAGGTCTTTGCGGATACGGCCTACGTATACCGGATCTTTACCTGCCAGGAACAACGGCATCGGGTATTCTTTTTCGGCAGGATTGTCCTGCAGAACCAGACCTTCACCGTTAGCGAATGCTTCACGAGCCTCTTCTACGGAAATCGGACGTTCAGTTTCTACCCAAATACTTTCAGAGTGAGCACGTAATGCAGGAACACGTACGCAAGTTGCGCTAACTTTTACGTCAGAATGCATGATCTTGCGTGTTTCATTATACATCTTCATCTCTTCTTTCGTATAACCGTTTTCTGTAAACACGTCGATCTGCGGAATCAGGTTGAAAGCCAACTGATAGGCAAACTTCTCTACAGTCACAGGTTCGTTTGCCAATACCTGACGATATTGTTCGTACAATTCGTCCATGGCAGCGGCACCCGCACCACTTGCTGCCTGATAGGTAGACACATGCACGGTTTTTATATGAGAAAGCTTTTCGATGGCTTTCAGTGCAACTACCATCTGGATAGTCGTACAATTCGGGTTGGCGATAACGCCGCGCGGACGTTCCAATGCATCCTCTGCATTTACTTCAGGCACCACCAAAGGCACATCGGCATCCATACGGAAAGCGCTGGAGTTGTCGATCATCACAGCACCATACTTGGTAATTGTTTTCTCGAACTCCTTAGATGTTCCTGCACCGGCAGAAGTGAAAGCAATGTCTACCCCTTTAAAGTCATCGTTGTGTTGTAAGAGTTTCACCTCGATCTGTTTACCGCGGAAAGTATATGTTGTTCCGGCACTACGTTTAGAACCGAACAAAACTAACTCGTCCATCGGGAAGTTTCTCTCATCGAGCACGCGCAGGAACTCTTGTCCTACGGCTCCGCTTACGCCAACAATAGCTACTTTCATCTTTTTCTTTTGTTAAATTGTGAATATTGAATTTCTCTCCTTATCCTGTCGAATAGAAAAGATTTGGCTGCAAAATTATAACAATTTAGCATATAAACATCGCTTTTGAGAGAAATATTTCAGTTTTTCGGCGGATTACTCATGCTTCCGTATAGTTGGACGTGGTTATTGGAGTGAAATGACCATTAGACATTCATTGGATTCTGCAAACTTTTTTGTTCCTTTGCAGAAAATTCCTAAAAAACACAGCCTATGAACCTGTTTGATCTCAATTTAACGTTGCCGATTTCTGATCCGACCTGGGTGTTCTTTTTGGTACTAATTATCATTCTTTTTGCTCCGATGATTTTGGGGCGTCTCCATATACCTCATATTATAGGCATGATTCTGGCGGGTGTCTTGATTGGCGAACACGGCTTTCATGTACTCGACCGAGACAGTAGTTTCGAACTGTTCGGCAAAGTAGGGCTCTATTATATCATGTTCCTTGCCGGTCTTGAGATGGATATGGAGGACTTTAAGAAGAACCGGACGAAAAGTTTCGTGTTCGGCTGGCTTACCTTTCTGATTCCTATGGTGTTGGGAATATGGAGTAGTATGAGTATGCTGGGATATGGTTTTCTTACGGCGGTATTGTTGGCAAGTATGTATGCTTCTCACACCTTAATTGCTTATCCTATTATTAGTCGTTACGGACTGTCTCGTTTGCGCAGTGTCAATATCACCATTGGTGGTACTGCTGTCACCGTCACCCTTGCTTTGATTATTCTTGCTGTCATAGGAGGCATGTTTAAGGGAACTGTCGATGGCTGGTTCTGGGTATTTCTTGTGGCAAAAGTGGCTTTCCTCGGATTTCTGATTGTGTTCTTTTTCCCCCGTATCGGACGCTGGTTCTTCCGGAAGTACGATGACAGCGTGATGCAGTTTGTATTTGTGCTGGCGATGGTTTTCCTCGGAGGAGGATTGATGGAATTTGTAGGAATGGAAGGAATCTTAGGAGCTTTCCTGGCGGGCTTGGTATTGAATCGCCTGATTCCTCATGTATCTCCTTTGATGAACCGGTTGGAATTTGTGGGAAATGCACTGTTTATTCCCTATTTTCTGATTGGTGTCGGAATGATTATTGATGTAAGAAGCCTGTTTACCGGAGGTGAAGCATTGAAAGTGGCTATTGTGATGACAGTGGTGGCAACCTTTAGTAAATGGCTGGCTGCCTGGATCACACAAAAGATCTATCGGATGCAGTCGAATGAACGGAGCATGATATTCGGTTTAAGTAATGCGCAGGCCGCAGCTACACTGGCAGCAGTGTTGATCGGTCATGAAATCATTATGGAGAATGGAGAACGGTTGCTGAATGATGATGTATTGAACGGTACGGTAGTGATGATACTTTTCACTTGTGTCATCAGTTCTTTGGTAACCGAACGTTCGGCACGTCGTTTTGCTCTGGATGAAAATGTGCAGGCGGAAGAAGAAGCTAAGAAAGTAAATACGGAACAAATCTTGATTCCGGTGGCTAACCCGGAGACGATTGAAGATTTGATTAATCTGGCTTTAGTAATAAAGGATGCTAAGCAGAAAAATGCATTGGTGGCATTGAACGTTATCAATGACAATAACAGTTCGGAGAAGAAAGAGCAGCAGGGTAAACGTAACCTGGAGAAGGCTGCCATGATTGCCGCTGCCGCCGATGTGCCTGTCACGATGGTGAGCCGTTATGATTTGAATATTGCTTCGGGGATTATCCATACGATTAAAGAATATGAAGCTACGGATATTGTGATCGGTCTGCACCGGAAGGCTAATATTGTCGATTCTTTCTTCGGACATCTGGCTGAAAGCCTATTGAAAGGTACGCATCGTGAAGTGATGATTGCCAAATTCCTGATGCCGGTTAACACCCTGCGCCGAATTAATATTGCCGTTCCGCCAAAGGCTGAATATGAATCGGGTTTCTCAAAGTGGGTGGAACATTTCTGCCGTATGGGAAGTATCCTCGGCTGTCGGGTGCATTTCTTTGCCAATGGGCGTACATTGATGCGCCTTCAGCAACTGGTGAAGAAAAGACATGCAGGTACCCCGACAGAATTTTCCATCCTGGAAGAGTGGGAAGATCTCCTGTTATTGACAGGACAGGTGAATTATGACCACTTGCTGGTGGTTGTTTCTGCCCGTCGCGGGTCTATCTCTTACGATACCTCTTTTGAACGTCTGCCGGCGCAACTGGGAAAATATTTCTCTAATAATAGTTTGATTATCATCTATCCCGATCAGTTTGGAGAACCGCAGGAAATTGTGTCATTCTCTGATCCTCGCGGGCATAATGAGTCTCAACATTATGAGAAAGTGGGTAAATGGTTCTATAAATGGTTAAAGAAAAACTGATGGAAAGATACGACTGGCAACAGAGAACAGCACTCCTGTTAGGAGAGGAAAAGATGGAACGCATCCGCAACGCGCACGTATTGGTCGTGGGATTGGGTGGAGTGGGAGCTTACGCCGCCGAGATGATCTGCCGCGCAGGAGTCGGACGGATGACGATTGTAGATGCCGATACAGTGCAGCCTACCAATATGAATCGTCAGTTGCCGGCCATGCATTCCACATTGGGAAAGGCGAAAGCGGAAGTATTGGCTGCCCGTTATAAAGATATAAATCCGGATATCGAATTGACTGTTCTGCCCGTCTACCTGAAAGATGAGAATATACCGGAACTGTTGGATGCCAATCAATATGATTTTATAGTAGATGCTATTGATACGATCAGTCCGAAATGCTTTCTGATTTATGAGGCGATGAAACGTCGTATAAAGATTGTTTCCAGTATGGGAGCAGGAGCGAAGAGTGACATCACCCAGGTTCGTTTTGCCGATCTTTGGGAAACGTATCATTGCGGTTTAAGCAAGGCGGTACGGAAACGCTTACAGAAGATGGGAATGAAACGGAAACTTCCGGTAGTGTTCAGTACGGAACAAGCCGATCCGAAAGCCGTGTTGCTGACGGATGATGAACAGAATAAGAAATCGACGTGTGGAACAGTCAGTTATATGCCGGCCGTGTTTGGGTGCTATCTGGCTGAATATGTCATTAAACGATTATAAAGGCTATTATGATAAAACTAGAAGGTATAACGAAGAGTTTCGGCTCATTGCAAGTGTTGAAAGGCATTGATCTGGAAATCAATAAAGGAGAAATTGTCAGTATCGTAGGTCCGAGCGGTGCCGGTAAAACGACTTTGTTGCAGATCATGGGCACTCTCGATGAACCGGACGCAGGTACGGTGCAGATTGACGGAACAGTGGTGAGTCGGATGAAGGAGAAAGAACTATCTGCATTTCGTAATAAGAATATTGGTTTTGTTTTCCAGTTTCACCAACTACTGCCGGAGTTCACGGCATTGGAAAATGTGATGATTCCCGCTCTAATCGCCGGGGTATCTTCGAAGGAGGCGCACGAACGCGCTATGAAGATTCTGGATTTTATGGGACTGGTTGACAGGGCTTCTCATAAACCGAATGAATTGTCGGGAGGCGAGAAACAACGGGTGGCGGTAGCGAGGGCTTTAATCAACGATCCGGCAGTTATTCTGGCAGACGAACCATCCGGTAGTCTGGATACACATAATAAAGAAGATTTACATCAACTGTTCTTCGATTTGAGAGACCGGCTGGGGCAGACTTTTGTCATTGTGACGCATGACGAGGGGCTTGCCAAAATTACGGACCGGACCGTTCATATAGTGGATGGTATGATTAAAAAGATTAATTAGAGAACCTAATTTCTAAAAATGTATACCAAAAAGGTAGAGCCTTGCAAGTGTTCTATCTTTTAGCTATATATTTATAGTCGCTTCTCTACGGAAGTCTGTGAAGATGATAGTAGAGTGTTTGTTTTGTTTGTGTGTGATGCATTCTTGTCTGGTGTGATAGGAATGCATCTTTTTTTTATTAATTATAACAAATGTAGGGCTCTAGCCGTTCAAGATCAATAGGAGTGAACTCCTCATAGAGAGATAATTGCTTCAGACTTTTTAAGAATCCTTTCTTTTTCCGATATTCTATGATAACCTTTGCTTGGTAGTAGTTTATGTATGGATGATGCATCATTCGTTCCATGCCGGCTTTATTTACATTGATGCGGCGTGTCTGATGGGTGTCAATGGAAAACCACGGACGGAGTTTCTCTGCCTTTAGATGAATCTCCTGTAACTGCTCTATTCGGAAAAAGCCTCCCAGCCGTTCGCGGTAATTCACAATCATCCGGGCAATGCTGCTTCCGATTCCCGGAATTTTCTTCAGTTCGGTGGTATCTGCGGAGTTGAGGCTGATGATAGTTCCCGGGAGATATTTCACAAGGGTGTCCCGTTGTATGCTTGGTGTGGTTAACAATCGTACCGTGTCTTTATTTGTCGAACTGAAATCTTCTGTAATTTGTATATAAGGACGAAGAGTCTGGTATTGTTCTTCCGTGAGTCCATATATCTTTCGGAAATCTTCCGGGTGGCGGAATTTACCTTGTTTATAGCGATAGTGCAGGATATTCTTTATCATCCAGGATGGTAATCCAAGCGAAAGAAAAGTAGTGGAGTCTGCGGTGTTCGGGTCAAACATCGCAAGCTTGATTTCCCTTTGAGGGGATGATTGAAAAGAATGACCGGACTTTTGGTGAGGTTTGGTTTCCCGGAGGGAGGGAATAAAGTCGTTGTATTCCTTATCGAACTTCTCGTTCTCTCTGCAGTCGGTATCTTCAGCGTGTGTGAAAAAGGAGAAGAGTTTAGGGGCGGCATATACTCCTAAAATAAGAACGACAAGGACGATAATGCCTTGTCGTTCTGTTTTAGTATAATAAAGGAAGTCTTTCCACATTATAGCTTGATTAATCCCAGTTCATTGATAAATATCAGTGAGATGGCGATTGGTGCGATATATTTTAATATAAAGATAATGAGTTTGTATACCGGTACCTTTAATGAACCGTCATTGGTAATCTCCGACCATACAATCTTCTTGTCCAGATACCATCCGGTAAAGAGGGAGATGCACAATCCGCCCAGTGGTAACATGATTTTAGCTGTTACAAAGTCGAAGAGGTCGAACATGCCCAGTCCGAAAACGGTAAATCCTTTCATGACTCCCAGTGATAGTGAACAGAATATTCCGAGGAAGACACAACCGCCGGTGACTAACCTTGCTGCTTTTCCACGGGAGAGGTTGAACTCCTCATGTAAATAAGCGGTTACTACTTCGTGCAGGGAAATGGTAGAAGTTAAAGCAGCCATTGCCAACAACGCATAAAACATGACAGAGAATATATATGCCAGTATGGGAACTCCGCTAAATGCCTGTTGGAATACATTAGGCAGGGTGATAAAGATCAGACTCGGACCTGAATCAGGTTGTATGCCTACGGAAAAAGCTGCCGGGAAGATGATAAATCCGGCTAGTATCGCCACAAAGGTATCAATGATTCCTACGCTGAAAGCTGTTTTGGTCAGGTTGGTTTCTTTACTGAAATAGGAGGCGTACGTACAAAGGCATCCCATTCCCAAACTCAATGAGAAGAACGCTTGTCCCATGGCACTCAAAAATACATTTCCGTCCACTTTGCTAAAGTCGGGCTTGAGCAGGAATTCGATACCTGCACCGGCTCCCGGCAGAGTGACCGAGCAAACAACCAGTATGAGGATAATGATAAACAGGGTAGGCATCATGATCTTGGAGGACTTTTCGATTCCTTTTTCTACCCCTTTCACAATGATGAAATGAGTAATCAACAAGAATGCCACCAACCATACAACCGGTCTCCATGGGCTACTGGAGAATTGTTGAAAAGAGGATATGAACTCTCCGGAGGTTTTTCCGGCAAAGCCATTAGTAGCAGCTTCAAAAATATATTCGAGTGTCCATCCTGCTACTACAGCATAATAACTAAGTATCAGGAAGCCTGCCAATACCCCCATGCGTCCTACCCAACGCCAATGTGTTCCAGGTACTAATTTCTGATATGCTCTAGCTGTGTTAGCTCTCGAACGGCGTCCTATCAGGAACTCGGCAATCATAATAGGCAATCCCAGAAGAAGAATGCAGCCTAAATAGATCAATATAAAAGCAGCGCCTCCATGGTTTCCTGTTTCATAGGGAAACCTCCATATATTACCCAATCCGACTGCAGAGCCGGCAGAAGCGAGTATGACTCCTAATTTACTGCCGAAGTTTGCTCTATCATTTTTTGCCATAAATCTTGTTTTATCTTACAAATCGTTATAAAATATACGTATTAGAGCGCAAATATAGAAAATGATACTTATATTTGCACGAAAATTGTAACATTATTTAGATATGCTATCTTATATTAAGAAATATCCAATCTCGCTTTTTATCATTCTGACAGTGATTTATCTGTCGTTCTTTAAACCGCCTAAGACGGATTTAGATGAAATTCCCAACCTCGACAAACTGGTTCATGTTTGTATGTATTTGGGTATGTCGGGGATGCTGTGGCTGGAATTTTTGCGTGCACATCGCAGGGACAATGCTCCGATATGGCATGCATGGGTAGGCGCATTCCTTTGCCCTGTACTTTTTAGTGGTTGTGTGGAATTGTTGCAGGAATATTGTACTACTTACCGGGGTGGAGACTGGTTGGATTTTGCGGCCAATACAACAGGGGCGGTTCTGGCTAGTTTAGTGGCCTATTATGTCGTACGACCGAGGATGAAAATAAATAAGCAGTAAAAGGCAACCTATGAACAACAACGGTGAATGATAAACGGTGAACGGTAAACGGTGAATAATGGTTGACTATATCATATCCATTATTCACCGTTTACCGTTCACCGTTTATCATTCCGGCTTTATAGAAATTCTACCGTTGAACTAAGTTTGATTCCATTGGAACCTTTAATGAGAATAGTATATCCTTTGGGTTTATCTTCTTGCAAATCCTTTATAACTTCCTGCACATTTGCATAAGTTTTAAAAGAATGTTCACTTGCGGCAAACTGTTCTCCCACGAGCCATACTTTCTCAAAATTACTTTCTTTGATGTAGTCAACGATTTTCTGGTGTTCGGCCGGGCTATCAGCACCCAGTTCGCGCATATCTCCTAATATGAGCATCTTGTGGGGAACTGTCATATTCCGGAAGTTTTGCAAGGCAGCCATCATGCTGGTTGGGTTTGCGTTATATGCGTCGATGATAAGCGTGTTATTTTCTGTCTTTTTAAGTTGGGAACGGTTGTTCTGTGGCGTATACTCTGCCAGAGCTTTATCGATCTTCTTTGTTTCCACTCCGAAGAAACGTCCGATAGTGATTGCAGCCAGGGCATTGGGGAAATTATATTCTCCGATCAATTGTGTACAGACTTGATGGGCTTCACCGTCTTTACCGGCTTTCCATTCGAAAGCAAGATAAGGCGAATTGCCGGTAATCCGGCCATTGACATAGAGATCATCTTCTGTTCCATAAGAAATCAGGTTCAGTCCCTGTGAGATATTCATCAAATAGGGGTTATCGTGATGGATAAAGGTGATGGCATCTTTCTTGCGGAGGAAATCATAAAGCTCTCCTTTGGTCTTGATAACTCCTTCGAAAGAACCGAATCCCTCCAGATGAGCTTTGCCTACGTTAGTGATAATACCATAATCCGGTTCGGCTATTTCGCAAAGAAACTTGATTTCCCCCGGATGGTTGGCGCCCATCTCAATGACGGCAAGGTCATGTTCCGGTTTTAACCGTAGCAGGGTAGTCGGTACGCCGATGTGGTTGTTGAGATTACCTAAAGTATAGAGTACATTGTGGGCTTGGCAGAGAACGCTGGAAATTAACTCTTTGGTGGTTGTCTTCCCATTAGTGCCCGTAATGCCGATCACTCGCGTTCCGAGTTGGCGGCGATGATAGTTGGCAAGCTGCTGCATGGTTTGCAGGCAGTCGTCTACAAGTATATATCGTTGATCGCCTTCTACGGCATACTGTATTTCATCGATAATGGCAAACGCGCATCCGGAGTCCAGTGCTAATTTGGCAAATGCATTACCGTTGAACGACTCACCTTTCAAGGCGATAAACAAAGAACCGTCCGGACAGTTCCGGCTATCAGTAGTTACTGATTGGCAATCCAGAAAAATCTGGTAAAGAGCAGAAAGTTTCATAACCTGATCTTTTATTTAAAACGTTGCAAAGATAGGCTATTCTTTCGGATTTGATGGGAGTTCGGGCAGTTTTTTGCTTAGGCATATATCAAAGGAAGAGTCAGGATCATCCGGCATCCTTCTGTGTAAGAAGTGTCGATTCGGAGGCTGCCTCCTAACTTTTCGGCAATACTCCGGCATATCGGAAGTCCGAGCCCGGTGCCCTGCGTGAAAGAGTTCATTTTGTAGAAACGTTCAAATACTGCTTCCTGTTGGTCTTTCGGGATGCCTGTTCCTGTATCGGTCACACTGATTTCAATTTTCTTTTCAGCTTCCAATACGGAATAAACGATGCGAATACTGCCATGAGTCGTAAATTTAGCGGCATTATGTGCCAGGTTGTTCAATACTTGTGATATACGTTCCGAATTACTGCGTATGAGCAGGCTTTCTCTTTCAGGTTCGAATAAAACCTCCACATCTTTCTGCGTGTTATCTTTGGCAACTTCAGATGCAAGTTGACAGATCGCATGAAGGTCTGTTTCGGCGTCAGTGGGCAGTTGTTCATATTGATCCAGTTCGGACAGCGTGAGCACATCAGTCACCAGTCGAAGCAAGTCGTTGCTGTTACTTTTGATGATATTGACAAACTCCTGTGTTTCCGGACTATTGCTGTAATGGTCGCTTAATACTTGCGAGAAGCCTACGATAGAGTTGAGCGGTGTGCGGATTTCGTGCGTCATGCTTTGGATAAACGTTGTTTTCATCCGGCTGCTTGCTTCCGCTATATCTTTGGCTTTACGCAATTCTTCCCTCGATACCATAAGTTCTTCATTCCTTGTTTTAAGTTCGGCTTCCGAAACTTTCAGTTTGCGTTTCAGGAAATTTTCTCTATAAAGGAATATGAATAAGATACCTAATAAAATAATCAATGAAATAATCAAGGTTGTTTTATTATGCAACTCCTTCTCTTGTGCTTGAAGCATGAGTTCTTTCTTTTCGGCATTGAGCTTTTCTACATTTAATAAGGTGGCGAATTCGCTGCTGGACACTTGTTCATTGGCTATTTTCAAAGAGTCATCCGTGTTGATGTACATTTGCAGATATTTGACCGCCAGGTTCATATTTCCCATCTTTTGGTAGATTTCTCCCTGTGTGCGGTAATGGATGCTGCTAAGTATGCTTTCGCTTAAACGACGTTCTTCTTTTTCCTGCATCTTTGCGGCTTCCAGCGCTTTCTGATATTGTTTGGTCTGCTGGTAGTATAAACATTCTATATTATACAGTCTCTTTTTGATAGACTCCAGTCTTTTGTCCTGTTCAAATGCCGCCTGACACTCCTTCAGTAATTTTTCGGCAGCTTGAAAGTCGCCGAACTTGCTGTAGTAGTTTACAAATTCCAACTTGGCAGATATTTGTTGCGTAGAGGAATTGGCAGTCGCAATGGCTTTTTCCACAGCAGCTAATGCTTCTTTTTGCTTTTTCTGGTTGATGTAATAGTTGGCTATCTGGGCATAGGTCTGGGAGATGTTGTAGTTTTCGATCTTGTATTTTTCAGTCAGTTCGATTTCTTTCAATCGCCACTCGAACGCCATTGAATCGAATCTTTTGATGGTGTAGATTTGCGACATGATGTTATAGCAACGGGAGAGGCCGGTCTTATCATCCTCTTCTTGAGCTTCTTTTAACATGTTTTGCACTTCATAAAGTGCTATGTTTGTTCTGCTTGTTTTTAGGTAATAGGTGATTAATCTGTTCGCCCATGCGAAGTAATAGTATTTAGGCTGATGAGTGGCCTTGGCGAATTCTTTTACTTTGTTGGTATAGTGGATTACGCTGTCTTCATTGGTTCCCTGGAAATAATAATAATCCAGTTGAGTGGCTATGGCTACTGCCTGCATTCGTTCGTCCTGCCGTTCGCCAGCCATTCGGAATAAAGTGTCGGACATATTAAGTACAACAGGCTCTAATAAGTATTCTTGACAACGTTGATAATATTCATAGAGAGTAGAGTCAACATTGAAAGTTTCAGCCTCTTTTTGAGCTTTAGCAGTAGTGGTAAAGAACAAAATGAGGAAAAGAAATCCTACGTGAAATAGGGTTAATCGGCTCATGGTATGAATTTTTCGGTTTCTTCTATAGTTTGCAAATATACGTTTATTTCTTCTTTTTAGTACGAATACTTGCTTTTTTTATCTACATTTGTAGGCGATCTAAAAGGAATGTTGTCAATGATGAAACCTATATCTCCTATTTATATAAATGTAAAAGGGCGGTTGCTCGATCTTGCTACTCCGCAGGTGATGGGAATATTGAATGTAACTCCCGATTCTTTTTATTCCGGCAGCCGGATGCAGACCAAAGAGGACATTGCTGCCCGGGCCCGTCAGATACTTGATGAAGGTGCTTCGATAATTGATATAGGCGCCTATTCTTCACGGCCGAATGCCGAACATATTTCTGCTGAAGAAGAGATGAACAGACTACGTACCGGTCTGGAAATCCTGAACCATAATCATCCGGAAGCTATTATCTCTGTTGATACTTTCCGGGCTGATGTAGCCGAAGAATGTGTGAAAGATTATGGAGTTGCTATGATTAATGATATAGCTGCCGGTGAAATGGACCACCGGATGTTTCAGACAGTAGCCGACTTGGGAGTGCCCTATATTATGATGCATATGAAGGGAACACCCCAAAGTATGCAGAAAGAACCGTCTTATGATAACCTGATTAAAGACGTTTTCCTGTATTTCGCTCGTAAAGTGCAGCAACTTCGCGACTTGGGAGTGAAAGATATCATTCTCGATCCGGGATTCGGATTCGGAAAAACATTGGAGCATAATTATGAACTGATGGCGCATCTGGAAGAATTCCACATATTCGAACTTCCCGTTTTAGTGGGAGTTTCGCGGAAATCAATGATTTATAAATTATTGGGAGGAACCCCGCAAGATTCGTTAAACGGGACAACCGTATTGGACACTGTTGCGTTAATGAAAGGAGCGCACATCCTGCGTGTACATGATGTGCGTGAGGCGGTGGAAGCTGTCCGGATCACAGAGAAATTAAAAATAGAGAGTGGATATGACAAATAAGAGGAGGGTGCATGTTTTTTGAGTTTGGCATAAAAGATTTTATCGATATCCTGCTGGTAGCTTTTGTTTTGTACTATACCTACAAACTGATGAAAGCTTCCGGCTCCATCAAGGTATTCACCGGAATTTTGGTTTTTATTCTGATCTGGCTGGTGGTGACACAAGTGCTGGAGATGAAACTGTTGGGTTCTATTTTCGACACATTGATGAATGTGGGTGTAATAGCGTTGATTGTGCTTTTTCAAGATGAGATACGCCGTTTTCTTTTGACTTTGGGATCTCACCGGCATGTCAGTGCATTGGCCCGTCTCTTTAGCGGATCGAAGAAAGAATCGTTGAAGCACGATGATATCATGCCCGTGGTAATGGCCTGTTTAAGCATGGGGAAACAAAAAGTCGGCGCATTGATTGTCATTGAGCATAATACTCCTTTAGATGAAGTCGTTCGTACAGGCGAATTGATTGATGCGGCAATCAATCAGCGTTTAATCGAGAATATCTTTTTCAAGAATAGCCCGTTGCACGATGGAGCGATGGTTATCAGCAAAAAACGTATCAAGGCGGCGGGATGTATCCTTCCTGTTTCCCATGATTTGAATATACCGAAGGAACTTGGTTTGCGGCATCGCGCAGCGATGGGAATCTCTCAACAGTCGGATGCACATGCCATTATTGTTTCAGAGGAGACGGGCGCTATCTCCGTAGCCTATCGCGGACAATTCTATCTCCGCCTGAATGCGGAAGAACTGGAAAGTCTATTGACAAAAGAAAACTGATTTTATTGTAATCACATACCGGACAAATGGTCGGAAGATGAGCATGGTAAAATGCCTCTCATCTTCCGACCATTGTTGTTTTATCTGCTATTTGGCGCTATTTTGCTTTATTTCCAACCCTTTTTGAATGATAATTATGCCCTCCTTTTTAGGTGAATCGCCTACCTTTGCCGTATACTATTAAAATTCTATTTTTGAATAAACCATGAAAAACAGATTGATTGCTTTACTGGTACTTTTTACAGTTATTTTCTTTAGTACTGCACAGGCGCAAACTACTGCACGGAAGTTTGAGGCAGGCAAGAACACATTCTTGCTGGATGGAAAACCGTTTGTGGTGAAGGCTGCCGAGTTGCATTACACCCGCATCCCGCAAGCTTATTGGGAACATCGCATTGAGATGTGCAAGGCATTAGGCATGAATACTATTTGTATTTATATTTTCTGGAATATCCATGAACAGGAAGAAGGAAAGTTTGATTTTTCCGGTCAGAATGATATTGCAGCTTTCTGCCGTGCGGCACAGAAACACGGTATGTATGTCATTGTCCGTCCTGGTCCGTATGTATGTGCGGAGTGGGAGATGGGGGGACTTCCCTGGTGGCTGTTGAAGAAAAAAGATATAGCCTTGCGTACGCTCGATCCCTATTATATGGAACGGGTAGGCATCTTTATGAAAGAGGTCGGTAAGCAACTGGCTCCGCTGCAAGTGAATAAAGGGGGAAATATCATCATGGTACAGGTAGAGAATGAATACGGTTCTTATGGAATCGACAAACCTTATGTCTCTGCCGTGCGCGACCTGGTTCGTGAATCCGGTTTTTCCGATGTACCTCTGTTTCAATGTGACTGGAGCAGTAACTTCACCAATAACGCGCTCGATGACCTGATTTGGACGGTGAACTTTGGAACAGGTGCCAATATCGACCAGCAATTTAAAAAACTCAAAGAACTTCGTCCTGAAACTCCGTTGATGTGTAGCGAGTTCTGGAGCGGATGGTTCGACCACTGGGGACGCAAACATGAGACACGTCCTGCAAAAGATATGGTACAGGGCATCAAGGATATGCTCGACCGGAACATCTCTTTCAGTCTGTATATGACTCACGGAGGAACGACTTTCGGACATTGGGGAGGTGCGAACAACCCGGCTTATTCCGCCATGTGCAGCTCATACGATTATGATGCTCCGATTAGCGAACCCGGATGGACGACCGACAAGTTTTTCTTGCTTCGTGACTTGTTGAAAAACTATCTTCCGGCAGGTGAGACGTTGCCCGCAGTGCCCGCAGCTCTGCCTGTTATTGAAATCCCCGAGTTTCACTTCCATAAAGTGGCTCCGCTTTTCTCAAATCTGCCGGAGGCAAAACAAACGGTGGATATTCAACCGATGGAACAATTCAACCAGGGATGGGGAACGATTCTGTATCGTACCACATTGCCCGAAACGACTCTTGCAGGCACCACTTTGAAAATTACGGAAGTGCACGACTGGGCGCAGATATATGCCGACGGTAAACTGCTGGCACGCTTGGACCGTCGTAAGGGAGAATTTACAACGACCCTGCCCGCGCTGAAAAAAGGCACACAACTGGATATTCTTGTGGAAGCAATGGGACGTGTTAACTTTGACAAATCCATCCACGACCGCAAAGGGATCACCGAAAAGGTGGAACTTATTTCGGGTAACCAGACTAAGGAATTGAAAAACTGGACTGTATATAACTTCCCGGTAGATTATTCCTTTATAAACGATAAGAAATATAGCGATACAAAGATATTACCGACTATGCCTGCCTATTATAAGAGCACCTTTACACTGGATAAAGTAGGAGATACTTTCCTGGATATGAGTACATGGGGAAAAGGTATGGTCTGGGTGAACGGTCATGCAATGGGGCGTTTCTGGGAAATCGGTCCGCAGCAGACTCTCTTTATGCCGGGGTGCTGGCTGAAAGAAGGAGAGAATGAAATCCTCGTTCTGGATTTGAAAGGTCCTACCCGGGCTTCCATCAAAGGTTTGAAGAAACCAATTCTCGATGTGCTTCGTGAAAAAGCTCCCGAAACACACCGCAAGGATGGAGAAAAACTGAAACTGACGGGTGAGAAAGTGGGCCATGAAGGAGCTTTCACTCCGGGTAACGGCTGGCAGGAAGTGCGATTTGCCACTCCGGTGAAAGGACGTTATTTCTGTCTGGAAGCACTTTCTCCACAAGCAAATGATAACATCGCAGCGATAGCAGAGTTTGATGTCCTGGGAGCTGATGGTAAACCGGTATCCCGCGAACATTGGAAGATTCGTTATGCCAATAGTGAAGAAACGCGTAGTGGCAACCGTACAGCCGACAAGATATTCGACTTGCAGGAATCCACTTTCTGGATGACAGTGGACAATGTTCCTTATCCTCATCAATTGGTAATTGACTTGAGCAAAGTGGAAAATGTGACCGGTTTCCGCTATCTGCCTCGTGCCGAAAAAGGGTATCCGGGTATGATTAAGGAATATCGTGTATATGTGAAACCTGCTGATTTCAACTACTAAACAGTGAATGAACAAGAATAAAACAATGGATGAAAAAGCATTGAAATGATGATGAATATGAAGAAAAATATAATTCTTTTCGCATTCCTATTTGTGGGAGTGTTGACTGGGTATTGCCAGCAATCTGCTTACCTGTTTGTTTACTTCACCGGCAATCGCATGAGTGAAGAAGCCGTCCGGATGGCTGTTAGCCTCGATGGATATAATTATAAAGCCTTGAATGGAAATCAGCCGGTACTTGATTCCCGTGTGATTAGTTCAACAGGTGGAGTACGTGATCCCCATATCTTGCGCTGTGAAGATGGGAAGACATTTTATATGGTGGTGACAGATATGGTGTCCGGCAATGGATGGAGTTCTAACCGTGCCATGATATTATTGAAATCAAAAGACCTTGTACACTGGACTTCCAATATCGTGAATATCCAGAAAAAATATCCCAATCAGGAGGATCTGAAACGTGTGTGGGCTCCACAAACTATTTATGATAGGGAAGCAGGAAAGTACATGGTTTACTGGTCCATGCAACATGGCAATGGTCCCGATATCATTTATTATGCTTATGCCGACAAAGATTTTACCGATATAGAAGGAGAACCGAAGCCACTGTTTCTTCCGGAAAACAAAAAATCATGTATTGACGGCGACATTATTTACAAAGATGGACTCTATCATTTGTTCTACAAAACGGAAGGGAATGGAAATGGAATTAAAAAGGCCACTACCTCCTCTCTAACCTCCGGCCAATGGACAGAATCGGATGACTATAAACAGCAGACGAAGGATCCGGTAGAAGGTTCGGGTATTTTCCCGCTGGTTGGTTCCGATAAGTATATTTTGATGTATGATGTATATACGAAAGGTAAATACCAGTTTACCGAAAGTTCCGATCTGGAACATTTCAAAGTGATTGACCATGCTATCAGTATGGATTTCCATCCGCGCCATGGCACTGTCATACCGATTACCCCAAAAGAGTTGAAACGCCTCTTCAAGGCCTATGGCAAACCCGAAGGTTTCTGAACTAAAATATCTCGTGGGACAGGAGAAAAACACCTGTCCCTGATTTGTTAAACCAATTGTTTTTCAGGCGGGTAATCTTCGCTTCCCAGTGAGTATTCCCATCCTTTTGTTTTCTTTTGAGTTATTCTGATAAGATGGATTCAACTAGTTGTAATCCAGGAAAACAGTATACGATATGGGGAAAAGTGTATATTTTACCCTTGTTTACTTGTTTCTTATATATTTTTAAGTGTATAATTACCAATTATTATATGAAACACGCTTGTTAGAATGATGAAAATCTTAACTTTGCGATTGATAATCTTAATGCAATATATACCATGAGAAAATTATTCCTCTTTTTAGTTGTCTTGTTTTTGTCGTTCCAGCAGCTCACTTTAGCTGCAATCAAAGAAATGACGAGTACACCCGATTCGGTTTATCTGTTTTCTTTTGCAACTTCCGGAGACGACGGACGCAGCGGACTCCGTTTTGCCTGGAGTACAGATAAAGAAAATTGGTTTGAAATTGGCCGGAACTACGGATATCTCCGGTGCGATTATAGCCGCTGGGGATCACAGAAGAAAATGCTCGATCCTTATTTGAAACAATCGTCCGATGGCGAATGGATTTGTACCTGGAAACTGAATGACCATGATGGATACGGCCAGGCTACTTCCAAGGATTTAATCAACTGGACCAGTCAGAAATATCCCCGTACTACGCCGGATTTTGACGGAGTGAGAGTGAAAGCTATTGTTGCCGGAGAAGAGCAGAAAGGAAATATCAACCGGGTAGCTTGGACCTTGGTGGATGGATTGGATAAAAATTATGGCTGGAATCAATATCGGAACTCATTACATGGAGAACGTCCGATACAGGATGGAGAACGTTTTGCCGGTTTGAAGCCTGTAAAAGCAACGGTCACTGTACAACCGGAAGGCGCAAAAGCCATTAGTGATGTATTGCTGGGCGCTTTTTTTGAAGACATCAATTATTCGGCAGACGGAGGACTCTATGCAGAACTTATCCAAAACCGCGACTTCGAGTACGACCCTTCGGACAGGGAAGGAGATAAGAACTGGAACAGCACTCATTCCTGGGCACTGAAAGGAGAGAAAACGACTTTCACTATTGATACTACCGACCCTATTCATATCAATAACCCACATTATGCCGTGCTGAATGTAGAACAACCGGGAGCTGCATTAGAAAATACAGGTTTTGATGGAATCGCACTGAACACCGGAGAGAAATATGATTTTTCCATCTTCGCCCGGGTTCCGCAGGGTAAATCAAATAAATTGCAGGTTCGTCTGGTAGATGGAAAAGGAAATGTGTGTGGAGAGACTTCTCTAACAGTGTCTTCCCGTCAATGGAAAACATATAAAGCGGTGATAACTGCTAAAGCTACTGCGGACACTCATCTCGAAATCATCCCTCAATCTGTTGGTGAATTGAATCTGGACATGATTTCCCTATTCCCGCAGAATACATTTAAAGGACGTAAGAACGGGCTTCGCAAAGATCTGGCTCAAGTGTTGGCTGATATTCATCCCCGTTTCATCCGTTTCCCCGGTGGCTGTGTGGCTCATGGTGATGGCTTGAAAAACATTTATCAATGGAAAAATACAGTAGGTCCGTTGGAAGCAAGAAAAGCACAGCGTAACCTTTGGGGATACCATCAAAGCATGGGATTGGGTTATTTTGAATATTTCCAGTTTTGCGAAGATATTGGTGCGGAACCGCTTCCAGTGCTGGCGGCCGGTGTTCCTTGCCAGAACTCTGCCTGTCACGGCGACTTGAGAGGAGGACAACAAGGTGGTATCCCGATGAGCGAAATGGGAGCTTATATTCAGGATATTCTTGATCTGATAGAATGGGCAAACGGTGACGCTAAGAAGACCAAATGGGGAAAGGTACGTGCCGAAGCCGGGCATCCGAAACCTTTCAATCTGAAATACATCGGTATCGGAAATGAAGATCTTATCACTGATATCTTCGAAGAACGCTTCACAATGATCTTCAATGCCATCAAAGAAAAATATCCTGAAATGATTGTTGTCGGTACAGTGGGACCGTTCAATGAGGGTACAGACTACGTGGAAGGATGGAAGCTGGCGGACAAACTGGGTATTCCGATGGTCGACGAACATTATTACCAGACTCCGGGATGGTTCCTGAACAACCAGGATTTCTACGACAAATACGATCGTTCGAAAAAGACAAAAGTATACTTGGGCGAATATGCAACTCACATACCGGGACGAAAGGCGAATATCGAAACAGCACTGACAGAAGCTCTTTATCTTGCTGCCTTGGAACGTAATGGAGATGTTGTACACATGACTTCCTATGCCCCTCTTCTCGCAAAAGAAGGACATACCCAGTGGAATCCGGATTTGATTTACTTCAATAACCGGGAAGTGAAACCTACCACCGGCTACTATGTTCAGAAACTCTACGGACAGAATGCCGGAAACGAATATTTGCCGTCAAAGATCACTCTTGATAATAGAGACGATCAAGTGCGGAAACGCATTGCCGCTTCTATTGTCCGTGACTCGGCAAGTGGCGACGTGATTGTGAAGCTGGTCAATTTACTTCCCGTAGAGGTGAATACGAATGTCGACCTTTCCGGAATCGGTGCTATACAGTCTTCTGCAAAAAGAACCGTACTGACCGGCAAACCGGCCGATACCCCGCTACCTGTTGAAGACACAATGGAAGTAGCAGAAAAGTTTGACTATCAATTACCTGCCTATTCTTTTACGGTGATCCGCATAAAGAAGGCAAATGAGAAATAACAGAAAAAAGTGAAGATAATAACGACATAAATAATATGAAGAAGATAATAAGTACCCTGCTGGCTAGTTGCTGTCTGACTTCTCTGATAGCACAGGAAGTGGTAGTGAAAGGGCCGGATGAAAAACTGCAATTGGTTGTATCTGCTTCTCCAGCCGAAAAGCCAAGTTATTCGATTACCTACAATGGAAAGACAATGTTGGAGAAATCTCCTTTGGGTATGAATACGAATATCGGTGACTTTGTAAAAGGAATGAAACTGATAGGACACGCTGTTACTCCGATTGACACTGTCTATCATCAGGATCGTATTAAAACCTCCAAAGTGCATTATCAGGCAAACGAACTGATTTGTAATTTTGAGAATTCGAAAGGGCAGAAAATAGATGTAGTCTTTCGTGTCAGCAATCACGATGTAGCTTTTCGCTATACTCTTCCGCGTCAGGATGGAAAAGGAAGTGTAACGGTAACTGCCGAAGAAACCGGCTTTCGCTTTCCGCAACAAACAACTACTTTCTTATGTCCGCAAAGCGATGCCATGATAGGTTGGAAGCGTACCAAACCCAGTTATGAGGAAGAGTATAAGGCAGATGCTCCCATGAGTGACCGTTCGCAGTACGGGCATGGCTACACGTTCCCTTGTCTGTTCCGTATCGGTGACGATGGTTGGGTATTAGTCAGCGAAACAGGTGTAGACAGTCGTTATTGCGGTTCTCGTTTGAGCGATGTAAGCGAAGGTAATCTGTATACGGTTGCTTTCCCGATGGCAGCAGAAAATAACGGTAACGGAACTTCTGCTCCGGCGTTTGCCCTTCCCGGTGCTACTCCCTGGCGTACCATAACTGTTGGCGAAACCTTGAAACCGATTGTGGAAACAACCGTTATCTGGGATGTCGTACGTCCTCTTTATGAAACGAAGCATGACTACCGTTTCGGACGCGGCACATGGAGCTGGATTCTCTGGCAGGATGGTAGTATTAACTATGACGATCAGGTGCGCTATATTGATTTTGCAGCTGCAATGGGGTATGAGTATGCCTTGATCGATAACTGGTGGGATACGAACATCGGCCGTGACCGCATGAAATCTTTGATAGAATACGCACGAAGCAAAGGAGTTGAACTCTTCTTATGGTATAGCTCTTCCGGCTATTGGAATGATATTGAGCAGGGGCCGGTGAATCACATGGACAATGCTATTATCCGCAAACGTGAAATGAAATGGTTGCAAAGTCTTGGAGTGAAAGGAATCAAAGTTGATTTCTTTGGTGGCGACAAGCAGGAAACGATGCGCCTGTATGAAGATATTTTGAGTGATGCTGACGACCACGGTCTGATGGTAATCTTCCACGGTTGCACCATCCCTCGCGGATGGGAACGTATGTACCCGAACTATGTAGGCAGCGAGGCTGTACTGGCCTCCGAAAATATGGTTTTCGGCCAGCACTTCTGTGATGAAGAGGCTTTCAATGCCTGTCTGCATCCGTTTATCCGCAACGCGGTGGGTTGCATGGAATTCGGTGGTTGTTTCCTGAACAAACGGCTGAATCGCAACAATGACGGAGGAACTACCCGCCGTACTACTGATATATTTCAATTAGCCACTACCGTATTATTCCAGAATCCGGTACAGAATTTTGCGCTTGCTCCCAACAACCTGAAAGATGTTTCCCCTGTTTGTGTGGACTATATGAAAACGGTTCCTACCACGTGGGATGAAACACGTTTCATTGACGGATATCCGGGAAAATATGTAGTCTTGGCACGTCGCCACGGTGACACCTGGTATCTGGCTGCTGTGAATGCCGGGAAAGAAATCGTAAAGTTGAAACTGGATTTAGATATGTTTGCCGGAAAAATCGTTTCTCTGTATAAGGATGATAAAAAAGGAGAACCTCAACTTGTGACGTTGAAAGTAAAAGAAAGCGGAAAAGTGCAACTGGAAATCCTTCCACAGGGAGGTGTTGTATTGGTGAACAACTAGATGATATTTCTTTTGGATGTGAGTTCGGGATAAATACCCTTATCCCGAACTCACATTTTTATTTGTTATTTACTTGTGGCTTGGTGGCAACAGTATTTATTGTGCAATAAATAACTGCTGTGTATGAGGAAAATAAACGATTTTTTTGTTGGTCTTTTAGCGTAAAGATGTTATCTTCGTTTATTGTTCAACCTTAAAACGGAAAACCATGCATACAAAACTAGTAAGTCTTTTCATAGCGTTGTTTCTGTGTTTGCCATTGTTTGCACAGAAAGAGTCAGTCCCCAGAATAGATAGTGAGGGAGTTTATTTAATTCCCGATGAGATGCCGAAGTTTCCGGGAGGCATGCAAGCCATGATGAAATACTTGGCAACTAACGTAAAATACCCTGTCGAAGCCCAGAAGAAAGGAGTTTCCGGTCGGGTGATTATCCAGTTCGTAGTGATGGAAGATGGAACACCGGGACAGGGAAAGGTAGTGAGAGGAGTTGATCCGCTGTTGGATGAAGAGGCTTTGCGCGTGGTGAAAACAATGCCTAAATGGTCACCCGGAATGGCGGATGGCAAGGCTGTCAAAGTGCGTTTCACTATTCCTGTAATGTTTAGCCTGTCGAAAAAGCAAAATGGCAATACTCCGAATATGAATATTCCTGAACTTACTGTCCCTAGCGGTCAGGAAGTCACTAATAAGAGTCTGGAGGGAGTATGGCAAAGCTGTCTTGTGCAGCCCGGTGCACATGATTTTCGGATTGCATTATTACCGGTCTTAAAAGTAATTTCTGCCGATAAAACATTTATAAACATCATGACACGTGGCAGGGATGCGAAATCGAATGCCATTATATTTTCCCAGGGAGAGTATCGTTTGCCTTCAGACAGCGTGTATGTCGAGATATTGGGAAAATCGTCCGATCCTGTTTTCGTTCCGGGAACAGAGAATGAAATTAGTGTTGAACGTCTCCACGACAATCTGATTAAGTTATCGTTCTCAATGCCCGATAAAGAAAAACGATGGGTGGAGTATTGGTTCCGTGTTCCGTCGCCTGATGTGAAGATAATGGCTGATTGATAATTTCTCTCTGTATAGATTTGCCATTGTTGAAGGAAGAGTACATTCGTTTTAGAAGACTTATTTGAAACGATAGTTCCCGGAAAGTTTCGTTTTGAATCGTTGCGGGATCTTATGGAAATTCAAGAAAATACCCTTCACCTTTCACAATGCCCTATTCATCGGCATTAGCGGGTGAAGGGCAGGCTTTCACTTTCCTTTCACCTTTCTACCCTGGTTTTCACAGATTGTCTAGTCTGCTAAATCTTTTATCTATAGTTGGCAGAAGAAGTGTTAGCAGATAGCTTCCAGACTATTATAGGAAAACTTCTTTTCTATAAGGGATAAACTTCCTTTGTATAGGAACCAAACTTTCTTTGCATCATAAGAAAACTATAAATGCAAGCTTTGATTATATAAATGAAACTTGCATTTATATAATCAAAGCTTTTGTTTTTATAAACGCAACTTGCAATTATAGATTGCATTTAATGAAAAACAAGTTTACATACTGGTAATAAGAAGTTTACCAGTAATCAAAAGAAAGTTTGTTATTAATGAAAAAGAAGTTAGTTAGTAATGAGTGGGAAACAGGTTAGATATGTTTTTAGAAGTAACAGGTGGAGAAGAATTATACAGGGTTAAGAAAACGGAGGGTGAAAGGCGGATGAAAGAGCAGCCTTCACCCGCTAATGCCGATGAATAGGGCATTGTGAAGGGTGAAGGCTGTACTTGTAAAATTGAAAAACAGGTGTTAGAGGGAAATTTACCGATTGGTTACTGTTTATTTCCCCAGTGTGAGATGGTGGGAATAAAGTTGAAACTTTATAATTTTAAGTCTACTCTCTTTCCCCTATAAGAAACAGATTGATCGAATGTCGTAGCATCACCGTCACCACAACCTTTTCCCGGTTCTACAATGATAATGTTGAATTTACGATTTTTCAGCATTCCTTTGTAGTTACCTTGCCGGTCGTTAATCGTCAGGGTACGGTCTTTATCATTCCATTTCATGGCAATGGTAGTGTATGCTCCCTTTTCGTAATTGTAGTTGTCGAACTCATCTTCGTAAAGAGTCAATTCAGCGTCGGCGCCCGGATAAATGCGAAGTGTCAGATTATCCCATTTCTTTTCGGTGGAATATTGTACAGCCGGTCCCCAGGGTAGGATAGAACCAGCACGGACATAGACAGGCATGATGTCGATAGGCACTTCACGCTGGATGGTTTGTCCGCCTTTCAGGCTTTTCCCGGTCCAGAAATCAATCCATTGGGCACCTGCGGGTAGATAAACATCTGTCTTTCCTATCTTATTCATATTCTTCTGATAGCCGTTCTGTTTGTCGTCCTGCCATGTATAAAGCGAATCAGTTACGGGGCGGACAAGGAAATTACGGCCAAACATATACTCTGTATCCATCTCGAGTACTTTCTTATCTTTAGGAAAATCCATCATGAGTGGTCGGATGATGCTGCCCGCTTTGTTGGTAACTTCCCATGAAGTGCTGTAGAGATAGGGCAAAAGGCGATAGCGCAGGTGAGTATATTTTTCGAGTGCGTCATACGCCCAGTCTCCTTTCTTGCCGAACTGGTATATTTCCACAGCTACCGGACTGGAATTGTGTGAACGCATGATCGGCTGGAATGCTCCCCACTGATACCAGCGCACGTGCAATTCATGATAAGCGATATTGTGTACATTATTGTTGTATTTCCGTGCGAAGAATCCGCCTAGGTCGGTATTCCAGTATGGTATGCCGCATAGTGAGTAATTTAGTCCTGCCGCCAGTTGTTTCTTCATCACTTCCCAGGTGGAGACTACATCGCCGCTCCATGAATGTGACGCATAACGTTGCTGTCCTAGGAAAGACGAACGTGTGAGCAGGAATACCCGCTTGTCGGAAGTGGTGGCACGTTGATGTCCGTATACACCCTTGTTGGACATCAAAGGAAAAGCGTTGTGCACTCTGCGGAATGAACCCAGATAAGTGGGGGTATCGAAATCTTTGTCCTTGATTTCCAGATGATCCGGCTCGGTAGAGTCGAGCCACCAGCCATCCATTCCGAGATCGAAGATATTCTTTTTCATTTCTGCCCAATACATATCGCGTGCTGTCGGATTGAACGGGTCGTAAGGTTTTACTCCGGCTTTGGGAGGCCATGTCTCGAAGTGAAGCAATGCTTTCAGGCTATCCATTTTCTGGTACATCTCTGTCCACGGACCGAACGAGGCCCATACTGAAATCATGATATGTGCATTCTGTTTATGTACATAGTCGATCATTTCTTTCGGACTTTTGATGCGTGGCGTTCCATAATTAGCATTTCTGTCTTCTCCGTTCGGGAGGAATTTCATGTATTCCGGATCACCCATTTTGTTGATATAGCGTGGGTTTTGGAATTTCATCGAGTTCCAGTTTTCATTGCATCCCCAGTATTGCCAGTCCTGGATGATACCGTCCAGTGGTACTTTCAGTTCACGGTACTTGTCTACTACTTCGCAGAGTTCGTCCGGACTTTTATAGCGTTCGCGGCATTGCCAGAATCCCAGTGTCCAGAGCGGATAGAGCGGGGCCTGACCGGTCAGCTCGCGCACTCCGGCTATTACACCGTCCGCATTGCCGCCGTAAATGAAATAATAATCAGCGCAATCGCCTACTTCCGAGTCGAACGACATCTCTTGCGGATTGTCGAGGAAAGTAGTAGGAGAATAATTATCCCAATAAAGGGCATATCCCTTGACGGAATGAATGAATGGAATGCAGATACTCATATTTTGATTGCGGAGAAACAGTTTCTGATTGCGTTGGTTCACTTACCCGTCTGCTGCTGTCCCAAACCGTAGATTACTTCGTCTTTATCCAGCAAAAAAGCCTGGCGGACATTGAAAGACGGAACACCTGCATCATTGAAAGGAGTGAATTGTGTTCCGTAATCCTTGTCCGTCAACAGACGTTGACCGGACGAATCGAAAAAATGGATACCACCGGTCTCCGGGTTCACTTCCACTTGGATAAGACGGCTGCTTAATGTCACATTTTTCCCCTTTTCACCGAAAGAAACAGGAGTCGACTCGGGCGTTTTGACAATGACCAGACTTTCTTTATTGCAAGATTTCTGACTGGGCGTCTTATAAACCCTGACAATGGTGGGTGAATAAAACTCTACGTTGACATCCATCCCCTGTGTGGCACACTTGATGCCTTGTGAGGTACGCTGTACATTTTGTGCTGTACCATTGCCTGCTGCAACCATTGTTGCACATACAAGCAAGAAACCGGCTTTTCTAATAAGATTCATTTTCATGGTTTTAAGTGCTTTATGATGCAGCAAAAGTAGGGCAGAGGCAAGTAAAACAGACAACAATCAGGTTGAAACAAATAGTAATCACGTTGATTTTTTCACTTTTTCGGCATATTCTGACGGGCGGCATCCATACATTTCCTGAAAACATTTGCTTAAATAACTGGAACTGCTAAAACCTGTGTGTTCCGCAATTTCCGTAATGCTTAGCTTGCCCTCTGTTATCAGTTGTGCTGCCCGTTGCAGACGAATGTTGCGGATAAAGAGGCTGGGAGACTGATCGAGCATAGTCACCAGTTTGCGGTATAATCCCGTTCGCTCCATACAGAGGTCGCGGCTTAGTTGCTCCACCGAATAGCCATTGACGTGCAGATTCTGTTCCACCAGTTTGATGGCTTGTGCCAGAAATGCAGATTCTTCCGTATCCTGTTGCTGATGGTCGGGAGACGTTTCTTCTATGCCACAGGTTAGAGAATTATTTTGTTCGATCAGGTTGCGGATACGGAGTAATAGAATCTCTTCTTTATGCTTGCGTTCCATTTCCTTTCTGCTCCAATAGATATACAACCGGATACCGGTGAAAGCAATCAGTAATAAAATGACTGCATACAGGATATAAGCCGTGGTTGTTTTCCACCACGGTGCATGGATGGTTAATTTTATTGCTGTCACTTTGCCGTTCCACTGAAGAGGATTGTCCGAAGCCATGACTTTGAATGTATAATCTCCCGGTGGTAAATTTGTAAACAGCTTGAAGAAGACCTTTCCCCACGGTCGCATTTCCCTGTCTTCCTGCAAATGTACTCATCCATTGCGGGTCGATACCTTCCAGTTGATAACGGTAGTATGTGCGTTCATGATTGATATAATTCAATGCCGAAAATTCGAAAGTCAGGAAGTTTTGGTTATAGTCCAGTTCGATTTCGGTTGTATAAGGAGCAGCTTTGGACAGGATGATGCGGTTGCCATATTCTTTTCCTGTATTCACTTTCTCTCCATACAAGCGTAAGGCTGTGAAAACCGGCGGATCAGGAAGCATCGGATGAATGGAGTCCTTGTCGGGATGGAATATGCTAAAGCCATCAATACCACCCAAATAGAGAGTGCCGTCGGAAGAACTGAATACGGCATCTTTTATGTATTCGCCGTCCAAAGCACCGTCCAACTGATTGAACCGGGTGAAACTGATGTTCTTATTCTCCGGATTTATGTGGATGCGTGTGACACCGTTACTGGTCGTTACCCAGATGTCTCGATATTTGTCCTCAATGATACCCTGGATAAAGTTATTGCTCAATCCGTTTTCACGATAGAAGATACGTGGGGCAGAGTCGTTTTCGCTGGTAAAAAGTTCCAGTCCGTCAGGAGTTCCTGCCCATGTCCAGCCGCGTGTGTCGGTATATAATGTATTGTATACTTTATTTCTGAAATGATGGTTCTTGTTGGGGGGCAACCGATTCAGGATTTCAGGAGAATTTGTAGGGATAGCTGCCGGCTTCAATACATGGGATTTCTGCTCATTGACTGTCAGTCGATAAATTCGGGAATGAGCTTTCAGATAGATATTTCCATCTTTATCTTCGGCGAAAGATTCAATATTGATTTCTTCTTCCGGGGAGACGGGAAATGCATTGCGACCTATATGAGTCAGTTTATGCATGGACGGGTGATGATATAATAAACCCCGATTGAAAGTTCCGAGCCATAACCCTCCTTGTCGGTCTTGAAAGACAGTGCTGATTTCGGTAGAGACAATCTGTCCGTTTCCGGTTTCCAATAGGGGGATGTATTTTTGTGTTCCTGTGTGGAGGTCAATCATCCAAAACCCGTGAACGCAACTGATATAGGCTTTCTCACCATTAGGGGTAATGATAAGGGTGTTGAGAGTATAGTTCTGTTCGAAGAGTTTTTTCCATGTGCGCTTGTGGCTATTGAAATAGAATAAACCGCCTTTACGCCCGTTGCGTAGTTGATAGAAGCCGTCTGCACTTTTGACGACGAGAGAAGTATTTTGATATTCAGCCTGTTCGGATGCAGGATAAGCGGCTATATTGTATACAGTTTTTTGGTCGGCTATGTGGTAACAGGACACTTCGCCTGTGTCATAGAATAAATATAGGGAGGTACTGTCGGCATTCAGGTTCTGCAATTTTCCGGAATACTTGCCGGGCAAGGTTATACGGGTCTTGTTGTTTAATTCCAGTAATTCGTTAGCTATGAGTAGCCAGATGTGTCCTGAATCGTCTACAAAAAGGTCTTCTACGGGGGCTTGTATCTCTCTGTTCTTAAAGTAAGCATCTAAATCAGGAATGTATTCCTCTCTGTACAGGTCAATGCACATCAGTTTGTGAGTATCTTTAATCCATAACAGAGAATCCCCACTCTGGTAAATGCGGTAATGCCCGTTATATTGGTTTAATGGATATACGTATTCCGTGGTGCGGTGAAGATAGCTGAAATGTACACCGTCGTATAGATTTACATTACCGCTGGTGGTGAATACCATTCTTCCGTCGGGCAACTGGAGGATATAACGTATTTGGTTATCACTCAATCCTTGCGACGCATTGATGGTGGTGAACAGGAATTCACCGGCATATATGAACGGTGTCATCCTGAAACAGAAAAATAAGCAGAGCAGAATCCGTATGTTTCTCAAACTATTGGTAGTCATGGCTATGTTTCAAGATTACAAAGATAAAAAAAGTCGGCTTATGAAGCACGACTTTTCTATCTGTTAAAGGCAGTTATTTATCATTCAGCTGATAAAAAGTGGCATTTTGACTTAATTTTGGGCTTTTATGAATGATATTCAGACGAATGTTTGTATATAAAGCTTTACTTTTGCGATGAATCTGACATTATAAACATATCATTACCATGAAAGCAAGATTTGCATTATTTTTATTGTTTGCTATTTTATCATTAAAACTCTCTGTGGTCTTTGCGCAGGAAAACATATTCACCGTCCGGCAGCCGGATTATCAGAAAAGCCCTTATACGGGAATGACTCGTCAGCACTGGATACAGGCGGGCGAGTATTTATTAAAAGGTGCATTTAACTATATACATACATTAGACGATCAAATGTATTTTCCGAAACAGCTGGATAAAACATATCCGAGAAATACGGGAGAAATTCCGGTAGCAAAGCTGGAAGGTCTGGCACGGACTCTATTTGTAGCTGCTCCTCTTTTGAAAGATAATCCAGAACTGGAGATGAACGGGATAAAAGTGGCAGACTATTATCGTTATCAACTGATAAATATCTCTAACCCTGAAAGTAGGAGCTATATTCCGCATCGTACGGGAGGTCCCAGTCAGACATTGTTGGAACTGGGCTCTTTAGCAATCTCGATGAAAGCTGCGCAGGAAGTGTTATGGAATCCTCTGACTAAGAAACAGAAAGATTCACTGGCTGCTACCATGTTGAGTTATGGAGAGGGACCGACTATTGGTTCCAACTGGATGTTTTTCAATGTCTTTATCTTGAGTTTTCTGAAAGATCAGGGATATGCCGTGAATGAAAGCTATCTGGAGTCGAACCTGCAAAAACTTCTCGCACGCTATCGGGGCGAAGGCTGGTACAATGACGCTCCGGCTTATGACTATTATAGTGCGTGGGCTTATCAGACTTACGGACCTATTTGGGCGGAAATGTTCGGGAAGAAACAATACCCTCAATATGCAAGGCAGTTTATGGAAAATCAGCATGACATGGTTGATAATTATCCATTTCTGTTCAGCCGTGATGGCAGGATGAATATGTGGGGACGGAGTATTTGTTATCGTTTTGCCGTTACTGCTCCTTTGTCTTTGTATGAATATGACAAAAGTGGTAATGTGAATTATGGATGGATGAGAAGGATAGCTTCTTCTACGTTGTTGCAATTTTTAGAACGTCCGGAATTTCTGGAAGATGGTGTTCCGACAATGGGTTTCTACGGACCTTTTGCTCCTGCTGTTCAGATTTATAGTTGCCGGGGTAGTGTTTATTGGTGCGGAAAAGCTTTTCTTAGTTTGTTGTTGCCGGAAAACTCTAACTATTGGTCGGCTACAGAAAATAACGGTCCTTGGGAGAAAGAACTGAAAAAAGGGGAAGTGTATAATAAGTTCCAGCAGGGAACTAATCTATTGATAACCAATTACCCGAATTGTGGCGGATCTGAAATGCGTTCATGGTGTCATGAGACTGTGGCAAAAGATTGGCAGAAATTCCGGAGTACCGAAAATTATAATAAACTGGCTTACCATACAGAGTTCCCCTGGATGGCAGATGGGAAGAATGGGGAGATTTCCATGAATTATGGAACAAGGAATAAAAAAGGGGAATGGGAAGTGTTGCGGTTGTATACGTTCAAAAGTTTCGAAAATGGAATTTATCGTCGTGACGCTGTGCTCGAAACGGATAGCACTGTGAAGTATCAGTTGGCGGATATTCCTCTGCCGGATGGAATTCTGCGGGTAGATAAGGTGACTGTTTCAGAACCGGCGGAGATTTGTTTGGGACATTATTCCCTGCCTCGTCTGGATTCCGATATAAAGGAAACAGGTTGTAAGGTGGGTAAACAGAATATTCCGGTACTCTCTAACGGAAAATATGAATTGGCAATGATACCATTGACAGGTTGGGAGAAAACATATACGGTATATCCGGAGGGAGTGCATCCTGTAAGTGAGAAATGTGCATTAAATATGGTTTCCGATCAGTTATCCGGTGAAAAAATATATGTGACACTTCAATTATGGAAGAAGAATGAGAAAAGAGGTTTTACTTCAAAAGAGCTGACACCGGTGAAATCTGTCCATGTGTCAGAGGATAAGAAACAGGTGACGGTTTGTTTATCAAACGGTGAAATAAAAACTATTTCGTTTGAGTAATGAATCCCATTCAAGTAACTGATATTTAATTAAGAAACATATTGCTATCATGAAAGAGAAGATTGTTTGGATTTTTGTCGTTTTATATCTGTGTAGCTTTCATTTGAATGCCCAAAATGCAGAAAATAATCCTACTGGCGGTGGGTATCAAGTTGCAGCTGAAGGAGCTTGGTGTTGGTTTGCCGATCCGAGAGCCTTGCATTATGAAAACAAGGAGGGAACTATAAATAAGACATATATCGGTTACATCGATATTCATGGTAATATAAAGGCGATGCAGTATGACTTTCAAAAGAAGGAACAGGAAGAAGTATTGATCCGTTCGTATTTTCAGCCGGACGATCATAACAATCCCACTTTTCTTGTATTGCCCGATGAAAGAATCATGATTTTCTATTCAAGACATACGGATGAACCTTGTTTTTATTACAGAGTCTCCCGAATACCGGGGGATATTACTACTTTAGGTGAAGAAAAGAGGATTGAAACAAAAAATAATACGACTTATCCTTCTCCGTTTATTCTGTCGGATGATCCTGAACATATTTATTTATGCTGGCGTGGAATCGGTTGGCATCCGACTATTGCCAAGCTTTCATTACCGGACGACAAAGATGAGGTGGATGTAGTATGGGGACCGTATCAAATCGTACAATCTACCGGCGCCCGTCCGTATGCGAAATACATGTCTAACGGGAAAGATAAGATTTATTTGACTTACACCACGGGACATCCGGATAATGAACTTCCCAACTTCCTTTATTTTAATTATATCGATATCAAAACATTGCAGTTGACTGATGTCAGGGGAACCGTACTTTCTACTATTGCCGACGGCACATTTAAGGTGAACAAGACAGGTGATTATGCGAAACAATACCCGTCTACGGTAGTGGATAATCCTTCTGAACGTGACTGGGTATGGCAAATAGCTTCGGACAGGAACGGAAATCCGGTGATAGCAATGGTACGTATCAGCGATAATAAAGAATCTCATGATTATTACTATGCAAAATGGAACGGACACGAGTGGAAAAAGACTTTTCTTATTAATGCCGGTGGACATTTTCATCAGACGCCGAATTTAGAAAAGTGTTATAGTGCCGGTATGGCTATCGATCCGTCGAATGTTAATGAGGTATATTGCTCATTACCGGTAGAGGGAAAATATGGTAAGGTGTATGAGATTGTAAGATTTATCATGAGTGAAGATGGAGAGGTTATTTCTAAGGAGGCAGTCACAAAAGACTCGCAACTGAATAATGTCCGTCCTTATATGATACCGGCTTCAGAGGGTACCCCATTGCGGCTGACTTGGATGTATGGCAACTATTATGATTGGATTGTCAGTTTACAACATCCACAAGGCTATTCTACAGGAATAGCCTGCGACTTCAAAGGATTCCCCGATAGAAAAAAGAAGAAGATGATAGCGGCATCCGGCAAAGAAATACGATTTGATCCTGAAAAACCTTTTGTGCTGGAACAGACGATTACTCTTGGCGCAGATAATTATCAAGGTTGCTTGTTGCAACTCGGTGATCTGGAATATTATCTAAACGGAGAAACGATGAAACCTGAAATCAGATATAAAGGGAAGGTATATACCAGCACAAATGTATTGGGAACATCGGATTGTTGGAAAACACAGGCTCGTGGAACCGGTGGCAAGTGGTATACTCCGCAGAAATATGGGGAGGTTCGTTTGAGGATGGAATATAAGAAAGGTGTTTTATGTGTATATATAAATGACTTGCTCGATCAGAGAATTGACTTTGATTGAAAGCGAGCGAACTCTTTTATGGAGTGGGCTAATAAGTGGAATCCTCGTTTATATCGTATTATATAATAAATGAGGACTAAGTTCGAAGTACAAATTCTCCATAATATCATACATTTAATAGAGAATGATTGTTTTTAGCCCTTTTTTGACATATAAGTAGACCTTTATATTTTATGTATCATCTATCTTTGTAGACAAGAAATCTTATTTAATATCATGAATATGAATAGACATTGTGGAATAATTAAGTTTGGCACTTAGACGATACTGACACCGTATAACAAAAAGTTATAGCTCGGAGAATCCGGGCTTTTTTTATAAACAATTAAAATTAAAGATTATGGAAAAGAAAGAAGAACTTTTAGAAAGACTAGTGAATGAATTTGCAGCGTACAATAGATTAACTGCTGTTAGAATTGCAAAAGAGAATTTAGATTGTTGGGGGAAAACTAATGAAGAAATGGCGAAAGAGATGAAATCTTCATCAGAAAGAATCCTTAAATGGGGGTATTCAACCGATGAAGATTTTCCTCTTGACCCGCCAAGAATAACAACTGTAAAAATTACATCATGCTCAAAAAACTTGGTTGAGTAATGTTTCCTTATTAAAAAACATAATATACCCACAATATGTACACTCAATTTTGATATTATCTTTTGATATATCAATCTTATCGAAATAATTTCGTTTAATTTCTGCTGCGTTATCTATAGGAATACCACTGGGGTGATAGTAAGGCAGTATT
>NZ_GG774952.1:295205-304704 GCF_000162555.1 Bacteroides sp. 3_1_23
CATTTTACAGAAGAGCTTTTTACCCTCATTATGGTAGGCATAATAGGAACGATAGTTAGTTTATTAGTCTACTTTTTTATAATGGTGATAATAGAAATATCACTAAATCTCAAAATTAGAATTTATAATTTAGCACAGAAATAAAACAATAGAAGTTTGTAAATTAATAAATAAATTGCTATCTTAGCAGTCGAAAAAGAAACAGGCTCTTTCCAGTTAACACCAACTAGAAAGAGCTTTTTTATTAACTAATTAAAATGCATATAGACGGTAGCTATAACTAAAAATTATAATAATAATTTGTGGTGTCGGTATCGTCTAAGTGCCTTAAGTTTATATTATTAGGGGTGGTTTGTATATCATTACTGCCTGTATCAGTGCATGCACAGAAGTATACGGAGTTTATCCCCGGTGAAGTTTGGAAAGATACGGACGGGAATCCGATCAATGCCCATGGTGGTGGACTTTTATATCATAACGGCACTTACTATTGGTATGGCGAATACAAGAAAGGGAAAACCATTTTGCCTGACTGGGCTACGTGGGAGTGTTATCGTACGGATGTGACCGGAGTAGGTTGTTACTCTTCTAAAGACTTGCTGAACTGGAAATTTGAGGGTATTGTACTTCCGGCAGTTAAAGACGATCCGAATCATGACCTGCATCCCTCCAAAGTATTGGAACGTCCGAAAGTGGTTTATAATAAGAAAACGGGCAAATTTGTAATGTGGGCCCATGTGGAAAGTGCTGATTACAGTAAGGCTTGTGCCGGAGTGGCAGTTTCCGATTCTCCTGTCGGTCCGTTCGTTTATCAGGGAAGTTTTCGTCCGAACAATGCGATGAGCCGCGATCAGACTGTTTTTGTGGATGATGATGGACGTGCTTATCAGTTTTATTCTTCAGAAAATAATGAAACGATGTATATCAGCCTTCTGACTGATGATTATCTGAAACCGAGCGGACGTTTTACACGCAATTTCGTAAAAGAATCGAGAGAGGCTCCGGCAGTATTTAAATATAATGGTAAATATTATATGTTAAGTTCCGGTTGTACTGGCTGGGATCCTAATATAGCCGAGATCGCAGTAGCCGATTCTATTATGGGAACATGGAAGACAATCGGAAACCCTTGTACGGGACCGGATGCAGATAAAACGTTTTATGCCCAGAGTACTTATGTCCAGCCCGTTGTCGGAAAGAAGGATGCATATATTGCCATGTTCGACCGTTGGAAGAAGAAGGACTTGGAAGATTCCCGTTATGTATGGTTGCCTGTGTTGGTAAAAGACGGGGAAATAACGATCCCTTGGTATGAAAAATGGAACCTTTCTATCTTTGACAAATAAAAAATAAATATGAAACGGATACTGTTGCTACTTTGTGGAATAATGCTCGTTCCTGTTATTGCCTGTTCCCAGCATTTGGTTGAAGTAGGAAAGGGGTATAGCTGTACTTCGGTCAATACGACGGTCTTTCGGAATAACTCGCTGGTTACACACGGTGATGAACAATATATCAGTTATTACGATAACGATGGCTATCTGGTACTTGGAAAGCGGAAACTGGATTCGGAACAATGGACATTACATCGCACCCAATATCAGGGAAATGTGAAGGATGCTCATAATATAATTAGCATGATGATAGATGGGGAAGGATACATACATATATCTTTTGACCATCACGGACATCCATTGAATTATTGCCGGAGTATTGCTCCCGGTTCTCTGGAACTGGGGGATAAAATACCCATGACCGGAGTTGACGAAGGAAATGTCACCTATCCGGAGTTCTATCCTTTATCCGGAGGAGATTTATTGTTTGTTTACCGCTCCGGTTCTTCGGGGCGTGGAAATCTGGTAATGAACCGTTATTCGCTGAAAGAACATAAATGGACTCGTGTGCAGGATATACTGATCGATGGGGAAAATAAACGGAATGCCTATTGGCAGTTATATGTTGATGAGAAAGGGACGATTCATCTTTCATGGGTATGGCGCGAGACCTGGCATGTGGAAACAAACCATGATATTTGTTATGCCCGTTCTTTTGATAATGGGGTAACTTGGTATAAGACGAGTGGAGAACGATATGAACTCCCGATCAAATTGTCCAATGCGGAGTATGCCTGTCGTTTACCTCAAAACTGTGAGTTGATTAATCAGACGAGCATGAGTGCTGATGCAGGAGGAAATCCGTATATAGCTACTTATTGGCGGGAACCCGATAGTGATGTTCCTCAATACCGCATCGTCTGGAATGACGGGAAGATGTGGCATCAACGGCAGATAACCGATCGCCAGACACCTTTTACCTTGAAGGGTGGAGGTACGAAAATGATCCCTATTGCCCGTCCGCGTATTGTGGTAGAAGGTGGAGAAGTCTTTTATATTTTCCGTGACGAAGAACGGGGAAGCCGTGTGTCGATGGCACATGCGACTGATGTGGGTACGAGTAAGTGGACGATAACGGATCTGACGGATTTTTCGGTGGATGCCTGGGAACCCTCTCATGATACGGAACTTTGGAAAAAGCAGCGGAAACTGCATCTCTTTGTACAACACACCCGTCAGGGAGACGGTGAACGCACAGCGGAAATTGAGCCTCAAATGATATATGTATTGGAAACGGATATGGATACAAATAAATAAAGATATGAAGAAACTATATGCAACTCTTTTTTCTGCACTCTTTCTAGGCGGTGCAATCTGTGCAAGTTGTACGGATAAGAAGGATGCTTCTGCTGAAGAAGTGATAAACACTATTCATAAAGTGAATAATTATTGGCAGACGAATCATCCGGAACACGGACGTTCTTTTTGGGATAATGCCGCCTATCACACCGGAAATATGGAAGCTTATTTTTTGACTAAGCAGCCGGAGTATTTGGAATACTCGAAAGCCTGGGCGGAACATAATGAATGGAAAGGGGCAAAATCAGATCATAAGGAAAACTGGAAGTACAGTTACGGTGAAAGTGATGATTATGTGCTTTTCGGTGACTATCAGATTTGTTTTCAGACGTATGCCGATCTCTATAATATGGAACCGGATACACAGAAAATAGCCCGTGCCCGCGAAGTGATGGAATATCAGATGAGTACCCCCAATCATGATTATTGGTGGTGGGCAGATGGCTTATATATGGTCATGCCGGTCATGACAAAGATGTATAACATTACTAAGAATCCGCTCTATTTGGAGAAACTGCATGAATACCTCGCCTATGCTGATAGTATTATGTATGATGAAGAGGCCGGACTTTATTACCGGGATGGAAAATACGTGTATCCTAAACACAAAAGTGTGAACGGCAAAAAGGATTTTTGGGCACGTGGAGACGGCTGGGTATTGGCCGGATTGGCAAAAGTCTTGAAAGAACTTCCTGAAACAGATAAGTATCGTCCGGAATATATAGATCGTTTCCGTACCCTGGCTAAGTCGGTTGCTGCTTGTCAACAGCCGGAAGGTTACTGGACACGCAGTATGCTCGATCCATTGCATGCACCGGGACCGGAAACCAGTGGAACGGCTTTCTTTACCTATGGTTTACAATGGGGAATCAATAACGGTTTTCTGGATGCTGCAGAATATCAGCCGGTGGTTGAAAAAGCATGGAAATATCTCTCAACAGTTGCTTTGCAGCCTGATGGCAAGATTGGTTATGTGCAACCGATTGGTGAGAAAGCGATACCCGGTCAGGTGGTAGACGCAAACTCAACTTCGAATTTTGGAGTAGGTGCGTTTCTATTGGCAGCCTGTGAACGGGTTCGTTATTTGAATAAATAAATACAGGCACGGATTACACGGGTTTCACAGCTCTTAGAGGCATGCCTTAATATAAGTCAACAGCGTAATCCGTGTAATCCGTGCCTAAAATTTAATTCAGCATCAAGCTCATATATGGCTTTAACGGCTGAAGTATTCTATTGGTTAATTCGCTAATATTCATTTGTATATGTGCACCGGGCAGTCGCTCGGTATTATACATACACTTTCCTTTGCACAGGTAATAATAGCCGTTGTTTACAGACAATTGTTTGTCCGATAATTCCAGCTGCATTTCATCTTCAGGAAAAGCCGCGGCATAGATTTGCAGCACTTCTTTGGCATTGATGATACGTGCCATGCCTAGCGGATGTTGAGGCTGTTTCTCTTCGGGAGGCAAGATTTGAACCATGCACTTATATCCGGTGTGTTGCCGGATAGCATACAACAGGCTATATTCCACATCTTTATTTTCAGCGCAAAGCTCATTGATAATGATATGTTTGTCTCCTTTATATATAATGGTTATTCCTTTGATTTCGTTTTCCTGTCTGGCTACAAATAAATAACCTCCACTAATGGCAAGATCGGTCATAATAACCTGAAAGTCTTCCGATGTGTGCTGAATACAGCAAGCCCGTTCGGAAAGTTTCTTATTCAAATAGGAATAGACCTCCTCCTGATATTCTGAAACAACACTGACCGCTATCTCTTTAGAAGGGATAAACTCGGGCAAAACGATCTCTTTAGTTGAATACTTGAATACCGAAGCATATCCCATACGGGCATAATAATCAAACAACCAGGGTTCTGCCGGTATTAATGTGCTGAAGTGTACTCCATTCCGTAACATCCGGGCGAAAGACTGTGATAAAAGCTCGCGCATGACTCCTTTGCTTCGAAAATCGGGATGCGTACAGGCTCCTGAAATATAGGAGGTCTGTACAGTCTCTCCACCAAAAGTCATCAGATAAGGAAGCATTTGAAGGGCAGAGATTACCTCATCACCACTTTTGATGGCAACGTTCACCTCTGTCTTATAGCGTAGTCTGAAGTACATCTCGACGAATTCTTCACTATCGTCAAAACAGACTTTCCACAATGCTTTTACTTGCTCCTTTATCATCATATTTATAAAGAGTTTACCATTTAACCATATTCATGGGATGCTCTTTGAGACAAGCCATGTATTTTTCCAGAATCGTCACCGGTTGGTAAGACAATTTGGCTTTGCGCAAACCTTCGAGACCTAAATCCTCTTCCCGGTTGATATAGATATATTGTTCGGGAATCCGGTTGGCAAATTCATAATTAATCATGGCATACGCACCTTCAATACTGGTATCCGCTTTTTCTACATGTACGCCGAATGTTTCATGATTGATAGGCATACCGAATGTGAATGCGACAATTTTACCGTTCACATGCAAGATACCTCCCGTCAGTCCGAGTGCCTCGAAGTTGTGGAGAGCATAAATCAGGGCGCGACGTTCGTTGCCTGTCCCCTCCTGTTGGTCACAGTTATTCACTTTACACCACTCTGCTTCCAGATCCAGACATTCCTGAATACGGTCCGGGGTAATCGGTGTGTATTCGTAATCCGGATAAGTGTTGCGGAACCGGTTGATATGATTTCTTTTCGCTTGGAATTTCTTCCCTTTCAGCGTAGATAGATCACTTCTCAAATAAATATAATCCGCATAGTCGCGGTCTTCTGTGAAAGTGAACTGTTCCGGAAGGATAGCTTCGAGATCAGCGCGCATATTGCTGCACACTCCCAGCATACAGAAATGCTGGTTCTCTTTGCGGGCATCTTCTATCAGTTCCCACAATACTGCTTTCAAATCTCCTGTGCCTACGGGCATCATATAAGCAAGTTGTTCTCCCGCCCAGAACTTGAATACCAAAAAGTTGTCGACCACTGCGAATTGAGTGTCATATAAGAACCTCCAACTGCAAAGATTGGAGAATGAAAGATCGCAATTGCGGCGATCACTTTTCATCGTGAATGAGGTGATTGTGTCTTTGTCTGCTAATGTGATATCTTTAAATGGAATCATAAAATTGCTTTTTGCGTTTAACTCTTTATATAACGGAAAATCAAGAGATTTTGTTTTTACAAGACACCTAATAATCGAAGGATCGTAGGTGTGAGCAGTGCAGTGAAGATTCCATTCAGTGTCAGTCCCAGACTGGCGTATGCTCCATATTTGCTGCTGATATCCATTGCGGTGGAAGTTCCGACAGCATGAGCGGCTGTCCCCATCGAAAGCCCTTGGGCGATCGGACTGCCTACACGCATGATTTTCATGGTCTTAAAACCACAGATCGCTCCTAATAAACCTACTGCCACAACAACTGCCGCCGTCAGTGACGGAATACCGCCAATGGCTTTGGTTACTTCCATCGCAATCGGAGTCGTAACCGATTTGGGAGCCAGAGACAGGATTACTTCTTGGGAAGCTCCCATGAACTTCGCAATCAGCACTACTGAAATAACTCCGACAATGCAGCCTGCCAGTTGAGACAGAAGGATAGGCAGTAACTGCTTTTTTATCATTTCCAATTGAAGATATAAAGGTACGCCTAAAGCAACAACAGCCGGGCGGAGCCAGAACTCGATCAAATGTCCTCCTTTATTATAGGTCTCGTATGAGATATTTGTCATTTTAAGGAAGATGATTAATAGGGCGATGGTCAGCAATATAGGATTTAATAATACCAGTCCTGTTTTCTTCTGAAGCAATTTGGCAAAGAAGAAAATCCCGAAGGTGATAGCCAACAGGAAGAAATTATTCTCTAAGAAGCTCATTTGTCTTTATTCGTTAAGTTGATTTTATCTTTAAGGTGCAGTTTCTCCGACAGATGGAAATCCGTCAGGTGAAGTTTGCGCGCCAGCTTAATCTGACGTGCCAGCCTGAACTTGCGGACGATTTGATGTACCCATCCCGTAACGACAAGTACAAGCGCGGTGCTGATAATGGTCGCTGTCACTATCGGCCAGAACTCTGCCGCAATGACATCAAAGTATAGCATAAGAGCCACACCGGGCGGAACGAAAAAGAATCCTAAGTTGGCAACCAGAAAGTCGGACAATCCCTGTACCCAGTGTAACTTAATCCAACCTAATTTTAAAAAGAGGGTGAGCAGCAGCATACCGATGATGCTGGAGGGGAGCTTGATACCCGTAAGATAAACTATTAATTCACCCAAAGCCAAACAGCCAAATAAAATGGCGCACTGACGTATCATAACTAATAACCTATTGATTTTGTTTGAAAACGCTGCAAAGGTATGAAAAATAGGAGTACAGTGTTAAATATTACAATATTTTAGACTTGGAAGAGAAAAATAGGCGAAATTGTAATGTGGATATTGCAAAATTGAGTACTTTTGCACCGCAAATTACAAATTGTAAGGACGTTTTATAATAATATTCAATATATCTATGCTCAATTTAATCAACCAAATCGTGGCGCGTGCGAAAGCAAATCGCCAACGTATTGTTCTTCCGGAAGGAACTGAAGAACGCACATTGAAAGCTGCCAATATGATTTTGACAGACGAAGTAGCCGATCTAATTTTACTGGGTAAACCGGCAGAAATTAATGAACTTGCTGCAAAATGGGGATTGGGAAACATCGGTAAAGCTACTATCATTGATCCTGAAACTTCTCCGAAACACGAAGAATATGCGCAGTTGTTGTGTGAACTTCGTAAAAAGAAGGGGATGACTATCGAAGAAGCCCGCAAGTTAACGAATGATCCTTTATTCTTTGGTTGTTTAATGATTAAGAGCGGTGATGCTGACGGTCAGTTGGCTGGTGCCCGTAACACTACTGGTAATGTATTGCGTCCTGCTTTGCAGATTATCAAGACTGCGCCGGGAATCACTTGCGTGTCTGGTGCTATGTTGCTTTTGACTCATGCTCCTGAATACGGAAAGAATGGCATTTTGGTCATGGGTGACGTTGCTGTAACTCCGGTTCCGGACGCTAATCAGCTGGCACAGATTGCTATTTGTACTGCGCAGACTGCGAAAGCCGTTGCCGGTATTGAAAATCCGAAAGTAGCTCTGTTGAGCTTTTCAACCAAGGGTTCCGCTAAACACGAAGTAGTGGATAAAGTGGTAGAAGCTACTAAGATTGCAAAAGAGATGGCTCCTACTCTTGATTTGGATGGTGAAATGCAGGCTGACGCTGCTCTTGTACCGGAAGTGGGTGCTAGCAAAGCGCCGGGTTCTCCAGTAGCCGGAGAAGCAAATGTGCTGATCGTTCCAAGTTTGGAAGTTGGTAATATTTCTTATAAATTAGTTCAACGTCTGGGACATGCTGACGCTGTTGGTCCGATTCTTCAGGGTATTGCCTGTCCGGTAAACGACTTGTCTCGTGGTTGTTCTATCGAAGATGTATATCGCATGATTGCTATCACAGCTAATCAGGCCATTGCAGCAAAAGCGAATAAATAAGTATTAGATATAAACTATTAAGTATAAATCGACAACGACATGAAGATTCTGGTATTGAACTGCGGAAGTTCATCTATTAAATATAAATTGTTCGATATGACCACCAAAGAGGTGATTGCACAAGGTGGTATCGAAAAAATCGGTCTGAAAGGATCATTCTTGAAACTTACTTTGCCGAATGGTGAAAAGAAAATATTGGAGAAAGATATTCCTGAACATACAGTAGGAGTAGAGTTTATCCTGAACACGCTGATTAATCCTGAATACGGCGCTATTAAATCTTTGGATGAGATCAATGCAGTAGGTCACCGTATGGTACACGGAGGCGAGCGTTTCAGCGAATCTGTATTGCTGAACAAGGAAGTGCTGGAAGCTTTCGCTGCTTGCAATGACTTGGCTCCGCTTCACAATCCTGCTAACTTGAAAGGGGTAAATGCAGTTTCTGCTATTCTTCCTAACATTCCGCAGGTAGGTGTATTCGATACGGCTTTCCATCAGACAATGCCGGATTATGCTTACATGTATGCTATTCCTCACGAACTGTATGAAAAGTATGGTGTACGTCGTTATGGCTTCCACGGAACTTCTCATCGTTATGTGTCAAAACGTGTATGTGAATTCTTGGGTGTAAATCCGGTAGGACAGAAAATTATCACTTGCCACATTGGTAACGGTGGTTCTATCGCTGCTATCAAAGATGGTAAATGTATGGATACTACTATGGGCTTGACTCCATTGGAAGGCTTGATGATGGGTACTCGTAGCGGTGATATTGATGCCGGTGCAGTAACATTTATCATGGAAAAAGAAGGCTTGAACACAACCGGTGTTTCCAATCTGTTGAACAAGAAGAGCGGTGTACTGGGCATTTCGGGTGTATCAAGCGATATGCGTGAACTCTTGGCTGCTTGTGCGGCTGGCAATGAGAAAGCTATCCTTGCAGAGAAGATGTACTATTACCGTATTAAGAAATATATCGGTGCTTATGCTGCTGCATTGGGCGGTGTGGATATTATCCTGTTTACTGGTGGTGTAGGTGAGAACCAGATGGAATGTCGTCGTGAAGTTTGTAAGGATATGGAATTCATGGGTATCGAACTTGATAACGAAGTAAATGCTAAGGTTCGCGGTGAAGAAGCAATCATTTCTACTCCTGCTTCTAAAGTGAAAGTAGTAGTGATCCCAACAGATGAAGAACTGTTGATCGCATCGGATACAATGGATATCCTGAATAAGTAATAATTTTATTGCTGATATACAAAA
>NZ_GG774952.1:304857-525739 GCF_000162555.1 Bacteroides sp. 3_1_23
TTTTTTTTGTCTTACTTTGCATATCAAATAGTTATATCCCGTTTTTGATATGCGTTACTCCGTCATAATTCCCGTTTATAATCGTCCCGATGAAGTGGATGAATTATTGCAAAGTCTTACTGTACAACACTTTAAGGGTTTTGAGGTTGTTGTTGTTGAAGATGGTTCTTCCATTCCCTGTAAAGGAGTAGTAGACCGGTATGCAGATCGGTTGAATATAAAATATTTCTCTAAACCCAATTCCGGTCCGGGACAAACCCGTAATTACGGAGCAGAACGTAGCGAAGGCGAATACCTTATTATATTGGATTCTGATGTCATCCTTCCCGAAGGCTACTTCGATGCGGTAGAGAAGGAGCTCACCACTTCTCCTGCCGATGCTTTTGGTGGCCCCGACCGTGCACACGATTCTTTCACTGATATTCAGAAGGCAATTAACTATTCCATGACCTCTTTCTTCACGACCGGAGGTATCCGTGGCGGAAAAAAGAAGATGGACAAATTCTATCCCCGTAGTTTTAATATGGGAGTTCGCCGGGCAGTGTACGAGGCTTTGGGAGGTTTTTCAAAGATGCGTTTTGGGGAGGATATTGATTTCAGTATCCGTATCTTTAAGAATGGGTACACTTGTCGTCTTTTTCCTGATGCCTGGGTATATCATAAACGTCGGACTGACTTGAAAAAATTCTTCAAGCAGGTGCATAACTCCGGCATTGCCCGTATTAATCTTTATAAGAAATATCCGGATTCTCTGAAACTGGTGCATTTGCTTCCAGCCGTATTTACATTGGGAGTGGCGCTTCTATTATTAGGAACCCCCTTCTGCCTCTTCAGTTTCACGCCTATCATTCTCTATGCATTACTCGTATGCATTGATTCTACTATTCAGAATAAAAGTCTGTCTATTGGCGTTTATTCCATTGCCGCCGCATTTATACAGCTTATCGGCTATGGTACAGGCTTTTGGCGCGCATGGTGGCAGCGTTGTATCAGAGGGAAGGATGAGTTTGAGGCTTTCCAAAAGAATTTTTATAAGTAATCCATTTTTTATTTGCCTATTACCATTCCTATTTTTGTTTAAAAGGAATGTTGTCTGACACCCGGGTGTCAGACAAGTTATACTTTCATGGAAAAAAAGTAATGGATGCAATCGAAGAAATTTTTATAGGCTATATCTTTTTTCATTTAGTGGAGTGCAAATCACATTTCTTATTCTTCCCTTAAACCCCAGCAATTTGTCGCCTATCTGTTTCAATGGGAAGATAAGTGTTTCCTGATACCAAATGCTGTCTTTACGCAGGCTTTTCTGATTGTAAACTACACCGATTCGTCCTTCCAAACGTTCTTGTAGCTCTCCGTTTATGTAAAGTGAGGTCCCTTTGGCATCTCCCTCTACACGAACCTTTGTCCATTTTTCCACAGGCAAACGATAGGAATGGAAGATGAATTCATAGCCGTCGCGCGAGAATGCGAATTTACCCGTATTTTGCCAGTTCGCGGTGAAAACAGAATGGGGACCTTTGAATAAGACCGCATCGATATTGGGCTTTGGATCTGCGTAGATTTCAAATTCCACACTATATGGATAACCGATTTCGGGTATAGAGGTAAGAACCGAGTCGTTACCTTGCAGGATAATTTCCTGGCCGGAAAGCGTTAGGTCTTTTCTGTCATCTATGCTGGCCTGTAGATTTACGCCCGGTGCTTCCGGTGTTGTCCTGCACCACGTTTCGAAGGTTTCAAACGGTATGTTTCTTGTGTTTTCTCCTTTCCAAAGTTTCTCGCTCATAACCTGCATGGCAGGAAAGGTGCGTATATGTACATCCTGTTGGCTGATTCCATTTCCGACACGGTCGTTCCATACAGCAAACATGGCTCCTAATAAATTAGTAGACTGCTCTATCATTTCTCCCTCTTGCATCATTCGTGGTGACCAACTCTCATATATCCATTGATGATCCAGAAAGTTATGGTAGTAATTCACGGCTGGTACGATATATAGAAATGCATCGCATGTATTAATCGCTTTGGCTCCTTCCTGCAGTGCGGTTTCTAAGTCTAGCCAGCTATAATTCCATGCATTGACCGTTTTTCCTTTCAGATTTACGGGGGTATTTCCTTTCATGTGTTTCAGACTTCCCCATAATCGCGGATTTTTTCCATATTTGGTGATATACTTCAGATAGTATTCAGTGAAATAGCGGAATTGTTCCGCTTCTTTGAGGTTGTACTCATCAGTGCCGATATGTACGTCCGGTCCGACAAATATCGGGTGATCTCCCGAGAGATATTCGTCAAACAAAGTATCAAGGAAATCATATACCTCTTTTTTATAGAGGTCGAGATGATCCATACCATATTCTTTTTTGTCGGCTGCCAGTATCGGATTGTAATGAGTGAAAGCGAGTGAGTGTGCCGGAACATCAATTTCTGGGATGATATTGATTCCATATCGTGCGGCCATTTGCTGGAAGTTGCGGAATTCTTCTTTGGTGTAGGAACCATCTTTGGATGTGAGTCCCGGAAAACGGTCGCTTTCCAATCTGAAGGCGGCGTATGTTTTGTTCCAGTCATTATCGAAAAACTCAACGAAACCATTATCATTCAGATGTATTTGCAGTTCATTCATTTTATAGAACGAGAGAATTTTTACGTAATCCTGCAAATAGTCCATTGTGAAAAATTTCCTGGCTACGTCAATCATCAGTCCGCGGTGAGCATACTGCGGATAATCCAATGCTTTTCCTTTCATGAGTCCAAAAGGCTGGTTATGGATCATTTGCAACAGTGTGCGAGTTCCCCAGAATACTCCTTTTACGGTGGAGGCTTCGATGGTTACATGGTTGCGTATATCCAGTTCATAGCTTTCTTCTCCCAATGATGAAGGCGATTTTTTCACTGACAGATAGATAGAATGATTTTTCGGTTTTCCGGAGGTTACCTGATAATTCCAGCCGAACATATCTTTTAAGTCTTTTGCCATTATTTCCGCAGTTTCTTTCAACAGGCTTTCTGCTTCCGGAGCGATTATAATCTTTCCTGTTTCCGGTAGTGTCAGTTTGCCTTTTGCCCCATTCCAATGTTGTAAGGAGGGAATCACCTGCGGGATATCCGTTTGAGCGTATACTGTCATTCCTAATAGTAGTAAGATGGATAAGATGCTTATTCTCTTTTTCATATTTATTAGATGTTTATATATTAATCTTGATAGCGCAAAACTACGATATTTGGAAGTAAAGGGATTCTAAAAATAGACTTATAGCTTCCAAAATTCATTTTTTCAGTTATATAGGAGTATCTTTGTGACTTAATTTGATTAATAATGGAAAGTAAACACAAACTATCCATCAACCAGTGGGCACTGGAAGACCGCCCACGGGAAAAAATGATGGAGAAGGGAGCAGCCGCATTGAGTGATGCCGAACTACTCGCTATATTGATTGGCTCCGGAAATACGGAAGAAAGTGCTGTCGAATTGATGAGACGCCTGCTCCTGTCTTGTGATAACAATCTGAATTCATTGGCAAAATGGGAAGTGTGTGACTATTCCTCTTTCAAAGGTATGGGACCCGCAAAGAGCATTACAGTGATGGCAGCCTTGGAATTAGGCAAACGAAGAAAGCTGCAAGAAACCAAAGAGAGACTTCGAATCACTTGCTCAAAAGATATCTATGATATTTTCCAACCGATCATGTGTGACTTGGAACAGGAAGAATTCTGGGTGCTCCTATTGAATCAGGCAACCAAACTAATTGATAAGGTACGTATAAGTACTGGTGGCATAGACGGAACTTATACCGATGTGCGCACCATTCTCCGGGAAGCATTGCTGCAAAGAGCTACACAAATCGCGGTGGTGCATAACCATCCTTCGGGAAATATTCATCCCAGCCAACCGGACAGGAGTTTGACAGAGCATATCCATAAAGCGGCGGAAACGATGAATATCCGTCTGATAGATCACGTCATCGTTTGTGAAGACGGATTTTTCAGCTTTGCAGATGAGGGCCTACTCTAATTAGTAATACTACCTTATTTAAGTGAGAATATCTTATTTATTCTCACTCCTGCATTCATTTTTATACTGCGTGGGCGTCAAGCCTGTGTACTGTTTGAATGCAGTACTGAAATAACGTAAAGTAGTGAAACCTATCTGATCTGATATTTCAGTAAATGTCAGATCGGTGGTTTTTATCAGAGTAATGGCTTGCTCCAACCTGAATTTGTTGATATAGTCATTTGCCCCCATATCGGTGATAGCCTTCAACTTGTTGTAAAGAGATGTTTTACTCATTCCGATCTCTCTGCAGATAAAAGGAATATCTAAAGACGGATTGCTGATATTCTCGGAAATGAGCTTGTTAAACTTTAACAAGAACGTTTCATCCGCCTGGCTGAAAGTACTCTCCAGCGGTTGAGGGAAGTTGCCTATATGTTGATAGTGCTCTTTCGTTTGCTCCCGGTTGTATAGCCGGTTCTGTATAATCTTAACAAGAGTGTCTATCTCAAAAGGTTTTCCCAGATAAGCGTCCGCCCCGATTTTATACCCATACAGTCGGCTCTGTTCATCATTGCGTGCCGTGAGCAGAATCACAGGAATATGACTGATGCCGATATTCTCTTTTACCGCTTTGCACAGTTCGTATCCATTCATAACCGGCATCATCACATCGCTCACTATAATATCCGGAACTTGCTTTTGCGCTATTTCGAAAGCTTTCTGGCCATCATGTGCTATATAAATTGCTTTGAATAAGGATTTCAATTCTTTGGAGAGGAAATCTGTCAGGTTATGATTGTCGTCTACCAATAGCACTGTGTAATTCTGCGTAGAGAAGTCGAGTGTCTCGGGAGCGTTGATCTCATGATCTACGTCCGGTGTAATCAATTCATTGATGTAAGGTTTCGGCTGGCAGATGACTTCGCCCGACTCCAATCCCAAAGGCAAGTCGAAGAAGAAAGTGGCTCCTCCCGCTTCGTTGTTCATGGCTCCGATTTTACCTTTATGCAATTCTACCAGCATCTTGGCGTATGAAAGTCCGACTCCGCTACCGCCAATTTCCTGCTTGCCTTGATAGAAACGGATGAATACTTTCTCCATGTCTTCCTCTTGCATACCTTCTCCCTGATCCAAAATGGAAACACGGACGTATGAGTCATTTTTGCTGGTACGGATAGTGACGGTTGTGTTTTTAGGACTGTGTTTCAGTGCGTTCGTCAATAAGTTTGTGACTACGATTGTACACATACCCTTGTCAAATACCACCTCTTTTATGCTGTCGTCGAGCTGATAATCTATTTGCACTTCCTGGGCAGCTCCCTCGTCCGTAAAATCGGCACCAATCTCCTTTATCCATGAGTTAAATGGATAGGCTTGGAGTTTCAACTTGGTTTCTCCTACTTCCATCTTACGTACGTCCAGCACCATGTTGATAAGATCTTTCATCCGTTGAGCCTGTTTATGTATATTCTTCAACGGTGGATAAATGGCATCTGTAGAAGGAAGTGTCTTTAATATGCGGCTTAGCGGGGCATATATGAGTGTGAGCGGAGTTCGCAGTTCATGGCTGATATTAATCAGAAAACGAACTTTTTCTTCATACACATTCTGCTCGTGTTCTTTCATCATCCATTTCATCTTGTTTTCTTTGCGTCGAAGCAGAACGAAAACAATTTGTACCACAATGCCTATGCAAGCAATGATGCAGAGAGAAACGAACCACCAGCTTCTGTACCAGGGTGGCAGTACGTTTAATGTGAAAAGAAACTGGGGAGTTGTTTCATTTCCTTCCTGTGTGTTACAGCTCACCATGATGGGATAACTTCCCGGAGCAAGAGATGGGATCATCAATTCAGGGTTGTAGCCTTCGGTTTTAAGGTCTCCCATTTGGAAATGATAGACTTTGAGCCGGAGAATGTCCGCACCATAAGTCATGACACGGATCTTAATGTTTTTACTGTTCCAGGGGATGGATATCTTGTCTTGATTGAGCTGATACATCCTGTTCTCTCCGTTTATGGTTAGTTCGGCAAGGCGTATTTCCGGAGAGTCACTACTCTTTTCTATTTGAGTGTCTGCATTGATACATAGTAATCCTTTTACACCTCCCATATAGATGTTGCCTTTGGGGGGAAATGAGACGGGGGCTCGGCCAAGCATTCATTGGGGGAAATTCCATCCGCTTCTCCGAACCATACAAAACGTTTGGTATCGGTGAGCCATATAAAGAGTTTCTGTTCAGCTCCTATCCACACTTTTCCTTTATTGTCGCATAACACGGTATTTACTTCATTAAATAAGGTGGTAGGAATTCTTTCGAATTTGCGGGTATCAGGGTGATAGGTGTACAGGCCACGGGTGCCTGCAATCCAGAATACGCCCTTGTCATCCCTGGATACAGCATTGAAGAATCCCTGTGGAGCACTTGCAAATATCTCCACTGTGTCTTTTTTACGATCCAGTCTATATATATTATAAGGATCGTTCAGGTAAATGGCAGTGGAATCATATCCAATGGAACTCAACAAGCCTTTTATTTTCACTTCTTTGGCACAAGGGACAGGAGTGAGTTGCCGGGTGGAAGTATGGTAGCGGTAAGGAGGCGAACTTAATATTAAGATCGAATTGGGAGTATCCCGGTATAAGTTGATTGGCTGTCCGCTATAGCGGATGTGATGCTCTAATGAAGGGCTCATAATAGCGAAAGGACGCTTCTTTCCTGTCTTTTTATCGAATATGAAGATACCTTTGGAAAAGGCAGATACTAACAATTCGTTGGGTGTGAAGTCGGTGATGGAGACCATCTTGTCTCCCCAAGTGTCGGGATAGTGCACAAATGTTTCTGTAGAAGGAATGAATTTATTGATACCTCCTCCGTCCGTAGCGATCCAGAGTTCTTCGGAAGCCGGTTCCTGATATAGTTGTAATACCGTACTTTGACTTAATCCTTTGTTGTGCCCTAACACAACATTAGTGTAAGTTCTCATGGATACTTCACGAATGTTGATAACCCCTTCACGTTTACTTCCCGCCCATATATTTCCGGCAGAGTCGCTATGCAGGCAGAGTATTGTATTTGTGGGAAGGGAATGATTATCTCCGGAGATATGTTCGAGTACGGTAATATTGCCGGTTGTGGGATCGAGGATATTGATACCTCCCCCGTCTGTTCCCATCCATATTTTTTGTTTGAATTCGGTCATGCACAATACGATGTCACTGCTCAAACGGGAGTTTTGAGTGGTATAGCTGGCTATCAATTTTCCCTGGGCGGAGAAACACTTGACGCCATTGTTGTAGGTTGACAGCCATATTCTTTGTTGGGAGTCTATGATGATTCCTACGTTGTCGTTCCCGTATTGGAAAGGAAATGGGGTTATCTCGAAATTCTTGAGGTTCATTTGCAGTATTCCCTGTTGCCAGCTTAGACACAATATGGTATCGGGTTTCCACATTTGTATGGATCGTATAATGAACGGCTCGTCGGTCTTGAATTCCCGTATGAGAGAAATCGTGTTGGTGGCATAAGAATATTTATATATCTTGTTGATCCCTCCGAACAGAAGCCCGTCTGCTATTTTGCAGATCGATTTGGCAATGATGGGCTGATTATTTAGTTTGGGGATAAAGAAGTTGTCGTGAATAAGAGAATAACGGGCGATTCCTGTGGTGGTCAGTATCCAGGTTGTCTGCTGATTATCTTCAATAATTTGCAGGATACTGTCGTTAGGCAGGGAATTTTCATTATCAGGTTGTGCGGTGTACTTTTTGAGTTCCGTTCCATCAAATCTGATTAGTCCTGTCGGAGTACCGATCCAGATGAATCCCTTTTGTTCGGTATAGATACAGCTGATGATAGACGGCATTCCGTTTTGGGAACCAATCAGTTTAAAGTCGTAATGGTTACCTATACTTATTGCTGGAAATGTGCCTACGATAAGAAAAGCCAGTAAGCAGAAAAAGTGTTTTATCCAAATACTTTTTTTTCATCAGTCAAGATTATTAAGGGGAGATTAGTGAAACAAAAGTATGATTAATTCCGCTAAAACAAAAGAAATATTTCCAAAAACCGCCACAAAGACGTTCAAAAACGGAATATGGATGTTTTTGGAAACATTTTGGCGATTTTATGAACTCGCCATTCTGCCAATCAATCTATTTTTGTGGTGTATTTCAATGCCGGATAGTGTGGGCTATTGGCAAATGGAACTCAAAAAAACTTTTAGTATTAACTTTAATATAATGTTATGAAGAAAATGCAGATTAGGATGCAACTGGTGTGTCTCTTTTCAATGCTTTTACTGTTCTTCCCTGTGGAGCTCTTTGCTCAACAGGGCACTATCACTGGTAAGGTGGTAGACGAACGTGGCGAGTCCGTAATCGGAGCAACCGTTATGGTGAAAGGTTCTACTGATGGTACCATTACCGATTTGGATGGAAACTTTAAAATTAACGGTAAAGTAGGTACAACGATAACTGTCAGCTATGTGGGCTATGCTCCTTTGGAAGTGAAAATCACTAAGCTAACAGGAAATCGGTTCGTGATGAAGGAAGACTCCAAAACTTTAGATGAAGTGGTGGTAGTCGGTATGGGAACACAGAAACGTAATACTATTACAGCGGCTGTAGCAACAGTTAATGCGGATGCAATCGCTACCCGTCCTGTGACGGATGTAACCAGCGCCTTACAAGGTAATGTGGCTGGTTTGAACTTTGCTTCGGATGCTTCTGAAAGCGGTACCGGTGGTGAAGTTGGCGGAGAAATCAAATTTAATATTCGCGGTATCGGTTCTATTAATGGTGGAGAGCCTTATGTATTGGTGGATGGTGTGGAACAGAGCTTGCAGAATGTAAATCCTGCCGATATAGAAAGTATCAGTGTATTGAAAGATGCTTCTGCAGCAGCCGTGTATGGTGCTCGTGCTGCGTATGGTGTGGTGTTAGTAACGACCAAGAGCGGTAAACAGGATAAAGCCCGGGTGACTTATCGCGGTTCTGTGGGTATGAGTGCACCTATCAACATGCCCGAGATGATGAACTCTGTAGAGTTTGCCAATTATAAAAATGCGTACCGTTCGGCAATTGGTGAGTCTCCATACTTCTCACAGGAGACTATTGATTTGATGAATCAGTTTTTGCAGAACCCCTATGGTGAAGGTCTGCTCGGTATTACCGCCAATCAGGAGAATACCGGTTGGCGTGGCGGTGAATCGCAGTATGCCAATACCGACTGGTTTGATTATTTCTATAAAAACAAATCTTTGCGTCATTCACACAATCTAAGTATCTCCGGTGGATCGGACAAAGTGACTTATTATGTCGGTCTGGGTTATACTTACCAGGGTGGTTTGCTGGATCGTGTAGAAGACTCTCTGGATAAATACAACGTGAATACCAAATTTCAGATCAAGCCGAATGACTGGTTGAAGTTTAACTTCAATAACAATATCACGTTGAATCTGATTTCCCGCCCGCTCCCCGATATGTCTATTCTTTATCATCAGATAGCTCGTTCGCAGCCTAATATGGTGACTGAAGTTCCTATTTCCGGGCTTTATAATCTTCCTTCATGGAATGAAGCTTTGTATCTGGACAATGTGGGCTATTCGCAGAACCGCATTTCTGATGCCATGACTTTTGCAGCTACTGTTACGCCTCTGAAAGGCTGGGACATTATCGGAGAGATGAAAGTTCGTTTTGATGTGCAGAATGATGAATTCTTGCAGAAGCAGCCCCGTACCACACGGCCCGACGGAACCATAGAGAATGTTACCGCTCCCCGGCAGGGATATTCTTATCCCGGTATCGAATATTCGAATTCTTTGTGGGGATCAATGACTCGTGGAAATCAATTCAACTATTATTTGTCTCCCAGTGTGTCGTCTTCATATACGAATCAATGGGGTGACCATTTCTTTAAGGCAATGGCCGGTTTCCAGATGGAAGTGCAGCAAAACTCAAGCATGTATGCGTATAAAGACGGAGTGATGAGCGATGATACATTCTCTTTTGACAATGCAAACGGAAAAGCCTATAATAGTGAAGCGCGTGACCATTGGGCAACCATGGGATTCTATACCCGTTTGAACTGGAACTACCAGAATGTCTATTTTCTGGAATTTAGCGGACGTTATGATGGTTCGTCACGTTTCGCTTCCGGCAATCGTTGGGGATTTTTCCCTTCTTTCTCTGCCGGTTATGACATTGCCCGTACCGACTACTTCAAGCAATGGAGCTTGCCTGTTTCACAGTTGAAAGTGCGTTTGTCTTACGGACGTTTAGGCAATCAGAATGGAGCCGGACTATATGATTATCTGAACTTCATGACATTGAGACCGGACTATTCAAATGCATGGTTGCTTTCCGGTGTCACTTCGGCTACTCCGGTACGTGGTACAGTCGCTTTAACACCTTCTATGGTAAGCCCGTACATTACATGGGAAAAAGTGGATAATGCCAACTTAGGTTTCGACCTGACTTTGCTTAACAATCGTTTGACGATTACGGCGGATATTTACCAACGTACGACCAAAGACATGATTGGCCCGGCTGAAGCAATTCCTGATATTGGCGGTATTGCTGTTGACCAACGTGCTAAAGTAAATAATGCAACACTACGTAACCGTGGATGGGAATTGTCGGTTAACTGGTCTGACCAGCTGAAGAATGGTTTCAGTTATGGAATCGGTTTCAATATCTTTGACTACAAAGCAGTGGTAACCAAATACAATAATCCGGAAGGATTGATTTATAACAACCACACCGGTCTGGTTCGTAACAAAGGTTATTACCAGGGAATGGATTTAGGTGAAATCTGGGGATATGAAGCAAATGATCTGTTTCTCACCAACCAGGAAGTGGATGAATATCTGAGAGGAGTAGACATGTCTTTCTTCAAACCGAATAAGGATTGGCAACGTGGTGATTTGAAATATATCGATTCGAACGGTGATGGTAAAATTGATCCGGGTTCGGGTACATTGAAAGATCACGGTGATTTGAAAATTATCGGTAATACGACTCCTCGTTACTCCTTCGGTCTGAACTTACATGCCGGTTATAAAGGTTTTGAAGTTTCCGCATTGTTCCAGGGAGTCATGAAACGTGATTTCCCGATGGCTGCAAGTACTTATCTGTTTAGCGGTGATTCCAACTTCTTTAAAGAACATTTGGATTATTATAATGTGTACAACCCGGGGGCTTACCTGCCGCGTCTGACAAAACCCGACAGTCCTGAATATAATGCGAACGTAGGTTACAACACTTCACGTTATTTATTGAACGCAGCTTATATGCGACTCAAAAACTTGATGATTTCTTATAACTTCCAGCCTAAACTGGTTAAGAAGATGGGATTGGAGAACTTGAAAGTGTATTTCACTTGTGATAATCTCTTCACGATTGACAATTTGCCGGACGTATTCGATCCTGAAACCTTGAATCAGGTAAATACATGGGCTGGGGGTAGTAACGAAACTGCTCCGGGATTGACTTCCCCAATGAAGCAAAATGGTAACGGAAAGGTATATCCGTTGAATAAAAACTACGTATTTGGTATTGAATTTACCTTTTAAACCATAAGATATGAAAAGAATATATATAATGGCTTTTGTAGCCGCTTCAATATTACCATTTTCATCCTGTTCTGATTTTCTGGATAGGGAACCGATAACCAAGCCGGAAGCCGGTAATTTTCTGACAGGTGCCATACAGGTTGAAAACTATATTAACGGACTATATATGACGTTGCCGTCTTTTAGTAAGTTCGGTTTGGGAGTTCGCAGTGAAGAAAAGAATAGTGACAATATTATTGCAGAAAAGTATGATGCCCGTTTGCATGGACAGAATAACCAGTTTAGCGGAGCTTCCGATTGGCAGACTGGTTATCAGAACCTGCGTAAAGTGAACTATTTTTTCCATAATTATAAAGTACCCGAAGCACAGGAAAACGAAGATGTACTGTCGTTGAAAGGGGAGGCTTACTTTTTACGTGCCTATTGGCATTTCGATTTATTGAAGAAATTCGGTTCTATTCCGGTAATGGATGCTTTTTGGGATGAGAATGCGACAATCGCAGGATTACAGATTCCCGCAAAGACACGTAATGAGGTAGCCCGATTTATTTTGAGTGATTTGGTTGAGGCGAAGAATCTGTTGCATTCGCGCGGTAAATATTCCGGAATTCGTATCAATAAAGAAGCTGCCATGGTTTTGGCAATGAATGTGGCGTTGTATGAAGGAACTTGGGAAAAGTATCACAGCAGCGATGATTTTGCATCTTCCACTAACGAATCAAATTATTTCTTGGGTGAAGTTATTAACTGGGGAAATGAACTGTTCGGTTGTGGCATTGATCTGTATAAAACCGGGCAAAATCCGGGAGATGCTTTTGCGGCATTGTTCAATAGCAAAGATTTGTCAGGAATGGGCGAAGTGCTATTGTGGAGGAAATATTCGAGTGATGAAGGAGTCTTTCATGATGTCAACGGTAATCTGAAGGCAGGTGTTGTCGACTCGGAAGGAGCTGCCGGAATTACTCAAAGCCTGGTGGATAATTATCTGAATGCCGATGGAACATTTATTGATCCGACAAATGAGAAATTTAAGGATTTTAAGGAAACATTTGAAGGCCGTGACCCTAGATTGATTCAAACGGTGATGAATGAAGGTGCCAAATTTGCTTCTGCCACTACTGCGACCCCAATGCATCTGGAAGAATATACGGATGAGAAGAAGAATACTATTAGTCCTCCTAAATTGGCAGGAGATGGAAACACACGTTCTTTGACGGGTTATCACATCCGTTTGGGAATAGATACCACCTTTGTAAGTGGTAATGGTGAGACTGCTTTACCTATTATTCGTTATGCCGAAGGTCTTTTGGCTTATGCAGAAGCTGCTGCTGAACTGGAAATGTGGAGCGATGATATAGCGAATAAGACATTGAAAGCGCTTCGTGAACGTGCAGGAGTGAAATATCTGGCACCGGCAAAGGATGCTAATTTCACCGATTTCGGTTATACATTGACTCCTGTTTTACAGGAAATCCGTCGTGAACGCCGTTCTGAACTTGCTTTGCAAGGTTTCCGGCTGGATGATCTCATGCGTTGGAAAGCCGATAAACTGATTGTTGGAAAGCGTGGTAAAGGTGCTTATGTAGGTGATGAATCTATTTTATTCAAATCTTACAGTCCGGATAATCAGAAAAGAATCAGAGAGCGTCTGACCCTTGATGATAACAAATGGGCGGATCCGATGGCCGGGACTCTGCCAAGCGGATATCAATTCCATGCAGATAGGGATTATCTGTTACCGATCCCTCCTTCAGAATTGGAATTGAACAAAAAGTTGAAACAAAACCCGAAATGGTAATCATTAATAATGATATAATAGGATAGATTATGAAGAAATATTTCTATAGATTATTACCAATTTGCCTGTTTATCCTTGTAATGACAGGCTGTAATGACACCGAGACGGTTATCTCTATCGGAGAAGCCCGGAATCTGGTGGCCGAAATCAGTACTCAAAGTGCTGCTATCGGAGATAATGTGACCTTTACTGTGAAGGTAGATCAGCAAGACAATCAGTTGGCACTCGAAGAAGATATAGACGTTGTTCTGACTTTTGCAGGTAAGAATGTAGAAGGAAAGGATGTCCCTGTATCTGATGTCTTTGAAGGCTTTGCCGGTCATCTTTTTATGAAGAAAGGTGAGAAACAGGGATTTACCGAATTTAAGGTAAAGAACGATCTGGCTAAATATCCTATATCGGGTACTATCACCGCTTATGTCAGAGGATACAAGATCAATGCGGCTGAACGTCCGATTGTGGTATCTGATAAACACTACACCATCTTGTCATTGAAGAACAATTCGGACAATACGGTGAAAGAGTATGGCTCATTTATTCTGGTCGCTACGGTAGGAGCGTCAGCTAAGGAAGATGTAGTCGTTCATATTGATGCGGGTGAAGATGCGGATAAATATGAGAATCTGCCGAGCGAATTGGTGGTGAAAGCCGGGTATAAAACAGCTGAATCTGAACTTATATGGGTGAAAGGAGAGAAAGGACCGAATACTTTCACTTCTGTGTCTATGTCTTTTGCTACCGATTCTGAAATTCATCCGGTATATGGGGACGAGTTGGAAATTAAGGTTACTGATACGGATGCAGGTTTGACTCCGGGCACCGAGTTAACCAATGAGCAATGGGTTTATACAGATCCGGATCAGATATTTGTATCAGCCAGCAATAAAAAGGCTGTAGAAAAATGGGATGAGGTCAGAGCTGCGTCAGCACTATTGATAAAGGAGGGTGATCCGCATCCGAATGAAGCGTTAGCTGCTGAAGGATGGACATTCCTGAATTCTTATGAGTTCCATCCGATTGATGCTTTGACAGAAGGTACCGGACTCCCCAATCAGTATGGTAATCGTCCTCCACGTTTTATGGCGGCACAGAATGTGGCTAACACACAGAAAGTACAAGCGGTTGTAAATGAGAAATATGCAACGATGACTCAAGATGGATATTTGAAAATGTGGTGTGCGTATGATCCGGGAATCAGTGTGACAGGGGAAATTACGGGAACAAGAGATTTTGGAGTTTCCTCCCTCTATGCAAGTAAGTTTGATGGTGTGCCTACGGGTGCTGATTCTTGGGAATCCAGCAATGTACGCGTTTTGCCGGGCACTCGTGTGGAAGTTAGAATCCGTGTGCGTGGAAAGAAACACTCTTTCAACTCGGCAGTCTGGTTCCAAGGAAATATCAGAGGTGTGCAATGGTCTACCTATGGTGAGGTTGATCTTCTGGAAAATCCGGCTACCAATGCGAATCCGAATGGCGCTTGGCAGACTTTCCACTGGAATGATATATCCACTTCATCCGGTGATAAGTATAAACCGTCTTCAGGACAGTTGATAATATCGGATATGGATGAATTCGATATCTATTGGATGGAATGGAGAGATAATAACGAGATTGCTTTAGGTATTAATGGTAAAGAGAATGTACGCATGAGGACTGACGGCAGCTATACCGGAATAGCTAATGGAACGGCTTCATGGAACTCGTCTACACATTGGCCGTTTACGGACAAATACAATACGGAAGGGTTACATTTACTATTGACATTTGCCGGATGTAATGAATGGGCGCTTGGTGACGCTGCGGCAGAACAGGCTGCTAAAGATGGTAGTTGGGCAAACGACTTTAAGCATATTTCTTATCAGGAAAGTAAGTCTAGCAATGATACGCCACGTATGGAAATCGACTGGATACGTTTCTATAAGAAGCCAACCTACGACTATTTTGGAAGTGGTACTCCAACGCGTAACAAACCAATGTATTAATGGTTGTTGAAATAAAGATATTTAATCGAACAAACTTTTATATAGTTATGAAAAAGGTTTATCACTTATTGAGCGTTGCACTGCTGGGCGCAATGGCACTAACCTCTTGCGAAGAGGACAAGATAGTGAATGAAAATAACGGTGAAGGGAACGAAACCGACAAGAATCTGACTGATTATTCATTTATAGCTTCTATTAAACAGTTCGCCCCTTTGGGTCGCAGCAATTTGCAGAATGGAGTGTATACATGGAATAAAGGAGATGCTGTTACATTATGGAATCGCAACTTCGGAGCCGGCTATGATTTCTCTATCACCCCGGGGTATAATGACAACCAACCTGACAAATCTGCTGAATTCACAGGAAAAGCTGCTGTAGAAAATGGCCATAAGCTGATTGCGGTATTTCCACGGAAAGAAGCAAAAACATTTAATGACCTGGCTACCTTTTCTATGCCGGAGACATTTACTCAGACTGGAAAAACAGCAGAACTGGCAGCCACTACCTATATGGTTGCCACCGGGGATGTGACTGATAATAAGATTCCTGCATTAACGTTTTCACCATTGACTGCATTGATACAGTTTGGTTTGAAAAACACGTCGGACCGGGAACTGAAGATTCGCTATATTACGCTGGAGAGTGATGATGATGTATTTCCCGCAGAGTTGAAGATCGACGAAGACGGAGTGGTACAGAGTCTTTCAGGTATGCGTAACAAACTGACACTTGACATGAGTGGACAAGCATTGGCGCAGAATGAAACATTAAACGGGTATTTGAATATATTACCTACAACCTATGGTGATACCCGGTTGATGAAAAGTACGACCGAACTGAATATTACAGTAAGCGTTTTGAATAATGAAGTGGAACAGGATATTATCCTGCTGAAAAAAGTAAAAGTCAAAGATTTGGAGGATAACATCGGACTTGATATGGATGCTACTGCCAATCAGTTTGCAGCCGGCAAGCATTATAAAATGGATTTTGAGGTAGATTATCGTTTCAGAATTCCTGATGAGGGCTATATGATCGATGATGATGGAAATATTCATATCTATAATAAGACTGGATTATTCGGATGGAATAAAATTGCGGATGAATACCGTAAGGCAACTGTTACTTTAGAAAAAGAATATATCGATGAACCGGCAGGGGATGGAATAAAAGTGATTGATATGGGTAATGAACTTTGGGAACCTATTAGTGCGTTTGGAGGTGTATTTGAAGGTAATGGTGTTACCATCCGCAATTTGCAAATAGCTAATAAAGGTTTTATTGCTACCAATACGGGAACTATCCGGAATTTGACTTTGGAAAATGTAAGTTTCTCTGCTGATATCACAGAGGGAGCAGGAGCATTGGCTGCCGAAAGTTCAACGAGTGTCATTCAGAATTGTACAGTCAAGGGAGTGACTGCAACCGTTATAAAACCGGTAGTTTTTGGTGGTTTGATCGGTCGAAACTCCGAAGGAAGAATAGAAGGTTGTCAAGTTATCAGTGGAACTATTAACCTTAATTTGAGTGGTGCTGGTAATTCTAATTATGGTGGCTTGGTTGGTGAGCATTTTAATGGAACGGCTCTTATTATAAATTCGTATGTCGGTGCAGATGTAACAATCAAGCATCCTAGTAACTCTAGTGGTGCATCCTGTGTCGGCGGACTTGTTGGCTGGAACAACTCCGGTAAAGTCAAAGGTTGTTACTCATTAGCCAAACTTGAGGTTTCTTGTTCCGGACAAGTAGGAGGACTTATAGGGGCTAATAGTAACGGTACGGTTCTGGCCTGTTATGTAGCCGGTTCAATTAGTGGAACTATCTATAATAATACTGGCGGTTTCATTGCACAGAATACCATTAATAATGCTGATGCTACTGTGACGGCTTGCTACTCGACCACGCAGATAAATGTGACTAATAATGCTGGAAGTAATAAATTGGGAGCTTTCGTCGCTTCGAATTCAACAGGAATCAACCAGTGTTATTTCGTAGGCGAGACGGTGACTAATCCTGTAGGAAGCGGATCTGTAAATGGAATTAGTAAGGTAACAGCTACTCAACTCAAGGATAAGAAACGTCAGATGAATTTGGCAATAGAAGCCAAGGATCCAGAATTTGGTTTTAGCTTTAAAGTGAATGAGGATGCCGGAACTAATATATACTGTCCGTTGATTCTACAGGGGGCTGTGAAAGAACCTGGCTTCGGTGGATCAGATTTTGGAGATGGTGGTGATATTTAAATAACTGATAACAGAAAAAAATAAATCATGAATAAAATCTATTCTTTATTAGGGATCGGGCTGCTAAGTGCAGCCACCCTAAGCTCTTGTAAAGAAGATGTTTTCATTGAAGGTGGGGATGAACTGCAACGGGGAGAATCACAGACTTATGTGGTTGTTGCTTCTATCCGGGGGTATGAAAATACGGACAAAGAATCGTCTACACGTGCCAACGTACAAGATGACGGTAGTTCCTTTATGTGGAATGCCGATGATAAGGTTACACTTTGGAATGGAACAAATGGCTATGATTTCACAACCATAAATTATGATGAGAGTGAACCGTCTGGAAATGTGGAATTTGCAGGGAATGGTAACTTTGAAGAGGGAGCTACTGTTTGGGGAATCTATCCGAAAAAAGATGTTCCGACTTCAGGGAATGTTTTCACTTTTACGTTGGGAGATGCTACGCAAAGTGCCCAAAAAGCAGAGCTGCAGAATACGATGCACATGCTTGCTAAAGGCACGGTGAATGGGACTACCGTCACCAATCTTAAGTTTGAACATTTGACAGCTCTTTATCAGTTTAAATTCACCAATCGAAGACCGGATGCCTATAAAGTGACAAAGGTGGTTGTTTCGGCTGATGCTGCTATTTTCCCAAAAACGTTGACAGTTTCGGGAGAAGAGAAAACGTATGGTGATAAAAGTAATAGTCTGACTTTGTCTATGACAAGTTTGGAAATGGCAAAGAATGAAGTTGCATACGGTTATTTGAGTTTCTTTCCGATAGCAGACATGACAAAGGATACAGAATTAACTTTTACTGCTACGATAGAAAAAGTGGGAGATTCTTCCTCTACGGAAACAATAGAGAAAAAAGGAAAGATCAGTGAACTTTATAATGCCGAATCGGTGGTAGCAGGAGATGAATATAAATATGTGGCTGGAAAGCGATATGGTATATCATTTATGCTGGTGGCAGACTTGGGATATGAGGAGACTGAAGCGGGTAAGTATTTAGTCAAGAAAGAAGACGGGTTGATAAATTTGGCAAGTGAACCGACTGTTATGACGAATGCTGCTACGGTAATTACATTAGATGCTGATCTTGATATGTCGACTAAAGAGGCATGGGTACCGGTTACGGAGTTTAAAGGTATATTGGACGGCAATGGCAAGACTATTTCCGGTCTTACAATTGAAGCAACAGGAAACGATGCCGGTTTGTTTATAACTAATAATGGTATCATTAAAAATTTAACCCTTAAAGATGTAACGGTGAAACAAGTGTCAGGCGCAGCTGGAGCATTTGCAGCAATAAATACCGGAACGATTCAGAATTGCGTCATTGATGGAGGAGCGTTGACTGTCAATGGAACAGATGCTAAGTTGGGGGCTATTACCGGACATAATCAGACTGGTGCGTCAATGATAAAGGATTGTAAGGTAAAAGGTAATGTGGTACTGACTGTTGCCGGTGGTAAAGTAAATGCTGGTGGATTGGCAGGTGTGAACGGATGGTGGTCTAAGGCACAAATACAAGGTTCTTCGATTGACAAGGAGGTATCCTTTGTATATAGAGGTAATGGTGAAGGTGCCATCGGAGGACTTGTGGGTTGGAATGTTCAGGGAACCATAACTGGCTGTTATTCTTTGATGACTATTACTGCATTTACAGCTGTGAATGCCGGTGGTCTGGTGGGAGGAAACGAAGGACCTGTAACCGCTTCGTTTGCTGCTAGTGAAATAGTGGCCAAAGCGTCCGGAAATATTGGCGGTTTGGTGAAAAATGGTGGAACTTTGACAGGATGTTATTCAACTTCTGTGCTTTCTGGCACTGCTTCTGTTACCATTTGTGGAATATCAACGGGATCAGTGACAGCAAACGAATGTTATTTTATGTCCGACGGAGTTTCGAATCCGGGTGGAAACTTACCAACTTCAACTAAGGTAAGCGATGCTGCTGCCCTGATTGATAAAATTGCATCCATGAATCAAGCGATAGCTGGCTCTGGTTACAAGTATGTTGAAAATACAGGAACCGACAGTGCTAGAGTACCTTTACTCATTCAACCGGATGAATAATAACTGACAGGTATTAGTTTGAATCCCCTTATTTATCCTTGTTTTGTATATGAAGAGGACAAATAGGGGGATTCGTATCTGGAATATACTATCTTTGTGTGTCGAAGACATCTTTGGGTTGATTGCGACATACAACATGACATTCATCGTAAAATAAAACTTTATATGAGACGAATCTTTGTTAGCTTACTGCTTTTATCTCTGTTTTTTATGGGCTATGCCCATGAGCCGGAATTTTCAACAGCCGGTTTCTTCCGGTTGCCGGATACCGGGCGTGATGTGTACTCGATGAATCCTGCCTGGCGTTTTTATAAAGGAAGTGCGGTGGGTGCCGAAGCAAAAGAATTTAACGACAAAGCCTGGCAGGTGGTGTCTTTACCTAATGGTATTGAGTATCTTCCTACTGAGGCTAGTGGTTGCATCAATTATCAGGGGGAAGTATGGTATCGTAAACACTTTACTCCATCCGAAGCATTGAAAGGAAAGAAACTGTTTCTCCACTTTGAAGCCATTATGGGTAAAAGTAAGATTTATGTAAACGGTAAATTATTGGCAGAGCACTTTGGAGGCTATCTTCCCGTATCGGTAGATGTGACTGATGCATTGAAGTGGGGAGAGGACAATGTGATTGCGGTGTGGGCTGATAATAGCGACGATCCGACCTATGCGCCTGGAAAACCACAAGATGTGTTAGATTATGCCTACTTGGGAGGTATTTATCGGGATTGCTGGCTGATTGCACATAATTATGTGTTTATCACGGATCCGAATTACGAGAACGAAATAGCAGGAGGCGGACTGTTTATTGCCACCGATCGTGTATCGGAGCAATCGACAGATATTCTCTTGAAAGCGCATATACGTAATGAAGACAAACAGGGCTTTGCAGGAAAAATTTCCTATTCTTTAGTAGACCGTGCAGGAAAAGAAGTGGCATCGTCAGATGTGAAACTGAATATCCGTAAAGGGACTGCGACAAGTCATAATGGAAAGATGAGAGTGAAGCAGCCGCATTTATGGACTCCTGAATCACCTTATCTGTATAATCTGTGTGTGCGTATTTATGATAAGAATGGAAATGTAGTAGATGGTTATCGTCGTCGTGTCGGTATCCGTAGTATCGAATTTAAGGGAAAAGATGGCTTCTGGCTGAATGGAAAACCTTATGGTAAACCTTTGATGGGAGCTAATCGGCATCAGGATTTTGCAGTTGTAGGAAATGCGGTTGCCAATAGTATTCACTGGCGTGACGCCAAGAAACTGAAAGATTTGGGGCTGGAAGTAATCCGTAATGCACATTGTCCGCAAGATCCTGCTTTTATGGATGCTTGTGATGAACTTGGTCTGTTTGTTATCGTGAATACTCCGGGATGGCAATTCTGGAATAACGAACCCATTTTTGCCAAACGGGTTTATAATGATATACGTAATATGGTTCGTCGTGACCGTAACCATCCTTGTGTATGGCTGTGGGAACCGATCTTGAATGAAACATGGTATCCGGAAGATTTTGCCGGGCGTGTGAAAGGGATTGTTGATGAGGAATATCCTTATCCGTCCTGCTATTCCGGTTGTGATGTGCAAGCCAAGGGCTCGCAATATTTTCCGGTACAGTTTGCCCATCCGATGGATCTTTCAAAACGTGATCCTAAAATTACATATTTTACACGCGAGTGGGGAGATAATGTCGATGATTGGAGTTCGCACAATTCTCCAAGTCGCACAGCCCGTAACTGGGGAGAACAGCCTATGCTTATACAGGCTGCTCATTACGCTTCTCCTTATTATAATTACATTTGCTATGATGGTTTGTATAAAGAGTCTCCCTGCCATGTGGGCGGATGCTTGTGGCATTCGTTCGATCATCAGCGGGGATACCATCCGGACCCGTTCTATGGTGGATTGATGGATGTATTCCGTCAGCCTAAGTATTCCTATTATATGTTTAAGGCGCAACGTCCGGCTGTCGTTTCCGAGAGTTTGGCAGAAAGCGGACCGATGGTTTATATCGCTCACGAGATGACACCGTTCTCAAGCAGAGATGTAACGGTGTATTCCAACTGCGATGAAGTTCGTTTGACTGTGAATAAAGATGGGCAAACTTATACCTATAAAAAAGACAAGACACGAAAAGGAATGCCTTCTCCGGTAATAACTTTCCCCGGGATATTTGACTTTATGGTTGATAAGAAGATGACTCGTGAAAAGCATGATGCGGACGTCTATTTCCTGGCAGAGGGACTGATGGATGGCAAGGTGGTGGCTACACATAAAGTAATGCCCGCCCGCCGTGCAGAACAGATTCGTTTGAGAGTAGACAACGAAGGAATCGGACTGCGTGCTGATGGATCTGATTTTGTTACTGTTGTGGCAGAAATCACAGATAAGAATGGAAATGTAAAGCGTTTGAATAATTATTATATCAAGTTCTTTGTAGAAGGAGAGGGACGTATTTTGGGCGGAGCTAATGTATTGGCAAATCCTGCTCCGGTGAAATGGGGCAGTGCTCCCGTATTGATCCAGTCGACCACGACTCCCGGAAAGATTAAGGTAAGAGCCAGTGTTTTGTTTGAGGGATCACAGATGCCCGTAAGCGGTGAACTGGAACTAACATCTTCCGCTCCAATGTATCCATTGATATTTGATAAGAAAGAAGAAGCGTTGCCTAAGCCATCCGAATCGTTCTCCATGGACAAGAAGAGTGATGCTGAACTGGAGTTGGAACGCCGCCGTCGTGAACTGAATGAATTAAAACTGAAAGAAGTGGAGCAACAACAGACAGATTTCGGTGAGAAAGTAGATTAAGACTACTCATTACAACAATTTACTGTTCCGGTGTGTTTTTTAGTAACCGGAGATAGAGAGTAAATGATATATTCTTTAGGCACGGGATACGCATTCCGTGCCTAATTTTTTATGTTTCATTTTTTATCTCTATCTTTGCGATACATAATAAATAAGGACGTATGGAAAAAATTGAAATAGAAGAGAAGATTGTAGCTATGCTAAAGACAGTGTACGATCCGGAGATTCCGGTCAATGTATACGATCTTGGACTGATTTATAAGATTGACGTCTCCGATAGTGGAGAAGCGGCACTCGATATGACGCTGACAGCTCCCAATTGTCCGGCTGCTGATTTTATTATGGAGGATATTCGCCAAAAAGTGGAGTCAGTAGAAGGAGTGAATTCCGCCACCATCAATCTGGTCTTCGAACCTGAATGGGATAAAGACATGATGAGTGAAGAAGCCAAATTGGAATTAGGTTTTCTTTAATCGTTCTATGTCAGGCAGTGCTCTGATTTTATAAGTTGTAATTCGTTATTAGATCTCGTAACTGGTAATTAAATGAAGAACATTTATTTTCTTTCCGATGCACATCTTGGTTCTCGTGCTATTGAGCACGGGCGTACTCAAGAACGGCGTTTGGTGAACTTCCTCGATAGTATAAAGCATAAGGCTTCCGCCATTTATCTACTGGGAGATATGTTCGACTTCTGGTATGAATTCCGGCTGGTAGTTCCTAAGGGGTACACCCGTTTCTTGGGGAAGCTCTCCGAACTAACAGATATGGGTGTAGAGGTGCATTTTTTTATAGGTAATCATGACATCTGGTGTGGAGACTATCTCACCAAAGAGTGTGGTGTCATCATGCATCGCGAACCATTGACTACTGAAATCTACGGAAAGGAGTTTTATCTTGCTCATGGTGACGGCTTGGGTGATCCGGACAAGAAGTTCAAGCTACTTCGTTCGATGTTCCACAGCAAAACTTTGCAAACGATGTTTTCTGCTATTCATCCCCGCTGGAGTGTTGAATTGGGTTTAACATGGGCTAAGCACAGCCGACAAAAACGGGCGGACGGAAAGGAACCGGATTATATGGGAGAAAACAAGGAACACTTGGTACTATATACCAAAGACTACTTGAAAAGCCATCCCAATATCAACTTCTTTATTTACGGACATCGTCACATTGAACTGGATTTGATGTTGAGCGCCACCTCCCGTGTGTTGATTTTGGGAGACTGGATTAACTTCTTCTCTTATGCCGTGTTTGACGGAGAGAATCTCTTTTTGGAAGAGTATATCGAGGGAGAGACACAGGTCTAATTATGTTTCAACAAAATAAAAGGTCAGGCATAATACGGAACAAAATATAAAACAAGGGCACAAAGAAGTAGCAGAAAAATAACCTGCCATCTTTGTGCCTTTGTCGTTAGAGAATCTTCAATGCTTATTAGTTAAATCTTCCTTTCTGCTCAAAACACCCGCTCGTTATTCGGCAAAGTTGGTGTATAAGCGGAACTCGTGTGCAGGAACACTGATCTTTTTTTCTCCCTCCACGGGATTCCCATTTTCCAGATATAGATACCATGTACCTTCAGGAATAGTATAATCGATAGATGCATTGGTGAAATTCGCATACACATGAAGTTGTTTCCCATTCACAGCTTTCAATGTCAGTGTACGTCCATTATCCCAATCATTATAACTGACTTTCCAGGTAAATTGAGAAGAAGCGTTGAATAAATCGGAGTGTGTTGTCCGTAGAGTGATTAGTTTTGTATAAATATCTACCAAGCTTTTACGCTCTGTCTGATATTCCCAAAGGACTGGTTTCTTTCCGGTACGTCCATTTTCGTCTATTGAAATATCATACCCCATTTCGCCGAATTGCCAAAGCATTTTCGGACCTGGAACCGTAAAGAAGAATGCGGCGTTGGATGATAACTGTTTGAGCCGTTCGGACAGGTTGGTTTTTAAGGCTCCATTTCCGTATTCAATCTGTTTATAGGCACACCGCTCTTCGTCATGACTTTCCATATAGCCCACAAATTGATTCGGACGGGTGGTGTCATATAATCCGGAGAAATCACTATTATCTTTCCAGCCCATAGCCGACTGACAATAAGAATGGTTCATATTCCTCCAAAAATGAATTCCTTCTGTGGCTAAAGTTGTTTCTTCATTTGCACAGAAATGTTCCATGGTAACCATTGCATCTTCTTTGACAGCTTTTACGGCTTCGTAGTATTCTTTCAGTACTGATACACGAGCAGGGTCGGTTGCCGCCAAATCATCATCACCTGTTGTCTGTTTCTGTGTGAAACCTTTGGTGAAATCGAAACGGAAACCGTCGATGTGGTAAGTATCTAACAGATATTTCAGGTTGCGTTTGACAAAAGCTTTTGTTTGTTCTGAAGTGTGATTGAAATCATCCGGTGAAAAAACATACTTCTGATGCGGTGTTACAGCGTTCAGCCATGGATTCTTAGTGGAAGGGCGGTTATTAAACGTATCCCAGTACATACGGGCAAACGGATTATCATTGTTCGTATGGTTGTAGACTACATCGAAAATAACGGCGATTCCATTCTGATGGCAGGCGTCAATAAAAGCTTTATATTCATTTTGAGTTCCATACGAGGCATCCAATGCAAAGTATAGTCCGGTGTTGTATCCCCAACTGTCATTACCTGCAAATTCTTGTACAGGCATCAGTTCGATAGCATCTATTCCCAGTTCTTTTAAGTAAGGCAGCTTTTCCATTGCTCCTGCCAGATTTCCACTGGAAGTAAAATCTCGCAACAAGAGCTCATAGATAACCGGATTTTCTTTATTCTTCATCTCAAATTCTCCGGCACTCCATTGATAGGGTTGTGGGTTTGTGCTTACGACTGATACGTAAGGTGCTTGTGCGCCAGTGGGAAAGTTGGTATCCACTCCCTTTTCCAATGCTTGCTCACAATAAGGATCGCACAAGTAAGTACCGCCATCCGAAGCACTGTACACAAAGTACTGGAACTGTGTTTCACCGGCAGTCAATTCCTCCAGAGTGATCCACCAGCAATGGTTTGTTTCGTCATATTTCATCATGTAGCGACTATCCAGTTTCCAGTTGTTGAAATTACCTGTTACAAATACACAATCTTTATGACCGCCCTGACTGTCCTTATCATATAATACAAGCGTTATCGAAGTGGCCGAATGGATATGAATACCCTCTTTTTCTTCTCCGGATATGGGGAGAGGGGCTTTTTGCGGTTCTTCCCAGATAAATCCGTTTTGACTATCTTCTACTAAAGTTGCGTAATCGTAGGTTTGTTGGCTACCTTCCGCATCACGTACAATCAGGTTAATGGTCTGTAAGGGAGTAGATGGAGCAACAGAATAGAAATGGCGGATAGATGAGGAAAGGGTGATACTCCACACATTGTCCTTTGTCTTTTTCAGTCTGTATTTATTCTGATTATCTCCCCATGTAGGTGCACCTGTCCAGTTTGCTCCTGTTCCGGAGTGTAAGTACAAGTCGTCAGCGTAACCATAGAAGTTACTTCCTTCGGGTGCTTTGAAGGTGATAGTCAGTGGTTCATCCGCTTTAGGAATAGCCGGATCAAAATTAAATCCGTCGTGGAGAACTTGTTCTTCCGGGGCAGGATCAGTTCCGGACGAAGGACGCTCGCCCGGCATCAACGGATCATCATCTGAACAAGCTCCAAAGCTGTTGAGTATCAGCAATAAAAGGAGCCAAATATATTTAAAGTCTTTCATAAGCCTTATTTTAGAATTCTTCTTCCAATGTAGTGGTACTATATTTAGCTTTGAGTGTGTCAGATTTCGATCATATCTCAAATCTCCTCTTTCCCGAAGAGGGAGACTTGAGATATGATCGTAATTGATTCTACTCGTTGTGCTGTTTAAGAGTGTCTGATAGTTATTCGACTTTACCTTTGCCTGTCGTAAAGTTAATATGGACTTTCTGACCGGCTTTTACATTACATTCGTAGCCAAGTTCGCTTAGATTATCCGATACGTTCTTATTCTCACGGTAAACGATAGTACCATCGCCTTCATTAGCCAGATCAAGTGTAAATTCGCTCTTCCACCAGCCTCCGGCATCTACAGCCGTAGTAGAAATACGTGCCATGCCTGTAACGGTTGCTGCCGGTGATATGAAGTCGCTTGTTTTATCGGTCGGAATCCTGAACAAGGTCGTTTCATCGCAATTCCACGAATTGTTAATTACACCTCCCAACAGGTAAACTTCCGGCAAACGGAATGAAATTGTTTTTCCTTCTGTAGTCACTGCGACAATTACCAGATACCATCCGGATTTACCAATGCCAATATTGCCTCCTGAGGATGTTAATTCGGCGAAATCAATTGCTTCCGGAGATAAGATTTCTTCGTCATAACCAAAGTCTCCTTCCCATTTTCTAACCGGAGCAAACTTGATTTGGTCTCCCGCCGTATAATATTGTATACTCCAGAACATTCCGGGAGTCTGTGTGACAGGAACCATTTCAGGAGCTACTGCCCAATCCCACCCAAGACTGTACGGAGATCCATTGATGTACATGTGCTCGGGTAGATCCTCCTTGATTGTGTATGTATAATCTTCTACATTAATCGTAATTTTCATTTTCTTTCCGCCGGCGCAGGTGAGATTATCCGGGTCGGCTCCTTCTTTATCCCTGAAAGCCAATAATCCCGGATCCGGATCTTCTATTACTTTGGAAGCACCCAAGGCTCTTTGACAGGCATCCGGAGCTTCTATCGCACTTCCCGGGACAATCTTGAAATCAAACTTCTCTTCCGACTCGACGACTACTGAAAAGAGATACTGATTGTCTTTGTCTACTTCGAGCTTTGTGGCTGTCGATTTGTCCATCTGCCAGCTGTTTAGATCACCTACTATATAGTATTCCGTATCCACAGCCGGAGTTGCGACCGGAGTGATGGCAGATTGCATTTCCGGGTATTCAGTCAGTGAAGTTGCTTCACCGTTGGTTGTCATGACTACCGGTGTCAGCTTTAAAGTGACTTCGCGCTCTAAAGATTTTTGTGACTTATACAAACTTGCCACTTTTTGGTCAAGTTCTGTCAACCTGACTTTTATATTCCCATCTTTTACTTTTGACGGTAGATTTAATATCTGCCCTTCGGCAACTAATTCTATATTACAAGCTGTGAGTGAGAAGTTTTCTGCAATCGAAGAAACAGAGGCGATTACCACAGAATCGCCCGGCTGTTCTTCAAGTTTCATACTGGCAACCGGAGTTATATCTACCATTGCAGTTATAGCTTCTTCCTGGGGATTGGACTGGGGATCAGCCCAGTCCTTAAAATCTTCATCGCAAGCGGTGAAAGCTGCCGAAGCAAGCAACAGACACGCCATATATGATAATCTTTTCATGATATTCAGTTATTAAAGTTAACGATTATTGAGTAACGGAACCTGTTTTCTGAACAAAGTTCAGATTTATTTTCTGCCCTGCCTTAACGTTTATCGCATATTCAGGACCTATTTCCGACCAACTGTCAATCACACTTTTGTTTTCACGGAACACGATTTTTCCATTAGGTATAGCGAACTCCGTACGCCACCAGTCTTCTCCCGGAACTTTGACGGACATACGCAATTCTCCGCCTCCGGTGCATACCGGTGAAACAAAGTCTGCATCTGCCGTTGTTGGTGCTTGGAATTTGCCTTTATCGCCGAATGTCCAATCTCCTATAGCATTGCCTATCAGACAAACTTCGCCCGGAGCAATATCCAGCGTAAAGGCATAATCAGTCCCTTTGATGCTTACAGACATGATCACTGTATACCAGCCTGTGACATTAACGCTGATATTTTGTCCGCCAAATCCATCATCCGATCCGGTGAATGCATCCGAGGCTATTGTCAGACGTGGATCGTTGAATCCGATGTATTCTCCTTCTTTAGTACCGAACTTGAACATATCAGTGCCTCCGAAATAGAATAAACCGAAGAACTTGGACATTCCGTTTACTGCTGCCAAAGGCACCCAGTTGCTCCAATTACTACCTGCCATCGAGCCATTGATAAATATACTGGAAGGTAATTCGAGAGGCGGTACAGCTTTATATCCCAATACTTTGGGAAGTTCAATTACATTCGAAAAAGCGATGCCACGACCACTATTGGTCAGTTCCGCTTTCAGGCGTACATAAACGGGTATGGGAGTGGTCGGAAATTCTTCATCGGAGGATGCACTCCACAAGTCTCCCAGTGCCAATGCAAATTCTAAAGCTTTCACTTCCATTTTGGCAGAAGAATGGGTAGTACCCAAAGTTGTATAATTAGCTTCCGTATTTGTCTCTGCATGAGCGTCAACGAAATTTTCTTCCAGTGAAATTTGTACTGAATAAGTGGTTGCCATCGGAATCCCGTAATCCGGTTGTGTACAGGTTAATTCCAATGATTCGGAGTTTTTAAGGTCGTACACGTTGTTGGAAGCAAAAGCTGGCACATTCAGTACGAACGTATCCGGTTCGTTCAACACAGGGTTGCTGTCACGGTCTGCTTCACAGGCGGACAGAGCTAGTAGCCCCATTGTCAATGTAAATAGTTTATATAGGTTTTTCATTGTTTTCAGTCTTTAAAACGTGAATAAAGGTTCTATCAATATCCCGGATTCTGAGTCATATTTGTATTCGTCAGCGTTTCTGTTTTCGGTATCGGATAGAGATTATAGATCGAACTCACACCGTTTCCTTCAAAGGAACCGCCTTTCCAATCCCAGAGGTAGGTGCTTGAGGTGAAATAGCCATAACGGATCAAATCTGTGCGTCTGAATCCTTCCAGATACAATTCGCGGGCACGTTCATCCAGAATATAATCTAATGTCAGGTTATTGGCAGAGGGTATTTCTGTTGCTTTGGCACGGTCTCTGAGGGCTTTGATATCCAACCAGGCATTTTGTTGTGCATTTGCGCCGCCTGCTCTCAAATAGGCTTCCGCGCGAATCAGATAAGCTTCCGCCAAACGGAAGAACGGAATGTCCGTATCAGGAATTTTAGCATCGTGAGCGGGTTGTCCGTCCGAGCGCAGATTACTCCATTTCATAAATGAAAGTCCGTCGGTGAATTTACCTACACTTTCCAGTTCGGCTTTGCGACCGGTTGTATAGAACAAGGCGCGTTCATCTTTTGCAGCAGCCTGCACATCTCTCACATTCTGCCATTTATTATCGGTATATTCGGTGAAAGGAATATCCTCACTGTTTGCGAAGAACTTGTCAACCAGTGCTTTGCGTGTACGGATACATTCCCAAGGGTCATTTGTTCCGCGATTCGGCATGTCGCTCTTTTGCGTTGCAGCAATCAGGAAGTAACTTCCTCCGTAACTCTTTGCTTGTACACCATCCTGACGGATAGAAAGGATGATTTCTTTTTTAGCATCGGGATTTTCATCATTGTCTGCCATAAAAAGTTGTTCGTAATTTCCACACAATCCGTATCCATTGGAGGGATCGAGCACTTTGCCGGCATAGGTGATAGCATCATTCCAACGCGGTTGTCCGGTGTATACTTCGGCATTGAGATACAAACGGGCACGCAGCAACCAGCAAGCAGCTTTGTCGGCACGTCCGAAAGGAGCTTGACGCGGTTCGCTCATATCATTTTCGATGCTTTCCAGTTCGCTTTCAATATAAGCGAACAGTTCGGAGGCCGTCTTTTGAGGAGGATTCTCTTTGGAGAAGTGTTCGGTGAAAGGAGCTTTTCCGAAGGTGTCCATCAGATAATAGTAAAATAAGGAACGGAGAAAACGGGATTCGGCACGTTGCTGAACGGAGGTAGCATCCTCTTTTCCGGCGATCTGATCCAGGAAGAAATTGCAGAGTGTGATATTATATGCTAAACGATTATATAATATTTCTGTCTGCTGATGAGAGGAGTTCCAACGCATATAAGTTAGTTCGGGGATACCGGCATTTTCTTGCCAGGTCCATATCATCTCATCAGTGCCATATTCATTGTTAGTGAAAAGAGCGCGATAGAAACAGGATTGACCTTCGTCCTTTACTGCGATATCCGGATCTTCGCTCAATTTTTGTCCGGTAAGTCCCAGTGAAGCGTATAGTTTGGTAAAGTACATATCTTGGTCGAAGGTGGCAGTCATCTGAGGATCGATTGGAGATATATCCAGGTCATTGATACAGGAGGTCATTCCGGTGGTCAGGCTAAGGAACAACGCTGCTGAAACTATTGATTTTATATATTTGAACTTCATAATAGTCTACTTTTTAATAAATTACAATCTTAGAACTGAAGACTTAGCCCGAACAGGATAGTGATCGGATGAGGATAAATGTTCCTGTCAATACCTGCTACTCCGGCATCATTTCCTGAACTGATAACCGATTCAGGATCGAGTCCTGTATACTTGGTGATAACGAAGGGATTCTGTACAGTACCGTAAATACGGCCGTTGATACCTTTATAAGCCTGGGACTTCAGTAAATTTTTGAAGCTATAACCTACTGTTATGTTATCACAACGCAAGAATGAAGCATTCTCAACGAAACGATCGGACAGATAATAGTCTCCCTTTCCTTCAAATCCCAGATTCACGGCAGCTGTCGGGCGGTTGGAATAGTATCCATGATTAAAGATTCCTCCCTTGCCGACACTGGATTTACTGGCCAGTACGTCATTGTACACATAGTTATTCAGGCTGGCACGGAGGGCAAAGCTTAAATCCCAATTTTTATAAGTGAATTTGGAAGTCAGTCCCATCAATACGTCAGCGGCAGGTTTTTTATAGATATATTTGTCCGAAGCGTTGATGACACCATCTCCGTTACGGTCTACGAACATGTTTTCAATCGGTTTTCCATCCTTATCATACACTTGTTGGTAAACGAAGAATGAGTTCATCGGATAACCTACTTTCTGTACCTGGCAGGTTGCACCGCTAATACCAGTAGATACACCTCCGGTTTCTACATAGTAATTAGAATCATCTCCTCCGGTCAGTTTAGTGATTTCATTTTTGTTCCAAGTGATGTTATATCCCAAGTCCCAGACAAAATCTTTGGTTACAATAGGTTTGGCATTGATGGTGAATTCAAGCCCCGTATTTTTTAATGAACCGATGTTGCTGATCAGTTGGGTATTAAAGTTAGTCCCCGCCGCAATCTTTACGGTATTGATTAAATCGTCGGTTTTCCGGTAATAGTAATCCATCGAGCCGGAGATACGTCCGTTCAGGAAAGCAAAGTCGAAACCTGCGTTATAAGTCGTTGTCTCTTCCCATTTCAGGTCTTCGTTATAAGCTTTAGGACGCATAGTGCCATAATAGGTATCCCCGAAAGGATAATAACCTCCGGCTGCGTTGACGCGGTACAGTGCCATATAAGGGAAATCATAATCGTCGCCTAAGTTCTGCTGACCCGTGATACCCCATCCGAGGCGGAGTTTCAGATCTGACAATACTTCTACGTTTTTCAGGAAATTTTCTTCTTTCAGTTTCCATCCCAAAGCAACAGAAGGGAAGCTACTCCAACGGTTGTCTTTAGAGAAACGGGAAGAACCGTCCTGGCGGAAAGTGGCTGTCAGCAAATAACGGCTAAGTAATGTATAATTTACGCGGGCAAAATAAGAAACTAATGTACTGTGATGTCCCCAGGCTGTTTGTGAGCGCAGATTCGGATTGTAGGCTTCGCCTGTTAACGGATTTGTTCCTTGTCCGACTTTATATCCGGTATAGTGGAAATGTTGCTCTTCACCACCCAGTATTACGTCGACATAATGATCCCCGATTTCTTTGGAATATTGTGCATAGGCATTCACCGACAGGTTATATTTGTAGCCGTAGTCAGTCCCGTTCCAACCATAGTAATAAGAGCCCGGGGCATAAGGTGAATTTACATTCTTTTCCTTACCTTCCGAGTAGTCACCGCCTACGTTAGCATGGATATGCAGGTCAGGGAGGAAGTGGAATTTATAGTCTACTTCTACATTGCTGATAAAACTGGTGTTTCTGGAAGTATGTTTCTTTAGTTTCAGTAGGGAAACAGGGTTGGCGGTTGAATTACTTTCCAGTGTAAGCGGCCATTCCGGATCGTTATATGAACTACCGTCACTGGTCGGTTGGTAGAATCCACCGAAGTTTTTGTACATGTCCGAAGAGTCATATACAGGTTGGGTCGGGGCCATGGTCAAAGCTGCGCCGATAGCCCCGTCGTCAGCATAACGTTGGTTGGCCCACATCATTTTAGCATTGATATTGAACTTCAGGTGATCTTTAAAGAAAGAGGGTGTCAGATTGACGGAGGCGGTATAACGCTCGAAATTAGATGTCATCAGGATCCCATTCTGATTGGTGTAACCGAAAGAAACACGATAAGGCATATTTTTCAAACCACCGCTTACAGTCACGTTATGGTCTGTACTAACGGCTGTCTGGAAAATTTCTTTCTGCCAGTCAGTGTTTGCTTCACCGAAGGGGCTTGGAGCATTTCCTTCACCATAAAGTTTGGATACGTATCCTTTGAATTCATTGGCATCCATTACGTCTATTGTCTTTTGCAGTATACCGGCGGAAACGTTACCTTCATAGTTCACCTGTGGTTTGCTGCCTGCTTTCCCTTTCTTTGTAGTGATGATAATCACACCATTAGAAGCACGTGAACCATAGATGGCGGTGGCCGAAGCATCTTTCAAAACAGTGAAAGTTTCGATGTCATTCGGGTTTACCATTGCCAAAGGATTAGTCAAACCTTGCACACCGCTATTATCCATTGCCAGTCCGTCGATAACGATCAACGGATCGTTTTTGGCGTTCAATGATGAACCACCGCGAATACGAATCGTAGCTCCTCCACCCGGAGTACCGCTGGAAATTACATTCACACCGGCTATTTTACCTGTTATCATATCCTGTGCGCTGGTGGTTACTCCTTTGCTGATTTTATCCGGCTTGATGGCAGTAACTGATCCCGTCAAGTCGTTTTTCTTTACTGTTCCGTAACCTACAACGACTACGGCGTCCAATACTTGAGAGTCATCTTCCAGTGTGACCATTACCGAAGGAGCTGCTTTAATTTCTGCTGCTTTGTAACCGACGAATGTAATGGACAGAATAGAATTTTGAGGAACATTCAATGTGAAGTTACCGTCAAAGTCAGTGATGGTACCCGTTGTGGTACCCTTGGCAATGACATTGGCGCCAATCACGGGTTCGCCCATAGCATCTTTCACATGTCCTTTGACTGTGATTTGCTGTGCATAAGCGCCCAGTGATAAAAACATCCCTATTAACAAGGGGAGAATCGTTTGAACGATTCTAAATTTAACTTGCTTCATGCATTTAAAAAATTAAAGTTAACAATATAGTAATATTATTTCTCTCTCTTAAAAGTTTCTTTAAAAATACCTATTGAAAACACTTTTTTTAAGACTATCCTTTATTTATAGTCTTTTCAATCCCTTAACCTCTGATTTGTTTTTCACCTCTTTGATACTGATTGCGTATCCACCGCCATTGGCAGCGTGCAGATTCAGTTTGCTTTTATTATTCAAGATACCTTTTTTGATGGTGTATGCCTGCGGGTTATCTTTCCAGTCGGCATCTTTGGCATCTGCGTATACGGTAGCGACGTATTGTTTTCCCGGTTCCAGGAAATCGAACGTTAATTGGGAGTCGTGGCCGTTTTCACCGGCTGTGCAGCCTATGTACCAGTCGTCCGTTCCTTTTGCTTTGCGGGCAATTGTGATGTATTCTCCCGGTTCTGCTTCCAGATAGATTGTTTTGTCCCAGTCGAGAGCGACGTCTTTGATAAACTGGAAAGCATCCATAAAGCGTTCGTAGTTTTCCGGAATATCGGCAGCCATCTGCAAAGGGCTATACATGGTGACATACAATGCCAGTTGGCGTGCAATGGTTGAACGTACCTGGGAGTTGTTTGCCGGATTCATCTGGTTACAGTGAGTCTCGAAGATGCCGGGAGTGTAATCCATCGGACCACCGACCAGGCGTGTGAAAGGCAGAATCGTCGTGTGGTATACTTTATTTCCTCCAAATGATTCATATTCTGTTCCACGTGCGGATTCATTACCGATCAGATTGGGATATGTACGGCAGATACCGGTTGGACGGGTTGCTTCGTGTGCATTGACCATGATTTTATAATCGGCGGCTTTTTTCACGGCATACAGGTAATGATTATTCATCCATTGACCGTAATGATGTTCTCCGCGTGGAATGATATTACCCACATAACCGCTTTTAACCGAGTTATATCCATTGTCTACCATGAATTGGTAAGCTTTATCCAGGTGACGTTCGTAGTTGCGAACAGATGCAGAAGTCTCATGGTGCATCATCATTTTAATTCCTTTGCTTGCAGCATAACGATGGATTTCCTGTACGTCGAAATCAGGATATGCAGTCAGGAAGTCAAATACATAGTCTTTGCTGTTGCCGAACCAGTCTTCCCATCCTTCATTCCAACCTTCTACCAGCACTGCATCAAATCCGTTGGCTGCGGCAAAGTCGATGTAACGTTTCACGTTAGCTGTATTGGCAGAATGTTTGCCGTTCGGTTTGGTTTTGGAGTAGTCTGTAACGCCAAGTTTCACGCTGGTCAGTTCATCTGTATAAGCCCAGGAACCTTTTCCGGTAATCATGTCCCACCATACGCCTATATATTTCACCGGTTTAATCCAGGAGGCGGCGTCTGCAATCTTACAAGGTTCGTTCAGGTTGAGGGTGATGCGGGAGGCGAGAATGTTACGTGCATCATCACTGACGATGATCGTACGCCACGGAGAGTTGCACGGAGTCTGCATGTAACCTTTATCCCCTTTTGCATCCGGTGTCAGCCAGGATTCGAATATCATGTTTTTGTCGTCCAGATTGAGGTGCATACAAGAATAATCAATCAAAGCGGCTTCGTGCAGATTGATGTATAAACCATCATCTGTTTTCATCATCAGTGCCGTCTGTACACCTGTCGGTGAAAATGGGGTTTGAGAAGAATTTGGAGTGATCGCCTGTTGCATCAAACCTCTGATTTCCGATAGACGGGAGATGGTGTAGTCGTACTCTTGAGTGTCGTAATCGCCCGGTATCCAGTATGCGATATGGTTGCCTGCCATGGCAAATTGGGAATGTTCTTCCTTGATAACGAAGTAGTTCAGTGATTTCTGTTGCGGAAATTCATAACGGAATCCCAAACCATCATTGAACAGGCGGAAGCGAACAACGATGGAACGGTCGTTCATTGGCTGAAACAGAATGACTGCCAGTTCGTTATACTGATTGCGGATTTCCTTTTCTTCTCCCCAGACTGGTTGCCAGGTTTCGTCAAAGGTAGTCGTTTGCGCATCTTTCAGCTTGAAGCCATTATAAAGATTGGATTTAGAATCGAGCTTGGTGAGGTCTCTGCGGTCTACCCAGTCAAAGTCGGTTCTGGTATTATCTTCTTTTTTCAATTCCAGTCCGAGAGTGCTCGGCTTAATTACCACCTTGCCTTTGTAAGTCAAGTCGTAGGTTGGTGCGCCTTCTTTGTTAACCTGAAAGGTCAGAACCAGATTGCCATCCGGTGAGGTCAGTTTCTGTTGTGCATTCGCAATGAATGAGATGCAAAGGAATGCGATGATCGAAAAAAACTTTTTCTTTTTCATTCTATTTATGGTATTAAATTGTAAGCTAACCGATATTTCTATTCCTGTTTGTTTCGGATATTGCAAATGTAGCAACCACCTTCACTTTTTTGTTTGATTAGAATAAAAATACAAGTTTGTATAAATGCTAGTATCTTGTTTTATAATTGTTTATCTATCTGATTTCATTGGATAAATATAAGTCGTAGTGAACTTGCTTAGAAGGCTAAAAGGTATATCCCACGGCTTGGAAGTGTTAATTCATTTCTTAATTCAATCTTTTTGTCTGTGAGCAAATCATGAGCAGACGAGGTGGAGAGTATTTCCTGATAAGGATGTAAGTCAATAGTCTGTTCCCGGTCGTTTCCATTCAGAAAGACAACGACTGATTGGTTACCGTATTTGCGTTCATAAACATAAATGCCTTTATTGGGTGCGAAATGTTTTAGTTTGCCTTTGGCGATGACTTCATTTCCTTTTCTCCATTGGAGCAGTTTTTGCATAAAAGAGAAGGCTTCATTTTGTTGCGGAGTACGGTTGGTTGCTTCAAAACAGTTTTTGGCGTCATTCTGCCAACCTCCCGGAAAGTCACATCGGAGTAATCCGTCTCCATTTGCTTTGTCGGCTGCCATCAGGATTTCAGTTCCATAATATATTTGTGGAATTCCACGGGTAGTCAGTAAGAATGTCAAGGCTTGTTTATATCGGTTCAGGTTCTTGGTATCTTCCTCCGAACGGTAGAAACGGGAAGTATCGTGATTATCGAGGAAGGTCAGCAGACTCATTGGATCGGCGTAGACAATATCCTGTGAGAGGTATTCGTAGAGTCTGAAAAGTCCTCCGTTCCATTCGGTGGTTTCTTCGTCGAAAGCTTTATTTATTTCTTCCATCAGTGGGAAATCCATGACAGTAGGAAGATAACTGTTTTTCGGATAAGCAAGTTTACTGTCTTTCTGCCAGTAGGAGATCAGTACATTGCTGCCCAGCCATGTCTCACCGACAATGTTGAATGAAGGATATTCATCATTGACCGCTTTGCACCAATGCGCCATCATTTCAAAGTCGGCGTAAGGATGTGTATCCTGGCGGATTCCGTTGATACCCGCATATTCTATCCACCAGATACTACTCTGTATCAGGTAAGTGGCTACGTGACGGTTTCGTTGGTTGAAGTCCGGCATAGTCAGTGTGAACCAACCGTCAATGGCCAGCTTTTTATCATAATCGGAAGTATAAGGGTCCATTTGGGTGGCAGTTTTGAAACTGGTCTGCATGTAGTTTCCCTCAAAGTTGAACCAATCTTTGGCAGGCATGTCTTTGAATAGATAATTGTTCGAACCGCAATGGTTGAAGATCATGTCCATGACTACCTTTAGCCCTTTAGCATTGGCTTCTTTTACGAGATTGCGAAACTCTTCATTGCTTCCGAGGCGACGGTCTACTTGATAGTAATCGGTGATGGCATATCCATGATAAGAGCCTTCCTTCATGTCATTTTCCTGAATCGGGTTAAGCCATATACTCGTAACTCCGAGGTCTGCAATATAATCCAAATGTTTCTCTATTCCTTTTAAATCACCGCCATGACGGGCGAAAGGTTCGTTGCGGTCTATGTTTGCTTCCAACATTCCGGGAATTATATCATTGGAGGGGTTGCCGTTGGCAAAGCGGTCCGGCATAATGAGATAAAGTACATCACTGGAGTTGAAGCCTTCTACTGCTGAAGCATTCTCTTTGCGCTGTTTAAGTTCGTATGGTATTTTAGTCTGTTTTTTACCTTGTTTCAGGAGAATGTCGAAGTGCTGAGGGATAGCTTTTGAAAGATCTAAATATAAGATCAGATAATTAGGATTTTCCTGTTTCACCACGTCCTGCAGGGTGATGTCATTAGAAGAAATACTTACCTCTGCGGATGATATGCCATCGCCGTATAGAAGTATTTGTAGTTCGGGATTCTTCATTCCTGCCCACCAAAAGGTAGGAGCCACTTTCTTTATATTGGTTGCGGCGAATGCTTGATGATAACCCGATAGAAGTAATAGTAAAATAGCAAATAACAAATTTCGTTTCATGGTAGCTAGATTTTTAACTGTTTGCTCGGAGAACCGATGATGCAAATGTAGGGGGATGCTGTGCACCTTTGTGAGATTAGAATGGAAATATAAACCTGTTATCTGACTATGTTGCTGATAATTAGTTGGATATTCTAATACCTTATGCCGAAAAATACAAGTGAAAATGAAAATAGTTATACCCATATTTTTCGTTTTCATTACTATATTTCTTATATTTGTAACATCTTTAAAAAGGAACCTTATGAAAAATCTAACCCTTTATATGCTATTTCTTCTTTTGCTCTTTCCTTTTTCGTTGTGTGCAATGCATACGGATAATGCGGCTGCTCTTAAAAAGCTGGATGAAGTTATAAGCAAGAAAGAGACTTTCCAGATTCGGAAAGAGAAAGAGATTAATAACTTGAAATTAGAACTTGCCCATTCTACTGATCCTGTTCGAAAATATGAATTATATGCCTCTCTTTTTGGTGCTTATTTGCATTATCAGGCAGACTCGTCCTTATATTATATTAACCGTGAGATGGAAATCCTTCCATTGTTGAACCGCCCGGAATTGGAGTATGAGATCATCATTAATCGTGCTACGGTAATGGGAGTAATGGGAATGTATATAGAAGCCATTGAACAGTTGGAGAGGATTGATCCTAAAAAATTGAATGAGTGGACTCGGTTATCTTATTATCAGACGTATCGTGCCTGCTACGGGTGGTTAGCAGATTATACGACCAATAAGAATGAAAAAGAAAAGTATTTGAAGAAAACCGATTTATATAGAGATTCCATTATTGCTGCGATGCCTCCAGAGGCAAACAAAACGATTGTTTTAGCCGAAAAATGCATAATGAACGGGAAAGCCGATGTCGCTGTGGATATGCTGAACAATGCTTTGAAAGAAATTCAGGATGAACGTCAGAAAGTATATATTTATTATACTCTTTCCGAAGCTTATAGTATGAAGAAAGATATCGAAAAAGAAGTTTACTATCTGATTCTGACTGCCATTGCGGATCTGGAAACTCCGGTGAGGGAGTATGCTTCATTGCAGAAACTCGCGCATCTGATGTATGAATCAGGAGATATTGACCGTGCCTACAAATACTTGAGTTGCTCGATGGAAGATGCTGTGGCGTGTAATGCCCGTTTGCGGTTTATTGAGGTGACGGAGTTTTTTCCGATTATCGACAAGGCGTATAAATTAAAAGAAGAAAAAGAACGTGCCGTTTCCCGCGCTATGTTGATTAGTGTCAGTTTGTTGTCTTTGTTTCTTCTGATTGCTATTTTCTATCTATATCGTTGGATGAAGAAGTTGTCTGTTATGCGGCGGAATCTTAGTCTGGCTAACAAACAAATGTCTGCGGTCAACGCGGAACTGGAGCAAACCGGAAAAATAAAAGAAGTCTATATCGCCCGCTATCTGGACAGATGTGTCAACTATCTCGACAAACTGGAAACTTATCGTCGTTCATTGGCAAAATTGGCAATGGCATCGCGTATCGAAGATTTGTTTAAAGCTATCAAGTCCGAACAGTTTATCCGGGATGAGCGGGATGAATTCTATAATGAGTTCGACAGGTCTTTTCTGAAACTTTTCCCGAACTTTATTTCAGCTTTCAATAATTTGCTGGTAGAAGAAGGAAGAGTGTATCCTAAATCCGATGAACTTCTGACAACAGAACTTCGTATCTTTGCCCTTATCCGTCTGGGAGTAGTAGACAGTAACAAGATTGCTCATTTTCTCGGTTATTCTTTGGCAACTATCTATAATTATCGTAGCCGGATGCGTAATAAAGCTGCCGGAGATAAAGATATGTTCGAGCAGAATGTAATGAACCTATAATGTTATTCACAGATAGCAATATGTTATTACTTCGTAATATACGAGCCAATAATGCTTGTGTATAAAGCAAATATCTACTTTTAGTGTTCAATAATCCACTGTGCATCTCTCTTTTTTTTCTACCTTTGTAGACAACTAATCTAAAATAAATATACTAGAAAATGAAAAAGTTAGTCTACACACTGTTCTTTGTCCTTATCTCCGTTGTAGCCAACGGGCAGGCAAAGTACGTATTCTATTTCATCGGAGATGGAATGGGAGTCAATCAAGTAAATGGTACGGAGATGTATCAGGCGGAAATTCAAAATGGTCGTATTGGAGTCGAGCCTTTGTTATTTACTCAATTTCCGGTTGCTACCGTAGCAACCACTTTCTCTGCTAAAAATTCAGTAACAGACTCTGCAGCTGCAGGTACTGCATTGGCAACAGGAAAGAAAACTTATAATGGCGCTATTTCTGTAGGAGAAGATAAAAATGCTATTCAGACTGTCGCAGAAAAAGCAAAGAAAGCAGGAAAAAAGGTGGGCGTAACGACTTCTGTCAGTGTGGATCATGCTACTCCTGCCGCATTTTATGCACATCAACCCGATCGTAATATGAATTATGAAATTGCTCTTGATTTGCCGAAAGCCAATTTCGATTTTTATGCAGGCGGTGGTTTCTTGAAACCTACCACCACTTATGACAAGAAAGAAGCTCCGAGCATTTTCCCTATTTTTGAAGAGGCAGGATATACAGTAGCACGTGGTTACAATGACTATAAGGCAAAAGCTGCAAAAGCAGAAAAGATGATCTTGATTCAGGAAGAGGGAGCCAATCCTTCTTGTCTGCCTTATGCTATTGACCGCAAAGAGAATGATTTGACATTAGCACAAATTACGGAAAGTGCTATTGACTTTCTTACTAAAGGCAATAATAAAGGCTTTTTCCTGATGGTAGAAGGAGGTAAAATAGACTGGGCATGCCACGCTAATGACGCCGCTACTGTGTTCAACGAAGTGAAAGACATGGATAATGCCATCAAAGTAGCTTATGAATTCTATAAGAAACATCCGAAAGAAACGCTGATTGTGATTACCGCAGACCATGAAACAGGTGGTATCGTGCTCGGTACGGGAAAATATGCGTTGAACCTGAAAGCATTGCAATATCAGAAACATTCTGCTGACGGACTTTCACAACGTATCAGTGAATTGAGAAAATCAAAAGGCAATAAAGTCACTTGGGAGGACATGAAAACATTCCTCGGCGAAGAAATGGGCTTCTGGAAACAATTCCCTCTTTCTTGGGAACAGGAAAAGACGTTGCGTGATGAATTTGAGAAATCATTCGTGAAGAATAAAGTCGTATTTGCTGAAAGTATGTACTCTAAGAGCGAACCGATGGCTGCACGTGCAAAGGAAGTGATGGATGAAATCGCTATGATAGGTTGGGTAAGTGGCGGGCACTCTGCCGGTTATGTTCCTGTATTTGCTATTGGTGCAGGTTCTCAACTGTTTGGTGAGAAGATTGACAATACAGAAATTCCTAAAAGAATTGCGAAAGCTGCAGGATATAAATAATAGAACTGTATGAATATAAAAATAGCCGGAAGTCCTTGGACTCCCGGCTATTTTTATATGTTTTTGCAAATTATGCTTTCACACGTCCTACGTAAGAACCGTCACGAGTATCGATTTCGATTGTTTCACCCTCGCTGATGAACAAAGGAACACGTACTGTTGCACCTGATTCCACAGTTGCAGGTTTCAGTGTGTTAGTAGCTGTATCACCTTTCATGCCCGGTTCTGTATAAGTCACCTTCATCTGAACCTTGATCGGCATGTCTGCATAAAGTACAGTTTCAGTAGAAGCATCAGAAACAACTTCCAATACTGAACCTTCGAGCAGGAAGTCAACACCATTAATCAGATCGTGAGCGATAGGATGTTGGTCGAATGTTTCCTGGTTCATAAAGATATAATCTTCTCCTTCTTTATACAAAAATTGGTATGGACGACGTTCTACACGTACATCTTCCAACTTTTCACCGATGTTGAAACGGCGTTCGAGAACGTATCCGCTAACTACATCTTTCAGTTTAGTACGCATAAAAGTGTTACCTTTACCTGGTTTTACATGCAGGAATTCTACACAGAAATAGAGCTTTCCGTCCATACGGATACAAGTTCCGTTTTTGATGTCTTGAGCATTAATCATACTGCTATTTTTCTTATTATATTATTGTTATTTAATTGTTTTCGCAGGAATTCGACTGCAAAAGTAATCTAAATCGGTAAAAAACACAAAAACTTTTGAGCAAAAATGAGTTATCTCTTGGTTAATTTAAAAAAAGTGCCTATTTTTGCAACCCGATTACGTAGAATAATAACATAAAAACAAGATACAGTAATGAAAAGAACATTTCAACCCTCTAACAGAAAGAGAAAGAACAAACACGGTTTCCGTGAGAGAATGGCATCGGCTAATGGTCGTAGAGTATTAGCTGCTCGTCGTGCGAAAGGCAGAAAGAAACTGACTGTTTCTGATGAGTACAACGGACAAAAGTGATAATCACTTGTCATCAGGAAACAAAAAAGGCGGAGAATTTAATCTTCGCCTTTTTTGTTTCTCTGTTTTTCAAGGGGATAGTATGTTAAAAAGCGGTATTGTTTGCTCTTATTTATGACTTTTTGCTTTTCTTTGTGAGATTAAATAAAACTCATAAACGAACATACGCGATGGTAGAGTATATCCGGGACATGAAACCCCGTATCATTATAATAAGGTTGTTGAAATCTATAGGAGTGGGGATTATAGTTGCAGCAATTCTGGCGATGATAAGCGTCTTTGCATAATAGGTAGGGACATTTTTCATCGCCTACTTTTTAAAAGTTCAACTATTTTGTCGTATCTTTGGCGCATATTAACAGCAATGCGTATGACTATTAAAGAATTCTTTTCTTTTAAAACCAATAAATATTTCTGGGTGAATATTATCGCCATGATTGTGGTGATGGTAGTGATGATATTTGGTGTGTTGAAATGGCTTGATATACATACACATCATGGTGAAAGCGTGGTAGTTCCCGATGTGAAGGGAATGACAGTGGAAGAAGCTACGAAGATGTTCCGGAATCACGGTTTGGTATATGTGATTTCTGATACCAAATATGTCAAAGATAAAGCAGCGGGTATCATTCTTGAACTGAAACCGGGAGCCGGTGAAAAAGTGAAGGAAGGACGTACAGTATACCTGACAGTCAATACCCTGGATGTCCCTTTACGTGCCATTCCCGATGTGGCGGACAACAGCTCGCTCCGCCAGGCACAGGCCAAGTTACTGAATGCCGGTTTTAAACTGAATCAGATTCAATTGGTAAATGGTGAGAAAGACTGGGTGTACGGCGTGAAGTATCAGGGACGTCAGTTGGCTGCCGGAGAAAAGATTCCTTTGGGAGCTTCTTTGACATTGATGGTGGGAGACGGCTCCGGTGATATGTCGGAAGAAGAGGACTCGGTTGATGTTTCCGTGGATACGGAGAAACCGGTTACGTCGGAATCATCACCTACTCAAGATGATAGTTGGTTTTAATAGATAAATAACAGAAACGGACTCGCATGATAGAGGAAGAACTTCCGGATGAACTGGAGAATGATTTGGATGATATAGAACCTGTCGGTGACGAATCCCAGCTTTACGAACACTTCCGCGTGGTTGTAGACAAGGGACAGGCGATGGTCAGAGTCGACAAATATCTGTTCGAACGTATTGTCAATGCTTCGCGCAACCGTATTCAGAAGGCTGCCGAAGACGGATTCGTTATGGCCAATGGCAAACCGGTGAAGAGTAGCTACAAAGTGAAACCGCTGGATGTCATTACGGTGATGATGGACCGTCCCCGTTATGAAAATGAAATTATTCCTGAAAATATTCCCCTTACTATCGTTTATGAAGACCCTTATCTGATGGTTGTGAATAAACCGGCGGGATTGGTCGTGCATCCGGGACACGGAAACTATCACGGCACGCTGGTCAATGCGCTGGCCTGGCACATGAAGGATATACCGGATTATGATGCCAATGACCCGCACGTGGGACTTGTTCATCGCATCGATAAAGATACTTCAGGCTTACTGGTGATTGCCAAGACACCGGATGCCAAAACAAATCTGGGAATTCAATTTTTTAATAAGACTACCAAACGCAAATATCGTGCTTTGGTGTGGGGTGTTATGGAACAGGATGAAGGAACGATTGTCGGTAATATTGCCCGTAATCCGAGAGACCGGATGCAAATGGCGGTGATGTCCGATCCGACAGTGGGCAAACATGCCGTTACACACTACCGCGTACTGGAAAGACTGGGGTACGTAACCCTTGTGGAATGTATACTTGAGACAGGACGTACTCATCAGATTCGTGTCCACATGAAACATATCGGTCATGTGTTGTTCAATGACGAACGCTATGGCGGTCATGAGATACTGAAAGGAACCCATTTTAGTAAATACAAACAGTTTGTAAATAATTGCTTTGACACTTGTCCCCGACAGGCTTTGCATGCTATGACATTGGGGTTTGTGCATCCCGTCACAGGTGAAGAGATGTATTTTACTTCCGAACTTCCGGATGACATGACCCGGCTTATCGAGAAGTGGAGAGGCTATATAAGTAATAGAGAATTAGAATGAAACGCAACATCGCTATCGTAGCAGGAGGAGATACCTCTGAAATCGTAGTTTCCCTGCGTAGCGCACAGGGTATTTATTCCTTTATTGATAAGGAAAAGTATAATTTGTATATCGTGGAGATGGAAGGCCGTCGCTGGGAAGTACAATTACCGGACGGAAACAAAGTGCCGGTGGATAGAAACGACTTTAGTTTTACGAACGGAACGGAGAAGGTTGTGTTCGACTTTGCTTATATCACCATCCACGGTACGCCGGGTGAGGATGGCAGGCTGCAAGGCTATTTTGATATGATGCGTATTCCGTATTCCTGTTGTGGAGTGTTGGCGGCTGCCATTACTTATGACAAGTTTACCTGCAATCAATATCTGAAGGCTTTTGGAGTGCGCATTGCCGAATCATTGTTGTTGCGCCAAGGACAATCGGTTTCTGACGAGGAAGTAGTGGAAAAGATTGGCCTGCCTTGTTTTATCAAGCCTAGTCTGGGAGGTTCGAGTTTCGGAGTTACGAAAGTGAAGACAAAAGAACAAATACAACCGGCCATTGTTAAAGCTTTCGGAGAAGCGGAAGAGGTGATTGTTGAAGCGTTTATGGACGGAACGGAACTGACTTGCGGCTGTTATAAGACAAAAGAGAAGTCGGTCATCTTTCCACCTACGGAAGTAGTGACGCACAATGAGTTCTTTGATTATGATGCTAAATATAATGGACAGGTAGATGAAATCACTCCTGCGCGTATCTCGGATGAATTGACCAAACGCGTACAGATGCTGACTTCAGCTATCTATGATATATTAGGTTGTTCCGGCATTATCCGTGTAGATTACATTATAACTGCCGGTGAAAAACTGAATCTTCTCGAAGTAAATACTACTCCGGGAATGACTACTACCAGTTTTATTCCCCAGCAAGTGCGTGCAGCCGGACTGGATATAAAGGATGTGATGACTGATATTATTGAAAACAAGTTTTAAGTATTAAGTATCAAGTATAAAGTATTAACCATGCGGTTTGTACGCAGTCTAATACTTTATACTTATTACTTAATACTTGAGCACATAATACTTGAGACTTATGGATCTGACAGAGTTTAATGAAATTCGTCCTTACAATGATGAGGAACTTCCTCAAATCTTTGAGGAACTGATTGCCGATCCGGCTTTTCAGAAAGCTGCTACCGGTGCTATACCGAACGTTCCATTTGAACTTCTGGCGCAAAAAATGCGTGCCTGTAAGACTAAGCTTGATTTTCAGGAGGCATTTTGTTATGGCATTTTGTGGAAGATAGCGGCAGATCATACTGCCGGACTGACACTGGATCATACCGCCATACCGGATAAAAGTAAAGCTTATACGTATATATCGAATCATAGAGATATTATTCTTGATTCGGGCTTTCTCTCTATTTTGTTGATTGACCAGGGAATGGATACGGTAGAAATTGCGATTGGCGACAATTTGCTTATTTATCCCTGGATTAAGAAACTGGTGCGTGTCAATAAATCATTTATTGTACAGCGGGCGTTGACCATGCGGCAAATGTTGGAATCTTCAGCGCGTATGTCCCGTTATATGCATTACACCATTTCAGAGAAGAATCAGTCTATTTGGATTGCGCAGCGTGAAGGACGTGCAAAAGATTCGAATGACCGTACACAAGACAGTGTATTGAAAATGTTGGCAATGGGAGGTGAAGGCGATTTGATAGACCGCCTGATGGAAATGAATATTGCTCCGCTTGCTATTTCATACGAATATGATCCGTGTGATTTTCTGAAAGCGCAAGAGTTTCAGCTGAAGAGAGACATCGAAGGATATAAAAAGACGACACAGGACGATTTGATTAATATGCAGACAGGTCTTTTCGGATATAAAGGCAGGGTACATTTTCAGGTTGCTCCTTGTTTGAATGATGACTTGCAAAGCTTGGACCGTTCGTTGCCGAAACCGGATTTGTTTGCCCGTATTTCTGCCTGTCTTGATCGCCGCATCCATCGTAATTACCGGATATATCCGGGAAATTATGTGGCGTATGATTGGCTGAATGGCACAACGGAATTCGTGTCCAATTACACGGAAGAAGAGAAACAGCAGTTTATGAACTATATTGAACAACAATTGGCAAAGATCAAGATTCCGAATAAGGATGAAGACTTTTTGCGTGAGAAGTTGTTATTAATGTATTCCAATCCGTTAGTTAATTATTTAGCAGCTTGCCGATGAAAAGAAGAAAATTACATGTTGTTTGGTTGTGGGGATTGCTTTTCCTGATGACTGCCTGTGGAGATGATGACTATTATTATCCTTCGGTGAAACTGGAATTTGTGACTGTAGAGGCCGGAGAAGACGGTCGCATACAAACGCTTATTCCTGATAAGGGAGAAGTCTTGACTGTTTCGGAAGACCGTACGGGTTCTACTATCTCTCCAAACACTTCCAGACGTGTAATGAGTAACTATGAGGTGCTTTCCGGTGAGAACACTGCTACTATATATTCTTTGCAATCGCTCATAACGCCGGTACCTAAACCGGAAGATGATCCGATTTACAAGGACGGTATAAAGCTAGATCCGGTAGAGATGGTCAGTATCTGGCTTGGAAGGGATTATCTGAATATGATTTTGAATCTCAAGGTCAGTACGGGCAAGGGACATGTTTTCGGTATAGTGGAAGATGTGTCCGAACTTAAAACAAATGGCATTGTGAATATGTTGTTATACCATGATGCGAACAGTGATGGAGAATACTATAATCGGCGTGCTTACATTTCTGTTCCTTTGGCGCAATATATAGATGAAGAGAATCCGGGTCGGACGATAAAGGTAAAGTTTAAATATTATACGTACGATAAGGATGGTTCTCCGATAGAATCTGATAAGTACTGTGATCCTGGGTTTGACTATACTCCGGGACAGAATTGAATAATGGAGTGTATATGTTTAAATTGAATCAATTAATCGTGGGAATATTTTTATTTCTCTCTTCCCTTTTCTCTTGTCAGCAGAAAGGGGATTTTCAATCAATGAATGTAGAGGAGTTTGATTCTCTTATTCAGAATGAGGATATACAACGTCTGGATGTTCGTACACTTGCGGAATATTCGGAGGGGCATATCACGAAGACGATCAACATCAATGTGATGGATGACTCTTTTGCTTCAATGGCTGATTCTTTGTTGCAAAAAGACAAACCGGTGGCTGTATATTGTCGCAGTGGAAAACGAAGCAAGAAGGCTGCGGCAATTTTGAGCGAGAAGGGATATAAAGTTTTTGAGCTTGATAAGGGATTTAATTCCTGGCAGGAAGCAGGTAAAGAAATAGAGAAATAAAGTGCTGATTTATCAGCACTTTATTTTTTGGGGTTATTTCAGTCCTTCCAATAACCTTTTCAGAACGACAGTTGCCGAGATTTCACGGTTGGCAGCTTCCGGAATCACAATAGATTGCGGACTTTCAATGACATCGTCTGTCACAATCATATTTCTACGAACCGGAAGACAATGCATGAAATAAGCATTGTTGGTAACTGCCATTTGGCGGTCGCTGACAGTCCAATCACGATCTTTGCTTAATATCTGTCCATAGTTGTCGCCAGAATAAGCAGCCCAGTTCTTGGCATATATGAAGTCGGCTCCTTCGAAGGCCTTCATCTGGTCATATTCTACTTTTGCATTACCTACAAATTGCGGATCAAGCTCATAACCTTCGGGATGAGTGATGACAAATTCGTAATCCGTTGCATTCATCCATTCAGCAAAGGAATTAGGAACAGCCTGTGGCAATGGACGTGGATGAGGAGCCCAGGTCATAACTACTTTGGGACGTACTGTTTTCTTGTATTCCTCGATGGTAATCAGGTCGGCAAAGCTCTGTAATGGGTGGCGTGTTGCCGCTTCCATCGAAAAGACAGGACGTCCGGAGTATTGGATGAATTGATTGATAATAGTTTCCTGATAGTCAAAGTCACAGTCTTCAAAACGGGCAAAAGAGCGTACTCCAATGATATCACAATAGCATCCCATAACCGGAATGGCTTCTAATATATGTTCCGGTTTATCACCATCCATAATTACGCCACGTTCAGTTTCCAATTTCCATGCACCTTGATTGATATCCAGTACCATTACATTCATTCCCAAATTGATGGCAGCTTTCTGTGTGCTGAGGCGGGTACGTAAACTAGAGTTGAAGAAGATCATCATTAAAGTCTTGTTTCGTCCCAGTTCTACATATTTGAAGCGCTCTTTTTTGATTTCGAATGCTTCTGCAAGGGCTGATTTTAAATCGCCAATGTCCTGTACACAAGTAAATTTCTTCATATCATTTATTTTTTAATTTTTAATTAGCTTCGCTCAAAACCTTGTTTGATTTTTAACATATAGGTATAGTCTCAATTTCTTCTCGTTTGTCCATCTCCTTCAATGACCCATTTGTAAGAAGTGATTTCCTCCAGTCCCATCGGACCGCGTGCGTGTAGCTTTTGCGTGCTGATTCCGATTTCGGCTCCTAATCCGAATTGTGCCCCGTCAGTGAAAGCGGTAGACACATTGGTGTATACGCAAGCTGCGTCCACGATTCTGGTGAATAAAGCTGCACGTTCCCCGTTCTCGGTAACAATACACTCGCTATGTTTAGAACTGTTTTCCTGAATATGTCCTAAGGCATCTTCGAAGCTCTTTACAGTCTTGACAGCCATTTTATAATCCAGAAACTCCGTGCCGAAGCTTTCTGCTTTTGCATGTTCCAGGAGCTCGGCAGGATAGCGGCCTTCCAATGCCTGGTAAGCTTGCGGATCAGCATAAATAATGACATGGCTGTCTTTTAGTTTCTCGCAAATCAGAGGGAGGTCGGCCAGTCTCTTCTCATGTATAATGGTGCAGTCCAATGCATTACATACGCTAACTCTACGTGTCTTTGCATTATGAATAATGTCTGCTCCCTTGTTTGTATCCCCAAATTCATCGAAGTAAGTGTGACAGATACCTGCTCCTGTTTCAATGACAGGAATCCTTGCATTCTCGCGTACGAAATGAATAAGACTGCTGCTGCCTCTGGGGATAATCAAGTCTACGTAGCCCACAGCATTCAGTAACGCTGCCGTAGCCTCTCTATCAGCTGGAAGTAATTCTACAATGTGCGGATTGATTTTGAACTTCTTCAATACTTTGTGAATCACACTGATGATGGCCCGGTTGGAACAATCGGCGTCACTTCCTCCTTTCAATATGCAGGCATTTCCGCTCTTCAGACAAAGGGAGAAAACATCAAAGCTAACATTAGGGCGTGCTTCATAAATGATTCCTATGACTCCGAAAGGAACGCTGACTTTCGTCAACTTCATTCCATTGGGACGAACACTCTCTTTCAACACTTTACCCAAAGGAGAGGGGAGTGTTGCTACATTGCGTGTATCTGCGGCAATACCTTTCAAACGTTCTTCCGTCAGTTTCAACCGATCGTACTTCGGATCATTTTTGTCCATCCGTGCGAGGTCTTTTTCGTTCTCTGAAAGAATGAAAGGTGTTTCTGCAATTGCTGCGTCAGCTACTGCATTTAAAATCTGATTGATGACATTATCATTCAGCAGGGCTAATTCCCGACTTGCTACTTGTACAGCGGCAAAGGTCTCGTTTAAATTTGTAGTCATTTGCTCCTTTTTTGCATTAAATGGAAAGATAAACTATGCAAATATAGTGAATGATGTGAATAAAACTTGTTGAAAATAGAAATAAATGTTGCTCTTTACTTATTCACTGGTTTTTTTACAAGATTAATACTAAAAAAATACGAGACTCAATTCTGAATCTCGTATTTTTCATTTATGCACTATATTGGTATAGTGCTTGTTATTCGAACTCCTATTTGGCATTATCTCATTGCCATGGAATGTCTTGTTCAATATCTTCTCCCATTTCTCCTGATTCGACTTCAATTCCTATGTCACTAGGTGTTCCTATATGTTCAATATTGGTTAGTGCGATAGAATGGGTATAGTTTCTCTTGAATGTGATACTGCTACTGATGATTGTCTTTTCTTCTGCTCCTGGAGTCTCTTCCCAAAATACTTCCACTTTTACATTCTCTGTTAAATGTTGATTATCACCAGTAGGTATATTGGCAGTGAGATTTCTCATGCTGACCATTTTTAATTCAGATTCAACAGTCTTATGAATATCTGCATTAGCATTCAAATAGATGCTTGGTGCGTCTTCAAGTTTTATTCTAAGACGTCCTTTCTCTAAACCTGTTTGTTTGAATTTTACTCCGAAAAAACGGCGATAGAGCATTATGTGATTTTGCATGCCATCTGTCACTTCCACTTTATCGTTTAATCCATGATAACGTTCGATGAACGGGCGGTTGCAGGCGTCTTGTGATCCGTTTCTCGTTTGTATTCTCGGGTTTTCAATGTTGTATAAGAATTTGATTCCATCTGCTTGTTCGGCAGTCAGGAATTTGTTCAGGCATTCCCCTTTGATTTTTCCGCTACGTTCCAAATCGAAAGGGGCTCCGAAGAAGCCTTTTTCGTCTTTTATGATTGAGTCCTTTGCATTTGCAATCATAGAGCAAGAGATGCGGTAAGTGTATCCATCAATAACTTTTATTTTTAGGTTATTGGGATCTTTCGCCTTGTCTAACTGGAAAATACCATAAGCGTATGGTTTTGAAGATGGATTCTGTCCCTCTTTGGGTGTCATGGTAATGGCGATTCCCACTAATGTTTCACTTTCATTAATTTTGGTTGGAGTTGTAGCACGTGCCATGGGCAGTTCGGTTGAGAGGTAGTCTCCGTCCAGTTGTAAGTTAAGTTCGGAATACGTAGTAGGAGGTGCCTGATACAGATCTTTCTCCTTAATACATGATTGTAGAGTAAAAGCTGTGAATAGACAGCCTGCGATCATAAGATGTTTGATTTTCATATGAATCTTTTTTAGTAGTTGTTGAGTATGATAATTATTTCCCTATTTCTTGTTCTGATTCTTCCATTTCTGCTTCTTCACCAAAAGAGATAGTAGCATCCCCTATATGCTCATCTATCTTGACTATTTTGATTATGTTCTTTTTGTTTCTTTTCATTTTAATACTCTGATTGGTATATAGAGAATACCATTTCTCTTCATTGGCCGGGCGGTAGGAAATAGTGAAAGCGATTGTTTCTTCTTCCTTAAGTTTGGCCGTATAATAGTCGGATATATCGTACATAGAGATAATTCGTTCCTCCGTCCGGGATGTTCCATCTTTGGAATATAGTAGATAAAATGGAGTAACGTCCGCTGCTTTAATTTTGATGGAGTCACCCGGTGCAAGTTCGTCTGTAACGAATTGTATAGAATAATAAGCACGTTTCAATGTCATTGAAACGGAGGTATTCATATTGGGATTTGAAAAGTCCAATTGCTCACTGCCGAAAAAGCGTTTGACGGTAGGGTGAGTACTAGTACTATCGCATTTTATATGCATTTCTCCTTTGTAAATATGTTGGTGAAATGCCCCATTGATATTCAGGGGATTGATTGAAATCTTTAGATCGTTGTTGACTAACCCGTTCACCTCTTTCTGCAGAGTAGATGAAAAAGGAAGTCCATAAAGTATGTTGTCACTTTGTATTGTATAATATGGGCGGTCTTTATATCCCAGGAAGCTGCAGTCAAAGCGATACACATATCCTTCGATTAACCCGATTTTTACTCGATATGGATTATCGAAAAGGCCTGAAGCATAGGGCTGAAAAGAAGTCAGGCCTTTTCCTTTCCAAAAAACATTAACTGCATATATTCCGTCAGCCACCGTGGAGGTGGAACGGCTTAAAGGTTGTTCGGCTACTTCAAGAAAAGGAGCTATATTTAAACTGACATTAAACTCTCTGCCGACAGGAAATGACGGTGTACTGTTTACTTCAGGTTCATTCTTACTGCTCTCACAAGATATAATTGAGAATGTTAAAAATATGAGTATAAGGTTCCAATGTTTTAGTAGCATGGGGATTATATTGTTTGTTTAGAGGGCAAATATACTGCTATTAATAGTTTTTTGCAAATAAAGTCCCTGTATTTATGTTGCAGATGTCTATCTATAATACATTATATAACTGAAAATAAAAGCGCTTATCTTCACTAAAGAAGCTAATATTCTACCTGAATAAGAGCTTCATTTGGGTGCAGAAATGAGGTAAACTCATACAATTATAATTCAAAAAAACTTCCGTAAACATTCTCAACTATACTTATCCCTATGAGAAAAAATACTCATAGGGATGAGAAGAAATACTCATTACAATGAGAACTTTTTCTCATTGCAGTGAGAATATCCCCTTGCTAGAATAGGATGAAACAGTTTATTACCGTGCAGTCATGAACAAGATTCACCTCTGTGTACTCTGTGGTGAAAACCGTACAGAAACAAGCTAATTTTAGTCTAAAATCGGATAAAACAGAAATTCTTATTATTAATTATTCAATGTATAGATAGTCATAATGTACTACTGGTTTCTTTCCATGCTTGCCAATCGCTTCTTGTGCCTGTTTGGAGTCACAGTTCACTTTTCCAACGCCAACCTGGTTTCCTTGAAAGTCCATGATACGTACAATGTCATCTTTCTCAAATTCACCTTCAATATGAGTGATTCCAATCGGGAGGATGCTGACAGTCTTTTCAGAGTTTAGAACTTCTGTCGCACATTCGTTGATGTGAATTTCCCCTTTGGCAAACCCTTCGCTATGGGCAATCCACTTTTTGACGCTGGATACCGGTTCGTCTGATGGTATAAAACGTGTACAAAGAGTTTCTTCAGGATGCTGTAATAAATCTACCAGAATATTATCCCGCTTCCCGTTGGCAATAATCACTGTAATTCCTTCATCAGCAACTTTGCGGGCAATATTGGTTTTCGTCAACATCCCCCCCCGTCCGAAACTGGACTTAGTTGTCTGAATATAGTTGGATAAGTCTTTGCCGTGACCGATCTCCCGGATAACAGAAGAGTTTGGATCGGAAGGAGAACCATTGTAAATCCCATCAATATTACTTAGGATAATGAGTGCCTGCGTGTCCATCATCGAAGCGATGAGTCCGGACAATTCATCATTATCGGTGAACATCAGCTCACTGACGGAAATCGTATCGTTTTCGTTGACAATAGGAATGACATTATTTTCAAGCATTACCGTCATGCAATTTTTCTGATTCAGATAATGGCGGCGAGTTCCAAAACTTTCCTTCGTTGTCAGTACCTGGCCGACAGGTATATTGTGCTCACGGAAAAGTTCGTAGTAACGGTTGATTAGTTTGGCCTGACCCACAGCAGAAAATAATTGGCGCTGATCTACACTATCGAGTTTTTTCTGCGGATGCACTTCACTGCGTCCGGAAGCAACAGCTCCCGAAGAAATCAAAATGATTTCTACCCCGGACTTATGTAATTCCGCTATCTGGTCAACAAGTGCCGACATACGGGTAACGTCCAGCGTTCCGTCGCGGCGTGTCAATACATTGCTTCCTACTTTTACTGCGATTCGTGTAAATTCCTGTTTCATCCTTACTAACGATTTGAAAGCACAAATATAGAGCTTTTTGCCGATATGCTACCAAAACAGGCTGAAAAGAATTATCTTTGCAGCTAGATAGAGAAAAGATAAACAATGAAACATACAAATCCACAAGTAGAACAGATGACCTCCTTCATCGTAATGGATGTGTTGGAGAGGGCAAACGAATTACAGAAACAAGGTGTTGATATTATTCATTTGGAAGTTGGTGAACCCGATTTTGATGTACCGTCTTGTGTGTCGGAAGCAGCAAAAGCGGCTTATGATCGTCATCTTACTCACTATACACATTCTTTGGGGGACCCGGAACTCCGGCGGGAAATTGCTGCTTTTTATCTACGGGAATATGGAGTGACGGTAGATCCGGATTGCATTGTGGTGACTTCCGGCTCTTCTCCATCCATTCTTCTTGCGTTGATGTTGCTCTGCAACACGGATAGCGAAGTGATTCTTTCCAATCCGGGATATGCTTGTTACCGTAATTTTGTATTGGCTACCCAGGCTAAACCCGTTTTGGTTCCTTTGTCTAAGGAATATTTGCAATACGACATAGAAGCTATTCGTAAATGTGTGAATCCACATACAGCGGCTATCTTTATCAATTCTCCGATGAATCCGACCGGAATGTTGCTGGATGAAAAATTCTTGAGGGAAGTGGCGGCACTGGGAGTTCCTGTTATTTCGGATGAGATTTATCACGGACTTGTTTATGAAGGGCGTGCGCACAGCATTCTTGAATATACCGATCAGGCTTTTGTCTTGAACGGATTTTCTAAACGTTTTGCGATGACAGGTCTTCGGCTGGGTTATTTGATTGCACCTAAATCTTGTATGCGTTCTTTGCAGAAGTTGCAGCAAAATCTATTTATTTGTGCGTCCAGCGTTGCCCAACAGGCTGGGATTGCTGCATTGCGGCAGGCTGATTCGGATGTGGAACGGATGAAACAGATTTATGATGAGCGTCACCGGTACATGATTACTCGTCTTCGGGAAATGGGGTTTGAGATTAAAGTAGAACCTCAAGGAGCATTTTACATTTTTGCCAACGCACGCAAATTTACTACCGACTCTTATCGCTTTGCATTCGATGTACTCGAACATGCGCATGTCGGCATTACTCCCGGGGTGGACTTTGGTACGGGAGGTGAAGGATATGTACGCTTCTCCTATGCAAACTCATTGGAGAATATCAAAGAAGGACTGGACCGTATCAATCGCTACCTTTTTCGTCCCGGCTTCTGATAAGCTCGGTAGCTGCTTCGTATTCTTCCTCTGTCACGAGGACGGATACGGAAGGAGCGATATAGGGTGCTAATGTCCCCATAATTCCATCTTTGATTACACAACGGATATTGTTGCTTTCTAATAACCCTTTAATGATCTCGGCTTCCCAGGGGGATCCGGAGAATACTTCTATTGCCTTGCTATAATCTTCTTCTTTCATGATCTTACTTATTAGGGGTTGTTATCTACAAATATAACAAAAAAGAGAGAGAAATGGTTATTTATTTTCTTAAAAATTATTCGAGTGTGATATGTTTTACGCTAATCTGCTGTTTCAGGAAAGTAGAGGCCGATTCTGAAAACTTTTCTTCCGCTTCGGTCGTGTAAAACTGGCAGTTGCCATTCTTGGTACATTTGGCATCCATTTCGGGATGTCTTTTCAGATAGTCTTTCAGGCTTTCTGCAACATACTCTCCTTGTGCAATTACACTGATATGATCCGGGATGTATTGCCGGATTTTAGGTAGGAGTATAGGGAAATGGGTACATCCGAGGATGACAGTATCTATTTGAGGATCCTTTGACAGTAATTGGTCGATGTACTTCCGGATAAAATAGTCTGCTCCTTCGTCTTGTGATTCGTTATTCTCAACTAAGGATACCCACATCGGACATGCTGTCCCGCTAACCTGAATTTCAGGAAATAGTTTATGTATTTCTAATGGATACGATTCGGATTTGATGGTGCCTGCTGTTGCCAGTACGCCGATATGCTGATTCTTGCTAATCTCTCCAACACATTCTACAGTGGGGCGGATGACTCCGAGCACACGGCGGGCAGGATCGATTTGGGGTAAATCATTCATCTGAATGCTGCGCAAGGCTTTGGCGGAAGCAGTATTGCAAGCTAATATAACCAGATGGCATCCCATATCAAACAGTTTGTTGACGGCTTGCCGGGTAAATTCGTATACGACTTCGAAAGAACGTGTCCCATAGGGGGCACGTGCATTATCTCCCAAATAGATATAATCATATTCCGGTAATACTTCTCTAATCTTGTCTAAGATGGTCAGACCTCCGTATCCGGAGTCGAATACTCCGATAGGTCCGGGCGTATGGGATAGATGTTGCTTCATGACACACTTGATTTATATACGCAAATGTACACCAAAAAAGGGAAAGAGAAAGAAGATGATCCTTCTTTCTCTTTCCCTTTTGGTATTTCTTTATTCTTGGTCAGCTCTTATTTGATACCAAGATTTGCTTTTACCTTGCTAGTCAAGTTGATGCTCTGTGATTCGTTTACATAAGGAATCGAAGTTCTTGCCAGGTCGAAAATATAGATCACACCTTCAGCAGCACCTACTGCTTTGATAGCATTGTCCAACTTCTGGTAGATAGGAGCCATTGCATCATTTTGAGCTTTCTGCATTTGTTGTTGAGCATCCTGTTGGAATTGCTCTTGTCTCTGCATCATATCTTGCAACTCTTTCTGTCTTCTTTCAGCGATGTTAGGAGGAAGAGAATCCTTAGCGATAGCTTGTTGGAATTCCTGATATTTCTTGTTGAATTCTTCCTGCGTTCTCTGTAGTTCGGCAGTAAGTTGTTTTTCTAAAGTCTGAATATCATTTTGAGCTTTGGTGAATTCCGGCATCACAGTGATGATTTCCTGTGCATTAATGTGGCCGAATTTCAGGTTCTGTGCAAATACACCCATTGGGAGTGCAAGCAACATTACAAGTGCAATTTTTTTTAGCATAGTTCTATAATTTATTTGAATGATTTTTAGTTATTTCCAGCTGCAAATGTATGAAATTAATTTGAATATCCTAATTTTCTTAGGATTTCATCACTAATATCTATGCGTGGATTTGCAAATATTATACCTGTAGCAGAGGCTCTGTCAATTACCATATCATATCCATGTTGCTGTGATATAGCTTTCACTGCTTCATAAATATCATCCTGAATCGGAGTAATCAACTTGTCTCTCATCTTGGCTAATTCGCCTTCCGGACCGAAGTAGTTACGCTTCAGCTCGGCTGCTTCTTTTTCCTTCGCTACGATTGCATCTTCTGTCTTTGTTTTTTGTGCGGCAGAAAAAGTGGAAGATTTTGCCTGGTAATCCTGGAACATCTTCTGTGCTTCTTTAGCCAGAGCTTCTACTTCACTCTGGTATTTCTTCGTAGCTTCTTGCATTTGCTCGTTAGCGCTTTGAGCTGCCGGAATATTCTTCATAATATATTCCGTATCGATCAGTGCAAATTTCTGTGCATTTGCTGCCATGCTGACAGCAAATAGCATCATGATTAATAGAACAGACTTTCTCATAACGTTTAGTTTTTGATGATACATTAGAATTCTTGTCCTAAGATAAAGTGGAACTGGCTTCCTCCATATTGTTTAGAACCAAATACTTTGTCGAAACCGTAACCCCAGTCAATACCCATCATACCAATCATCGGAAGGAAGATACGAACACCGACACCGGCAGAACGTTTCAACTCGAATGGATTGAATTTCTTGATATCATGCCATGCGTTACCTGCTTCAAGGAAACCTAACACATAAATGTTAGTACTTGTTTCCAGCATCAACGGATATCTCAATTCGATACCGAGACGTGCATAGGCATAACCTTCAGAACCGTATGGTGTTAATGAGCTGTTTTCGTAACCACGCAAAGCGATACTTTCAGTTGCATAAGTTGAATAACCGGTCATACCGTCACCACCTACGTCGAATGTACCGAACGGAGATTTCTTGTATTGGTTATAGTGACCTAACAGACCGAATTCCGTACGTGTCATTAATACCAGACATTTAGGATGAGCAACCGGATCCATCAGCGGAGTATATGTTTTGCCTTTGAATTTCCATTTGTGGTATTCTATCCATTTATGAAGTTTATTCATGTTGTCCTGGGTAATGCTACCTGTTTCAGGGTTGCTGTAATATCCCTTATAGTCTTTACCGTCCATCAACGAGTAAGGCGGTGTGAACTGAACTGACAGTGAGAAATCTGAACCCGAACGAGGGAAGATTGGGTTGTCAATAGAGTTACGAGCCAAAGTCAATGAAATGCTAAGGTCATTACATTTACCGTTGGTGACCGGGAAGTATTGCCAGTCGCTCAAGTTATAACGTTGGTAAGCTAATTCTGCGGAAAGAGTGAAATAGTCATCCGGCCATTTCAGACGTTTACCCCAACCTACGGAAAGTCCCCACATCTTGATAGACTTATCAGGGTCATAATAGTTTTCGTAGTTGTTATAGTTACCATAGTTGTACATACCATAACCACCGTAGCCACTATACATACTGTTGTAGTAGTTGTTGAAGTAGCTGGAGTTGTAGTAACGGCTACTGATATCTGTCTGTACAGAGAAGAATGCCGATACAGAGAATGAATTCGGACGTTTACCGCCAAACCATGGATCGAAGAATGAAATACTGTATGATTGGTAGTATTTAGCGTTCGTCTGTCCGCTGATAGTCAATGTCTGACCATCACCTTGAGGAAGTATACCACGGTAGTTTTCACCCGGGTGCAACAAGTTGGCTACAGAGAAGTTGGTAAACTTCAAGCTCAACTTACCGATAATACCCGTCTGTCCCCAACCTGCAGAGAATTCCACCTGGTCGTTAGCTTTGGAAGTCAAAGGCAAACCTATGTCAACAGTTCCGTTCATCGGATCCGGTTGAATATCTGGTTGCAGTTTTTCCGGGTCAAAGTGTCCCATCTGCTGAATTTCACGCAAAGAACGCATCAAGTCTTCTTTGCTGAACAATTGTCCCGGACGAATACGAAGTTCACGGCGAACGACGTTTTCATACAAACGGTCATTACCACTGATCTTGATCTTATTGATAGTAGCCTGACGGCCTTCATAGATTCTCATTTCGAGGTCGATAGAGTCGCCAACGATATTTACTTCTACCGGGTCAAGGGTATAGAACAGGTAACCGTTGTTGTAGTATAAGTTACCGATAGCGTCATCATCTGTAGAAACACGTTCGTTCAATAACTTCTGGTTGTATACGTCACCTTTCTTCATGCGGAGCAGGAAGTTCAACTGTTCTGACGGATAGAGAGTGTTACCTACCCATGTAACGTTACGCAGATAATATTTTTGTCCCTCGTCTATATTCAAATAAACGTTTACAGTCTTTTCGTCATACTGTGAAACGCTGTCTTTTACAATCATTGCATCACGGTATCCCAACTCATTATATTTGTCGATAATCAGTTGCTTGTCTGCCTCAAAGTTTTCCGGCACGAATTTCTTGGTGCGGAACAGGTTACGAAGTTTACCTTTCTCATTGGTTTTCTTCATAACTTTCTTCAGCTTGGAAGTCTTGATCGCATGATTACCAACGATTTGGATTTCGTGTACTTTGATTTTTTCTTTTTTGTCGATATCAATGTCAACGATCACCTGATTTTCGCTGGATGGATCGTCTTTCTGCGAGATGATTACTTCTGCATTTTTGAATCCCTTATCGTCGAAGTAACGTTTGATTAATGTCTTGGCACGGTCTACGGTATTCGGAGTAATCTGCATGCCTTTTACCATTCCCAGCTTGCTTTCAAGATCGGTACGTTCCGACTTCTTCACACCATGATAGCGCACATCTGCGATACGCGGGCGTTGTGTCAGACTGATTTTTAACCAGATTTTGTCGCCTTCAATTTTCTCGGCTGTGATTTGTACATTTGAGAACAAGCCATGACGCCAATAACGTTTGATTGCTCCAGTAATTTCGTCACCCGGCACAGTAATTGTCTGTCCTACCGATAGTCCGGATAGTCCAATCAATACATAGTCTTCATAATTCTTTACGCCTTCGACTTTAATATCTGCTATCTCATACTTTTTGGGTGTTCCGGAGTATAAGATGACAGGTTTCGAGTCTTCATCAGTGTTAGCATTTTGCGCAATGCCTGTTGTCGCAAAGCAGCACAGGCAGACAAACGTTATGAATATAAAGGAAATACGATAATGCATTTATGTTATAATTTGATGTTTCGAGTTATATTAGCTGATCTGTTCACTGGTTTTGCCGAATCGGCGTTCCCTTTGTTGATATTCCCAAATGGCCTTGTAGAGTTCTTCTTTATCGAAGTCGGGCCAAAAGGTGTCACAAAAATAAAGCTCCGAATAAGCGCATTGCCATAGGAGGTAATTGCTTAGCCGGATTTCTCCTCCTGTGCGGATCAGTAGATCCGGATCGGGCATAAATTTAGTATCCAGATGAGATGAGATACATTCATCCGTTATCTGTTCGGGAGACATTTCTCCTGCTTTTATCAGTGTTGCTATTTGCCGTACAGCTTCGGTTATTTCCCAACGGGATGAGTAACTAAGAGCTAATACCATATACATACCACTATTTTTGGATGTACGTTCTATGCATGATGCCAAACTTTTTTGGACTTCAACAGGTAACTTTTTGAAATCACCGATTACATTGAAGCGAATATTGTTTTTCATCAATGTCTCTTCTTCAATAGATTCTAGCAATAGATTCATCAGAGCCGCAATCTCGTCTTGCGGCCGATTCCAGTTCTCGGTTGAGAAGGTGTACAGTGTCAGGTACTTGATTCCCAAACGGGCGGCATCTTCGGTAATATTCTGTACCGTTTCTGCGCCAGCACGGTGACCGTAAGTACGTTCTTCCCCTCGTTGTTTTGCCCATCGTCCGTTCCCATCCATAATGATGGCCACGTGTTGTGGTATCCGAGTTTTGTCTATTTGTTCTATATAGGACATCTTTTTATTTTAAACGTATACGTTTTTTATTTGCCAGCATTTGCTAAATCAAACCATAGCTGATTAAGACGACCACGCCATACCTCTGAATCATGATTATAAGTACGTGTTTCAGTTGTGGTAGACTTAGTACTTTCTGCTTTATCTACCTCTTCTTCGAAACTGGCGTTTCCTTTACTAAATATAATCCATAGATTTTGAGTCGCAGGGTCTAGTACCATTGAGTAATTCGTTTTACCTCTGAATTCAGGATCTACGCTAGGGTTTGGAGTTCCTCCTTTGCTCCAATCTCTATGAGGGAATGCAAACTTGGAGTTAGCTTTTCTCCAGAATAACCCTTGATTGGAAACATAAATGGAACTGAAATTTTGGCCAAATATATATACTAAGTCATTGTAATATATGATAGATGGTTGAGTATATTTGGGACAGTATGCAACGGAGGAAGTTGTTGAGAACTCAACCCATTTACTACCGTCATACGCCCATACAATGGTCGTTTCTAATTCGCTGTCATCAGCCAAAGTCGCCGTTTCTGTATCTCCCACTAAAAGGACGGATTTAATATTTGTCGCAGACTCATATACTGTGTAGGATATGTTTTTAGTTGGGAAATTAGCAGGTACTTTTCCTCCATTTTCTGCTTCATCCAAAGTCTCTTGTGGTATATCATTTGTTTGATAATAGAAATAGCGTTGGTTATCGGCTCCTTTCTTTGTATAACAAATTCTGCTGATATCGTTATTGGTCAATGTGGCTAGAAGTAACTCCACTCCCTCACCAAACATACTTGATTTTCCCCAATTTATACCATCTGCAGATTCATATACATGACCATCACCTGCGGATGTAGCATATAACATGGTTATGCTTCTGTTGAATTGGAATGTGACGATAGAAGTCGGAAGTTGACCTTCTGGTAATCCCACAGTTTCTTGTGAGACCCCATTGCCGAAGTTAGTTAAAGAATTCTTATACACACGTAACTCGTTACCAACTACAGAGTATGTGAGAACTTCACTTCCCAAAATAATGGATTTTTGTTCTCCTGTAATTTGATTATCTATTTCATTTATATACTTCCATCTCAACGAATCCGGATCATGCTGATGTACTCGTACTTTAATAGTATATTCCTTAGTTTGATTAGGAGATATTCCTGCTAACGCTTCTGTTGACCACACTTTAATAGTGAGATCTTCCCGAAGATCGATAGAGTCATTGATGTTTATGACAGAATCGTTACCGCTTTTGTCTTTCATTGTTACGACGCCTGATGCCGTAGTTAATGTTTTGATTAAAATCTTGTCAATGATGGTATCGGCATGAACAGGAAGAGAGTCTTCATTATAAATTTCACGTGATAATTGATCAATAGTGAATTTATAACTCCCAAGGCCTGCTGTGTCAAGTGCAAACGCATGGATAGTTGCATCCGGGCTATATTCGATGTTATTATCGTCATCAAGACATGACGTTATAACAAATGACACCATGAAAAAACTCGCAATGAATGATAAAAACTTTATTCTCATTTGAAAGATTGTGTTTATTTACAAGTTGCAAAAATAGAAACATTTTTTCCGATAATGAACATTACAGGTAAGTTTTATATAAAATTATAGATAATAACACTGTTTTTATCGACGTAAAACCCCCTGAATAGAACTATCTTAGCTATATTCGGCGAACATAATGCCAAATTTGTCTTTCGAAGTGTTCTTCTATCGAATAACTAAATTTATCGTCCATTTGAGGTGCTTTAACACCGGAGTGTAACCTGTTGGGACACTTTTCGATATAAGCTTCATCCCACAACTCGTCGTCGATGAACGACTGTAGCAGTTGACTACCTCCTTCCACCAGTAATGATTGTATTTTCCGTTGATACAGTACTTCCATAATCTGCTCCAGTGTGTTATGATTGAAGTCGATGGAGATATATGTGATGTTGGTTCTTGCTGGTTGTTTCTTTTCAGTAAAGACTAATGTTGGCACATTCCCATCGAATATTTGTAAATCATTCGGAAGAGATAATGTGCGGTCTAATACGACACGTATTGGATTATGTCCATACCAGTTGCGTACCGTTAGCGACGGATTATCCAATAAAGCTGTTCGCCTGCCTACCATAATCGCATCCGCCTCCGCTCTTTTTTTATGTACTAGCATTGAAGTGAGAGGAGAGGAGAGTATCAAAGGCATTCCACTTGTACGTTCTATATCAATAAACCGATCGGCTGACTCTGCCCATTTTAATGTAATATAAGGCCGATGAAGTGTATTGAAAGTAATAAAACGACGAATCAGTGATTGACATTCTTTCTCTAATATGCCGACTGTAACTTCTCGTCCGGCATCCCGTAGTTTTTGAATCCCCCGTCCGGTTACTTCAGAAAAGGGGTCCTGGCATCCGATAACAATGCGTGGAATCTGTTTCTCTATAATCAGATCCGCACAAGGAGGTGTTTTCCCGTAGTGGGAGCAAGGCTCCAGACTGACATAAATCGTAGAATGTTTCAATAAAGACTCATCTTTGACAGAACGGATTGCATTGACTTCCGCATGTGCCTCTCCGCAGCGAATGTGATAACCTTCGCCGATAATACGTCCGTTACATACGATAACAGCCCCTACCGTCGGGTTTGGAGGCACATTGCATAACCCGTTCTTTGCAAGCTCAATGCAACGCCTCATGTATTTTTCTTCTTCCATTTTGGTGCTCTTCGCCATATTATTCTTACTTTTGCACTCCGAAATTGTGAAAATATGAATCGTATCACCGCTTACATTCGCCAGTCTTTGCAGGAAAGCTATCCGCAGGAAGAGATAAAAGCTCTTTCAATGCTGATTTGTTGCGACATGTTAGGCTTAGATGCGCTTGATATTTACATGGGCAAAGATATAATTTTATCCGAATGCAAACAGCGTGAATTAGAAAACATTATATTCCGTTTACAGAAAAATGAACCGATACAGTACATTCGCGGTTTTGCAGAGTTTAGTGGAAGGAATTTTAAGGTTGCTTCCGGCGTGTTAATCCCTCGACCGGAGACCGCAGAACTCGTAGAGCTAATAGTAAAGGAGAATCCGAATGCCCGTCATCTGTTAGATATAGGTACGGGAAGTGGATGCATTGCGATCTCTCTGGATAAAAAACTTCCGGATGTAGACGTAGAGGCATGGGATATTTCGGAAGAAGCGTTGGCTATTGCCCGTAAAAACAATGAAGATTTGGAAGCCGGGGTGAGATTTCTGCAAAGAGATGTATTGTCTGATGACTGGGAAAAGGTGCCGTCTTTTGATGTGATCGTCAGTAATCCGCCTTATGTGACTGAAACGGAAAAGAATGAAATGGACGCTAATGTCCTTGATTGGGAACCAGGGTTGGCATTGTTCGTTCCTGACGAGGATCCTTTACGGTTTTATAATCGTATAGCCTGTCTGGGAAGTGAATTGCTATTGCCGGGCGGAAAACTTTATTTTGAAATCAACCAGGCTTATGGCCGGGAAACAGCACACATACTTGAAATGAACCAATATCGTGATGTTCGTGTTATAAAAGACATATTTGGAAAAGATAGAATAGTTACAGCTAACCGATGAGTGCACAATTAACTGATGAAGAGGCTTTAAATCGCGTAGCCTCTTACTGCTCCACTGCCGAGCATTGCCGGGCAGAAATAAATGAGAAGTTACAACGTTGGGGAATTGCCTATGATACCATTGCGCGTATTCTTGACCGACTGGAATCAGAGAAGTTCATTGATGATGAACGTTTCTGCAGGGCTTTTGTGAATGACAAGTTCCGCTTTGCCAAGTGGGGGAAAATGAAAATAGCCCAGGGGCTTTACATGAAGAAGATCCCTTCTGATGTGGCATGGCGTTATCTGAATGAAATTGATGAAGAAGAATACCTTTCTATTCTGCGTGACCTGCTGGCTTCCAAACGGAAAAGTATTCATGCGGCAGACGATTATGAATTGAATGGAAAGCTGATGCGATTTGCCATGAGTCGTGGATTTGAACTGAAAGATATTAAGCGTTGTATCGACATTCCCGATGAAGAGGAACAAATTGACTGAAAAAATAAACGGATTCTTCTTTTTATTCTCGTTCAATTTCTGTACTTTTGCGGCAAATAATTAATAGTTAGTTTAGTTATGAAAAACTTAGAGAGACTATTTGCGGAGAAACTGTTGAAGATTAAAGCTATTAAACTTCAACCCGCTAACCCTTTTACATGGGCTTCTGGATGGAAATCCCCCTTTTACTGTGACAACCGTAAAACTCTGTCCTATCCTTCTCTTCGTAATTTTGTGAAGATTGAAATTACACGTCTGATATTAGAACGATTCGGACAGGTGGATGCGATTGCTGGTGTGGCTACAGGCGCTATTCCGCAGGGAGCTTTGGTGGCTGATGCATTGAATTTGCCGTTCGTGTATGTTCGTTCTACCCCCAAAGATCATGGATTAGAAAACCTGATTGAAGGTGAACTTCGTCCGGGTATGAAAGTCGTAGTCGTAGAGGACTTGATTTCTACTGGTGGTAGTAGTTTGAAGGCTGTTGAAGCAATTCGTCGCGATGGTTGTGAAGTGATCGGTATGGTTGCAGCGTATACATACGGATTCCCGGTAGCTGAAGAGGCGTTCAAAAATGCGAAGGTGACTTTGGTAACGTTGACCAATTATGAAGCCGTGCTTGATGTTGCTCTTCGTACAGGTTATATCGAAGAAGAAGACATACAGACATTGAACGAATGGCGTAAAGACCCTGCTCATTGGGATGCTGGAAAATAAGATTCATTTTTTGATCAAACATATTTGGTAAAAAGAACTGTTCGGGCAATATTTGGCCGGATTGTTCTTTTTTTGTTTTATACTAATAGAAAATTATGAGTAATTTTGAGAGTAGTGTCAAGGTAATACCTTACAGCCAGGAGCGCGTATATAATAAACTTTCAGATTTAAGTAATCTGGAAGCAGTCAAAGACCGTTTGCCAAAAGATAAGGTGCAGGATTTGAGTTTTGATTCGGACACGTTGAGTTTTAGTGTCTCTCCTATCGGAAAGTTGACTTTGCAAATTGTAGAGCGTGATCCTTGTAAATGTATAAAGTTGGCAACAACTAACTCTCCTCTTCCTTTTAATATGTGGATTCAATTGGTTGAAACTGCAGAAGAAGAGTGCAAAGTGAAGGTAACTATCGGAATGGATCTTAATCCATTTATGAAAGCAATGGTACAGAAACCTCTCCAGGAAGGTTTGGAGAAGATGGTTGATATGCTGGCAGTTATTGGATATTAAACTTTTTTTTATGGCACAGAAACTTTGGGAGAAGTCCGTACAGGTAAATAAGGATATCGAACGTTTCACGGTAGGTCGTGATCGTGAGATGGATCTTTATTTGGCCAAGCATGATGTGCTTGGTTCTATGGCTCATATTACGATGCTTGAAAGCATTGGGTTGTTGACAAAAGAAGAACTGGACCAGTTGCTGGTGGAATTGAAGAGTATTTATGCCTCGGCCGAAAAAGGCGAATTTGTGATAGAAGACGGGGTGGAAGATGTACATTCACAGGTAGAATTGATGTTGACCCGTCGTTTGGGAGATATCGGAAAGAAAATACATAGTGGTCGTTCCAGAAATGATCAGGTTCTGTTGGACTTGAAACTTTTTACCCGTACGCAAATAAAAGAGGTTGCCGAAGCGGTAGAACAACTATTTCATGTCTTGATCCGTCAGAGCGAACGGTATAAAAACGTTTTGATGCCGGGATATACACACCTGCAGATTGCAATGCCTTCTTCTTTTGGCTTGTGGTTTGGTGCCTACGCCGAGAGTCTTATGGACGATATGCTGTTTTTGCAGGCAGCATTTAAAATGTGCAATCGTAATCCATTAGGTTCAGCAGCCGGATATGGTTCGTCTTTTCCTTTGAACCGTACCATGACGACTGACTTATTAGGTTTTGATTCAATGAATTACAATGTTGTATATGCTCAAATGGGGCGTGGAAAGATGGAACGCAATGTTGCTTTTGCATTGGCTACGATTGCCGGGACGATTTCCAAATTAGCTTTTGACGCCTGTATGTTTAACAGTCAAAACTTCGGTTTCGTTAAGTTGCCTGATGACTGTACCACGGGGTCTAGCATTATGCCTCATAAGAAGAATCCCGATGTCTTTGAACTGACACGTGCTAAATGTAATAAACTGCAATCGCTTCCCCAACAGATCATGATGATTGCGAATAATTTGCCTTCTGGCTATTTCCGTGATTTGCAGATTATCAAAGAAGTTTTCCTTCCTGCTTTTCAGGAACTGAAAGACTGTTTGCAGATGACAACCTATATCATGAATGAAATAAAGGTAAATGAACATATTCTTGATGATGACAAATACCTCCTTATTTTTAGCGTGGAAGAGGTAAATCGTTTGGCACGTGAAGGTATGCCTTTCCGTGATGCATATAAGAAGGTTGGTTTGGATATTGAAGCAGGTAAATTCTCGCATACTAAAGAAGTACACCATACTCATGAAGGTAGTATCGGCAACCTCTGTAATGCAGAAATCTCCGCATTGATGCAGCAAGTGATTGATGGATTCAACTTTTGTGGAATGGAGAAAGCGGAGAAAGCACTGCTTGGAAGATAAAATAGACTTTCGGAGGATAGTTTTTTAAACTTTCCTCCGAAAAGATTTGGCAGAAACAAGTAAACTACTTATCTTTGCACCCGTTGAAAAAACGCGGAAATAGCTCAGTTGGTAGAGCATAACCTTGCCAAGGTTAGGGTCGCGAGTTCGAGTCTCGTTTTCCGCTCTTTCTTTGAAAGGATGCTCGAATGGTGGAATGGTAGACACGAAGGACTTAAAATCCTTTGGCCATTGCGGCTGTGCGGGTTCAAGTCCCGCTTCGAGTACGAGTATTCCTGATTAAAAGCTCTGTAAATCTTTGATTTACGGAGCTTTTTATTTATCCGTTTATCACTGATTCATTCTGTCTCAAATCCTGATTTTAGCCCGTTTTAAGGTTGATTTATGCGACTTATGTAAACCAAGATGTAAACCGGAAATGTGTATGAAAGCAACGGTTAATGTGTTGTGTTACAGGTCTAAAACTCTTAGTAATGGTGAGCATCCATTAATGATTTGTGTGTGCAAAGACGGCAAACGGAAGTATGTCGGTCTTGGAATCTCTGTAAATCCTAAATATTGGGATTTTAAGAAGAATAGTCCTAAGCGTAATTGTCCCAATAGGGAACAGTTAATAAAGGTTATTAATGAGCATGAACAGAAGTATGCTGAATGTGTGCTTGAGTTCTCTGCGGAGAATCGGGAGTATTCATCTGCATCTTTGATTGAAGCAGTTGTGCCTGTACAGAAGGCTAGAACGGTCGGTGAACTGTTTAATGAGTATATAGCTCAACTTAAAGACGAGGGTAGGTTAGGGTATGCGCTTTCTGTACAACAGGTATGTAACTCTCTGTTGAAGTATAGAGGGCATTTAGACATTTACTTCTCCGAAATTGATGTAAATTGGTTAAAAGCGTATGAATCTTGGCTGAGACGCTGTAATTTGGCGGATAATACCATTGGCATACGTTTTAGGACATTGCGGGCTGTTTATAACTTGGCTTTGGCTGAAGGTATAGTGAAGGTGGATTGTTATCCGTTTAAAAAATACAAAGTCTCTAAATTACATAAGGAGACAGCTAAACGTGCTATAACAAAAGAACAGGTGAAGCAGGTTATTGAATATGATGTGTCAAGGGCACGTTTCTATAAGAGATTGGCGGTTGATATGTTTACGTTCTCTTATTTAATGGGTGGCATTAACTTCACGGACATGGCTTTTCTTACAGATAAGAACTTTGACGGTGAACGTTTGGTGTATATTCGTCAGAAGACGAAGAAGTTAATAATGTTACCGTTACAAGAGAAGGCTGTTGAGATAGTGAACCGCTATCGTTCCTCACAGCGTAAATATGTATTTCCAGTACTGGATAATCGTGAGCGGACACCACGGCAAATAAGAAACCGGATATATGATGTGTTGGATAACGTTAATGGATATTTGGCTGATATTGGAAAGGAGTTGGGTATTGAATTAAAGATTTCCAGTTATGTCGCCCGCCATTCCTATGCGACAGTTTTGAAACGTTCCGGAGTATCTACTTCTGTTATCAGCGAATCGTTGGGGCATAGTTCGGAAAGGGTGACACAAATTTATTTGGATAGCTTTGAGAACAGGCAATTAAATGATGCAATGAAGAACTTGTTATAGTACTTTCAATTAATCCCACTTGTAATTATTGCAGGTGGGATTTTATTTATATATTTGAAGCATTTAATTATACAACATTACACATGAAACATAAACTATCCAATTACGGCAATTCTGATGCGCATAATCAAATAAAGAAACTTATGCTTAGAGGTGAGAAGCTTACAATAGGCTTCTTCAATGAGGACATAACCAATTACTCATGCGCATGGATTGAATCAAAAACTGTCAGCGCATTTAAATATGTTATCTTTAAGGAAGATAACGTTTACTGGCTTATGAACTATCTTGTCAATGGTGAGGTTGAGGACATAGATGCGAAACCGTTCGGAATACAGGGAGAGATAGAAGAAGAGGAAGACTTCCAGTTATGTATGTTGAAGAACTTCATTGAAAGCAAAATGACAGTACAGTTCAGTCCTCTGCCTAGAGACGGAAGCGGATTTGTAAGAGCCATATCGGCATTTGATAACGGGAAGGTGATATTTAAATTAAAGAAGACAGACGAGCTGTTGGAATATCTAAAGGCACGTGACTTTATTTTACTTTAATAAATGGAAACCACATATATCGAGATTGATTCACCGGACAAACATCTGTCAGATGTATTGGAAGAAATACCGTCCAATGTCATTCTTTATAAGACCCTGACAGGTATCGGTGCGACTTATAGCGAGATTAAGGCTCAAAGACATTCCATTATCATAGAACCGAACGTTCCTGTAATAATCGGTAAATGTAATTCCGACAAACATAAGAATGACAATTTGCTGGGTGTCTATGAGGGTGTCACTACTGACAGGATTATCAAATATCTAGGAGCAAGCAGGGGGAAATATTATAAGATACTCACTACACCCGAAAGCTTCACGAAGGTTAAAGATGCGTTTCTGATATTTAACGGCAAGATATATAATACCTGTTTCCTACTTATTGATGAAGCTCACAAGACTATAAAGGACGTGGATTATAGAAGTGATATTGTCCTGCCTATGAATGACTTCTTCAAGTTCAAGGGGAAGGCGCTGGTATCTGCAACTCCGCTTAAATTCAGTGACCCACGTTTTGAAGAGAACGGTTTCAGTATCATTAAGATTGAACCTACATACGATTACGCTAAGGAGATTGATATAAAGCCTTCAACCAACATATTAAGGGAAGTTTGGGAGGAATTTGGTTGGATGCCATTCATAACAGGACAAGACAAAGACAGACCTTTCTTCATATTCATAAATTCTGTAGATATTATCTACTCTATAATATCCCAACTTAAACTGTTTGACAAGTCTTCCGTATTCTGCGCCCCCAAGAGCATAGACAAGTTAAAGCAGAATAACTTCAACCGATGTTATGAGAACTGGGATATAGAGAGAATGAGCCAATACAACTTCTTTACCAGTCGCTTCTTTAATGCGGTGGATATTGAACTGGACTTCAAGCCTTATGTCATACTGGTTACTGATGTGTACTTTGCAGAACAGACGATGCTTGACCCATATTCCGATGTAGTCCAGATTATAGGCAGATTCAGGAATGGAATAACAGCTGTCACCCACGTTACCAATACCAAGTACGAACTGCCACAGAGAACCGAGGAAGAACTAGATGAGTTTGTCAGGACAAGCGAGGAAGTATATAATACACTCAAAACATTTTATGATGCGGCAGCCAGTAAAGGGGCAAGGGTAGCATATAAAGCTGCAATGGACAGTTTGCCATTCAATCAGATGTTGGACATCGATGGTAACAAGAACTGGTTTGCTGTTGACAACTATATAAATGATGCACTGGTAACTGGATATTATCGGGATGCGAAGTCACTTCAACGGGCTTATGAACAGCATAATGATATATTAACGCCTTCCGTATTTACATTGTCCGACCGTCCCGCCCTTACAGATGAAGACCTACGATTCAAACGGGGATTGAAGACGCTTAGCACAAAGGATAGGAGAACGCAGATTGTCAAGTTACTGGAATATCTAGGCAATAATGACCTTACAGAACAGGAACGTGAATTTAAAGCTGATTTGAGAAGAACGGATTCATTCATAGTTGAAGCATACGAACTGGTAGGTAAGGAAGTGATTGAAGAACTGGATTACTCCTATCCTGAAATCAAGAAGCGGATGATAGTTGCACAATACCTGTTGGGAGCCAAAGGAACGGAGACTATCCAACTGATAAAGACCTCATTCAAGGTAGGAATGAAGTACAGACTAACCTATATTAAAGAAGAACTGATTCGTATATTCGAGTTATTGGGAGTTACTCCGCCTAATAAGATAACAGCCCAAAGTATCAATTCATACTTTGAAACTAAAGAAGTGTGGATTAAGAAGGATAAAGCCCTGTTGCTTGTAAGAGAGAAAGTGTAATATAGCCATTCAACCTTTTAGGGAAGAATGTTCAATTTATATGCCCCACCTCATAAAAGGTTGAATATGCTATAATCCTGATAGTCCGGTTATCACTAACTTGGATTATCGGGATTTGTTTTATCCTGTAGTCTGTCATTCCCGATTGTGGTATAATGGTTAGGCAATGCCATTGACATTTATTACCTTTGCAGTACCTCAAATGACATAACATTCAGATTATCTGCAACCTACCGAGATTCATTACTACTAACCTATTCTAATCTTATTAATTACTATGAAAGAACTTACCTATCATGAAATCAGAATTAAAGCCTTGAAGAATAATGTACGGGACAATAAACTTCAAATCGGAATGTGGGCGCAATTTAATGGCTACATGAAACGCAGGGTACACAGGAACGGAAGATATTATACTGTATATATCCCATTACAAAGACTAACCGATTAATTATGATAATCCATTTACCTACAGGAAAGCAGTTTGCCAACAGGAAGGAAGCCAAGATTTACTTTGGTACAGCCTACTATTACAAGTTGGAACGGGAGAAGAGAGATTTGTTATTTACCGATAATGTTCAATCAGCTACTAATGAATATTGCCAAACAACATCTAATAAACAGGACAAACATAAGAACTCATAATGCTACCATTAATAAGTCAATGATTAATGCCTTAAATGAGCCTGACCTGTATAGATTCTTCTGTCTGTCCCTATATAGAAACAGCTATTATAATGTAAGACTACGGATTGAAGATATAGCCAAGATTACAGGTGAGAAGAAAGGTGTATTAAAGAATTTCAATAAGAGTATGGACACGATATTGACAAGAAAGAAATACCCCAGCCCAATCAACCACCCTGTATATGAATTTACAATGAGAAGTCTGTATAAGATACCTGCCATGGATTACAAAGGCTTTATCACATTATCCCATAAGTTTACCCAAGTTAAGCTAAGTGTGAAAGTGAAAGGGTACTATATCAAGCTATTATTAATTGCAGAGAATAATACTATTCCTCTTACTAACATAGGAATAGCTAATAAGTTGGGAATAAGTAAGAATACAGTATTCAAGTATAATATTGAATTATTCCAAGCAGGATTGTTAAAACTGTTTCCCGACAGGTTGGAACTTACTCCTAATGAATTACTAATAAGCAATGATGAAGCCAAACAAAAGAAAGAATGGCATCCCATTACAGGAGATTTACTACCTAATATAATTCTTAGCTTTAATAAGTAAGTAAAGAGGTCATTTTATACCTGTTATTAATTATATTAAGAGAGGGTATAATTTGACCTCTGACTGTAATATATAGTCTTTATATGCTTATGAAGTCGAATTAATAATGACAGAGATAGCATTTGATAAGAATACTACCACTACCTTTTAATGAGATTCATATTATAAGGTTGGGGCTCTCTACACATATATCCAAATTACATCTTTAGTCTGATTTGAGTGTCAATAAAATACAAGTCCTTGTCAATACCGTACAGCACATTGTTGGGAACGGCATCAAACACTTCATATTGGTCGTTATGGAACTCGTCTATGTAATCCATTTCAAAGCCAAGCGCTTCCATGTATTCAACAATTTCATCTTCTGTTGCTTCCCGTTCTGCCAATATGTAAGGTTGTGTGAGAACTGCACTGAACTCTTGGCGGCTGTTATAAGAGAAGCCAATCATCTGATAGGGTACATTACTAAAGAACTTATTGTGTGCGTTAATGCGAATGAAGAAGTTCTCCAAATCATCCCCTGCATACTCAAAGTTGTTCAGCTTGATAACAGACGATTTACCGTCATGGAATACTTCATTCTCACCGCCCTTATCCATGTAGGTAATGTTGAGGTGTGACAAGTCAATCCATAAGTTGTTGGCGTTGGCAAATACTATCAGTTCTTTAATTTGCCTTCCCTTATAGCCCTCTGTTGGTTCAATTTCTCCTGTTGCTTCCTTACTTCTTCCGGTGATACAGGCTGCTTGCTCCAAGAGATTATTGATTGGCGGGTACGCTCTATCCATTGCTTGTGAAATTCATTAATGTATTCCATAATTCATATAATTATGAGTTTATGCAAATGTAACCAATCTATTTGAATCTGACAATATATAGATATATAAGTGTACTACCTTTTAATGAGATTTATTTATATTATATACCCCAACTCAAATTTGGTAGTATCTAAAATCATACCCCCGCCCCTTTAGATTTAGGTCGTGTTTCTATTTAAACTTTATGCTTTGATAAAGTAAAATTATTAGTCAGGCAGTGAGCATAAGGTATATATTATGCACTCTATAACGGTGTAACTACTCTACACCCCCTCACCCATTATTGGAGAAGTAAATAGTTTAGCGTGAATCGCTTTCCAACTCACAAGCTTTCTGAATCTCTGGAATATCAGCCTCATCTATTATTAATATATGATTCTGTATTGACAGACACAAAGACAGGTGATAAAGGAAGTTCTTCATGTCAAGCCGTCTATTTACTGCTTTATTCACTGATTACTAATCTAAAACAATATGTATGGAAGATTTAAAGATGTTATGTACGATTGGTACAATACTAATTGTGCCGTTAATTCTAATGCCGCAATTCTTTATTGGATTATTAATACTGATTGTGGCTTGCTTAGCTTTCAGATAGGGGAATTTCAAATTAACAGGATTTTATGAGAAGTTTATTCTATCTGTTAGTTGTCATTGCTACAATGATTGTGGCAATGTTATCCTTTCCTTTATTAATAGCGGGCTATATCTTATTGCTAATATATGCCTTGTTCAAAGGATAGCAGTTATTAACAAGACAATCACATTAATAATTGACGTTATGAATTTAGATTATAAAGTTGGAGAAGTAGAGCTTACATATAAGCCAACTACCAGAAACAGAAGCAAGGTTTACAGTGCTGCTGACGCTTTCCAGATTCTGCTGCCTACCTTCAAAGAAGGGACTATAGATTACAAGGAGTACTTTAAAGTATTATTCTTGAATCAAGCCAACCAGGTCTTGGGATATACACAAATATCCGAAGGTGGGATAACAGAGACAAGCGTAGATGTCAGAATGATATTGCAGGCTGCCCTGCTAACTAATTCTGTATCTTTAATCTTGGCACACAATCACCCAAGCGGGAATTTAAAGCCAAGCACACTGGATATTGAGTTAACGAGATGTATTAAGGAAGCTGCCAAGCTAATGAGAATTAATGTACTAGACCATATCATTATGACAAGTGAAAGCTATTATAGCTTTAGCGATGAAGGTACGCTTTAACTTGTTTGTGTTCAAATTGGGAATGTGTTCAAATTAATCTGCAAAGGTGGTTTGAACACATTCTTTTATGTTATCAATTTAATCAAAGATTATGTTACAAGCATTATTAATCGTTACATTCTGGATTATAGTTTTCTTTATTGCGTGTGCAATCTCACCTATTGTATTCTTCTTGATGATTATTTGGACTATATACAAGATTATTACGATGAAGTAGTACATGAAGTACTAATAAGGGTATCTATATACTATATATAGGTACTCTTTATTAGCTATAGCCAGTAGTATAACATTCACTTCTGTTATTAGTGAATGTTTAGCTAGTAATCAGCAAGTTAGATATTCCAACTCAAAATTAATATTCACTTTTATTAGTTTCACTATAAAACAGAACATTATGTCACTTAAATATTCAAGTACAACAGCAGATTATCTGCAATGGAGCGAAGCAATGAACCTAGTAAGAAAGTTGGCAAGGGATAGTAACTATAAGATGTCACTTCTTATCGCTTTGGGTTGCTTCACAGGTCTAAGAATTTCTGATATTCTTGCTTTGAGGTGGAATCAGATATTAGATGCAGAAGAATTTACCATTATAGAGATTAAGACAGGGAAGCAAAGGACAATTAGGATTAATATGCAGCTACAGCAACATATCAGAGATTGTTATGAGCATATAAATCCAGTTGGCATAAATGCTCCTGTATTGATAAGTCAGAAGGGGACAGTGTACACAGTTCAGAGAATCAATGTCATGCTGAAAGAGATTAAGAAGAAGTACAAGTTACATATAGGTAATTTCAGTTGTCATTCTCTTAGAAAGACCTTTGGCAGACAGGTCTATAATATGAACAGTGATAATTCAGAGCTTGCACTTGTTAAGCTCATGGAGCTATTCAATCATTCCAGTGTATCAATTACTAAGAGATACTTGGGATTAAGGCAAGAGGAATTACTTAATACCTATGATTGTCTTAGCTTCTGATAATTGAGATTTGAGACAGAATGAATCGGAGTTTACTTATTTATGCTCTGAATAGTTCTGTCTCAATTTATGGATATTCAGAGTAGAAATAGCTCTCAACTCTCATTTTAACAGATACATTTAATTGCAGAATAAAATACCTTTCATTATCTTTGTGCCAATCCTAGAAATAGGAGGACATATTAACGAAAGGTGTTTTGCATAGTTCTTGTCTCTAAATTCGCCAAAATTTATACAATCACAGGAACGTGCACAACACCGCACTAGTGCTATATGCCTATCTAATGATAGTTCATATATCGTCTGGTGCGGGTTACTGTTGTGTATTTGTGATTGGAGCGTTTGGCGATGCTTGGAGACATATACATTGGCAGTTCCCGCACCTATTTGTATGTAGAATTGTATCTATTGGGAACTAGATACAACAAATGATAGACTATGGAACAGGCATATTTACAACTAGTCCCTACCTCTCAAACAGTATGTAGACTGTTAAAATCCTTACTAAATCCAAAGATTAGGTATTTTTATCTTAAAATCTTTGGGTAAATAAACTAAGTAATTATTATATTTGTGACAAGATAAAGTATTATAGCAGTCAATTATATGCTATCGGTTCTCTAGTACTTTAAATACTATGATTAACAACTTCCTTGGGGAGAATTGGGGAGTATAAATCAATATCTATAAGAAGCAGACATACTACTTATTTACCTATTCAGTTCTATTATCAGATAGTAGAATGAATCCACAGAGTTATATTCAACCTTTTAATAAGGATTATTTAGATTATATACCCTTCACTATGATAGGTTGAATAGCCAACTAACATACAGAACTATTAGAATTTAAGCTTATGTATCTATTAATGACTTTATTAAGTAGAGGTAGGATGTCTGACTATGCAGATTCTTCTTCTGGATATGGTGCTGAAATATTCGCAGTGATATTGGTAATTGGATTTGTATTATATGCAATTATCGAACGTTGGAGATATAAGAATAAATGATTTATTATCATGGAATTAAGAAGAATATTATTAATATGTCTACTAGGTATGTTTAGCATTAACATACTTGCTGACAACTACAAGTTTGACTATGCGGTAATTAATAATGAGAAGGTTACTACCGTTAATGCGCCTAATATTACGGCTACTCTAATCAGTTCTACCAAAGCTACTGTTACTTATCAGAATGAAACCATTGTATTAGTTTCTAAGGATAGTTTAAAGTATGAGGGACGTGGTAAGAATGGAGTAATAGTAGTTGCCAATAAAGTTAAAGGGGTGTTGAGTAGAATAACTATAGGAGCGACTGTTAACAATCAGATAGTTATGCTTGTTTATAAACGAATTAATAATTAAATTTATCATGAAAGCAGATATTGGACTTATATTCAAATACATTTTAGCTATAATTATACCTTTAATCGTTTACTTCGGAATAGGGTGGATTGCTAAAGATATCTACTTCTCTATATGGGAGATAGTAGATAGCACAACTCTAGAAGAAATCTATAATAAAGAAATTCTTGTATATGCTTGTGTAGCTGTTGGATATATAATTCTTTGTCATATAATATTGGATGATAATAGCCCTGTTGGTGGAATGGTATTTGCGGGAGCGTTCCCTGTTGTGGGCTATATATTATGTGTATATGTGCTTCCTATATCAGAAGGAGCTGCGATTTTAAATACTATCTTGTGTATTGTTGGGGATATAATGGCCTCTTTAGCCTTTATAAGAGAATAGCTTATGTGGATTTGGGTCATTATTATAGCAATTATCATTGGTGCTATTTGGGGAGCTTTGACTTCTAAAGACGGAGAGAAGAGTGAAGGTGCATTTGCAGGTGCTGTAACAGGAGGTATGGGATGTGGATATGTACTAATTCAAATATTTATCTTCGGAATCGGTATAATGATATTATTCTGGTTGTTTAGAGCTCTATTTGGGTAAATAATAAACGGAGTTATTATATGGAAGATATGTTCTATGCAATTATAGGACTAGCCTTTATTATCACTTTGGCAGTTCTAGCACAGAAGAGAAGGAACAAACACTTCACTAAGAAGTGTCCTAAATGTGGTTATCCAACTGTACACCCTAAACCTACAGGGCTTAAATACACAGGTGGGTGTCCTTGTTATGATTATAAATGTCCTCAATGCGGACATAAGTTTTACAATTAAATCAATCAAGAATATTATGATAGCATTTTGGTTAATTCATGCAGTATTTTATTTATTGACATTCTGGCTTGGAGTGAAATACAATAAAGTATTACAGGTGAATGGTAAGAGGAATGGAATTATATTAACTATCTTCACTTTGCTCTTCATCATATTCATTACTGGATTATTTAATTATTATGGACTTTGTAATAACCTATTATAAATAGTAAATATTAGGTTTCAATTAGAAGAAGATGAAGAACTACTATCAAATATTAGGATTGGAAGAAGGTGCAACTTTGGATGAAATTAAAGCTGCATACAGGGAATATGTAGTGAAGTTTCATCCAGACAAGCATAATGGGGATAACTTCTTTAAAGAGAGATTTCAAGAGGTACAGGAAGCATACGACTATTTACGTACACATTATACAGAATCTGACGAATTTATTTATAATAATGAAGAAGATTTATCAGAGCAGTCATTAGAACTTAGTGATATTGAGATTACATGCTCAAAGAATGAAATCAACGAAGGAGATACTATAACTCTTTCATGGTATTCAGCTATCCCTTGTCTAGCCAATATTATCATAGATAATGGATATAGTAAGAAACTATATGACAATGTTGGTTATACTGGAGGTAAATCGATAATAGTGAAGAGGATAAAAGGGGAATATCTTACTGTCACTCTCCAGTGCTATAACCAGAATAGTGAAGTCTCTAAAACCATTTATGTTGATAAGATAAAGGGTACTTCCATAGATAAGCAATTCCAAGAAGATACTTTAATCCAAAAGGAACTTGATAATAGTATTATTTATCAAATTCTCCAATTATTATCATTTATTGGGCTATTGGGATTTCCTATAATTATCATTTACTTCTCATTAGCAGGTGATGAATCCCGACATACCTCGTTGGAACATATTGCTATAATATGTGTAGGTATTTGTGTGGGATTCTTTATATGGATAGTTACATTAGGACCTCTGCCCTCTTATTTTAAAGAACGTATAATTAAGAAGATGAGAGATATGGGTAAGTTTGATAAGAAGTAACCAATATAAGTAAAACGCATAATATAATGAAGGGTAGATTATTAATTTCAACGATAATGATAGGATTAGTCTCCTGTCAATCCAAGCAGCAAGCTACAGGAACTGTTTCCACCATAGACAGTACATTACAAACTAATGCTACTGCCATATTGGGAAGCAAGTTATCAGAGATAAATGCCCAATCTGGGCAGGTTATAGTTATGGAAGTTCAGACAGGGCAAATTAAGGCTTTAGTTGGACTTACTAGGAAAGATAGTACGAACTACCAACCATGTGAGAACTTCTCTGTATGGCAGTCTACTGGTCTGATGCACCCAATATCACTATTGGCAGCTTTAGAAACTGGTAAGGTGAAGTTGAGTGATAAAGTTGATACTGGAAATGGTATCTACCAAGTTCATGGCAGAGAGCTTAAAGACCATAATTGGCATAGAGGTGGATATGGTGAGCTTACAGTACAAGAAGGATTGGCAGCTAGTTCCAATATTGCTATTTATAAGACTATGGAGAAAGCATTTGCTAATAATCCCCAATCGTATTTTGATTTATTAGCTAATATGAGCTATGGTAAACCGGATAGTATCACAGGAATAGCCAATCTAAAGCCTGCACACTTTGTAACTCCTAAAGATAACAATTGGACTAAGACAGCCTTTGTATGGTCTAGTATTGGTTATAACCAACATGTATCGCCAATCCAAATACTAACTTTCTATAATGCTATCGCCAATAATGGGAAGATGATACAGCCTCAACTATATAAGGATAGTGTAGTAGTTATTAATCCTCAAATAGCAAGTAGGGCTAGTATTGATAGTTTAAAGAAAGCTCTAGTATTTAATATTACTGACGGATTAGGTCAACATGCCAAGTCTGATAAGGTACTAGTTGCAGGTATGCAGGGAACTAGTTCATTATCTACTAATGAGGATAGTACTAAGGATATGTATGCGGTAGAGTTCTGTGGTTACTTCCCTACTGATAATCCTAAGTATAGTATCATAGTTTCCATTAATAAGGCTGGATTACCTGCAAGTGGTGAACTAATGGCAGGTGATGTATTTAAGAAGATAGTTGGATTACTATTTCCTTGTTGAATCATACTCATGCTGTTAATATAATATTCAACCTTTCTTAGTCATATATCTATATATAATACCCCTATGCCGGAAAGGTTGAATATTTATAAATGGCAAACGAGACATGCGCAAGAAGTTCATCAAATCAAGTCGCCCAACCTATAAGAAGCGAATCAAGAAAGCTCAACAAGGAATGAGATTTGTTAGTTATAATCCAGTAAGTAATCCTACAATAGATTACACTGATATTACTAATCCTATTAATCCATTTAGTGAGTATAATTACAACACAACTTACGATAAACCAGAAGCATTAGTAGTTCCAGTAAGAGATACTAATGAAACTGATGTAGTAGCTAATAATCCTACAGTAGAGCCAGTAATTAATAAGTCAGTAGCTAGTAAATCTGTTACCGATAAACCTGTTACTGCCAACTCAACTTGGAAGAGTCCATATACTAACAGAAAGCAATGGGCTACAGAACTTATTAATGCCTATAAGAAGGCAGGTATTACTAATGATAATGCAATTAGAATGCTATTAGCACAAGACGCATTAGAATCTAGTTGGGGTAAGTCTGCGCAAGGTAAGTACAACTTTGGCAATTTAACTACTGGTAGTTCATGGAAAGGTGATTATGTAACTGGTAATGATAAAAATGCTAAAGGTGAAGCTATTAAGCAGAAGTTTAGGTCTTATAATTCTATGGATGAGTATGCAGCAGATAAGATACAATTCTTAAAGAGACTATATGACTTTGATGAGAATGATGATATTAATAAGTTTGTAGCTAAGCTTACTGGTTCTAATAAAGGTAAGAGAAGATATGCAGAAGCTAAGGAGTATGCCAATTCATTAAGAGGTGTGTATAATAGTTTCAAAGCAGGTGGTATTATTAAATACCAAGAACCTGCACAACCTATTAAATATATGGGAGGTTATGATAAGAGAGGTAATATGGTATTGCCAGTTACTAATGAGAATGGTATGAATAATGTAACTTTACCAGAAGTAACAGTTACTCCTAGGAATATTAATCTAGCAGGAGCTGTAGATAGAGGAAGGAGAACTGTTGGTAATATGGGTAAAGAGATACTATCTGCAACTACTCCATTAGGTGATATAGAATCAGCTAAAGATATATACCAAGATGCTAGGTCTGGTAATTATGGTCAAGCCGCCTTGGGTGCAGGATTACTATTACTTCCTAACTTTATTGAGAAGCCATTAAAGGCACTTAAACGAGTTGGTAAGAAGGTTGTTAAAGCATCTAATAAATATCCCGCTAAGAATTTAGAGGTTAATCTTAATCCAGATAGAAGTTGGAATATGGATAAGATACATAGTGATGTAGATAAGGGAACTAAGGAAGCTATAGATTTCTTGGAATCAGACGTAAAGAAGGAGACTGAATTATATAACAAGGAACTAGCGAAGAGATTAGGATATGAACATTTTACACCATACCCAAATGGCGCAGATAGGGCTAGAGTTAAAGTAACGCCAGATTATGAAACGATTACTTATCCAAATGGGGAGTTTGCTGGTAGGGTAGCATTTGATGCAGACCCTTCTAAAGATATACTACAGTATAATAAGCATTATAACTTACATCCAACTGCATACCATGAAACTCTACATAGAGGATATTATGGAATGGCTGATAAGGACAGGATGCCAATGGGAGGTAATTTGTTTGAGCATGTTAAACGTAAGACTAATACTAGGGATTTCTACAACTTTAAAACCAAGAAGTTATTAGTTCCAGAGAATGAAGCTCCTGATTTAGAGACATATAATTACTTGCTTATAGAGGGAGAAACAGCCGCTAATACAATGGAACTAGGTAAGAGATTGGGATTGCAACCAGGACAAGAATATCCAGGCAGACAAGCTTTAGAGCAAATGCTTAAGGAGTTCTCTGAATCTGGTAATGAACATGCATTTATAACTAAGTACTTAAATATGAAACATCCTAAGAGAGTATGGAACGCATTGACAGGTAAGTATTTTGTATATCCATTAATAGGAACTACATTAATAGGAGGAATGAGTTATGATAGAAATGAGTAATAGTGAGTATAACGAATTGCTTAACGACCTTTATGCTAAGGTTGAAGCAGGAGAGATGACTGAAGAAGAAGCTTGTAAGAAGATGTGGAGTGTAGATAAGATATGGATGGCCCCAGACCCACGTGAACCGCATGATGTACCAGATGATTATATACCACCAAGTAACAATACTTAACATTCTTGCATTAGTTTAATTGGCTAATAATCAATAACTTTACATATAGATATATAACTGATAATAATTAAATGGATTAATATGGATAATAAATGGACTAAAGTGCAGGAACATCCCGTTTTAGAATGTGGAGTAATGACTAAAGAAGACGGGCAAGTAAAAGTTACAGCACTATTTAAAAGTAACAACAGTACTATAATGGTGTACAATAAAGAAGATAATTATGTCTTTATGAGAACAGAAGGAGGGGTGAACTGGCATCCTATCCATTCTGTCCCAATGGAAATAATTCAACAATTATGCTGAATGTTCTTCTCGAAGTTGTTGCCTTCTAATATATCAACTTCATCAGCTTTGAGTTGCTCATAATCAGCATAGTATATAACGCCTATGTAATTTGATGCTTCTATAATATCTCTGTCATCACGTTCGTGGTCTTCTAGCCTTTGAGGAATATTGGTATCTTTACCACAATAAATTAATCTAGTAGTAGTTTCATCCTTATAGAAGTAAACATAAAGCATACCAAACTCCTCTACCGGTTTAAAAGTAGCAGGTAATGTAAATACAGAGAAGTTATACTCTTTAAGTGATTTACCAAATAATCGGAGTGGAATTGTTACTAATGGCATAATCTTATAAATTTAATGGTTAAACATATCACAAATATACAGATTATTATTAATATAGCAAGTAGATAATTAATCTTAACATGATGTATTAGTCTTGTATGATTAACATCAAATCTAAATATAATAATGAGTAAAATAGTAACACAAGACAAATTGAATGAATTGACTGGAATGTCAATAGATTACGGGAAGGGGGGGGACTGCCCGACTTATAAGGAGAAACTTTTATATTATTAGTTCTGCGATTATATAATAAAATAAGCCCAACTTAGCTTTCGCTAGGCTGGGTTTTATTAATTATAAAGTATGAGTATTTAATGTGTGCAATTTTACCAAATACAATATTGATAATCTTAATAGATAGAATGACCTGTTTTATTATTCTTGTAAATCTTTCGTATTAGTGTGGTTATCTATCTAGGATAATCGTTATAAATTCTTACACGTAAATATTCTATAATAATAAAGAAGTTGTATATTTGTGCTTAGCATTTCAAGTTATGGTTTCCATTAACTTAATGCTATAATTGATAAATAAACCGACTAAATAATGTAATATGCGAAGGGAAGAAGTAGTGGCACAATGGCAGAGGGAATATGATAGCTTCTTACAAGACTGTATGAATAGGGATTGGGCTAAGATTGCAAGAGCTGATGAACCCAATAGGGATTGGGCTATAATGTTTGAAGTAGATAGGTCATTTATAAATAATGCGAAGAGTTTGCTCTTTACTATAGAGAATCGACTGTATGATGTGTTACAATTCTTATTAGATAAAGGTGCTGACCCCAATTCTAGTTTAAGGAGGTACAATAGCGATAGAAGGTGTTATGAAAGCACAACTCCATTGATAGAGGCTGTTAAAATAGGTAATTTAGAATCTGTTAAAATATTACTCGATAATGGTGCAGATATTAATTTCTGTGTGGAGAGAAACCTATCAGATAGAGACGTATATTTTAACAAGACAAGGATTAGAGTGAAAGAACCTTCTGATGATTTGTACATTAAACCAAGAGAGAAGAGAACAGATGATGAGAAGATGTATATTTGGAAATATAGTACGGGAGAGTTAGCCAATATGTCTCCTATACAAATTGCCTATAATTATCGTCATGACAACATTGTTGATTATTTGTTGTCTAGAGGGGCTACGATGAAAGTTAATATAAGACCTAGTGGAATCTTCCCGTTCCCCTTTACTACTTTAGGCGAAATGTTGAGACGCTGTAAATTGTATTTTATCAAAGAAGTTGGACTATGTGAAGAACGATATTATGCTTTACGTACCCAAGTTAGGGAGTTTGAGAGTACTAAAGAATTATTAAAGGGTTATGAAGTACGAAATGCTGTGCCATACCCCTTTAGGATTGTTTCAACAGCAGTACTTCTTCTAGATAATTCTCTTGAATTTAAATTCCAATACATGGCATTATACTCACTATTTATTTTAGAATATTGGAATGAAATAATAAACTCGAAGACCCATATTGCAGCTTATGCAAAGGTTGATGATATTGGATATTTGATATGTTGGCTTGTAAAGGAAACAGAATATTCGAAATCTACAAGGCAATCACTAGGTTTAAAATAAGAAGCTGTCTGGTCAATAATCTAGTTGTATTCTATTTGAAAGTTGAATGTTTCTTATATAGCCATAATCAATACTACCTTTTATTGCAGAATATATTTATATAATACCCCTATCTATGAAAGGTTGAATAGTTGCATTATAAGTATAATTCACTACCTTTGCAGCGTGGGTAAATCCTACAAAGGAGATTATTAATTTATTGGATAACTAATCTTGTTCTACATAGTTGATGTAAACCAATATGTAAACCGGAGTATAGTTAGTGTAGGAGAGATTTATAAAGCTTTTATTGTAATGTGTTGATTATTAGAGATATATTACAATCGTATTCGACCGGCGAAGTCACCGGCAAGAAGGACTTAAAATCCTTTGGCCATTGCGGCTGTGCGGGTTCAAGTCCCGCTTCGAGTACGAGTATTCTTTATAGGCTTTATGAATCATTGATTCATGAAGCCTTTTTTATTTTTATGGGTGTGTAATATACATTTGTTTTGTTTGAGGGAGCTTTGTAGTAATGGCTACTTGAAAAAAAATCAAAAAACAGTAATAATATTTTTTTATTCTGTTATTAATCTTTTATTTTGCTTTCAGATTATAAGTTTATAATGAATTATTATATTACCGCTTCTTTAACCTTATACATGGTACATTTAATTTAACCGTTAACGCTGAAAAATACTAGAGAGATGGAAAATAACGACAAGCAGATTGAATTAAAGTTTCAGAGGTTTTTTACTGTGAATTTTCCGAAAGTAAAGAACTTTGCTCAAATGCTGCTTAAATCTGAAAGTGATGCAGAAGATGTGGCTCAAGATGTTTTCTGTAAGCTTTGGATGCAGCCGGAGTTATGGCTGGATAATGATAAAGAACTAGATAATTACATTTTCATAATGACTAGAAATATAGTTCTGAACATCTTTAAACATCAACAGGTAGAGCAAGAATATCAGACGGAGGTTATAGAAAAAACTTTTCTTTATGAATTGACAGAAAAGGAAGAGATATTGAATAGTGTGTATTATAAGGAGATGCTCTTAATTATTCAGTTGACACTGGAGAAGATGCCGAAGCGTCGTCGGTTGATATTCGAACTAAGTCGTTTCAGGGGATTAAGTCATAAAGAAATAGCTGATAAACTCGATGTTTCTATCCGAACAATAGAGCATCAGGTTTATTTGGCATTGATCGAATTAAAGAAGGTACTCCTCTTTTTTATTTTTTTCTCTAATATTTTTAAGTAGTATGTATGTAGTAGTTGTATTTAGTGTATAAAGCCCAAAAAAGAAAGAAAAAGATTCATGAAAAATTATATTCAACAACTCGTAGAATTATTCGGCCATAATAGCTATTCAGCCGGAACACAGAAGAAAGTGCAACAGTGGTTGGCTGATGAGGAGCATGTTGATGAAAAGAGTGAGGCTCTTCGTGAGCTTTGGAAACAAGCAGGAGAGCAGAAAGTGCCTGATGGCATGCAACAATCAATACAACGAATGCGGCAGAATCTGGGAATGCAGTCTATCACTTCACGTAGAAATTACCAGTTACTTATATGGAGAGCTGCAGCTATTTTCTTGTTAGCAGTCTCATCCGTTTCTATTTATTTGATGTTGGAAAAGGAACGGCCGGAAAAAGATTTAGTTGAATGCTATATACCGACAGCGGAAATTCGTGAACTTACATTACCGGATGGTACAAATGTCATGCTGAATTCGAAGAGTATACTACTATATCCGGAAAAATTTACAGGAGAGACTAGAAGCGTATATTTGATTGGTGAGGCCAACTTTAAAGTGAAACCGGATAAGAAGCATCCTTTCATTGTAAAGGCCAATGATTATCAAGTTACTGCTTTAGGTACTGAATTTAATGTAAATGCTTATCCGGAAAATAGCGAACTGATGGCTACTTTGCTGGAAGGTAGTGTGAAAGTTGAATTCAATAACTTGCTGTCCAATATTATTTTAAAGCCTAATGAACAGTTGGTATATGACAAACATACGAAAGCGCACAATCTGCGGATGCCTGAGATAGATGATGTGACAGCATGGCAACGTGGGGAATTGGTTTTTAGTAATATGTATCTGGAGGATATTTTTACAAGTCTTGAACGCAAATTTCCTTATGCTTTTGTATATAGCCTTCATAGCTTGAAAAAGAATACATATAGTTTCCGCTTCTCCAAACAGGCGAATCTGGAGGAAGTTATGAAGATTATATCGCAAGTTGTAGGAAATGTAAACTATGTTATCAAGGGAAATAAGTGCTATGTAACTAGTAAAGAATAAATATATTGTAGAACCTTTTAAATTTAATACGTAATGCAAAAAAATACCCGGAAGGAATGGCCGTTCCTCCCGGATATGAAATCAATCTCTTTTAATATTAGCGTAATATTGACGCTATTCTGAATGATCCTAGAATAATAACCAATTAACTAATACTAAAGATGCTACAAATCTACGAAAAAATAGCAGAAAAAATAGCTCATAAGCGGGTCTTTCTCACTTTTTTAAGTCTTATTCTTATACAGACTTTCGCTTTGGCTCAAAATGATAGTAAAATAACTATCCAGCAAAAGAACATCACTGTCATTGATGCCTTAAAAACTGTGGAAAAACAGTCTAAAAAGTCTATAAATTATAGTGATTCCGAATTAAAAGGAAAAGTAATAGCCCAGTTAAACTTGCGGAACGCATCCCTCGAAACCGCACTTGATACCATCTTAAAAGGGACGGGCTTTTCATTCCAGATTCAAGGTAACTACATCATAATAGCTGAAAAGAAGCCTGTAGTTGCACAAACCCTTAAAAATATCAAAGGAAAGGTTACTGATGAAAGCGGTGAACCGTTGATTGGAGTAAATATATCTGTGGATGGTAGTTCTACAGGTACGATTACCGATTTCGATGGTAACTTTACGATCAAGGCGGCAGAGAAATCTATTCTCAAAGTATCTTATATCGGATATGCTGCACAGATAATTCCTGTTTCCAAGAAAGATTTCTATCCGGTTGTAATGAAGCAGGATACAGAAGTGCTCGATGAAGTTGTTGTAACGGCATTGGGTATCAAACGTGCAGAAAAGGCGTTGTCTTACAATGTACAACAAGTCAAGGGAGATGCACTGACTACGGTAAAAGATGCTAACTTCGTAAACTCGCTGAACGGTAAGATAGCCGGAGTGAGTATTAACAAAAGTGCTAGTGGAGTTGGTGGTGCGACACGTGTTGTAATGCGTGGTGCAAAATCTATCGAAGGTGATAACAATGCTTTGTATGTGGTGGACGGTATTCCTTTGTTCAATACCAATATGGGAAATACCGACAGTGGTATTATGGGTGAAGGTAAGGCCGGAACAGAAGGAATCGCCGACTTCAATCCCGAAGATATTGAAAGTCTTTCTGTTTTGAGTGGTCCTTCGGCTGCTGCGTTGTATGGTAGTAGTGCCGCTAACGGTGTAATTTTGATTACCACTAAAAAAGGAAAAGAAGGAAAACTTTCAGTGCAGTTCTCTTCTTCTTCAGAGTTCAGCAAAGCTTATATGACTCCTGAGTTTCAAAATACGTATGGTAACAAAAAAGATATGTATGAAAGCTGGGGTGAGAAACTGTTGACTCCTACAAGTTATGATCCTAAGAAGGATTTCTTTAATACCGGAACAAACTTTATTAATTCGGTTACGTTGACCACCGGTACGAAATCGAATCAGACTTTTGCTTCTGTTTCTTCTACCAATTCCAAAGGTATTGTGCCTAATAATGAATATGAACGTTTGAATTTCACAATCCGTAATACGGCAACTTTCCTTAATGATAAATTACAACTCGATTTAGGTGCGTCGTATGTGAAACAGAAAGACAAGAATATGGTATCGCAAGGACAATATTGGAATCCGGTGATGGCCGCCTATTTGTTCCCTCGTGGTGAAGACTTTGATGGAATTAAGTCATTCGAACATTTCGATGAAAGTCGCCAACTTCCGGTTCAGTATTGGCCGGTGGCAGATCCGGTATATGCTTCACAGAACCCTTACTGGACTGCTTATCGCAATGTAGCTACGAATGAAAAGAGTCGTTATATGTTCAACGTAGGGTTGACTTATAATATTACCGATTGGTTGAATGCGACAGCCCGTTTCAGAATGGATGACACACATGTATTGTTTGAACGCAAGATTTACGCTTCATCCGACGATAAATTTGCGGAAGGAAAGAAAGGACTGTATGGATACAATAACTATGAAGACCGTCAGGAATATGCCGACTTTATGTTGAACGTAAACAAACATATAGCTGATTTCAGTATTTCTGCCAATGCGGGTTGGAACTATTCTAACTATTGGGCATTGGAGAGAGGATACAAAGGGACATTATTGGGAGTGCCCAATAAATTTGCGGCTTCTAATATCGATCCGGCTAATGGTCGTATCTCAGAAAAGGGTGGTGATAGTCGTGTACGTAATCATGCTGTTTTTGCCAATTTGGAACTTGGTTGGAAGAGTATGCTTTATTTGACGCTGACCGGACGTAATGACTGGAATTCACGTTTGGTGAATACCGATGAAGAATCTTTCTTCTATCCCTCAATCGGTCTGTCCGGGATTATTTCCGAGATGGTCAAATTGCCCGAATTTATCTCTTACCTGAAAGTTCGCGGTTCGTATACGGAAGTCGGTGCGCCTGTATCCCGTTCGGGACTGACTCCGGGTACGGTAACTACCCCTATTGTGGGTGGTGCATTAGATCCTACCGGTATCTATCCGTTTACTGATTTCAAGGCAGAACGTACAAAGTCATACGAATTTGGATTAAGTCTGAAGTTGTGGAATAAATTAAGTGCGGAGGTAACCTACTATCATTCTAATACATACAATCAGACTTTCTTGGGTGATCTTCCGGAATTTACCGGATACAAGCAGATTTATTTGCAGGCCGGTAATGTGGAAAATCGTGGTTGGGAGGCTTCATTAAGCTATTCCGATCAGTTTAAGTTCGGATTAGGAATCTCTTCAACATTGACATTCTCTCGTAATATAAACGAGATTAAGGAGATGGTTGAAAACTATCATACGGATTTGATGGATGAACCGATTAATATTCCGGAGGTTTTGAAGGATGGTGGTCGTGTCATCTTGAAAGAAGGCGGAAGTATCCACGATATTTATGCCAACACCTTCTTGAAGAAAGACCACTTGGGATATGTTGAGGTAAAGAGCGACGGAACCTTTGGAATGGAAAAGGGGGAACCCGTTTATTTGGGAAAAACTTCTCCTGATTTCAATATGGGATGGAGTAATATGTTGACATACAAAGGCTTTGGGCTCGGATTCCAGATCAACGGACGTTTTGGAGGCGTGGTGACCTCTTCTACAGAGGCATTGCTTGATCGTTTCGGTGTATCCAAACGTTCGGCTGAGGCTCGTGAAGCGGGAGGCGTATTGTTGAAGGGACAAGGTCTGGTAGATGCGAAGTCTTATTATCAGATGACAGGTACGGGAAATTATGAAACTTCCGGTTACTATGTATACAGTGCCACCAATATTCGTTTGCAAGAACTTACCTTTAGCTATACTATGCCTAATAAGTGGTTTGGTAACGTGTTGAAAGATGTTACAGTTTCGTTTATAGCCAACAATCCTTGGATGTTGTATTGCGAAGCTCCGTTCGATCCGGAACTGACTCCTTCCACTAGTACTTACGGACAAGGTAATGATTATTTTATGCAACCGAGTGTTCGTAGCTTTGGCTTCGGTATTAAATTTAAATTATAATACACCTTCTTTATTATGAGAAAAATGAATCATTTTAAACTATTAGCGGTGATATGCGCAATGACGCTATTTGCCTCATGCAATTTTGAAGAAATCAATACCAACCAATTTGAGATGAGCGACGGAGAAGGTGCGATGGATGGTTTTGAAGTCGGAGGGCTGATTACAGCTATGCAACGGACAGTGATTCCCGTAGGCACACAGGCTGATGATACAGATGTTATCAATGAGTATCAAATAGCTTATCATCTATCGGCCGATAATTGGAGTGGATTTTTTGGCGAGAACAACAGTAACGGTTGGAACGCAGGTAGTAACAATACTACTTATTATTTGTTGGACAATTGGATAAAAGCGACCTATACACAGTCTTATACCAATGCTCTTGATCCTTGGAAGAAATTGAAAATAGCGTCCGAGAAAAATGGTACGCCCGAAGTCTTTGCTTTGGCTCAAATTCTGAAGATTTCCGCTTGGCACAAGACACTTGAAAGTTTCGGTCCGATGCCTTATTCTCATGCGGCGGACGCTACAATGAACATTCCGTTCGATTCGGAGAAAGAGGTGTATACGGCGATGTTTGAAGAATTGACCGCAGCCATTGAAGAATTAACAGAAAAGGCGGAAAATGGGGTGAATGTAATGGGCGCTTATGATGCGGTATATGCCGGAGATGCTACCAAATGGGTGAAATACGGCAATTCGCTGATGCTTCGTTTGGCTATGCGTGTCCGCTTCGCTGATGCGGAACTGGCGAAAAAGTTTGCTACTCAAGCAGTAAATCATTCTATCGGCGTGATGACGGCTAAGGATGATGCGGCTCAAATGAGTCAAGGAGCAGGTATGACTTTTCGCAACAACATTGAATGGCTGGCAGGCAACTATAATGAAGCTCGTATGGGTTCTTCTATCTTTTCTTATCTGATGGGATATGAAGACCCGCGTTTGAACGTTTATTTTTTGCCGATGGATGGTAATGCCTCTTATGGTGTTGAGGCTTTCAACGGAAAAACATATCAAGCGGTGCCGGCAGGGCATGCCAATGCGCAGAATGATATCTATAAATCTTGCTCAAAGCCCAATATTCAAAGTGGAACTCCTACATATTGGCTGCGTGCATCGGAAGTTTATTTTTTGCGTGCGGAAGCAGCTTTAGTGTGGGAAGGTTTCGGCAGTGCGGATTCATGGTATAAACAGGGCATTGATATGTCTTTTCAGGAGAATGGTGTGACCGAACCTGTAGACGATTATATGAATTCCAATTTGTCACCTCGGGCATATGTTCTTTCCCATTATCAGTATGGGCAAACACTTTCTGCTCCGTGTGAGACTACTGTCAAGTTTGAAGGGACAACTGAGCAGAAGTTGGAAAAAATTATGATTCAGAAGTGGATTGCTTTGTTTCCTAACGGACAGGAAGCGTGGACGGAATGGAGAAGAACCGGTTATCCGAAGTTGAATGTCATTAAGACTTTGAAAGGAGCAGTGCAAGGCGCAACTCTTGAGGGCGGTATTCGCCGTATGATTTATCCCACCAGTTTTTCTCAGACTAACGAGGGAAAGGCTATTTATGAAGCAGCCTTGAAGTTGTTCAATAACGGTGCAGGTGGCGAAGATAAGTCTTCTACCCGTTTGTGGTGGGATTGTAAGAGATAACCTACATGTATCATTTTAATACAGATGAAGAATATGAAATCATTAAGAAAATTGTTATATATTATTCCATTGACAGGCATGATGGTAACTTCTTGCATGGATGTGGAGAATATTGAGATAGACCATATAGGCGGGTATGCCACAATGAACAATGCGGAGAGTGAGGCATATTATGCCAATCTGCGCGCCTATAAGGCGACTGCTTGGAATTACAATCGTCCCGTAGCTTTCGGATGGTATTCCAATTGGGCGCCTGCTGGAGCTTATCGAAGAGGATATCTCTCTGCTATGCCCGATAGTATGGATTTTGTTTCTATGTGGAGTGGCGCTCCAGGACGTTATGAAATCACTCCGGAGCAGAAGGCAGATAAAGAGTTTGTGCAAAAGGTGAAAGGAACGAAACTGTTGCAGGTAAGTCTGCTTTCTTATCTTGGTAAGGGCGCGACACCAAATTCGGTATACCTCGAAGTGGAAAAACAAGCGGAGGAAGAAGGCTGGTCGGCGGCTCAATTGGAAACGGCGAAGAAACAAGCCCGTTGGAAATATTGGGGATTTGAAGGTCAGTTTGAAAGTGAAAACCATTATGCATGTCTGGCGAAGTTTGCCAAAGCTCTGTGTGATTCTTTGTATGCAAACGAATGGGACGGTTATGATGTAGACTGGGAAATCGGTAGTGGTGTGTTTGATATGGATGGCACATTGAGTCAGAATAAGCATTTGATTCATTTGGTTAAAGAGATGAACAATTACATTGGTCCGAAAAGCGATCCGGAAGGTAAAGGACATAAAATGATCTGTATTGATGGAAATATTTATGGGCTTACCCATGAATTGGATGAGTATGTCGATTATTGGATTATACAAAGTTATGGTAGTTCCAATCCCGGTTTTGATGGTTATGGCGTTGATCCTAAAAAAATAATCTGCACAGAGAACTTTGAAAAGTATGCCACTAATGGAGGTCAATTGCTGAAGCAGGCTGCTGCTATGCCGCAAGAAGGTTATAAAGGTGGAGTAGGAGCTTATCGCTTCGATAATGATTATGACAATACGCCAAATTATAAATGGATGCGTCAGGCTATTCAAATCAATCAGCGGGTTTTCAATGAATGGAAAGCGAAACAAAACGAAGCGGAAAATAAACCGCAGAAATAAGTGGACTTATAAAATTCTAAAACAGTAAAAAGATGATGAATAAACATATATTCTATTATTTGATGGTAGGTAGTATGGCGTTATTGTTGGGCGCTTGCAACGACAGCATGAATGACCTGCTGGAGCCTAAGGTTTATTTCGAAAGCAAGGAATATAATTTCTCGGTGGAAGATGAAATGGATGTAATGACATTTGATCTGGTTTCAAGACTCTCGTCAGCAACTTCCTCTCAGGTAGACGTATCATATAGTGTAGCCGAACCAAGTGTAGTAGACGAATACAATGCAAAGTATGGCACAAATTATGAGATGCTTGATGTTTCGCAGGTAAAGCTAAGCAGTACGACATCTTCTATTTCGAGTGGAAAATTGTATGCGGATAATGTAGAAGTCGAACTTTCCGGGTTAGAAGCCTTGAAAGCCGGGAACTCATATGTTTTGCCTATGCGGGTGCATTCGTCTTCGGTGTCGACTCTTTCCGGAACAAACATTGCATATTTCTTTTTCTCCAAACCGTTGAAAATTACCAAAGCTGGTAATTTCAGTAATCACTATATTTCTGTGAAGTTCCCTGTCGGTACTTTCTTCTCGTCATTCACTTACGAAGCATTGATTAATGTGGATTATTTCCTCGATAATAATACGATTATGGGAACCGAAGGTGTGATGATTCTCCGTATCGGTGATGCAGGAGGAGGAATTACTCCTAAAGATTATTTGGAAGTGGCCGGAAGACAGAACTACCGTGTAACGAAACCGTTGTTAACAAATCGTTGGTATCATGTAGCGTTGACTTATGATCAACCGACAGGAAAAACAGGTATTTATGTAAATGGTGAGAAATGGGCTGGTTCAGATTGGGGTATTGACGGTTTTGATCCGAATTCGGACATGGGTTTTTATATTGGTAGAATCTATGGTTTTAAATGGGGTGAACGTCCATTCCATGGTAAAATGAGTGAAGTCCGTGTTTGGAGTGTAGCCCGTACGGAAAATCAACTTAAGCAGAATATGCTGGGTGTTGACCCTGCTTCAGAAGGCTTGGCACTTTATTATAAACTAGACGGATCAGAGACTCAGGAAGGTGGAGTTATCAAAGATGCCACAGGGCGTATAAACGGTACTACAAATGGAATTACTATTAAGACGTTGGATGCTCCGATAGCTATCAATTAATGGAACACACAAATTTGTGAGAGTTTTTGCTCTTTGCATTTTTGAATATGAGTGAAAGCCTGCTTACTGAAAAGATAATATTCTTTTGGTAAGCAGGTTTCTTTTATTTATGTTTGTTTTATGAAGAAGTTACTATTTATCCTGTTTATATCTTTTCCATCTAAATGTTTTTGAAGCGTGGTGAAGAACGGGAAGTGAAGTTTATTTTGTCCGAAGAGGATTTCTCGCTTGTCGATCGGAATTTAAAGAGGATTGTGGAGCCGGGAACTTTTCAGATAATGATTGGTGCTGCTTCCGATGACATAAGATTACAGACGAAAGTAGCTATAAAATAGGAGATGCCATCTTTGACTGAATGTATTTGTAGCTTGCACCTATTTTTATTGTCAAACAGTTAGTATAACATTCAAATAAATGAATATCAATGCTCTCTTGATAATAACCTCTGATAATAGGCTGATAATGAAATATAGTCTCGATGCTATCATTTCACTCCACTTGGTTCGCGCTTTATAATTCGATTTTTAGATTTGAATGATCATAGACTATGGGAATACTTTCCCCATTAACAGACACAGATACCGGGCATTGTAAACTTCTGATATAGGCTTTGACTTTGGTGGAGCCATCAATCCATAGCTGCATGCGTCTATTTTCTTCTTTCTGAATAATAAATAGTTTTGCCAGCGAGGAGAAATAAGAGGTAGTTCCTCTTTTTAATGAACTGCCATAACCAATAAAATACTCTTTAGCATCTGCCGGAGCGCTCTTTTCCGGATATGTAACTATAAACATATAAGCATCTGTAGACCAGCCATCGGCTTCAATCCATGAATTGCTATGCATTAATCGTCCGTCTGCTAACTGATTAATATAAATATCTGTAATCTTACCCTTATTGCGGATGCGTAAACCAATCCAGTTTTTACCTTCACGTTTCTCAATCTCAGGAAGCTCTTTTTCATCGGGAGTCTCTTTTAAAATAATAGCAGTCACACCTTTCATTCTATTGACTTCGTCAGGCAAGTGAAAAGAATAATAACTATCTTTACTTTTCAAATCTTCAGTCGGTACTTCTATTACTTCCCAATACAAATCGTCCGGATAATCATGCACAAAATTAGATCGTGCCAACGTGCGAGGATATAATGGACGGACTATTACTGAAGAATTTCCATTTGTAATGTTTAGATCTGTCCCTTTTTTCTCAGTTATTCCTCCCGGATGCCACAACCATTCAAAATGACCGGTTTCATAGGTTTTTAAATCATCAATGATATAGATGACGTTGTCTAGCCACAAAAAGTGACGGAAGTTGCGGCTAAACTGGTCCGAATAAGGACCTGTACCATTTGCCAACACATATTTTATATTTCCGGCATCCAACAGATAATGCAGATATCCTCTTAAGGTAGAACCATAATATTGCTGTTCTCGTCTTTGCCCTTTGCCATTGAATAATACGACATTATGTGCCTCGCTTTGAAAGAAGTAGTTGCGGTATTCGGGATTCGCATACCAACATCGTCCTCCATCTTTGATAATATCCTCTCCTTTATGAAAGACTATGAATGAATTGGCATCGGCATGAGAATGATTCCAGGTATATCCGGACTTGACGGCTAACATTGTGGCATCTTTCTCCCAAGAGTTGCGCATGGTTGCCCAACCGAAGTCTTTGAATAATTGTGATTTCTTTAGTTTAGGAACCTTGGGTGCTTTACTCAAATCGGGAGTATAGAGAAATCCTATCGGGCGGTCGATAAAATATCCATCACGGTGTTGCCCTTGCTCTATCTGATTCATATACCAAAGCATATCATCATTTTGAATCCCCATTGCATATAATAACATCAGACTACTTTCGGCAGCCGTGTTTTTATGACTGTCCCCGAAGTTTATATTATAAAGCATACCTGTACGTGGATAACAGATATGTACAAAAAAATCTGATAACTTCTCCAGTTGGGGTATCTCTATTGCTTTATCTTCCTTGTGAGTATTCATCCAAGCTAAGCGGAATAATAAAGCCTCTTGAATCCCGTAGTTTGCATAGTTCAGACATTCATACATTCCACCGGCCTCATCAAAGGTCTTTGGCTTTTGATGAAGCACATCTCCTGCAAACTCAAACCATTCGGGAAGGACTTCGTTGATAATCTTTACAGCATCTCTTGCTTCTTCCAATTCATTCTGTAAGCTTAGTGCAAGTAGACCACCCATACACGTACAAGAAGTCCACCAGTTGTGCCCCATTGAGTTTAGTGAATGAATACGTGTTGGCTCCAAGATCCAGTCACCTAATAGCGGGTCCATTGCCAGACGTTTTAATCCGTGAGCTATTTTTCTTCTTTCAGATTGAGAAAGTTCTTGATAGATGGCGTCATAAGCTATTGCTGCATAAAAAGCTTTATGTGCAATCTCAAGGTCGGCGTTCCAGGCTGGGGTACGAGCCATCATTTCTTGATTGCCCCAAGTTTCGTCCTCAGTGACATCCAGCAAAATCTCTTTTATTTTATCAGCATACTTCTTTTCATCCGTCATTAGAAATGAGAGTGCTAAATAGTCTATCTTATTCAATTGAGTTTTCTGCAATAGGTTATCGGCAGTTTTCCTGATTGAATTCCAAGCTTCAGACATTCGTGTATCCTGTCTGACACTTATTTTTGCCTGCTCAATTCGTTGAGGGGTATAAAGTAAGGCTGGATGCTTTATTTTTTCTGCATGGATAAAAAGTAAATATAAAGCTGCTGAAAGACATAAAAGAATTCGTTTCATATTACATTTTGCATAAATTGGTTCCTTATTTAAATGAAATACGAATGAAACGTCTATCTCGCTTAATCATTTGTGTTTTTTCGAAAATTATAATGTATACCCTTGTTGTATTGATGTTTAATCTCTATTTTTGTCTGGCAAATTAGGCTGGCTTATGAAAAATACAAAGCGTACAAGCATTATCACACTCGTTCTCCTGCTAAGCATTTTTAAGGTATACTCACAATATATGTTTCGGCATTGGGATGTGGTTGATGGGATGTCGGATAATCAAATACGATATTTTACAATGGCACCGGATGGTCGTATGGTCATTCGAACAGCTTCTATTTTAAACATCTACAATGGTGCTACATTCGAACATTTTTATCACGATAGGCGGAAAATCTATAAATGGGATTTCAACCGGAATCAAATATTTAAAGATTATCACGATGCTTACGGACGGATATGGATGAAATCTCCGGGATATTTGTTATTATTCGATTTGAATACCAATCAGTTTATTTATGATATTGATTCCGAATTACGCCGGATGGGAGTAAGTGGAAAATTGAAGAATTTGTTTATTGATGAGAGCAAGAACTATTGGTTTCTTACCGAAGATAATACATTCTATTTTTTTGATATATCCGCAGGAGAATTACAGATAATCGAAAAGGGGAACAGTGACTTTACATATCGGCACGGTATTCCGTACGAGTTAGCTCAATATAAGAATACTTATTATATCGTATATTCGAGCGGGCTGATTCGTCGTTGGGACAAAACCTTGCGAGATTACACCGGTCAGGATACTTTTTTTGTAGGACGTATCTCTGAAGCTACAGACCGGTTAAAAATACAATCTACCTCCGATGGGAATCTATGGCTGATGTATAATCAGGCTGTTTGCTATCGTGATAAAACTGATAAAGGTTGGCAAGAGATAAGCACCATTAAAGGTATGTCCAACTTCTTTACCTGTATGGATTTGGACAAGCAAGGAAACGCATGGGTCGGTTCTTCGTGGTCTGGATTGCGGAAAATTGAAAACTCTACACATAGAATTGAAACAATGCCCGGATTGAAATTAGGTGACGGCAGTGTGTTAAGTAATGACATACAGTGCATCTTTGCCGATAATAATGGCGGAATTTGGGTAGGCACTTTGTGGCAAGGGATCTGTTACTATAATCCGAGTATGTATAAGTTCAAGCTAATTCAGACTGTTCAGAATAAAACAATGATTACCAACGAATCGGTGCGTTGTTTGTTGGAAGACGAAGACGGAACGATACTCATTGGTACTACTGCATACGGATTGATGCGTTACTCTCCTTCTACGGGAGAAGTCAGCAGGGCATTCAAAGATATTCTGTCCGGTGATCTTTGTCTGACTCTTTATAGAGACAGTAAAAAGAGATTGTGGGTTGGAACGTATTTGAATGGATTTTGCTGCATAGATGGAAAAAATGTGAGATATTACAATAAACAATTAGTTAATACAGAGTTATTCCCGGAGCAGAATATCTCCCGAGCAGTTTATGAAGATCCGGATGGGCGTTACTGGGTCAGTGTCAGTAATGAAGGAGTAGGTGAGCTAGACACCTCAACGGGAAAAATACGATTGTTGCGGGATAAACATCCGAAGATTAGCTTTCATAAACGCGATTATGGTTTTTATCCTGTCAGCAATTCTACTTTTGCGGTGTTTGGGGAAAATGGTATTTACTACTATGATACTCATAAAGATAAAATCTTTGTTCCTGAAATAGACGATCCGGATAATCCTAAATTTATGGGGCCTCAGGTAAGCTATAATTGTGTGTACAAAGATAGCCATTCGCTAGAATGGTTTGGGACGGATATTGGAATTCGTGTATGGGACGAACAAAAGAAGAAAGCTCATACGATAACTACAGAGACCGGATTGGCTAACAATTCTATATCGTCAATCATTGAGGATGATAGCGGTATTTATTGGGTATCAACGGTAAGTGGTATCTCACGAATTGAATTAAAAGAGACTTCTGAAGGATATGATTTTCTCATAGTCAACTTCAGTTCAGAAGACGGATTGCAGGGAGGAAAGTTCTATGAGAATTCATCGTTAAAAACCCGTGATGGAGAACTGTATTTTGGCGGTCATCATGGCATTAATTCGTTTCAACCTCAAAAGATTTATTATAATCATGTCCACAATAAACCTATATTCACTGCATTCCGTCTGTTCAATTCTCCTGTTAAGGAACACACAGAATATAAAGGGCGTGTTATTCTTGAATATCCGATAAATAATACTCGTGAGATTCATTTGAAGTATAATGAGAACTTTGTTACTTTCGAATTTGCCGGGCTTAACTATGTGAATACTTTGCAAACCTACTATAGGTATAAACTCGAGAATTTTGATCCGGACTGGAATGAAATAAAGACCAATGGTCTGGGAGTGGCTACCTATACCGGTTTACATCCGGGGAAATATAAATTAGTGGTATACACAGCCAATAATGACAGAAGTTGGGGAGAACAGGCCGCAGAAATGACTATTGTCGTTTCTCCGCCTTTTTGGGCAACTGTTCCTGCTTACATATTTTACATATTGATTGCAGGTGGAGTCATCTATTTGTTTTTAAAAGCTTATAGGAAGAAAAAACTTAAAAAGCAGTTCGAACAAGAGGCATTGAAACGTGAACAGCAGAAAGAAGAGCTTAATCAGATGAAGTTCCGCTTTTTCACCAATATCAGTCACGAATTCCGTACTCCGCTTACTTTGATAATGACGCCTTTAGGTATCCTTATTCAACAAGCGGAGAATCCAATGAAGGACAAATTGAAGTCAATCTATAACCATGCCGGTAATTTGTTGGAGTTGATTAATCAACTGCTTGATTTTCGGAAACTGGAGATGGGAGGTGAAAGTCTGAAATTACATCAGGCTGACATCGTAGAGTTTGTGCGGTACATTGGTTCAGGGTTTAAAGAACTGGCGACAAATCGATCTATAAAGTTTTCGATAGAGAGTGAATGTCCTGGCATGAATATCTGGTTTGATGATACGAAAATGCAACGGATTCTGAATAATATTTATTCCAATGCATTTAAATTCACTCCTGATGGAGGGCTTATCTCAACGATTGTAGCGACGGAGAAAAAAGATGAAAAGATATTCGTAAGAATCGAAATATCCGATACAGGATGTGGAATCAGTGAAAAAGACTTGAATGTGATATTTGACCGCTTTTATCAGTCGGAGCCAATTCCTGGTGTGACAGGTTCCGGTATTGGTTTGCATATGGTCAAAGAATATGTCTCTTTGCATAACGGAAAGATAGAAGTGCATAGCAAAATAGGAGTAGGAACAACATTTTTGATATATATTCCATCCGACTTGAAAGGAGACGACAGTGAATCCAAAGTTCCGGCTATGTCTCCCGATGTGGAAGAAAAGGTGGTATATTCGGACAGGAAAACTATTTTGATAGTGGAAGACAATGTAGAATTCCGTCGTTTTTTGGTGGAACAATTGATAGGTCAATTTAATATTCTGGAGGCTGGAGACGGAGCCGAAGGCGAAGAAGTTGCCATACATAAGTCGCCGGACCTGATAATATCCGATATGATGATGCCGAAAGTGGATGGTCTGGAAATGTGTGTCCGGATTAAAAACAATATTCAGACCTCACATATCCCGATTATCTTGCTCACGGCACGTATTTCAGACGAAGCTCGGATAGAAAGTTATAAAGCTGGTGCTGATTCTTATATATCGAAACCTTTCAATTATGACATATTACTGACGCGTATTAATATGCTTTTAGAACAGCAGGAAAAGCGTAAGGAAATATTTCATAAAGAAATAGAAATCTCTCCTCAGAATATCACTATTACTTCTTTAGATGAAGAATTTGTGGAGAAAGCCTTACGGTTGGTGGAAGAGAATATGGAAAATCCGGAGTTCTCGGTTAATAACTTGTGTGATGACTTGGGGATGAGTCGTAGTCAGCTATATCGTAAATTTGAGTCCATTACAGGATTGACACCGAATGATTTTATTCGTTCTGTCCGATTGAAACGAGCTGCCCAGTTGCTTCGGGGCAGTTCATATAATATTTCGGAGATTTCGGACAGGGTCGGATTCAATTCCATTAAATATTTCAATAAATACTTTAAAGAAGAGTTCGGATTCACTCCGACGCAATATCGTTCGAATGGTAGTGGAGAGACTAAATAAAAAGTCTCTCCATTCCCATTTATATACTGAAAATGCCCTAAAAAGGGTATAATGAGACAAACTAACCTAATAATCGGGACAAATTATCTCAATGGTGTCGATTGGATTCGTCTATTTTTGCAGTGTGATTAAAAATAACTATGAACTGCAAAATGATGGAACCATGAAGAATATTCTATCTAAAAGAACATTTATTGTATTACCACTATTTCTTTTTTCACTTCATCCGCTTTGGGGACAGAAAAGTAACTTTAAAAATGACATTTGTATTCCGGGCAAACTGTATATGCTTTCGGATATAAGGAATGATGTTTTTGTCGAAGCACTAATTAAAAGATGGAGACCTTACAATGACTTTGTGAGATTTTCGGGTGACTGTGTTTATTCGAGAAAACTGAATCGTGTAGCTTCTGTCGATACTCCTGTGGATGGATCGAATATGAAAATCGAATTGGTCAATTCGGATGAGTTTGAAATAATAAAAGAAAAAGCAATTTCTATATGCGTAGGGAAAAAAGGAATAGGAACTCAGGAAGTTACTGTTCAGATACTGGGGGACAGTTTTGTCAACGGAGCTTTTTTCAGGGACGCGTTGCTGTCGAAGAATTATATTCCCGGTATAAAACTGGTCGGACTAAGGAATATAAAGAATGAAGAAGGACAATATGATGAAGGGCGGGGTGGATGGACAGTGAAGAAATACTTCGAGATTCCTAAAGGAGAGATGACATCATATCATGGATATATGCAACCTGTGGGTGAATATAGATATTGGGGGAGTTGTGAGTTTTGGAAAAACTGTTATAAGGTGATTAATGGTGAACTGACAGATACTGAAATAGTCTATAACTGTGGGAGATACGATCAATGCATAACTAAATTCGATAAGGAGACAGGTTATTTGGCAGCTCCGAAGAAAAACGATTTAATGTATGATAATGCACGTGGAAGCTACATGGTTTATACAGGAAAGAAGTGGAAGAATGTTGAGGTTGATGAGAGAAAATGGGCTTTCAATTATAGAAAATATCTGGATATGTGGAATCTTGATGCACCTAAGTTCTTTGCACAGATGTTGGGGCTCAATGATTATCGCGACAGTTTGACGGCCGATTATCGGGAATGGAATAAAAAGATTGCCGAGATGAAAGAGTCATATTACAAAGCTGTGCCCGATGGTAAATTTATAATTCTGATCCCGTGTACAACCTGTGGTTCGCTCAACAATATCAGAGGAGATTTTACGTTACGGCAGAATGCATCCATGTGGCAACTGCGAAAAAATATCATTGATACATTTGATGGTAGGGAAAGTGAAGGATACTATGTCGTTGACATAGGCATTACCATTGATAATGAAAAAGGGTACAACCGGAATCGTGACGGAATACAGACCGGAAATCCCCATCCATATCCTAATTATCCGACAATGGGAATTCCTCTTGCTGCCTTTATTCAATATTATAGAGAACTTTAAAATAACAATGATGGCTAATACTTTTGATGATATCATAACTTGCTCTTATAAAGAGTATCACCAGATAATTCTCAATTACATAACCTATCGCATCACTCATCGTTGTGAGGCAGAAGATTTGGCTCAAGATGTATTTGTACGTTTATTGGATTATAAACAAATGCTTCGTCCGGATACTGTAAAGTATTTCTTGTTTACCATTGCCCGTAACATCGTAACCGATTATTTACGCAGATACTACAAAAAACAAGAAGTGAATAATTATATCTATGATATGATCCCTTCTTTTACTAATGAAACAGAAGAGAAGATTATTGCCGATGACTTGTGTAAGACAGAACAACGGATACTTGCTGCCTTTCCTGTACAACGGCGTACGGTGTATGCGTTGAGCCGTTATGAAGAAAAAGATACGGAAGAGATAGCCAATATGTTGAATCTTAGTCAGCGTACGGTAGATTATCATTTATTTTTAGGACGTCGTGACATGCGCCGATATATGAAGAATTGCATTTAATATGAACTGAATCAATAAATAGAAGTGAAGCCAATGAAGAAAAAGAGCAGAAAAAGTAAAATGACGGGATGTCTGCACATCTTGCCGAGTCTTGAGAATAAAAATAATAATGTAAAAACCTCAGATTTAATTTCATGAAACTCCGAAAGAAAATGCTATGTATGGTAAAGCAGGTGAAGAAGATAACAATCTTTGCTTGTTTGGTGTGTGTGGTGTATCCCGTTGCTGGGATACAAGCGGCTGTCGGTGAACAGCAGTCGGTAGCACAAACCCTGAAGAAAATTAAAGGAAAAGTGATTGACGTGTTAGGTGAGCCGCTTATCGGCGTCAATGTGAGTGTAGTCGGACAAACGGGTGGTACGATTACCGACATTGATGGTAACTATTCGCTAGATGTTCCTGCGGGTGCTAAATTGAAATTTAGTTATATCGGTTACGAAGACCAAATAATTGATGCAGGTGTAAAAGCGGTACTAAATGTGACAATGAAGGAGAGTACTGAAGTGCTCGAAGAAGTGGTAGTTGTAGGATATGGCGCACAGAAGAAAGAAACACTAACAGGTGCGGTGACCGTAGTTAGTGACAAGATGTTAAAGGATAAGGGAGCTCTCTCTAATCCTGCACAGGCTTTGCAAGGACAAGTGCCGGGAGTCATTATAACCCGTAACTCGGCTGCTCCGGGAGATGAGAGCTGGAATATGAAATTACGCGGTTCATTCTCGAAGAATAATTCAGCTCCGTTGGTGATTATTGATGGTGTGGAGTCTGACGATTTTTCCCAATTAAATCCGGGTGATATAGAGTCCATCAATTTCCTTAAAGACGCTTCTGCAGCTATCTATGGTAGTAAAGCTGCCGGAGGTGTTGTTCTGGTACAGACTAAAAAGGCCAAAGAAGGTAAGGTAAAGGTGGAATATAGTGGTTCGGTAACTGCTAAATTCGTAGGGTTGCAGCCTACACTGATGACATTGGATGAGTGGTGTGATGCTATGGAACAAGCTCGTTTGAATGATAACAAAAAGCTGGCAGACGATCAATGGCTGCAATACGTAGCTTTGGCTCGTCAGAATAAGGGACATTATATTAATGTGGAGCAGTCGGGTAATCCTTTCCCGGATTCTTTCCAAGGTTTATACGACTTCGTCTTTTTTGATACCGATTGGCAAGATATCATGTGGGGGACAGCAGCTTCCACTTCACATGAACTGAGCGTATCGGGTGGTAACGAAAGGTCTGTCTTCCGTCTTTCCGGACGATATATGTATGATGATAGTAATTTGAAATGGGGTAACAATAAGAATCAACGTTATAATTTTCGTTTGAGTAATACATTCCATCTTACAAAGAACTTTGATCTTGAGTCTATCATTTTCTATTATCGTCAGGATCAAGTGTCACCGACGCAAATTGGAGAAGCTTTGACAGCCGGAACGCAACAACCGGGTTTTCCTTCTTCCACGATGGATGGGAAACCTTATGCGTGGGGTAACTGGGCTACGCCCAACTGGCGTTGTGAATTGGGAGGAGACAACAAACTCAACACTTCCGGTATCAATATCAGTGAGACATTTAAATATCGTTTTGACGAGCATTTTGATGCAGTAGCCACTTTGGGGTATAACACCTCTACTGCCATTCGGGACGTGAAAAACCAAACAGTAGATTATTATGACTACACTGGTACAAAACGGGAAACGCGTGTGGAACCCAGGCAAGAGGATACTTATTATATTAAAACAACTGCACGAACCAATCTGTATACGTTAAATTTCTATTTGAACTGGAAGCGGACATTCGGTAGTCATAACCTCGGAATGATGCTTGGTACGCAATATAGCATGAAAGAATATGATTATACTGCAACTAAGGCTTTGAATATTTTACCTTCACTGAATATTATCAACGGAATAGGAGAGATAACATTACGCAACACAAAGAATGAAGGACCTTCCAGATATCAGGAAGCATTGCTTTCTTATTTTGCACGTTTGAACTATAACTATAAATCCAAATACTTGCTTGAAGGAAATTTCCGTTATGACGGTTCTTCTAAATTTCAGCCGGAGAATCGTTGGGCTTTCTTTGGAGGTGTATCCGGAGGATGGCGTATCAGTGAAGAAGAGTTTGTGAAAGGGCTGGGTGTTTTCGATGATTTGAAACTACGTCTTTCTTATGGTACAGTGGGTAATCAGGGAGGTATTGATCGATACGATGGTGTGCAGCTATACGATTTCAAACAGAATGGAGGTGCATTAGTGGGGAGTGGTTTACTTTCCTATGTGGATACAAACGGTAAGCTGTTGAGTACAGACCGTACATGGGAAGTCATCAAGAACTACAATATCGGTTTGGATTTCGGTTTCCTGGATAATCGACTGACAGGTACTGCCGAACTTTTTTGGAAGAAGTGTAACAATATGTTGATTGATGTCACCTATCCTGGAACATTGGGGGATAAAGCTCCTACCGCTAATAGAGGTAGTTTTAAGGCAAACGGTTGGGAAGGCACGATTAACTGGTCGGATAAAATAGGAGAAATTTCCTATCATCTGGGGGGGACTTTCACCTATACCACTAACAAATTGGTAGATAATGGGGGTGACGCTGTGATTAAATCCGGTGTAGTTTCAAATCGTGAAGGCTATCCGTTGAATTCCGTGTTCGGTTTGAAATATTGCGGTAAGATACAAACGCAAGATCAGTTGGATAAATATATTAATCAATATGCCAATGGCAATAACAATATTGCTATGCCTGGTAACTTGCGTTTGGGAGATAATATGTATGAAGATGTCAATAAAGATGGTAAATTGACAGAAGCTGACTATGTATATTTGGGAACTGACGATCCGAAGGTGTCTTTCTCTTTTAATGCCGGATTATCGTGGAAAGGCTTCGATGTCTCGGTTATTTTCCAAGGAGCCGGTAAACGCACAGTATGGCGTGGTGGCGAAAATAATCAAAAGGGAAAGAATGACAATTGGCGGATACCGATGATGTCTTGGTATAATAATTCAACGAATCAGTCGGTTGGTAATGTATGGTCGGCAGAAACGCCGAACGCCCATTATCCCACTTACACACATCAGACACAGATCAATCTGTATAACTATATTTGTTCTTCCTGGTCAGTGGAAGATGGTGCTTATCTTCGTCTGAAGAATGTTACGTTAGGCTACACGTTTCCGGCAAATGTGCTTTCGAAGACTAAATTCATAAGCTATGCCCGTATTTATGTATCGGGAGCTGATTTGTGGGAGAATAGTAAAATCAAGGATGGATGGGATCCGGAAGCGTCGCGCAAAGTAGAGACATTTGGCCGCTATCCTTTTACGAGAAACCTGACGGTAGGATTAAACTTGACCTTTTAAATATTAAATAGTATGAGATTAAATAAAATAAAAAATCTGTTTGTCGTTTTAACCTTGGGACTGTCCACACACTCTTGCCTTGATCTCGAGCCGCAAGAACAGTTGGCGGAAACGAACTACTGGAACACACCGGATGACTATATGCTATTTGCCAATCAATTCTATGGCTGGACACGTCACTTTTCAGGAGCAATGGAATATAAGTCGACAAAACCGGTACATTCTGATTATACTTCAGATCTGTTTACCAATAAAGATGAACGTAATTTATTTAGCAATGGAAGCAATGCTGTACAGCCTGCGGATGCTAACTATACCAGCAATTACTCGCACATCCGCCGTACGAATCTGTTATTGAAAAATGCAGAGTCATATGCCACTCCGAGTGACATAGCCCAGTATGTGGGTGAAGCAAAATTCTTTCGTGCTTATTCTTATTTCGATTTATTGCAACTATATGGCAATGCTATTTTGGTGAAGGAACCTATGGAGGTAACTGATGCGCGAATGTATGTCAAGCAGAATGATCGTAGTGAAGTGGCTGATTTCATCATTAAAGATTTGAAAGAAGCCGTTCCTCTGTTACCGAAGTTCTCCGAAATACAAGAGTATGGGCGCATAAGTCGGGAAGGATGTCAGGCATTCTTGTCACGAGTGGCGTTGTACGAAGGTACCTGGCAAAAAAGTCGTGGTAACGTAGAACGTGGAAAAGAACTGCTGGATATTGCGGCGAAAGCTGCCAAAGACGTGATCGATAGCAAAACATTCAGTTTGTTCAAACCGGAAGCATTGGGTGACAGTGCACAGAAATATATGTTCATCTTGGAGGATGCGAAGTCTAATCCTGCCGGATTACAGAAAAGTGCTAATAAAGAATATATATTTGCTCGGCGCTTTGATGAAATATTGGCACCTATCAACTGGAATATTACACAAAGTTCATTATATAATGCAATATGGATTAGTCGTAAATTCGCCAATATGTATCTTTGTCAAAATGGACTTCCCATCACTTATGGAGGAAAAACAAACCCTCAATTCAAAGGGTATATGAAAATAGATGATGAATTTCAGGATCGTGACAATCGTATGCGTTATACAATGATGCGTCCTCACGATAACTTTTGGAACAATCAGAAACCACGTACTTCTTGGGATGGAAAGGATAAGAACCCATATATATCTAATTTTGTGCCGAAGACGGGGACCGGATATCACAATCAGAAATGGGCAACAGAGCGTAAGGTGGAAGATAAAAAAGAAGGTTATGATTTTCCTATAATCCGTTATGCTGAAGTTTTGTTGAATTATGCAGAGGCAGTGTATGAACGGGACGACAAGATCTCGAATACTGACCTGAATATTTCCTTGAATTTGGTGCGTCTCCGTGTTAATCCGGCTATGACTCCATTGACTAATGAACTGATTACCCAAAATGCGGGTATGGATATGCGGACAGAAATCCGCCGTGAGCGTACCATTGAACTATTCAATGAAGGCTTCCGCTTAGATGACCTGAAACGTTGGAAGACAGCAGAAACAGAAATGCCGATGGATATTGTAGGAATTCAGTGGAAAGGTACGGAGTATGAAAAAGTGTGGGCGAATTGTCCTTATGAGACCAATGCTGAAGGTTGTATCATTATTGAAAAGGGGCGTAAATGGGAAGAAAAGAACTATCTGTTCCCGTTGCCGAGTGACCAGTTGCAGTTGAATCCTAATTTGCAACAGAATCCCGGATGGGAATAATAATAAAAACAAATAATTGTAAGTGACATGAAAAACAGATATTCATTGTTTAAGAAAGGATATTGGGAGGCTGGTGTATTACTTGGCTTATGTCTGTTAATAGCTTCCTGCGGAGAGAAGGAATTTACTACTGACATGCCCGAGAACAAGTTGATTACAGCTATTTCATTGGAAGTGAGTAGTGAACTGCCTGTACAGTTGGGAACAGATACAACTATTGTCTATCATATTACTCCCGAAAATGCGGATCATACAGAGTTGAAGTGGACGACTACTAACGAATTGGTAGCTACAGTATCACAAGATGGAACGATTTCTGCTAAATCGTTGGGAAAAACGATGATTACCGTAACTCCATCGGTAGGATTTGGAACAGCATCCACTGTACGGACTATCGAGGTAACAGTGATTCCGGAAGTAATCAAGACTACCGGGATTCAGTTTACAAACATTGAGGAAGGAGTTTACGAAACTGATAAATTACAGTTGAAATATGATATATTGCCTGCTGACCATACTTATTCTTATTTGACTTGGGCAAGTAGCGATGAAAATATTGCGACGGTAGATAAGAATGGAGTAGTGACGGGGATAAAAGCCGGAGATGTGACTATCTATGCATATACGCACGATGGCAGTAATGTAAGAGGAGAATATTCATTGAAAGTGATGAAATATGAACCTGCGACGAATGTTGAGATTGTTCCTCATACGGATGTTCTCTACTGGAAACAGCAACTTGATTTAGACTTTACACTAACACCGGAAGTAGCTACTGTAAGTTCTGTGGAATGGACATCAAGCGATGAGAAGGTATTGACTGTGGAAGGAGGAAAAGTGAAAGCCATGGGCTTCGGAGCAGCCACTGTTACTGCCACTTGTATAGAGACTGGCAATAAATCGACTATCGACTTGACTGTAGCCTCAGGTTTTTATGTATGGGATGCCACAACAGACTTTGAGGGATGGGCTATCAATAGTAATATTGGCTCTATGGAGCGTAAAGACGGAAAACTGGTTATGACCGTGACTGCTGATAATAATAAGCGCGTGTATATGCAAAGAGTCTATAGTACGGTAGCTAATCAGATGGATATGAATTTTAAAGATTATCCGGTGATTGCCATGAAATGCACAGATATACCATCGGGTGCACAATATACTCTTAATCTTGCTAACTTGGGAAATACCATAAATATCGCACCGGCTATGAAAGTTGAGAAATTGTCAGATGGTACACAACTGGTTTATTATGACGCATCTTCCTTAGCACAGTTTACCAATACAGAAGGGGTCGTTCCGATTAGAGCCTTTATGTTCAAGATATTAAAAGTCGATATTCCTTCATTCTCGGCAGACTGGATACGTACATTTAAGAGTGTAGAAGAAATGATGACGTTTTCAGAGGTTGAGGCTGGGAAATAATATGGACTTATATTCACCTTATAGTTAAATGATTATGAAGATAGATTATATAAAGAATCAGATAAAGGTAGCAGGCATGGTGATTGCCTGCACCTCACTATGCTCGTGTAACAGTGAAATAGAAGATGGGACGACAGATATAGATAGTTGGCCGCTGCCTCGCATAGAAGTGACCTATCCTACGGAATTTGAACACCCGGGAGTTGTTTTTACTGTAGAAGACATCGAGCGTTTTCGTAAGATTGCTACCCAACAGATACAACCACAATATGCGGCTTATGAATTATTGAGTGCGGATAAACTCTCTCAAAGTACATATATAATGAATGGTCCTTATGATGAAATTTATGCCGGTGAAGATGCTTCTCATCCGAACATAATGAATCAATTTGGAAACGATTTCGCGGCAGCTTGTCAGAATGCCATTATGTTTGCTACTACACAACAAAAAGGCTATGCTGATAAGTCAATGGAGATCATACGTGGTTATTCCGTTAGCCTTAAAAAGCCGGTCTATAGTGCGAGACAAGCTGGTTTGGATCATGTGCTGATGGTGGGTAACTTATGCATAAAACTAGTTTATGCTGTTGAACTTATGCGATATCTTGATGGCTCCGGGATGACGAATGAGGACTTTCAGGGAGCATGTGATATGTTTAAGCGGTGTTTTATTCCCGTATTAGATGATTTCTTCTCTATCACAGAGCCTAAGAATAAGGCAGTCGGTAACTTTGGCGCATCTGCCATTAACTGTTACATGGCCATGGCGATTGTATTGGATGATATGGAAATGTATAAGAAAGCTATAGATATTTATCTTTACGGATATGAAAATGGTTCTATACGTTATTATATAGATGGAGAAACTGGACAATGTCAGGAAAGTGGTCGTGACCAAACACATGCACAGTTGGGATTAGGTATGATGTCCATGCTTTGTGAGACGGCCTGGAAACAAGGTACTGATCTCTACGGTGTGTTAGACAACCGCTTGCTGAAAGGCTATGAATATACAGCTAAATATAATTTAGGGTATGATGTGCCATTCAAGTATATGCCGGAACTCACCGGGAAGTATAATTGGTATGAAATAGACGAAGTAGACAAGAAAGAGGTAGCCAGTGGTCAGAGACCTGAATCAAGACGTGGTAAATTTGCTCCTGTCTATGAGCGGGTGTACAATCATTATGCGACACGTTTAGGATTGGGAATGCCTTATGTGAAAGAAGTCTTAGAAACAAAGGTTCGTCCTGAAAACGCCGGTACTGATATTGCTCATTTGGGGTATGGGACTTTTCTGTATTGTAGCGAAGGTTTTGAATAGTAGTTTATGAAAAGACTGTTTTTTATATTCATTTCTTTCTGCATGGCGGCGGCTCTGTCCGCCCAATTGCAGGAAAGAATGGTTAAAGTGAATGTTGTACCTGATCATGTCGATTGGAAGTACGAACTGGGTGAGAAGGTGAAATTCAACGTTGTGGTGACAAAGAATCGTGTACCTCAAGAAAATGTGACTGTATGGTATGAAGTTGCTCAGGATATGATGCATCCATTACTCAAAGATACCATTGTCTTGGAAAATGGTGTGCTGACATTGGATGCCGGAACCATGAAAACTCCTGGCTTTTTGCGTTGTCGTGTCTGGACAAAATATGACGGTAGAACTGTTGAAGGACGGGCTACGGCTGCCTTTGAACCTGAGAAGATAAAACCGACAGCTGTTTTGCCAAACGATTTCAATACTTTCTGGGAAAGTGCCAAACAGGAGAATGTTCGAATTCCTATGAATGTGAAATTGCGTTTACTGCCCGAACGTTGTACCGAGAAGGTGAATGTTTATGAATGGAATGTACAGAACTACCGTTTGAACAGCCGGGTATATGGTATTCTTTGTGTGCCGGTAAAGCCCGGAAAGTATCCTGCTTTATTGCGGGTACCGGGAGCGGGAGTACGGGGATATGCCGGTGCGATTGTAGAAGCGGAAAAAGGTATGATTACGTTGGAGATTGGCATCCATGGTATTCCGGTAACATTAGAACCGTCCGTTTATGCTAGTTTGAGCCAGGGAGGACTTTATCGATATCAATATCAGAATTGGGACAATCGTGATGAAGTTTATTATAAACGCGTCTATATGGGATGTGTACGTGCGGTAGATTATCTTTGTTCTATGAAAGAATTTGATGGCAGCAACCTCTTGGTGCAGGGAGGTAGTCAGGGAGGTGCGTTGGCCATCGTCACGGCGGTTCTTAATCCGCGTGTGACAGGAGTCGTTAGCTTCTTTCCGGCACTTAGCGATTTGAGCGGCTATGAGAAAGGACGGGCAGGTGGATGGCCGCATTTATTCAGAGATTCCACCGATGCTGTCGAAATCAGAAAGAAGAAATTGGAAGTATCTTCTTATTATGATGTGGCTAATTTCGCAAAGCAGCTGAAAGTCCCGGTCTTCTTCTATTTAGGATATAACGACATGGTATGTCCTCCTACTTCCACATTTTCTGTATATAACGTAATTACTTCCCCTAAAGAGATTGTGATAATGGAGGAAGCCGAGCACTATGCTTATCCGGAACATTGGTCACAGGCTTTGCAATGGATTTATTCTAAACAGGGAATGTGAGAGGGGCTCTTATGATTCGTATGTTACTACTCATATAAGATTTGTACCTGTTTTATTGTCATACTGTCAGGATTATGCGCAAGTAGATGAATATCAACGTTCTATCACCTGACAATAACCATTGATAATAGGCTGATAATAAAATATCCAGACTTTTATTGTCAGCCTTACTTTTATCTCTTATGATAGCTTTATTACCTGATAAACAGTACCTTTATAAGTATGCTTCGAAGGAATACCGCATTTTTGCAGCAATCTCCCGAAGTGATATACTTTGTTATCAGACAATGACATACCGCTTTTCTTTTTCAGATAATTCAGTATTTCGACCGGAGTAAGAAATTCTCCTTCCTCTTTCGTTTGCGCAGCTTTAAAATACTGATAAAACAATTGCAGCATAGCCGGTGTTTGCTCAAACTCACGGTTATTTTCAGTCATAATCTGCTCATCTTCACTGTCAAACCAGTATCGTTCACCATGATAAATCTCGTGCATGGCTTGTGCGTAAAGCTGTTCATAGTCTATCGGCTGTGTAGTGTCGATGTTTCCTGTCACTTCAATGCAGATGAAACGACGGCTTCCCGAAGGATCAGTCAGCAAATCTTTCTGATTGCTTGTACCGATAAATGAGGCATATCGTTGTAATTCAAGTACCGAGCGACCATGCGGTTTCCGAAGATTGACCACGGGCTTTTGGAGAATATGTTTCAGAAATCCCTGTTGTGGCAGGGTAATCTGGTCAAACTCATCGATGTTGATGAGCGCAAATCGATTCAGATACAGTTCTGCGTCCCGTTTTTGGCTGAAATCAATACTGTCTGTATAGTAAGCGCGAAGTGCAGGTGGAATCATTTCACGGCAGAAAGTTGACTTATGAGTTCCTTGTGCCCCCACTAATATGGGCGATGTATTATTCGCATGCATTTTATCTACCCCTCTCCAATGTGAAACCATATTCAGGAACCAACGGTGGAAAAGCAATTCCCAATGCGGATTCTTGCAAGGAACCCTGTTTGCCAAAGCATGAATACGGTCTTTGCCGTCCCAATGAGGCAGATGAAACAGAAACTCTTCCAACGGATTGTAGATCGGCACACGGTTGGAATGTAAGTATCGGTCTATATCCCTATCCCATACGCCAATACCTTCGGATTGTGCGTCGAGCATGATGCTGTTTTGTGCCCGTTTGTCAATGGGATGAAAGTAAAACTGAAACGAGAAACGCTCCCGATATTCCACTTCCCCGATCTGCGTATTATAACGGAACTCATAACGACGGTTCATAAATTCATCCATTTGCAGGCTAAGACGTTGCTCTTTAGTCAGGCAGCTGCTTTTGGGCACTCCCTTACATTCCTTATATACGTTTCTTATCATTTCGCGTACCAGCATCGGATTTTTTCTTTTGTAATAACGCGTGATGGTTCGTCGGGTTATCTCCTCTTCCGGGATGCCGGAGTAGTAACAATTTTCGGCAAGCGGGACTACTAATGTTTGCAAATCATGATCGTTTCGATGCCAGTCCGTTTCCATTTCTTCGAATGTTTTCCGCAATGCCGCTTCATAAAGCAATGCTACCGTATCTTCCGTGTCATACCCCGGCAGTGCTCGATTCAGCGGAGATGCTTCAGTGCTCGATTTCTCATGATAAGTCATCTCGCCGGGCATACCGATGGGCTGTGAAAGATAGAAAGGTACGGGAGCGGGACGATAAATCAAGTCCGGATCATAACTAAGACGTGAGAATTGTTCCAGTTTCGGCTCTTTTAATAGAATGTTGAAGGGAAGTTGAGGCTGATAACATTTAATGGCAAGCCGGTAAGCATGTGCCTGAAACACTTCGGCTTCTTCCGTTGTTTGCGGTAAAGTGCCGTCCGGACGGGTGAAGCAAGTCCATATCTTGACGCTTTTACCACTTGCTCCCATAAAAGCCAGCATTGTTTGGGGAAGTTCGGCAGCCTTTTGCTTCACGATTTCCACTTCTGTCTTTCCGGCTAGCGGACCGATGGTCAGTTCTACAATGCCATTGTAGGTTTTCATTCGCTTCACTCCGTTCACTCGCCCGAAGGCTGCTGCGGGAATCACTCGTGGTAGTTTGCTGGCGAGGGAACAAGGCTCATCGGGTAGAACAAAATGCAGGGCCTGACGTAATCCGGTTACCGGGCGGAGCTTGGTTTCTTTTTTCATTTTTTCTATCAGCAGGTCGATGTCTGTTACGCTTAGTGCCTCCGTATCTCCGTTTTCCCTGATTTGTGTAATCTTCATTTTTCTTCTCTTGATATTTAATGAGAGTAAGTGTTTGTTATTGGTTTCAAAGGTACGGATAAGGTATCTGTAAAGCAAACTATTTGCGCTTTATCGCGATAAAGAATGTGCTTTCTTGTTATACTCTATTCAAGAAGGCGGACTTGAAACATTAACAAGCAAGTAAAGATATGCTCGCCACTGTGTATTGTTGCATAAAGACACCGTTATTCTTACGTTAACTTACCGGTATTGGTAGTTCGCCACGGCCGTGACGAGATCTTCCCACGGCCGTGGTAGGAATTCGTCACGGCTGTGGAAAGAAGTAACCACGGCCGTGGGAAGGTAAAGATACCGGTACTTTAGCTGAACAATACTGCTGCTTTAGCCGAACAATACTGCTGCTTTAGCCGAACAATGCTGCTGCTTTAACGGAACAATACTGTTACTTTAGCAGAACAATACCTGCTTCTTTAGTGAAAGATACCGGATGTGCAGTACTCATTTAACTACTCATTTAACGGGGCGACATTCGCTTCGTAGCGAGTTTATATTTCTTATAGACTCTTTGCTAATATTGAACTTCCTCTCTTTCAATACAAAACTTACTGTATTTATTTCCGTATTTCCACTTTGTTTCGAAAAAAAAGCATATCTTTGTCATACGCTTTCTGTTCACCAGCGTGATGAAACAGGTAAGAAGCGTTTTTTATTTATAAATAGGAATATTATTGCATTATCCCTCGTATTTGAAATCTAGCAAGTTTCTGTCCGTAGAGGGGGGGGCAACAGATATTCCACGTGAACGGCCGTATGTCAACATATCGATGAAAGATGTGTTATATATACACAATTAGCGTGGATGTCTGTTGTTATCATTATCTTTCGGACGGGTTTGCTAGGCCTCAAATACGGATAATGATTCAACAGCATTCACGCTTTTTTTGTATCCGGTTGGTTTCATAACCCTTAAAAATCCCCAACCCCAATCTCCTGTCCGCCCGGAATACAAAAAGCGCGAATGTTTGTTGAATCAACATCAACAGAGCACTATTTATTCCTTGTTGTATAACAAATTAAAAACAAACACTATGTCACAATGGATTAGCATAGAAGCGGCAGCCGAGAAATACCGACTCGAAAAAGAGTATATCTGGCTCTGGGTGGAAATGAAAAAAATCACAGTGTCTTATGAGAACGATACAGTTTCCATAGATGATGATAGTATCCAGCAATTCATAAAACGGACTAAGCTGGGAATTACGTCTGAATATATCGATGAGTTAGAGCAACTTTGCATGGAAAAAAACAAAACCAGCAGATTGTATGCTTCACTCTTGAATATGCGGGATCAGGAATTAATGGCAATTAGAGGACAAAGTTCGCGACTGGACGGTTTATGGAAAATGGTGGAGGAACAATACGAAAGACTGCGATCCTTCGAGAAGAATTCTATGTCGGACAATGCTATTTGTAGCAACTGCTGGATCAGAAAGATATGCAGGAGATTGAAACGAATTCTATAATTCTGCTGTGAATTTATCTATTAAATAACAGGCTGACAATAAAAGTACGATCTTTTTATTGTCAGCCTATTGTCATAGCTTATTGTCAGGGGGCAATGAGTTGCTAGTCACCGTATTATCCAGCCAAAACTCCTGCTGACAATAAGAACCCTCCAATTTATATGTAAACCTAAAACCTATGAAACTTTTCTGTTATTAATTACACGCATGGCCGCAGTATAGTATTCGCAAGGAACAGAAATCAAAATACTGTTTAAACCATTGTCTTTCGTTGACACTTGAATATAAGCTGCATTCAACAAACTCTTTACGCTGGCTACCTCCCAAGGACTACCAGCAAAAACTTTGACTTGAGAAATCTTTCTACTTGTAATCATGATCTTTATAGTGTGTTTTTGTTTTTACTGCGACAAAGATAAGAGAGAAAAGCAACATAGAGGTGCAATATTGTTTCATATATAGTATACAAATGATTCATTGAATCAGGATTTGTATTAATTGACCAGTTTTTTGCGTTAATAAGAGTTGTTTTCCCTCACATCATTCATTTTTTATTTTGCGTATTTGTTATTGTTTCTACAAGGCTATTGATATAAACCTCTATATTATCATAGGCAGTACTTAGATTTCTTCCGTTTGCATCATATTTGTTTGGGTTCAATCCGTTGGCGGTTTCCCATTCGTCAGGCATGCCGTCATTGTCAGAATCAGTAATTTGTGTCAATGATTTTAATGTTGGCCATGCGCTCCAGTCGCTACCAGCTCCGGAAGGCTTTAGGTCTTTCTGACTATCGATAAGTCCGCCCTTAGGATAATTCTGACTTTTCCAATGGATGATACCTTTGTCGCAATGTTCACAAGGACCGTTCGGGCAGGGGGCATCTCCTAATCCGTTGTGTTCGTTCTTTCCGATGAATTGTGCCGTTCCTGTGCGTGTCTCTTCAACGATACGAGTATCTATATCATCTCGTTTGAGACTGCAACCCGCATATTTCAACACCAGTTCGTAAGCTTTTTGTGCTGTGTGGGTAGTTACCGCATTTACTTCTACCGGAGTATCCCGTTTCAGTTCATCGAGAGAGTGACCGGTGTTGTTACGGATACCAGTCCAGTTGTCTTTGTTCACTTTTGCGGCTGCTGCTTCTGTCAGTTGGTTTCCTGCCTCGAAGTAATTCCGGCTGATATGATACTGTCCCAATACCACTTTGATCGGTGCAAAATCTCCATCAGAAGAGCTGATGTCGATAGCCATCACACGGTTGGCCACTTTGGCATCCGTAGCGGGTCCGGGTTTGTAGTAGTTGTCCACAATGTTAATACCCATTGCTGCGCCGCCATAACATCCGTTACCGCTCCAGTTATAAATAACATTATTACGCATATCAGTACGTTCCTGACCTTGATATTTTACTCCGGAACCGAAACGTGGTGTGCGACTGTCATGGTGTGCCATCAGATTATGATGATAAGAAGCGTTGACTCCTCCCCAAATACCGCCATATCCATGAGGGCCTTTGGTATGTCCCGATAAGCGGAGACTTTCTGAAATAATACACCATTGCATAGTAAAGTTAGTATTATCATAGAATGAAGCACATTCGTCAGTGCTCCAACTGATGGAACAATGGTCAATCATGATATTGTTTTTCTGGCGTCCTCCCAAAGCATCTGCACCGTCGGAAGCCGAAGAGCCCAGCAAATCCGTATCTCCCATTCGGAAACGCAGGTATCGTAGAATTACATTATCGGTCGATACATTTACTGGAAAGTGAGCCAGGCAGATACCGTCTCCGGGAGCTGTCTGGCCGGCTATCGTGACATCACCGTTCCGAATGTCCAGTGTTGATTTTAGATAAATGGTGCCGGATATACAGAAGACAATTATACGAGGCTCCTTTTGTTCGATGGCATACCGGAGGGTACCCGGTGCTTTGGAGTCTTCCAGGGATCTGACAATATATACCTTTCCACCTCTTCCTCCTGTAGTGTTCATTCCTCCTCCTTCAGCTCCGGGAAAGGCATATGCTGTTTCTTCTACTGGTGGAGATACGGAGGGAGAATCCGGTGGAGTCTCCTGTTCTTTATTATCTTCATTGACTGAAGATGTGGAACAGGAGGAGAACGATTCTACTTGTGTGGCAAACAGTAGTGCCACGAAAATGAATTTTACCTTGTTGTTTTTCATATCTTACCTGATTTTTTATAAAATGTGATGATAGTGATACTGATACAAATGTAAGTGGATAGAATTTGATAGACAACTGGTTGCATAGATAGTGCACCAGATTGCACAAAAAGTCCGCAACTTTTGAATGATATTAAAAAAGTCCACGCAAACAAACAAATAGTGAGAAAGTATTCATGTTGTTCCGTATACTTTTGTAACGTGAAATAGTAACTGCTCAAGGCAGGACGACCAAATAATAATGGAATAAGAATCTATCATTAAGAATATAACAAATAATTTATGAAAGCACATTTATTTTCAAAGATGTCCCAAGGACTATTGTTGTTATCAGCTTTGCTGGCAACAAGTTGCAAGGAAAGTAGCAATAACTTTTTTGTTCCCGACCATGAAGCCCCTTCTTTGGTGTCTGTAACTCCTGCAAATGGTGAAACGGCCGAAGAAAACAATACGATTCTGCTTACTTTTAACGAGTATGTGAAAGCGGGAGAAGGGAAAGCGAATTTTAATGGCGAGGAAGTGGAGTTGACTTTCAAAGGTAAAACAGCGTCTTACGCTTATACTGCTTTGGACTATAATCAGGCCTGTCAGTTCAGCCTCCCCAAAGGTGCAGTCATAGACTTTCAGGGAAATGTATTCGAAGGTGTCAGTATTCAGTTTACAATCAGAGAACGTCCTCAACCGGAAGCACGCATATTTGATGCGGTGGTCAGTCCTGACGGAAAAGGAAACTATACCAGTATACAGAAAGCAATAGATAATGTCCCCTCGAAAAGAACAGAACCCTGGCTCATTTTCGTGGCGAACGGAACGTATGAAGAACAAATTATTATTCCTGAAGACAAACCGTATATTCATCTCATCGGACAGGATGTGGATAAGACAATTGTCAAGTTACGAATTAACAGCTCAACCGAAGCCAGTGCGACTGATCCGGATGTGTGGAAGTACTCTTATAAGAACTTAGGAAAAACGGAAGCTGCTATGGTATCAGTGAAAGCTACGGATTTTTACGCAGAGAATATATCTTTTGTAAACGGATATGGCAAAGAATTACAGAAAGGTCCTATGGCATTGGCAATGTATACCCAGAATGACCGCAACTCATTCAATAATTGCAAATTCCTCTCGTACCAAGACACCTGGCAGACCGGGCCTAAATCGGATAACGGCAGACTGTATGCACAGAATTGCTGGATTGAAGGAGCCGTTGATTACTTCTATGGAAACGGGAATTGCTTTCTCGAACATTGCACCTTTTATAATATGAGGGATGGCGCAATTATTGTTGCTCCTTCTCATAAAGTAGGAACACGTTGGGGATATGTGTTGAATAATTGCATTGTGGATGGAAATGAATTGGCTGATACAGAAAGTGTCAAGTTGGGGCGTCCCTGGCATAATTCTCCGATAGCTGTATATCTCAATACGATTTTTAATATAAAGATAGCTCCGGAAGGATGGACGGATATGGGAGCTATTCCTCAGATGTTTGCTGAATATAACAGTAAGGATAAGGAGGGGAATGCTGTAGATTTAAGCCAGCGTAAAACGCAATATACCTATCAGGATGAACAAGAGAATCCGGTGACAGGCATTTGTCAGGCTGTCCTTACGGCAGGTGAAGCAGCTCGGTATACGTATGAAAACGTTGTTCGTGAGGGCGATAATTGGGACCCGAAGAAATATATGGAACAAATATCCGCACCGGAAAATCTGAAAAGAGAAAACGGAATATTAAGTTGGGATGCTTCAAAATATGCAATTTGTTATTTGGTAATTGCGAACGATGAAACTGTACAAATAACCAAGGAAACGTCTTGTAATGTTGAGGAAGGAAAGACATATCAGGTGAAGGCCGTTAGTGAGTATGGGTCTTTGAGTGAACCTTTAGAAGAGTGATGACAATTAAAACTTTAAAATATGAAAATGATAAGTAAAGTATTCAGTTGTATGTTGGCTTTTTCTTCTCTGTTGGGGAATGTGGAAGGACAAAACATCTATAGAATATGGTATGACAAACCCGCTTCTTATTGGGAAGAAGCGCTCCCGGTTGGTAATGGACGGATTGCAGCAATGGTGTTCGGTAATCCTCAACTGGAACAAATACAGTTGAACGAAGAAACAGTGTCGGCGGGCTCTCCTTACCAGAACTATAATGAAGAAGCAAAAACGGCTTTGCCGGAAATGCGCCGGTTGATTTTTGAAGGAAAGTACGAAGAAGCGCAGAACATGGCGGCAACGAAGATTCTTTCACAAGTGGGGAATGAAATGCCTTACCAGACAGTGGGTCGTCTGAATATCCGTTATCCAGATCACAAAAAAGTAAATAATTACTATCGTGATCTGGATATAAGCAATGCAGTAGCTGTGACTCGCTACGAAGTAGACGGAGTGGAATTTACCGAAGAAACATTTGCATCATTTACCGATCAACTGGTTATCAGGCATATCAAAGCATCCAAACCGGGCACAATCAATTGCGAACTGTTTTTTAATACCCCGATGAGAGATCCGAAACGTAGTATTTATGGAAAGAAAGGTTTGCGGCTGGAAGGTATTACGCATGGCAGCCGTTATTTTTCGGGTAAAGTGCACTATTGTGCCGATTTGGATGTGAAACATAAAGGTGGGAAAGTGATAACTGCCAATGACACGTTGCTTAGCGTTCAAGGAGCCAGTGAACTTACATTGTATATCTCGATGGCGACTAACTTTGTCAACTATAAAGATATATCGGGCGATCCGTATCAACGGAATAAAGCTTATTTGAAAAATGCAGCGAAAGATTATAGTAAAGCGAAAGCCGCTCATATTGCTGCTTATCAGAAACAATTCAATCGTGTAACTTTGGATTTGGGTGAAACTTCCCAAGCCAATAAGTCGATGGATGTACGTATCAAGGAGTTTTCTTCATCCTATGATCCGGCATTGATAGCATTGTATTTCCAGTATGGACGTTACTTATTGATTTCATCTTCACAGCCCGGATGCCAGCCCGCCAACTTGCAGGGCAAATGGAATCATAACCCGGGGCCTCCCTGGAGCTGCAATTATACAACGAATATTAATGCTGAAATGAATTACTGGCCGGCGGAAATCACTAACTTGGCCGAACTTCATAAACCATTCATCCAGATGGTACGTGAATTGAGCGAGAATGGGCGTGAAGCTGCCAGTCGAATGTATGGTTGCCGTGGTTGGGTGTTGCATCATAATACGGATTTGTGGCGTATGACGGGTGCGGTGGACCGTCCTTATTGTGGGACATGGCCTGTGGCTAATGCATGGCTTTGTCAGCATTTATGGGACCGTTATTTGTTTTCCGGTGATAAGAAGTATTTGGAGGAAGTGTATCCGATGATGAAAAGTGCTTCGGAATTCTTTGTCGACTTTCTGGTACGCGACCCGAACACGGGTTATCTGGTTGTCACTCCTTCCAACTCACCCGAGAATTCTCCGCGCTGGATAAAGAAGAAAAGTAATCTTTTTGCAGGAATCACGATGGATAATCAGTTGGTTTTTGATTTATTTTCAAATACATGCGAAGCTGCCAAAGTGCTGAACGCAGATACCGATTTTTGTGATACATTGAAGAATATGCGCCGGCAGTTGCCTCCGATGCAGGTAGGGCAGTACGGACAATTGCAGGAATGGTTTGAAGACTGGGATCATCCTAATGATCGTCACCGGCACATCTCTCATCTTTGGGGACTATATCCCGGTTATCAGATTTCTCCTTATCGTTCTCCGGTACTTTTTGAAGCGGCAAAAAACACATTGATACAACGGGGAGATCCTTCTACCGGTTGGTCAATGGGATGGAAAGTTTGTTTCTGGTCTCGTATGCTTGACGGGGATCATGCTTATCAGTTGATAAAGAATCAGCTGACTTATGTCAGCCCTGAAATACAAAAAGGACAGGGAGGCGGAACGTATCCTAATTTATTCGACGCGCATCCACCTTTCCAGATAGATGGTAACTTCGGTTGCACGGCTGGTATTGCCGAAATGCTGGTGCAAAGTCATGATGGTGCGATTCATCTGTTGCCTTCGTTGCCTTCGGAATGGAAGAGCGGGACAGTGAAAGGGTTGCGTGCCCGGGGAGGTTTTTTGATTGATGAATTGACCTGGAAGGACGGTAAGCTGGTAAAAGCTGTGTTACGTTCGGAAATCGGAGGCAATCTGCGCCTGCGTTCTTACTGGAAATTGGCTGCTGAAGGAGCATCGTTGAAACAGAAGAAGGAAGAAGAAACGAATCCGAACGCATTATTTAAAGTACAGCAAATCTCACGCCCGATGATTAGTGAGAAAGCGCCTTTAAAAGGAGTGGCATTACGTGATACTTATTTGTATGATGTGGATACACGCGAAGGAGAGGTGATTATTGTTACAGTAAAATAAGGCATTCTATATAAAAAGTCCACGCTTTTGCATAAATAATGAGTGGAAAACAGCTGTAAAAGTGTGACTTTTGTAACATTAAAAATGAAACAAATTAATCAAGATAATACTATGGATGTACAAAGACATTTATTTTTGAGAAGATGCTTTGCGTATATATGTTGCTTGCTCTTGTGCTTTATAACGGCGACAACAGTATATGCACAGAAGGTATCTGTGAAAGGAACGGTGGTGGATACCAACGGCGATGCTATTATTGGTGCTAGTGTGAAGGTGTTGAAAAAGTCCTCCGTCGGTACAATTACCGACTTGGATGGAAATTTCACTTTGTCTGTTCCCGAAGATGCAACAAAGTTGGAAATTAGTTTTGTAGGAATGAAATCAGTTGTTGCGACTGTGAAACCAGGAAAACATCTGAAAGTTGTGTTGGAAGAAGACAATCAGACTTTGGACGAAGTGGTAGTGGTAGGATACGGAACCTCACGTCGCGGAGATTTGACCGGTGCGATTTCTTCAGTGAGTGAGAAGGTTTTGAAGGATATTCCGATAACTTCTGCGGCTGCGGCTATTACAGGAAAACTGGCAGGTGTGAATGTAGTGGCTACTGATGGATCGCCCGATGCAACAATCCAGATTACAGTACGTGGCGGTGGTTCTATTACCCAGGACAATTCACCGTTATATATTGTTGACGGTTTTCAGGTGAGTAATATCAATGATATTCCTCCCGGTGATATTCAAAGCATTGATGTTTTGAAAGATGCTTCTTCTACCGCCATCTATGGAGCTAAAGGTGCGAACGGCGTTATTCTTGTTACTACAAAAAGCGGTAAGGCGGGAAAAACAGAAATCTCATTCAATGCTCACTGGGGTGTCAGTAATGTGTATAATCTGACGGGGGTACTTTCACCTTACGAATACTATTGTTATCAGAAAGAACTTGATCCGGGCACCTCTCTGACCAGCAGCATTAATTCGATGTATGGACGTTGGGACGACCGCAATATTTATCGTTCGGTAGAAGGCACGAACTGGCAGGATAAAGTATATGGAAACACCGGATTCAAACAAAGCTATAACGTTGGTATAACAGGAGGAACGGATGCCACATTGCGTTATAATTTGAGTTATACGCGGGATGATGAGAAGTACATTATGCTCAACTCCAATTATGTGAGGGATAACTTGAGTGTGAAGATGGATAAAAAGTTAAGTAATAAATTGAAGTTTGAGTTTTCCAGCCGTCTGACTAGAATGGTGATTGACGGTGCGGGTACCAATGGAGGTAAATTGAGAGATGCCGTTCTTTTCTCGCCAATCAACAGCCTTGCAAGTATAGATGCGGGAGATGCTTTGGGGGGTGAAATTGATTACTCGGATGATGCATTGTTATCATCATTGAATGATCCTGTATATAATACGGTGAATGAGTATAAGAAGCAAAACCAGTTTTCTATGACTTATAATGCCGGATTTAACTGGGAAATTGTTAAAGGATTGACTTATCAGCTGAAAGGTAGTTACGCATACACTTATAATTATACCGATAATGTCTGGTTAAAGAAAACCGGAGAGTCGAGCTCCAATGCCGGTCAGCCCGTAGCCAAACGTACGGATGAGAAAGGTGCACGATGGAACTTGCAGAACATATTGAGTTACCGGTTCTCTCTGAAAAAGAATCACCGCCTTGATCTGATGGCCGGACATGAAATGGTGAGTAATTACAGAAATCAGATGATTGCCTCATCCAAATATTATCCTATGGATTTTACGGCGAGCGAAGTGTTGGCTATGTGGAACTATGGAGAATCCCAACCAACGTATACCACTCTTGGTGAACCTTCCCGTACGGCATCTTACTTCGGTCGTTTAAACTATGCTTTCAAAGACCGGTACATGTTCACTTTTACAGCCCGTGCCGACGGAACGAATGTGTTCGCTCCTGAAAACCGTTGGGGATTTTTCCCGGGTATGGCATTGGCATGGCGCATTTCCCAGGAAAAATTTATGAAGCAGACGGAAGACTGGCTGGATAATCTGAAACTTCGTGTGAGTTACGGGTCAGTTGGTAATGCGCGTGTCAATTCATACTGGAGACAGGATTATAAAATGGAATCTTCTGCCAATAGGCAATATTATCTAAATGAAACAGTACAGAGTGCCCTGAAATTGCAGAACACCTTGCGGAACGAGAATCTGACTTGGGAGACGAAGTTATCCTCTAATGTGGGAATAGATGCCAGCCTCTTTAATAGCCGTTTGAATGTGACGGTTGACTTCTATAATGATATAACGAAAGATTTAATCTTACGCATGGATCTTCCTTCAAATTCAGGATATGAATATCAGTATCAGAATGTAGGCCGCAGCACGAACAGGGGAGTTGAACTTACGCTTAGCGGAACGATTATCAATAGTAAAGATTTCTATCTGGGCGCTAACTTCAATATATCATTCAATAAAAATATAGTGAATAAACTGGATGGAACGGCAACTGTATTGAGTGCGCAATCCAACTGGCGACCGGATATCGGCTCTGATGATTTTCGTGCTATTGTAGGTCAGGCGGTAGGACAGATTTATGGATTCGAAGTAGAGGGCTTTTATTCTGTAGACGACTTTACGTTTGATGAGAATACGAAAAAATGGATACTGAATAAAGGGGTAGTAGACGACAGGGCTTTGTTCTCTAACGACTTGCCTAACTTTGGTCCGGGCTTTATCAAACTGAAAGATCAGAATAATGACGGTGTGATTGACGCGGATAATGACCGTAAAGTGATCGGTAGTGTACAGCCAAAGCATATTGGCGGATTCGGGCTGAATGCTGCATGGAGAGGGTTTGACCTGGCAGCTATGTTCAATTGGTCGTATGGTAATAAAGTATATAATGCCAATAAGATTATGGCATCCACTCATACGAATCGTAGATATAATAATATCAGGGATTTTATGAGCCTGGAAAACCGTTGGTCGATTATTGATCCGGAAACGGGTGCCAATGTAATGTATGGTAATGATGCTAATCCGGAGCGCTTTGTTGAAATCAATTCCAAAGCCTCTATCTGGATGCCTATGATGGGGCGTACGCTTGTGACGGACTGGGCGATTGAAGATGGTTCTTTTTTGCGTTGTAGTAACCTGACGTTAGGGTATACGCTTCCGGTTACTGTGACTCGTAAGCTAGGAGTCAAGAATCTGCGCGTGTATGCTACGGCCAATAACCTATTTTGCTGGACAGCTTATTCCGGACAGGATCCTGAAGTGAGCACACAACGTTCTACCCCTTTGACTCCGGGTGTGGATTATTCTGCATATCCGAAAGCACATTCTTATGTATTTGGTCTTAATGTTACTTTTTAATACTTGAAAAATGAAAATACAGAAACTATTTTTAGCGGTTTTATCCTCCTCTGTGTTATGCACTTCGTGTATGGATAATTTTTTGGATACGGAAAGTCCTTCTATTCCAAGTGATGAGAATCTGTTTAAATCGACAGCTCTGACGGAAGCAGCCCTGATGGGTGTGTATGCGACAATGACGGACACCTATATATATGGTCAGAAACTGTGTGTCAACTGGCAGGGAGCTTCTGACGTGGAGGTTGGCTCGGGTGCGTTTTCTACGGAAAACTATAATTCGACACTTCGTGATGAAGGTGCTGGCAATTTTTATGACGATAATTATAACCGGAATACCAGATGGGACAAACTTTATTATCTGGCAGAATCCGCCACTACTATCGTAGATGGTATACGTCGGTCCCCGTTGATGCAATCTACTTCGGACAAGGCTGCCATGCGTAGATATTTAGGAGAGGCATTAGCACTAAAAGCGTTAGGCTATTTTGAACTGATCCGTTATTGGGGAGATGTGCCATATAAAGAGCATGCGTCTGAAAGCGGATTGGGAAATGTCTATATAGGAAAAGTGGATCGTGATATTGTTTATAATTATATCATAGAGGATTTGAAAGAGGCAATTGAATATCTGCCTTGGATGGGAGAAGAATCATATACGGTAGAACGCATGAATAAAGGTTTTGCCAAAGGACTGCTGGCAAAAGTAGCGCTATTTGCCGGAGGATGGTCTGTACGGGATGGAAATCAGTTTCCGGACTTGGATGTGGAACATCATCCGACCATTCCGGAAATGAACGGATATTTCGTCGGTCGCCCTAAGAATTGGAAAGATTATTATGAGCTGGCTGCCAAACAGTGTGCGGAGATTTTGGGAGCGACTGATAATCCTCATGAGCTTGATCCCAGTTATGAGAATATTTGGTCTACTGTCAATCATCTGGAATACAACAAGTATAATGAAAACCTGTTTGAAGTCGCTTTTGGTGAAGGACAGAATGGAGATGTGGGGGCCACGATGGGATACAACCTGAACAGAGGGGTTTTTAATACCACCCAAGGTATGGGAGGGGCAGGATATGCGGCTACTACTGCTTACTATTTTTATTCATTTGATCCGGCAGACACCCGTCGGGATGTTACTTGTGTTTTCCAGGAATATATCAATGAGAATGGAAAAAATAAGGAAGTTATTCGCTGTAACCCATTAGGAGTGGCTTGTGGTAAATGGCGTTGGTATTGGATGACTGATAATTATATGAAAGTCCGTTTCCCGAAAGCTAATTCACGTATTGCTACTGGTATCAACTGGATTTTGATGCGATATTCAGATATTTACCTGATGTTTGCGGAGGCTCAAAATGTATTGACAGGGCCGGATGCAGTTAGTCCGATTGCCGGTATGTCTCCCCGACAGGCTTTGGAAAAGGTTCGTGAAAGAGCATTTGGTACTGGTGCTCCCGAAATCACGCAGTATGACGCGGATTTCTTCACGGCTATTGTCAATGAACGGGCATGGGAGTTTGGTTGTGAATCTATTCGTCGTCAGGATTTGACACGTTGGGGATTGTTGGCGGAGAAAATAGAAGAGATGAAAATAGGTCTTTGTATGTTGTATGACTACAAGCCGGTGACTATTTTCGGGAAGACTTATCAAGTGGATGAAATACCGAGAAAAATCTATTATAAATATGAAGACTCTGATAATCCGGAATACATTGATATGTCGTCCGTTAATTTCAATGAGGACATGGGAACCGGTACTGCTTCTGCATCAAAAGGACAGTATGAGTGCAACTGGATCAGCATGCAGGTGACATTGAATAAGGATGGTGATATAAATGCAACCCTGAATACTAATTATGTGAAAACAATGGCTAGAATATTGGTTTGCGGTACAGGGCTGAATGCGTCTTACGACTATTCGAATTTGTTTGGCAGGCTGAACTGGGGCGGTGAAGCCGAAGCGGAGTTCCGTAAATATTCTGTTGGTAATGGAGTGTGTAATTATCGCCATGTATTCGCTATTTATTATGAGGATGTCAATAAGACGCAAGGGTATGTTTCTAATTCGTATGGTTATAAATAATTAATGGCAGGAAAAAATGAAAAGACTAGTTAATAGATTATCCGGAGCATGCCTGTATGTACTATTGGCTTTGATAGTGGGTATGTCTTCCTGTGAGGACGATGCCAATGACTGGACAGTTAATAAGAACTATGATGCTTTGTTCCGTCCGTTGACGTTCGATAAGTCGGCTACCGATGCGACTTCGGTTACATTAAGATATTCGCAGATTGTGAATGCAAAAGTCTATATTTTTGAGTTTTATACGGACAGCTTGGAGTTTAATGCGGAAAATTATGTAAGGACAGATACGATTCTGAAAGATACATTGACTGTATTTTCAGAGAGTAATACGCCTATGAGGGTGGAATATCGTACTTTGTTTCAGGAGTTCAACGGTTCTACGCAATATTCTGTTCGTATGAAAGGAGAAGATGCGCAGGGAAAGGCAAGCACTTATGTCAGTGTAGCATTTAAAACTCCGGATGAGCAATTATTTACCGGAGTGGAAGTTACAGCTAATTCCGCAACCTTGATATGGGAAGAAACGAACAGAGTAACTCATCTGACGTTGGCTCAAATGGTGGATACGAAATATGGTGAGGAAAAACAGATTGATTTGACTTCGGAAGATATAGCGGCTTGTTCGAAAACACTCTCCGAATTGGAGAATGGAGCGACCTATCGTGTTCGGATTTATAATAATGATGCATTACGTGGTTCGTATGTATTCAAAACACTTGGATTGGGTGGTAGCGAAATCCTTTTTGTGGAGGCTACGGAAACCGGAGTCATTGATTTAAGTACATTGTTATCTAATTTTGTGAAAGAGAAAGAATGTAGCAATGTAACTGTCCAACTTACTCCGGGGGCGGTGTATAAGGTAAGTGAACTAAAGATTCCGGGATTGGATAATATTTTGTTTACCAGTACGGAAGCTAATGAAAATAATCGTCCACAGCTTATTGTGACTAATAAAATATCATTGGCTTCTCCGATACAGTCTCTGTCATTCGAGTTTGTTTGCCTGAATGGAAATGGCGAGGCCAGTTATATGACGGATTGGAAAAATAGTTCTTATGCCCAGTCTATTTCATTCACAGGCTGTGCTATACAGAACATAAAACGTACGCTTGTACGTATTAGCGATGGAAGTGGTGTGTTCATGACGGATATTACGATCGATAACTGTGTCATATCCGAAGTTGGTACGGACGGATATGGAATGATTAATTTCGGAAAAAATATCGATCAGTTGGAAAAGGTTTCTATAACGAATAGTACATTGATTAATATTGGTGACCAGTTGATGGACGTGAAAGGGGGAATCGGTGATGTGATATTGGAAAATTGTACTTTCTATAATTCTATGGATGCTAAGAAGGAATTGCCTAAGGTTTTCCGTTTCGATAATGCGGCAAGTACTCCGCCTTCTCCGAAATCTGCTACAATGCGGAATTTGATTTTCTCCGGTCCGAACAAAGGAAAGAAAATGAATAGTGGAAATGGTGCTTATGACATTTTGAACTTCTCTGATAATTGTTATATCACTTCCGACCTGCAGGAAGGCAATAACAGGTTTGAAGAAATAACGAGAATAAAACAAAGCTCGGATGACTTGTTCGTTGATCCATTAAACGGTGATTTCCATATTAAACCGGGAGCCGGGTTTGCCGGAACGGGTAATGCTGGTGATCCACGTTGGTATTAATTGATCCTATAATTGTTAGGTATAAAGAATATCATGAAGAATATTGTATTATCAATTTTATTGATGAGTGCCTGTGCAATGATTTATGCACAGGCGGGCTCATCGCCTTATCAGGCTATTGTAGCTGTTGATGGTAGTGGAGATTATAAAACGGTTCAGGAAGCAATCAATGCTGTTCCTGACGGACAGACGAAACCTTGGTTGATTCTGATAAAGAATGGCTTGTATAATGAGCAGGTGATTATCCCTAAGAATAAGCCATACGTACATTTAATAGGCCAGGATAAGGATAAGACCATTATTCATTTAAACTTGAATGTTGGTAGTAAACTGACCGGTAAAGAAATAGGTGGAAAAACAGCTTATTGGGAACACTCGGTTCATAATCCTTCCTCTCCAGTTTATAAATACGAGGGATCGGTAGTGGTGGTAAAAGGAGACCACTTTTATACGGAAAACATTTCGTATGTGAATGACTGGGGAGTTTTATCAGATAATGGTCCGCAGGCTTTGGCTATGAATAGTCAGGCAGATTGTGCTTCCTTTTATAATTGTAAGTTCCGTTCTTTTCAAGATACTTGGATGACTGCCAATAATGATGTCAGTCGGCACTATGTGAAAGATTGCTGGATAGAAGGCGCGGTAGACTATTTTTATGGTAGTGGTGATGTGTTGCTGGAAAACTGTACGCTTTATAATGTACGGAGTGGAGCAGTAATAGTGGCTCCTTCCCATAAAAATGCCAAATATGGTTATGCTTTTCGTAATTGCACTATAGATGGAAACAGTGAAGCGGCTGACGGACGTTTGAAGTTGGGGCGTCCATGGCATAATAATTCGAAGACGGTGTATATCAATACCATCATGCTTATCCCTGTCGCTGATGAAGGATGGACGAATATGGGAACGGTTCCCGGGATTTTTGCCGAATACAATAGTCGTGATGCACAGGGTAATGTGTTGGATTTAAGTAAACGCAAAACGGAATATCAATATAAAGACCGCCAAACCGGTAAGGAAGTATCGGGTACCTGTCAGGCAACTATAACGAAAGAGGAGGCGGACAAATATACGTACGAAAATATGATTCCGGGTAATGATGGCTGGAATCCGCGTATTATGATGGAGAAATTAGGAAGTCCGCGCAGTCTGGTTTATCAGCATGGCACTCTTAAATGGAACCCTGTGAAGAATGCGATCGGATATATTGTATATGATGGAGAACAGATTCTCGGGACGACTACTGATACCTCTTTTCCGGTGTCGAAAGTGAATTATGCTTTGAAGGTATCTGCCGTGAATCAATATGGAACGCAAGGTAAAAAAGGTGTATTGTAATTGAATATAGAAAACTGGTAAGGAAAGGGGAGGTGCTTATGAGGCATCTCCCTTTCTTTCTTTATATTCTGTAGGAGTGACTCCCATGATTTTTTTGAAGCGCCTGCTAAAGTACTTCGGGTCATTGAAACCGGTCATATAAGCAATTTGGGAGAAACTGTATTCACTTTTTTCAATTAGCTGGGCGGCTCGTTTGATGCGCATTTCACATACGAAATCTACCGGAGTCAGCCCAACAATAGATTTTAATTTTCGGTAGAATACCGTACGGCTTAACATTAGTTTGTTGGCGAAGTCGTCGATGGTGATATCTGTATTGTCCATTTGTTCCTCCATAAACGCCATTACTTGTTGCATGAATTGTTCATCGTATGGAGTCACTTGAGGTTGTGAAGGCTCCCACCCATTTATATGATCTTCTTCTTGAGTATGCTCTGACAGTTTCGATAAATATAGCTCTTGTAACTGTTTACGTTGACGGAGCAGCGACAAAATTCTGGTTTTTAAGTACGTAGAGCTGAATGGTTTGGTGATGTAGTCATCGATGCCTTGTTCCAGTCCTGCTATCCGATCATCTAAAGAAGATTTTGCTGATAGTAATATAATAGGAATATGGCAGGTGTTATGATCGGCTTTGATTGCTTTCACCATGTCTAATCCATCCATGACCGGCATCATGACATCACTGATTATCAGATCCGGAATGTACTGCTGTGCATATTTTAATCCTTCTTTTCCATTTGCTGCTTCGAGAACAGTGTAAGTCTCTGACAGGATATTCCATAGGAAATGACGTAATTCATTGTTGTCTTCGACAATAAGAATGGAAGTTTTTTCATCCTCTGCGTCGGTTTTATTTTCATTCTCTGCGTATGCTGCCTTGAAGGATGTACTATCCGAATCTTCTTCAGTAGCTTGTATCGTCGGTGAATTATTGTCACTGTCGGATAAAATAAATTCGGCTTGTTGATCGTCTGCAAATGCTTTTTCTTCCTTAGGAAGTGTGACAATGAATTCACTTCCACTTCCCGGCTCGCTTCTCACTTGGATATTTCCGTGATGTAATTCTATTAATTCGCGTACCAGTGAAAGCCCAATGCCGGATGAGGGCTGCAGGATATTGTATTGTGCCAGTGTTTCAAATCGATAAAATAGGGATTGTTGCTTTTCGGGAGCAATGCCAATGCCTTCATCAGATACGGAGATGGTGACTTGCTCCGAACCTGTTATCATATTTACCGTTACTTTCTTCCCGTTCGGTGTATATTTGAAGGCATTTGAAAGTAGATTGAAGAATATCTTTTCAAATTTGTCACGGTCTACCCATGCGTATATTTTGTCTGTATTAGTTTGAAGTTGGAAATCAATTCTCTTTTCTTTTGCTATAAGGTGGAAGCTTTCCATTATCTTCTGTAATTGGGAAACGAGTTCTGTCTTTTCTACCAACACTTTCATCTTCTTATTTTGGATTTTGCGGAAATCCAGTAGTTGATTAACCAGACGAAGCATACGTTCTGTGTTTTTATGTACCAAATTTAGATGTTCCCGAACTGTCGGAGAGATTGTTTCATGCGCTAGAATTTCTGATACAGGGCTGGATATTAAAGTTAAAGGAGTGCGTAATTCATGTGAAATATCAGTGAAGAAGCGTAATTTGATATTGGATAAATGTTGTTCCAAGTCAACCTGATGCCGCAAACGGTAGATATAGAACAGAATGTATACAATGATAGTAGTGAATAACACGAACATGACAATATAGAATAACCATGCCCAATATGTTTCCCAAAAAGTGGGTAAAACATGAATGGGGAGAATGCGTATATTATCGGTCCATACTCCGTCGCTATTGCTGGAACGGATTTGCAGTTGATATTCTCCGGCAGGTAAATTTATGTATGTTGCAGAGCGGTTATTACCGGCTTCGTTCCATTCTTCTTCCAGACCTTGCAGGCGATAAGCGTATTCGATGGCATCGGGATTTACATAATCAATGGCTGCAAATTGAAAGGTGACATTACGTTCCGAAGGATTTAGTTCCAGTTCTTTTATGTCATCAAGCGCTACATGAAGTTGACTTCCTTGTATTTTGAGTCCGGTAAATACAATAGGAGGTACATAAGAACTTTTTTTCATTTGTTCTGTGTCGATTTCAAGTATCCCTTGATTGGTTCCGAGAACGATTTTCTTTTGACTGGTTAGTGTGGGAACTGCTTCGGTGAGGTTCAGTTCTCTCTGAAAGTAATTACTTCCATAATTCTCAAATGTTCCTTGTTGTGGATTGAATTTGGATATGGTGTTTTCGGAGATTACCCATAATTGTTTTTGAGTATCTTCGAGCATTGAAAGTACCAAATCAGAAGCTAATCCGTCTTTGATTGTATAACTTTTGAATTGTATATCTTCCGTGAGCAGATTTTTAGAGATAACCTGGCTGATTCCTCCGGTGAATGTTATTACATAAGTGTTTTTTCGACTGTCAGTAAATATCTGCATGACATCATTACTGCTAAGGCTGGAATCTACATTAGGGATACGGTTGCTGTGATAGAACTTAATTTCTTCAGGCTGATCGAACTTATTGGAGAATGTAAGTAAACCATTGGTTGTGCCAATCAATAACACTCCGTTGGGGGCTTCTGCGATATGTCTTATTTTGAGTGAAGTAGAAACAGGATAGTTTTTCAGCCGGTTGCCGCTATGGATAAAGTTGGTAGAACCATCAGGTGCTTGTGATAATAGGTTGAGACCACCTCCATAACATGCGATCCATATATTGTCATGGCTATCCTGAATAATACTATAGACACTATTGTTACTTAAACTGTATGTATCTTGTGGCTGATGGACGAATTGTTGTAAAAGATAAGAGTGTTCGTTTTTCTTCTTTAGAAGGATGAGGCCGTCTTTTTTGGTTCCCATCCATATATTTCCTTGTTTATCTTCCATAAAACAGTACACACTTTTTCCGAAAGTAACCTCTTGAGGGGTGATTATGCCCTGTGGAGAAAGGTAGCCTTCTAATGTCCCATCCGGACGGTAAATTCTGACGTTTCCCTTTTTGGAAGCAACCCAGAGACGTTTCTGTTTGTCGGCAAGAAAAGCACGTATTTCCAATCCATTGTCTATGGGACGTATTTTGTATTTATTGGGATAGAAAGATATTTTGTCTACGCCCCGGTCATTGGTAATCCATACATTCTGTTGCCGGTCGGTATAATAATAACGAATAGAGGGGGCAAATAGGGAAGCGGGATTATTTTCATCTGCAAAGTATAGTTTCAGTTGATTACTGTCGCGGTCATAATAGCACAAATGCCCTTTTTGAGGACTCATCCATAGTGTGCCTTCATGGTCTTCAAAGATCATGTACCGGTTGTCGCGTTCATATTGGATTAGGTTTTGTATAGGAGCTGTGAAGTGCTGCTTATCTCCTGTTTTCAGATTTAGCTTTATCACACCGGAGGTATTGGCAAAGATCCAGACTTCTCCGGTTTTGTCCTGATAAAAGAAATGAGCTTCATTGGATGGCTGGGTGGCTGTTTGTATATTAAAATGTTGGAATTTTTTCTTTTCTGTATCGTATGTTATAAATCCGTTGTCAGTTCCTAAGCCGATCTTGTCATTAGAAGGGGAAATGGAAGATATGGAATAGATATCTGTGACAGGACATGGTAGCTCCTGGAATTTTATATTTCCGTTCTTGGGATCATATATTGCGATTTTTCCGGAAGTTGAGATAAGATATATTCTCTTATTATATTCTTTGACCATTTTGAACGGATAATCGCTGTTGATTCGTTTTTTCCCGATGATGGTTACTCCCTTATCTGTCATGATCCATTCGTCCCCGTCGGAATCTTCGTAAATGTCGAATATCTTGTTTCCTTTTAAATTTTGGTTGAAACTGCTGTATAAAATGATATCTTTTCCTTCTTTGCAGGTTTGCTCATTGATTCTGAAAGCATAACCTTGTTCGCAGGTGATCCATGTAATCCCTTTATTTAAGGTATAGATATTGCTGACTATGTTGGTCTGTTGCAGGGATGATTCAATAGGAAGGAGTATGTCAATAAACTTCTCTGTTTGAATATCGAATAGATATGCACGGTTATCATAAGATTTGCACCATATATCTCCGTCTTTGCTTTCTGTAATATAAGAGAAGCGGTTGGTCGTTAACGTACAGCCGTCTCCCGGGAATGCTTTGTAATTTTTAAATGTGTATCCGTCGAATTTGTTCAGTCCATTCCAGGTGGCGAACCAAAGAAATCCTTTTTTGTCTTGCATTATATTCACTACTACTCCTTGCGAAAGGCCACTATTGACAGAGAAGTGTTTAATCTGGCAAAGAGGTTGAGCTGCTACAGTCAGACTGGTGTATAAGCATAAAAGGAAAACATAGAGTGTCTTCATGATATTATAAATTATGTGTAGAGCAAAAATAGATAAAACTGGATTAAAAAGGAAATATAAAACCGTGATTGAACATAAAATGCACGCTTTTGCATATTTAATCCACCTGTCTATCCTCTATCAAGCACAATTATTACCCTATAAGGAGAGAAGATACCTCGTACTTTTGTTTTGACAATTAGAACTGGTAAAATTTTAAATGAAAACTATAAATGAAACGTCTATTTATTTGTGTAGTGGGACTTGTTATAGCCGTAACCGCATGGTCTCGTACCTTTAATATGAAGGAGCTTGGAGCTGATCCCCGAGGTATTGAATCTTGTACGGAGTTAATAAACCAAACGATTGAAAAAGCATCTTCTGAAGGTGGAGGAACTATTTATTTTCCGGCAGGTGTTTATTTGACAGCCACTATCCACATGAAAAGTAATATAACTTTGTATGTGGAGTCCGGAGCTGTTCTTCGTTTTTCAGATCGTTTTGAAGATTATCTTCCTTTTGTGAAGATTCGTTGGGAAGGTACAGTGATGAATACTTTGTCTCCCCTGATTTATGCGCATGATGCGGAGAATTTGACTATAACCGGGCGTGGAACGTTGAACGGTAATGGATTCAAATGGTGGAGCTGGGAGAAAGAAACACGGGAGCTGATTAAAAAGAACGGAGGAAAATTGCCTGCTTTGAATAAACTACAACGAATGTGGGAAGAGGCTAATGAAGATCTGGAAATTTCGGATTATTATAAACCTTCTTTAGAGCGTCGTATGTTTCGGCCTCCTTTTATTCAGTTTTATGAATGTAACAATGTGTTGATAGAGAATGTGAAAATTGTCAATTCTCCTTTTTGGACCATAAATCCGGCTTTTTGTGATAATGTAACAGTGCATGGAGTGACGATATATAACCCTTCAAAAGACCCAAAAGGTCCCAATACGGATGGAATAAACCCTTCTTCTTGCCGGAATGTGCGTATTTCTGATTGTTTTATTAGTGTGGGGGATGATTGTATTACAATTAAATCGGGGCGTGACGCTGATGGACGGAAATATGGAAAGGCATGTGAAAATATAACGATAACTAATTGTGTTATGCTTTCCGGTCATGGAGGGGTAGTTATTGGTAGTGAAATGTCAGGCGGTGTAAGGAGAGTGACAATTTCTAATTGTGTTTTCGATGGTACGGATTCCGGTATTCGCTTGAAATCTTCTCGTGGGAGAGGAGGGGTTGTTGAAGAGCTTCGGGTAGATAATATCGTCATGAAGAATATTCAGCGGAATGCCTTCATCTTTGATTTGTTCTATGATAAAGAATCAAAAGTGGAACCTGTCAGTGAACGGACTCCTGTTTTCCGGAACATTCATTTGAGTAATATCACAGGTTCTGATATCAAGCAAATTGGTTATATTAAAGGGATTGAAGAAATGCCTGTACAAGGTTTGTCCTTTTCAAATATTAATATGAAGGCAGAGGTTGGATTTATAGTTGATATTGCTGAAGATATTCGTTTTGATAATGTGGATTTCTCTTCGCAGACTGGTTCACCGTGGCAATTCAGTAAGTGTAAGCAGATTGTTCTGAATAATGTTAGATCGAAGTATCCTGTAAACCAACAACCGATTGTTACTTTTGAAGATGTCGATAATGCTATTATTAATAATTGTTTTCAGATGACTCCTGTGAAGGATTTTTATAAAGCTAATAACAGTCATATTATTGAAGGACATAATTATTGGAAAAAAGAGAGTTTTAAATAAACAGGAACTATCATATTATTTCTGTTGAATTTTATTGTTGGGTAGATATGAGAAGAACGATATTACATCATCTGTAATATCGTTCTTCTATTGATTAGAGTTGTTTATAATTTACTTCTTATCGTTTTCGCGAATCTCCACCCGGCGGATCTTACCGCTGATTGTCTTAGGTAGCTCTTCTACGAACTCGATCACACGCGGATATTTATAAGGAGCAGTCACTTTCTTCACGTGGTTCTGCAATTCCTTAATCAGTTCTTCTCCGGCACGTGCTTTATAGTCTTTGGATAGAACAATCGTAGCTTTTACTACCTGACCGCGAATCTCGTCGGGTACTCCGGTAATGGCACATTCCACAACAGCCGGATGAGTCATCAACGCACTTTCCACTTCGAATGGGCCGATGCGGTAACCGGAACTCTTGATTACGTCGTCTGCGCGACCGACAAACCAAAGGTAGCCGTCCTCGTCTTTCCAGGCAACATCGCCGGTGTAATAAATACCATCGTGCCAAGCTTCGTGAGTGCGTTCCGCATCCCGGTAGTATTCTTTGAAAAGTCCGAGAGGTTTACCTTTGCTGGTGCGGATTACAATTTGTCCTTGCTCACCCGCTTCAACAGAGCGGCCTTCATGGTCGATCAAGTCTACATCATATTGAGGATTCGGAAGCCCCATGCTTCCCGGTTTCGGTTCCATCCAAGGCATGGTGGCGATGGTAAGGGTTGTTTCTGTTTGTCCGAAACCTTCCATCAGTTTGATACCCGTCAGTTTCTTGAAAGTTTCAAATACGGCGGGGTTCAATGCTTCTCCGGCAATGGTGCAGTATTTTAGTGAAGATAAGTCGAACTTTGTCAGGTCTTCGTGAATCAAGAACCGGAAGATGGTAGGAGGCGCACAGAGAGAGGTGACATGGTATTCCTGGATTTTTTCCAGAATAGCTGCCGGGGTAAACTTCTCGTGGTCGTAGACGAAGATATTGGCTCCGGCAATCCATTGTCCGTAGAGTTTTCCCCATACCGCTTTTCCCCAGCCGGTATCGGCAATGGTGAGGTGAAGACTGTTCTCGTCCAGGTTGTGCCAAAAACTACCGGTAACGATATGACCTAACGGATAAGTAAAGTCATGTGCCACCATCTTAGGTTCGCCGGTAGTGCCGGAGGTAAAATACATCAGAGAGATGTCATCATTAGTATTCGCATGGCGCGGACGTACAAATGGAGCAGCATTTTCGATACCCTGATGGAAATCTTCGAAGCCTTCCGGGATTTCCGGACCGACACTGACTAACTTTTCAACCGTGGGACATTCGGGAAGAGCATCTTTGATATGTTGCAGGATGATTCCTTCGCCGGCAGCTACGATCATTTTGATGTCGGCAGCGTTGCAGCGATAGATAATATCCTTCTTGGTCAGCAAGTGAGTAGCCGGAATAACGGTTGCTCCTAGTTTGTGAAGAGCGATGGTGCTATACCAGAACTCATAACGGCGTTTCAGAATCAGCATCACCATGTCGCCACGGCCGATACCCAGGCTCTGGAAGTAAGAGGCGGTCATGTCCGTAGAGCGTTTCATGTCGGCAAATGAGAATTGGCGACTTTCGCCTTTGTCATTTGTCCAGAGTAAAGCGTTCTTGTCAGGTTGTTCGGCAGCCCAGGCGTCTACTACGTCATAGCCGAAGTTGAAGTTCTCCGGGACGTTTATTTTCAAGTTTTTGATAAAATCCTCTTGTGAACTGAAAGAGGTCTGTGATAAAAATCTTTCTACCATGATGTTATTACATAATTACTGCCAGAAAACGTACTGTTTTGCCATCGAGCGCTTTCATGCCATGTGGAAGTTTAGAGTTAAAATAGATACTGTCGCCTTGGTTGAGGATGATTTCTTTGCCTTCGATGTTGATAAGCATACGTCCTTCGATGACAAGGTTGAATTCTTGTCCGTTATGTTGGTTATAATGGATTGGTTCGTCGTTTGCTTTCGGTTCAACAGTGACGATGAACGGATCGGCGGTACGGTTCATGAATCCTGAAGCCAGTGATTGGTATTTATAAGCTTTGGTACGTTCGATGCTGACTCCTTTGCCGGCACGGGTCACGAAGTAGCTGCTCATTTTAGGCTCTTCACCAAACATCAGGGCGTCGAGAGCTATATTATACGTGCGGGCTATTTTTTGTAACATGCTGACAGAGATATCGTAGTCTCCGGTTTCTGCAAGTCGGTATTCTTCGGCAGAGATGTCGCTGTCGCGGGCGATATCCTCTGCGGTCAGTTCCAGTACATCACGTAATCCGCGGAGGCGTTCTGCGATCTGTTTAATTTGTTCATTCATACAAGTGGTTCGTATTTTTATGATTAATAATTCTATGGTATTATTTGGAGGCTTTCATGGCTTTGATGATAGCGGAGGTGAATCCGTTGTGTTCCAGTTCATTGATCCCCTTGATTGTGATTCCGCCCGGAGTGGTGACCTTGTCGATTTCTACGCTGGGGTGGGTGTCGTTGTTCTGAATCAGTGCGGCTGCTCCTTTTAAGGATTGTGCTATCATTTGCATGGCATCTTTGGGACGAAGTCCCATTTCGATTCCGGCTTGCATGGCTGCCTGAACGTATTTCAATACGTAAGCGATACCGCAGGAGGTCAATGCGGTGGCTGCCGCTATTTTATCTTCGGGAATAAGCATCACTGTTCCCATCTCGCTGAACAACCGGAGGATGAATTTGTCCTGTTCATCGTTCGTATTGCGGGCGGCAACAAGCGTCATACTTTCCAGTTCGCTGATAGCGGTGTTCGGAATCAGGCGGAACATGGCCATTTCCGGTGCTACGACATAATGAGCCAGTTCTTCAAAACTGATGCCGGCAGCTACGGAGATGAGTATCTGTTTGCTTTTCAGTTTCAATTCGCGCATCACCGGTTCCATAAACCACGGTTTGACAGCAAGGATGACAATATCTGCTCCTGTGGCAGCTTCCACATTGCTGTTGGTGATAGAGATACCCGGAAATTCCTTTTTCAGTTTCTCTAGTTTTCCGGCACTCGGATTGGACACAATGATGTCCGAATCGTCTATCAGACTTCCTTTTGCCAGGCCACGGGCTATTGAACCGCCCATGTTTCCTGCACCGATAATGGCTATTTTCATATACGCTTATTTTTAATGAGTTGTTAAAGGCAAAGGTAGCAGTTAATTACGAAAAAACAAAAAGCAGCCGGAATAAGAAATAAATTTCTAATAAAGGCTGCTTTTATCGTTGGCTGTTTATTAATCAAATGAGCGATTAGAGTACTTTCTTGAACCGGGCAAGGAAGTCTTCTGCTTCCTCCATAGTAAGACAGAGAGGAGGTAACAGGCGAAGTACATTCGTACCGCTTGCTCCGGTAAATACATGCTCGTCATAGATGAGGCGGCTACGTAGTTCTTTGATGGGTTCTTCGAATTCGAGTCCGATCATGAGTCCGCGTCCGCGTACCTCTTTTATTTGCGGGAATTTCTTCAGTTCTTCCAGTAAGTAGTTACCTACTACCTTTGCGTTTTCTATCAGATTTTCTTGCTCAATGACGTCCATCACAGCGAGTGCTGCCGAGCATGCCAGATGGTTTCCGCCGAAGGTAGTTCCCAATTGACCATATACCGGTTTAAACATCGGGCTGATCAGGACACCTGCCATCGGGAAACCGTTGCCGATACCTTTGGCTACAGTGATGATGTCCGGCTTGATGTCATTATATTGATGGGCGAAGAATTTACCGCTACGTCCGTATCCGCTCTGAATTTCATCGAGAATCAGGATCGTTCCTGTTTCGCTGCAAGCTTTGCGGAGTTCTTGCATAAATTCGGTGGTCGGTATCTTGATACCGCCTACCCCTTGTATTCCTTCAATGATAACAGCGCATGTGTCTCCTTTAGACAGTTCCTGCTTCATCGCTTCCATATCGTTGAGCGGGAGATAGGTGACATGACCGTTATTGTTGATAGGGGCGATAATGGAAGGATTGTGAGTCGCTTCTACCGCCAGAGATGTCCGTCCGTGAAATGCCTTATTGAAAGATACGATTTTGGTACGTCCGTTATAGAAGGAAGCCAGCTTCAAAGCGTTTTCGTTCGCTTCGGCTCCACTGTTAATCAGGAACAGGCTGTAGTCTTCGTAACCGGAAATCTTGCCCAGTCGTTCGGCTACCTCTTGTTGGAGTTTGTTGATGACGGAGTTTGAGTAGAAACCAAGTTTAGCCACCTGGTTACTTATCATTGCTGTATAGTGAGGGTGTGCATGTCCGATAGAGATAACGGCATGACCTCCGTAGAGATCCAGATATTCCGTTCCGTTCTCATCCCATACCTTGCAACCGTCGCCCTTGACAATGTTGATGTTATATAAAGGATATACGTCGAATAATTTCATAATTCTTTGTTTTTAAAAAGCTGAAGGCTTCAAACGTAGTCCTACGGTTTCTTCCAGATTGAACATCAGGTTCATGTTATGAACCGCTTGTCCGCTGGCGCCTTTCAGCAAATTGTCGATACAAGAGATAATCAATAGTTTGTCACCGTGTTTCTCCAGATGTATCAGGCACTTATTAGTATTAACGACTTGTTTCAAGTCAATATTCTTGTCTACGATGTGTACAAAGGAGTCTTTTGCATAATATTCCTCATACATACGAACGATTTCTTCCAGTGCTACTTTGGTTTTGACTACCAGCGTTGCAAAGATACCACGGGCGAAATCGCCACGGTATGGAATGAAGTCGATCTCCGCATCGAAACTGTTTTGCAGCTGTTTCAGTGATTGCTTGATTTCCGGAACATGCTGGTGCTCGAATGCTTTGTACACACTCATATTGTTGTTTCTCCAACTGAAATGACTGGTAGCACCCGGTTTCACTCCGGCTCCCGTACTTCCTGTAATGGCATTTACCATTACATCATCCGTCAGCATCAGATTCTTGGCAAGCGGAAGTAAACCGAGCTGGATGCAGGTTGCAAAACAGCCGGGATTGGCTACGTGCTTTGCCGTACAAGTGGCACGGCGGTTCAGTTCCGGCAGACCGTAGATAAAGTCGTGGTCGTCGCTCATAATACGGTAGTCCATCGAGAGGTCGATAATCTTCAGGTCTTCCGGTATGTTGTGACTTTCCATGAATTTCTTTGTGTCGCCGTGGGCGGTGCAGAAAAAGAGAACGTCGATTTCGTCCAGAGGTAACTGGTCGGTGAATCTTAGATCTGTTTCTCCATACAAGCCTTCGTGTACGTCGGTAATTCTGTTTCCGGCATTACTGCTGCTGTTGATAAATACGATTTCAGTTTCCGGATGGTTGAGCAGCAGACGGATTAATTCGCCTGCTGTATATCCTGCGCCACCAATGATTCCTGCTTTAATCATATCTCTTCGTCTTTGTGGTTATTATAGTAGACACGTAGCGGAGTAGAAGTGACTTTGATAAAGCCTTTGGCGTCTTCGGCTGTCCAGCCTTTCTGCATTTCACCGTATTCTCCGAATTTAGTCTTCACCAGATCGTCTTCCGATTCTACACCTACGGTAGAGAAGGAGAGAGGGCGAAGCTCGAGGATAGCCGTACCGTTTACGTTACGCTGGCTTTCCTGCAACATCGCTTCGATGTCACGCATCACCGGTTCGAGGTATTGGCTTTCGTGGAGGAACATACCGTACCAGTTGGCTACCTGGTCTTTCCAGTATTGTTGCCATTTGCTCAATGTATATTTCTCAAGGAAGCGATGGGCGCCGATAATCAACATCGGGGCGGCTGCTTCGAATCCTACACGGCCTTTGATACCGATAATTGTATCACCCACGTGCATATCACGGCCGATACCGTATGCTGCACCAATCTCTTCCACTTTCTGGATGGCTTTGATCGGGTCGTCAAACTTCTCGTCGTTGACAGCTTTCAGTTCCCCTTTTTCGAAAGTCAGGCGGAGCTGTTCGCTGCCTTCTTTTTCAACATGTTTGAGGTAGGCTGTTTCCGGGAGTCCTTGCGCGGAGTCGAGGATTTCGCCACCACAGATAGAAGTACCCCACAAACCTACATTATAAGAATATTTCAGTTTGGTGAAGTCCGCGCTGAAACCATGTTTGTTCAGATAATCAATTTCTTCCTGACGGCTCAATGCCATGTCACGGGTCAATGTGATGATTTCTACATTGGGAGCCAATACGAGGAAAGTCATGTCGAAACGGATCTGGTCGTTACCTGCTCCGGTAGAACCGTGTGCGATGGCATCCGCACCGATTTCGTTGGCATAGCGTGCGATAGCCAGTGCCTGGAAAATACGTTCGGAACTAACAGAAATAGGATAAGTACCGTTACGCAGCACATTTCCGAAAACCATGTATTTCAGGCTCTTTTCGTAGTATTCCTGGGTTACGTCCAGTGTCACGTATTTCACTGCTCCCAGTTTATAAGCATTTTCTTCGTTTGTTTTCAGTTGTTCTTCGCTGAAACCACCCGTATTGGCACAAGCTGCATATACTTCGTAACCTTTTTCTTTGGCGAGGTACATGACGGTGAACGATGTGTCCAGTCCGCCGCTGAATGCCACCACTACTTTTTTCTTCTTTTCTTCCATAGTGCTGTATCTTTTAAATGTTATTTCTTTCTTGTTCTTTTTTGATGTTCCGCGGCTCTGTCGGATCGTACAGCATGGCTGTGCAGATGCAGAACTTGCGGTTTTTCGCTACCAGAATATCATGGTTGATACATCCTTCGCATCCTTTCCAGAAAGCTTCGTCGTCTGTCAGTTCGTTGAAGGTGACAGGCACATAACCCAGTTCGGTGTTCATTTTCATGACAGCGGCTCCGGAGGTCAGACTGAATATTTTTGCTTTCGGCCATCGGAGACGTGCCAGTTGGAAAGAAGCTTGTTTAATACGTTTTGCCAGTCCTAACCCACGGAAATCGGGATGAACGATCAGACCGGAAGTAGCCACATATTGCTTGTTTCCCCATGATTCGATGTAGGTGAATCCGGCAAAAGTATCGCCACAAAGAGCAATAATCGCCTTACCTTCTTTCATCTTTGTCGCTACGTATTCGTGTGTACGTTCCGCAATTCCTGTTCCTCGTACGGCGGCAGCATTTCTGATAGTTTCCAAAATAGTGTCAACGTAAACCTCATGTGAGGCGTCGGCTACCATAACATCTATTTGTTGAGTGTCCATTTCTTTATTATATAATAATAGGTATAATTATTCGATATTGGGAATGATGAGTGACAGAAGCTGACGTATTTTGCTGATGGCAACTCCTTCACGCAACACCAACATGATTGTATCGTCACCGGCAATGGTTCCCAGTATTTCACTGAATTCATTGTTGTCGATGTCATACGCCATGCTACTCGCATAACCGGGACGGGTGCGGATAACGGCAATGTTACCGGAAAACTGTAAAGAGATAAATCCGTTGTTACGTAACATTTCACCGGCACTCTGGTCGGTAGAACGTTTATACATAATGTTGTTCGGCAGTACATATACGTACTTTCCGTTCATACTGGCAGCCTTGGCTACTTTCAATTGTTTCAAGTCGCGGGAGAGGGTGGCCTGTGTCAGTTCGAAGCCTTCGCGGTTCAGCTCTTGCAGCAGTTCTTCCTGCGAACCGACCTCCTTGCTTGAGATTATCATTTTGATGGCGTCTAACCGATTTGCTTTCTTCTTCATTGTATAATTATTCTAAGAATGGCGCAAAAGTATGCATTATTTTGGAGAAAATATGCATAAAACCAAAGTTTTTTTGCATAAAAGTGAAAAATATGCTAAACGGTGAGAGCCTGCTTTTTTGTTTTGTGTCAAAATGTATACCCTTTCAATCAAAATACATAAGGAAAGGGAGGAGGGAATCGCCTATCTTTGCCATGTAGGTAAATGGATACCTTAAATATATAGACAGAATACCATGAAACAAAACTTTTTTGCAGTCGACCTGGGCGCAACGAGCGGCCGTACAATCTTAGGAACTTTCATCGAAGGCGGATTAAATCTGGAAGAGATTAATCGTTTTCCTAACCACCTGATTGAAGTGGGTGGACATTTCTATTGGGATATTTATGCATTATATCGTCATATTATTGACGGGCTGAAGTTGGTGGCTCATCGTGGCGAATCCATTGCTTCTATTGGTATTGATACCTGGGGAGTGGATTTTGTATGCGTCGGAAAAGACGGTAACCTGCTTCGTCAGCCATACGCGTACCGTGATCCTCATACGGTAGGAGCACCGGAAGCTCTTTTCTCCCGTATTTCGCGTAGTGAAGTCTATGGCAAAACGGGTATTCAGATTATGAATTTTAATTCACTTTTTCAATTAGATACTTTACGTCGCAATCACGACAGCGCATTGGAGGCGGCAGATAAAATTCTGTTTATGCCGGATGCATTAAGTTATATGCTGACCGGAGAGATGGTGACGGAATATACAATTGCTTCGACAGCGCAGCTGGTAAATGCTCAAACACGTCGTTTGGAACCGGAGTTGCTGAAAGCAGTAGGTTTGAGTGAAAAGAATTTCGGACGTTTTGTATTTCCGGGTGAAAAGGTGGGAGTATTGACGGAAGAAGTGCAAAAGATAACCGGACTGGGGGCAATTCCTGTAATTGCAGTAGCCGGTCATGATACCGGTTCTGCTGTTGCTGCCGTTCCGGCACTCGATCGTAACTTTGCTTATTTGAGCAGTGGGACTTGGTCGTTGATGGGAGTTGAAACAGATGCTCCGGTGATTAATGCCGAAACAGAAGCGTTGAACTTTACCAATGAAGGTGGTGTGGAAGGAACCATCCGTCTGTTGAAGAATATCTGTGGAATGTGGTTGTTGGAACGTTGCCGTTTGAATTGGGGAGATACAAGCTATCCTGAATTAATCAGTGAGGCGGATGCTTGCGAGCCGTTCCGTAGTCTGATTAATCCGGATGATGATTGTTTCGCGAATCCTGCGGATATGGAAAAAGCCATTGCTGAATATTGCCGGGCTACCGGACAAGCAGTTCCCGAGAAACGTGGACAAGTGGTGCGTTGTATTTTTGAAAGTCTGGCTTTGCGTTATCGTCAGGTATTGGAGAATTTACGTTCGCTTTCTCCCCGTCCGATTGATACATTGCACGTAATTGGCGGCGGTAGCCGGAATGATCTGTTGAACCAGTTTACAGCTAATGCGATAGGAATTCCTGTGATAGCCGGTCCGTCTGAAGCAACAGCTATCGGTAATGTAATGATTCAGGCAATGGCAGCAGGTGAAGCAACGGATGTTGCCGGTATGCGCCAGTTAATCAACCGCTCTATCCCGTTGAAGACTTATCAGTCGCAAGATACGGAAGCTTGGGACGCGGCTTATATCCATTTTAAGAATTGCGTTCGATAATACATTGAACAACCGACAGAATAATCATTTATTTAAACTAATAGAATATCATGAAAAAAGAAGAACTGATTCAGAAAGCGTATGAGATTGCTGTGGAACGTTATGCAGCAGTAGGTGTAGACACCGAACAAGTATTGAAAACGATGCAGGATTTTCATCTGTCACTTCACTGCTGGCAGGCTGACGACGTTGCAGGATTTGAAGTACAGGCCGGCTCATTGACCGGAGGTATTCAGGCAACCGGTAATTATCCGGGCAAAGCTCGTAATATTGATGAATTGCGTGCTGACATTTTGAAAGCTGCTTCTTATATTCCGGGTACTCATCGTCTGAACCTGCACGAAATCTATGGAGATTTCCAGGGTAAGGTGGTAGACCGTGACCAGGTAGAACCGGAACATTTCAAGAGCTGGATCGAATGGGGTAAAGAACATAACATGAAGCTCGACTTCAACTCTACCTCTTTCTCTCATCCGAAATCAGGTGACTTGTCTCTTTCTAATCCTGATGAAGGCATCCGTCAGTTCTGGATTGAACATACCAAACGTTGTCGTGCCGTTGCGGAAGAAATGGGTAAGGCACAGGGGGATCCGTGTATCATGAATCTTTGGGTACATGACGGAAGCAAGGATATTACGGTAAATCGTATGAAATATCGTGCATTGCTGAAAGATTCTTTGGATCAGATCTTCGCTACCGAATATAAGAATATGAAGGATTGTATCGAATCTAAGGTGTTCGGTATCGGTCTGGAAAGCTATACAGTGGGTTCTAACGACTTCTATATCGGTTATGGTGCTTCTCGTAACAAGATGATTACATTGGATACCGGTCATTTCCATCCGACAGAAAGTGTAGCTGATAAAGTATCTTCACTGTTGCTTTATGTACCTGAATTGATGTTGCACGTAAGCCGTCCGGTTCGTTGGGATTCAGACCACGTTACTATCATGGATGATCCGACAATGGAACTGTTCAGCGAAATTGTTCGTTGCGGTGCTTTGGACCGTGTACATTATGGTCTTGACTACTTCGATGCATCTATCAACCGTATTGGTGCATACGTAATCGGTAGCCGTGCTGCACAGAAATGTATGATTCGTGCTCTGCTCGAACCGATTGCCAAGTTGCGCGAATACGAAGCAAACGGACAGGGATTCCAACGTCTGGCTTTGCTTGAAGAAGAAAAGGCGCTTCCTTGGAATGCAGTTTGGGATATGTTCTGCTTGAAGAACAATGTGCCTGTTGGTGAAGATTTCATCGCAGAAATTGAAAAGTACGAAGCCGAAGTAACTTCTAAACGATAAGTTATGGAAATCTTAATCGGCTTATTGATTATAGCTATCGGTAGCTTTTGCCAGTCCAGTTCTTATGTACCTATCAAAAAGGTAAAAGAATGGAGCTGGGAAAGCTTCTGGTTAATACAAGGTGTATTTGCCTGGTTAGTGTTCCCGTTCCTGGGTTCACTACTGGGTGTACCCCAAGAGAGCAGTTTGTTCGACTTGTGGGGAGCAGGAGGTGCTGGAATGAGCATCTTTTATGGTATATTGTGGGGAGTAGGAGGGTTGACTTTCGGACTTTCCATGCGCTATTTGGGTGTTGCGCTCGGACAGAGTATCTCACTGGGTACTTGTGCCGGTTTCGGTACCCTTCTTCCGGCTCTTTTTGCCGGTACAAACTTGTTTGAAGGTAACGGGCTGATTCTTTTGTTGGGTGTTTGCATCACGTTGGCAGGTATTGCTATTATCGGGTATGCCGGTAGTTTGCGTGCGCAAAACATGAGCGAAGAAGAAAAACGTGCTGCTGTAAAAGACTTTGCATTGACAAAAGGGTTACTGGTTGCACTTTTGGCTGGTATCATGAGTGCCTGCTTTGCTTTGGGACTGGATGCGGGAACACCTATCAAAGAAGCCGCTTTGGCTGGTGGAGTGGAAGGACTTTATGCCGGTCTTCCGGTTATCTTTCTGGTTACGCTTGGAGGCTTCCTGACAAATGCAGCTTACTGTTTGCAACAGAATGTGGTTAACAAAACGATGGGTGACTATGCTAAAGGAAAAGTGTGGGGCAATAATCTAGTGTTCTGTGCGTTGGCTGGTGTACTATGGTATATGCAGTTTTTCGGATTGGAAATGGGTAAGAGCTTCCTCACCGAAAGCCCGGTGTTACTGGCTTTCTCCTGGTGTATTCTAATGGCATTGAACGTAACCTTTAGTAATGTTTGGGGAATAATTTTAAAAGAATGGAAAGGGGTGTCAAACAAGACCATAACTGTGCTGATAGCTGGTCTGATCGTCCTTATCTTCTCTTTAGTATTCCCAAATTTGTTTTAAAAAAATCAAGAACGGATTACACGGATTACGCAGTTTTTTTATAACTTGCGGCAAAATCCATGTAATCCGTGCCTAATTAAAATATATATATAATGAAATCAATTTTAGAGAATCGTCCGGCACTTGCCAAAGAAGTAAACAAGGTAGCAGAAGTTGCCGGATACTTGTGGCAGAAAGGATGGGCTGAACGTAATGGTGGTAATATCACTGTTAATATCACAGAGTTTGTAGACGATGAAATCCGTCAGATGAAGCCGATCAGCGAAGTAAAGTCTATCGGTGTGACTCTTCCTTATCTGAAAGGCTGCTATTTCTACTGCAAGGGAACTAATAAACGCATGCGTGATTTAGCCCGCTGGCCGATGGAAAATGGTTCGGTAATCCGTATTCTGAATGACTGTGCCAGCTATGTGATTATTGCGGATGAAGCCGTAGTCCCGACATCGGAATTGCCTTCTCACTTGAGCGTACACAATGACCTGTTGAGCAAAAACTCTCCTTATAAAGCATCTGTACACACACACCCGATTGAACTGATTGCCATGACACATTGTCCGAAATTTCTGGAAAAAGATGTGGCTACCAATCTGTTGTGGAGTATGATCCCTGAAACAAAGGCATTCTGCCCGCGTGGTTTGGGTATCATTCCTTATAAATTACCTAGTTCGGTGGAATTGGCTGAAGCTACCATCAAAGAATTGCAGGATTACGATGTGGTGATGTGGGAGAAACATGGTGTATTTGCAGTGGATTGCGATGCGATGCAGGCATTCGATCAGATTGATGTACTCAATAAGTCGGCTCTGATTTATATCGCAGCTAAAAATATGGGCTTCGAACCGGATGGTATGAGTCAGGAACAGATGAAAGAAATGTCAGTTGCTTTCAATCTTCCTAAATAAGATTTATACTAGTCATTGATTTTAATTACTTTAGAAACCGTGGCATTTTCTACCCTGGAAGGTGCTGCGGTTAACCCTTTAAACAAATAGATAACCATGAATCGCATTATTTTAAACGAAACTTCGTACTTCGGTGCCGGATGCCGTAGTGTCATTGCTGTGGAAGCAGCCAGACGTGGCTTTAAGAAAGCCTTTTTTGTAACGGATAAAGATCTTATCAAGTTTGGTGTGGCTGCCGAAATCATTAAAGTATTTGATGAAAATCAGATTCCTTACGAACTTTATAGTGATGTAAAAGCGAATCCTACGATTGCAAATGTACAAAACGGTGTGGCGGCATACAAAGCTTCCGGAGCCGATTTTATCGTTGCTTTGGGCGGCGGTTCTTCCATCGATACTGCCAAAGGAATCGGTATTGTTGTGAACAATCCGGATTTTGCAGACGTGAAATCTCTGGAAGGGGTAGCCGATACCAAACACAAAGCGGTGCCTACTTTCGCGCTGCCTACTACTGCTGGAACAGCTGCCGAGGTAACGATCAATTATGTGATTATTGATGAAGATGCCCGCAAGAAAATGGTTTGCGTAGACCCGAACGACATTCCTGCCGTAGCTATCGTAGACCCTGAACTGATGTACTCAATGCCCAAAGGACTGACTGCAGCTACCGGTATGGATGCTTTGACTCATGCCATCGAAAGTTATATCACTCCGGGTGCTTGGGTAATGAGCGATATGTTCGAATTGAAAGCCATTGAAATGATTGCTCAAAACTTGAAAGCAGCTGTGGATAATGGTAAAGATGTGGCAGCCCGCGAAGCTATGTCACAGGCACAATATATTGCCGGTATGGGATTCTCGAATGTCGGTTTAGGAATTGTCCACTCGATGGCGCATCCGCTAGGTGCGTTCTATGATACTCCTCATGGGGTAGCCAATGCCTTATTGTTACCGTATGTGATGGAATACAATGCTGAATCTCCGGCAGCTCCGAAATATATCCATATTGCGAAAGCAATGGGAGTGGATACTACCGGAATGAGTGAAGCCGAGGGAGTAAAAGCGGCTGTTGAGGCAGTGAAAGCACTTTCTGCCAGTATCAATATACCGCAGAAATTACATGAAATCAATGTGAAGGAAGAAGATATTCCTGCACTGGCTGTAGCTGCTTTCAATGATGTTTGCACAGGTGGTAATCCTCGTCCTACTTCGGTAGCAGATATCGAAGCTCTATATCGCAAAGCTTTCTAAAGTTAGTTTTTGCGGAAGTTCTTTTCACCACAGATTACACAGATTTACACAGATTTAATTCTTAAATATCGGCTTCCGATTAGAAAATAATCTGTGTAAATCTGTGTAATCTGTGGTGTTTTTCTGAAAATAATTCCTATTTTTGTCCAACTCAATTACATGAAAACACACTGGTATGATCGAGGATAATAGTTTAGGATTAGAATTTAAATATCTGATTGTAAATGACATGGACCGTAAATTCGGGCTATGGGTAAATACCGTCGGCTATCAATCCATTCCTCCCGATTCACCTTATCCGTTGAAAGAGCATCCTTCCGGTTACTTCTTTAATGCAGAAAAAGGAAGAGTGCTTCGTGAGTATCAATTGGTATATATCACCAAGGGACGTGGTTTGTTTTCATCTGATTCTACCTCTGAAAAGCAAGTTTGTAAAGGTCGGCTGATGGTATTGTTTCCCGGACAATGGCATACTTATCGCCCGTTGCGGCAGACTGGTTGGACGGAATATTATATAGGTTTCGAGGGGCCTATGATAGACGCCATTGTTGATGATGCTTTTTTGTCGCAGGAACAGCAAATACTGGAAATAGGCCTTAATGAAGAGTTAGTCTCATTATTCTCCCGTGCTCTTGCCGTAGCCGAAGCGGATAAGATTTCCGCGCAACAATATCTTTCCGGGATTGTGCTCCACATGATAGGGATGATTCTTTCCGTCTCCAAGAATAAGGTTTTCGAGATGAGTGATGTGGATCAGAAGATCGAACAGGCAAAAATCATTATGAATGAAAATGTTTCCGGCAATGTGGACCCGGAAGAGTTGGCTATGCGACTTAATATTAGTTATTCATGGTTTCGACGTGTTTTTAAGGAGTATACAGGTTATGCTCCGGCTAAATATTTCCAGGAATTGAAACTTCGTAAAGCTAAACAAATGCTGGTGGGAACTTCCCAGTCAGTAAAAGAGATTTCTTTTTTTCTAGGTTTCCAGTCAACCGAATATTTTTTCTCTTTCTTCAAGAAACGTACGGGACTAACTCCGTTGGAGTATCGTTCGTTCGGGCGGGAAGAATGAATAGGATGAAGTTCATATCTATTAGTTATTTGGCTCTGATTTTGGGAATATCATAAAAACTGTTACTTTTGTGGCGAAGATAATGTGCTATAAACCATCATTCTTGATATGCGCGGACAAAAACTATCTAAGATCCATTTTCTTATTCTGTTATCTCTTTTAGGATTTATATCTCCTCTTCAATCACAGGAATATAAGTTCAGAACATTGGGTGTGGAGGATGGATTGTCGCAAATAACGGTGAGCGATATTTGCCAGGATGAGAAGTCGCGTATATGGATTGCCACACTGGATGGTCTGAATTGTTTCGATGGCAATCATATCAAAGTCTTTAATCATTTTCATAACGATTCCATCAGTTATGGTAATCTATATGTCACCCAGATGGTGGAGGACGGCCAGGGGAGTCTTTTTCTCTTGACCTCTACGGGACTTTTCCAGTTCGACCTTGAAACGGAGAAATATTATATTCTTCCGGTGCCTTCTCCTTCCACTCTTGCCAAAGGAAAGTTGGGAGTGTGGATTGCAGAAGGGGGAAAACTCTTCTTATATGATAAGAATACCCGTTCCGTGAAACCCATGTATGCGGAGGTACATTTGCCGGACACCGGGCCGACAATGGTAGAAGGTTCGGAAGGAAATCTTTGGGTTGCTTTGAAAGATGGCGGGGTGATGCGTGTGGATACTTGTGGATCGATGTCGCTTTATTTGCCCGGAATCAAGGTGATGAAACTGATAAAAAGTAACGATCAGAATATTTGGGTTGGTTCGCAGGATCATGGTGTTTTCTGTTTTTCACCTCAAGGTGCAGTCATACATCATTATGATTATAACAACAAGAGTGTTTACACGGTCCGGGATGATATGGCAAGAGCGCTATGTCAGGATTTGGAAGGGAATATATGGGTAGGTTACAGAAGCGGATTGAGTAAGATTGAGGTGGCTACCGGGAAAATATTTCATTATCAGGCGGATCCTAACCGGGTGGGGGCTATGTCCAATCGTTCGGTGACTTCTCTTTATACGGACAAACAAGGAACTGTCTGGGTGGGGACCTATTGGGGCGGCGTGAACTTCTTCTCACCGGAATATCAACATTTTGTACATTATCATGCTTCGGATACCGGATTGTCTTTTCCGGTGGTGGGTGCTATGGCAGAAGATAAATCCGGAAATATATGGATTTGCACAGAAGGTGGAGGACTGGATTTATATCAACCGGAACAAGGAACATTCAAACATTTTAATGCGCATACCGGATATCATTTTAGTACGGATTATCTGAAAGATGTCGTTTTTGATGAGGCTAATAACTGCTTGTGGATTGCTGCTGACTTTACAAACAAGGTCAACTGTTTTCATCTTGATAACTATCGGAATGATATATATGACCTCGAACCGCTCGGAGAGGAAAGTGTGGGAGAAGCTCTGTTTGCCTTGGCCGACACTCCTCGTAAATTGTATGTAGGTACAACATCTGCAGTTGTTAGTCTGGATAAACAGACCTTAAAAACTGAAGTGCTGTTTCATCAAAAGGAGTTGTTTACACATAATTATAACACTTTGTTGCTTGATTCGAAAAACCGGCTATGGTTTGCTTCCGATGATGGTTGTGTAGCTTATGTGATTGATGAAGGGCGGTTTGAAACGTATAGGATAAGTCTGAAGAAACAGGTCAGATCTCAAAAAGAGCTGGTCAATGTCATCTATGAAGATCGAAAGGGAAACATTTGGGTCGGAACACATGGCAACGGGCTTTTCTTGTTGGATAAGAAAGAGCGATTGTTTCGTTTACATACTCCTGAAAGCGTATTGTCGGGAGAAAATATCAGAGTGTTGGGCGAAACTCCTTCCGGGAATTTATTGATTGGTACCGGACATGGATTGTCTGTGTTAGAACAGAAAGACGGGAAAGTGATAAACTTCAATTCTAAAACAGGATTTCCGCTGACTCTTGTCAATAGGAAATCCATGCATGTATCCCGCAATCATGATATTTATATGGGAGGAGCTACCGGACTGGTTGCCATTCGTGAAAGTAGTTTGTCCTATCCTCCGAAAATATATGATTTGGAGTTGGCTCATTTGTATGTCAATAATAAAGAGATTACCACAGGCGATCAAACCGGCATCCTAAATAAGTCCTTTGCCTATACCGACCGGATTAAATTGAATTATTTGCAGAATGTGTTTTCTATCGGTTTCTCGACAGATAACTTTCTGCATATTGGCGGTGGTGAGGTAGAATACCGGTTGATAGGTTCTAATGACGAATGGAGTGAGAATCGTTTGGGGAATGATATTACCTATACAAATATATCTCCGGGCGATTATGTTTTTGAGATCAGATTGAAGAACTTTCCGGAAGTAATCAGATCTCTTCATATAACGATCACACCACCTTTTTATGCCACCTGGTGGGCTTATACAATTTATGTGTGTGTGATTCTGACGATTCTATTCTTTGTAGTGAGAGAATATAGAATTCGGCTGTTCTTGAAAACCTCGTTGGACTTTGAACTTCGTGAGAAACAATATATTGAAGAAATGAACCAATCCAAACTGCGTTTCTTCACTAATATCTCACATGAAATCAGAACCCCTATTACCCTTATCCTGGGGCAGGTTGATCTGTTGTTGAATTCCGGTAAGTTGTCTACGTATGCTTATTCGAAATTACTGAATATACATAAAAATGCCGGTAACCTGAAATCATTGATAACGGAGTTGCTTGATTTCCGGAAACAGGAGCAGGGACTTTTGAAACTGAAAGTTTCTCAATTTGATTTATATTCTTTACTCAAAGAGCATTATGTATTGTTCAAAGAATTGGCAGCTAACAGGAATATTTCGTTTGTTTTGCATGCTGACTGTGAGCAATGCCTCGTGTGGGGAGATCGTATGCAATTGCAGAAAGTGGTTAATAACCTGCTGTCGAATGCTTTTAAATATACTTCAGACGGTGGAAGTATCAGTATGGAATTGGCTGATGGAGCGGATGAATGTATGTTTTCCGTTTCAGACAATGGGGCAGGAATATCCGAGGAAGATTACGTGAAGATATTCGAGCGGTTCTATCAGGCCGAGAATATCGGACAGTATGGAGGAACGGGTATCGGGCTGGCTTTAAGTCAGGGGATTGTGAAAGCTCATCAGGGAGATATAACTGTAGAAAGCCAGTTGGGGAAAGGTTCATGCTTTAAGGTCACTCTGAAGAAAGGAGATGCTCACTTTGATTCTTCTGTTTCCCGGATTGAACCGGAGCAGGATAAGGAATATATTTATTATTCGGAAGATAAAGAACTATTGGTTAAGGAGGTACAAACGGCTCAAAGTGAGAGTGGGACTACTGACTGCAAGCTGTTGGTTATTGATGATAATGAAGAAATCAGAAATATCCTTGTAGATATCTTTTCTCCATTGTACACGGTTGAAACTGCAAGTGATGGTGAGGAAGGGTATGAGAAAGTAAAGATGATGCAACCTGATCTGGTTATTTCGGATATTATGATGCCCGGAATGCCCGGAACGGAATTGTGTGCCAAAATTAAGAACAATATTGAAACTTGTCATATCCCTGTCGTTCTTCTGACTGCCCTTAGTGCGCCCGAACGTGAGTTGGAAGGATTAAGAATTGGAGCGGATATTTATGTGGTGAAGCCATTTAATATGCGGCGGCTGGTGATGCAATGCAATAATCTGATTAATACCCGCAGACTTTTACAGAATAAATATGCCCATCAGCTGGATAGCAAAGCGGAGAAGATTGCAACGAATGAACTCGATCAGAGGTTTATCGAACAAGCGACACAGGTAGTGGAAGATAATATGGAAAATCCCGAATTCAGTGTAGATGTCTTCTCACGTGAGATGGGGGTGGGACGTACTGTCTTATTCCAGAAGATAAAAGGTATCACGGGAAGTACGCCAAATAATTTTATCATGAATCTGCGTCTGAAAAAAGCTGCATATTTTCTGCAGAATTCTCCGGAAATGAATATATCGGATATTGCTTACCGGTTAGGATTTGGAAATCCTCAATACTTCAATAAATGTTTTAAAGAACTTTTTGATATTGCTCCTACGCAATACCGAAAAGCTCATAATACCTCCTCCGAACCCTCTGTGAAGTGATTAAAATAAGTCATCTGAATTTTTAGACTAGATAAAACGAACAATTCGATAGGGTGCAATATATTCAAATGTGATACTTTTGTGGCGTTGGATAATGCCAGCTTGTACTTGAGTTTTCTTTGGTTAGGTGTGTCCGCACACACTTTCATTTGGTAGACCGGGTGCTGTGTAATCTTTATTCTAATATAATAATTATTGTGTAGTATTATGAAAGACAAATATCCATATAATAAATAAAAGATAACATCTTATTGGAGAGAAACAATATATTTTCCCCAATTAATTAAGTAGTGAGTAAAACCTTGATAATTAACCAATTTAATTTTATTCTAGTTATGAAAAATTTGCAGAGTAGGACAAAAGTGCGGTTGCTTCAGTCGTTCCTTTTGATTTCCTTGAGTCTCTTTTTCCTTGTCAATCCGGCTTATGCTCAAGGCGGGTTTGCAGTGAAGGGAGTTATTGTGGATAAAACAGGATTTCCTTTGCCTGGCGCCAATGTGATGGAAAAGGGAACATCTAATGGAACAATTACAGATTTAGATGGTAATTTCTCATTGAATGTTTCGAAGAAGGGAGTTACTTTGACTGTATCATTCATGGGATATACCCCTAAAGATGTGGTAGTGAAAGATAAAACAATGAATATTACGCTTGAAGAGAACTCTAAGCTATTGGACGAAGTAGTGGTAGTGGGTTACGGTACGATGAAAAAGCGTGATGTAACAGGAGCTATTACTTCCATCTCAAGCGAGGCCATTGAGCAAAAAATGGCTACTAATGTTTTTGAAGCATTGCAGGGTACTACTGCCGGTGTACAGGTGGTATCCGGTTCCGGACAGCCCGGTGAATCTTCTTCTATCAAAATTCGTGGTACTTCCACTTTTTCTGCCGAAGGTGTGACTCCTCTTTATATTGTAGACGGTGTTCCTTTGGAAAGTATCGATGGTATCAATACCAATGATATTACTTCTATGGAAATTTTGAAGGATGCCGCTTCTGCAGCTATCTACGGTTCCCGTTCGGCGAACGGTGTGATTATTATCACTACTAAAAGTGGGCAGGAAGGTAAAGCCCGTATTGATATCAAGTATAATCACTCGTGGGGTACATTGTCTCACAAGGTTCCACAAGCAAACCGTAAAGAACGTTTGTTGTACGACCAGTACCGTAAAGAGTATTTTGAAACATACGGCGGAGGTAATCCGGATGAAAGTAGTGATATACTGAATGATCCGTTGAACTCTTTCTTTAATGTGGATAACGATTATCTGGACATGATTACAAGCACTGCACAAAAAGATCAGGTGGATATCAGTGTAGGTGGTGGTACAAAGAAACTGAAATATTTCATCAATACCGGTTATTATAATGAGAAAGGTATTATTTCCAATACAGGTTTCCAGAGATTAAATACTCGTATCAACTCCGATTATTCACCGACAGACTGGATGAATATGGGTAGCCGTATTTCTTTGACTTATTCTAAAAAGAAAGGTCTGAATGAAGGTACTTTATTGAGCGCAGTGTTGACTCGTCGTCCTTATTTCAATACTTATTATCCGGATGGCTCTTTGGTCGGAGTGTTTAACGGTCAGAAGAACCCTATTGCGCAGGTCAATTATACCACCGACTTTACTGATTCTTATAAGGCTAACTTCTTCCAGTTCTTTGAAATCAAATTCAACAAGTATTTGAAGTTTAGAGCTAATATTAATGCCAACTTCTATCTGGATAAACGCAAAAAACTCGAACCGAGTCTTATCACCGATGAATGGCAGAAACAGAATAAAGGTTATTCTTATAATTACCTGAACTGGAACTGGATGAATGAAGACATCCTTACTTATGCACGCAAAATAAAAGATCATAATTTTACGGCCATGGTAGGTGTTAGTGCACAGCAGTGGCGTTATGAAAACGAAACATTTGTGGGGATAAACTCGTCTACAGATTTTATCTATACAATGAATGCTTTTGCCGCAAACCTGGATTTGTCATCTACAGGCTCCACATTAAGCAATCACTCTATGGCTTCCATTTTTGCCCGTGTGACTTATGATTATAAAGGAAGATATTTGCTCAATGCCATTATGCGTCGTGACGGTTCTTCTCGTTTTGCCAAAGAGAACAAATGGGGTAATTTCCCTTCCGTATCTGTGGGATGGCGCTTCTCGGATGAGAAATTCATGAAATTTTCGAAAAAGTTTCTCGAAGATGGTAAGATCCGTGCAAGTTTCGGTATCACGGGTAACGAAGCAATCGGCAACTACGACTATATCTACTCTTATTCTCCGAATTCTATTTATGACGGAGTGGGTGGCGTTATTCCGACTCGTATCGGTAAAGACAATCTGAAATGGGAGGAAACTAAACAGTTCAACCTTGGTTTGGACTTGAATTTCTGGAATAGCCGTTTGACGATTACTGCCGATTACTACGATAAATACACAGACGGTTTGTTGGCAAACTACCAATTACCTAAGGAGTCTGGTTTTGCATATATGAAAACCAATGTCGGTGAGATGAGCAACCGCGGGTTTGAAATTGCCGTTACCGGTGATATTATCCGCACGAAGGATTGGAAATGGAATGCTTCTTTCAATATCTCCAGAAACATCAACCGTATTGAAAAGCTGTCTGAAGGTAAGGCATATATGGAAGGTGATATCTGGTGGATGAAGGAAGGTGGCCGTGTGGGTGACTTCTACGGATTTAAAAGCGCCGGTGTCTTTGCATACGACGAATCGAATGCTTTCACTGATAAATGGGAACAACTGACTCCGGTGTTTGAGAATGGTGTATTCCAGTACAAATATTTGTTGGATGGAAAAGAATATACAGGTAATATTCGTCAGAAGACGTTGCCGAACGGCAAACCGTTCCGTGGTGGAGATTACAACTGGGAAGAACCGGAAGGAACCCGTGATGGTGTGATTGATGATAATGACCGTATGGTGATCGGTAATGCCATGCCTGATGTAACCGGTGGTTTGAATACAACGGTGACTTGGAAGAATTTGAGTTTATACTTAGGATTCTATTATTCATTGGGAGGACAGATTTATAATGCAGCCGAACATAATCGTAATATGTTCAAATACACCGGAACTACTCCTTCACCGGAAGTCATCCATAATATGTGGTTGCATCCGGGTGACCAGGCAATCTATCCGCGTCCGTATAATGATGATTACAACAATGCCCGTATGGGTAACTCGTTCTATCTGGAAGATGCTTCCTTTATTCGTTTGCAGAACATACGTGTAGCATACGATCTTCCTGAAAACTGGATAAAGAAGCTGATGTTGAAGAATATAAATATCTACGCTTTTGTAAACAACGCCTTGACATGGACCAACTATTCGGGATTCGATCCTGAATTCTCTACCAACAATCCTCTGCAGGTAGGTAAAGACTCTTACCGTTATCCGAGAAAGAGAGAATATGGTATTGGTTTTTCTGCAAACTTTTAATTGAAGATATCGTATGAAGAATATAAAATATTTTGTTGGAGCTGTATGCCTGGCTCTATCGTTGAATAGCTGTTCAGACTTTCTGAATGAGGAACCGGTAAGTGAAATTCCGGCAGGTGACATGTGGCAGACTGCCCGTGACGCTAAGGCAGGTATAAATGAAATCTATGGATTGTTACGTTCCACTTTACGGGAGAACTATTTCTATTGGGGGGAGTTCCGTTCGGATAATGTAGCTCCCGGAGCACCGGTAATGGCCGATCAGGCACGTGTTATCAACAACCTAATGTCTACGGATGAGAAATGTGCAAAGTGGACGACTCTGTATCAGATGATTAACCAGGCAAATCTGGCTATTAAATATGTTCCTAATATCAGTATGCCTGATGTGGCAGACCGAAATGACTATCTCGGACAAGCTTATGCATTGCGTGCTTTGGCCTACTTCTATGCTATCCGTGTTTGGGGAGACGTACCTTTGTTTACAGAACCTACTGAAAAGTATTCGGAAGCCATCTACAAAGAGCGTACGGATAAAAACTACATTTTGGAACATGTCATTCTTCCGGACCTGAAGAAAGCGGAAAGCCTGATTAACCGTAACAAGAATTACGAACGCAAACGCATTTCTATCTGTGGCGTATGGGCCATCATGGCGGATGCTTATATGTGGGCTAAAGAATATAATCTGGCCGACCAGACCATCGATAAGATGGCGACTATCGCTTCTAAAAAGGGCGGTCGTTTTGTAGACTTCGAACCTAACATTGCTACTTGGCATACCATGTTTACGGAAGAGCTGACTAATAAACCTTCTGATGATACACCGGAAAATGATGAATATAACTCCAGAGAGTTTATTTTCCTTGTTCATTTCAACATGGATGAAGTCGGCACGAATGGTTACAGTTACATGTATCAATGGTTTTCCGGTTCAGGGAATCGTGCGGCAGTCATGTCTGATAAGTTTATGAGTATCTTTGATGAAAAGGATATGAAAGGTGATTTACGCAAAGATTATACGGTGAAGAATTACCAAAATGGAAATGAATTGCGTAAATATATGGCAGGTGACATCAGTAACTCTTTGAATAAGACATGCGAAGTAGCCTATCCAATCTATCGTTACACAGATATGATGTTGTTGCAAGCTGAAGCTCGTGCTCATCAGGGAAAATGGGGGGAAGCTTTGGATTTAGTAAAAACTGTACGTGACCGTGCCGGATTGAATACACTGACTGAAAATGATTTTGCTTCAGAAGAAGAGGTAGTCAATTATATCTTGCGTGAACGTCAGGTGGAGTTAGCTGGCGAAGGACGCCGTTGGTTTGATTTACTGCGTACCGAAAAGTGGAAGGAAGTGATGAAACCTATTAACGGAATGGAGCAGGATGGCAATGAACTTTTCCCGATCCACTATTCACATATCTTGGAAAATCCGAAGATTGTGCAGAATACGTATTATGGTAATACTAACAACTAAAAAAGGTAGAAGCAATGAAAAAGACAATATTATATAAGACTCTTTTCTTTTGTTGGACAATTTTGGCATTGACCGGTTGTGATCTGGACTTGCAAAAGAACTATGATTATGAGCCTTCGGTGGATGATCCGTATGTAAAAGTGACAGCGTGGGAATATTTTCAGGATCACAAAGATATGTTCTCGGAGTTGATAGCAGCTATTGAATATACAGGCTTAAAGGACTATTATACCCAGACTGATAATAAATATACTTTTCTGGCTTTGAATAATGCCGGTATGCAGCTTTATCGGGAGAATGAATTTGCAGGCGTAGCTTCCATTACAGATTGTGATAAAGAAAAGGTGAAGAATATGTTGCTTTATCATATTGTAGATGGAGAATATAGTTCTTATGGGCAATTGCAGGTAGAACCGATGTTCGTCTTAACTATGCTGAAAGGTGAGACTGGATTGATGACAATGTCTGTTTGGAAAAATCCATGGCAGGCTGCAGTAGGTAAGATTCTGGTGAATCAGACCGGAAGCAACGGAAAATCTCCGCAACGACAAGCTAAGACTAGCAATATTCTGCCGACAAACGGTGTGATTCATATATTTGAGAACTATTGCAAATATTCCAAATAACCACAGTTAATTAAAAAGAGAACTAATTATGATTCGTAAAATATATACCTTATTAATATTAGGACTTTGCTTGGGCTTTGCTGCCTGTGGCGACGATAATGATGGATTGGATCCTAATGCAGCGGCTCCTGTGATTAATTTTCCTATGGAGCAGCTGGACGTTGATTTGAATAAAGTAGACAATCTGCCGGTAGTGGCTGTTATTAAATCACAGGCAGGGCTTCAGAGCGTGACAATGAAATTGCAGACGGTGGAGGGAGTGACAGAATATAAAACTGTAACCGACTTTTTCAATCCCAACTCGTATAGCTTGTCTGAAAACTTGGAGTACAATGCAAATTATGAAGCTTTTATCATTGAAGCTACAGATAAACTGAATCATGTTACGAGTGGGACTTTACCAATTGCTGTTACCGATGTAATGGCACGTCCTGTCATTACATTCGATCCGGAAGAGATTGTATATGATGAGATGGATGAAAATCCGGTAATTCCCCGTACTACTTTCGAAGTTGTTTCGGAAGCCGGCTTGAAGGTTGTGGAAGTGTATTTGGTATCTGCCACCGGACAGGAATCAAAAGGAAGTGTGGAACTGAATGGCAAAAAGGATTTCTCGTATGACGAGATGATTAATTACAAAGAAGGCGATAAAGGTTTCAAAGTAAAAGCAGTGGATATATATGATAATGTGACCATTTCAACTTTACCTGTGGAATATAGAACAGTGCCAATACCTGTATTGACTTTGCCTGAATTGCCTATTTTTGCTACAACAGATGCAAAACAGGGAGTGCCGGTGAAGGTCGAATCTGTACGAGGAGTTCACGAAGTAATTATTTACCGTATTGAAAACGGACAGGAAATCGAAGTCTTACGGGAACAGAAGAATGGTGAGAAACAATTGGATTACACTCCGGAAATTGATTTTACTGAAACTACGTCTCAAATTAAAGTGGTGGTTTCTGATGGGAGAGTGGGAAAAGAAGCTGTCGGAACTGTGAAAGCATATGTAAATATGGATGTTGCCACAGTGAATATATCTAGTAAGACTTTTGCTAATAGTGCGCACGAAAAATATCCGGATGCTTATGGTTTGTTATCTTTCAAAGATTTAAAAACGTATTCTGTTGATTATGCATTAGCTAGTGCGGATAATGCGAAGAATGTTGATTTGAAATTCTATTGTATGGGAAAAGGTAAGGACGTTCCTTCAGAGCCTCGTCTGTATTCTATAAATGCTACAAAAACAAATGAATATACAGGCTCCGGTGGGGTATCTTTGAACACCGCGGCTGTGAAGAATAAGACTATGATAGCTAAACTTTCCGGCTTTGATTATGATAATGCAACAGTTACTTCTATAGCTTCTGAAATATCAGCTAGTTTGATTGTGAAAGAAGAACTGATTCCTATAGCGGAGGGAGATATTATTGCCTTTAAAACAGCATCGACTTCTGCAGCAGGTGGAAACAGAATCGGAGTGATGAAAATCATTAGTATGACACCATCTATTGGTGAAGGTGTACTGAAGCCCGGAGATACAACAGCTCGTGTATTAACTGTTGAAATCAAATTCCCTAAGAAGAAGTAAGCAGGGTAGTATTACCTACCGCCTGAAGTCTTAATAGAAAACTTCTTTTCTATTAAGACTAAACTTCCCTTTCATTGGGAGTAAAGTTGTTCTCTGTCCGATACAAACTATAAACGAAGCTTACGTTTTTATAAATGCAAGTTGCGTTTATAAAAACAAAACTTGCAATTATAAAAACAAAGCTTGCGTTTATAGTTTATAATAAGGATAAAAGAAGTTTGCAACAAGGAGGAAGGAAGTTCTCTCCTAGTGGAGGATAATTTTTCTATTAATAGCCGACGCGAGAGTTATTAACAGCTATCCCGGTGAACTAGAGTATACGAAAGATGCGATTGATAACAAATACGATGGTTAAGTAATAATGTGCAGTAGCTGAAAGTAATATGAGAAAACATATAATATATAGGTATTTCCTCTTTTTATCTTTGGTCGGACTGATGCAGTTGACGTTTAGCTGTTCCTCCTCTTCCAACGAAATAGAACCTTTGAAACCGGAAGGAGAAGATGCTTCTTTGGAAAAAGATGAATATACTTTTATGAATGTAGAATACCGGAAGTGGCAGAACGGAACTTTCCAGGCATGGATAACGGCAGATTCAAGGGAAACACGTACCATTGATAATATGAATTGGTATACTCCCTCTTCGGATTATAGCCGGACTGCATGGGGAGGACGAATCGGTTTACAGCCTTCTTCTGTGGTTGGAAAAGAAGGCTTTTTCCGAGTGGCTAATTGTAGAGGCCGTTTTTATTTGCTCGATCCGGATAATGGAGCTGTTATCATTCATGGAATTCAGCATGTTCGTCCGGGAGAATCTACTGCTCATAAGAAGGCTTTCGGTACTCGATACGGTAGTGAGGCGCAATGGAGTGAAGAGACTGGCAAACTGTTAGCAGACAATCATATAAACTATATTTCGTATGGCTCGAACCGTATTGAAGTATTTCCTGCTGCAGTACGTGGTAACTTGTTGACCCCTAAGACGCAAAAGATTGCTTATGCAGAGAATCTGTATCTGCTTCGTACCTTTATGTGGGATATGAGTAGGAATTTGGGCTATGCGTTTGATGATGACAAATATAATCGCTTAGTTCTTCTTTTTGAACCCACATTTGCTACGTACATAGATCGTCTCGTACAAGAAAAGTCAGCTTTATTTGCCGGTGACCGGCATTTTATCGGTTTCTATCTTGACAATGAATTGCCATTTGCCAGTTATCAGAATGCTGACCCTTTGCGAGGAATTGATCTGAAACATTTCTTGTCTTTGCCCGAACGCTATAAAGCTGCTCGTGAGTATGCCGAAAAGTTTATGCGGGATAACGGTATAGCTTCTACCGGAGTGATAACCAAGAAAAATCAGGAAGACTTCCGGGGGATGGTTGCTGATTATTATTATCAGTTGACCACCGCTACCGTCAGACGATATGATAAAGAGCATTTGATATTGGGAACACGTCTGCATGATTGGAGTAAATATAATCAGAAAGTGGTGGAAGCGTGTGCTCGTTATTGCGATCTTGTTTCCGTCAACTATTATGCACGTTGGCAACCGGAGGCAGATTTCTTGGCAAACCTGAAAATCTGGTGTGGAGCGAAACCTTTTTTAGTTTCAGAATTCTATATAAAAGCGGAAGATGCCAGTTATCAAGGAACTGGATATGCTAATACTGAAGGAGGTGGCTGGCTGGTGCATACACAAAAAAATAGAGGTGAGTTTTATCAGAACTTCTGTCTTCGTTTGCTTGAAACTCATAACTGTGTGGGCTGGGTACATTTTGAGTATAATGATGGTTACGATTCTAACGGAAAAGCTTCTAATAAAGGAGTGGTTTCCATCGAATACGAACCTTATGAATCTTTTCTGTCGCAGATGCGGCAGTTGAATCTTTCAGTTCATTCATTGATCGATTATTACGATACAAAATCGGTTCAATAGATTGACGGAAACTTTAAATAGACAAATTGAATATTTAGAATTAAAATAGTTATGACCATGAAGAAGTTTAGTTTATTTGCAATCCTTTTAGGATTTAATATAGCTTTGGGAGCATGTTCCGATGATGATGCCGCTCCTGTAGTAAAAAATGAAATCTTTCAACTTCCGGAAAAGGCTTATGTACTGGCGGAACAATCCAGACGGGCTATTGTCATCAGAGATGCGGAGACGCACCGCAATATTTGGAGTTGGGATCCTTATACTGCCTGTGTTCCTGCTGCACAGCAGGGTTGGTTTGTTAATCCGAGTGAAGTGAAACCGGTTTTCAATAGACGCTATATCTTGATGACTGCCTCCGGCGGAGCTGTGGCTTTAATCCGTTTGTCCGATCATAAATTAATGTTCTATGCAAACTGCGGACAGAATCCCCACTCTGCGGAGGTATTGCCCGATGGAAATATCGTGACGGCAGAATCTAAATCCGGTGAAATCAATACCTTTGTGGTTGACACGGTTAAGGTATTGGGAGCAAAAGCTAATACGGTGAAGTTGGGTAATGCGCATAATGTTGTTTGGGATAAGAAAAGATCGTATCTTTATGCTACAGCTACCAAAAAAGAGGGAGTGACTGCATTATTCCGTTTTAAGTACGATGGCAACCGGAGTAATCCCAAGTTAATAAATCAGACTACCCTTTATACATTCAGCAATGAATCGGGTGGGCATGATTTGTTCCCGGTATATGGTGAAGAAGATAAATTATGGCTTACTGCTGCTTCGGCTGTCTATAAGTTTGATTTGACTGGAGTTACCGACGCTACGACTAATGACTCTGCCGAACCTACTTGCGAGAAAGTTTACAGCATAGCCGATATAAAAAGCATCTGCAACGGACCGGACGGAATCCTGATGCTGAAACCGACTGAAGAGTGGTGGGCAGAAGGACTTGTAAATGAGGAGGGAGAAGAACTTTTCAAAATGGACGGAGCTAAGATTTATAAAGGTCGTTGGATGATAGACAATACTTTCAGTTATCCGGAAAAGCATGATTTCGTATTGGGCGAAGATTAAATTAAGTATAGCCGAAGATTGATAAAATATATAAGTTGAATAATTAAGTTTGGAACAATGAGGAAACTTCTTCTTTTTTTATTGGTATCTATCGCATTACCGGCTTTGGCGCAAAACGGAAAGAAAGTGTATGCCGACTTCCACGGTGTACGTTATACCCGGCAGCATGACGGAAAGTTGGGCCGTTGGGAAATGTATGCCAATACGGAAAAATCAAGTACCGGAAGGAAGTCGCTGTGTTATAATGCCGATCTGATAGACAGCGAAGGACGGCATGAGATAGCGGCAGTGGCTTATCCCCAAGTCGGAATGCAGTCCAATCTCGATCCCGATTATATCGAATATCAGATATTGTCGGCAAAAGCGGCTAAGATAGATGGATTCTTTATCGAATGGGGGTTCAAGCCTCACGAAAATGACATCTTGCTGCGTGAGATGCAGAAAGTGGCAGCAAAGTATGACTTTGAAATCGGCGTAAACTGGTGCGACGGTTGGTTATATTATGACTGGATTACGAAGATTTATCCGGAAGTTAACACCCGTGAGGCAAAGACCGAATACATGGCTAAATGTTATCAATATCTGGTAGATAGTGTCTTCACAGGTCCGACTGCTCCTATGGTGAAAGGAATGCCTGTTTTTTATCATTTCGGTCCCGGAGCGAAAGTTGATGAATACAAGAAAGTGTTATCACAAGTGAAGTTTCCGCAAGGAATGAGGCAGCCCGTTGCCTTACGCCGTTGGGCGGATTGGGGAAAACTGGAAAATGATAAATACATTCCCGTCACCCGCAGTGATGATATGGATGCTTGGGAAAAAGTGGGAGAAATACCGACTGCATGGCTTCCTGCCCGTGTTCGCACAAGAGATCAGGCACATGCTGAATGGGATAATTATGCCACACAGGATGATGTTATTGAGTTTATGAAACCTTTCCGTGATTCAATTTGGCATAGTAACAATCCTGCTTATACCATTAAGTCGGGATTTGCCATGCCGGGAATGGATAACCGGGGCTGTGCAGGCTGGGGACGTGGACACTTCTATTATATCCCACGTAACAATGGAGAAACTTATCAAAGTATGTGGAAGTTCTGTATGGCAGAGAAGGACAGCCTGGACATGATGTTTATCGCTTCGTGGAGTGACTATACCGAAGGACACGAAATAGAGCCGACCATTGAAAACGGTGACCGTGAACTACGTACGACTTTAAAGTATGCGGCGGAATTCAAAGACGAACAGGCGGACGAGCGTGGATTAACCTTACCTTTAATGCTTTTCCGGCTGCGAAAAGAAGCCCGTTTCCTGGAAAAGACGAAGATGGACGTATCCGCTTGTCAACGTTCGCTCGATAAGGCAGCATTGTTGATTAGCCAGGGACGTTATTCGGTGGCAATAGGCTTGTTGTCACAAATAGAAAATGATGTCAAGACGGCAAAATCCGCTTTGGCGGTTGAGATGATGCGTTTGCGTGAGTCGGACATGAAGATTCAGGGAAAGCGAAAATCCGGTGGTTACAGTGCCGAAGAAACTCTCTCTATCTCTTTGCCCAAAGAGCTGGTTTCCAAATTACAAATGAATAACTATGTAGGGTATCTCTATTTTGAATACCTGGACAAGGGAAATGAATCTCTTTTTATACGTTCATCTACACAGCGCGAACCGAAAGAACCGTTTAAAATTGTATCCCGGATACGTACCGACAATACAGGTGAATGGAAAAGCGCAAAAGTAGAATTGTATAAGGATAATATCATGAATGGATTCAATATGCCTACTTTCTATTTAAAAGGAAATGTCGTAGTTCGTAATTTGTCATTGGGTTATACGATCTACACAGTCAAATAAATGCATGGATGAAGAGTTTTAATTGGTTATTAGTTTTATCTGTACTATCCTGCATCGGATGTTCCTCTCCGGTTCATGAAGACGGTAGGGGATGTGCTTTCGTATCTGACAGTATTCAATATCGGGTCGAGTTTATGTCGGCGGGGTGCGTGCGGATTCTGTCTTTTCCTGAAGGTGATACACTGGTAACAAGAAGATTGGTGGTCGATTCGGAAAAGCCGGCTTTTAAAGATTATAAATGGGAAGATACGGGACAGAAGCTGGTCTTTCGCACCCGTGAACTTTCCGTAGTTTTTGATAAGGCAGATGTGGCTTTCACTTTTCAGGAAACATCCACAGGTAAGTTATTACTAAAAGAGAAAGGGGATAGAAAGGCACGGAACTTCAAACGTTCGGTTGCCGGAGGTGAACAATGTCTCGAAGTCACTCAACGCTTTGTTCCTACCGAGGATGAGGCCATTTACGGACTGGGACAGTATCAGAATGGAATCATGAACTATCGGGGGAAATCTGTACTTCTGTTACAGGCCAATATGGATATTGTCAATCCGTTCCTTATTTCGACCAACGGATACGGTGTCTTATGGGATAATTATTCTTCTACGAAGTTTGAAGATACGAAGGAGGGCTACTCATTTACTTCCGAAGTAGGTGATGCCTCCGACTATTATTTTGTCTATGGTAAGAATATGGACGAAGTCGTTGCCGGTTATCGGGAATTGACGGGGGACGTGCCGATGTTTGGAAAATGGGTGTATGGCTTCTGGCAGTCCAAAGAACGTTATAAGTCGTTCGATGAATTGAAGGCAGTCGTTAAAGAATACCGTAAACGGGGAATTCCGTTGGATAACATTGTGCAGGACTGGGAATATTGGGGAGACAAACCTCATTGGAACAGCCTGACCTTCCATCCGGCAAACTTTAATCATCCCCGTCAGGTTATTGATGAACTGCATCAACAGGACCATGTTCATTTTATGCTTTCCGTATGGCCCGGATTCGGACCGGAAACGGCTGTCTATCAGTCTTTGGATTCTATCGGTGCATTGTTTAGCGAACCTACATGGGCGGGTTATAAGGTTTTTGATGCCTACAATCCTGTTGCACGGGATATCTTCTGGCAATACCTCAAGAAAGGACTCTATGATATGGGCGTGGATGCTTGGTGGATGGATGCAACGGAACCATCTTTCCGGGACGGATTCACACAGCTGAAGCAGGAAGAAAAGACCAAATCGGCAGGTAATACTTATCTGGGTAGCTTCCACCGTTATCTGAACACTTATTCTTTAGAAATGCTAAAGGACTTCTATCAACGCCTGCGCGCCGAGAGCGATCAGAAGCGTATATTTATCCTAACTCGTTCCGCCTTTGCCTCGCAACAGCATTATGGTACAGCCGTATGGTCGGGTGACGTTTCGGCTTCATGGGAGAATATGCACAAACAACTGGTTGCCGGCTTAAACTTGTCTATGTCCGGTATTCCGTATTGGACTTCCGATACGGGAGGATTCTTTGTCACAGAACGGGATGCAAAATATCCCGACGGACTGAAAAGTAATGATTATAAAGAGTTATATTCCCGTTGGTTCCAGTTTAGCGCATTTACTCCTATCTTCCGTGCTCACGGTACGAATGTGCCGCGTGAAATTTGGCAATTCGGTGAAGAGGGGACATTATCTTATGATAATCAAGTGAAGTATATCCATCTGCGTTACCGTCTGTTGCCATACATTTACTCAATGTCCCATCAGGTAACCGCCAATAATTATACCATGTTGAGAGGTTTGGCAATGGATTTCACAACAGATACCCGGACATTTGATATTGATAATGCCTATATGTTCGGTACTTCCTTATTGGTGCGTCCGGTATTTCATCCGCAATCGGAAGAAAAGAACATCTGTATTTATCTGCCGGAACACAGTGGTAAATATTGGTATGACTTCTGGACCGGAGAAGCTTTTGAAGGAGGAAGAGAACAAATGCAGACAAATATCCTCGACATACTTCCGCTCTATGTGAAGGCTGGTTCTATCTTGCCTTTGGCAGAAGTGAAACAATATGCGATGGAATATCCCGATCGTGAACTGGAATTGCGTATCTATGGAGGAGCGGATGCTGCTTTTTTATGGTATGAGGATGAAGGTGACTCCTACCGCTATGAAGAGGGCATATGTTCGAAAGTGCCGATGCAATGGAAAGATTCGGAACGGACATTGACTATTGGACTGCGTGAGGGAACTTATCCCGGTATGCCGGAACAAATAAAAATGCATGTGAAATTATATCTGCCTGAAGGTGCAGCTCTTGATAGCAAAGAGTGCGTCTACACAGGTAGAGAAGTGAAAATAAAGTTTTAATTATAAGTATATATCGATTATGAAGAAGTTTCTCTATATTTTTATTCTATTGTTTATTGTGGGATGGGCACAGGCGCAACAGCGTGTGGTATACACAATCAACGACGGATGGAAATTTACAAAAGGATCTCCGTTTGAAGCGCAGCTGGCCGGCTGTGACGACTCTTCTTGGGAGACGGTCAATATACCTCATACATGGAATAATAAAGATGCAGACGACGAAACTCCGGGATTTTATCGGGGACCGGCTTGGTACCGGAAACAATTGTTTGTAGATAAAAGCCAGGAGGGACGTCAGGCAGTGATCTATTTTGAAGGAGCCAATCAGGAAGTACGATTCTATCTGAACGGTCAGTTCGTGGGAGAACACAAAGGAGGGTATACCCGTTTCTGTTTTGACATCACTTCCCATTTGCGTTATGGACAGGAAAACCTGTTTACCATTTATGTGAACAATGTCTATAACCCTAATATTCCTCCCTTATCTGCCGATTTTACTTTCTTTGGCGGTATCTACCGGGATGTCTATCTGCAGTTTATGAATCCGGTGCACATTGCAACGAATGATAATGCTTCGTCAGGAGTTTATATCCGTACACCCGAAGTGAACAACTCCGCAGCCTCGGTAGAAATTACTACATTACTGACGAATAATACACTTCAACCAGCAGAAATCAGGGTGGAAAATGTAATCTGCGATGCGGATGGTAAGGAAGTGAAAAAGACTCATGCGGAAATAAAGCTGGCATCCGGTGAAACAAAGACAGACATCTCTAAAAAGATAAAAATAGATTCGCCCCGTTTGTGGGATATAGACGATCCTTATCGGTATATGGTATATACGCGTATTCTCGATAAGAAAAAGGGTACTTTGCTGGATGAAGTGGTGAATCCGTTAGGCTTGCGCTGGTTTAAATTTGATTCGGAAAAGGGCTTTTTCCTGAATGGCAAAGGACGTAAACTAATCGGAACTGCCCGGCATCAGGATTATTTTCAGAAAGGAAATGCCTTGCGCGACGAGTTGCATGTACAGGATGTACTACTGTTGAAAGAGATGGGAGGGAACTTCCTGCGTGTGTCACATTATCCCCAAGATCCTGTAATCATGGAAATGTGTGATAAACTGGGTATTGTGACTTCGGTTGAAATCCCCGTTGTCAATGCTGTTACGGAAACTGAAGAGTTTTTGCAGAACTCCGTTGAGATGGCTAAAGAAATGGTACGTCAGGATTTCAACCGCCCTTCTGTTATGATTTGGGGGTATATGAATGAGATTTTTCTGCGTCGCCCTTATACCGAAGGCAAGCAATTGGAAGATTACTACCGCTTTACTGAAAAAGTAGCCCGTGCCTTGGAAGCGACCATCCGCGAGGAAGATCCTTCAAGATATACCATGATGGCTTATCATAATATGCCTCAATATTACGAAGACGCCCATCTGACCGAAATTCCGATGATTCAGGGGTGGAACCTGTATCAAGGCTGGTATGAGCCGGATATCAATGAGTTTCAACGTTTGCTCGACCGTGCCCATAAGGTATACAAGGGAAAAGTGTTGATGGTTACGGAATATGGACCGGGAGTAGATCCGGGACTTCATTCCTACCAGCCGGAACGTTTCGACTTCTCACAGGAATATGGTTTGGTGTATCATAAACATTATCTCCGTGAAATGATGAAACGTCCGTTTATTGCCGGTTCCAGTCTGTGGAATCTGAATGATTTTTATTCCGAATCCCGTGTCGATGCTGTTCCTCATGTAAACAATAAAGGAGTTGTCGGATTAAACAGGGAGAAGAAAGATGTTTATTGGTTTTATAAGACAGCTTTGTCACGTCGTCCGATACTTGTTATAGGTAATCGGGAGTGGAAAAGCCGTGGGGGAGTGGTGAATACTGCACAGAAAGAATGTATTCAGTCTGTTCCTGTATTCTCCAATGCGGAAGAAGTAGAGCTGTTTGTGAACAATAAGAGTCTGGGGAAGAAAAAGGTGGAAGATAATTATGCTTTGTTCGATGTACCGTTCGTTAGTGGGGAGAATCTCCTGGAAGCGGTTGCTGTGGCTGGTGATAGCAAATTGCGGGATATGCTCCGGATTCAGTTCCAGTTGGTAGGCTCACAGTTGAAAGACGAAGCAATCCCATTTACGGAAATAAATGTAATGTTGGGTTCTCCGAGATATTTTGAAGACCGTACAGCAAATGTAGCATGGATTCCCGAGCAGGAGTATAAGCCCGGTAGCTGGGGATTTGTAGGCGGAACTTCTTATCGTCGTAAAACAGGATTCGGCAGTATGCTTGGTTCGGATATTGACATTCTGGGAACGGATATGAATCCAATCTTCCAGACTCAACGTGTTGGAATAAAATCTTTTAAAGCTGATGTACCGAATGGAGAATATTCCGTATATTTGTACTGGGCAGAATTGGAGTCGGACAAAGAGAGGGAAGCGTTGGTTTATAATCTGGGAGCTGACTCGGAACAGACGTTTGCCGGAAACCGTAGCTTCGGAATTTCAATGAATGGAACGACTGTTTTGGATGATTTCAACATAGCTCGTGATTACGGATATGCCCGTGCTGTTATCAAGAAGTTTGTAGTAACGGTGAAGGATGGAAAAGGATTGAGTGTTGACTTTCATAAAAAAGAAGGAGAACCTATTCTGAACGCTATCCGTATTTATAGAAACTATTAATCATAAACACTGTCAATATGCTTAGGTCTATTTATTTACTGTCTTTTCTCCTCCTGCAATCCTTATTTGCTTTTGCCGGGAATGTAAAGGAGAATGTTCCGTCCTCTTTTGATTTGTATGTATGCATCGGACAATCCAACATGGCGGGGCGTGCAACATTAACTCCGGAAGTCATGGATACCCTCCAAAATGTGTATCTATTGAATGATAAGGGGAATTTTGAACCGGCAGTAAATCCTCTCAATCGTTATTCTACAGTTCGGAAAGATTTGTCAATGCAGCGTTTGGGACCGGCTTACGGCTTTGCTAAAGAGATGGCCCGACAAACGAAACGTCCTGTCGGACTGGTAGTAAATGCGCGTGGAGGCTCATCCATCAACTCCTGGCTAAAAGGGAGTAAAGACGGATATTATGAAGAAGCTCTTTCCCGGGTTCGGATTGCAATGAAGCAGGGAGGTGTTTTGAAAGCAATCCTTTGGCATCAGGGAGAAGCCGATTGTTCGAATCCGGAAGCGTATAAACAGAAACCGATTTCTTTGGTGAAAGACTTGCGGGAAGATCTGGACATGCCGGATCTACCGGTTGTTGTAGGACAGATTTCACAATGGAACTGGACGAAAAGAGAAGCAGGTACAGTCCCCTTTAATCAGATGATTAAAAAAGTTTCTTCATTTATTCCCTATTCCGATTGGGTATCATCGAAAGGATTGGGATGGTATAAAGATGAGAAAGACCCTCATTTTAATACGGAAGCACAACTGTTATTAGGAAAACGTTATGCGAAAAAGATACTGAAGTTTTATAAACATCAATAGGATACCCTTTTTCGAAGGAACATAAAAGCCGGCTGATTCCTCATGAATCAGCCGGCTTTTGTATGGTGAATAACTAAATACTGCCTTGTTGATAGAAAAGGAATCTATATAGTTAATTGTTTTATTATAAGTAAATTAACCTGTTGATAACTTTGTTGATATCCTTGTTGATAACTGAAATTAGGTTGTGAATAAAGTCAGTAAAGAAGAGTCGTCATAAAAAAGAAGAACCGCATTTCTGCGATTCTTCTTATCTTTAGTTGCGGAGATCCGACTCGAACGAATGACCTTTGGGTTATGAGCCCAACGAGCTACCAACTGCTCCACTCCGCGATGTTTAACGGGTGCAAAGGTACGGCTTTTTTTGAAACAAACAAATAATTTGCTGAATATTTTTCGAGTAAATCATCATTTTTTTCTTATTTGGTTGAGAATGAATGAAATAATGATGAAACTTTTTCTTAGCACCTATTAATATACAAATGTTAATATTCTCTCTATTTTCTTGTATGGTCTAAAGAAAAGAATTACTTTTGCTCAAAATATTCAGCAATGTGCAATTTGTAACCTATGACCGTATCCAAGACAAAAGCCAAATTAGTAGATGTAGCCCGTCAGCTTTTTGCGAAGATGGGAGTAGAAAACACAACTATGAATGATATCGCTCTTGCTTCTAAAAAAGGTAGACGAACGCTCTATACTTATTTTAAAAGTAAGGATGAAATTTATTTGGCTGTTGTGGAATCGGAATTGGATATTCTGTCGGATATGATGAAGCGGGTGGCCGAGAAAAATATCTCACCGGACGAGAAATTGTTGGAGATGATATATACCCGGTTGGACGCAGTAAAAGAGGTCGTCTATCGAAACGGAACACTGCGTGCTTATTTCTTCCGTGATATATGGCGGGTGGAAAAAGTTCGCAAGAAGTTTGATGCAAAGGAAGTCCAGCTCTTTAAAGCTGTTCTTCTAGAAGGACAGGCAAAAGGAGTTTTCCATATTGACGATGTGGAGATGACTGCCGACTTGATACATTATTGTGTGAAAGGAATTGAAGTTCCTTATATTCGAGGCCATATAGGTGCACATCTGGATGAAGATACAAGAAATAGATATGTGTCCAACATTGTGTTTGGCGCACTGCATAGAACAGAAATTTAATTAAATAACTTTTAGTATGGGATTATTAGACGGAAAAACAGCCATTGTAACCGGTGCTGCTCGCGGTATTGGTAAGGCTATCGCTCTTAAGTTTGCTGCCGAAGGTGCAAACATCGCATTTACTGACCTTGTCATTGACGAAAATGCAGAAAATACAGCAAAGGAACTTGAAGCAATGGGCGTGAAAGCCAAAGGTTACGCTTCTAACGCGGCTAACTTTGAAGATACTGCAAAGGTCGTTGAAGAAATCCACAAGGACTTCGGACGGATCGATATATTGGTAAACAATGCCGGTATCACTCGTGACGGTTTGATGATGCGCATGAGCGAACAGCAATGGGATATGGTAATCAACGTGAACCTGAAGTCTGCATTTAACTTCATCCACGCTTGTACACCTATCATGATGCGTCAAAAAGCTGGTAGCATTATCAATATGGCCTCTGTTGTAGGTGTTCACGGAAATGCAGGACAGGCTAACTATGCTGCTTCTAAGGCAGGTATGATTGCATTGGCTAAGTCTATCGCACAAGAGTTGGGCTCTCGCGGCATCCGTGCCAACGCTATCGCTCCGGGATTCATCCTGACAGACATGACAGCTGCTCTTTCTGACGAAGTAAGAGCTGAATGGGCAAAGAAAATACCTTTGCGTCGTGGTGGTACTCCTGAAGATGTGGCAAACATCGCTACCTTCCTGGCTTCTGATATGTCTTCTTATGTATCAGGTCAGGTGATTCAGGTAGATGGTGGTATGAATATGTAATCGAACAGAATGACTGTTGTATACGAAGACAACCATATCATTGTAGTCAACAAGACCGCTTCCGAGATTGTCCAGGCAGACAAGACGGGAGATACGCCGCTTTCGGAGACTGTGAAACAGTATCTGAAAGAGAAGTATCAGAAACCCGGAAATGTTTTCCTCGGTGTGACACACCGGCTGGACCGCCCCGTAAGCGGTCTTGTTATTTTTGCCAAAACGAGTAAGGCACTTACACGACTCAACGAAATGTTTCGCACCAGTGAGGTGAAAAAGACTTATTGGGCGGTTGTGAAAAATGCTCCGCAAGAACCGGAAGGTGAACTGGTACATTTTCTTGTACGTAATGAAAAGCAGAACAAAAGTTATGCATACGACAAAGAAGTGCCGAACAGCAAGAAAGCGATCTTGCATTACCGGTTGATCGGTCATTCGGAGAATTACTATTTGCTCGAAGTCGATTTAAAAACCGGACGTCATCATCAGATTCGTTGTCAGCTGGCAAAAATGGGATGCCCTATCAAGGGAGATTTGAAATATGGCTCTCCACGCTCCAATCCGGATGGGAGCATTTGTCTGCATGCCCGGAGAGTACGGTTCATACATCCTGTCTCAAAAGAACTGATAGAGCTTGAAGCTCCTCTTCCCGAAGGGAATTTATGGAAAGGATTCGCCATAGATTAACACGGATTTCCACAGATTCATTTATTATGTTATTTAGTAGACGGTACGCAGTTTTTCTGTGGAAAACCGTGTAAATCTGTGGTTGGAACTTGCCAAAAGAGTAAACCTGCCTGCCATTTTTCTTGTAAACTCTAGCGACAGTTAGTTAATTCCTAAATAGGTAGTATATTTGCATCATTCGCTAACTATAATTTTCAATCATACCAAAGAAAAATACGAATGAAGGCATTTAAACTACTTGCACTTACTTCTTGTGTCTTGCTTGCAGCGGGAAATGGAGTAGCGCAACAGAACTATTCAAAAAGTGAAGGATTATTGCAGTACGTCGATCCGTATATCGGATCCGGTTATCATGGACACGTCTTTGTTGGGACGAGTGTTCCGTATGGAATGGTACAGCTGGGTCCTACTAATATCCATAAAGGTTGGGACTGGTGCTCGGGTTATCATTATTCCGATAGTATTTTAATTGGCTTTTCACATACCCATTTGAGCGGTACGGGCTGTACTGACTTATGTGATATTCTCATCATGCCATTGAATGAGATCCGTACTCCCAGAGGCAATCAGGATGATATACGTGATGGGTATGCTTCCAGATATTCTCATGCGAATGAAATCGCCCGTCCCGAATATTACTCTTTGCTTCTCGACCGTTACAATATCAAAGCCGAGCTGACAGCTACAGATCGTGTAGGCTTCCATCGTTATACTTATCCTGAAGGAAAACCGGCTTCCATATTAATCGACTTACGTGAAGGAAACGGATCGAATGCTTACGACAGCTATATCCGTAAGGTAGATGATTATACAGTAGAGGGTTATCGTTATGTGAGAGGCTGGAGTCCTTCCCGCAAAGTTTATTTTGTGTTGAAAAGTGATAAGAAGATAGAGCAGTTTACTGCCTATGATGATAATACCCCGCAACCTTGGGACCAACTGAAAGTGGCATCGGTGAAGAGTGTCCTCACTTTTGGTAACGTGAAGGAAGTGAAGATAAAAGTCGCCCTTTCTTCTGTCAACTGTGACAACGCAGCGATGAACCTGCAATCCGAACTTACTCACTGGGATTTTGATAAGGTGGTGGATATGAGTGCCGACCGATGGAATAAGCAACTGGAGAAGATGACAGTAGAGACTGATGATGAGGCTTCCAAACGTGTATTCTATACCGCCCATTATCATACTATGATTGCCCCTACGCTTTTTTGCGATGTGAATGGAGAGTATAGAGGGATGAATGACATGATTTACACAGACCCGAAGAAAGCCAACTATACGACTCTTTCTTTATGGGATACCTACCGTGCATTAAATCCTTTGATGACTATTACTCAACCTGAAATGGTTGACCATGTAGTCAATTCGATGATTTCCATCTATCGTCAGCAGGACAAACTCCCTATCTGGCCTTTGATGAGTGGAGAGACCGATCAGATGCCGGGGTATAGCTCCGTGCCGGTGATTGCCGATGCATATCTGAAAGGATTTACCGGGTTCGATGCGGAAGAAGCATTGCAAGCAATGATAGCTACAGCTACTTATGAAAAGCAGAAAGGAGTACCTTATGTAGTCAAAAAAGGCTATATCCCTGCCGACAAAGTTCATGAAGCTACTTCCATAGCCATGGAGTATGCAGTGGACGACTGGGGAATTGCCGCTATGGCACGTAAGATGGGAAAGACAGAAGATGCTGAAACATTCTCAAAACGTGCTCATTATTACAAGAACTATTTTGATTCTTCTATCCATTTCATTCGTCCGAAACTGGAAGACGGCTCTTGGCGTACTCCTTACGATCCGGCACGTTCCATCCATACTGTTGGAGATTTCTGTGAAGGAAACGGATGGCAATATACTTTCTTTGCTCCACAAGACCCCTATGGGCTGATTGCCTTGTTTGGAGGTGACAAACCTTTTACAACGAGGCTTGATGGTTTCTTTACCAATACCGACAGTATGGGGGAAGGAGCATCGAGCGACATAACCGGATTGATCGGACAATATGCACATGGAAATGAACCGAGCCATCATGTTGCTTATCTTTATGCGTATGCCGGTGAACAATGGAAAACGGCGGAAAAGGTTCGTTTTATCATGAGCGATTTTTACACAGACCAGCCGGACGGTATCATCGGTAATGAGGATTGTGGCCAAATGTCTGCCTGGTATCTTCTTTCATCTATGGGACTCTATCAGGTGAACCCGTCGGATGGTGTATTTGTTTTCGGTAGCCCTTGTTTTAAGAAAGTAGAAGTGAAGGTACGTGGTGGTAACACTTTTACTGTAGAAGCACCCAATAACAGCAAAGAAAATATCTATATCCAGAAAGTGTATTTGAATGGCAAGCCTTATGATAAGAGTTATATCACTTATCAGGATATAATAAATGGCAGCACATTGAAGTTTGTAATGGGGAAAAAGCCTAATAAGAATTTTGGTAAGGCTCCGGCAAACAGACCGGTTGTTTTGAATAAGATAAATGGATAAAGATGGCTTACTTATAAAAGACAGCTAATTGTTGAAAGGAGGAAGAAGCCTCCGACAATGAAAGAATAAAGCTGGTTCTCAATATTCAATTCAGTTTTCAATAGGTATTATAAGGCTTTCCGATTGTAGCATTTAATTCTGCTTCGGAAAGCTTTATTTTATACTAGAAACGGCTGAAAAGCAAATCCTTAACAAGAACTTACTGTTTTCAGCCGTTTTGGGGAATATAGTTTTAAGAAATAAGTACATCTTTCCTTTAAAAAAGAATGTAATCAAGACTATTTTTATAACTATGGAAGCGGATCAGCTTTTGCCGGTCGTTTCGGATCATAAACGGCTACTCCTACTTTGGAGTCAGCACAACCATAATACAAATACCATTTGTTTTTGAAGTAGACCATTCCTTCTATAAATACGGTTCCATCCACATATTGCCCACTCTTTTCAAAGCTATCCATCGGACGGAAGAACGGTTCATCGAGACGGGTGATAAAGCGGGTAGGATCATTGGCGTCGAAGAGTGCTTGTCCGGCAGCATAGACATTGGCGGTATAGCGTTTGTCACCTCTTCCTGAATGGTTCTTACCATTATAAAGAAGGACAATTCCTTTCGGAGTGTAGATAGCCGGAGGCCCACATTCGGTGAGATGGCTGTCGAAGTAGCCGTCACGGGGAGAAAACAGCTTTTTTAGGGAACCGTCAATGTTGACAATCGGTGTCCAGTGGATTAAGTCATCGGAAGTAGCTGCGAATACATGCTCCTCTCCCCAGTACATAAAGTATTTCCCGTTGACTTTCTTGATAACCTGTTTCCCTTTAACAACTTCGGTCAGGATAGAGCCGGACTTACAACCCAGGTTGAAGAACTTTCCATCAAATGCTTTGGCAAAAGCAGGACCGTGTTTTGTCCAGTCTTTTAGGTTGCGGGAGGTCGCTACTGCCAGGCGAGGTACATGGCGATTCCATTGGGTGTACATCATTACATATAATCCGTCATCGGTTACGGCAATTCGTGGGTCTTCGCAGCCGCCGGGCCATTCCAACTCTTTTTGTGAATCATTATCCGGATAGAATACAGGAGTCTTTTCCCGTTGGAAATGTGTGCCGTCGGTAGAAGTGGCATAACCGAGGCGAGAAGTCCGGTGTCCGATACCGACACCTGATTTATCCTCTGCACGGTATAACACGACAATCTCACCATTGTAGAGTGTAGCAGCCGGATTGAATGTATCGTTCGATTCCCACGCAATAGAATCTTTGGTCAATGGACAGTAAAACTTAGTGTTTTCTATAGGAGATATTACCGGATTGACATTCTTTGGACGTTCGAAACCACCGAAAGCCCAATCGGGTAATTTGTTCTCTTTATGATTGGAAGACTGTCCGTAGGCAGTACAGGTCATCATGGTTGTAGTAAGTAGGAATAAAAAAGTTGATTTCATATTGTTCATATTATATGGGTCATTTATTTTTTAGGAGTCATATACTCCCTACATATAAATTGGAAAATAAATAAAATGCTGTCATCTGTCACCTGATTGGGCATAAATGATTGATTATAAATATACTGCAGTGTGACAGCATGATGTGACGGCAAGGTGACGACAACTTTGCTGTCACTTTGTTGAAAGCAAGGATTTTATTGTTTCTCTGCTATGTGGGTACTTATTTCTCTATCCGGAGCGGTATTCAAGGATTATCAGACTATTACGGAAGAGAGAGTTTCAGTACTTGAAACTAAAAGTTCTATTGCTTGAAACTTTTGTTTCGTCAGCGAGAAACTCTAGTTTCTCTTACTTGAAACTGTGGTTTCAAAGGCGTGAAACTAAAGTTCTTCAACCTTGAAACTACTTTGGAAGCGTAAGCTTCAAGGTTAGAAACAGTTATCTCATAAGCAGGAATACAATAAAAACATAATAGAAGACTATTGGATACTATTCAGCAAGTCTACCTTTCCTTCATTCACGAGTTTTAGGATTAGTTCTCCGAACAGCGTATTTTGCCATGCAAACCAGGAACGAGTAAAGTTTTTCGGGTCGTTCTTGTGGAAAGATTCATGCATGAACCCTGTTCCGGCATCCGTATCCATCAGCATTTTGATACAGGTCTTGATTTCTGCGTCGTTTTGACTGGTGAATGCTTTCATCATAATACTCATGGGCCAAATCATATCATATCCGATGTGCGGACCGCCAATTCCTTCACCGGCAGTACCTTTGAAGAAGTAAGGATTATCTTCGCTCCATACAAACTTACGGGTATTCTGATAAATAGGATCGTTCACTTTCACATCTCCAAGATAAGGCAGGGCAATGAGACTCGGCACATTGGCATCATCCATTAACAGTTGGTTGCCGAAACCATCCACTTCGAAAGCATAGATTTTGCCATATTTCGGATGATTGTAAACCGCATATTTTTTCAGGGCTGCTTCCACTTCGTTCGACAGTGTAGTACATTCTTTAGCTAAATCAGGTTTCTTGTTGACCGTATTCAGAATTTCGGCAGCTTTGCGCAATGAAGTTACAGCAAAGAAGTTGGACGGAACGAGGAACTGGAAAGTTGTAGCATCATCCGAAGGACGGAAAGCAGAAGCAATCAGTCCGACCGGCTTTACAGGATTACCCCAGCCGTCGTTGGTCATCGTATCGAGTGCACGTTCCGTTTTACGTTGGAAACGATAAGGACCTTTCGGATCTTCTTTTCGTTGCTGTTCCTTAAACGTTTTCAGAACCTTCGCGATGGCTGTAAGCCATTCGTCGGAGAATATACTGGCATCTCCCGTCGTCTTCCAGTAATGATAAGCAAGACGGATAGGATAGCAGAGCGAGTCGATTTCCCATTTGCGTTCGTGCAGTTCGGGCTTCATGTCCGTAAGGTCGCTCATCCATTCGCCGCCTTCGGAATTCATGTTGAAAGCATTGGCATACGGGTCGATATTGATACACTTGAACTGACGTTTGATAACGCCGGCGAGCATTTTTTTCAGTTCTGCGTCTTTGTTGGCGAGTTGCACGTAAGGCCATACTTGTGCACCCGAATCGCGCAACCACATGGCGTGGATGTCACCTGTATAAACAAACGTATCGTCTTTACCGTCAAAATGAACAGTAGTATCCAGTGTGTTCGGGAAACAGTTTTCGAACATCCATGCTAAGCGGGCATTCGTCAGCAGTTGCTTGATATGCGCAATCTGTTGTTCCACAGCTTGTGAGACAAACAGACGTTTCGATGTTTCCGGACGGTTCGTCTGATAGTTGTTGATTTTGGTATTATCTTGTTGGATGACAAAATCACTGTTCGTTATAGCCTGCATATTGCTAACGCCCAAGAGTGCTATGGACAAACAAAAGGCTTTAGTTATATTCATGGTAATAGTCTTTTTTTGTTGATTAGTATTGATTATGAAAGTGTTGCGGAGAAGAAGTGTTAAATCTCTGCAAAGAATTCAATAAGACAGGCATTGTCGAGCAGCCATTTATACTGCTCCTTGTTATGTCCCGACCAATCCCTGCCTAATAATCCGTTTTCATCCCGGTAGTTTTCCCAGGCGTGAAGCGCATTTTCCACCATCGCATTGACATACGCCGGATTCTTGTCAATCTTATACAGAGCTTTCAGTCCTCTGAATAAGATCACGTTAAACCAGGCCATGTCTTTATGCACTTTGACAGTCGGGTCTTTCTTGTCGGCTTTTGTGCGGAAAAAAGCATCAGTTCCTGCGGCTGTCTGCTGTGCATCGCTCAAATACTGTTCATCTCCTGTTTCTTCATAGAGCAATACGCCCGCCTGAATCATCTGTCCACTGTTGTAGGCGTACTTCTCTTTGGAAACTTTCCCTTTCAGGTTGATGTTATCCCAGTAAAGATGGTCGGTAGGGTCGCACAGATGCTTTTTCGTCCAGGCATACGTCTCTTTTGCTTTTTCGAGGTATTTGGCATCCTTCGTCAGCCGGTACAACTTGACACCGAGCACAGTAGACGGTGCATTGGAACAAGTATGCTTCGCTTCCTTCTGCTGTTCACACCAAAAGATGCCACCGCCTATCTCATCGCTCCATCCACTGTAGATATATTGATACAATGCAACGGCTTTTTCCAAAGATGCAGGCTTGTGAGTCAGTTGGTAATAATCGCAGTAATCCAGTGCAATCCAGATGTTATCGTCATAATAACGTCCGTGCTGCCCGTACTTGGTGGGGTATGACTGATAACAGGCCGGCAAGCGACTGTTATCCCAATACTGCTCCATTCCCGGTAGAATTCTTTTCTCGAGAATCTTTTTGTACTTCTTGTTTCCGGTCGCTTTGTATAAAGCCACACAACCCGACATCATCCCGGAATACGGCCATAGAAAAGAAGCCTTCAGCGTTCCGTTCTGCTGCGTTCCGTCCGCCAGATAAGTGATTTTTTGGTTGGGATTGACAGGATACGTTTCTGTTAGTAGTCCGTCATTCGTCTGATAGAGATTCAATACATTAGATAGAATCGAGTCGGCAATAGAAAGATAACGGGTATTTCCCGGTGTCTTTCCCACTGCGGAGGTAAGGCAAAATAACATACAGGCTACAAAACATATATTTCTCATAGGAATATCGGGTTGTGTGGTGAAACTTTCAGGTTATAACTAGATACAAAGATTATTTCTGCTGACGCTGGTCAAACTCCAGTTCCACCTTTACGGGGAAATGGTCTGAAGGAGTGCGCGCCTGATAAGTCTTGATGTCGATTTCTTCCGGGCAATCGTTCGCCTGCTTCTTTTCTCCCTTGCCTACGATGCTGCGGTAAGTATCTGTCAGCACACCATATTTTTTCACATGGAAAGACGGAGAAACGAATATATGGTCGATACGGCTTTCCGTAAAGCTGTTCGGGTCGAAGTCGTTGAACGTGCCGTTGATAGCATAGCGGAAGCCGGCCTTCTCGTAAGAGTCGCACAACACCCCTTTGCTCACAAAAGCATCATAGGACTGGTGGGTCTGGTCGACATTGAAGTCTCCCGTCAGGATGGCCGGAAGCTCTTTGCCTTTGCCAAGTTCTTTCATCTTGTCCTGTACGAGGAATGCACTTTCCACACGTGCCTTCTTGCCGATATGGTCCATGTGCAGGTTGAAGAAAAGGAATTCGAAGCCGGTATCTTTGCATTTGAAGTGTCCCCAACTGCAAATACGCGGCAACACGGCATCCCATCCTTTGCTCGGCACGTCGGGAGTTTCCGACAACCAAAAATCACCTTTCTCTATCACGTCAAACTTGTCTGTGCGATAGAAAATAGCAGAATGTTCACCTTTCTCTTTGCCGTCGTCGCGACCTACACCGATATAATCATAACCGGGTAATGCTTCTTTCATATCTTTCAGTTGATGAATAAAGCACTCCTGCGTGCCGAAAATATCGAAATCGTGGTATTGCACTATTTGGGCAATGACCGGGTAACGTTGTCCCCAACCGTTTCCGTTGATTGAATCGCCACCGTTGGCGTTTCTCAAATTGTAGGAGGCAACGGTGATAGAAGTAGGCTGATAGTTACTTTGACAACCGCAAAAGACGATCGCAACAAGGGCAATTAGTAAAAGGTTTTTCAGTTTCATGTTTTTATAGTTTGTTTGGTAGATAATTCATTGATCTCCAAAAGTACAATATTTTATTCAAACGAAAGAGAGTAAGGTACATCTTTTTCTGTGGTTCCCCGTTGTTTATTGGGTACGGGGCTCATTTGAAATTGAATATTAGCACCTTTAATCAGCTGGTCATGTGTAAGGAAATTACGGGTTTGTGATTTCCCGTTTACTTTCATTTCCTTGATGTAGCGGTTGTCAAGCTGGTTGTTATCTGCCTTGATTGTGATGGTCTTTCCGTTCTCCAAATGTAACTTCGCTGATTTGAAGAGCGGGGTTCCTATGATATATTCATCCGTTCCCGGGCAAACCGGATAGAAACCGAGTGCGGAGAATACATACCAGGCGGAAGTCTGTCCGTTGTCTTCGTCACCGCAATAACCGTCGGGACCGGCGGTATATAGTTTGTTCATAATCTCACGTATCCAGTATTGAGCTTTCCAGGGCTCGCTCGAATAGTTGTAGAGATATACCATGTGCTGAATAGGCTGGTTGCCATGCGCATATTGCCCCATGTTCATTACTTGCATTTCACGCATTTCGTGAATCATGCCGCGGCTTTCCATTCCCAGTTTACCCGGGATGACAAAGACGGAATCCATCATCGCGTTGAATTCTTTCTTGCCTCCCATCAGGTTGATAAGTCCTTGCGGGTCGTGGAATACGCAGAAGCTCCAGTGCCAGCTATTCCCTTCGCAAAATTCACCGCTCCAGTCCACTGCATCGAAATTCGGATTGAATACGCCTTTGTTGTCTTTGCCAACCATCAGTTTGCGTTCCGGATGATAGACATTTTTGTAGTTCAGCGCGTGTTTCTTATAAATGTCGATTTCGCTCTCCGGTTTACCGAGTTTCTTGCCTAATGTATAAATTGCCCAGTCGTTGTAAGCATACTCCAATGTACGTGCAACGTTTTGTCCTATGCCGATATTGTTGGCAACATATCCCAGTTGGTTGTAAGATTCGTAACCGAGACGACCTGAAGCAGTCCCGCGAAGATGTGCATTTGCTCCATGTTTCAATGCTTCCCAAAGAGTTTCGATATCATATCCTCGCAATCCTTTGATGTAAGCGTCGGCCACTACGGAAGCCGAGTTGTTGCCTACCATACAATCCCGATGTCCCGGGCTGGCCCATTCCGGCAGGAAACCGCTTTCCTTGTAAGTATTTACTAGTCCCTCCTGCATCTTTTGATTCATTGACGGATACATCAGGTTGAGGAAAGGGAACAGGCAGCGGAACGTGTCCCAGAATCCGGTGTCGGTAAACATATAACCGGGACGCACTTCGCCGTTGTAGGGGCTGTAATGCATGACTTCTCCCTTAGCATCTATCTCGTAGAAACTGCGTGGAAAAAGCATGGAACGGTATAGACAAGAATAGAAGGTACGTAAATTATCGATATTATCGTCTTCTATCTCTATTTTACTCATTTCACGGTTCCAAATCTCTCTTCCGTTCGCTACCAGTTGGTCGAAACTGTTTTTGCCAAGCTCTTTGAGATTCAACTCCGCCTGTTCGGGGCTGATAAAGGAGGAAGCAACACGTGCGTGTACGATTTCTCCCTTTTTCGTGGCGAATCCGATCACGGCCCCTGTGTGGTTTCCTTTTGCTTCTGTTTCATTCGGAAGAATGTTGTTTTCGAAAACTGTGGAAACGAATGTGAACGGTTTGTCGAATTGAATCACGAAATAGTTTTTGAAGTTTTCCGGCACACCGCCGCTATTCTTGGTTGAATAGCCGATAATCTTGTTTTCTTCCGGAATCACTTTCACATAAGAACCTTTGTCGAAAGCGTCTACAATCACGTAGGCATTCTTTGTCTCCGGATACGTGAAACGGAACATGACGGCGCGCTCCGTAGGAGCAAGCTCGGTTGTTACATCATGGTCGGCAAGGTATACCTTATAATAATAAGGTTTGGCAACTTCCGCTTTGTGAGAGAACCAACTGGCACGTCGGTCTTGATCGAATACCAGTCCGCCGGTGATAGGCATGATGGCAAACTGCCCGTAGTCGTTCATCCAGGGACTGGGCTGATGTGTTTGTTTGAATCCCCGGATTTTGTCGGCATCATACGTGTACGCCCAACCGTCTCCCATTTTACCGGTCTGCGGTGTCCAGAAATTCATTCCCCACGGCAATGCCGTAGCCGGATACGTGTTTCCGGTAGACAGTTCAAACTTGGACTGAGTGCCTACCAGTGTGCTGACATAGTCTACCGGATTCTTAACGGCAGAAGATTGCAGGCTGTACAACACGGCACCTCCAAGAAATAGCAAGTGTTTAAATGAAAAATGTGTTTTCATGAACAAATGAATTTATAGATTTGAAAATAATTTCTACGACGAAAATAGGGAGAAAAGGAATGTGCTTCTAGTAATAGAGGGGCTAAATCGTTTCTTGTCGCTGAAATTAACTACTCTGGCACGGAGCTTTACTTATATTCCGGCCAAAAAAAAGCTCGGAATGTTTTTTTGTTTACCTTTGTCATATAGCAAATCTAAGAATAATACACTATGGGAAAACAGTTGGTTTTTATTCTATTCTTTTTTCTTAATCTGTTGATACATAACGCTTATGCTTATAATTTGAAGCAAGTTGCAGATAAAGAGTATATGTCTAATAGTTCGATTACATCTCTGTGCCAGGATGAGCGTGGATTGATGTGGATCGGGACCTGCGACGGGCTGAATATTTATGATGGACAGGAGATTGAGGAATTTAAGACTCGTGACAAGGAGGATTACTTATCTGGTAATCTGATTGACAATATTGTGTATACGGGCGAAGATATTTACTGGATTCAAACCTACTATGGGCTGAACCGTTTGAACCGGAAAACCAATACAATCACTCACTATAATGAATTTCAGAAACTCTTCTTTATGAATAAGGATAGTCATGGTAATCTGTTCATTATCCAGGATAGTAACTGCATTTATTATTATCATAAAAAAGAAGGAGTCTTCAAGAAAATCAATATCACGGGAATCCCGATTTCCGATATCGTAAACTTCTTTATCGACGGTAACAACCGGATGTGGGTAGTCATGAAAGGATATAACCGCTGTTATGATATACAGCAGGAAGCCGCATCGGGAGATATCACCCTGTTACCCCAGAAAACGAACCTGATTTATCAGACTTCCTTGATTTATTGTTTCAATGACGAGCAATCTCTTTATTACATAGACAAGGAATTTAATTTCTATGCTTTCCATATTCCGACCCAGAAGAATGAGTTTATTGCCAATCTAGGTAAAGAAATACAGGAACGTGGTAAAATTTCTTCCATCGTTCATTATCATAACAGCTATTTTGTGGGCTTTTTGATGGATGGTATTCTGCTGTTGGAGAAACAGAAGGAGACGAATCATTATCAAATTCAGTCGTTACCTATCAACAGCGGTGTATTCTGTCTCAAGAAAGACCGTTTTCAGGATGTTGTTTGGATTGGTACCGACGGGCAGGGTGTTTATCTTTATTCGAACCCGCTTTATTCTATCAAATCAATGGTGCTTAGCAATTATACCGAGAAAATAGAACGCCCCGTGCGTGCCATCTATCTTGATGATGAACGTACTTTCTGGGTGGGAACCAAAGGAAACGGAATTCTTAAAATCTATGATTACGAATTCGATAAAAACATCTCCGACTGTCGGGCGGAGGTGTTGACTACCTCTAATAGTGCTTTGAGTAGTAATGCCGTTTATTGTTTTGCCAAGAGCCACCGGAATTTGCTTTGGATAGGAGACGAAGAAGGATTAACTTATTATTCATATCGGGAAAAACGTATCAAGAGTATACCAATACGGATCGGTAACGAAGATTTCAAATACATCCATGACATTTACGAAACAGCAGATTCCGAACTGTGGCTGGCGAGTGTCGGCATGGGAGTGGTGAAAGCTCGTATTGCCGGAACACCGGACAATCCGGTGATTGTGGATGCGCAACGTTACATCATCAATGACGGCGAACTGGGATCGAACTATTTCTTTACTATTTATGCGGAGAATGAAGCCAACCTGTTGTTTGGCAATAAAGGATATGGGGTATTCCGCTATAACGAAACGACGAATGGCCTGGAACCGGTGTCTACTCACAAATACGAAAACATGACCCTGAATAATATTCTCGCTATCAGTAAAGACAGCAGCAATAACTATCTTTTCGGAACGAGCTACGGATTGATAAAGTACACATCGGAAACCTCTTATCAGCTCTTCAATGCCAAGAATGGTTTCCTGAATAATACCATTCATGCAATTCTTAGAAACTCGTCCGACGACTTCTGGTTGAGCACCAATCTTGGATTAATCAATTTCGATACGAAAAGGAATGTCTTTCGTTCATACGGTTTTGGAGATGGTTTAAAGGTGGTAGAGTTTAGTGACGGAGCCGCTTTTCGGGATTCCCAGACTGGTACTCTGTTCTTTGGCGGAATCAATGGAGTCGTAGCTATCCGGGCGGATGGCCGTCCGGAGCAGCTTTATATGCCTCCTGTTTATTTTGATAAGCTGTCTATCTTCGGTGAACAATACAATCTGGGCGAATTTCTCACCCGGAAAAAAGAAACTGAAGTCTTGAATTTGCAGTATGACCAGAATTTCTTTTCTGTTTCATTTGCCTCTGTGGATTATCTGAATGGTAATAACTGTACCTATTTCTATAAACTAAAAGGATTGAGTGACCAATGGGTAAACAATGGTTCGGAAAGCGGAGTCTCTTTTACGAATATGGCTCCCGGCGAATATACCTTACTGGTGAAATATTACAATAGTGTCTTTGATAAAGAGAGTGATGTCTATTCTCTGGTGATTCGTATAGGTGATCCGTGGTATGCTTCCTGGTGGGCTTATTTGATTTATGCCCTGTGTCTGCTTTTACTGGCAGCCTTGCTGATACGTTCCTTTATCCTGCGCTCCAAACGTAAAAAGCAGGAATTGCTGAACGAGATAGAGAAACGCCATCAAAAGAATGTCTTTGAGTCCAAACTTCGTTTCTTTACTAATATCGCACATGAATTTTGTACTCCGCTGACTTTGATTTATGGTCCTTGCGGACGAATCCTTTCATCGAAGGGACTTAGTAAATTTGTCGTAGACTACGTACAGATGATTCAGACGAATGCGGAGCGTCTCAACAACCTGATTCATGAGTTGATCGAATTCCGTCGGATTGAAACGGGAAACAGGGAAGTGCGGGTTGAATCATTGAATGTGTCTTCCATTGTGAAAGGAATAGCCAAAACGTTTGTTGAAATGGCTAAATCCAGAAACATCACTTTCTTGAGCAAGATACCCGAGCAGGTGATGTGGAACTCGGACAAAGGATTCCTGAATACGATCATTATTAATCTGATTTCTAATGCCTTTAAATATACTCCCGACGGACAGAGTATCAAGATTGAAGTGGATACGAGCCGGGAAAATATGCTGGCTCTTCGTGTAGCAAATGAAGGAAGTACCATCAAGGAAAAGGATTTTCAGTATATTTTTAACCGGTATGCCATTTTGGATAATTTCGAGAATCAGGATGAAAAGAACTTTTCACGGAATGGCCTGGGACTAGCCATCTCTTATAATATGGCAAAGTTGCTGAATGGTACGTTGAAAGTGGAAAATACTCCTGACGGATGGGTGATGTTTACACTAACCTTGCCGGTCGTGGAACTGACTACCGGAGTGGTGGAAACCAAGCGGCTCACAGCGGAATACATCCCTAAGATAGATACTCAATCGATACTGAAACTTCCCCAGTATGAGTTTGATAAGATGCGTCCTACGCTTTTGGTTGTCGATGATGAAATCGAAATGCTATGGTTTATTGGAGAAATCTTCTCAGCTGACTTCAATGTGGTAACCTTGCAAGATCCTGAACGGCTGGATCAGGTGATGAATGAGGTTTATCCGAATGTGATTATCTGTGATGTCATGATGCCGGGAATGGGTGGCATTGAACTGACCAGGCGGATTAAATCGGTGAAAGAGACGGCGCATATTCCTATTATTGTGGTTTCCGGACGACACGAGATGGAACAACAGATGGAAGCCCTTTCTACCGGTGCGGAAATGTATATCACAAAACCGTTTAGTGCGGAGTATCTTCGTATCTCTGTCTGTCAGGTGATAGAACGGAAAGAAGTGTTGAAAAATTATTTCAGTTCGCCGATCAGTTCTTTTGAAAAGTCGGACGGGAAGTTGACGCATAAAGAGTCGAAGAAGTTCCTACAGTCGGTTTTGAAGATTATCAATGATAATATAACGAACAAAGATTTGACTCCACGTTATATCGCCGATCGGCTGGCAATCAGTCCCCGGAGTCTTTATCGGAAGATGGAAGAGATAGGAGAGGATAGCCCGACCGATCTGATTAAGGAATGTCGTTTGCACATAGCGAAAGATTTATTGCTGACCACTAAAAAGACGATTGATGAAATTGTATTCGATTCGGGATTCTCGAACAAAGTTACTTTCTTTAAGGTGTTCCGTGAAAAGTATGAGTGCACGCCAAAAGAGTTTCGGATGAAACATTTGGAAGAGGTTCAGCAGTAGCCTGTGGCGGGAATTTTTAAAGAAAAAGAAGAAGTAAATATCCGTGTTAATATAGTAAATATCCGTGCCAAAAGGTAAAAAAGGATAGTTAATTTTCTTTTGGTAGAGTTTAGTGATTTTATCTTTGTCTCATCGAAGTTTTTAAGTAGATAAACTTGAAAAGTATTAATTTATTAATCTTTAATCTAATGAAAAGGAAACTTAGTTTTTTATTTCTTTCAGCATTGACCATTCCATTTTTTATGGTATCGTGCAGTGATGATAAAGAAGAACAGGAAGTGAAACCGGCAACAGATCTGGTTGTCGATAATAATTCGGTGACACTACTACAAGGAGACGAAATTACGGTGAGTATCACCTCCGGTAATGGCGATTATTATGTGAAGCCATTTGATGAAAACGTGGCGACGGCTACAATCAATGGTAATAAGGTGACTATTAAAGCTACCGAAAATAGCCAGTTGGAAGAAAATAACCGTACGGAAACCACTATATTAATAGTAGATGGACGTAAGAAAGTGGCTAGAGTGCTGGTTCGGGTAGCAAAACTCTGGGATTTGACGGTAGATGCACCGGAAGAAGGTTTTGACCTTTTTATCGGTGAAAAGAGACTGGTGAAGATTTTGACCGGTAACGGAGATTATCAGATTTCCATACCGGAAGGTGCTGATAAGTTTTTGGAAGTGGGTGAACTATCCGGACAAGTTATTCCGTTGACTGCCAAGTTCGAGACTGGAGCCGATCCGGTAAATATTACGATAACAGATAAGAAAGGTAAGACAATCACTATTCCTGTGGTAGTGAACATCGTGGATCTGACACTGAAAAGTGATGAAGCCACTTTTGCCGAACCAGATGCCGAATCTCAATATATCTCTATTGAGAGAGGTAATGGCGGATATAGTTTCACTTATCAGGTGGGAGACGGCGAGCCTACTACGGATGCAACGATTGTGGAAGCTACTGAAAAAGAGAACCTGATTACCTTGAAACCCAAAGCTAGAGGTGATGTGAAAGTGATTGTGACAGATCAGAAAGGTTCTGTGGAGGAGATTTCGGTGAAAGTGAATCCATATAACCTTAAACTGGAAAATGAAGCAACTTCTTTAATCATCGGTGGTTATGAGGCATCTACAGAAATAGCTATTACCAGAGGAAATGGTGATTATAAGTTGGCACAACTCACAGATGATAATAAAACCTATTTGAAAACCGCAGAATTGATTACGGAAGACGGGGCTACCAAGTTAAAACTAACAGGAAAGAAGCTCGGGACTACCACACTGGAACTGTCTGATGCGGCAGGTCAGAAATTGACGTTACCAGTTTATGTGAATCCGGTATGTTATCGTATGGAATATGACGTATGCTTTAAAATTGATATTAAAAAGTATGCCGAATCACATTCAGAGGTGAAAAGTATGAATCAGCTTACTTTTGAGGTTGTGTTCTACCCGACTTATACTCGTTCTATGCAATCGTTTATAGGTTTGGAAAGTGTATTCCTGCTTCGTGCAGAAGCTAAGGATGTGAATCCGCGTTTTGAAATAGCCACTAAAATTAATGGTAAGAGTGATCCCCGTTTCCGTAGTCAGCAAACTATTTATTGCGATGATTCGGAAGGTGGACGTAAGACTCCGGGTAAATGGTATCATATAGCCATTGTATATGATGGAACGAAATCAAGTACTAAAGAGGCTTATAAAATGTATATAAACGGGGTGAGAGAAACGTTGACTCCTGCAGATAACTCTTATGAGGATTGTGCCCCTAATTCATCTCTCAATCTGACAGATGTAGGTGGAAATGATAAAGCACTGTTGATTGGACGTTCCGGAGATTCATATCGGGTAGGATATTGCAAAGTTTATCAGGCACGGATGTGGAAGAGAGCGTTGGACGAAAGTGAAATTAAAGCGAATATGTGCAAAATCCTTAATGCAGAAGAACACTCTGACTTGATGGGATATTGGGTATTCTCGAAAGGTGTCGGAGGTACTACAGTTTTTGAAAATTGGGGAAATGGCGGCAGCGGATTGGATGCGCAAGTTTGTTTGCAGAATATAAGCGAAAATAAACCTGCCTGGGGAGCGGAACTTCCTGCAACTTATAATGGAGATAAGAGCCGCTTTGAACCAATTGAATGTCCTCATTCATACTAAAACTAGGAATATAATAATATGAGAAACAATATGATAACAAAAAAACTAATCAAATTTGCCCTGCTGTTTTTTCTTATCGGACTGACGGCTTGTGACAATAAACTGAATCCGGGATTTGATCCGGATGATTATGAACCGATTGTTCCGCCTGAACCTGTTAGAACAATGGATGCAATGGCTAGTGGCGAGCGAGTAGTACTTTCGGGTGCTTCGTTGACGGATATTGTTCTGAAATGGACGCCTACCGAGAAACACGGAAATACAGTATATCGTTATGAAGTATTGATTGATACGATCGGGGGAGACTTTACCAAACCGGTAGAAACGATCTTTTCTGACAATAACGGTTTGGAATCACAGTTGACTTTAACCCATTATCAGGCAAACACAATAGGTAAACTGGCTAAATTCCGTTGCAATACCAACGGCACACTGCGTTGGAAGGTGCGTGCTTATTGCGGATTGGATCAGGCTCTTAGTAGTCTGGAAGGTTATTTCGTAATTTTTATGATGGACGGCATTGATGATATGCCTTCTGAAAACGAGCCGGTTTATATCACTGGCGTGGGTACGGAAGATGATGGTGATGAAGCGGAAGCACAACAAATGCTCCGTCAGAATGAAGGAATCTATCAGACTTTCACTCAATTGAAAGCCGACCAGCCATTTATATTTATGTCTACTGTAGAAGGTCGCAAATGCTATTATTATGTAGACGACAACGGAGTGTTGCGTGAGCGTAATGATGGTGAAGACTATACAATTACGGTTCCTCAATCAGGCATCTACCGGATTACCATTAATATGGGTGAACAAACGATCAGTTACGATGAAATAGGAGCTGTATATCTTTATAACCATTCGGGTGGGTATAGACAGGATTTCAACTATCTGGGATATGGCAAATGGGGTGTGAAGAATTATACTGCCCGGAAACAAACGGAAAGTTGGGCAGGAAGCGGTGAAACCCGTCATAGCTTTAAGATGGAAATCAACGGAACAACCTACCGTTGGGGACATAAGGAGAAAGATAAAGGGCAACCGAATCTGACTACCGACAACAGCTATTATAATTTATATCAACTGGCATTGGGCACAGATCCATGGGATTACAGTTTCCGTTTCTGCGACGAATTACTGCAATGGGGCGAAAAGCAGGGAAATGTCTATTATGCTACGGTGAAAACCGATGTAACCCTCTATTTCAATGCAGAGTTTGGAACGTACACCCACCGTTGGGTAGCTTCGGAAACGAATGAAGATTAAAACTGAATAATAATATGAAGAACTATATAGTATCATTATCAAAAAGAGCTTTGTTGTTAAGCGGTGCACTGGCAATATTTACAGCTTGTGACGACGGCGATCTGGGAGACATCTACAAAGGTAATTCATCCGGTGAATATGTGTCGGATGTGAACTGGACAGATGCAGCCGACAAAAGTACGGGAACTTATATCAAATATTTCTATGAGAATGCCAGCGGACGGGATACCTTTTGCGGAAGCATTTACTGGGAAAAACCGAATACACCGGAAACCGGAGAACCGGCAAGCACGGGCGGTAGCGGCGGATGGTCGCAGGGACATGCATTGGACATCGTGATCGATGCTTATATCCGTCACGCAAACAATCCCGAATATCAAGCTCATTTGTATGAAAACATCATGAAACCTTTCCTGCCGGCTTTTGATGACTGGAATGAACATTGCGGTTATGGTGGCAAAGACTTCTGGAATAACTTCTATGATGATATGGAATGGATGGCACTGTCTTGTCTGCGGGTTTATGAATTGACTGGCGATCAGGATTACTACAGTGCGTTGATGAAGATGTGGAACCATATCAAGGGAGCGAAGAATGACTATAAAGGGGTAGGAGGAATGGCATGGAAAACGGATGCGCCGGCTTCACGTATGTCTTGTTCCAATGGTCCCGGTTGCCTTCTGGCTATGAAATTGTATCAACTTACCGTTAAGGAGGCTAAAGACGGCTGGGAAGAGCAGGCTGCTTATTACCTGAACTTCGCCAAAGAGGTATACAACTGGATGACGGCTTATCTGTGTGATATTTCCACCGGACAGGTATATGATAATCTTAGTATTAAAGATGACGGAACACCGGGAGATCCTGATAAAGTAGCCTTGTCTTATAATCAGGGAACATTTATGGCGGCTGCCCTGGAGCTGTACAACGCTACCGGTGAGGATGAATATCTTCGTAATGCGGTTGCTTTCGGCTCTTACCAGGTGAATAAGAAGATGGATTCCAACTATCCGGTATTCAGTGGTGAAGGAAATTCGGGAGATAATCTTTTATTCCGTGGAATATTTGTCCGTTACTTCCTGGATATGGTGAAACAGCCGACTAACAGCCTTTATCCGGAAAAGACCAAGAATAAGTTTATCGCTGCATTGCGCAGCTGTTCTGATGTGCTTTGGACGTTGGCTCATCCCGAAGGCTATTATGTGTGGGAGTACGACTGGGCAAAAGCACCGACCTTCGGTAATCGTGACAATAGGGAAGATCGCCTGACAATCTCCTTGAATGCGGAAGTCCCGGGAGCAACAATGATTGAAATCCGTGCTCGTTATGAAGACTGGGTACAAGGTAAAGCAACGGAAAAGGCCAACTGGGTCGGACCGGATTTCGGTAAGAAAGCAGAGGAATAAGATTGATTTATTACACATAGAAAATCGAAAAGAAAGATGATACATATAAAAAGAAATATTTGTCTGGTGGCTGTTTCTTGCACTCTTCTTGCAGGTATACCTTTGCAGGGTGTGGCGCAAACGGGAAGAACGGCAAAGGTGCAGGCCACACAAAACCATAAAATAACAGTGTCGGGTACGGTATTGGACAAGACGACAAATGACCCGTTGATCGGTGTGTCTGTTGTCGTGAAAGGGGTGGCCAATGCAGGTACGATTACCGATATGGATGGTAAGTTTACATTGAAGCTGCCTTATGCGGAAGCTCCGTTGGTGTTTTCTTACCTGGGTTACCAGCCACAGGAAATTGTTCCCGGTGCAAAGAAGGAACTGACTGTCTTACTACAGGAAGATACGAAAGCCTTGCAGGAAGTGGTTGTGGTAGGTTATACCAAACAACGTAAAGAAACGATGATCGGTTCTGTTGCTACCATCACGACAAAAGATCTGACGCAAAGTCCTACTGCCAATATCAACAATGCGCTTGCCGGACGTCTGCCGGGGTTGATTGTAAACCAGTATGCGGGTGGTGAACCGGGTGTGGATCAAAGTGAATTGTTTATCCGTGGTAAGGCAACTTACGGTAACCAGAGTGCCATTGTCATTGTCGATGGAATCGAACGTGACATGAGTTACCTCGCACCGGATGAAATTGAAACATTCACTATCCTGAAAGATGCTTCCGCCACTGCCGCTTATGGTATCCGTGGTGCAAATGGTGTAATCGTTATTACTACCAAACGTGGTAAGGCAGCGGAAAAGGCAACCGTGAACCTGAAAGCCTCTATCGGTATTAACCAGCCGATCGGTTTCCCCGAATATTTAGGCTCTGCCGATTATGCAACTTTATATAATGAAGCCAGATTGAACGATGCCAAGATGACGGGCGCAGACATCAGCAGTTTGAACCTTTTCTCTCAACAGGCGATTGACAATTTCCGCCGTGCGAAAGGAGACAATTCCGATGGTTTGGGATATGACTGGGATTATTATGATTTTGCCTTCAAACCCGGTTTGCAGGAAGATGTCAGCCTCTCCATTCGTGGAGGTACGGACAAGGTACGTTATTATGTATTGGCCAATTACTTTTCACAAGGCGGTAACTACAAATATTCGAATGCCGGTGAATATGACTCGCAAACCAAGTTCACCCGTTACAACTTCCGTTCGAACATCGATATCAACATTAATCGTTATTTGAGTACCCGTTTGGATTTGGGGGCCCGTATTACCGACCGTAATGCACCGGGTACAACAGCCGGTCGCCTGATGACCATCTGTGCTACCCAGCCTCCATATCTGCCCATCCTGGTGGAAGAAAATGCGCATCCGCAGAATGAGGAATACATTCAGCAAAATCCTCGTGGAATGCTTTATGGTGACAATATCTACCGTTACAATCTTCTGGGTGAATTGAGCCGTACCGGTTATCTGAATGAAAAGAACACGTATCTGAATGGTAGTTTTGCCATGAATCTGGATATGGAATTTCTGACGAAAGGATTAAAAGCGGAAGTGATGTTCTCTTATGATGCTTCTGAAGGACGCTGGATTAATCGTAAACTGGATACTTACAAAGACGGTTATCGTGAATATCCGAAATATGCGACGTTTATGCCGATCGAAGGTTCGGATGCTTATATGGCAGGCGGACACTATACGGGTGCTTACAAAACGGGTAACAAATATGATATTGACCAGACTATTGGCAACGGATTCAGTCATAACGCTTCTGACGGACGTACTTATATACAGGCACGTTTGGATTACAACCGTTTGTTTAGCAACCGCCACGAAGTGACCGCCATGTTATTGGCAAACCGTGGTAACCGTACTGTTAACAATGAACTGGCTTATCATAGCCAGGGTATCACCGGACGCTTTGCTTATTATTATAATCAGAAGTATCTGATGGAATTTAACTTCGGTTACAATGGTTCCGAGAACTTCGCTCCGGGCAAACGTTACGGGTTCTTCCCAGCTGGTTCAATCGGTTGGGTAGTCTCTGAAGAGGAATTTATGAAAAAGGCTTCCTGGATTGACTTCCTGAAAGTAAGAGCCTCCTATGGTTTGGTAGGTAGTGATAACGTCAGCAGCCGTTTCCCATATCTGGCTTTCTACGGTGGTGGCAGTGGTTATGATTTCGGTAATAACTTTGGTACGAATGTAGGCGGTACTTCCGAAGGTAATCTGGCTAATGCGAATCTGACTTGGGAGAAAGCCCGTAAACTGAATGTCGGTATCGACTTTACTACCCTGAACCAACGTTTGGCATTGACGATAGATGCATTTTATGAATATCGTTTTGACATTATTACAGATATGAATAGTGACGGTATCATGGGATATCCGGATATTGTAGGTAAAGATGCAGCTTTACAGAATCTGGGTGAAGTAAGCAACCGCGGTGTGGATATCGAATTGAGCTGGAATGATAAGATTGGAAAGGATTTCCGTTACTATATTCGTCCGAACCTGACTTTCTCCCGCAACCGTTTGGAATATAAAGCGGAAGTTGCCCGCAAGAACTCCTGGCGTAAAGAAACCGGTAAACGCTTATACGAAAACTTCGTCTATGTGTTCGATCATTTTGTAGCCGATCAGGAAGAGGCTGACCGTTTGAACAAGATCGGTTATCAGCCGTGGGGACAATTAATTCCGGGAGATGTTGTTTATAAGGATTTGGATCGTAACGGAGTGATTGATGATGAAGACCGTACAGCAATGGGAAATCCGCGTAGTCCGGAACTGATGTTCGGTATTCCTTTCGGTTTCCAGTATAAGAACTTTGATTTTAGTGTATTATTGCAAGGTGCGACAAAATCATCTATTCTGTTGAATGGGGCTGCTGTATTTGACTTCCCGCAATTTGAACAAGATAAGATCGGACGTGTGAAGAAAATGCATCTGGACCGTTGGACACCGGAAACGGCTGCTACTGCCAAATATCCGGCATTGCATTATGGAACACATGATAACAACAAGAATGGAAACAGTAGTTTGTTTTTGTATGATGCTTCCTACCTGCGTCTTAAGAATGTGGAAATTGGTTACAATGTATCACCCAAATTATTACGTAAATTCCATGTGCAACAGGCACGTATCTATGTGCAAGGTCTGAATCTGTTGACTTTTGATAAACTGGGTGATGTGGATATAGATCCGGAAACGAAATCCGGAGACGGAGCTTCCTGGTATCCTATTCAAAAGGTATTCAATTTTGGTATTGATATAACATTCTAAATAAGATAGAAATATGAAAAAGTTATATAGATTTTCAGCAATTGCTTTATTGGTCCTGCCGTTGGTCTTTACTTCATGTAGCGATTACCTGGATCGGGACGATGATGATAATATTACGGAAGCGGACGTTTTTGCCCGTTACGAAAAAGTGAACGGACTGGTTTCCGACGTATACGCGGCTGCAAAGAAAGCAGACCGTCCGCTGGTGTTCTTTGAGCACTTCAGCAACAGTGCCATTACGGACGAATGTGAAGGAACCAACGTAGAGGGAAACATTACGAATAACTTCAATAACGGTGCCTGGAACCCGAATTCTTTGCCCGGTAGTGTAGGGCAATATTGGGAAGCTCTTTATGAAGGAATCCGTAAAGCGAACCTGATTATAGAAAATGTACAGAAGTATAACACGCCCGACAACCCACAGCAGGATGGTGATCTTCGCAACCGTATCGGTGAGATGTATTTCATGCGTGGTTATTTCCACATGCTGTTATTGCGTATGTATGGCGAAGCTCCTTATATTGACCGTGTGATTAATGCCGGAGATAATATGGACTTCAAGAAAGAATCTGTTCATTCGATGGTTGAAAAGATTGTGACGGATGCGCAAACTGCTTATGGCATGGTTCCTAATAAATATGTGAAAACTTCCGAGAATTTTGGGCGTGTGGATAAGGGAGCCTGTCTGGGATTGATTTCTTTTGTTCGCTGGGTAGCGGCTACTCCGTTGTGGAACGGTGCTTCTCAATATGGATACAACTTGCGTCGTGTGTTTGAAAATGAGTATGCTTATGATGCTACTCGTTGGAGAAAAGCCAAAGAAGCGGCTAAAGCCGTTCTGGATTTCGAAGTCGGCGGAACCAAGCGTTATTCTCTCTATACGAAACATGATGCAAATGATTTCAAGGATCCGGCTGACGGTAATCTGAATGACAGCCGTGTATATGCTCGTTTGTGGGATATGTTTTATGATATGGATGCCTTTGCCAATGAGTATGTGTTCTTTATGACGAAGAGCAAGGATCAGGCATGGCAGGGTGATATTTATCCGCCCAGCCGTGAGGGAAGTTCGCGTCAGCAACCGGTGCAGGAACAAGTGGATGAATACGAATATATCGTAGGTGATTATGGCTATCCGGTATATTCGGCAGAAGCCCGCAAAGGTGGCTATGATGATACTAATCCGTATGTGAAAGGTACTCGTGACCCGCGTTTCTATCGCGATGTAATTTATCACGGAGCTCCTTACCGTAATAATAAGAACGAGTCGAAAACGATCAATACGGCGAATGGTTCCGATAAGATTGGTGCTACCAATGCAACTACTACCGGTTATTATTTACGTAAATTCCAACAGGAGTCATGGAACAAATCCGGTAACTTCAGTATCAATGCGCCCGCCATCTGGCGTCTTCCGGAGTTTATTTATATTTATGCAGAGGCTTGTAATGAATTGGGCGAGGATATCGATGAAGCTTATAAATTGGTGAATACGGTTCGTGAACGTTCTTTTATGAAACCGATGCCGCCGGAAGTAAAGACTAATCAACAGTTGATGCGTGAATACATTCAGCGCGAACGTCGCGTGGAACTTTTTTATGAAGGAAAACGTCCGTGGACTTGCCGCTTGTATCTGGAACCCACCAGTAAGGAAGAGCTAGCAAAGGAAAGCCTTTGGAAATCGAGCGGGAGTGACAATTCAAAACGTACACAGAAATACTGGGCTGCCAATAACGGTGCATTGCCCCGTTGCCAGCGAATGATTAACGGAATGCGTCCGGTGCAGGATGAGAATGGGGCCATTACGGTTGACGGTGTGAAATATAGAATGGAGCGTTTCTGCGTGGAAGAACGTACGTTCTCTATTCAGCATTATCTGTTCCCGATTCGCCAGAGTGAGTTGCAGAAGACACCGACCATTGAACAAAATCCCGGATGGTAAACCGGTAGGAATGTATAACTTTAAAAAGAAAATCAGATGAAACGAATCTATACATATATGTGTCTGTTGCTTTTGTCGGTATTATCGTTTGCCGTTACAGGTTGTGATGACGATGACGACGACGATGTGGCTAAAGACTTGATAGAGTTGATTGTGAACAAACCGGTAATACGTATCGGGCAGAATGAGGAAGCCAAAGTGAATGTAGTGGTTGGAAACGGAAACTATACCGTGAGAAGTTTCAACACTGCCATTGCAACGGCTACCGTTTCCGGCGAATTGATAACTGTAAAAAGTGGCTCACAGAATGGGGCCACTACCGTCGAAGTAATGGATGGAGAAGGAGTAGTTGCCAATATTTCTGTGAATGTAGGTGTATTTGAATTGGAAGTGAATGAACCGGAGGTGATCTTGGAAGTTGCCGGTGAAAAGCAACTGATTGTCAGCATGGGAAACTTTTCCAGCAATGATGAATTGTCTTATGAGGTGGAGGATGAAACGGTTGTCAGCATGGTTAATACAGATCAGTTCCGTCCTTTCTATACTTTGACAGGTTTGAAGAACGGACATACAACAGTGACTTTTACAGACCATAAAGGAAAACAGGCGGTGGTTCAGGTGACGGTAAATCCGATTTCTATCGATGTCTCCAATCTGACACCGAGAGTGGGAGTCAACAATAAGATCATGATTACGGTAGAAAAAGGAAACGGAGGTTATAGTCTGACAGCAGAGAATGAAGAGATTGTAGCTATTCAGCAGGTGGATGACACTCGTTTCAATTTAATAGGTAAGAAAGCGGGTATCACTACCGTGTTTGTCAGAGACGAAGCGGAACAGGAATTAAGTCTGACCGTAACGGTGGTACAGGCAGATAAAGTGGCAAACCTGGGTAGCGGTAATTACTTTAAAGTACCGTTTGAATATAATGGTATGGCAGATGAATCGCTAAAGAATTTGAGTACGCTCACATTTGAGGCTCGTTTCAACATTGAGTCGTTGAATGGCAATGACAATGGAAATGCCCGGATTAATACGGTGATGGGTATAGAGAAGAAATTCTTGCTGCGTGTCGATGTGCATAAGGGAGGAAGCAATGATGAGGAACGTTTCCTTCAGCTTGCTGCAGATGATAAAGGTAGTATTCGCTATGAGGGCTCTACTAAGATAGAAACCAATAAGTGGTATGATGTGGCTGTGGTATTGGATAATAGTAAGAGCGGAAGCGAGCGGATTGCGTTGTATGTAAATGGTGTCAGAGAAACGCTTCAATTATCAAACGGTACGCCGGATGATTTGAAAGAGATCAATCTTACTTCTGATTTTTACATCGGCCAGTCTGATGGTAAACGCCGGTTGAACGGAGCTATCAGTTATGCCCGTATTTGGACAAAAGCCTTGTCGGATCAACAGATCTCCGAGCAGAGCGGCAAGTTGTTGAGTGAGGATAAGGATGGAATGGTAGCTAATTGGTCATTCAATAATGGAAATGGTAATACCAAGACATTTGTGTCCTTGGCAGGAAAGAGCTTCGAAGCAGAGGCGGCAAATATTGTTTCAAGTTGGAAAACAGATCCGATATTGGAAACAAGTACTCCTACAGAATGATTGTAAGAAGATAGGATAATAAAAAAGCCATCCCCGGAATAGACGAAAGTAGGGATGGCTTTTTTTGTAGTGTGCTTACTATTCTTCGGCAGACTATGTCCTGCATGTCGTTGGCAAGGTTATTCCTTGACAGGCTCAGCCGGTTTGTCTTTTGATGTAGTGTCTGTGACAACTGTATCATTGACATTGGCGGCGAGTGCAACCAGTGATGCCTTTGCAGGCGCGTCTTCTTTAGTTACAGTATCTTTTACTACTGTATCATTGACAACTGTTGCATTGATTTCTGTCGGGGCTGTCACAGCTTCTGCAGAACTCTGAGCCTTTACAAGGAATGAACCACCACAAACAAACATAAACATTGCTACTACTAATACTAATTTTTTCATAATCGTTTGCTTTAATGATTATTAGACATATGTTTTCAATTCTCTACCTTTGTGTTAAGGAATCGGTTATTGCTTTTCGCTAACGCCTAATTAAAGATCAAAGCGCGTGCCAAAATTAGATAATGTATGATAAGTGATTGATAAATAAGGGAATGAGGAAGATGATGCCAATTAGGATAGTGGGGAAGTATGTGTGGAGTGTGTGGAAACTGTGGCGGGGAGTGTGGAATTATTCCACACTCCCCGCCACAGTTCTTTTATTTAGGTAATCTATTTACTTAATTTCATCCGGCCAGGGACAAGGTTTACCTGTCGCTTTGAAAGTCGGTCGTTGTGCATCTACTTTTCTTAGAAAGTTGCCCAGCTCTTTAGAAAGTTTCTTCACGATGTCCGGATGCTGTGCACTAAGGTCGTTGCTTTCTCCTATATCATCAGGTATGTTGAATAACTCTTTCTTTCCTGTTCCATAGTAATAAATCAATTTCCAGTCACCGTTTCGAACGGCACAATTAAAGTTGATTCCGGGACCGTCATTTCCCCAGTTGTTAGGCATATTCCAGAAAAGACTCCGACCCTTGGCCGGGTTGCCTGTCTGTTTCAGCAGAGGGATGAAACTGATACCGTCTATCGGTTGAACTGTCTGGTAGTTCTTGACACCTGCCATTTCAAGAATAGTAGGGTAGAAGTCTTCTATCAACAAGTAGTTGTTGCATTTGCTTCCCGGAGCTACTACTCCCGGCCAACTGACAATCATCGGTTCGCGGATACCGCCTTCATAAGTAGAACCTTTACCACTGTTCAATGGATAATTCTGTGTATGCAGCTTGCCGTCACGCCATCCGGATTCGGATGCAAGTCCTCCGTTATCACTCATAAAAATGATAATAGTGTTGTTGGCTTCTCCATTCTTTTCCAGCCAGTTCATTAAATCACCTAAACTTTTATCCATTCCTTCAATCAGTGTGGCATAAGCAGCTTCATGGTCTGTCATTCCTTTTTTCTTGTACTTTTCATAGAAGCGCATATCTTTGTTCAAAGGAATGTGGATGGCATATTGCGACATATACAAATAGAAAGGCTGATTATACTTTTTCGCTTTATCCAGTGCTTTAATGGCTTCCAACGTCAATGCTTCAGTTACAAAAGTTTCTGTTCCCCAATATTTCTCCAATCCGGGAACAGCCATGAGAGATACCGGTTTTCCGTCTTTGGTATGTCCATAGTTCTCTTCTCCCAGATAACTGGCAAGTCCTCCGGCAGCATGCCCGGCGATATTGACTTCAAATCCCCAATGATGCGGATCTTCTCCCGGAGTATCTATGGCACCGAAGTGTGCTTTTCCACAATGGATAGTGTGATAACCGCTGTTTTTTAGTAGTTGGACGAATGAAGTTCCTACGTAAGTATTGTTCGTTCCGGGCACTTGGCTTACTCCGTTATAGTTCCAATCAGGCACTGCCAGGATATTATCTTTGCGGTCTGTCATTGTATTCTTTTGCAGCGTCCAGTTTGTTACCCGGTGGCGTGCCGCATTGGTTCCGGTGATGAGGCTGCATCGGGTAGGGGAGCTGATACTGCTGGCATACGCTTGGGTAAACATCATTCCTTGTCGGGCAAGACGTTCCATATTCGGAGTTTCATACAGTTCGTTGTAATGCGTCTTTTCTGTCCAAAAGGGTAAGGAGGTGTCCTGCCATCCCATATCGTCCACCATAAAGAGGATGATATTCGGACGTTTGCCTGTGGCATGTTTTGTCTCAATGTTACTCTGTGCCGACAGACTGGTTGCAGCAATCGGTACAAGGACGAGGGGAAAGATTGTCTTTTTATTCATGGGGGTAATTATTTAGTGTTATTTCTTGATTTCAATTTTACCGGTCCTTTTTATCGGGATACTTCGTAATTCTTGTCTTCCATTGGATTCTACCCATACTTTCAATGTCCCGGTGCAATGTGCATTTAATATCAGCATATCATTGGTACGTGACAATATCTGTACGGTAGCAGGCGACAAGAATTTTTCTTGTATTCCAATCACCGCCCAACCTTGACGGATGGGACAAAGATGGAATAAACGATCGGTAAACCCTTCTAACTTAATCTCTTTATCCGCATTCAATACTTCTGCCGTTTGTTTTTCCCAGTCAAATGCAATAATTCCGTCGGGTGCAGAAGAATAGAGAGAAGAGTTTTCAATCTTTTTTCCATTAAAGTAATCTTCCTGTTTTATATATGATTTTACTGTTTTATCGGCAGGAGAAGTATTCAGATTATAACAAATAATTGAGATAGCCTCATCTCCTGTAGGTGCAAATATCCGGTAATCCTTACCACTTAGTAATGGATTGGTCAGTATGGATTCCGGAGTAGGGATGGCTGGGGCGGACGGACGAAAGATCTTTCCGGATTCGTCAATCAAGGGCCGGATATTTGCTGCGACAAACTCATTCGGCGAATCGGATAAATAAACCGGTCCACCGGATATAGCTTTCGAGCGTGCCATCAGGCTACCGCAAATAGTATCGCTGGAATGAAACATATCATGATCCGGCCAGACTGTTTGTCCCAACAGGAGGGTATTGGTGTATGACTGGAACAAGTGAGATTTTGCCATATTTTCGTCGTACTTCTTATAGTCGATACTGACGCGGGTAACGGCACTGTATTGTGTATGATCGGTATTCACTACATTTTGTGCCATGCAGTTCATCAATCCCATCCCAGAATTGTAGGTCTGGTGTTCTAATGCAAGATTACAGTCCTTTGCTTGCCGAACGACTTGGATATCTCCCATATAGAGCGGAAGAGTAAAAGCCTGATTATCAATTTTCAGAAAATCAAATCCATGTTCTTTCATTGTGCAGATGTAATAATGATAAAAAGCCTCGATTTTATCCGTACTTCTGCCTGGCAATAAACTACCATTGTAAGAGTGTAATGTCTGTTGAATTTCCTCCGGAAAATCATTGTTGGCGGAGATACCCAACCAATATCCTGAAAGACTGTACCATAATCCTATCCATTTAATTTTATGATCCCGCTTCCGGTTCATGATTCGTTTCCAACCATGGGGGAAACGCTTTTTATCGGGAGTAAAGCTAGTTAATTGGCGGTCTTTGTTGGCGATATGTCCGTCATCTATTAGTACATAACGCACGGGTATGCCGGAGGCTTCAATAGCATTGATATCATTCAATATTTTTGTTTCGTCGATATCATAGTGATAATGTTCCCAGGTACACCAACCCAAATAATCGAATGTCTCGAAATACTCTTTGTCTATTCTTCTTTTTAAAGAAGATACTTTAGGGTCTGCAATCAATGAACTGTAAGCATTGTTGAATGCATCATATACCGATTGTGATCTTTGAATCAGAAGAAGAGGTATTTGTCCGGCTAATTTGTCTTCTCCAAGGGTGGAAATATAAAGTGTAAGTGTCCCATCTGTATTGACTTGAAACCAACTTAAGCTATTGTCTCCTGCAACGGCTTTGGCAAATAAATACTCACCGTTGGAAAGTTGAAGAAGTAAAGCGTCTCCCAGGGTAGAAGGCTGGGAATTGGAAGGAATACCCGGATAGCTTTCTTGAGTAAGTTCTTTCAGCCGATGAAACATCCAAGGGAGTAATCGGTTGGTATTATTGGGCCATTGATAGTCATTGGGACGAGAATCGCGACTGAAGAATATACCACGGATATAAGGAGGAAGTGCAATTCTATACGAAAGAGTACTTTGATGTTCGGGTACTGATTGTTCGTATAAGATGGGGACGGATGGGGTATATGTGTTCAGGTCGATCTCTTTTTCCATCCGGTATGCTGCAATGTCTTTGTATCCTTTCCCTTTATAATAAGTAAATGGATTTTGAGCAAGCATCGATGTTTCTACAAAGATGCCTGCAAATATATATAAACAGATGCGGGTTATTCTTCTCATGCTACTTGTCTTATTTGACGTAATATGCGCTGAAATTGATAATATCCGGTAATGCAATCGATTCAAGAATAGTGAGTCTGAATGCCGTTGCTTCTATCGGTCCAAACTTCTCAATGCGTTTGTGCCCTACAGATTCACCGGTACAGACAGTTTTCCATTTTCCATTTACTTTTGCTTCAATCTTATATTGGCGGATACGTTCTCCATTTTTTATATTTTCTTGGATAATGCAGTAATTTATGGTTTGTTTTTTCCCAAGATTCAGGACAAGATTTTTCTTTTGTCCCGCCGTTTTTGCTATGGGTGAGGAGAATCGACGGTCTATTTCATCCCCCATTTCTTTGAGGCGCTGTGCGTCTCCTGACGGAATCAGCCCTGTCGGGTCGGGTGTCAGTCCGAGAATAAGCGTGGCATTTCGTCCTACTGATTTTTCGTATTTATCCATCAGCACGTCCAACGCATAGATATTATTCTCATCGTCCGGTTCCCAAAACCATTCGTGACGTCCGTTTGCTCCTCTCAATGGAGTATCTGCCATAGCCGGAACCCAGTACTGACCATTCTTATCACCGTGTTTTAATAAATCTAACTGGTCGATATTGCTTTCAATACGTTTATGATGAGAACAGGGAACCGGGAAGGTTGACCAGCAGGGATATTCCACTGTACCCGTTTCCGAACCTCCCCAACGAAAATCGGCACGGTCAATATTATGATAGAAAAGACATTCCGGTTGATATTTATTAACGATTGGTTCTACATCGGGTCCGTCACCACGTGGGTCGTCAGCTCCACCGTCAAACCATATCATATAGAGATCACCATAACGTGTACAAAGTTCTGTAACCATCTTCTCGCACAGGCGTTTGTACCATGCCTGGCGATTGCGGGCAAAATCTCCTTCCCCTTCGGCTTTGAAGTTATGGATACCTAATAGGGAATTCCAGCGAATACCGATATAAATTCCAGGCTGAAGACCATATTTACGGCAAGAATTAACAAAATCGCGGACTATATCACCTTTACCGTCCCGCCACTTTACTGCTTTCAGACAGTATGGATTGACGTCACTCTGCCAAAGCCCGAAACCGGTTTCATGAGTAGCGGTCAGTACGGCAAACTTGCATCCGGCAGCTTTCGCGGCTTGTATCCACTGGTCGGTATTCAGTTCGGTAGGGTTAAAAATATTGTAGTCCTCGATGGGATTGATGCGGTTATTGCCTTGTCCGTAACGGATACCATCGAATACATGCAGGTCATAATGGAATACGGCTCCCATTTCCGCTTCGTGCCATTTTAGTTGGTGAGGTTTGGGGACAGGGATGATATTCTGTACTTGTGCGGAACTACAGACGGAGCTGCAAATAAAGAGGAATATAAAGTATAATGTCTTCATGATAGAATAATTTTATTTAAGGGTTCAGATAATTGGCAAATGAATCATTAGTCCGGCGCAACCATGTTTGGAGTTGTTTACTAAGTTGCTTTACTAGCTTGGGGGAGCTTTGAGCGATATTATTCATTTGATATGGGTCTTTTGTCCGGTCGAAAAGAACTGTTTCGTCTATTTTTCCATGGGTGGTATGAACTACAAAAGTATGGGTTGCCGTACGCAATCCCCGGTAACCGGTGGAATGATTGTCATACTGCACATAATAATAAGGTTGCACGATTTCCCTTTTGCTTTTACCCAGAATTTCCCGGGATAAGTCGAAGGTTTGTACCGTTCCGGGAATTTCTTCTTGAAATCCCATCATTGATAAAAGGGAAGGATATAAGTCAGCAAAGGCAATCATCAATCGATTGTCTTTGCGTGGCTTTATTTTATCCGGCCAGGAAATAATCATGGGAATACGCATAGCTTCTTCATAAAAAATATCTTTTCCTGGGTTGTTGTGTGCTCCCATGCAGATACCGTGGTCGGAAGTAAATACTACAATGGTATTGTTGAAAAGCCCGTTGCTTTTGAGTGCATCTATGATGCGTCCCACGTTTTCATCTACTCCTGTGATACAGGCATAATAGTTGCGTATGTTGTTTCTGAAATAATCTCCCATTTCTGTTCCTTTAGCCGGTATGTCCGGTCGGTTGGCACAAAGAGTTTCTATATCCAGATTTTTATACATTTCTTTGTATTTGTCAGGTACCAGATCATAGCCTGTATGTGGGGGATTCATGGAAACAACTAACGCAAATGGTTGCTGCCTTTCTTTTTGGTCCTGAATATATTCAATGGCTCTGTCTGCTTCATAAGCAGGTCCCCATTGGTTGACATAGTAGAAACTGTCTCGTGGAGCGGTTGTATTCCAGTACATCGGTTTCAGGTGGTAGTCGTATGTGCCGTAAGCTATCCAGTGTTCGAAACCGTGGCGGCGTTCAGGCGGACACCATTCATTCCAGGCTATTCTGCCGTGATTGTTGTAGGTGTCTACATAAGGTTTGTAGGGAGAATCCAGATGCCATTTGCCTATATATCCGGTATGATAGTTCATATCTTTCAGCACATCACTCCAGCAACGGGCGTCTTGTGAAATCTCCACTCCGTAAGGAGCTGTGTCAGAATTACAGTTACCAGTTACTTTATTGTTCAAAGGATACATCCCGGTCATAAGCATGGCACGGGCAGGAGACGAAACAGGATAACTGCTGATGGCATTGGTAAACAGGATACCTTCAGAGGCCAGTTTGTCTAAAGAAGGAGTTTTCACAGGCTCTTTGCCTATGCAGCCTAATGCATCCCCCCGGTACTGGTCGGCCATGATAAAGACCAAATTCGGAGGTGACTGTGCTGTCATCGGAAGTATCGGAGCAGCTAATGCTGCTCCGATGAACCATATTTGATGCTGTTTTGTCTTCGTCATATTCTTTTTTACAAAAATAGTCTTTTGAATCGATTAGTGATGAGATAATAGGCTAATTATTATTGATTTGCATAAAGATTAGCTCCTATCGGCCATCCTGGATTCTGATATACTACCGAAGTGGTGGGATCTCCTCCTTTTACAGGCGTTGACATACGGAATACATCGTAAGAAATCGGGGTCAAATAGTTCGCTTCTTCAAAAGTGTAGCCATCATTAGAGATAATCAATTCGTTGAAAGCGTGCGGTTGCAGATACTTGGTTTCTTTGACGGATAATCCGGCAGCGATTTGCTTTTTATAATACTCCTGTTCCTTATATTGCTCCCAATTGAAACCTTCCACCTTGTAATTCTTCATCTTGTCTAAAGAACGCCAACGGAATAGGTCGTCTTTGCGCATACCCTCTGCAATAAATTCGCAACGGCGTTCCCGACGGATATTGTATAACATTTTACTCACTTGCGTGCTACCAGACCATACAGCCAGGTCATTCTCTTTGCTCAAATCAGTATTGTCTATTGTCTTTTGATAATCTTCTGATACTCCGGCACGTTTTCTCAATGCTTTCCAGTATTTTTGGCTGTTTGCATCTATTGAAGTTCCCCCGTTTCTCATACAATCTGCTTCCATATAGTTGAGGAATGCTTCTGAAGCGCGGAAAATCATGTAAGCGAGGGGAGAACTTTCTGTTGGGGGAACAGCACTGTCTCTCCATCCTTTGCGTACTAAATAGCCGGTTGTGGATCTGCCTAAGTTCTGGTATCCCTGCAGTAGATTAGCATATTTCATGACTCCGTTAGCATCTAGATTCGCTCCTCTCCATACCATATCATTCGGTTTGAAAGTTGAATTCACTAAACGTAAATCTCGATTTTGCATTACAGTTTCAATGCTGTTGTCTCCTTGATATTCTGTATTGCCGGTTGCGTAGAATGGTAAGCCGTTAGTCGTTAAAAATGTTTCTACTAATGAACGGGTATATCCACCTCCGTTGCCAACACAACCTTCATCGTTTATATTATAAATACTGTGGAATGTGCCTTCTACTGTATTGTTGACTTTCGCATCTACACTGTACATACGCCATAGTAATACCTCTTTATTGAATGATAAATCATATTGGTTAAACATATTCATATAGTCCTGAATATTTGTAGTAATATTGGCGATAAATTCTTCTGCTACAGGTTTGGCAGCTTCCATAGCCTGAGTCAGGAAGAAGTTAATTTCTGTGTCCAGATTGCCTTCGAATGTTCCTCCCGGCCATCCTGGACCACCTGGAACGCGAGCTGTTCCTTTGTGGTAAGTCTCCCAACTAGCTTCATATAAAGCAACGCGAGATTTAAATAGTAGCGCAGATTCCTGATTTAAGCGATGATTAGTCAAAGCGTTGCTGCGAGGGAGCAGCCGAGTGATAGCGTCGTCTAAATCCTTGAGGATGAAACGTGCAACTTCATTACGAGGTTTACGTTTATTTGCTTCTACATTAGTGGTGTAGTCATCAGCGGTAAGTTCTTCTTCAAGGATAGGAAAGTCACCAAACTTTCTTAGATATTCAAAATATATATAAGCACGGAAGAAATACATTTCTCCAAGATATTGCTGTGTTTCGTTGGTATTTTCAAGAGTTCCGTTTTTTATATTTTCGAGCGTATAATGCAGAAAATGGTTACAATCACGTAAATGTCCGTGACGGTTATAGCCGCCTTCGGCTGCAACTCTGATGCGCTGAGGCAGAAATACGTCTTCCGGTTCATTCCCAGCCTGATTGTCGCTTTTTTGATCATCAGTAAAGAGGTTGACATCTTTGAAGTCAGGAAGTAGTTCATACTTTTTGTTGCAGTATGCCTGAAGCTGGATAGGATCAGTGAAGAAACCTTCGTCCGTGTTGTCTGTCAAGGGTTGCCTGTCTAGAAAGTCGCTGCATGAGCATAATGTGAATGAAGCGGCTATGAATGAAAGTAGGATATATTTTAGTTTCATAATTAGTCTGTTTTTTAATGGTTTATAATGTAATGTTGACTCCACAAGACAATGTATAGCTAAGTGGATAAGTCATACCATTCTGGTACAATAGTTCCGGATCGAAATTCTTACTCATCTTACTTCCTGTCCAAAGGTTATCACCAGAGAAGAATACTCGTACTTTTTGCAGGCTGATTTTTTGTGTCAGAGCTTTCGGCAGAGTGTATCCGATTTGTAGATTCTTCAGGCGGATGTATGCCGCGTTTTGCAAATAGCGGCTCTGAACTTGTTGGTTCTGTTTACTTCCGATAATAGGACGTGGATAGTATGCATTTAAGTTTGCACCTAGTTCATCACCTTCTGGGCGGAAGAAATCCCAATGTTCTTCGTATCCGGTAGAATCCCATTGTCCTCCATTGACTCCCCAAAAAATCATCCCTTTTGAAGTTGCTGTTTTCTCGTCTCCTCCTACCCAAATATCGCGTTTGGCTACTCCTTGGAACATTAGACTGATGTCGAATCCTTTGTAATCGGCTCCTAAAGTAATACCAAAACGATAGCGTGGTGTACTGTTACCGATAATACAGAGATCTTTTGGATCGTTTGCTGAAGTTCCCTTTTCAATAGCAGGGTCGTCATCAAGATTTGCGTACATGATATCGCCAGCTTTCCAGATATTGTTACCGATATTGGGAAGTCTGCTTTGGTCGTGGATAGCAATATAATCTTGAATTTCTTGATCTGTTTTAGCCATACCAACAGTTTTGAATCCCCAGATTTCTCCCAGCTTTTTCCCTTTCCAATAATTGTCTACCGTATTCCCATCTGAATCTTTTGTGAAGAAAGTTTTATCAGGATTCGGATATTCCGTCACTTCTGTTTGTGCATCGGATAGATTGAATGCTACATGATAACCAATTTGTCCGATTCTGTCTTGCCAATTAACTTGTAATTCCCAACCTTTTGTTCTTAGAGCGGTATTGTTTAGTTTAGGAGCGGAGGCACCTACGATAGGTGATATTTCTTCGGCTGGTCCTACCATGTCTTTGGTGTCGCGGATGTAGTATTCGGCATATCCGGTAAGGCGATTATTGAGTGCGCCGAAGTCAAGACCTATATTGTAGCTCGTAACTCGTTCCCAAGTAAGCAATGAGCTGACAAGACCTGGAGAGGAGGCTATACTTGATTTATTAGCCTGTTCAAGTAACCATCGACCGCCATCGTCAACACCACCTACAGTAATGTTTTGAATAGAATAGGTCGGATAATAATTATCTGTGTTTTGATTACCTAAACTACCATAAGAGAATCGCAATTTCAGTAGATTGACGTAATCTTGTATCGGTTCCCAGAATGCTTCGCGAGCTATGTTCCAACCTACAGATACTGAAGGAAATGTTCCCCAACGTTGATCTCCGCGAAAACGGGAAGTTGCATCCCGGCGGATATTTCCTTCAATCAGGTATTTTCCGTCATAATCATAGTTGACACGAGCAAAATATCCCATCGTTGCCCATTCTTTAGAGTAGGCTTTTAAGTTACTGCTACCTGTGGCAGTGTTAATACTTGGAACGTTCTCATTGACTACATCGTAGCGTTTTCCTTCCAAATTGTTTATATAATAATATTCGGAGTTCATACCTACAGTGGCTTTGAAATTATGCTTTTTCCATGAGTATTCATAATCTGCATATAATGCGGTAGTCATCATAGAGGTTTGCTGAGTTTCGCTTTGTACAAATGTCTTTCCTGCAACAAGGTCATTATCATTACCTAACCATTGTTCTTCTACCGGTTGATTATCTCGAGTGTAGAGATATACTTTATTGACGTTGTATTGATGACGGTAGCTTTCTGTACGTAAACTAGCCTGTCCGTGAATACCTAAACCTTTTAATGGAGTTAGGTGGAAGCCACCTTGGGTGAAGTATGTGTCTTTACTTGTGTCAGAACGTCCTCCGGAAGTCAACTGCATGAGTTTGGGATTACGAGTATAATGTCCGTTGTTATCGTATAGTGGCATCATTGGGTACAATTTTGTTGTTTCCTGAAAGAAACGGTCGCCATAAAGTTTCATAAAAGTGGGCATAGCAATGTCTTCACGGATAAAGCGGGCATTGAAATCCAGACTCAACCATTTTGTGACTTGTCCGCTGACTTTACTGCTAATGTTGTAACGCTTCTTTTTCTCATCCGAGTAATTCATTTGTCCCTCTTGGGAAAGGAAAGCTCCGGAAATATAATATTTCACTTTCTCACTTCCTCCAGAAATACTTAAATTATGTTCTTGTCCGAAAGCTGTTTTGTCGATGAAGTTCCGTGGCCAATTCTGATTATCATTAGAGGCCATATTAAAAGGGAAGAAATTACTGGCTTGGGAACCGTTTGGATCAGAGGTGTATGGATATTCTCCAGCCATATATCGTTTAATACGGTCAATAGTATCTTCTGTGAATAAAAAGGTAGTGGCACCGCCATTGTTTTTTTGTGCTGCATTGAAATATTTAGCAAAGCGGTATGAATCAAGCATATCAGGAATATTAGTCGGATGAGACCAACGGAAGTTATCCGAATATTGTATAGTTGCCTTTCCTGCTTCTCCGGACTTAGTAGTAATTAATATTACACCAAACGGAGCACGAGAACCGTAAATAGAAGAAGCTGCAGCATCTTTCAATACTGAAATATTAGCAATATCCTGTGGATTGAGAGAGTTAATGTCTCCTTCGGCGCCATCAATTAAAACAAGTGGTGAAGCACTGGAACCTGTTCCTAGATTGCCGGCACCACGGATATTTATATTAGGATTATAGTCCAAGCGTCCACCTTTATCATTAATATCAATGTTTAGTCCCGGCATGACACCTTGCAGTGCTTGTGATACAGAACTAACCGGGCGGGATTCCAAAGTTTTGGTATCTACGGTCGCTACCGCCCCAGTTAAGTTCACCTTCTTTTGCGTACCGAATCCTACGACTACCACTTCGTCCAAAGTTTGTGTATCTTCAGTCAGCATGATATTGAAACTAGTTTGATTACCGTTGATTGTCAGACGTTGGGGTTGGTATCCTATATAAGATACTATCAGTACATTTCCTTTAGAAACGTTTTTGAGAGAGAAGTCACCATTCATATCTGTAATGGTTCCGTTACTGCTACCTTCCACTAATACACTGGCACCGATGATAGGTTCGTTAAGCCTTTGGTCTGTTACGGTGCCTTTGATGTTGATTTGCTGCGCATACACGAAACTGATACCGAGCAACAACATAGTAAGTAATGATGTTAGTTTTCTCATTGCATTTTATTTAAAGTTATACATAAGGTTATTATATTGCAAATGTATGTAAATGTAGTCGTCTGGGGTATGCATACTCCATTCATTTAGCATACATGTTTAATTCAGAAGAATATTTATTCCATTACTTCTTTGTGTCTTTTGACTTATTTTCGTTTATTTGTACTAAAACAGAACTAAGATGAAGCAATTAAGTCTAATATTTGTTATTTCCATTCTGATAAGTAGTTGTCCTTTGGCTTCGGTTCACGCCTTTTTCGATAAAGACATCCGTTTGTTGACGATGCAGGATGGATTGGCAGATAATACAATCACCTGTATATATAAAGATATAGATGGATTTATGTGGTTTGGAACAAGTAATGGATTGAGCCGCTATGATGGAAAAACTATTCAGAACTTTAAACCGATTGAATCATCTATCTCGATTTCTGCCATTGTGAGATTGTCTGATGACTACTTAGGTGTTATGTCTGATTCCACTCTTTATTGTTTTAATCGGAAGTTGGAGACTTTCGTTCCGTTGGTTTCTGATCATGATGGCAACAAGCTTGCCATTTCTCGTATATTACCTGCGGAACAATCTTTTTTCTGGGGTATATCAGGAAAAAGATTGTTATTATACCAATGGGAAGAATATCAGAATCAAGAGGGACAAACCTTTTCTGTCCGGGCGAAGTTACAAAAGGAGTTCACTATTTTAGGTGGAGAAGATGAAACCTTATCTGCGGTTTGTTATGATGGAGAAAACAAAAAGGCTCTGTGGCTGGTGAGCAATCGGGCTAACTTATTTCTGTTTCAACCGGACCGTCCGGAATCCTACCGGAAAATTTCATTGAGAGATGAGGCGCCGCTGCAAGTCACTTCTATTATGAATAGAGATGGCATTGTCTGGATTTCTACCATTATTAATGGCATTATTCGCTATCATGTAAAGACGGGATATGTCGACAATATTTCGTATGGAGGTGTGGGGAAACAGTCTCTTCTGTCCCATAGAGATGTTTATCAAACAATATTTATAGACAATAATCATTATTTGGCTGTGACATGGAGCGGTTATACGTTGCTGATAACGGACGAGAAACATCCTGAAGAATTGACTTCGGAGATTTACAACTATACCCATACGCAGATTCACCGGAATCTGGAAACTCGGATGATTTCTGCATATTATGATCCGAATGGCCTGCTTTGGATAGGTACTAATGGAGGAGGAGTGATGTATTCGGATTTGAGGTCACAGTTCTATAACCGTTATTCTCAAGAAAGACATAATGAAATTTGCAGTGTCGTAATGGATAACAATCGATATATGTGGTTGGCGACGTTTCATAAAGGGGTTATGCGAAGTGACACGCCATATACCAAAGGCGAGAAACTTCATTTCTCCAGAATGGATTTACCAGGTGGAAAGATAAGAGAAACGACGTTGTGTGCAATTAAAGATACTGAAGGAAATCTTTGGTTTGGAAATGTGGATGGTACGATAACTCGCTACGATAATAAGACTGGCAGGTTTGTAATTCATTCTCTATGGGTCGGTGGTATTGTCAACAAGTCTTCGGTCTGGGCTTTGTATATTGATCGTAATAATAGAATTTGGGTAGGAACGGAACAGGGGCTTTTGTTGTACGATTATAAAAAAGGTACATGTGTTAAGTTGCCGGTAGAACAGTTTTTGAATGAACAGCAGGCGTTGTTCGTACGTGCGATTGTTGAAACAAAAGATGGAACGATATGGTTGGGAACGGGGAATGCAGGAGTTTGCAGACTAGTGGAATCCGAATCCGGTATTATCTCTGTAAGCAATGGTTATGAACGAAGAAAGGGGTTGGAATATCATTCAGTACGTTCTTTATTGGCATCTTCAGACGGGAATCTGTATATCGGTTATATGGATGGTTTTGCTATTCTGAATCCACGGCAGGATAGTATCAGCGAATGTTATACGACAAACGATGGATTATGCAGTAATTTTATCGGTTGTATGGCGGAAGACGGTAAAGGGCATATCTGGTTGGGGAGTAATTCCGGTATTTCCCGGTATAGCCGTCATCAGCATCTTTTCTATAACTATTATATTTCAGGCAGTAACCGCTCCGCATTCTTTAGCGATGAGACTTTATTTTTTGGTAATAATCAAAGTCTGACCTATTTCAATCCTGATGAGATAGATGCTTATCCTGCTAATAGGCGGGTTCTGATTACTGGACTGGAAGTTGATAACCGTTTAGTTGGGATAGGGGAGGGAATCAATGACCAAGTTATACTTAATGAAGGAATTTCTTATACAAAACAGATTGTATTGAATAATAGTAATCGGGACTTTGCTTTAAACTTTAATAATCTGTCTTATTCAAACGAACAACAGAAATATAATTACCGCCTCTTGCCCTATCAGGAGAATTGGTTGGTATCCGATGGTGGAGAGAAAGCCTCCTATACCAATTTGCCTGCCGGAGATTATGTGTTTGAAGTGAAAAGTATATATCCCGACGGGCAAACAGGCCCGGTGACTTCATTGAAGATCGTTATTCTTCCTCATTGGAGTCATACTTTGTATTTCCGCCTCTTTATTTTGGCATTGTTGCTTGCGGGAATGGCCTACATGATAAGATTGATGAAGCTTCGCCAGAAGCGAATAGAATATGAGATGCAGATGAAACATGAATTGCTGACGGTCAATCTGGAACGCGAGAAAGAACGTCAGATACGTATGGAACGTGAGAATTTCTTCACAGGTGTTGCCCACGAATTACGTACTCCGCTGACATTGATACTAGCTCCCTTGCAGGAACTGATGAAACTTTGTAACCTGCCGGAGCCTTTTTGCAGGAAGTTGCAGGTTATGTACAAAAACGCAACATCGTTGCATACGTTGGTTGACCATTTGCTCTATGTACAGAAGATAGAGGCGGGAATGGTGAAACTTCAATTATCAGAAGTTGATCTTATCCGGTTGATAAGAAACGTGACCGACTCATTCCGGCAGATGGCGGAAATCAAAGGATTACGTTTTGAAATAAGCTGCCCTGAAGGGAAGCAACTGCTTTGGATAGATGAAAAAAAGATTTTCTCGGCTGTGCAGAACCTGCTATCCAATGCTTTTAAGTATACGCCGCAGGGAGGAAGCATCCTGCTTTCTGTCTCGCGCACCGTCAGAGATGGGCACGCCTATTGCCGAATTGCCGTCTCGGATACGGGTATAGGGATTGCGAGAGAATTACAGAAGCATGTTTTCGATTCTTTCATCACAGGAGATAATCATCCTGAATATTCTACAAAAATTGGAATCGGTTTGCATATTGTTAAACATACCATGGATTTACATCATGGTCTGGTAACGCTGCAAAGTGCTCCGGGACAAGGTGCTACCTTTGTGTTGTATATACCTGAAGGCAAAGAGCATTTTGTAAAAGACAGCTATGAATGGATGGATTGTCGGCCGGAAGAAACAAAATCAGACGATTTACCCGATATTCCTCTTTCTATTTCCGATGACGATACACAGGAGGCGTCTACTAAAAAGAGCTTGTTGATTATTGAAGATAATGAAGATGTCCGTGAATATATCTGTAGTCTGTTCAGTTCCCGATATATTATTTATGAGGCTGGCGACGGAGAAGAAGGAGTCCGTATAGCAAAAGAGCAATTGCCTGACCTGGTCATTTCGGATGTGATGATGCCTGTCAAGGATGGCTTTGCTTGTTGCCGGGAGATTCGCGGCCGACAGGAAACAGCGCATATTCCTATTCTGTTGCTGACAGCTAAGTCGGAAGATACTGATATTTTGCAAGGTTCCTATAGTGGAGCAGATGACTATATGATGAAACCTTTTAATCCGGAAGTACTGAAAACAAAAGTTGATAATCTGATTTTGCAGCGTGAACGACTGAAGCGGATTTATACCAAAGCGCTGATGCTGAAACAAACTACGGAAGAAGGAGAAAAAGAGGATGCCTTTTTGCGGCAGCTCGTTCATGTGATAGAAGCCAATCTCGCAAATGAGAATTTTAATGTGAAGATGCTTGCTGAACAATTGAATATGAGCCAGCCTACACTATACCGCAGGGTGAAACAGCGCAGTAATTTGTCCGTCATAGATATGATTCGCAGTATACGTATAAGTAAGGCGGCTTCGTTGATTATGGAAAACCGGTACTCTATTCAAGAGATATCCGAGATGGTCGGATATTCCGATACTCGTACTTTACGCAAACACTTTACGGAGCAGTTTGGAGTGTCTCCTTCCAAGTATATGGGAGAGAAGTAGAAGGCATGGACCGAAAATTTCTTTTGCATGAATATATTAGATTCATGTTGGTACTGTTTTGAGCTAAATGGTGATATTTTCGTTCTACAATGAAGTTTAAAAAGGTTCTTCGTCAAATTTGGTGGTAATCTCTTTTTTATTTCAACTGTCTTCTTCTTTCTTAATCCTATTAAAAGTTGTAGATATGTTTGCTTTTTAGTAACTTTAAAGACACCACATCATTAAGAGTTACAATGCAACAAGTCATATCTACAACGTACAAATATACATCAAAAAAAGAAAATAAGCTCCTACAAATAAGGGAGGTTAATTTACCATGATTTCAGATTCAGTCTTGGCTACGATAATCTGCAACAAGATGGATCTCTGAAGC
>NZ_GG774952.1:526455-561303 GCF_000162555.1 Bacteroides sp. 3_1_23
AAGGAGCATAATGAGAGCATTGAAAACAGAAGTAAAATACAGAGAGTTTCACAGAATCAGATACGCAAATACATTCTAAAGGGAGAATCGGATAATCCTAAACTAGCGGAACTGTATAAGTCCTCACCGCAGATTAAAGAACTTTTAAGCGTGTGTCAGAATTTCAGAGATATGATTAATGGGAACACTTATGATAAGGATATTAGAAAGTGGATTGAAAAAGCGAAGGCAACACGGAATATGGCACTGACGAACTTTGCATATGGTATTGAAAAAGACTGGGAGGCAGTACAGGCAGCTATTGATATCCCCTTCAGTAACGGATTACTGGAGGGGACAGTGAATAAAATTAAAGCGGTAAAAAGACAGATGTACAATAGGGCAGGAATTAAACTACTGAGAGCGAAGATTATTTATTCACAATAGAAGAAGTACCACCAAATTTGACGAAGAACCTTTAAAAACGTATAATTATCTACCACCTTGCACTTTTGCTACTTATTATTTTGATATATAGAGGATTAGTAGAGTGCAAGATAGGGTGGAAGATAGTGTAAGATGCGGTTATCTTGCACTATCAAAAAAGTCAAAAAAGGACTATAGTAAATAATAAAAAGTACGTAGCAATTTGCAGAATATATGGGTAGAATACTTTGTTCATATAGGCGAACATGATGTTTTCCTATAGTGAAACAAAGTGTTTACTATAGAGAAACAAAGTGTTTTAAGGCTTCGAACACTTTGTTTCAAGCCTGCGAACACTTTGTTCAAGTGCTCGAAACAAAATTAAACTGCCGTAGAAATCATCCGGTAACTAATCACCGAAAAAAAGAGTGCAAGATAATCGCATCTTACACTATCTTCCACCCTATCTTGCACTCTACTAATCCTCTATATATCAAAATGATAAATAGCGAAAGTGCAAGGTGGAAGATAATTATACCTTTTTAAACTTTATAGTAAGGTAACTGGAATGAAATAAATATTTCATTCATTTCCGTACCAAAATGATCAAGGAGACAGAATGATTAGTAAATTTGCAGGATTACAAATCAATATTATAAAGTTTTAGCTTGTTGTATAAAGTCTTTCGGTCAATATTCAGCAATTGCGCAGCCTTGCTCTTATTATTTCCGGTTTGGCGCAATGCTTCCAAAATATGCTCTTTTTCGGTCTCTTCGTTGCGTAATGCGATACTCGTGGTGCAAGATGCCGGAGTTTCCAGAAGTTCGGTTCCCAGTTCAAGGAGAGTGATAAAACTGCCTTGTGCTAGTAAAGTCGCTCTTTTGACAATGTTCTTCATTTGGCGTAGATTACCCGGCCAGTGATAATTGAGTAGAGCTTGTGATGCTTTCGCATCAAAGCCGATTAGCTGTTTATCCAGTTCCTTGTTTGCCTGATCGAGGAAGAAGTTGGCAAAAAGCAGGATATCCTCTTTCCGTTCTTTCAGGTCGGGCATCCGAAGGGTAAATTCATTGATACGATGATAAAGGTCTTCACGAAAAGTACCTTTTTCAATGGCTTGTTCCAGATTCTCATTGGTGGCAGACACCAGACGAATATCTACCGATATCTCCTGTGTAGAACCTACCGGACGTATTTTTCTCTCTTGCAAGGCTCGGAGCAGTTGTATCTGTACCTCATAACTAAGGTTACCGATTTCATCCAAAAAGATAGTACCACCGTTGGCTGCAACGAAGGCTCCGGTCTTATCCGTGAGAGCACCCGTAAACGATCCTTTTACATGACCGAAAAATTCGGAGGCGGCCAGTTCTTTGGGGATAGAACCACAATCTACGGCAATAAACGGTTTGTCATTTCGTTTACTAAGCTGATGGATACGATGTGCTACATATTCTTTTCCCGTTCCGCTGGAGCCGTTGATAAGTACGGACATATTGGTAGGAGCTACCAGTCCTACATAATTATAGAGTTGTTTGGCGGCATCGCTTTCTCCTTCCAAATAGGTATGACGATTTTCTGTTGAATCTTTGGAGGGAGTGGAAGGACTTTTCTTGGAAGAAGATTTAACGACGTTATGAGTACCCGTATCTTTTCCTGCCTGTAGGGCTTCAGAGATTTTCTTCAGCAACTCCTCCGGATTCACCGGTTTGGCGACATAATCCCGAGCTCCCAGTTTCATCGCTTGCACGGCAGATTGTATATCTGCATAACCAGTCATGATAATCAGAGGAATATCCATGCCTTGTTCATTCATCCATTTCAGCAAATCAATGCCTTCGTGGTCGGGAAGCCGTAGATCAGACAAAATCAGATCGACGTTTTGGCTTTCGATATGTTTCCGGGCGCGTGCAATATTGCTCACTGACGACACTTCAAACCCTTTCTTGCCTAACCAGGTTTTTAGCATCATTCCAAAAGTAATATCATCTTCAACGATCAATATGGATCTCATCATATCAAGTTTTGATTCTTTTAAGTCACAAAGGTAAGAGGTTTTGGGCGAAAGTGGTATATTTGCAAACTTAAATTAAATAAAAGTGTTATGAAAAAGATTCTATTGATAATATTAACCATATCGTTTTGTGGACTTACTGCCTGCAAAATTGGAACAAAAAAAGGAGGAGACATGGATAAAGAAACGTTGGTAAAGATTGAAACAACTTTAGGAGACATTGAGGTGAAATTATATAATGAGACACCGAAACATCGTGATAATTTTATCAAACTGGTGAAGGACGGAGTTTATGAGGGCACACTGTTTCATCGTGTTATCAAAGATTTTATGGTTCAGGCCGGTGATCCGGACTCAAAGAATGCACCGAAAGGAAAAATGCTGGGTACGGGAGATGTAGGTTATACTGTTCCCGCTGAATTTGTATATCCTAAATATTTCCATAAGAAAGGTGCCCTGTCCGCTGCCCGTCAGGGAGATAATGTGAACCCGAAGAAAGAATCTTCCGGTTGTCAGTTCTATATCGTGACAGGTAAGGTGTTCAATGACTCTACCTTGCTGGGTATGGAAAGCCAGATGAATGAGAATAAGATTAATGTTATTTTCAATACGCTGGCACAGAAACACATGAAGGAAATTTATAAGATGCGAAAAGCAAATGATGAAAACGGTCTTTATGATTTGCAGGAAAAGTTGTTTGCAGAGGCACAGGAAATGGCAGCCAAACAACCGGAATTTCATTTCACTCCGGAACAGATTGAAGCCTATACAACGGTAGGAGGAACTCCGCATCTGGATGGCGAATATACTGTGTTCGGCGAAGTAGTGAAAGGTCTGGATATTGTGGATAAAATCCAGCAGGTGAAAACCGACCGCAGCGATCGTCCCGAAGAAGATGTAAAAATAACAAAGGTGACAATACTTGACTGAAATATATGAAAATCAACAGGCATATTCTTGATAATGGGTTACGTCTGGTACATTCGCAAGACGAAAGTACACAGATGGTTGCCCTTAATATATTATATAATGTGGGAGCTCGCGACGAAGATCCCGAGCATACTGGTTTTGCCCATCTGTTTGAACATCTGATGTTCGGAGGGTCGGTGAATATTCCCGATTATGACATGCCGCTTCAACTGGCGGGTGGAGAGAATAATGCCTGGACGAATAATGATATAACCAATTACTACCTCACTGTACCTCGTCAGAACGTAGAAACCGGCTTTTGGTTGGAATCCGACCGGATGTTGAGTCTTGATTTTAGCGAACGGAGTCTGGAGGTACAGCGGGGAGTAGTAATGGAAGAATTCAAACAGCGATGTTTGAATCAGCCTTATGGGGATATCGGACATCTTTTGCGTCCTCTGGCTTATCAGACGCATCCTTATCAATGGCCTACTATCGGAAAAGAGTTGTCGCATATTGCCAATGCTACGCTGGAAGAAGTGGAGGCATTCTTTTTCCGTTTTTATGCTCCTAATAATGCTATATTAGCTGTGACCGGCAATATCTCTTTCGAAGAGGCGGTTGCTTTGACGGAAAAATGGTTCGGCTCTATTCTCCGTCGGGAAGTTCCTCAACGGAACCTGCCACAGGAGCAGGAACAGACGGAAGAGCGCCGGCTGACGGTAGAGAGAAATGTTCCTCTCGATTCTTTATTTATGGCATACCACATGCCTGCCCATTGCCATCCGGATTATTATGCATTTGATATTCTGTCGGATGTGTTGAGCAACGGGCGTTCCAGCCGTTTGAGCCAGCGTTTGGTACAGCAGAAACAATTATTCTCAAGTATAGATGCCTATATTTCCGGCAGTGTAGATGCGGGGTTATTCCATATTAGTGGTAAACCTTCGGCAGGTGTCACCCTGGAACAGGCGGAAGCGGCAGTGCGGGAAGAACTGGAACTGTTGCAGCAAGAATTGGTTGACGAACAGGAACTGGAAAAAGTGAAGAACAAATTTGAGTCCACCCAGATATTCGGCAACATCAATTATTTGAATGTGGCAACCAACCTGGCTTGGTACGAATTGCTTGGCCGGGCGGAGGACATGGAAAAAGAGGTTGATCGTTATCGGTCTGTCACGGCTGAACAATTGCGGGCGGTAGCTCAATCTGCTTTCCGTAAGGAGAACGGAGTAATACTATATTATAAGAAACAACAAAATTAAATTCTCCCTTTTTATAATCTATCAGTGAAAGGGAAAAGTCCCTTTGCCTGAAAATGGAGATACGTTTAGGTAACGGAAAAGTAAATGAGACATATTTATAGTACATATAAAGAGCATTATAAAGCACTAATTTTTCTCGGACTGCCGATTGTGATCGGTCAAATAGGAGTAATCGTTCTTGGATTTGCGGATACGTTAATGATCGGGCATCATAGTACGATTGAGCTGGGAGCAGCTTCCTTCGTCAATAATGTGTTCAATCTGGCGATTATTTTCAGTACGGGTTTTTCGTATGGGCTGACTCCCATTGTGGGAGGTTTGTATGGAACCCGCCAGTATGCCCCTGCGGGACAGGCTTTACGCAACAGTTTGCTGGCAAACCTGATGGTTGCATTGCTGCTGACTGTCTGTATGACTGTTCTTTATCTAAATATAGAACGTCTCGGACAGCCGGAAGAATTGATTCCCCTGATTAAACCGTATTACCTTGTTTTGCTCGCTTCACTAGTGTTTGTCATGCTTTTCAATGGATTCAAGCAGTTTACAGACGGAATTACGGATACAAAAACCGCTATGTGGATATTGCTTGGTGGAAATGTCTTGAATATCATAGGAAACTATATCCTGATTTATGGAAAGCTCGGATTGCCCGAGTTAGGTCTGTTGGGAGCAGGTGTCAGCACGCTGTTCTCGCGTATCGTGATGGTGATTATATTTATCATCATCTTTATGCGTAGTCCGCGTTTTGTCCGCTATAAGATTGGCTTTTTCCGTTTGGGGTGGTCACGAGCTATATTTGGGCATTTGAATGGTCTCGGATGGCCGGTTGCTTTTCAAATGGGAATGGAGACAGCCTCTTTTAGTCTAAGTGCGATCATGATCGGTTGGCTGGGTACTATCGCTCTGGCTTCTCATCAGGTTATGCTGGCTATTTCGCAGTTTACATTTATGATGTATTACGGTATGGGTGCTGCTGTGGCTGTTCGTGTCAGTAACTTCAAAGGTCAGAATGACATCATCAATGTACGTCGTTCTGCCTATGCAGGTTTTCATCTGATGATGACATTGGGCGTTGTGCTTTCTTTGATTGTCTTCCTTTGCCGGAATTACTTGGGAGGCTGGTTTACCGACAGTCAGGAAGTGGCTGCTATGGTGACCTCTCTAATCTTCCCTTTCCTCGTTTATCAGTTTGGCGACGGACTGCAGATTACTTTCGCCAACGCTTTGCGTGGAATTTCAGATGTAAAACTAATGATGGTGATTGCCTTTGTCGCCTATTTCATTATTTCTCTTCCTGTAGGTTATTTCTGCGGCTTTGTGATGGGATGGGGAGTAGTAGGTGTCTGGATGGCATTTCCTTTTGGTTTGACGAGCGCAGGATTGATGCTTTGGTGGCGTTTTCATCACATGACGAAACTCCCCGAACCTCATCCTCAAACCTGATACTAAATACTTAAAACTTAATACTTAACCCCAATGGCTTCCTTCCGTTTTACAAAGTTGAAAATAACCGCCGGTTACACTTTGTTGCTGGCGATCCTCCTTTTCTCGCTGGTGTTTGTACATCGTGAGATGGAAGCATTGTCGGCCGCCGACGATCAACAGAATTTAAGAACAGACAGTTTATTGACCCTTCTCCATGAGAAAGATCAAAACACGATTCAGATGTTGCGGGTGCTAAGTGAGGCAAACGACAGCCTTCTCTCTGCTTCGGAAATCGAAGAAATCATATCCGAACAGGATTCTGTGATTACCCAGCAACGGGTACAACATCGGGTCATCACCAAACGTGACTCGTTAATCACTACTCCTAAAAAGAAGGGATTCTTCAAACGACTCGCCGAAGTGTTTTCCCCTTCTAAACAAGACAGTGCCGTATTAGTAAATACATCGTTGGAAGTAGCCACTGATACCATTCTCCAACCGACCACTTCCAAAGACTCTCTTCAGCAGAAAATCCGCATGGCTACCGAAGAAAAACGGTTGCAACGGAGGAAAACAATCCGGCGTACCAGTACAAAGTACCAGCGGATGAATACGCAGTTGACGGCACGGATGGATAGCTTGATTAAACAGTATGAGGAAGAAATGACCTTGCGTGCCCGTCAGGATGCCGAACTTCAGCAGGAAGTGAGGATGCGGTCGGCACGTATCATCGGCGGTATCGCGGTTGGTGCCGTACTATTATCGGCTTTTTTCCTGATATTGATTATGCGGGATATCTCCCGTAGCAACCGTTACCGCCAGCAATTGGAGGTGGCGAATAAACGGGCGGAAGATTTACTGATCGCCCGTGAAAAATTGATGCTTGCCATTACCCATGATTTTAAAGCTCCGTTAGGCTCAATTATGGGATATACCGAACTCCTGTCCCGGCTGACAGAAGATGAACGGCAACGATTCTACCTCGACAATATGAAAAGCTCTTCAGAACATTTATTGAAGTTAGTCAGTGACTTGCTTGATTTCCATCGACTTGATCTCAATAAAGCGGAAGTGAATCGTGTAACCTTTAACCCCTCCCAGCTATTTGATGAAATTTATGTCAGTTTCGAACCTCTGACTGCTGCCAAAGGATTAGCCTTGCAATGTCACGTCGCTCCGGAACTGAACGGAGGATATATCAGCGATCCTTTGCGACTCCGGCAAATTGTGAACAACCTTTTGTCCAATGCCGTAAAGTTTACTCAAAAAGGAGAAATTAGCCTGACAGCCAGTTATGATTCTTCTAAGTTAACCATCGCCATTGCCGATACAGGAAAAGGAATGGCATCAGAAGATCGTGAACGTATCTTCCAAGAATTTACACGTCTTTCCGGTGCGCAGGGGGAAGAAGGTTTCGGACTCGGACTCTCTATTGTGAAGAAATTGGTAACCTTGCTTGAAGGAACCATTGACGTGCAAAGCACATTAGGAAAAGGGAGCTGTTTTACTGTAACTTTACCTCTTTATCCGGTAGGTAAATCCATTGCGGAAAGCGAATCTCCGGAAAATGAATCTTCGGAGGACGAAAGTCCATACGCTCCCAAACAGTCGGTTGCCATTCCTCCCATGAAAGTCATTCGTGTGCTTTTGATTGATGACGATAAGATTCAGCTGAGTCTGACTGCTGCCATGTTGAAACAGCATGGTATTGATGCCGTATGTTGTGAACAGCTGGAACAGCTGATTGAACAACTTCGCTCTTCCGTCTTCGATGTATTGCTGACAGATATACAAATGCCTGCCATTAACGGGTTTGATCTGGTAAAACTATTACGGGCTTCTAATATACCACAAGCAAAAACAATCCCTGTTATTGCTGTGACTGCCCGTAGTGAAATGGATAAAGCCGCTTTACATGAACATGGTTTTGCCGGTTGTTTGCATAAACCGTTTACAGTAAAGGAATTGTTGCTAACAGTAAATGAAGGTCAACTTTCGGCCGATGAAGCGCATATAACAGAAGATATGGGAACTGTCGGGATCAACTTTTCTGCACTGACTGCTTATTCTGAAGATGATCCGGAAGCAGCATACTCCATCATTCACACTTTTATTGAAGAGACAGGCAAGAATGTCGAACGGATGCAACAAGCATTGAATGAAAAAGAAGTGGACGGGATAGCTGCCATGGCGCATAAACTTCTCCCTCTTTTCACAATGATCGGAGCGGAGGATACTATCGCCCCATTAAAATGGTTGGAGGCTTGTCGTGGAGAAGAATTTTCGGAAAAAATAGAAGAAACAACATTCAATACATTAGAAGCTGTCCGTAAAATAATTAGTGAAGCGGAGCATTATTTGGAGGTAATGAAGAATACCCAATAAGCCGTTTTCTTCTACTCCTTGGCTACTATCTGTATCTTTCTTACTATTACCCAAACCTTTTTTCAAAATAATTTGTTTACTTTGTGTCACCTTATTTACACTGACACATTTTACATGAAACGAAAATGGATACGTTGGGTAAGCTGGATATTGCTTACTCCTATAATACTCTTTGTAATACTAATGGTATTGCTTTATGTTCCTCCCGTTCAGAATCTTTTGCGTCGGGAGGTTACTGCATACGCTTCTAAAGCAACCGGCATGCAGATTCAGGTGGAGCGGATAGACCTTCGTTTCCCGCTTAATCTGTTGGTACGTGGCGTGGAGGTTATTCAACAGCCGGATACCCTTTTGTCTTTGGAAAGTCTCAATGTCCGTGTACAGGCATGGCCGTTGATAAAAGGAAAAGTAGAAGTGGATGAAGTCACTTTGAGCCGGGTAGCCGTTAATTCAGCCGATTTGATGGAGGGAATGAAGATTAAAGGCGTTTTGGGACGTTTCTTCCTGCAAAGTCATGGCGTCGATCTGTCTAATGAACTAGCGGTAATCAATCAGGTCGAACTATCCGACACTCACGTGCAGCTACTGATGAATGATACCACAACTACGCCCAAAGATACCACAGCTTCTGCTCCGATCAACTGGAAAGTAGCTCTTCATCAGTTGAAATTGAAAAATGTATCGTTCAGTATGCAACTTCCTGCTGATTCCATGCGTATGGCGGCCCATATTGGAGAAGCGGCCATCGATGATGCTCAAGCAGATTTGAAGAATCAGTACTACGACTTGAAGAAGTTCTTATTATCGGGAACCTCCGCCAGCTATGATACCGGAACTGCTCAACCGGCAGAGGGCTTCGACGCTTCTCATATTGCCGTCCGGGATATTCGCATCGCTCTGGATTCCTTGCTGTATAAAGGGAGGGATATGAACGCAGTCATTCGTGAGTTTACCATGAACGAACGTTCCGGATTGAGCGTCACTTCCCTGACGGGTAGAGCCTACTCCAATGATTCAGTTATCTGTGTTCCTGGTTTGAAACTGAACACTCCCCATTCTGAAATCGATTTATCTGCCCATACCTATTGGGAACTGGTCAATATCCCCACTACGGGACGCTTATCCGCCCGTCTCAATGCTTATATCGGCAAAGAAGACGTCATGCTGTTTGCCGGCGGTCTGCCCGAAAGCTTCAAAGAAGCCTATCCATTTCGTCCGCTCGTCATCCGTGCCGGCACGGACGGCAATCTGAAAGAAATGCAGATTTCCCGTTTCACGGTAGACCTGCCGGGTGCTTTTGCATTGGAGGGCGGTGGCCTTTTGGAAAACCTCACCGACAGCCTCACACGCACCGGAACCATCGGCCTGAAAATGACTACTCAAAACCTGAACTTCCTGACCGCTCTGTCGGGAGAAGCGCCTAATGGTACGCTTGTCATTCCTGACAGCATGAATCTGGTGGCGAAAGTGGATATCAAAGGTCCTGAATATAAAGCAAATCTCCGTTTGAAAGAAGGACAAGGAGCTATAGACGTGAATGCAGCCTTAAATACCACTACCGAAGTCTATAAGGCTGATCTGAAAATAGACAATCTGCAACTTCATAGTTTCCTCCCGAAAGACTCTATCTATGAACTTTCTCTTTCGGCTGCGGCTAATGGTCGTGGATTAGATGTCATGTCCTACCATTCATTTGCCAAATTGAATCTTTCATTAGATCAGCTTCATTATGCTAAATACCATCTTTCCAATCTTGATCTGACGGGAGAACTTAAAGGCGCATTGGTCACTGCACATCTGACAAGTGACAATGCTTTATTGAAAATGACAACGGATGCTGAATACAATCTGGCACACAGCTACCCCGACGGTAAAATAACGATTGATGTCACCCAACTGGATTTGCATGAACTGGGAATCATGCCGGAGCCAATGAAGCGTCCGCTGACTTTCAATTTTTCGGCAGAGGCTCGTCAGAACCGCGTATTTACCCATTTAATCTCCGGAGATATGAAACTCGATTTGAGTGCACGTTCCGGTGTTAATCCTTTGATTCGTCAGTCCACTCATTTTGTGGATGTACTGATGAAGCAGATTGATGAGAAAGCCTTGAATCACGCTGAATTACGCAAAGCATTGCCAACTGCTATTTTCTCTTTCTCCGCAGGACAAGAGAACCCTTTGGCATATTTTCTGGCTACCAAGAAGATAGCTTACCATGACGCTTCAGTGAAATTCGGAACGGCTCCCAACTGGGGAATTAATGGAAAAGCCGCTATCCACGCCTTGAAAGTAGATACCTTGCAATTGGATACCATCTTCTTTACCGTCAAACAAGATACCACACTCATGAAATTGCGTGCCGGAGTTATTAACGGTCCCAAGAATCCGCAATTCTCCTTCTCTACCACACTGACGGGAGAAATTCGTGATCGGGATGCCGAATTGCTGGTAGACTTTAAGAATGGAAAAGGAGAAACAGGAGTATTACTCGGTGTCAATGCACGTCCCTTGTTCGAGGGCAAAGGAAAAGGCGATGGACTGGCTCTCACCTTGATTCCGGAAGAACCGATAATCGCCTTCCAGAAGTTTCATTTCAATGAAAATCATAATTGGATTTATGTGCATAAGAATATGCGTGTATACGCCAATGTAGATATGTGGGATGACGAAGGAATGGGATTCCGTGTACATTCTGTACGGGGAGACACCGTTTCTCTACAGAATATTGATGTGGAAATCCGAAGAATCAGTTTGGCTGATTTGAGCAGTGTACTTCCTTACTTCCCGGAAATAACCGGTTTATTCTCTGCGGAAGCGCACTATGTACAGACCGAAAAGGATCTTCAACTTTCGGTTGAAGCAGCTATTGATGAATTGACTTATGAACGTCAACGAATTGGTGACGTGACAGTGGGAGCCACCTGGCTGCCAGGCGAACAGGGAAAACAATACCTGAACGCCTATCTGAATCATGACAAAGTGGAAGTGATGGTGGCGGATGGTAAGCTGGTTCCAACCCAGACAGGAAAAGACAGTCTGGAAGTAAACGCTACTCTGGAGCATTTCCCGCTACGTGTAGCTAACGTATTTATTCCTGATAAAATGGCTACGCTGGCCGGTGATATGGATGGTAATCTGAATATTGCGGGTAGCACCGAGCAGCCTTTGATAAATGGCGAACTGATATTGGATAGCGTTTCTGTTCTTTCCCGCCAATATGGTGCTAATTTCAGGTTCGACGACCGTCCGGTACAGATAAAGAATAATCGGTTGGAATTTGATAAATTCGCTATCTATACAACAGGAAAAACTCCATTCACGATTGACGGTTATGTTGATTTCAGGGATATGTCCCGACCGATGGCGAATCTGAATCTGCTGGCGCAGAACTATACGCTTCTGGATGCCAAACGCACTCGTGAGAGTCTGGTCTACGGAAAAGTCTTTGCCGATTTCCGGGCAACAGTGAAAGGGCCGTTGGATGGATTGAATATGCGTGGAAACATGAGCCTGTTGGGTAATACAGACGTTTCCTATATCTTGACCGACTCGCCGTTGACGGTACAGGATCGTTTGGGAAGTCTGGTAACCTTTACTTCGTTTAGCGACACCACTACGGTTGTCCAACAAGAAGTGCCGACTGTTTCTTTAGGCGGGTTGGACATGGTGATGATGGTACATATCGATCCATCCGTCCGTTTGAAAGTCGATTTGGATGCAAGCAATGACAATCGTGTCGAACTGGAAGGGGGAGGTGACCTCTCTATGAAATATACTCCGCAAGGTGATCTGACATTGACCGGACGCTATACGTTGAGCGGCGGTTTGATGAAATATGCTTTACCTGTCATTGCTGCCAAAGAATTTGCGATCGATAACGGTAGCTATGTGGAATGGACAGGAAACCCCATGGACCCGATGTTGAACTTCAAAGCAACCGATCGTATCCGTGCTTCTGTTTCCGAGGGAGAGAACGGTGGAACACGTTCGGTTAATTTCGATGTGTCCATCGTTGTCAAGAACCGGTTGGATAATCTTTCTTTTGCATTTGATGTATCTGCTCCCGAAGATGCAACCATACAAAACGAGTTGACAGCCATGGGGGCGGAAGAGAGAGGTAAACAAGCCCTCTATATTATGGTTATGAAAACCTATCTTGGGACCGGACCGATTGGTGGCGGAGGTGGTGGATTGGGTAAACTGAATATGGGTTCCGCACTGAACTCCGTATTAAGCAGCCAAATCAACTCATTGATGGGAAATTTGAAAAATGCCAGTGTTTCTGTCGGTATCGAAGATCACGATTTGTCGGATACGGGTGGTAAGCGTACGGATTACAGTTTCCGTTATTCACAACGTCTCTTTAACAACCGTTTCCAGATTGTAATCGGAGGTAAGGTTTCTACAGGTGAGAATGCGACGAATGATGCGGAATCCTTTATCGATAACATCTCCCTGGAATATCGTTTGGATAGAACCGGAACCCGTTATGTTCGTCTGTTCTACGATAAAAACTACGAGAGTGTACTCGAAGGCGAGATTACGGAAACCGGAGTCGGTCTGGTACTTCGCAAGAAGCTGGATAAACTTAGCGAACTGTTCATCTTTAAGAAAAAGAAGTAAACATGAAAGGTATATATAGTAACATATTAGCAAGTTGCCTGATGGGTATCATCTTATTTTCGGGTTGTTCGGTGACAAAACACCTGCCTGAAGGGGAGGTACTTTATACAGGAGGAAAAACGGTGGTAGAGAATAAGTCGGCAACACCGGTAGGAGAGACGGCTTTAACAGAGATTGATGCGGCTCTTGACAAAACTCCCAGTACAAAGATGTTAGGAGGCCTTCTGCCTATTCCTTTTAAAATGTGGATGTATAACGACTTTGTGAAATATAAAAAGGGATTTGGAAAGTGGATGTTCAACCGCCTGGCTGCCAATCCTCCGGTGTTTATCTCTACTGTCAATCCGGAGGTTCGTATTAAGGTGGCTACAAACTTACTCCGTGATTATGGTTACTTCAATGGGAAAGTGACTTATGAAACATTGGTCGATAAGAAAGATAGCCTGAAAGCAAGTATTCTTTATACGGTAGACATGAAGAATCCTTATTTTATAGATACGGTTTATTATCAGCGTTTCACTCCTCAAACGTTGCGCATTATGGAACGGGGACGTCGAATGTCTTATATAAGTCCCGGCGAGCAGTTTAACGTGGTCGATCTGGATGAAGAGCGTACCCGTATCAGTACGCTGTTGCGTAACCGGGGATATTTTTACTTCCGTCCCGATTATATGACTTATCAGGCAGATACGACATTGGTTCCCGGTGGACATATCAGCCTTCGTCTGATTCCCGTTCCGGGATTACCCGCTGCGGCACAACGTCCTTACTATGTAGGAGATGCTTCTGTTTACCTGTTTGGCAAGAATGGTGAGGCGCCCAATGACAGCATGATGTATAAGAATCTGAATATACATTATTATAAGAAATTGCAGGTACGTCCGAATATGCTTTATCGTTGGTTGAACTATCAACAGTTTGTGCGGAATGCACAGATGCGGGCTTCCAATCGTACCCGTCTTTACAGTCAGTATCGGCAGGAGCAGGTGCAGGAGAAACTTAGCCAGTTGGGAATCTTCAGTTATCTGGATTTGCAATATGCTCCGAAAGATACGACAGCCGTTTGTGATACGTTGAACGTAACCATGCAGGCCACATTTGCCAAGCCACTGGACGCCGAACTGGAATTGAATGTCGTAACCAAAAGTAACGACCAAACCGGTCCCGGGGCATCATTCGGCGTCACTCGGAACAATGTATTCGGAGGTGGCGAAAGCTGGAACGTGAAGCTGAAAGGCTCTTATGAATGGCAAACCGGCGGAGGAGAAAAAAGCTCTTTGATGAACAGCTGGGAGATGGGAGTTTCCACCTCTCTGACTTTCCCGCGCGTGGTTTTCCCGCATTGGGGGAAAAGGGAGTTTGACTTCCCGGCTACCACTACATTCCGTCTATACATCGACCAGTTGAACCGTGCCAGGTATTATAAACTGTTGTCATTCGGCGGAAATGCTACCTACGATTTCCAGCCGACACGTACAAGCCGGCATAGTATCACCCCTTTTAAACTGACATTCAACGTCCTTCAACACCAATCGGAAGAGTTCAGGGAAATTGCCGATGCCAATCCTGCATTATATATCAGTTTGAAAGATCAGTTTATTCCTGCAATGGAATATACCTATACCTATGATAATGCTTCCGCACGCGGTATTAAAAATCCGATTTGGTGGCAATCGACTGTAACCTCTGCCGGTAACCTGACCTCGGTGATTTACCGTGCTTTCGGTCAGTCTTTCAGCAAAGAGGACAAACGTTTGCTGAACGTCCCTTTCGCGCAGTTTGTGAAACTGAATACGGAATTCCGCCATTTGTGGAATATGGACAAGAATAATAAGATTGCTTCCCGTGTAGCTTTGGGCGCTCTCTTCGCCTACGGTAATGCAACGATAGCCCCTTACAGCGAACAATTCTATGTGGGTGGTGCCAACAGCATCCGCGCTTTTACAGTACGTAGCATCGGCCCGGGCGGATACCATCCGGCGGAAAGCCGCTATTCTTACCTCGACCAGACGGGTACTTTCCGTTTTGAGGCAAATGTAGAATACCGTTTCCGTATCTTTAAAAGTTTTTGGGGAGCCACTTTCCTGGATGCGGGAAACGTTTGGCTGATGCGCAAGGATGAGGCCCGTCCCAATTCACAACTCGAACTGAAAACGTTCCCGAAACAGATCGCTTTGGGCACCGGTGTCGGTATTCGTTATGATATGGATATTCTTGTGTTCCGTCTTGATTTCGGTATTCCTTTGCATCTGCCTTACGATACAGAACGAAGCGGATATTACAATGTCACAGGATCCTTTATGAAGAATCTGGGAATACATTTTGCTATCGGTTATCCCTTCTAATGAATGATTTTTGTACGATTTTGGTAAATAATGATTGATATTTGTCCTGTTGGATTCAACTATTTTTGTAATTTTGCAACGAAATCTGATGCCGTTGACATCACTAACCTTTTAATATTACACAATTTATGAAACCAACTTTATTCTTATTGGCAGCCGGTATGGGTAGCCGTTATGGAGGCTTGAAGCAATTAGACGGACTGGGTCCTAATGGCGAAACTATTATGGATTACTCAATCTATGATGCTATCAATGCCGGATTTGGCAAACTTGTATTTGTAATCCGCAAAGATTTTGAACAGGATTTCCGTGATAAAATTATTTCCAAATACGAAGGTCACATTCCTTGCGAACTGGTATTTCAATCAATCGACGATCTTCCGGAAGGCTTTACTTGCCCGGCAGACCGTACCAAACCTTGGGGTACTAACCATGCAGTAATGATGGGCGCTGATGTGATTAAAGAACCGTTTGCAGTGATTAACTGTGATGACTTCTATGGTCGCGATTCTTTCCAGGTGATGGGTAAATTCCTTTCTGCTCTTCCCGAAAATTCAAAGAACGTTTATTCGATGGTAGGTTTCCGTGTAGGAAATACATTGAGCGAAAGCGGTACGGTATCTCGTGGTATCTGTAGTACAGATGCTAAAGGATTGTTGACATCTGTAGTAGAACGTACGAAGATTCAACGTCTGGACGGTGAAGTGAAATATATCGGTGATGATGGCGAATGGACGGCTACTCCCGACACGACTCCGGTAAGTATGAACTTCTGGGGCTTTACTCCTGATTACTTCGCTTACAGCCAGGAATTCTTCAAGACTTTCCTAAGCGATCCGAAGAATATGGAAAACCTGAAGAGCGAGTTCTTCATCCCATTGATGGTAGATAAATTGATTAATGACGGAACTGCCACTGTTGAAGTACTGGATACTACCAGCAAGTGGTTCGGCGTCACTTATCCGGAAGACCGTCAGAGCGTAGTAGACAAGATTCAGGCATTGGTAGATGCCGGTGAATATCCTGCTAAGTTGTTCTAAAGAAGAGCCATTGATTAAGATAAAGAGCAGTCATTCATAAGAATGACTGCTCTTTTTGTTTTTCATAACGTATCATACTAAGTAGTATCTAATAAATATTCAGTATCTTTGCAGTCCAAAATGTTATAAATCAGAAGCAGAAGTGATTTCAGTAGAAGGATTATCAGTAGAATTTAATGCGACGCCGCTTTTTGAGGACGTCAGCTATGTAATTAATAAGAAAGACCGCATTGCATTGGTCGGCAAAAATGGTGCCGGCAAATCAACCATGCTGAAGATATTGGCAGGTTTGCAGTCACCGACACGCGGAGTGGTAGCTACTCCGAAAGATGTAACCATCGGATATTTACCACAGGTTATGATTCTTTCTGACAACCGGACGGTGATGGGAGAAGCAGAATTGGCATTCGAACATATATTTGAGCTTCAGGCGAAGTTGGAACGGATGAATCAGGAACTGGCGGAACGGACAGACTACGATTCGGAAGAATATCATCAGTTGATAGACCGTTTCACGCATGAAAACGACCGGTTTCTGATGATGGGCGGTACGAACTTTCAGGCGGAAATCGAACGGACGCTTCTCGGATTGGGATTCAGCCGGGAAGATTTTGAACGCCCTACTTCGGAGTTTTCCGGTGGATGGCGTATGCGTATCGAATTGGCAAAATTGCTTTTACGTCGCCCGGACGTGCTTTTGCTCGATGAGCCGACCAATCACCTTGATATTGAAAGTATCCAATGGTTGGAAAACTTTTTGTCTACACGTGCCAATGCAGTCGTATTAGTCAGCCATGACCGTGCTTTCCTGAATAACGTAACTACCCGCACCATCGAAATCACTTGCGGTCAGATTTACGACTACAAAGTGAAATACGATGAGTTTGTAGTCCTGCGTAAAGAACGCCGTGAACAGCAACTCCGTGCTTACGAAAATCAGCAGAAACAAATACAAGATACGGAAGACTTCATCGAACGCTTCCGCTATAAAGCAACGAAAGCCGTACAGGTGCAAAGCCGTATCAAGCAACTGGAAAAGATAGACCGCATCGAAGTGGACGAGGAAGATAATTCTGCCTTGCGTTTAAAATTCCCTCCAGCCAGTCGTAGCGGAAACTATCCTGTGATTTGCGAAGATGTGCGCAAAGCGTATGGCAGCCATGTCGTTTTCCATGATGTCAACCTGACTATCAACAGGGGAGAGAAAGTGGCTTTCGTCGGAAAGAACGGAGAGGGTAAGTCTACCTTGGTGAAATGTATCATGGACGAGATTGATTTCGAAGGCAAACTAACGATCGGACATAATGTACAAATCGGTTATTTTGCGCAGAACCAGGCACAAATGTTGGATGAGAACCTGACTGTATTTGATACGATTGACCGGGTAGCGACAGGAGATATCCGTCTGAAGATACGTGATATACTGGGAGCTTTCATGTTTGGAGGCGAAGCTTCGGATAAAAAGGTGAAAGTCCTTTCCGGTGGAGAACGTACGCGATTGGCGATGATTAAACTTCTGCTGGAACCCGTAAATCTACTGATTCTGGACGAACCGACCAATCATTTGGATATGCGTTCGAAAGATGTTTTGAAGGAAGCTATCCGCGAATTTGACGGAACAGTGATTCTTGTCAGCCACGACCGTGATTTTCTGGATGGACTTGCGACTAAAGTATATGAGTTTGGTGGTGGACTTGTAAAAGAACACCTTGGAGGTATCTATGAATTCTTGCAAAAGAAAAAGATAGATAGCTTGAACGAGCTTCAGAAAGGAGCGGGACTGTCGGCTTCTCCCACGGCTTCAGCTAAAGGTAATGAACCTGAAACCGGTCAGCCTTCTGAGAATAAGCTCTCTTACGAAGCCCAGAAAGAACTTAATAAGAAGATTAAGAAACTCGAACGCCAGGTGGCGGACTGTGAAGCTTCAATAGAGGAAACCGAATCCGCGATTGCTATCGTAGAAGCGAAGATGGCAACTCCCGAAGGAGCTTCGGATATGCAGCTCTATGAACGGCATCAGAAACTGAAGCAACAGTTGGATGGCATTGTTGAAGAGTGGGAGCGGGTTTCGATGGAACTGGAAGAAACGAAAAATTAGAACAAAACGCATACTTCCGGGCACTATGTGAGAGAAACGTTATACCTTGGTAGAAGGTATTACTGGCGGGTATCTGTTTCTCGGTGTCGAAACAGGTGTTTCTCGTTGAGGAACGAGGCGTTCCTCGGTGTCGGTCACCTTCTTCCTCGGTGTCGGACTTCGGGTAGGATGATTGTTGATTAGAGAGACTATTTAATTATTTATACAATATGAAAGTAACCAAGTATTTACCAATTCTTGCCGTATGCCTTATGACAACAGGATGTAACAGTAAGAAAGAGGCCGTGCTGACGTCCGGTATCGACCTTGCTAATCTGGATACCACGGCTATGCCGGGTACAAGTTTTTATCAATATGCCTGTGGAGGTTGGGTGAAAGATCATCCGCTGACAGACGAGTATTCACGTTTCGGTACATTCGACATGTTGCGCGAAAACAGTCGTGAACAACTGAAAGCATTGATTGCCGAATTGGCAGCGAAGAAAGATAATGCACCGGGCAGTGCTGCGCAGAAAGTAGGTGATCTTTATAATATCGCAATGGATAGCGTGAAGCTGAATCAGGAAGGTGTAGCTCCGATCAAAGCAGAACTGGCAGCCATTGACGCTCTCAAGGATAAAGGAGAAATCTACGCATATATCGCAGAGAGCCAGAAGAAAGGCATCCGTCCTTACTTCACCATGTTTGTAAGTGCGGATGATATGAACAGTTCCATGAATATCGTACAGACCTATCAAGGTGGTATCGGAATGGGACAGCGTGACTATTATCTGGAGAATGACGAGCAGACTAAAAATATCCGTAATAAATATCAGGAACATATCGCCAAAATGTTCCAGTTGGCAGGTTATGATGAGGCTACTGCACAGAAAGCGGTGAAAGCGGTGATGAACATCGAAACTCGCCTGGCGAAAGCGGCTCGTTCACAAGTGGAATTGCGTGATCCTCATGCTAATTATAACAAGATGGATAGGGTGACGCTGAAAAAGAACTTCCCGACTTTTGACTGGGATACTTATTTCACCGTTTCCGGTTTGAAAGATTTGGAAGAAGTGAACGTAGGTCAGCCTGCTGCCATGAAGGAAGTAGCCGATGTGATTAATACCGTATCACTGGACGATCAGAAGCTATATCTCCAATGGGGATTGATAGATGCTGCCGCTTCTTATCTAAGCGATGATTTTGAAGCACAAAACTTCGACTTTTACAGCAGGACAATGTCTGGTAAGAAAGAAATGCAACCTCGCTGGAAACGTTCCGTGAGCACCGTAGATGGTGTACTTGGCGAAGTAGTAGGACAGATGTATGTAGAGAAGTACTTCCCGGCTGCTGCCAAAGAACGTATGGTTACACTGGTGAAGAACCTGCAAACTTCTTTAGGAGAACGTATCAAAGGTTTGGAATGGATGAGTGAACCGACCAAAGAAAAAGCGTTGGAGAAACTGGCAACCTTCCATGTAAAAATAGGTTATCCTGATAAATGGAAAGATTATTCTGCACTGGAGATCAAAGATGATTCTTACTGGGCAAATATCGAGCGTGCCAACGAATGGGATTACAACGAAATGATTGCCAAAGCCGGCAAACCGGTAGACAAGGATGAATGGTTGATGACTCCTCAAACAGTGAACGCTTATTATAACCCGACTACCAATGAAATCTGCTTCCCGGCAGCTATCCTGCAACCTCCGTTCTTCGATATGAATGCGGACGATGCTATGAACTACGGTGCAATCGGCGTGGTAATCGGCCATGAAATGACTCATGGATTTGACGATCAGGGACGTCAATATGACAAAGACGGAAACCTGAAAGACTGGTGGACAGAAGAAGATGCTAAAAAGTTCGAAGAACGGGCACAGGTGATGGTTAACTTCTTTGACAGCATCGAAGTTGCTCCGGGCGTACACGCAAACGGTAGCCTGACACTTGGAGAGAACATCGCCGACCACGGAGGTTTGCAAGTTTCTTTCCAGGCATTCAAGAATGCAACAGAAGCCGCACCGCTGGAAATTGTTGACGGATTTACTCCGGAACAACGTTTCTTCCTGGCTTACGCTAATGTGTGGGCAGGAAATATCCGTCCGGAAGAAATTCTCCGATTAACCAAACTTGATCCTCACTCATTAGGCAAATGGCGTGTGGACGGTGCTCTTCCTCATATCCAGAATTGGTATGAAGCATTCAAAATCACCGAACAGGATTCGATGTTCTTACCTAAAGAAAAACGAGTATCTATCTGGTAATAGTTTTTGAATAGAGAGCATATATGCGAAGAGGCGTTGATTTTCCGTTGAGGAGAGTCAACGCTTTTTTTTATTAATTCACACCTTATTTATTACGTACGATAAACAATATTTCGTAACTTTGCACACCAAATACTTAATAAGCAATTCAATGTCAGAGTCTAAAAGAATAAAAACTGCATTGGTATCTGTATACCATAAAGAAGGTTTGGATGAAATTATTACCAAACTTCATGAAGAGGGAGTAGAGTTTTTGTCAACAGGCGGAACTCGTCAGTTTATTGAATCATTGGGATATCCTTGCAAGGCAGTGGAAGATTTGACCACTTATCCTTCTATTCTCGGTGGTAGAGTAAAGACATTACATCCGAAAATTTTCGGAGGTATTCTTTGTCGTCGCGGCCTGGAACAGGATATGCAACAGATTGAGAAATATGAAATTCCCGAGATAGATCTGGTTATTGTTGATTTGTATCCGTTCGAAGCTACTGTAGCTTCCGGTGCATCTGAAGCAGACATTATTGAAAAAATCGATATAGGCGGAATCTCACTGATTCGTGCCGCAGCCAAGAACTACAACGATGTAATCATCGTAGCTTCTCAAGCTCAATACAAACCATTATTGGATATGTTGATGGAGCACGGCGCTACTTCTTCACTCGAAGAACGTCGCTGGATGGCTAAAGAAGCATTTGCCGTTTCTTCTCACTACGATTCGGCTATTTTCAACTATTTCGATGCCGGCGAAGGTTCTGCTTTCCGTTGCTCTGTTAATAGCCAGAAGCAACTTCGTTACGGTGAAAACCCGCATCAGAAAGGTTATTTCTACGGAAATCTGGAAGCAATGTTCGACCAGATTCACGGAAAAGAAATCTCTTATAACAATCTTCTCGACATCAACGCAGCCGTTGACTTGATCGACGAATTCGATGACCTCACTTTCGCTATCCTGAAACATAACAACGCTTGCGGATTAGCTTCCCGCACTACAGTTTTGGAAGCTTGGAAAGACGCATTGGCCGGTGATCCGGTTTCTGCTTTCGGCGGTGTATTGATTACGAATGGTGTCATCGACAAAGAAGCTGCGGAAGAAATCAACAAGATTTTCTTCGAAGTGATTATCGCGCCGGATTATGATGTGGATGCACTCGAAATCCTGGGACAGAAAAAGAACCGCATCATCCTCGTTCGTAAGGAAGCTAAATTGCCTAAGAAACAATTCCGCGCTTTGCTGAATGGCGTATTGGTGCAGGATAAAGATACTAATATTGAAACGGTAGCCGACCTGAAAACCGTGACAGACAAAACTCCTACTCCGGAAGAAGTGGAAGATATGTTGTTTGCCAACAAAATTGTAAAGAACAGCAAATCCAACGCCATCGTATTGGCAAAGGATAAACAACTTCTTGCAAGCGGTGTAGGACAGACTTCACGTGTAGACGCATTGAAACAAGCAATTGAAAAAGCCAAATCATTCGGCTTCGACCTGAATGGTGCAGTAATGGCTTCCGATGCCTTCTTCCCGTTCCCCGACTGTGTGGAAATTGCAGATAAAGAAGGTATTACGGCTGTTATCCAACCGGGAGGTTCGGTAAAAGACGATTTATCCTTTGCTTATTGCAATGAGCACGGTATGGCGATGGTGACTACCGGTATCCGTCATTTTAAACACTAAAGCGATTTACTATTTGACAATTTACAATTTACTATTCAGCCGTTCGGCAATATGGATTTGATTGTCAGATAGTAATAAGTATGTATCAAATAGTAAATAGTAAATTGTCAAATAGTAAATAAAAAAATGGGATTATTTTCTTTTACACAAGAGATAGCAATGGACTTGGGCACAGCCAATACTATCATCATCACGAACGGAAAAATCGTGGTGGATGAGCCTTCGGTTGTAGCTCTGGATCGCCGTACAGAAAAGATGATTGCCGTGGGGGAAAAGGCGAAGTTGATGCATGAAAAAACCCACGAAAACATACGTACCATCCGTCCGTTGAGAGACGGAGTGATTGCCGACTTCTATGCTTGCGAGCAGATGATGCGCGGTTTGATAAAGCAGGTGAATACTCGCAACCATTTGTTTTCACCTTCTCTTCGCATGGTGATTGGCGTTCCTTCGGGAAGTACGGAAGTTGAACTCCGTGCTGTCCGTGACTCTGCGGAACATGCCGGCGGTCGTGATGTTTATTTGATTTTCGAACCGATGGCTGCGGCAATCGGTATCGGCATCGACGTGGAAGCTCCGGAAGGAAACATGATTGTCGATATAGGTGGTGGATCTACGGAAATTGCTGTTATCTCTTTGGGAGGTATCGTTTCCAACAACTCCATCCGCACAGCCGGTGATGACCTGACAGAGGATATTCGCGAATATATGAGCCGTCAGCACAATGTGAAAGTCAGCGAGCGTATGGCAGAACGTATCAAAATCAATGTAGGTGCTGCTTTAACCGAACTGGGTGATGATGCTCCGGAAGATTATATCGTTCACGGTCCGAACCGTATCACAGCTCTTCCGATGGAGGTGCCTGTATGCTACCAGGAAGTAGCCCATTGTCTGGAGAAATCAATTTCAAAGATCGAAACTGCTATCTTGAGTGCATTGGAGAATACACCTCCTGAACTGTATGCTGATATTGTGCACAATGGTATCTATCTCTCCGGAGGTGGTGCATTGCTTCGCGGACTGGATAAGAGATTGACCGATAAGATCAACATTCCTTTCCATATTGCGGAAGATCCTTTGCATGCAGTTGCCAAAGGTACAGGAGTGGCATTGAAGAACGTAGATCGTTTCTCTTTCTTAATGAGATAAACCGGGGATGAGGAATTTATTAAACTTCCTTCTGAAATACAATTACTGGTTCCTCTTCATCTTATTGGAGGTAGCCAGTTTTGTTTTGTTATTTCGGTTCAACCGTTATCAGCAGAGTGCATTCTTCACTTCTGCCAATACGGTTGTGGGGGCGGTTTATGAAGTTTCGGGAGGGATTTCCTCTTATTTTCATCTGAAATCAGTCAACGAAGATCTATTGGATCGCAACATGGTGCTCGAACAACAGATCACTAATCTGGAAAAAGCATTGAGAGAGCAGCAGCTCGATTCTATGGCAATCAACAGCATCCGGCAGGTGCCGCAAGCGGATTATCAGTTGTTTAAAGCGCATGTGATAAAGAACAGTTTGAATCTGGTTGATAATTATATCACGCTCGATAAAGGTTCCTCTTCCGGTATTCGCTCCGAAATGGGAGTAGTGGACGGTAATGGGATTGTAGGGATTGTTTATGAAACATCTCCTTCCTACTCGGTGGTGATTTCGGTACTGAACAGCAAGTCGAATATCAGTTGCAAGATTATCGGCAGTGATTATTTCGGCTACCTGAAATGGGAACATGGAGATTCGCGCTATGCTTATCTGAAAGACTTGCCTCGTCATGCAGAGTTTAATTTGGGAGATACAGTCGTTACCAGTGGTTTCTCCACCGTCTTTCCCGAAGGTATAATGGTGGGGACGGTAGATGATATGTCCGACTCTAATGACGGACTTTCCTATCTGTTGAAAATCAAGCTGGCTACTGATTTCGGTAAGTTGAGTGACGTTCGGGTGGTAGCCCGGACAGGTCAGGAAGAACAGAAGAAACTTGAAAACAAGGTGATGAAAGAATGATTATTACTTATATACATAGAATCGGATGGTTTATCGGCTTGGTACTTCTTCAGGTGCTAATCCTTAATAGTGTACATATTGCCGGCTATGCTACTCCTTTTCTCTATATTTATTTTATTCTGAAATTCAGCTCCGGCACTTCCCGGAATGAACTGATGTTGTGGGCTTTTTTCTTCGGGCTGACCATTGATATATTCTCTGATACTCCGGGAATGAATGCGGCAGCTACCGTATTGCTTGCCTTTCTCCGTCCTTCTTTGCTTCGTCTGTTCATGCCCCGTGATAATCCGGACAGCCTTATTCCCTCTTTCAAGACGATGGGAATCAGTCCTTTCTTAAAATATACTACTGCAAGTGTTTTTGTTCACAGTCTGGCATTACTCTCCATTGAGTTCTTCTCATTTACCAGCATTTGGCTGTTACTGTTGCGAGTGCTTCTTTGCACTATTCTGACTGTAACCTGTATCATAGCTATAGAAGGGATTAAGAAGTAACGATGGCAAAAGATTATATCTTAGAGAAGCGCAAATTTGTAATCGGAGGCATTGCTATCTCCATTGTTTTGATTTATCTGATACGTCTTTTTGTATTGCAGATCACGACCGATGACTACAAGAAGAATGCTGACAGTAACGCTTTTCTGAATAAGATCCAATACCCCTCGCGTGGTGCTATTTATGACCGGACCGGTAAACTATTGGTATTCAACCAGCCGGCATACGACATAACGATCGTGCCAAAGGAAATAGAGAATCTGGACACACTCGATTTATGCCAATCGCTGAATATCACCCGTGCACAGTTTCTCAAAATAATGAGCGATATGAAAGACCGTCGCCGCAATCCGGGGTATTCCCGCTATACCAACCAGTTGTTTATGTCGCAACTTTCGGCGGAAGAATGTGGTGTCTTTCAGGAAAAGCTGTTTAAGTTTCGTGGCTTTTATATCCAACGGCGTACCATTCGTCAATATTCGTACAATGCTGCCGCCCATGCTTTGGGAGATATAGGAGAAGTCTCCGCAAAAGAAATGGAAGCGGATGAAGAAGGATACTACATCCGTGGGGATTATGTCGGCAAGTTAGGAGTCGAGAAATCGTATGAAAAGTACCTGCGTGGCGAGAAAGGGATTGAGATTCTGCTTCGCGATGCGCACGGTCGTATCCAGGGACATTATATGGATGGTGAATATGACCGTCCTTCCGTTCCCGGCAAGAACCTGACATTGAGTCTGGATATTGACTTACAGATGCTGGGCGAACGTTTATTAAAGAATAAGATTGGAAGTATTGTGGCTATCGAACCGGAAACCGGAGAAATCCTTTGTCTGGTATCCTCTCCCAATTATGACCCGCATTTGATGATTGGCCGCCAGCGTGGTAAGAATCATCTGGCTTTGCAACGTGATATGACTAAACCGCTTTTGAATCGTGCCCTGATGGGAGTGTATCCTCCGGGATCTACGTTCAAGACAGCGCAAGGACTGACGTTCCTGCAAGAAGGAATCATCACTGAACAAAGTCCGGCATTCCCTTGTTCACATGGGTTCCATTACGGAAGATTGACAGTAGGCTGCCATGCTCACGGATCTCCCTTGCCATTGATTCCGGCTATTGCTACATCGTGCAACTCCTATTTCTGTTGGGGATTGTTCCGTATGTTTGGCGATCGTAAATACGGTTCGCCGCAAAACGCCATTACGGTCTGGAAAGACCACATGGTTTCGCAAGGATTTGGCTACAAACTGGGAGTTGATTTGCCGGGAGAGAAACGGGGGCTGATTCCGAATGCGCAGTTCTACGATAAAGCCTATCGCGGACATTGGAACGGACTGACAGTAATCAGTATCTCTATCGGACAGGGGGAAATTCTATCCACTCCCCTTCAGATTGCTAACCTGGGAGCAACCATTGCTAACAGAGGATACTTTGTGACACCGCATATTGTAAAGGAAATCCAAGATAATCAGTTGGACAGCATCTATCGCGTACCACGCTATACCACTATTGAGAAAAGACATTATGAATCAGTCGTAGAAGGGATGCGTGGCGCAGCTACCGGAGGAACTTGTCGTATGCTGTCAGTGATGGTTCCGGATTTGGAAGCCTGTGGAAAAACGGGTACTGCGCAGAACCGCGGACACGACCACTCGGTATTTATGGGCTTTGCGCCGATGAACAAACCGAAGATAGCTATTGCCGTCTATGTAGAGAACGGCGGATGGGGGGCTACTTACGGAGTTCCTTTCGGCGCACTGATGATGGAACAGTATTTGAAAGGCAAGCTCTCGCCGGAGAATGAGTTGAGGGCGGAAGAATTTAGTAACAGAGTGATATTATATGGTAACGAGGAACGATAGTTTGTGGAAAACGCTGGACTGGGTAACGATTTTTATTTACCTGCTCCTGATTGTTGGCGGATGGTTTAGCGTCTGCGGAGCCAGCTATGACTATGGCGAACGCGACTTCCTCGACTTCTCGACCCGTGCTGGCAAGCAGTTTGTATGGATTATCTGTTCCTTCGGACTCGGATTCGTGCTGTTGATGCTGGAAGACCGTATGTATGATATGTTCGCGTACATTATATATGTGGGGATGATTCTCTTGCTCATTGTTACCATCTTCATAGCACCGGACACCAAAGGATCACGCTCCTGGCTTGTCATGGGGCCTGTGAGCCTGCAACCCGCCGAGTTTGCCAAGTTCGCTACGGCCTTGGCGTTGGCTAAATACATGAATTCTTATTCATTCAGTATCAAGAAAGAAAAGTATGCCTTTATTCTGGGATTCATCATTCTTCTCCCGATGTTATTGATTATCGGGCAGCGGGAGACAGGATCTGCATTGGTTTATCTTGCTTTTTTTCTGGTGCTTTATCGTGAAGGAATGCCGGGAGTAGTGCTTTTTGCGGGCGTATGTGCGGTAATCTACTTTGTGGTCGGCATCCGTTTTGATGAAGTCTTTATCGCCGATACTCCTACACCACTGGGAGAATTTATCGTATTACTATTGATCTTATTATTTGCCGGTGGTATGGTGTGGGTATATCGCAAGAAATGGTCTGCTACCCGCAATATCATTGGTGGAAGTTTGGCTATATTATTGATTGCTTATTTAATATCCGAATATTGGGTACATTTTAGCCTCGTTTGGGTGCAATGGGCGCTTTGTATTGTGGTGATAGGCTATCTGATTTATTTGGCATTAAGTGAGCGGCAACGTACTTATTTCCTGATTGCCCTGTTTACAATCGGTTCTGTCGGCTTCCTGTATTCCAGTAACTATGTATTTGATAATGTGCTCGAACCTCACCAGCAAGTCCGTATCAAAGTAGTGCTCGGTTTGGAAGAAGATTTGACCGGTGCTGGATATAATGTGAATCAGTCCAAGATTGCCATCGGTTCCGGTGGGTTGACAGGAAAAGGGTTCCTGAATGGTACGCAAACAAAATTAAAGTACGTGCCCGAACAGGATACCGACTTTATATTCTGTACAGTGGGTGAGGAGCAAGGATTTGTCGGTTCGGCTGCTGTCCTGTTGGCTTTCCTTATTTTGATCTTACGATTAATCTTCCTGTCCGAACGGCAGACTTCCAACTTTGGGCGGGTTTATGGATATTCGGTTGTCAGTATTTTCCTTTTCCACTTATTTATTAATATCGGTATGGTGCTGGGGTTAACTCCGGTTATCGGTATTCCATTGCCTTTCTTCAGCTATGGAGGTTCTTCTTTATGGGGATTTACGATATTGCTGTTTATCTTCCTGCGTATTGATGCAGGACGTGGCAGAAGACTCTAATCTTACTGCTTCTCAATACGGATACCTACATCGCTCAATCCTTGTAACTTTTCATCTTTCATTCCGCTCATAATTTTAATAGTATAATTTGTAGGATGTAAAGGGCGAACAGATGTAATAAAAGTTTCCGATTGGTAAATGCTTCCCCATCCGTGTCCCGTCCATCTTCCGGTAGAGTCAGCCAGGCAGAAAGCAATGGTATCAGTGCGCCATACCGTAGAATCCTGTAGATTCTGACTGATAAATAAATGGAGGTCATGATAAGGATATTCGATACTGTTGCGGACTTCCGCAAAAAGCCGGAGAGTAGTGGGAACGCTGTCAGTTATGGGAATCTGAAAAGAGAGTGTATCACTCTTTCCCCATCCCTTGTTGGGAAGGGATTGATAAGAGTGATACACTGTATGTTCATTGCAGGCTGTCAGTAAGCAAGCGCTGAATAGACTCAATATACTATTCTTGAGTAGGCTTTTCATTAGTTGACTGTTTCTCCTGATTCTGATTTCTTTCCGGTCTGGAAGGACGCTCGTGGTTGGGACGACGTTCTTGACGTTCCTGTCCTTGCTGTTCCCGTTGACGGTCTTGTTGTTGCGGACGTTCCTGATTCGACCGTTCCTGTCCTTGCGGACGTTCTTGATTTGATCCTCTTTCCGGACGTCTGTTTTCGTTGTTCCGTCCCTGGTTCTGTCCTCTGTTCCGGTTGTTGTTATTGTTATTTCTCGGGCGGTTGTCTCTTTCCCCTCTGTTGCCGTTTTCTGGCTGTTGCGGGCGGTTTTCATTCTCCCGTTGAGGTTGTTGCGGACGATTGCCGCCTTCTGCTTGCTGTTGCGGGCGGTTTCCGTTATTATTGTTTCCTTTTTTCTTCTTTTTATTATTCCGGTTAGCGTTATTGCCGCCCTCTTTATTATTCCGGCTGCGGTCGAAACGGGTAACACTTTCCTGTTCCAGCAAATCAACTGGTTTTCTTGGTTCCGGTTTCTTTTCTTCTTCGAGCAAGCTGTCCGGTTTCATCCCTTTCTTATTCATGGAGATTACTTCAAACGCACGTTTGCCGCTGATAGTGACCAGATTGGCTGGGAAGTTTTTATCTGTAGAATAAGAAACCTGATTGCTTAGAATATCTGCTTTGAAGAAATAGAAAGTGCCATCTTTCGTTTCCAATTCTATCTCTCTTGAAGGGAGACGTTTTTGAGCTTCCACATAACAGTCCACCTCGTAGTTCAGACAGCATTTCAGCTTAGCGCACTGTCCGGCAAGTTTCTGCGGATTCAATGAGATATCCTGAAAACGGGCTGCACTGGTAGAAACAGAGACGAAGCTCGTCATCCATGTAGCGCAGCAAAGTTCGCGTCCGCAAGGGCCGATCCCGCCGATGCGTCCTGCTTCCTGACGGGCACCAATTTGTTTCATTTCGATACGTACGCGGAATGCTTCGGCCAATACTTTAATCAGTTGCCGGAAGTCTACCCGCTCATCGGCAATATAGTAGAAAATAGCTTTGTTGCCATCCCCTTGATACTCCACGTCTCCGATTTTCATATCCAGATTGAGATTCAACGCAATCTGACGCGCACGAATCATCGTAGCATGTTCTTTGGCTTTGGCTTCGTTGAATTTTTCCATATCTACCGGCTTAGCTTTCCGATAGACACGCTTAATTTCCGTATCTGCTTTGAAGTTTGCTTTCTTCATTTGCAGGGGAACGAGCCGGCCGGTCAATGTAACCACGCCAATGTCATGGCCGGGAGCCGCTTCAACGGCAACTACATCTCCTTTTTCCAGTTTAATCTTGTTGCTGTTCCGAAAATATCCCTTCCGAGTATTCTTGAATTGCACTTCCACCATGTCGCTCTCTTCCGCATTGCCCGGAATGTCCGCCAGCCAATCGTAGGTGTTCAGCTTTTTATCTTGTCGGGAGCATCCTTTGCAGCAAAGGCCACCGCTTCCATTATGAAGTTTATATTCCATAAGTTTATATATTTATTATTGCTTCAACAGTACAATCATCTTCAGCGAGAAGTCGAAGAATACCATTTTAGCATTTACATTCTGTTCTATATGTAGTTGCGCTTCGCTTAATTCGTCCATGATGCCCATCACGTTACGTTCGTTGACAAAAGGTGCAAAGCGAGTTGCAAAATTCTGTTCGTTAATGGTCATATACGTTAGGTTGCGCTGGTGCAGGTTAAAGACAAAGTTTTCGCGGATCATGCGCTGGCAATATTCCAGAAAGTTTTTCTGGCGTTCGCGTCCCATGCTGGCCACCTGTTCGCTCCACATCTTCATCTCCTTTATTTTCCGTTGATAGGACAAGCGCATCAGGTTGACGAAGAGCTCGAAGAATAACTGATTTTCCTCATTCAGATGAATCGTTTCGAGTGCCTTGACGAAATTTCCGTTTGCCAGATGGGCAATCGAAATGCTATCCGCAGGCTGAACATGATATTTACTCTGCAATACCCGGTCGATGCTGGCTTCGTCAATTTTCCGCACATTCATACGTTGAGTACGGCTCAAAATGGTAGGCAGAATCATGTCCGGAGCTTCGGATACCAACAGAAAAATCGTCTTTTCGGGTGGCTCCTCAAGCAGTTTCAGCAACTTATTGGCGCATACCGGGTGCATTTTCTCCGGCAACCATACAATCGTAATCTTAAATCCACCTTCACTGGATTTCAGACTGAGCTTCTTCAGGATCTCATCGCTCTCTTTGGCATAAATCAGCGCTTGCGAGTTCTCCGCGTCCATTTCACCCAACCAATGGTTGAGGTTAAAATAAGGATTGTTAATAACGAATGGCCGCCAATCGGCAATATAATCATCGCACACTTCTTTCTTTCCTTTCGCACTTTTCACGATGGGGAATACGAAATGCACATCCGGATGTACCAGCTTATTGAATTTCACACAAGACGGACAGACACCGCAAGCATCTTCCTCGCCCCGATTGGTGCAACTGATGTAGCGTGCGTATGCGATAGCCAATGGCATTTTACCAACTCCCTCGGGACCGCAAATGAGTTGGGCATGTGGAATACGCCCCTCGTTCACTTCCTGAATGAGTCGTTGCTTGATTTCTTCTTGTCCGATTACGTCTCTGAAAAACATATCAATAAATGATTTTGGCTATTTCCTTGATACTGTCTACTGCTCCGATAGAATAGAAATGGATGCTCGGAACTCCGTGTTCCATCAACTCCTTGCATTGAGCCACGCACCATTCAACACCCACCTGTTCGGCTTCCGCATCATTCTTGCATTTCAATGCTTCTTTCACCAGATCTTCCGGTAAATCCACCTTGAATGTTTTGGGGATCATGCTTAGTTGGGAGATTTTCTTGAAAGGCTTGATTCCCGGAATGATAGGAATGTTGATACCTGCTGCCTTAGCCTGCTCCACAAAATCGAAATATTTCTTATTATCGTAGAATAATTGTGTCACAGCATACTCTGCACCAGTTTCTACCTTCTTTTTCAGCCAGTAAAGATCTGTCTCTATGTTAGGAGATTCTTCATGCTTTTCCGGATAACACGCCACACCATACGAGAAAGGACTGGCGGTGACTTTCATCTCCGAACCGTCAACGAAGATTCCCTTATTGAAATTATTAATCTGCTCCTGCAATTCAATCGCATGATGATATCCGTCTCCTTCGGGAGTAAATACCGATTCATGTTTAGCCTTGTCTCCACGGAGTACCAGCAAATCTGTTATATTCAGAAATTGCAAATCCAGCAATACATATTCGGTCTCCTCACGCGTGAAACCACTGCACAGGATATGAGGAACCACAGTAATATTATATTTATTCTGAATGGCTGCCGCCACAGCGACTGTTCCCGGACGCCTTCTCAGGCGGTTTCTCTGAAAGAGCCCGTTGCCGAGATCTTTGTAGACATATTCGCTGCGATGCGTGGTGATATTGATATATTTCGGATCAAATTCTCGAAGAGTGTCGATTGTCTGATAGAGCTTTTCGATTCCGGTTCCCTTCAAAGGAGGGAGAATTTCGAAAGAAAAAGCTGTACCTTTACTGTTATTTATTAAATCAATTACTTTCATTCCTTTTCGTTGATGTTGTTATCTACTTGGATTAAACATGCATATTGGGACAAAAATACGAAAAAAGAAAGATTTCTTCTTGATTTGTTTGAAAATAGTTTGGTTTTTATCGTACTATTACATAAAAGAGGGCATATCCTGTATTTCGGATGCACCCTCTCTCACCTAATCATTATTAAATTAGAATTTACTTTTCGAGAAATGATTTCTTCATTCTGGCAATGTCAGTCAGATAATCTTGTAAATCTTGTTCATGTTCTTCCTCTTCGGCAAGAATATGTTTGGCGATATCACAAGTGGTGAAATCTTTCCCGTTAGTAAAGTCGGCAATTTCCTGATAACGGAGAATGGCACAGCGTTCGGAAGCAACATTATCCTTCAGCAAACTGACTGAATCGAAGCCTTGCGGAGCATCATATTTGCATCTTGCCAGTTCGAACCATTGTTTCGGATCAAGTACCGGAACCCCTTCCAGCTCGATGATACGGTCGGCAAGCAGCTGTGCATGTCTACGTTCTTCTTCGGCATGTTCCTCGAACTCACCTTGTACGTCGGCACGCATGGCGCCTTCCACTACTAATGCACCTACCCAATATTGGTAATATGCCAACCACTCTTCAGCCAATGCTGCGTTCAACTGTGAAATTAAACTTTCTACATCTAATTTACCTTGTAGGATTTTTACACTTTCTCTAGCCATAATTTTAAAGTTTAGGTTACTATGTTTAAATCGCTAATGTAACAGACGGAGGTTCTTTTTGTTTGAGTATCCCGGAGGTTTTAACAGAAAGAATGCATTGCACTGTGCAGCTCCTTCTTTTTTAATAGAACATGGATGCTTTTAATATTTCATTTCAACTAAATTTTTGTATCACTTTTACCCTCACATCCTCACACCTTCGCTCAATTCCTTTATTCATCGTGGTTACAACGTGTGAGGGTAAGTGCGGTAGTAGGGTGAGGGTAACTTTTTACCCTCACCCTGTCTTGTCCTGATTCTATCTTAAACAGTTTATAATAAGTGTCTTGTCTATTCGCTTTTATCTTATACTCTCCTATACAATAGACGTCAATGCCTTATATAATAGATGTTTATCCCTCGTGATTCTTCTGATAAGCCCTAATGTCTTTTAACGGCTCACTGCAGTGAACGAATTTGTTTACTATCGTTAGCTTATTTGTTTACATCTGATAGCTTATTTGTTCACTGCAGTGAGCCCTTGCCAACTACTAAGCAAATGGATATTGAACATAAGAAGAAAGCCTATGAAGTGGCATATCTTATAAAGAAAGATACCTGTATGCTGAAATTAGGATAGTAATTTATTTATTGATTAGTAGGAGCGAATTATAAACTAAAGTAGAGTGATAACAGATAGCTATTCTCACTTTTTTATGTGTTCTTGTCCTGTAGAAATCTATTTTTTAGTTTGTTTCTTTAAGAGTACTTCTCTTTTTACCCTCTCTTTGCGAATATCTTTTTGTTATTTGCTCTACACGCGCGTATGTAATATAATAATGTACCATTTCCGGCCTGTTTTCATATAGATGTAACATATATGAAGAAAAATATGTTCTACAACATCGTTATGATTCAGTAAGTTAGGGCGGATATCTAAAAATAATTAGAAAAAATAGTCAGATATATTTGGATGTTATAGATAAGTTGTCTACTTTTGCACCCGCTTTGCTAGAGAGACAGAGCCTAATGATTGACATTCTGCTATAAGATGAAGGCCACAGAAAATAAAAACAAAAAAACTTTGAAAAAAGTTTGGAGGTTATCTGAAAAAGTCCTTATCTTTGCATCCGCTTTCGCAAAGAAAGCAGGCGCGGCGGAAGCCACGTTAGTTCTTTGAAATATTGATAAACAATACAAGTAGTACAAGTAAAAAATAGAACCGTCAATACTTGTCTTATTCAGTAGCGATACAGTTAAGACTAATAGGTATTTGAATAAGGTCAATAAATTTACGGCGTCCTGAACAGAGCAAAAAGATCATCTTAACGGATGATAAAAAATACTTTTACAATGAAGAGTTTGATCCTGGCTCAGGATGAACGCTAGCTACAGGCTTAACACATGCAAGTCGAGGGGCAGCATTTTTCTAGCAATAGAAGAGATGGCGACCGGCGCACGGGTGAGTAACACGTATCCAACCTGCCGATAACTCCGGGATAGCCTTTCGAAAGAAAGATTAATACCGGATAGTATACGAATATCGCATGATATTTTTATTAAAGAATTTCGGTTATCGATGGGGATGCGTTCCATTAGTTTGTTGGCGGGGTAACGGCCCACCAAGACTACGATGGATAGGGGTTCTGAGAGGAAGGTCCCCCACATTGGAACTGAGACACGGTCCAAACTCCTACGGGAGGCAGCAGTGAGGAATATTGGTCAATGGGCGAGAGCCTGAACCAGCCAAGTAGCGTGAAGGATGAAGGCTCTATGGGTCGTAAACTTCTTTTATATGGGAATAAAGTATTCCACGTGTGGAATTTTGTATGTACCATATGAATAAGGATCGGCTAACTCCGTGCCAGCAGCCGCGG
>NZ_GG774951.1:0-2210 GCF_000162555.1 Bacteroides sp. 3_1_23
GGTTCTTCGTCAAATTTGGTGGTACTTCTTCTATTGTGAATAAATAATCTTCGCTCTCAGTAGTTTAATTCCTGCCCTATTGTACATCTGTCTTTTTACCGCTTTAATTTTATTCACTGTCCCCTCCAGTAATCCGTTACTGAAGGGGATATCAATAGCTGCCTGTACTGCCTCCCAGTCTTTTTCAATACCATATGCAAAGTTCGTCAGTGCCATATTCCGTGTTGCCTTCGCTTTTTCAATCCACTTTCTAATATCCTTATCATAAGTGTTCCCATTAATCATATCTCTGAAATTCTGACACACGCTTAAAAGTTCTTTAATCTGCGGTGAGGACTTATACAGTTCCGCTAGTTTAGGATTATCCGATTCTCCCTTTAGAATGTATTTGCGTATCTGATTCTGTGAAACTCTCTGTATTTTACTTCTGTTTTCAATGCTCTCATTATGCTCCTTGACTTCCTTCCTCTTTTGTTGATACCTTTTTCGCAAGCTGGATGTTATCCTTCCAATAAGTGCGCCACTGATTTTACTCCCCATTTTTTGTGCCAATATTTTTCGAGTAATACAGCCCGCACTAATGATTGTAGCCAGTTCGGATACATATTTAAGAGCTGTCTTCTGTTGCTCATTCAAGTATGCCCCTATTCTTCTGTTGTGAATAATCTTATAAATGTAGCGACTTTTCTTACCCAAATGTGTGGCTGTCTGCTCAATGGTCATCCCCTGCATTTTTAAGTTCAAGCTTTCCCTGTATATCTTCAATTTTTCTCTGTGTCGGACATCTCCCATGTTAAATATGTCCTGAAGAATTAACGAAGAAGCCGTGTCTCTGTCAGGATATTCGTATTTGAGCTTTTTCTTGGTCTGACGGATTATTTTCTCTATTTCCGGTATCATCGTGTCCGTCATATTCTTGATTAGATGGAATCGGTCGCAGATTTGTGTAACACCAGGAATTATTCTGTTTATAGCCTCTGTGAAACATCTTCCACGGTCTCTCGTTATATATTGTATTTGAGGATTCCGGATGAGCCAGTTATCAAGTGCTTCTCCGTTTCTATCCTCTAACAAAGCAATAGGTATGTGTGTCATCTGGTCTACGACCACACTCATATAATCCTTACCTTTTTTATAGGCAAAATCATCAATACCTACATAAATACTTTTATTATGCATAGGATTGTGTTGTCCGCACTGTTGTAGGATGCGTAAGCAGGAAGAACTACTGGCTGTTATATGGAACAGTTGCAAAAGAGAAGAGGCCTTTCGGGAAGTAAGTTCCAAACTTATCGATCTGATACGTTCCTCAACAAGATAGCTCCGTCTACCATACCGACGAGCCAGAAAAGACAACGGTTCGCAGAATATTTTTTGTGGACAAGAAACATTGTCACAATAATATTTGCCAACCTTGATGACTAACTCCAAAGTATGACCGTAAACTTCAAGATCCTCAATATGACGGGAGTAGTAACTGTGCAATCGGTGACTGAAATGTCCGCAATAAGGACAGGAAGCCCCTTTGCCAGCCGTATGTAGAAAGACCGTCAATGAGCCAACAGCTTCAGAGATACCATCTTGTTGCAGATTATCGTAGCCAAGACTGAATCTGAAATCATGGAATAATCCCCTATTTGTAGGAGCATTTTCTTTTTTTGATGTATATTTGTACGTTGTAGATATGACTTGTTGCATTGTAACTCTTAATGATGTGGTGTCTTTAAAGTTACTAAAAAGCAAACATATCTACAACTTTTAATAGGATTAAGAAAGAAGAAGACAGTTGAAATAAAAAAGAGATTACCACCAAATTTGACGAAGAACCTGATTTTTCATTTTCATTTCTCATGTTCTCATAAGTTGTATGGTATTTGTTTGTAAATCAATAATATAATGCTATGAGAAATAAACTGTAAAATGGTATTTCTCATAGTATTTCCATCATTTATCCTTAAAAAAGCTGCATTTCTCATCGGTTTCAACTCATTTTTCCTCTTATTCTCATACTCCTTTTATCTGTTTTGCTTATTTCTCATGCATGATGGCTGCAGCTTTTCCCGAACTCTCGCCGGACTTACGATTATTCCTTTCCTTATGTTGTTTATTAATTCAACTTCCTATTGTTTACTTGCTTTCCTNTGTATCATTCACCTTATATCTTACTGTTTTCCTTACTCATTGCCATTTCTTCCTGCTACTATCTGTAT
>NZ_GG774950.1:0-88220 GCF_000162555.1 Bacteroides sp. 3_1_23
TGGTACAGATAGTAGCGATTGGCTGATGTTAGAGAATACATGGATCTCCCTCCTTTCTTTCGTAATCGCGCAACATTTTAATAACACCACCGGGTGTGGCCCGTTTGACCGAAATGGTGGTTCCACTGTTAAAGGTGATTGTGATCCCGGCAAGACTAAACTCTTCTTCCGACAACATGGCGGGTGCTATTTGAGTGAATGAAGGAGAGGAAGTTGTCGGTTGGGAGGGTTCAACGCCGCCATAATAATCACGGACCACATCTGCCTTGGCTTGTTTAACGCTATAGCCCCGTCTGAACATCCAGGAACTCATACCACCAAAAGTGGTATGCTGATCGCGGCAAACATCGGCTAAAGGACAATTGTAGTCTACTTTCAATACTTCAAGGAAATGTTTCCAAGTTTTTCCAAATCGATTTTCTGCTAAATCCATAATGCTTCATTTTTATACATAGCAAAAATATAAGAATGAAAAAAGGGCGACAAGATAGAATCGCGGAGACGCTTACCTCTTTAGAAGAAGAGGAAATTTATTATATATTAAAGGTTGCAGACTTTTGATGAGTTTGCAACCTTTTTTGTTGTATAAAATTGAACTGTTTGCAGTAGATATACTTCTTATCGTTTTTAATAAATAGGAATACCGTTTATTAAAAACGATAAGAAAGTTTATTAGAAACACAAAAGTAGATTCTGTATGAATAGTTGTCTTTTTTCAATAAGATAGAATAGGGATAATGTTGTTCCTTCTCATTAGAATGTCAAGATGGTAATTAGTTGTAACATAAAGACCTCTGACTAATAATGTACAAATCTACGGATTATGCTTGCTTCATATTTATTTCTTCTTAGGTTTTCTACGTGCCCATCCTTCTTCGCTGAAGTCAGGTTCTTTATCTTTAAAAAACTCTTGCCAGTCATCTTTCTTTTTCGGACCGCGAGCATCAGAGTATCCTCGCTCAGCACGACTAGGCTTATCTTTTTTTGTTGACTTTGAGTCTTTTGCAGAAGCATCTTTCGGTTTTCTATCCTTATTTTCATAGCGCGGTGCACGTTCGTCGCTTTTGCCGCCGAATCGTTTACCTCCCTTGCGCTCATTTGAACCGTTTTCACGTCCTTTTCCGTTTTCTTCACCGGCACCGGCAATCTCAACAACTACCTTGCGTCCATTCCATTTAGCCCTATTCAGCGCCTTGATTACATTTGTCGCTTCCTTTTCCGGCACTTCAAAGAAAGAATAGTTCTGCATTAGGTCAATACGTCCCAACTCGATACGTCCTCTTGTGTTACTATTTAGTAGTCCGATAAGATCGCTAGGGAAGAAACTGTCTGTTTTACCCAAATTGATAAACAGGCGGTTAAAGCCCGGTGCAGCTTGGCGGCTTCTTTTTTCGAAACCACCTTCTTTGCGGTCACCCCGTCCGGTACGTTCTCCTCTGATGTCAGTCGGTACTTCTATTTCTGCACGGTTGCGATAATACTCGGCGAAACGGTTGAATTCGTGAGAAACCATTCGTTTAATCAGGTCCTCTTTGCTCAACCATTCCAGTTTACGATAGATTTCCGGCATAAAGTCAGCAATCTCTTCCTCGTTTACTTTTACTTTTTCGAGATCATCAATAACCTTAATCAGTTGCTTCTGACAGATTCCTGCTGCTGTTGGCATTTCTCCGACAATGAATTTTTTGCTGATAATCCGTTCAATTTCTCTCATCTTTCCTTTTTCACGGAGGTTGATGATGGCAATGGAAGTTCCTGTTTTTCCGGCACGTCCTGTACGTCCGCTGCGATGTGTATAACTCTCTGTATCGTCTGGTAATCCGTAATTGATAACATGCGTCAGATCGTCTACATCAAGTCCGCGGGCAGCCACGTCAGTTGCCACGAGCAGTTGCAAGTTGCGGATGCGGAATTTCTGCATAACAGCATCCCGTTGTGCTTGAGAAAGCTCACCATGCAAAGAATCGGCATTGTAGCCTTCTTGCATTAATTTGTCTGCAATTTCCTGAGTCTCTTTACGGGTACGGCAGAAAATGATACCGTATATTTGTGGGTAGTAATCGACGATACGCTTTAAAGCTTCGTATTTGTCTTTAGCCTGTACGGTATAAACAACGTGTTTAACGTTGTTGGTACTTTCATTCTTACGGCCAATAGTGATTTCTTTCGCATTGCGCAGGTAATTTTTGGAAATGCGTGCGATTTCCGGACTCATTGTTGCGGAAAACAATAGAGTGTTGCGTTCCTGCGGTACATCAGCCAGAATGGCGTTGATGCTTTCTGTGAACCCCATATTAAGCATTTCGTCCGCTTCATCCATTACTACATTGTGGATGGTAGACAAGGAAACGGTTTTGCGTTCCATCAGGTCCAACAGGCGTCCGGGTGTAGCTACAATGATGTGTACTCCTCGTTTGAGGCTGCGTATCTGGCTGTCAATAGAAGAACCACCATATACAGGTAATACTTTTAGTCCATCAATGTATTTGGAATAGTCGTTCAAATCTCCTGCTATCTGGAGACAGAGCTCGCGGGTAGGGCAGAGGATAAGCGATTGTGGAATTCTGTTTTTTACGTCAACTTGTTGGAGCAAGGGCAAACCGAATGCGGCTGTTTTACCTGTTCCTGTCTGTGCAAGAGCTACTACATCATTATTTTCTCCTAAAAGGTACGGAATCACTTCTTCTTGTACCGGCATGGGATTCTCGTATCCCATTTCTTCAATTGCTCTACGTATCTCCGGAGAAACGCCAAGCTCTTCAAATGTCTTCATTAAATCTCTGTATATCTTTTATTTCGGCTGCAAAGATAGTTAATTTAGTTGATAATGAATGATTGATAGTAGATAATTATTATAGACGCCACCCTATTTTATCACTTATCAACTATTAATTATCAGTTAGTAAGATGCTGCGTAACTGTTCAATTTCTTCTGCAGAAAGTCCGATTCCCTTTTTCAGATAGGTCTGTACGCTCCCGTATTCAGCCTCAATCTGTTCTTTGGCAGCGTTCAGGAAATCTTCTTTTGCAGAGTAGATGGTTGTAATGGCTTCTTGCGAATTGACCGATAACTTATATGCATATTGAGAAGCTTTGGGAATATTAAAATAGTCATTACTCAAACGATAGTCTTCCATAATGACGTCTTCGTTGACTCCAAGAGCGGCAAGCAATAAGGCGGAAACGACCCCTGTACGCCCTTTCCCGGATGTACAATGAATCACAACCGGATAATGAGTACGGTCGAGAAGGACGGTGAACAGCTTTTTGAATTCCTTTTGGTAGTTTATAACTAATTCCCGATTCATTTGTTCTACCAAACGATAAATAGTGTCACTTTTTATCTTCTCTTCCTGAATTCCTTGCAGAATTTCTTCCATGTTCCCTGTGAGAATAGGGATATGTATGATATTAAATTCATCATCATGCAATTGCGGGTAGTTGTGGCGTTCATTTTCAGAACGTAAATCTATGATTGTCCGTATCCCCATATTCTTAAGTTCCTGGCGTGAGCAGGGAGGAATGCTGTCTATTTGTGCGGAACGGTATATCATTCCCCAGCGAAGAGATTTGCCAGTACCGGCAGATTCATATCCTCCTAAATCACGGAAATTCTGTATGCCGGGGATATTAATGTTGCGGGTAGCCACTTTGATTCGGTATTTGTTATTAAATACCATCAAGTAGTAATAGCGTTGGGACGGATCATTGGTTACGATGGTCATTTTACCACTGGAAATGTTGGTTATTGCAATGGGAGAATTTTCCGGAATAGTTTCAGGAGAAGTGGAAGTGTATACTTTTACCTGCCCTTTTAATATTGGTGCTGTTTCCCATTTGATAATACAGTTTCCTACGTTGTTTTCTTCACATACCACAGATATAGCAGGTGATGTGCCGGAACATGATGGGAGCACTAATAAAACAGTAAGCCAGCTTAACAGGTTTTTATACATAGTTTCTTTGCCTTGAATCGTATACTGCAAAGATAAGAATTACCCGAAGATGTGGTAATTCCTTTGCGATAATTAGCCAAAGTTAATAGTAATTTACGTGTTAAAAAAGGGCACATCTTCTGATGGAAGAGTGCCCTGAATGAAAAATTGTATAAATCAGCTTTATTAGATGCTGTTCAATAAATCAGTTTTTCCTTCATTTATTAACTTTAAAATTAGTTCGCCGAACAAGGTATTTTGCCATGCAAACCAAGCACGGGTGAAGTTATTGGGATCATCTTTGTGAAAAGATTCATGCATAAAGCCTGTCCCTGCGTCTGTGTTGATTAGCATTTTTACACACTCCTTGATCTCCTGGTCGTCCTGACTGGTAAATGCTTTCATCATGATACTCATAGGCCATACCATGTCATAGCCGATGTGAGGACCACCAATTCCTTCTCCTGCTTTTCCTTTGAAGAAATAAGGATTATCCTTGCTCCATACAAAACGGCGTGTATTCTGATAGATAGGATCGTTAATATCTACATCGCCAAGATAAGGCATTGCCAATAAACTTGGTACATTAGCATCATCCATTAAAAAATGATTTCCGAAACCATCTACCTCAAAAGCATAAATTGTACCATATTTAGGGTGATTGTAAGTTGCATATTTTTTTAGTGCAGTCTCTACTTCTTTTGCCAGATCTGTACATTGTTTTGCCATTTCTGCATTTTGATTTACAGTATTCAGAATTTCAGCAGCTTTCTTTAACGAAGAAACAGCAAAGAAATTAGACGGCACGAGAAATTGCAAGGTTGTAGCATCGTCAGATGGACGGAAGGCTGAAACAATTAGTCCGACAGGATTCACAGGAGCACCTAAACCGTTGTTGTTTAATGTATCGAGTGCACGTTCCGTTTTGCGTTGAAATTTATAAGGTCCTACTCCCTCCTTACGTTGTTGCTCCTTAAAAGTAGACAGGATGTTGGTGATGGCTTGTATCCATTCACTATCAAAAATACTGGCATCACCGGTCTCTTTCCAATATTGGTAGGCCAGACGTAGTGGGTAACATAGAGAATCTATTTCCCATTTTCTTTCATGTAATTCAGGTTTCATGTCGGTCAGGTCGGACATCCATTCTCCTCCCACAGCTCCGTCATTGAAAGCATTGGCGTACGGATCAATATTAATACATTTAAATTGTCTGCGGATCACTCCTTCGAGCATTTTCTTCAATTCCGGATCTTTACTGGCCAGTTGTATATAAGGCCAAACCTGTGCTCCGGAGTCACGTAGCCACATGGCATGAATATCACCTGTATAAACAAAAGTATCAGGTTTGCCATTTGTTGTGCGATAATGAACTGTCGTTTCGAGGGTATTTGGAAAACAATTCTCGAACATCCATGCCAATTTTTGATTAATAAGTAACTTTTTCACCCTGATGATTTCTGCTTCCACGGCTTTTGATGTAAAAAGACGCTTGTTTACGGGTGGACGATTACTTTTATAAGCGGCAATTTCAGCTGCTTGATTAACCACATTGGTATGATCCTTAGCTAGGATAAGTTCTGTAGCTTTAGCATGGCCTCCCATTAATAGGGTAGTTGTGATAATGCATATTCCGATGTTTCTTTTCTTCATATCTCTATTGTTTTAAGAGGGTTATTAAAAGTGATTATTGCAAATCGATTCCGCCTAGTCTTCCATACATTTCTATGAAAGCAGCTTGTGTCAAGAGCCATTTTTTCTCGTTTTTATCCGTGCCACTCCAATCTGTATGGAACAGTCCCCGTTCATCTCTGGCATGATGCCATGCGTAATCAAGACTTTTCTGGAAATCGGTTAGATAGGTCTTGTTATGGTCTATTTGATAAAGTTCAATAAAGCCTCTAAGCATAACTGCTGTGAACCAGATATTTCCTTTTTTCAGTAATTGAAATGTTTGCCCGTTTGGAGAGGTAAAATTAGTGAAAAAGTGTTTATGACATGCTTCTGCTATATTTTGAGCATCTTCCAGATAATTTCTCTGTTTTGTAATTTGGTAGAGTAGGGCAGCTGCTTGCATCATTTGCCCGCTGTTGTAGGCAAATTTGGCACGACCGATTTTCTTATTGAGTGCGATGTTGTCAAAGTATAGATGATCCTTTGGATCTTCCAGGTTCTTTTTAGTCCACTCGTATAAGTCTTTTCCTTGTTTTAAATAGGCGTCATCTTGAGTAGCCTGAAATAGCTTGAGAGCGAATACGGCTCCCGGCGCATTAGAACAAGTATTTTTAGATTCCTTCTTTTGTTCGCACCAGTAGATTCCTCCGCCAAGTACGTCATCTTTACCACTAAGGATAAACTTCCATATTAGTTTAGCTTTCTCCAGATAAGCTTGTTTTCCTGTCATACGATAAGAATCGGTAAAATCGATACCTAACCAGACGTTGTCATCATAAAAACGATCGGAGAGAGGTTGACTGCTGATATAAGATGAGTAAGCGAATGGTTCTCTTCGTGTGTCGAAGTATTCTTCCAATCCTGGTAGTACTTTGTTTTCCAGAAGCTTTTTATACTTCTTATTTCCAGTGCTCTCCAGTAATGCATTTACTGCAGAGAATGTGCCCGAATACGGCCAAAGGTAGGAATATTCATTGCGTCTTTTTGCTTGTTCTTCTGATGCCAGATAAGTTGTCTTATTGTCTTGGTTAAAAGGATAGTTCTCACGTAACAGACAAGTGTTGGGTGCTGCATAGTTTTGGTAAAGAGCATCCAAAGTTTGCTGTGCTTTTTCTATGTTAGGATTTGCGTTTGCAATGGTGAAAGCACAAATAACATTAAGTAATAGGCCGTTCATAATTTTTTATTTAAGTGGTATTTATATAAATAGTAATTTGAATGAGTTCGCAGGTTTTATTGTGACTCTACAAAAATACCTTATTTCGGTTACTTTTTAAATGGGGAGTGAGCAGATTGTAAATGATTGTTTGGGGTATGTTGTTGATAATCAGAGAATCTTTGATCGGAGAGTCTCTGATAAATGTAAATGATGCTGTATGATTAATACACTGTTATTCCCGGATTTGTTGTCCGATTCGAGCTACTTTTTCTTCAAATTCATTCCGGTCTCCATTTGCTTTGATCCGCATTTTTGAGCGGTAATTATAGATGGTCGATAATGAATACTGTAAGAAATGAGCTATTTTCACACTGTCTGTAATTCCAAGTCGGATAAGTGCGAAGATCCGTAACTCGGGTGTTAAGAGTTTGTCGGGTCCTGGAATGATTGCATTTTCCGGTAAAAGCAATGCGTTAAAATCTTCGACGAAATTCGGAAAGAGATTCAGGATTGCTTTGTCGAAGTTATTATAAAATTCAGCCAGATCTTTTTCTGTATTGAGAGAGGAGTGGAGGAAAGAGGTTACTTTCTTTATATCTTCACTTTTGGCTATTTTGAGTGCTCTTTTCTTAAAATTGGCAATTTTACTGATATAACTGGTATATTGTTCCATATACAGCCCTACATATTCTTCTTTGATTTTATTGTTATCTGCCAATATTGAGTTCATTTGTTGTATTTCGTAAAGATGATAAGACAAACTCTCATTAGCTTGTTCCACTTTACCTTTTTGTTTTTTCAGTTGTACGGACAGGATGAATAGCAGAATGCAGACAATGCATAATGCAATGAGCAATGCCGTTATGATGATAAATTTATGTTTCTCCTTTTCTTGAAATGCCTTATCTATGAAAAGATACATATCTGAGGCTTCGATGGTGTTAATTCTCGCATTGCATAGGATAGCGTCCTCCATTGCATTTTTCATATATTTAGATGCCCGGTCTATATCCCCACTCTCAAAGATCAGCTTGGCTAATATTTTTAAAGAGAGATTTTCTCTAGCTCCATTTAATACATCAGAAATGGCGGATATTGCGAAATATTTAATCGTATTTTCACGGTCATTTTTACCTTGATAGGCAGATGCCAGAGAATATGCTATGATTCCGGCATTTCTTGAATAGGGTGTATAACTTTGATAAGTGCTGTCCAGTATATGAATAGCATCATCATACTTTTTATGGAAAAGAAGAGTTGGTGCGGTTATAAAAGCTCGTACGTTTGATGGGACTTCTTTGCATTGGAGCAGCGAATCGCGATATATTTGTGCTATCAGATCATTTTCTTGTGAATCGTCCTCGTTGGAAGCAAAAGCTTTCTGGTGATTGTAGATCGTGACTTGTCCGAGAAAATATTCAGCTTTGAGTTTAGGAGATAGTTGCTTTTGTTGCATCGAATTGGTAATTGCCAAAGCTTCTTTGAAAAAGCCCATCGAAGATAATATTCTTGAATAATCCAGTTTAGCTTCAATTAAAAGTTCTTTGTCATTACTTTCTTGAGCGAACCTGTTCATGTGGATGGCATAGGCTAAAGCGGAATCTTTTTGGAAAGATGAATACTCAAAACAAAGAGACTGTGCTGTCCCAACTTTCTTTCGAATATCCCTGGATTGTCTTAATATTATTTTCAGGCTGTCTATCTGTCTTTGCTTTTGTTGGGTATAACTAGCTTTGTTTTGTAGAGATTTATCTAATACTTTTAACAATGTTTTTACTTTATCGTTTGCTTTTGCTGGTAAACTGATGAAGATAAAGATTATCAATAGAGGTAAAATAAATCTTTTCATATATTAAGTAAGATTGCTTATTGAATATGGTTGTTTGCAAAGATAAGGAAATCCATATTAAGTTAAGGTTGACAGATTAACTTAATATGGATTTTATGAAAATAGGGATTTCGCTGGATGAATTACTTATATCCAAATCCTTATTTGTAATATCACTTGTATTTTTGTGCAAACTCCACCGAAACCGAATTGCTGAAACTTCGGCAAACTTCAGCTGCGAAGTCTTTCCCGCATTGGATTATTTTATCCCAGATCTCTTCATTCAAGTTATTTAGATCGCGGTATCGGACATCGTATTTGAGTAATCCGTAGATCAGCCCTGCATTGAAGTTATCACCAGCTCCAATAGTACTGACTGCTTGTAATGGTTCTATCGGATAATCTTTATTGACCAGATTAGTGCGTAACGCTACCTTTTCCGCACCTGCAGTACAGATGAACCGGGGACAGTAGAATTTGATTTTATCCTTGTAAATCTTGTCTATATCCTGCATGTTATACATATATAGAAAATCCTCTAAAGAACCGCGTACAATATCCGCATATTCCAGATTTTCAATAATGGTCGGAGCCAGTTTCATGGCTTCATTCTTGTGTGAAGAACGGAAATTCGGGTCATAATAGATGATGGCTTTCTTTTCACGTGCCTGATCTAGTAATTCGAGAATCTTCTCCCTCAGAACCGGATTCAGTGCGTAATAAGAACCCACCATGACAATGTCGTCTTCCTCTAGTTTCGGAAACAGAACATCCAGACGTTGCTTCGGGTAGTCTTTGTAGAAGATATATTCAGCATCACTCTGCTCGTTCAGGAAAGCTAAGGATACGGGCGATTTTCCATCCGGGAATACATTTACATGATCGGTTGGGATATGATTCTCACGCATAAACTGCAGGATAATATTGCCTACACGGTCATTCCCGGTTTCACTGATGAAGCCGACGTTTATTCCCATTCGTCCCAATGAGACAATACCGTTGAATACAGAACCTCCCGGTACGGCGGCAGAAGGCTGGTCACCTCGAAAGATGATATCGAGGATGGTCTCTCCGATACCGATTACTTTTCGCATAGTGATCTTGATTTTTCTCCCAGATAACCGCCGTGGTGACGTTTTGAATATTCAGCGATAGTAAATCCTGTTTCCTTCATGGTTTGTACTACCAATATATCTCCGATCACTGTCATGGCAGTAGTGGATGTAGTAGGAGTCATCCCTAACACACAGACTTCTGCAGGCTTGCCGGTACTTAGACAGACATCCGATTCTTTTGCCAGCGGACTATCCGGATTTCCGGTGATAACGATAAACTTCAGATCCGGGTCCAGATTATGGGCTAAGCGGGTTAATTCCACAATCTCACGTGTCTTGCCAGAGTTAGAGATCAGCAGGAGTAGATCGTTTTTTTGTAAGATACCCAAATCCCCGTGTTGCGCCTCGCTGGGATGCAGAAAGACGGATGGAATACCGGTGGAACAGAAAGTCGTAGCAATGTTCATAGCAATCTGCCCGGCTTTTCCCATACCGGAAGTTACCAGTTTTCCCTTTTTCTGATGTATTTGTTCTACAATCAGTTTCACCGCTTTTTCATAAGCGTCTGTTACGGGGATGTTGAGCACAGCTTGTGCTTCCTGTTGCAAAAGTTGTTTGATGGAGTCTATCATATAGGATCAGTTTATTTTTTCTTTTAATTCATTTAATGTGTTTGCTACTTCGTAATAGGTTGAGAAAGGCTGTCGTGCAAAACCTTTGTTCTCCAGGGTGTGGAGTGCTTTTAATAGCTCGTCGTAAAAACCATATTCATTGTAGAAAATGACCTTCTTCCGGTGATATCCGATAGAGGCAGCGGCTATTACGTGGAAAATCTCATCAAGAGTACCGACGCCTCCGGGGAGTGCAACCAATACCTCCGACTTCTCCGTTATGATATCTTTGCGGTCACTCAAGTTACGGGTATGAATTTCTTCATCTAACAGACTGCTTACCTTGCCATTCTCTTCCAGTTTGGCAGGAACTACTCCAATGACCTTACCGCCATTTTCTTTCACGGCACGAGCTATGCATTCCATTAATCCGAGGCTGGCTCCTCCATATATCAAGGTTTTGCCTGTCTGCCCCATCCATTTGCCTATTTGGCTGGCGCTTTCGAAGTACATTTTGTCAATGTTATCGGAGGCGGAACAGAATATTCCTATCTTTTCCATATACGTTGTTGCTGTTATAGTCCACAAATATCTGCAATTTTCTATAAACAGCAATAAGTTTTATTGTATTTTTGTGGCATTAATTCAATAAGGAAGTATAAAACGATGCAAGGTAACGAATATACATTGCCAAATGGCCTGCGTATTATCCATGAACCAACCCTCTCAAAAGTAGCTTATTGTGGTTTTGCGATTGATGCCGGAACCCGTGATGAGGCAGAGAATGAGCAGGGAATGGCCCATTTTGTAGAACATCTGATTTTTAAGGGAACGGAGAAGCGGAAAGCCTGGCATATCCTCAACCGGATGGAGAATGTAGGTGGTGACCTGAATGCTTATACAAATAAGGAAGAAACTGTCGTCTATGCCGCTTTCCTGAAAGAACATCTGGAACGTGCGCTTGAATTGTTGGGGGATATTGTATTTCATTCAACCTTTCCGCAGCATGAGATAGAAAAAGAAACAGAGGTCATTATCGATGAAATCCAGTCGTATGAAGATACTCCGTCGGAACTGATATTTGACGATTTTGAAGACATGATCTTCCGCAATCATCCATTGGGAAGAAACATTCTTGGTAAACCGGAACTTCTGCGGAGTTTTCGCACGGAAGATGTTCTATCGTTTACCCGCCGTTTTTACCAACCGGGAAATATGGTGTTTTTTGTTCAGGGGCAATACGAGTTCAAGAGAATCATCCGTCTGGTAGAAAAATACCTGTTGGATATTCCTGATGTGAAGGTAGAGAATCGCCGTACACCTCCGCCTCTGTATGTGCCGGAACATTTGACAGTGGCCAGAGATACACATCAGGCGCATGTTATGATCGGTAGCCGTGGCTATAATGCGTATGATGACAAGCGTACTGCACTCTATCTGCTGAATAATGTCCTTGGAGGTCCCGGAATGAATAGTAAACTGAATGTGTCCCTTCGCGAACGCAGAGGACTGGTCTATAATGTCGAATCCAATCTGACTTCCTATACGGATACGGGAGCTTTCTGTATTTATTTCGGGACGGATGTGGATGACATGGATACTTGCCTGAAATTGACCTATAAGGAATTGAAGCGGATGCGCGATACAAAGATGACTTCTTCCCAGTTGGCGGCAGCGAAAAAGCAGTTGATCGGGCAAATCGGAGTAGCGTCCGATAACTTTGAGAATAATGCGTTAGGGATGGCGAAAACATTCCTTCATTATCATAAGTATGAATCATCCGAGCTTGTTTTTAAGCGTATAGAAGAGCTAACAGCAGAGATGTTGTTGGAAGTTGCCAATGAGATGTTTGCAGAGGAATACTTATCTACGTTGATTTACAAATAATTGATTGACAGATTTGCTTTCATTGCCAGAATTCGTATTTTTGTAGCAGATACGTATGTGATAACAATCTAATAGTAGAAATTGTATGTTGGTGACGGGCAGAAAACTCCCTATCGGGATTCAGACTTTCGAAGATATCCGCAATGACGGATACTTGTATGTGGATAAGACCGCATTGATGTGGACTATAGCAAACATCGGTAAACCTTTTTTTTTAAGCCGTCCGCGCCGATTCGGAAAGAGTTTGTTAATTTCTACGTTTGAAGCCTATTTCAAGGGACGGCGTGACCTTTTCACGGGACTTGCCGTGGAACAATTAGAAAAGAAGTGGGAAGAATATCCCGTACTGCATCTGGATTTGAATGCCGAGAAATATGATTCACCAGACAGATTGGATGCTATTTTAAGTAACCAGTTAACTCAATGGGAAGCTATATATGGCAGGGGAGAAGATGAAACCACTTTGTCTTCCCGCTTCTTGGGTGTCATTCGTCGTGCCTCCGAACAAGCAGGCAGGGGTGTTGTAGTCCTGGTGGATGAGTATGATAAGCCCTTACTACAGGCTATTCAGAATGAACCGCTTCTCGATTCTTACCGTTCTACTTTGAAAGCTTTCTACGGTGTGTTGAAGAGTGCAGACCGCTATCTTCGTTTTGCTTTTCTGACAGGTGTCACCAAATTCTCGCAAGTAAGTGTATTTAGTGATCTGAACCAATTGAATGACATCAGTCTGAATTATGACTTCTCTACTCTTTGTGGAATCACCCGCGAAGAACTTCTTGCTAATTTTGAACCGGAGATTGCGGCTTTATCACAAGCGAATGATATGAGTACGGAAGAAGTTGTAGAAACAATGACCCGACAGTATGACGGCTATCATTTTCATCCTAATGGAGAAGGAGTGTTCAATCCGTTCAGTGTGCTGAATGCGTTTTTTAGTAAAGAGTTCGGCAATTACTGGTTTCAGACCGGAACTCCTACTTTCCTTGTGGAGTTATTGAAAGAGAGCGATTATGATCTTCGCTTGCTGATGGATGGTATAGAGACAGCTGCTTCCGCTTTCACTGAATATCGTGCTGATAGGAAAAATCCTATTCCATTGATTTATCAGAGTGGTTATCTGACTATTAAAGATTATGACAGAGAGTTTAGACTTTATCGTTTAGGCTTTCCTAACGACGAAGTACGTTATGGCTTTCTTAACTTTTTACTCCCATTTTATACGGCAGTCACGGATGAAGAACGAAGCTTTTATATAGGTAAGTTTGTTCAAGAACTACGTACAGGCAATGTTGACGCTTTCATGCACCGCTTTGAAGCTTTCTTTACAGATTTTCCTTACGAGTTGAATGACCAGACTGAACGTCATTATCAAGTCATCATATATTTAATATTCAAACTGATGGGACAATTCACGCAGGCAGAAGTACATAGCTCACGGGGACGTGCAGATGCGGTTGTACGAACCCCGAAGTTCATCTATATTTTCGAATTCAAGCTGAATGGGACTGTTGAGCAGGCCATGGAGCAGATTGAAGAAAAAGGTTATGCTTTTCCTTATACGGCAGAGGATCAACAAGTGATAAAAGTTGGTGTAGAGTTTAGCGCAGAGAAACGAAATGTAGAGCGCTGGATGGTAGCGAAAGAAATTTAATATAAAATTGATTATGAAAAACTTAATACGAAATGTCTGGGTTTGCTTGGGGCTGATGGTGCTTCCCTTCACAGCCTCCGGACAACAAAAGGATAACATTACCTATGTGCCGGCTCAAGAGCTTTTACTGGTAGGCAAAGCAACTACCGAAGGCGAATACTTCCATCGGGTAGATACAGCCAAGTATCGTACAATGCCTCCCACAGTGAAGAAACTATTCACAAACTCTGCCGGTCTGGCTATCTCTTTTACAACGAATAGCCCCGTCATAAAAGCCAAATGGATGGTTCCTGATAATTACCAGTTACCCAATCTGACCAGAGTTGCTCAGAAAGGTCTGGATTTATATATCAAACGGGATGGAAAATGGCAATTTGCCGGAGTAGGGATACCGGGTGGTGTGACTACGGAAAAAGTGCTTGTTGATAATATGGGTACGGAAGAGAAAGAATGTTTGTTATATCTGCCTTTATATGATGAACTGAAAAGTCTGGAAATAGGTGTTTCTTCTGATGCACACATACGTAAAGGAGAAAATCCGTTCAAAGAAAAGATAGTGGTATACGGGTCCAGTATTTTGCAGGGAGCATCTGCCAGTCGTCCCGGGATGGCTTATCCGGCTCGTTTGTCCCGTAGCAGCGGATATAATTTTATCAATTTAGGATTGAGCGGAAACGGCAAGATGGAGAAAGAAGTTGCCGAGATGTTGGCGGATATTGATGCGGATGCTTTCATTCTCGATTGTATTCCTAATCCTTCTCCCAAAGAGATAACCGACCGGACTGTTGATTTTGTAATGACGTTGCGCCAGAAGCATCCGGATACGCCTATTATTGTGATACAGACATTGATACGTGAAACAGGTAATTTCAACCAGAAAGCTCGTGAGAATGTAAAACGACAGAACGAGGCCATCGCTGAACAGGTAGAAGTATTGCGAAAGAAGAATGTCAAGAACCTGTATTTCATAAAAGAAGATCAATTCTTGGGAACAGACCATGAGGGGACTGTAGATGGGACCCATCCGAATGACTTGGGATTCGACCGAATGTTGAAGAAATATAAACCGGCTATCAGTAAGATTCTGAAGATCAAATTCAAGGCTGAATAACAGGAATGAAAGATTATAACAGAGACAGATAGAAAAAATAAAGGTCAATTCATGGGGGTGAATTGGCCTTTTTCTTTTGCAAATGTGTTAAGTTGCTGTTGGTATTTTATAGTTTCCTTAAACCTTTATCTTCTAAGTATTTGATTAATTCTTGGGGACGATCAGTTTGTATCATAGTTGCCTTATGTTCCAGTATCCATCCCCAATGCTTATCTTTACCTTCTAATAGGGCGTTTTCGTCATCATGTCCACCGCATAGACTATCCCATAGAGTATTCATCCATACCCGGCTACCAGATTGTACAATTTTATCAATAACCTTTAAATTTGAAGTCTGTTCGTCTTTGAAGCAGAGTTCATAGGCTATTGGCGTAAAGTCTTTAATAAAACTTTCGGTCGCTTTTATATCTTCTTCTTTCCATAAATGAATGATAGGCATATAGAGCATACTGGTATTGGTTCCATATTCCTCTTGAACTTTCTCGACAGGATACCTTCCTTTTATAATCACTTGTTTTTCCATTCCACATTTTCGAATGATGGGAAGAATCTCCTTTATATATGTTCCGCCTTTATCTATATTGACCAGAATACGATCTTTACATGTCATTAACGCTTCTTCTAAAGTGGGTATGGATCGGCGGGTCTTTATACCGTTTCCACTTTTCAGCACAAATTGTTTTAGTTCTGTTGTCGTATAGTTTTTAATGGCGCCTTTTCCTGTTGAAGTGCGGTCTAGCGTTGCGTCATGCATACAAATAAAGTTGTTGTCTTTGGTTTGCTGAATGTCAAGTTCAACCATGTCTGCTCCCATAGCGATGGCATTCTCTATACATTGTATGGAGTTCTCCGGAGCATTCCTCCAGTCGCCGCGGTGAGCTATAACAAATACATATTGAGAATTCTTGTCGTGAAGATTCCTCAATAGTTTATCAATTCTGGATTCTGCTTCAGCAGATAATGAAACCAGAAGAACTGATAATAGAAATATAATTTTCCTTGTCATACGTGCTTTTCTTAAATAAAATGTTTTGATCTATATTTGGTACCTATGAAAAACTATCCTATAAAGTTATCTTAATCCTTTTTCTTTTAAATAAGAGTTGACAAGATCAGAGTAATCAGTTTGCACAACTTCTATTTTGTTATCTATAAAAGTTTGAAGGTGCGAATATTTACTATTCAGTAGGTCGCTATCCCAATCTAAATGATTGGCATAACCTACTAACTTGGCATCTTTAATAGCTCCCATTAGTTCAGTGAGAGATGCATTGTCTATTCCGAATTGTACCATTTGTACTTTACTGTAATATTTGGCGAGGACTTTTACTTCTGCCGCAGTGGATACCCATGGAAAAGGAATGGCTCCAGGGTTAATAGTATTCATTTCTTCAATATATGATGTACTGGAACCAGTATAATAGCAAACCTGGTCGATCATCCCTTTTTCTGCAACCGTTTTAATGATTTTACCTAAAAGACCCTTCTCTTTTACATCGACACAAACATAGATTTTGCCTTTCGCAGCATCCAATACTTCCTCAAGTGTAGGCACTTTGTATTCAGTGATACCTTTAGAACCTTTTAAAAAATATTGATAAAGAGTTTGATAAGTCATATTGGCTACAGCACCAGTTCCGTTTGTTGTAGCATTAATGGTTGTATTGTGCATATTTACGATTACTCCGTCAGAAGTAGCTCTAGGGTCTATTTCAATCATATCGGCACCGACTTCTATTGCATATTGGATAGCGGGAATAGAATTTTCAGGAATTCCGTCACGTATTCCCTTATAGGTGTTGCTACGATGAGCGCAAGTCCACATTTTCAGACTTGTGTTGCCGGAAAGATTCTTTAAGTCGGTTGTTAAACTTTTAGTGTCAGGTTCTTCACCTGGGTCCTCCGGGTCTTCATTATCATCCGGAGGAGTCGGCTGATTTTTGTTTTCATATTCATCATTGGAAGAGCCGCAACTGGTACACATCACTTGCCCGGATACAAGTAAGATGATTGCCAAAAGAAAAAATACTTTCTTCATAGTCTTTTTATTTTATTTATTAGATAATGTAGGATAGGTTATCGAAATAACCTATCCTGTTTGATTTGAATTATTTTACTGTAGCAGTGTGTTGAGCGTCTTTTGCACGCATCGGCCAGCCTGTTGTTGGTAATCCTTTCACATATTTGGATGACAGGGCCACTAATAAACTTTTCGATTCATCTTGAGTGTTAGTAATGGCCACATAGATAGTCCCGTCTGCATCCACTACCGGTGAACTCCAGAATTTGCCTTGTGTTGCAGCCCATTCGGATGCATAAGCACTTTCGCTGTTAGCAATTGCTCCGGCCACATCAAGTACGGCAATAGCGTCAGTACCATTTGCGTCAAGGATATAGAAATTACCACGTTCCGTACCGAACAAGATATGTCCATCCTTATCAATAACAGGAGTACTGCTGACACTTTCTGATATCTCATATTGCCATTTGATAGTTCCACCTGCTGACAATGCAACAATTCCGCCAGGCATATCTCCCTGACTTTTCAATGAGGCATATACAGTGCCATCTGTGCCGATAACGACTCCTCCCTGATCTTGTTTGCCGGTATTCTCAATAGGGGTAGTCCAACGTACACTACCGTCACTGGCAACGGAATAGATGGTAGTAGTCAGATCAGATGTATAAATCATGCCATATACATTTCCTTCATTGTCTATGGCCATTGATGCATGACAGCCGCTGTTCAAACCACTGTCAAATGCTCTCCATGCCCATGGGCTGAAAGTATTGTCATCTTTAGCCATAGTAGCTTTTGCTACACCAAACATTCCGTAGTTGGTACACATGATATACATCATTCCTTGTTTGGAGATAACAGGACCTGCATAAACACCTCCGGCAGGACCGCTGGTACCATCTGCGTTAGTTAAATAGCTAACACGGTTTCCTGTTGTTTTGTCTACCGCAATCATTGAACCGGTGCTTCCCCCATTACCACAGTATACATATTTATCATCAAATGCTGGTGACACACTACGCATTTTGGCATTGGCGGCGTTACCTTTATTCCAGAAACCGGTAGTCGGATCATTGAAAGTAATCCATTTCTTATTTCCATCAGGATTGATAGCAAATAGTTTACCATTGCTTCCGTCACCTGTGCCAATGTAGATTGTACCATCCGTATCTACAGACGGTGTCATGTTTGAGCCTCCTGTTGCCTGCGCTCCCCAAGATGGATTAGTCATGTCGAATGACCATTTTTCAATACCTGAAGTTACATCATAACTATGTAATATGTGGTCATTACTATTGATGTAAACCGTTTTTTCATCAGGAGAAAGAGCGGCGGAATTGGAAACTAACTTGGCTAAATGAGTGGAGGAGGTCCATAGTAATGTGAGGTCTCCTTTTTCTACTACTTTATCGGTAATTTCAATTGTTTTCCGGTAGAGGTTCGATCTTCCACTGCTGTCGGTTATGGTCAAACTAACAACAAATATACCTTTCTCATTGTACATGTGCTTCGGGCTTTCTTCGGTAGAAGTCGTTCCGTCCCCGAAATCCCATACATAAGTAAAGTTGCCACTACCTCCATAAGATGCGTTAGTGAATTGTATTTCACCTTCTATTTGCCCTCTTTCGGGAGCGATTGAGAAAGTTGCGGAAGGAATGTCTTTCCCGGCATTGTCTTCGTTGCTGCATGCGGCAAATAATAAAAGACAAACAATATATATGAACGGACATATCCGTACTTTATTTTTAATAGTTGTCATACACATAATAATCATTTAAGGTTTTGTTATTAATTTCCTGTATATCCCGCATATCCGGGATTTTGTGGGTAGGCTACCGTACCGGCCATGTCAATCTCATCTTGAGGAATCGGATAATACATCAGATAAGTACGACCATCAAGTGTTTCTAGCAATTCTAAGCGATTTGTACGTTTGATGTCCTGCCAGCGCATGCCTTCAGCATAAAATTCACGACGGCGTTCGTCCAAGATCAATGTCTGATATTCTTTGTCCGATAGAGCTTTGATTGCTGCTTCACTTGGAGCGGTAGTATATCTTTTTTTCATATATTCCACTAATGCGGCGGCTCCGTTCGTTTTTCCGAGAGCTTCGGCTTTTATCAGATACATTTCTGAAATACGGGAGATTACTACCGGTGTGCAGGTATAATCTGACGTTTCCGCCAATTGATAAGTTCCATTCGGATATTTGATTACGCGGTTGGCATCTTGGCTGGTGAATGTGGCTTTTAACCGTACGTCTCCTTTGCGTGAAAGAGTATTATCATCAGCAAAAAGACTATTATAACACCAATCAGATGGAGCATAATTCCATGAACCGTCCGTGTCATTAACGTATAATGTGAAGTTTAGAGGACTGGATGCTCTTGAATTATTAACATAGGCAAATATAATTTCCGGACTTGAACTTCCTGCAACCCAATTTTTAGAGAAATCCATAGCGGTGGATGCGAGCGAGAAACTGGAATTAGCTAATACTGCTTCTGCATAGTTTGCAGCATCCGTCATCTTGTTCTGGAAAAGAGCTACACGTGCAGCAAGTGCATTTGCTGCGTCAGAAGATACGTACCATTTGGAATCTGCTTTTGACAGTAAGCGGATAGCTTTACCCAAATCTTCTTCGATGAATGTCCATACTTCAGCTTCCGGAGAGATAGGAACCACCTCTTTTGAACGTTTACGCAGGATGGGGACATTTCCATAATGAGAGGCCAGACGATAATAAATAAATGCACGGAAATAGTAAGAGACACCACCTACTTTTTTCATAAGAGCACTTTCTTTATTTTCGGAAGCTTCATAAGTTTCTACGAGAAAATTGACCTGATGCAATGTTGTAAATGAGTTTCTCCAAAAGGAGAGAATGTTAATTGCCTGATTGGTATACGAGGGAGACATTTCGCATGGGTCTGTAATTTGACCTCCTCCAGGACCTGCTTTGAAATTTTCCCCTTGTATATCATCCAACCACCAGAAAGTGAATGTATAATTTTCCATAGTGGCGTATACTCCATTTAATAGCTTTTCGAGATCATCATCCGTCAAGGCTGATTGAGGAATTGCATGTCGGGGGCTGATGTCGTCCAGCCAGTCAGAACAGCTCGTGCCGAGTACAGTTATGGTCATTAAAACCAGAGTGAATAATAGTTTTATATTTTTCATATCGTTAGTTTTAGAAGTTAATGCTTGCACCTATGATAAAACTCTTTAATGTGGCTTGTTCTCCGAAATCTGCTCCGTAGCTGTTGCCTGTCGGATTACTTTCGTATGAGAATTCCGGATCATATCCGGAATATTTGGTCAGTGTAAAAAAGTTGTCGAGAGAAACAAAGATGCGAGCTCCCGTTACATGTATTTTTGACAACAGAGAATGAGGAAGGCTATATCCCAATGTGATGGTTTTGAATTTGAAATAAGAAGCATCTTCCAGATAGCGGGTAGAAACAAGATTGTTTCCGAAACCGCCGGTGAACGTGCCTGCCAAAGTAGGGCGTGGAACAGTGTTGCTAGTTCCTTCTCCCCTCCAGTAATGGTTGGCGGCATATTTTGATATGTTATAGAATTGTTCCGAATCGACCAGTGTGCCATTTTTGTAACCTTTGATACTGCTGGACGCCAAGCCGAGATGTTCCGTACCTTCTGTTCCCCCGCAGCCTTTCCATGCTGACAGGATTTTACCTCCGGCTGCAAATTGGCAGAAAATGGATAAGTCGAAGTTTTTCCAGTTCATAGTCGAAGTGATACCACCATAAATGTCAGGTGTAACCTTTCCTACATACATGCGGTCATCGTCTGTGATGTCTCCGTCATTGTTGTAGTCAAAGTACTTACAATCACCGGCACGTACTCCTTTTGCGTAGAGTTTGCTTGGTACTTCCTGGTCGGTTTGATAAATACCATCCTGACGCAACATATAGAAAGCACTAACCGGTTTACCTACCATTAAAGCATGCATTACTTTACCGGTATTGGCACCACCACCGTTGATTTTCATATCAAGTACTCCATCCAATGACAATAGTTTGTTTTTTGTATAGGAGAGGTTAGTAGCAAGCTCCCATTTAAAAGGACCATCGAATATTTTACCGCTCACCATCACTTCCAATCCTTTGTTCTCCAGCGAGCCGATATTGGCTGTCCGGGTAGTATATCCTGTTGTAGCAAGTGTACTGATATTATAAAGTAATCCGCTTGTCTTTTGATAGTATCCGTCTACAGATAGCGCCAGTCGTCCGTTGAATAGCTCTGCGTTGATTCCGACATTCACCTGATTAGCTTTCTCCCAGATAAGATCCGCAGCATCTGCTCCGATTTTAAAACCGGATGAACCATTATAGGAATTTCCTCCCGAAGTTACTAATGACATAGCTGCCCAGTTACTGATACCATCCATACTGCCAGTCTTACCCCAACTGGCTCGTAGCTTTAAGTCATTCAGTGGCGTGCCTTTAGGGAAAAAAGGTTCGTTGATAATCCGCCACGCGAAAGAAGCAGAAGGAAATGTTCCATAACGTTTATCTTTTGAGAAACGTGAAGAACCGTCACGACGCATCGTTACATTTAAGATATAGCGATTATCCCAATTCAGGGCGGCACGTCCGAAATAAGATTCGAGTGCATATGCATTATATCCGATACTACCTGCGTAGATGTTAGAACCGGAATTTATCAGACCGAAGCTGGAAGAAGGATAAGCACCGTTTGCGTAATTATCACTATAAGCCCCAAAAGTTTCATAATTATACTCTTCGTATGAGTGACCAAGCATTGCTGAATAAGTTAGTTTATCCCAACTATTTTCATACGAAATTACGTTGTCTATAACATATCGGTAACTTACATTTTTCTGTTCGCTAAGTGCGCCCCATCCTGCATTTTTGGAACGTGCGTCATGTTTCTCTGAAATTGTTTTCTTTTCTTCATCAAGAATACCGTATATGCTGAATGAGGGGGTGTATTTGAGTCCTTTGATAGGAGTAATATCAAAACTAAGGGCAGCTACTCCTTGTTTCTTATGTACAGTCCAGTCTTCTTCATTAATCAGCATAACGGGATTATGACGACATAATTCTGTTGACATCACTGTATAGCCTCCATCTTCCCGATAAGCTCCAATCCATGGTTGTTCTTCACGGGCAGTACGAATCACTTTCAAACTGGTAGATGACTCTTCCACTTTATCGAAACGGCTGTAAGATCCTGTGAGATTCAGATTCAGTTTAAACCATTTGTTCAGCTGATGAGTAAATTTTGCCCGTAGGTTGGTTTGCTGGAATCCGCTGGTACGGATGATACCTTGTTGGTCGTTAAATCCCACAGAGGTGAAAAAGGTAGTTTTCTCATTACCTCCCGAGAGATTGATAGATGCCGTAGTAGAGTGTGCTATATCACGTTGAATGAGTCCGAGCCAGTCTGTTTCGGTAATCCGGTCGGGGATAAAGAATGATTTTGTGTCCTTCTTCTGCACATTCCAATTATCTACGGCTGCTTGCATAGTACGAGTATATTCTGCTACATTTGCCATTGGTATATCGTTGGCAATCCATCCAAGGCTGTGGCGTACACTGGCATTTACGCGTGTTTTACTGTTGGTGTTCCCCGATTTTGTGGTGATGATGACAACACCGTTGTTAGCTCGCGAACCATAGATGGCAGCAGCTGAAGCATCTTTCAATACGTCCATGCGTTCGATGTCGTTGGGGTTTAGCATAGGCATTGATTCACTGGGAACTCCATCGACCACATACAATGGGGTGCTGTTACCTGTGATGGATGCAATACCGCGTACCCGTACACTCGGTTGTTCACCGGGGGTACCGCTGGCAGAGGCTACATTTACACCAGGAGTACGACCTTGCAGCATTTTAGCTACATTGTAGTCACTGCCTTGGTCCAGATCATCCACTTTCAGGCTACTGATAGAAGTAGTTACTAGTTTTTCGGACTGGGAGCCATAGCCGACTACAACTATCTCATTTAATGCAATGCTACTTTCTTTCAAATATATTTTCAGATTGTTTTTATTGCCGGCTTTCACTTGTTGTGAGTCAAATCCAATATAAGATACTGTTAGTGGTTGGTTAGGATCTGCTACAATGGTAAAGTTTCCGTTAATATCTGTAATGACTCCGGTTCCTTTTCCTTGCATGACATTGGCGCCAATAATAGGAATTCCACTTTCATCTAGTACGGTTCCTTTAATCGCTCTCTTTTCATTACTTCTTTGTTCTGTCTCCTGCTTTACCAATACGATGGTGTTGTTGGTAAATGAATAAGATATATTCAAAGGAGTAAATACCTGTGAGAGCGCTTCGCTGATAGGTTTCTTTGTGCAGCTAATTGTCGCTTTAGTCTGATCGTTAAGAACATGATTTCGGTATACAAAAGTATATCTCGTTTGCTGTTCTACTTGTTTCATGAAAGTTTTTACCGTGCCATTTTTGATATGAATGGACACATTTCCTTCTTGGGCAAACACTCCCGAAGGGAATAAAATTATAGCAGCGGATAAAATGGTAAAGTTTCTAAAAATAAGGCTGTTCCGCAGTTTCCTTCTCAATAAAAATGTTAACTTTGTGATATTCATAGTTGATAATGTTTTGATGTATAAAATTTTATCGACTTCCATACAACCAAAGGATTGGGCGATTCTTTGGTTGTTCTTTTTTGATTTTAACTACTATGTGTTTTCCATAAGCTCCTTTCTTTTAAATTAGTAAATAGTTATTATATCTTTATGTATCTCGTACTTAAATCCGTATTGTATGCTTAAGGATCTTATGACATTCTGTATACTTTCGTTTCGGAAAGATCCCGATAGTAAATCTTGTGCGATTTGCTTATGATGCAATCTGATTTCCACCCCATACCATCGTTCTATCTGGGCTATTACATCAATTAATGGTGTGGATTCAAAGATGAGGTAATTATCTCTCCATCCGGCTTCAACATGGGCATCCGCTTTGCTTATTCGTAGTGTTCTGTCCATAGCGGAATAGGTTGCCTTTTGTCCAGGTGAAAGCGTATATTCATGGGGAAGTGAACCACCTGATATTCTGATTCGTCCGCTAAGTAAAGACGTTTCTACAATGTCTTTTTTATAGGTCTTTACATTGAATGAAGTTCCTACTACTTCAATTTGCAGATCGTTGATTATTACCTTGAATGGGCAATCGGGATTCTTGGCAACATCGAAAAAGGCTTCTCCTGATAGTTTGACGAGGCGTTGCTTGGAGTTGTTTACATCATATTCCAGGTTTGTAGCCGCATTTAGATGTACAAATGTACCATCAGGGAGAGCCATTTCTGCTTTACTGCCAGCTCTAACTGTTACAGCAACCATTTGACTTTCCGGGTTATTCATCCATGTATAAAGTCCAAAAGAGGATGATAGGATGATAGCGATAATGGCAGCATATTTCATATATTGCAGCCAACGGCGTCTCCAAATGATTTGTTGTAGTTCCTTTCGAATTTGCTTTTTCATCATAGGAGGCATCTTTATCTCTACTGTGTCGTTTTCCATATCTATCATGGTATTCCATAACTCTTCGTCAGGTATGTTGTTGAGTTCATTTCTGAACTTTCCAATATCGGAAGAGGTGATTCCTTTTTCGATGTACTGGCAATATAACTTTTTAAATTGTGGACTCATATTATTGGTGTTTCTATAGGTTATACGTAAATACATAAAGGGAGTACTAGACTTTTTTTATGTTGTAGAGCATAGAAAAAGTTAGGAATAGTAGGTGTTTGTAGAGTTTTGTGGAGTTTTAATTATTCCTACTGAAAGTGTTATTCTTGTTACAGGAAGAAAATAAAGAGAATATTATATTTCATCATTTCGCTGCGAAGAATCTTCAGGGCGGAAGTCAGATAGTTTTTCACCGTTTGTTCGGAGAGATCCAGTTGTTCGGCTATTTGCTTGATGGGGATATGTTTCTCCCTGCTTAATTCATAAATCTCGTGTTCCCGTTGTGACAGAACTTTCTTCGATTGTTGAAGTTGTTGCAGGAATTCGTCGTACAATAAGATATCTTCCGGCGATACGTCAGTTGCCTGGTTCTCGCAATACTCCATAAAGTCTTCGAATTGCAGTTCGTTGACTTGTTTGCGGAAATAATCGATTACCTGATGTTTGGCAATAGTGAAAATAAAGGCTTGCAGATTGCCGAAGCTATTCAACTGGTTACGGTTGTCCCATAGGCGTAAAAAGGTATCCTGAACAATATCCTGTGTCAGGGAACGATTTTTTAGTTGTTTAAGAACAAAGCTGTAAAGTCGGTCGGCATAGGCTTCATAAATCTGTGTAAAAGCCTGGTAGGAGCCGTTGCGTAGTTCTTTTATGCACTGTATTTCGTCTATTTTCATCCTTTCTGCAATAGAAGTAGGTCGGGCAAATGTACTGAAATAATTTAGAAATCAACAAATCTATGTGAATAAATAAAGAGAAACCGATGTCCGGTAGTTGGCAGATGAATTTTATTTTGCAATCATATTACAATCATATATTGAGCTTTATTGTGCCGTCTCTTGCTTTCCGCTAATTAATTTTGTATCTTTACTGTTTTTTACCCTTGTAAAGACAGGTGGTCACCTTATGCAGTGATAAATATCACCTTATAAGGTGACATTAGGCTGTTTACAAAGTGACTATTGTCCCGTTACAATCGGACAACTACCCGAGTGCATAAACAATGATAAATCTCTGCACTGAAAATCTTTATTCTCTGCACTGAAAAGTCTTAAATATAACAATAAGATTATGGCCTTTTACAATTTAAAGAAGAAGCCTGCCTTGACTACTAAGGAAGGAGAAACGGAAACAATGTATGCCGACATTGTCTACAGTGGAACGATTCCGGCAGAACGATTGATCCGTGGTGTTGCTAAGAGAACCGGATTTAAGGAAGGAGTGATAGAAGGTATCCTGATGGAACTGAAAGACGATGTATTGCAATATCTGGGTGAAGGATACCGCGTCGAATTGGGAGAGTTCGGTTTCTTTTCAGCCAAAGTGAAAGCTTCCCGATTGGTAGCAAATAAGAATGATATTCGTTCTGAATCCGTAGCTTTCAACGGGGTGAATTTCCGTGCTTCCAAGAGTATGCGTGTAGGTATTCGCGGAGATTTGGAGCGTAGAAAGTGTGTCGATTTCAACACTTCGCGTAAGTGGGACAGAGACAATCTGAAGAAACTCGTCCTGCAATATATCGGAGAGCATGGCTTCATCACAAGAGCCACTTATACGCAACTTACAGGACGCCTGAAGAATACTGCATTGGACGATCTTAAATCTTTTGCAGCCGAAGGCATTATCAAGCGAGAGGGACGGGGTAATCAGATGCATTTCATTGCACCGCCACGAAAGGAACCGGATGGCGAGTAGTGAAATCTAACGGAATATCGATGGAAATCTTTGTCGTACAAGATTGGAGATTGGGAACAGAACAGAGAAATGAAGAGGTAGTATCTACCCGAATGGATTGAATCAGTGCAAAATGTGGTATAAGTATGATGTATGGCTAAAAAAATACAGTACCTTTGGCTGTGAATACAGGTAAAACGGTGATGAGGTGTCTATGAAACAGACTTACAGTGGATTTCTCGTCCGAATGTTGTTTGACCGATAACACAGACTATAATATGTTGGATATCATATACTACTTCAATATCTTCGGTTGTCTGACGATGGGGATGGCTCTGCTGTTGATTCAAACAGCCCCACAGCTGATAAACCCGCACTACCGCAATGCCAAACGATTCCTGGGTATTGCATCGATTATCGTGGCTCTGTGCAATGCGCTTATCCTTTACAACAGGGTGCAGGAGAGTGTTGCCGAGATATTTGCAATGCCTGTGCTCGTTGCGGCACAGTTGCAGGCGGCGCTTTTTACTTTTATCGTACTGATACTTTTTCATTCACCATACGTTTGCCGGCGAAATATTTTGCGACACCTCTGCCCGACATTGTTTTTTGTGGGACTCTATCTATTAACGATACTTCTATTTCCTGATGTGAGGATCTATTCGGTGGATGAGTATATAGCGAATATCACGAATCCGGTTCTTTTGTTAAGAACTGTATTTGCGGCTACTTATCTGACACAGATCGTGATTTACGTCCGTTTATTCCGGCGTGAGCAACGGAATTATATGGCCAAGATTGAGAACTATTTCTCCGACACCGACAAATATGAATTCCGGTGGGCTTCGAGACTGTTCTACGAGGCTGCCTGCATCGGTATTGCCGTTCTGGTGTTCAGTATATTTCCTGCCCCGTTATTCGACGGAATAATCACGGTGGTGATTACAGTGTACTACTTTGACTTTGGAGTGAGGTATATCAACTACCAATACAAACTTTACTATGAGGCTTTGCCCGCGATAGAGGAGAAGGAAGAGTCGCAGCCGGCAAAGGAGAGTGAAGGAGACAGGGAACTGGAAGATGAAATGGCAAAACTATTATTGTATCTCCAGCAGGGTGTTGTGCTGGGCGACTATGCCGAGGCTCTGCATATCCCGGAACGGAAACTATCTGTATTCATCAATTCGACTTACGGGGTGAGTTTCAAACGTTGGGTGAACAATAAACGGGTAGAATACGCCACAGAGCAAATGGCGAAACATCCGGATTATACAATGGAGAGAATTGCCGAGCTTTCGGGTTTTGCCCACAAAAGCCATTTCTGTAAAATCTTCCGGGAGATAACAGGGGGATCTTTTACCGAGTACAAAAATAGATAACACCTCCAAGCTGTTGTATATTTGGCGATACAGCTTGTTCCAACATACAATAAATCCACAAAAAAACACTTGTGTTGCACGTTTCGACGGCAGATATGCGTAAACGTGCACCCATCATCCAAAATTTTCATTATATTTTTGCTGCGTAGGGCATAAACCGCTCTGCGCTTTTTTTGTTTTCCCATGAATATTAATCAAATATAAAACAACATGAAAAAGATTTTTTCTTTGTTAGTGCTATGTGCAACAGTAGTCTTTGCTTCGTGCAGCAAGGACGATCCGGTAACGGATCCCGTGCCGGAAGGTATCGTCGTCACCACCTACGACGCCCTGCTCGACGCCCTGCAGACGGGCGGCACCTCGGCCGATGCCCCGACACTCATTACGCTGGGCGGCAACATCACGATACCTGCGGGAGGTGACTACGACACCCCTCCCATAAACGGCAGCGGCCACTTCAAGATAGACGGCGGCGGCCACACCATCACCTGGGAAAGCACCGCCAACAGCTACTACCGCCTCGGCAATTCCAGCCCCGACGACGATGCCGTTTATATCGAACTCACCAATATCAATCTGGTCCGACAAGGTATGAACTCCGCGGTAGCTGTTCTCAACGGCAGGATTACGCTGGGCAAAGACGTGGCATTGAACGGGCAATATGAAAACATGATTCTGGCTTCCGGCGAGAAAGCGGCATTGGAGCTGGGCGACGGCTGCGAATTGTCTTACACGACAGACCGTTCGTACTGTGTAAGCGTCTGGAATGGCGCCACCCTCGTGCTGAACGGGGGAAAGACCGCTGCCGGGGCTTACATAGACCTAGGCCGCAATTTTGACCCGGCCGCCTCCCATCCCCTTATCTCCGTTCCGAAAGCCCTCACGGGTGATGTGCAACTCCTTCTCACCATGACCGGTGTAACCTCCATCGCCCAAGGTGCCGGTGGTTACCAACTGACGCAGGCGGACTGCGACCGTCTGAAAGTGAATCCGGAGTCAATGGTCAGCCTCTATGGAGAGCCGCATCAGAAGTACGACGACAACTTCGAGCTTTACCTCGACCCGGCGGCGGAACATCAAATCAAGCTGCGCCGGAAGAATTTCACACCCCCCACTTCCGGCAACATCGACATGACCTTCATGACTGCCGACGAAGCGCAGCTAACCATCCGTGCCGCCGTCGCCGCAGGCTTCATCGAAATCAAGCTGACGGGCGAACTTTCCAAAACAGGAATTGGCGGTAACTGGGGTACATTTATCAATAATAAAAAAATCACGAAATGCGACCTCACCGGAGTGACGGACTGGGGTAGAACGCCAACTCTGCCCGATGTCGCCTTTGCGAATTGCACCGCCTTGCAGGAGGTGACGCTGCCCGGTGATATGAAGGTAATCGGAGGTAGTGCTTTTTCAGGTTGCGCTGCGCTGACTACGGTGAATCTTTCGCAGGTTACCTGGATTAATCTAAACGCATTCTGGGGATGCACTTCATTGGAGACGCTCGCTTTGGATAATGTGACTGCGATAGGCCAGGAGGCTTTCTACGGATGCACGGGCCTCGAAACGCTCAAAATACCGAAGTGTACCCAGTTCGGCAATTATATCGTATCGGGCTGCAAAGCTCTCACCCGGATAGAAGCTACCGCAGCCGGAGATTTCGTTGACATAAGTGATGGTCGCAGCAGTATAGAGCGCACCGCCGTTTTTCACAACAGAGACAGTCATTACGGAGATAGCGCATTCAATCCCGCCAAGTGCGACCTCGTGCTGAACGCCGACAAGAAGCAGGGTGGCAATGCCACCCCCAAAGTCTTCAGCGACAACGAATGGCTTATGATGCCCAACGGCCAACTCATGAGATGGAATAGCATCACCTTTGCGCAGCAGTAATCCGCGCCTTTCCCGAAGTTGAACTTCGAGGCGGTCTGATTTATTTTGGGAAATCCAATTTTATGCCTGATGCGGTAGACGACATATGTTGTCGTAAAAAGATTATATCTTAATTAGTAGTCGATTAAAAACGCTCTGCCATTGGCAGATTACAAAATATATCTCCGCCCAACTTGCAAAAAGGGTCCCTACTGTCAAATTGCAGGGATCCTTTTGCTTTATACAATTTACTCCGCATGACTTAGGAAAGCTGTCCTCTGTCAAAAGGAAGATTATCGAATAACGGAGTTTTTTTTACTGTCGAATTGTATAAAAACTGGTCGTGAGTTTGTTTCCTGAGAGAATTTTGTTACTTTTGTATTCGAAAGAGTTACTTGAAGATACAACTCTGCAAATCGCTAAAATGCGCACAGTTACCAAATTGTTATCTCTCAATTCCTCAAATTATGCAAAGTGTTTATTCTTCAATTGGTTATCTTAACCGCGAATAATCTAAAATAAAAAAACGATGTTTCAGAAACTTGTAGCTATAGAGCCGGTCAGTCTGGTTCCGTCGGCCGAAAAAGCGTTGTATTCATTTGCCGGTCAGGTGGTGATGTATCCTGACATACCCGCGAATGATGATGAAATCATTGCCCGTATCGGAGATGCTGATGCGGTGCTTTTGAGTTATACCTCCCGTATCAACCGGTATGTACTCGAGTGTTGTCCGAATGTGAAATACATTGGAATGTGTTGTTCACTCTATTCTCCCGAAAGTGCCAATGTCGATATTCGCTATGCTAATGAACGGGGTATCACGGTGACAGGTATTCGGGATTATGGTGACGAGGGAGTAGTGGAATATGTAGTCAGTGAGTTGGTGCGCTGTTTGCACGGCTTTGGGCAGGAATCGTGGGAGGAGTTGCCTCGTGAGATCACCGGATTGAAAGTCGGAATAGTCGGACTGGGTAAGTCGGGCGGCATGATAGCGGACGCTTTGAAGTTCTTTGGTGCTGATATTTCATATTATGCCCGCAGTGAGAAAGAAGCAGCTACTGCCAAAGGATATCGCTTTTTGTCATTGGGGAAACTCCTTGCAGAGAGTGAAGTCATTTGTTGTTGCCTTAATAAAAATACGATTCTGTTGCACGAAGAGGAATTTAAGCAGATGGGTAACCGGAAGATCTTATTCAATACCGGTTTGTCGCCGGCATGGGATGAGGCTGCTTTTACTGAATGGCTGGAAGGTGATAACCTTTGCTTTTGTGACACGATAGGTGCATTGGGGGGTGAGCAACTTCTCGATCATCCGCATGTACGTTGTATGCAGGTGTCTACTGGCCGCACGCGTCAGGCGTTTGACCGCCTGAGCACAAAAGTGTTGGCCAATCTGTCAGAATACAATGGGTGAAGCGATATTAATCAGGGTGCTCACTACTGACCACCCTGCAATATCCGATGTGGCACTATAAATGTCTACTACGGCATGCACCTGGTCGTTTTTGATTTCTACTCTTTGCGTATCTCCCACAAATCCGGGAGTAGACTGTATGGATACCTGCATGTTCTCCGGACCGACAGAAGCTCGTGAGGCGGCAACTGTAACATTCACTTTGGTTGGAAAGAGGCGAATAGCTTCCGCAGCACTACCGGAGAAAACAGTACGTTGCTCCGTTTGCAAGGAATCATCATAAACGGGAGTTCCTTTGAGTCCATTAGGACCTTTTTCATTGAAGAAGCGGGCCGTCGTATTTCCCATCAGAGAGGCAGTTCTTAAAACATCGAATCCACCGGTAGCTCCGGATGCAATATAGACCCGTGTACCATTTGCTCTGGCGGTTTCTGTCACTTCCTGATAGAATGTCTCGTCTGCCAAAGCACCGATAGACAAGGTAATGACAGAGGTTCCGTTTCTCAATGCCGGCAAAGCCAATTCCCGCATAGCGGCAGGAGAGGCCGATTCCACCAGATAATCTGGTTTTAATGCCAATAACTCTTCCAATGTGGCGCAAGCAATGCAAGGCTTGCCATGTTGCTGCATTTTATGAACGATGTGCGCTGCTTTTGAAGCTGTACGCGAATAGACACCTACCAAGTCATAATCTGGTAATAAGCCTTTGACAACTGCATCCGCAACGATTTCTGCAAGTCGTCCACATCCTACAATGACTAACTTTTTCATGCAACAAAGATAATACTTTTATTGGTAAGAGCTTCGGTTGGTAATATGGTATTTATTTTCATCAGGTATGTATCCGGGAATGGATTTGTCTGATAGAGTAAGACTCATTTTTATTAATGATAATGTAACACATACCCTGTCTGGCTCCTGTTTTTTCCTTATAATAGACTGTTTGTTCCTTTAATTTATGAACTATTTATAGTTAGGTTACAAAGATTTTCTATACATTTGTCCGGTTAATCTCTATCATCTCATACTCACTAAAGTCTATCCGCCTAATGAAAAAGAACTGTCTACTCTGCTTTTTGCTCTTCTTTTCCTGCCATTCAGCTTTTGCTGGTGAAAGCTTGGATTCATTGTTGAATGTGCTTGATAAAACGATTAAGGAAGCCGATACTTATGTGCAAATTAAAGAGAACAAACTCCATGAGCTGAAAAAAAAAGCACGAAAGACATCTCCCTTTTCTGTAGAACGCTATAATTTGAATAATGATATTTATCTTGAATATAAAGCATATAGTTCCGATTCCGCACTCCATTATCTGAATGAAAATATGCTGTTGGCCCGCCAGTTGAATGACAAAGAGAGGGAACTTAAAATTCAATTGGAGCTATCCTATCTGTTATCCTCCATTGGAATGTATATGGAAGCAGCAGATATACTTAACTTGATTGATCGTCAGACACTGCCATCGTCTCTTTTGGGATATTACTATACTTGCTACGAGCATGTATATTTCGAAGCAGGAGCGGCACAACCCCGTTATAAGATGTTTGCTTCCCGTTATGCTAAATTGAGCCATGCATACCGTGATTCCATGCAGGTTACTTTAGATCCATCTTCGGCTACATATCTGTGGTTGCGTGAGACGCAACTAAGAGAAGCCGGAAAATATGATGAGGCTCTTGAGTTCAGTGACCGTCGGCTTGCGGAGGCTTCTTTTGGTACCCCTCAATATGCATTAGTGGCCTATCAGCGTTTCCGCCTTTTTGAGAGCATGGGCAAGAAAGACGAGCATTTGTATTATTTGGTACTTTCAGCTATATCAGATGTACGTTCCGCCATTAAGGAGCAATCTTCTTTAATGGTACTGGCACAGGAACTGAATAGCAAAGGAGATTTGAAACGTGCCTATGACTATATCAATTTCTCATGGGAAATATCACAATTCTATAAAACGCGGTTGCGGAGCTGGATGAATATCACTCCGCTTTCCATGATTAACGGGAATTATCAGGATATTATCAAGCAACAGAATCGGGAATTACTGATCTATATTACGTGCGTAGCCTTGTTGGCGTTGTTATTGGTGATTGCATTAATCTATATCTACCGACAGATGAAGGCCCTTTCCATCGCCAAAAAAGGACTGCAGGAAGTAAACGAACGGCTCTTCTCGTTAAATGAAGAACTCGAGGAAGTGAACTGTCATCTTCGTTCTACCAATCTGGAACTTTCCGAGTCCAATCTTATTAAAGAAGCCTATATTGCCCGTTTCTTCAAATTGTGCTCTGTATATGTAGACCGTTTGCAAGCGTACAGAAAGTTGGTAAATAAGAAACTGCAACGCGGACAAGTGGCAGAATTACTCAAAATGACACATCTTAGTAATGACATTGTAACCGTTGAAGTACAAGAATTATATGCGAACTTTGATTCCGCTTTCCTGCATCTCTTTCCTAATTTCGTGGAATCTCTTAATGCCTTATTATTACCGGAAGAACAAATCGTATTGAAACCGGATGAATTACTGAACACCGAACTGCGTATTTTTGCTTTGATACGTTTAGGAATAAAAGACAGTTCTCAGATTGCAGAACTTCTGCATTACTCGGTGAATACGATCTATAATTATCGTTCAAGAGTGAAGACCAAAGCACGTGTTTCACGAGATGATTTTGAAGATTTGGTGGCAAAAATCCGTTAATAAAATCTGTGCCGAATCTACCTTTTAATGTGAGCTTGTTAAGTCTTAATGTGTTTATTATCAGGTAGTTATTTCTTTGAGTGGATTGTATATTTCCACTTATATTCCCTTTGCTATTTTTTATCGGGGCATTTCCCTCTATTTTTGTCATAACCGAACGGAACGAACTGATTCCGTCTTCGGGAGTTCCTTTTTTTATTAACTAACCTTTATAGAAATACAAATGAAAAATGAATTATTGCATTTTTTTGTTCCGGAAAAAGGAAGAAGAACAAAACGCCAGCCTATAAGCTGGTTATGCTGTTGGGCTATTCTACTGGGAATGGTTTGCAACGCTTGCTCTGACGACGATCCTGTGAAAAAGAATCCTTACCTGCAAGTAAGTACTCGTGCCATGCTGAAAGAGGTGGTAGAGGTCAAATTCAACAACATTGATGGAAATACCGATATTACTGTCGATTTTGGTGACGGGACGGTCAAGGAGGGGAAAGCTGCCACCCCTATCACTTATGCCTATACCCAAAGTGGTGACTACACGTTACACGTTACGGCAGGTCAGTATGAGGTGCAGAAGAGAATCCGTATCTATAATCTGTTGTCGTTGACGGAGGCGATGAAGCAATTCAGAGAGCCGGACAATAAAAAAGTATGGGTTATGACACACCGGGCACATACGTCCGACAGGACTGTTCCCGAGAATTCTGTTTCTTCCGTAGAGGATGCCATTGATTCAGGAGCTGAAGTGATCGAGTGCGATACTCATGTGACAAGTGACGGAGTGGTAGTGGTTTGCCATGACCAGACGATCAATGCTACAACAAATGGTACGGGTGACATTACGAAAATGACCTATGCGGAAATACAGAAGTACAACCTGAAAGACCGGAATGGCCGGGTGACCGATGAAAAGATGCCTACTCTGGAAGAGTTTCTGAAAGCAGGACGCGGTAGAATCTATTACAATCTTGACTACTCTCCGCGTACAGCTACTTCGCAACAAGTGGTGGATATCGTGATGAAACTGGATATGATGGAATCTGTATTCTTCTACTGTAACAGTGCGCAGAAAGCGGAAGAAGTATTGGGTATTACTCCCAAGGCACATGTGTATACATGGACAGGAAGTCATAAACCGATGATAGGATTACCGGGTAACTACTTCGTGCAATACAGCTACCTGACGAATGGGAAAAGCACTCCTTTGGGAAGTTCAATCAATGATGGAATGCTTGCTACGGTGAATATGCTTCCTGCCAGTGGCAGTAGTGTGTCCGAATGGACGTTGAACGAGACTTATCTGGACGAACTCTTGCAAATCTATCCGATGGTATGTATGATACAAACGGATTTACCGGACTTGTTGATTCCGGCATTACAGGCAAGAGGGCTTCGTTAACTTTATCATCTAATATAAAAATCATCTATTTATGAGAAATATTTATTGTAGAACGTGTACCTGTCTGTTAGGTATATTGCTGATGCTGTTTTCCGGCATCCAGGCAAGAGGAGCTTCCTGGGAAGTGCAGCAGGAACGTAAAATATCCGGTACGGTGATCGATGAAAAGGGGGAACCTGTCATCGGAGCTTCGGTGGTAGTTATAGAGACAAAACAAGGCACCATTACCAATATCGACGGTAAATTCCAGGTGAATACCCCGCAGAACGGACATTTAAAAGTCTCTTATATCGGTTATGAAACACAAGAAGTGGCTGTCAAAGACCGGCAATTACTGAAAATCGTGTTGAAAGAAGAATCCACTGCTTTGAATGAAGTGGTAGTGGTGGGTTATGGTACGATGAAACGGAAAGAAATGACCTCGGCTATTTCGCATGTCGGTGCGAAAGACCTGAATCAAATCTCCAGTCTTGATGCTTCCATGCTGTTGCAGGGAAAAGTATCCAGTGTGTCTGTTTCCAATACGGCTTTGGCCGATCCGAACAGTACGGGAAGTATCCAGATTCGTGGTATATCTTCGCGTAATGCCGGGCTGGGTCCGTTGATTGTTGTAGACGGAGTGCCGGGAGGGGATATGACAAATATCAATCCTGCCGATATTGAATCGATCGATGTGTTGAAAGACGGTGCCGCTTCCGCTATTTATGGTACACGCGGTAGCAATGGTGTAATCCTTGTGAATCTGAAAAAAGGAACCCGTGACGGGGAAGTGCATACTACTTACAGTGCTGCTGTCACTTTCAATAAAGCAAAGAAAGAGCTGGACATCATGAATGCGGAGGAATATCGTGCTTATCGTACGGTGTCTAATCCACTTTCCGATATGGGAGCTAGTACAGACTGGTTTGATGCCGTTACCCGTTTGGGAGTGACACACATGCACACGTTAACCTTCTCCGGAGGTAATGCGAGGACCAATTATCGTGTGACAGCTGATTATCGTAAAGCGCAGGGAATCGACTTGCGTTCCGACCGTCGGGAATATGGTGCACGTGCCACTATCAGTCACACAACGAAAGATGGCCTGTTTACGTTTGCTGCCAACATGACTCCCCGTGTCATCGACCGGAACAAATCAGCCAGTGTGTATGGTAGCGTTATTAAGAATAATCCGACGATGCCGGTTTATGATCCCGAATCAGCTAATGGGTACTATCGTTTTCCGTCCGGAGGAGATAGCTCGAATATTGTTGAACAATTGAACGAGGAAGAAAATGGTACGGAGATTAAATTGCTGGAATGGAATGCTACTGCTGCCGTTAATTTGCTGCCGTTGTTTAATCCTACAAATCCGAACATGGTCTTGAAATCACAGGTTACCATTTCCCAGTATCAGGTGGATAAGTTCAACGGATGGTTCACACCATCTACTTACGGTCCTAATGTGAATTCGGGCGTTACAGGAAAAGCAAGCCGTGATTTTGATAAAAGTACTAATAACAATCTGGAATGGGTGACTAACTTCTCTACACGTATTAAGGATCACCAAATCCGTACAATGGTGGGTTATAGTTATAATTACGGTGTAAGTTCGGGAATGGGAGCCGAGAACTGGGATTTCTCTTCCGATGGATTGACGTATAATAATCTGGGCTCCGGTCTGGAAGCAGCCAAAGAAGGGAAAACCATGATGAGTTCTTATAAGAATGACCATAAACTAATCAGTTTCTTCGGACGTGTCAATTATGACTGGAAAGAGCGCTACCTGTTTACTTTCTCTTTACGTCACGAGGGCTCTTCCCGTTTCGGTGAGAATCATAAATGGGGTAATTTCCCGGCTGTGTCTGTCGGCTGGCGTATCTCGGATGAAAAATTTATGAAAGGACTTTCATGGATTGACGATTTGAAAGTGCGTTATGACTATGGTGTAACCGGTAATCAGGAAATAGGTAACTACCAGTCTTTGGCTACTTATAAGGCTTATGGCTGGTATCAGTATGGGGGTAACAACTTCCATGTTTGGGGACCGAGTAAGAATGTCAATTCGGAACTTCGTTGGGAGAAGGGACACAACCAGAACATCGGTTTGGACTTCTCGCTTTTCAAACACAAAGTGACCGGTTCATTTAACTATTTCCACCGTAAACAAAGCGATTTGCTCGGTAGCTATTCCGTATCGGTTCCGCCCAATTTGTTCTCTACCATCTATGCCAATGTAGGTACATTGCGCAATACCGGTTTCGAGCTTGATATAACTGTCAATGCTGTTCGGACAAAAGACTTTACTTATAGTTTCACATTAGTAGGTGCTACCAATAATAACAAGTTTGTCAGTTTCTCCAATGATGTGTACAAGGGACAGAAATATTACTCCACCTGTAACATGGCAAACCCCAATAATCCGGGATATTTGCAGCGGATTGAAGAGGGAGAGCGTATCGGTAACTACTTCACATACCGTTATGCGGGAGTGGATAAAAAGGGTGACTGGTTGATTTATGACAAGAAGGGAAATGTAATCCCTGTATCCCAGGGTACGGAAGAAGACAAAGCAGTGACCGGAAACGGTTTGCCGAAATTCACCGGTTCTATGACGCATAATTTCACTTATAAGAACTTCGATTTGACTGTTGCTCTTCGCGGTGCTGCCGGATTTGACATTTTTAACGTGCACGATTTCTATTTCGGATTACAGAGTATGAGTACCAATCAGTTGACCACCGCTTATTCGAAGAATGCACATATCACAACAGGTAAGAATGTGATTACCGACTATTTCATCGAGCCGGGTGATTACCTGAAGATAGACAACATTACTTTAGGATATACAATGAACCTGAATAAGAAGTACATCGAAAAGATACGCTTGTTCGGTACAGCTAACAATCTTTATACGTTTACGAAATTTACAGGTGTAGATCCTTCTACATACGAAGTGAATGGACTGACACCGGGTACTTTCGGAGGAGGATACAACTATTATCCATCTGCTTTCCAGTTTATTTTAGGTTTACAAGTAAGTTTTTAAAAGAAAAACAATTATGAGAATAACAAAATATATTATAGGATTGGGTATGATGGCAGGTACAGTGTTAGGCCTACCGTCTTGTACTGATCTGTCGGAAACGGTGTATGACCAGGTGATGTCCAAGAACTATTATAACACGAAACAGGATGTTATCAATGCTGTCTTCCGTCCTTTTGAACACATGTACTGCTGTATCTGGATACGTCATGAGAATGAAGAACTACCGGCGGACCAGCTGATTACTCCTACTCGTGGTACTTGGTGGTACGATGGAGGACTGTGGGAAATGTATCATCGTCATCAATATGACGATATTAATCAAGGGGACTGGTTGAGTGAATGGGACAACTTTTATGTAGGCATTGGTCAATGCAATATGGTATTGGATGACTTGGCACAGTTGAACCCGTCTAATTTTGGTTTAAGCGACAGTGAATTTGAAAGTTTTAAAGCGCAGCTACGTTGTATGCGTGCCTGGGGCTATCTTCGTCTGTTGAATACACATCGCAACTGCATTCTAACGACCACGTCGGATCAGGCAGTGAACGAACTGCCGGAAAACCGGAAACAAGTTTCTCCGCAGGTGATGTTCGATTTCATCGAGAGTGAATTGAAAGACTACTGTCTGACAGCTTTACCTTCCAAGAGTGGACAATCTGGAAATGGTAGCCAGCAGGGACAGTTCACGAAAGCTGCTGCGGCATCCTTATTGGTGCGTCTCTATCTGAATGCAGAGGTATGGATCGGCCAGGCTAAATGGCAGGAGTGCATTGATATGTGTAAACGTATCATAGGAGGAGAGTTCGGATATTATGCGATTGCGGATAACTGGTATGAACCTTTCGACTGGAACAATGAAATGTGTAATGAGGTGATCTTCGGTTTTCCTGGTTCTTATGGGCTGACCAGCTGGCATCTGCAAAATGACAGAAGGACAGTTTACGGACGTGGTTTACCTTATGGTAGTGCGTATTACCTGAAAATAGAAGGAAACGGTGAACGGAATCCGAAATACGCGCTTTCACCGAGCTATGACAATCAACAGCCACGAGAACTGTTCGACTATGGATTAGGAATGGTTACCCAAAAGTTTGCTAAATATCAGGGGGACATACGTTATAAGCAATATGTGAACACTGGTAACAATACTCGCGAAGGTATGTTCTTCCTCGAAGGTAAGATTGCCAACTCCGCTGTCAGCGGAGGATATGCCAAGAATCCGGATAATCAATATGTGATTTATTTACGTGATCAGGTCGGACGATTCGAAGGGAATGCAGAGTCTGGTTATATCTCCAATCCGGCTTATAAGGAATCTAAATTGGGTAATGGGGACTTCAACTCTGGACTTTACTGCGTGAAATATCCTTTCTATCCGTTTACCGGAGGTTATTATATTGAGTCTGACTATACAGAGATTCGTTTGGCAGAGATTATTTATTCTCAAGCTGAAGCTCTTCTTCGCCTCGGACAGGCGGGTGAGGCTGGTAAATTGCTGAACAGCGTGCGTAAGCGCAACTATGAAAACTTTACAGCGAATATCGCTTACCAGCCGGAAGGGAACGTGGTGCTCGATCTGAAAGAAATGCTAGATGAGTGGGGACGGGAGTTTCTGGCGGAAAGCCGTCGTCGTACAGATTTGATTCGTTTCGGCAGGTATCAGGAGGCATGGTGGGACAAACCAAGGGATGCAGACAATCATTATGAGCTGTTCCCCTTGTCGCAGACACAGCTGGAACAGAATGAATATCTGAAACAGAATCCCGGTTATCCGGATATTTCCCGGTGAAATCGGTGAATTTGCGATTATTCTTATATAATGTACAAGTTAAAAAAGAAAGAAAATGAAAAATAGATTATTCATAATATCGAAGATATGTATGCTGGCTTTCATGATTCTGTTGGCACAGGGATGCCAGGAAGATTATGAGATGATAGACCCACCTATGATGACGGATTACGATGACGATCTGGACGAAGAAGTGATTATGCAGAAAGGATTGGAGAGTTACTTTGTGACTCAATTCGGTGAAGGTGAGATGGATGGCAGTTCTTGGGAACAGGCACTGGATGCGGCTGGCTTCCGTAAGTTGTTGAGCGGTTCAATCGATCTCTCCAAGAGTACGATTTATATGAGTCAGGGGAAATATATAATGTCCGAAGAGAGTGGGCTTGGTGTAATCGTTCGCAAGGATGTCAAAGCGATTAAGGGCGGATATAGTCAGTTTAGTGAAGGGACGGATGTTTCGGCACGTGATATAGATGCGTATGTGACAGTCATCAGTGGTGATGTGAACGGAAATAAGCAGGCGGATGCCGGTGATTGTGGTTTGTTGCTTGTCAAGAAAGGGTATATAGCTATTGAAGGGGTTACTTTTCAGTATGGATATGTATCTGAAGCAGATGCCAGTGCTACCGAATGTGGTAGTGGAATTTATGTGAGTGGCAGTGCCAGTGATACTTCTATTGAGTTGACCGATTGCGTGATTAGAGATTGTAAGTCGGGAGTAACGACTTCTGCCAAGCAGGGTGGTCCGGCTGTTTTTGTCTTGTCGGGACAGGTACGTTTGAATAAGGTAAGCTTGTTGGACAATACGGCTGCAGGTCGTGGAGGAGCTGTTCGTTGTAGTAGCAAGACGGCGGTGGTATTTATGAATGGCTGTCTGCTGAAAGGTAATTCTCATAACGGTTCGTGGGGAAATGGTATTCAGATGTCGGAAGGACATATTTGTATAAACAATACCACGCTGATAGAGAATATGGGGACAGGTGCCGCTTTGAATGGAGGAGGTAGTATACTGCTGACTAATAATACAATCATTGGAAATGCGAATGATAGTCATGGGGCTGTGCGCTGTGAGACGGGAGTTGGCGGTGATACGAAGTTTATTAATAATTTGTTGATTTCAGAAAATCCTTCGGCTCCGAGTTTTAATCTGAATGGTAGTAACTTTGAAGCTTTCTCGAAAGGATATAATGTGTATCAGCGTGTGACGGGGATAACGATGAGTGCATCCGATACGGCTTATCCTAATCAGGTGAACGGTGCGCTGAATGAGGAGGGAGTGTATGTGTGGGATCTCAATCAGATTGGTTCGGTAAAAGGATATGCTACCAGGCAGGCAGTAATAGAAGTTGCGAAAAGCTTTAACCCGGTGGCTTCGCCTATTACTAATTTGGGAGAAGTGTTTGTGGAATGGATCGGTGAAGATGCTTTCGGAATAGACCAGCGGGGAGTGACTCGTAATGCCAATAAGATGCAGGCCGGTGCTTATGATGCTGTTCTGGCCAATTAAACCCTAAAACGACTGTAACATGAAGAAAATATTTTATATAATAGCCTTGGGTGTCGGACTAGCCGGATGCTCAAATAATGAGGATGAATTACTGTCAACGGGTAGTTTTCCCGAAGACCATGTAATCCGTATCATTACAGAAGTAAATGAACCTTTGTCGCGTGCAGGGTATGACGTAACGAATCTGGAACGTTTCGGATTGATGATCCGGAATAGCGAGAATGCTGCTTATAACTATCATAAGCAAATGGTTAGTTCCGGAAATGCCTGGAGTACGTCCGACGGTCAGCAGATGCTTTGGGATGCGGAAAGAACGCCGGTGACGATGATAGCGTATGCGCCTTATATGAGTGAAGCTGCTCCGGATGCCTCTTTGGCAGTCAATGCTCTTACCAATCAGACTACTGAAGAGAATGTGAAGTCCTCCGATTTTTTGTTGATGAAAGCAACAGTCGACCCGGAGCAGGATTTAACTGCGGATGGAAAGCTGAAAATCTCTTTGAGTCATGCCATGAGCAAGCTGCTTATAAAAATCACAGTCAATGGAACGACAGATGCTGCGATGAATAAGTTAGGGGATATGTCTATCAATGGGGCTGTTGTTAATGGCATTTGTGATTTGTCGGCAACGGTTCCGATAGTTGTTCCTGCGCCAGATGCGGTAGTGGCTACTGTGGCTCCCTATAAAGGGACGGAATCTTGCGAATGTATTCTGCCTCCGCAAAAAATAGCAGAGGGCTTCTCTGTGAACTTCAGCTATGATGGAAAGCTGTATATCTGGACTGCAAAGGAAGCCATTGAATTGGAAAAAGGAGTGGAACATACCTTGACGCTCAATGTAAACACAACTGTCCGATTGGCTGCTAAGATGGCAAGAAATTGGGCAACCGGACAACTTATCGACCGGAATTAAAGAAGGAGGAGATAAACAATGAAGATTACAAAACTGATATTGGCTGCGTATTTACTGACGAGTATGGCGGCCTGTGATACGGATAAGAATATAGCTATGTACGGCGAAGATTCCGGTGCTATTCAGATTGAAGCTGCTATTAATACTGCCTTTACCCGCAGTAATCCCAGTGCGGCAGGAGATCAGCAGAAACAATTTAATGAGGGTGATGAGATTCAATTAAGTTGTGAGGATGGGTATTTGAATTATGTACTTTCGGAAGGAAAATGGGTGCCGACCGATAATTATTATTTAAGATGGGGTGCGGAACCGGTAACTTATTCGGCTTTTTATCCGGTAGTGAACGGAGCCAGTACGGCTAATTTTACACTTCCCACAAACCAGCAACGTTTGGAAAACCTGGCTAAGGCCGATTATATGACGTGTACCGTAGAGAATGCAACAGACGACGGATCCCGTATTCTTCGTCTGGGTATGAACCGGAAAATGGCAAAAGTGATTATGACGCTTGCAGATGTAGGCGGACAAGCTAAGGTTCAGGGAGTAAAGATTGGTTCCTATCAGGGATATACAAACGGGGAAGTGGTATCGGGTACTTCTTTAATATCCCCTTTCATTACAGTTCCCGAAGGTGGTAAGGCAGGACAGGATGGTTGTACGTACACTGCCATTGTGGCTCCCGGAAAAGCCGGGACAACTGCTACCTTTGTTTCTTTGAACTATTTGGGCGAAGATCTGGTGCTGCCCGGTATACCGGAACTGAAATCTGGAAAGTGTTATGAATTCACATTAAAAGTGGAAGGTTCGATCATAACTATCAGTGAACCGATTGTTTCTCCGTGGGATAGCGGTACTTTGCCGGGCGGAGATGCGGAAGAACTTCAACTGGCCGCTTACTATGTGAAAGAGCAACCTGCTGGAAATGCGACCGGTATGGATTGGGATAATGCAATGGGAGTAGATGCGTTACGCAACTTATTGCAAACGAATAGCAATAGTGAAATTTCCAATGCTAATGCAGCCAAACTGGATGGTAAGAAGATTTATGTAGCTGCAGGCTCTTATGAGATTGTGAAAGAAAACTCTGGAGTGAAGATAGAATATAGCGGTTATAGTAAGCAAGTGGAAATAACGATTGAAGGCGGATATGATCCTTCAAGCACGGGAACAGATTTAACGAAACGTGACGTTGCTAAATATACGACTGCTTTTGTCAGAAATACCAGTAGTGGAGCATCTGCGACGTCTAACTCTTTATTAGTATTGGGTAATCAGATAAATATTATTTTCGATGGCTGTACTTTCAATGGACAATATGAATTGAGCGATGCAGGAAGTGTTCGTGCCGTATTTGTTGCGGCAGGTGGAGGTGACGCAACCCTGCAATTGAATAATTGTGTCATAAAGAATTTTAATCGCGGAAGCGATGGTGGAACAGATGGCGGAGCAGCTGTTAAAGTATCAAAGGGAAGAGTCTTGTTAAATCAGGTGGAAGTGGTGAGCAATAAAGCGACAGGGCGGGGAGGAGCCATCACTACTACCGCAGCAAATAGCTTCCTGTTTATGAATAATTGTTTGTTGCATGAGAATTATGCACCAACCGCTTGGGGAACTAGTATTCATGCCGGAAATGGATATGTCTGCATGAATAATGTAACCGTACTTGGCACGGCAGCTACAGGAGGAAATAGCATCACTGTCAACGGAGATGCCTACTTTATGCTTGCCAATACTACGATTGTTGGAAATTCGGGCAATCCGAATGGTGTCTTCCGTGCAGGGAAAAATGCTTCTCTTGTGGTCAACTCTTTATTTGCCAAAGGAGCTGGAAACAGAACTATTTATGCAGGTAATATCACTTCCGGTGGATACAATGTATATCAGGCGGCAGATGCCGGTTGGGGAGCAGTTGCTACGGATACGGATTATTCATCTCAAACTCTTCCAGCTGCTACTTTAACGGATGGCGTTTATCAATGGACTGTGACCGGGGTTATTGACGAATTTGCAACCAGACAGGCTGTGATAAATGCAGTGAAATCCTTTGATGCGACTGTGGGACAGCAATTTGTGGACTGGGTTGGTGAAGCCGGCTTTGGAGTAGACCAGCGTGGAGCAACCCGTAATGTCAACAAGATGCAGGCTGGTGCTTATGATGCAGGACTGTAACTGTGACCAAGATATAATAGGTTTTGAATTAAGTAAGAAGATTAAATAACAAATGAAAGATATGAAGAAAAGCAAGTTTATAGTGCTTTTGTTACTGTTCTGTCTGCAGCCAGGTTTCCTGGCTGCACAACGGGCGGAGCTCATTCGCAAGGATGTGTTAAATCCGCACTTAGATAAGGTTTTAGTGGTGGCGCATCGCGGAAATTGGAGTATTGCCCCCGAAAACTCTTTGGCGGCTATCGATAGTGCTATTCAGATGAAAGTGGATATTGTAGAGATAGATATCCGTAAGACGAAAGACGGTGAGTTGGTTCTCATGCATGACGATACGGTAGATCGCACTACTAATGGTACAGGAAAAGTAAAAGATAAAACGTTGGCTGAAATAAAGCAACTCCGGTTGAAAGATAAGGATGGTCAGTTAACGGAACATACTGTTCCTACTTTGGAAGAAGCATTGTTGGCAGCCAAAGATCAGATTATGGTTAATCTGGATAAGGCCTACCCTATTTTTGATGATGTATATATTATATTGAGGAAAACCGATACTGCTGATTTGGTTATAATGAAAGGTGCTCAACCGGTGGAGACGGTGAAGCGGGAGTTCGGCTCTTATCTGGATAAGGTGATTTATATGCCTGTCGTAACGATTGATGAGGAAAAATCGATGAAGGTTGTCGAGGATTATATGGAACAGTTGCATCCGGTTGCTTTTGAGCTTTGTTACAGAAATGCTTCTAGCCCGGTACCTGCCGAAATGGAACGCAGGCTGGCAGGAAAAAGTCTGATCTGGTATAATACTTTGTGGGCTTCTCTGGCAGGCGGGCATGATGATAAGGCTGCAAAGAAAGATCCGGATGCTAGTTATGGGTATCTGATAAACAAGTTGGGAGCACGAATTCTTCAAACAGACAGTCCGGCTTTTATGCTCAATTATTTGAGAAGTAAAGGATGGCATGACTAATCACTAAGGCTAAATTTATGAATGATATAAAATTTTCTTTATGGACAGTAGGGTGGCTGTGCATCCTATTCTTTGCAGGCGGTTGTAAATCGACGAATGATTCGGGAGCTCCGATTTCTTTAACTTGGGAGATGGGAAACTACGATGAGAATGGTAAATATTATGAAAATTCATTTGTACTGAAGAATATATCAGATACTCCTGTTGGAAAAGAATGGGAGATTTATTATTCGCAGTTTCCCCGTACTATCCGGCAGGATGCTTCGTCACCGGTTAGAGTGGAGCAAGTGAATGCAACTCTTTTTAAAATGTATCCGGGAGAGGGATTTATCTCATTAGCTCCGGGAGATTCATTGAAAGTGATTTTCCAGTGTGATGGGGAAGTGCCAAAGAATTCGCATGCGCCCGAAGGAAGCTACTGGGTGAGCCAGTCGGGAGCATCGAAAGGTAAGCCACTTCCTGTAACATTGAATAACATACCATTACCTATGACGGAATGGCAAAGAACGATTGCTCGGAAAACGTACGAAACAAACCTTCGTTTAAACAATGCGAATACTTCGGAGTTTCGTTCGACGGATATAATACCTTCCATAAAAAAGGTGATTACTACCGGAGGTAATATCTTGTTAGAAAAACAACTAGCTTTGACTTTTCATGAGGATTTTGCCAATGAGGGAAAACTGCTAAAAGAAAAACTTTCCGGATGGTATGGCTTGGAAGTAGTGCCGGAAGCTTCGGTAACCATTACTCTGGATTACCTTTCTGACAAGAAGAAAGCAGTTAATGAGGAATATTATGAGTTGAGTATTGACGGTCAGCAGATCAGGATTAGCGCTACTACTCCACATGGTATTTTTAACGGAGCACAGACCCTGTTGGGGTTACTGAAAGGGCAGGAAAGCCCATTCCGGTTGGAAGCAATGTCTATAGTGGATTATCCGGATTTATTATATCGGGGACAGATGTTGGATATTGCCCGGAATTATACAACGGTGGATCACTTGAAGAAACTGATTGATATTCTCTCTTCTTACAAACTGAATGTGCTCCAGTTCCATTTCTCGGATGATGAAGGTTGGCGACTGGAAATTCCGGGGTTAGAAGAACTGACTGCCATTGGGTCACGGCGAGGACATACTACCGATGAAAAAGATAGGTTGTATCCGGCTTATGATGGTGGATATGATCCGTGTGCCGCTACATCGGGAAATGGTTACTATACCCGGGAGGAATTCATTGATTTATTGCGATATGCAACCGAAAGACATGTACAGGTAATTCCGGAAATAGAATCTCCCGGCCATGCGCGTGCGGCGATTGTAGCAATGAATGCACGTTATCAGAAATACATCGATACAGACCCGGAGAAAGCAAAGGAATATCTTTTGAGTGACTTGCAGGATACTTCCCGATATGTTTCCGCACAGGCCTATACGGATAATGTTATGAATGTAGCCTTACCTTCCACTTACCGTTTTATGGAGAAGGTGATTCAGGAAATAGTGAGCATGTACAAGGAAGCGGATGCACCACTGACCACCATTCATTTAGGCGGTGATGAAGTGGCTAAAGGGGCATGGATGGGATCACCCTTATGCAGAACGCTCATGGAAGAACAGGGAATGGAAAAGGCACATGATTTGGCCGAATATTTCATTACCCGGGTGGTTGATTGTTTACAACAGTATAATTTATCCTTTAATGGCTGGCAGGAAGTAGCTTTGGGGCATAAGAAAGATACTCATACTTATTTGTCTCAACACGCAGCCGGTATCAATTCGTGGAAGACTGTTCCCGAATGGAAAGAGGATGAAATTCCTTATCAGATAGCCAACAACGGTTATCCGGTTATTCTCTGCAATGTGAATAATTTCTATCTGGATTTGGCTTATGATGCTCATCCCGATGAACCGGGACATTTCTGGGGTGGATACGTGGATGAATCCAAAGCATTTTCCATGCTTCCATTCGATGTCTATCGTTCTTCCCGTACGGATATGGCGGGTAATCCGGTTGAGATCAGTTCCGCAGGAAAAGGAAAAACGGCATTGACTGCATCCGGCAGGAAACAGATAAAAGGCGTACAGGCCCAACTGTTTGCCGAAACAATTCGAGGATTTCAATGGGTAGAATATTATATGTTTCCTAAAGTGATGGGACTGGTAGAACGTGGCTGGAACGCGCATCCGGATTGGGAAGTCCTCTCCGGAGCAGCAGAGCAACAGGCTTTTGACCGGGATCTGGCACTATTTTATGAGAAAATCAGTGTAAAGGAAATGCCTTATTGGAGCCAGTTAGGGGTAAACTTCCGTTTACCTCATCCCGGACTCTTCGTCAGAGACGGACTTCTGTATGCGAATACTCCTATCGAAGGAGCACAGATACGCTATACGACGGATGGGACTGAACCGACGATTGATTCGATGCTATGGGAGGCCCCTATAACCTGTGAGCCTGCTGTTGTAAAAGCAAAACTGTTTTATAGGGATAAGCAAAGTGTAACCAGCTGTTATTTACAGTAATTAGTGGAATAGTATAATAGATGTACTTTTAATTTCTATCTGTTTTATTCTTTAAAATACGAAGATTTTCTCTACATTTGTCTTTATTAGTCTTGTAATCTTCTATTAAAGTTTAATACTCCGATGAAAAAAAAGTACCTGTTGTTTCTTCTACTTCTCTCTTTCCCACTATATACCTGGGCTGATAAGACGACCCTGGACTCATTGTTGAATGTGCTTGATTTGACGATTCGGGAGCATGAGACTTATGTGGTTCAACGTGAATCGCGTATCAGACATCTTAAAGAACTGACACACGGAATAGAAGTTAATTCTGTGGAACATTATAACCTGAATAGTCAGATATACAAAGAATATAAAGCCTTTATTTGCGACTCTGCAATCTATTATTTGAATGAAAATATACAGATTGCGGAGCGCTTGCATGATATAGACCGGAAGATAGAAAGTCAGTTGCAGCTTTCATTATTATTATCTTCAACGGGAATGTATACAGAGTCTATTGATGTTTTAGAATCGGTAGACCGGCAGAAGGTCGTATCCCGTTTAATAGCTGATTATTACACTTGCTTTGATCATGTGTATGGCGAATTGAGCGTTTATACCCAGGATAAAACTCTTTCAGGACATTACTGGACCATTTCGCAGGCATATAAAGATTCTTTATATGCCATATTGCCCCCTGAATCGGAAGAATATCTGATGATGCGCGAAGCATTGCTTCGTGACCAGCATCAGTATGAGGAAGCCCTGAAAGTGAATGACCTCCGGCTGGCAGAAACAGAAGTGAATACTCCACAGTATGCATTGGCCACTTACCATCGCTCTTTGATTTATAAATATAGTAATGATAATCTGGGAGAGAAACAGAATCTTTGTCTTTCTGCCATATCCGATATTCGTTCTGCCATTAAGGACCATGCCTCGTTATGGATGCTTGCCCAACTACTTTACGAAGATGGTGATATGGAACGGGCATATCAATATATGCGTTTTTCCTGGAATGCGACGAAATTCTATAATGCCCGTCTGCGTAGCTGGCAGAGTGCGGATGTGCTTTCGTTGATTGACAAGACCTACCAAGCTATGATTGAAAAACAGAATGACCGTCTGCAACAGAATCTACTGCTTATCACCGCATTATTGGTACTATTGATTGTAGCTTTAGGCTATATCTACCGTCAGATGAAAAAGCTGGCGGATGCAAGAAATCATCTCCAGGTGGCTAACGGACAGCTGAATGGATTGAATGAGGAATTGAGACAAATGAATAGCTGTCTGTCTTCTACCAATATCGAACTTTCGGAGTCTAATCAGATTAAGGAAGAGTATATTGCTCGTTTTATCAAGCTGTGTTCTACCTATATCAATCGGCTGGATGCTTATCGGCGTATGGTGAATAAGAAAGTATCTGCCGGACAGATTGCAGAGTTATTAAAGATAACGCGTTCGCAGGATGCTCTTGATGAAGAACTGGAAGAGTTATATGCGAACTTTGATACTGCTTTCTTGCATCTCTTCCCCGATTTTGTGAAAAAGTTCAATGACCTCTTACAGGAGAATGAGCAGATTGTATTGAAAAAAGATGAGTTGCTGAATACCGAACTACGAATTTTTGCTTTGATACGCTTAGGCATTGAGGATAGTTCACAAATTGCGGAGTTTCTTCGTTATTCAGTGAATACAATTTATAATTACCGGGCGAAAGTGAAGAACAAAGCCCGTGGGTCGAGAGAGGATTTTGAAGATTTAGTACGGAAGATTCGCTAACTAAGACTGTAAACTAACCACTTTTTTAGAGATACTTATTGTGCGCAAATTGCTGGTAATAAATGGATTATCATTTTGGGTAATCCACTTATTGACCCCTCCTTGTTAGCTCGCCTCAATTTCTTTATACTTTTGACCTGTGCTTCGAAAGCAATGAGAATAGCTCCATTGCAGACGAACTTTATTATTAACTTTTAAATTAGTACGCATGAAAAAGAACAGGCGAAAAATCCTTTCGGGGAGTCGCAAGATTTTCTTTGCTATCTTGGCAATGTTTTTATCTTTGAGTGCATCCGCACAGCAATTAACAGCATCCGGTCAGGTTCTGGATGCTCAAAAAGAACCGTTAATCGGGGTTAGTGTACAGGAAAAAGGTACGTCTAACGGAGCAATTACCGATCTGGATGGTAACTTTACACTAAACGTTCAGCAAAACGCCATTTTGATATTCTCTTACGTGGGCTACAAATCGCAGGAGGTAAAGGCAGCCCGACAGATGAAAATCACACTTCAGGAAGACAATGAAGTGCTTGATGAGGTGGTGGTCATCGGTTATGGTTCGGTAAAACGGAAAGATGTGACGACTGCTATTTCTTCCGTATCCACCAAAGACTTGGATATGCGCCCTATTGTTTCTGCAGGACAGGCTATTCAAGGTAAAGCGGCCGGTGTGTCGGTGGTTCAGCCTAATGGTACGCCGGGAGGTGAAATGTCTATCCGTGTACGTGGTACAACTTCAATGAATGGTAGTAATGATCCGCTGTATGTAGTAGATGGAGTGCCTGTAGACAATATCAAATTCCTTTCTCCGAATGATATTGAAAGCATGCAGATTTTGAAAGATGCTTCTTCGGCATCTATTTACGGCTCTCGTGCTGCCAATGGAGTGATTCTTATTACTACGAAAGCTGGTGCTGCCGGAAATGCAAAGGTTTCTCTGACAGCTCAGTTCGGATTGAACAAAGTGTCTGATAAAGTAGAATCCTTGAATGCGACACAGTATAAAGAGTTGCAGGATGAAATCGGACTGGTATCTTTGCCGGATGGATTGCCCGACCGTACCGATTGGTTTGATGAAACGTATACAACAGGAAAGACCCAAAATTATCAGGTAGCCGTGTCCAATGGCAATGAAAAGATGAAATACTATCTTTCTGCAGGTTATCTGAAAGAACAGGGAGTGTTGGATATCTCTTATTACAAACGTTATAACTTTCGTGTAAATCTTGAGAATCAGGTTCGCAAGTGGCTGACAGTAAGTGCCAATATCTCTTATTCGGATTACGCAAGTAATGGAGGAGGTGCAATGGGAACAGGTGCAGACCGTGGAGGAGTTATTCTGGCAGTGATTAATACACCGACCTATGCACCTATTTGGGATGCTTTAAATCCTGACCAGTATTACAATAATTTCTATGGTGTAGGTAATATTACCAATCCATTGGAGAATATGGCACGTGCAAAAAATAATAAAGATAAAGAAAACCGTTTGTTGGCATCCGGTAATGTCTTACTGACCCCTTTCCCTGATTTGAAATTTAAGTCTACTCTTACTCTTGACCGTCGTAATGCTGTTAACACAACGTTCCTGGATCCTATCTCTACTACTTGGGGACGTAACCAGTATGGGGAAGCTTCGGATAACCGGAATACAAATACTGTGTTGACATTTGATAACGTGTTGACTTATAATAAGAATTTCAAAAAACATGGTTTGGAAGTAATGGCAGGCTCTTCATGGACGGATTCAGAATATTCAAATAGTTGGATTAACGGGTCGCATTATCGTAGCGACCAGATTCATACTTTGAATGCTGCCAATAAAATATCCTGGGATAATACAGGTACAGGTGCCTCTCAATGGGGGATTATGTCATTCTTCGGACGTATAGCCTATAATTTCGACAGCAAATATCTGCTGACGGCTAATCTCCGCGCTGACGGTTCTTCTAAGCTACATCCCGATCATCGTTGGGGAGTATTCCCGTCCTTCTCTGCTGCTTGGCGTATTTCTTCGGAAAAGTTTATGAAAGACCTGACATGGATTGATGACCTGAAACTACGTGGTGGTTGGGGACAAACTGGTAATCAGTCGGGTATTGGTGATTATGCTTATTTGCAACGTTACAATATCGGTCGTATCGAATGGTTTAAGAAAGGTGAGGAAGGGGATAAGACTGATTATGCAAACGCTGTTCCTACTATCAGCCAAGCAAATTTACGTACCTCTGATTTAACTTGGGAAACTACCACACAGACCAATATCGGTTTGGACCTGACAATATTGAATGGTCGGTTGACATTCAATGCCGATTATTACTACAAGAAAACGAAAAACATGCTGATGAATGTATCATTACCGGCCGGTGCTGCAGCAGCCACTTCCATTGCCCGTAATGAAGGTGAAATGATTAATAAAGGTTTTGAGTTTTCTATCAGTTCGAAGAATTTTCGTGGTGGAGCATTTACTTGGGATACGGATTTTAATATTTCCTTCAACCGGAATAAATTGACAAAGCTCGACTTGCAGAAGGTCTATTATGATGCGAAGACGGCGAGTGTAGTCAATGACTATGTGGTGCGTAATGAGCCGGGACGTGCTTTGGGAGGTTTTTATGGCTTTATCAGTGATGGTGTAGATCCTGAAACCGGTGAACTGATGTATCGTGACTTGAATAATGATGGAAAGATTTCCTCTTCCGACCGTACCTATATCGGTGACCCTAATCCGGATTTCACTTATGGTATGACAAATACATTCTCTTGGAAAGGTTTCAACTTGAGTATCTTTATCCAGGGTTCTTATGGAAACGATATTTATAATGCCTCACGGATTGAAACGGAAGGTATGTATGACGGTAAAAATCAGTCGACACGCGTATTGAACCGTTGGAAAATTCCGGGACAGATAACAGATGTGCCTAAAGCTAATTTCAAACTGTTGAACTCTACTTACTTTGTGGAAGACGGTAGCTATCTAAGATTAAAGGATGTCTCCTTGTCATACAACGTTAAGGGCAAACTCTTAAAAAAATGGGGAATTACCCGCTTACAGCCTTACTTCACGGCTACTAACCTGCTGACATGGACCAGTTATTCGGGAATGGACCCGGAAGTAAACCAATGGGGAAACAGCGGTACAGTACAAGGAATTGACTGGGGTACTTACCCGCATTGCAGATCATACGTGTTTGGTATTAATGTTGAATTCTAATGAAAGGAAAGATTATGAAACTAAGAACTATATTTTACGGATTAACCTCCGGTTTACTATTGGGACTTTCTTCCTGCTCACTGAACTATGAGCCATTAGACACCTATTCGGATGTGACGGAAGGAGTGACAAATAATGGTACAAAGATTGTATTCAAGGATAAGGCAGCTGTCGAAAGCCATTTGACAACGCTTTATAATCAGATGCGTGACCGCCAGGAACACTGGTATGTAGACTTGCTGCTGATTTCAGACTCTCATGCGGATAACGCTTATGCAGGTACAACGGGAGCAGAAGTTGTTCCGTTTGAAAACAATTCCATTGAAGGCTCAAACTCTGTGATGGAACGGGATTGGAACCGTTATTTGGAAGACATTGCCCGTGCCAATAAGTTGATCTGTAATATTGATTTAGTGACCGATAACTCATTGACCACTGCCGAACGGGCACAATATAAAGCGGAAGCAAAAATATTCCGGGCTATGATTATGTTCGACATGGTACGCCTTTGGGGAGATTTCCCGGTGATTACAACAGTGGCGGACGATATTACTTCTGAAAATATTGAAGATGTTTATCCACAGTACTTTCCGGAGCAAAATATGGAACTAGAGGCTTATCAGCAGATTGAAAGAGACTTGCTGGATGCAGTTCTGTATGCTCCGGACAACACACCGGGTAACAAGACATTGTTTACCAAATCTGTAGCACGTACGTTACTGGCTAAGATTTATGCAGAGAAACCGTTGCGTGACTATGCGAAAGTAATCCACTATTGTGATGAAGTGAAAGCAGATGGTTTCGATCTTGTAGAAGATTTCAATGATTTATTTGGAATGAATGCAGCCGGAACAGACGCGAAGATGCGCAATACAAAAGAGTCTATTCTCGAAGCACAGTTTACTCCCGGTGCAGGTAACTGGTGTTCATGGATGTTCGGTCGTGACTTGGTGAATTGGAATACCAACTTTACATGGGCAAAATGGGTGACACCATCCCGTGACCTGATTAACGCTTTCAAAAAGGAAGGAGATGAGGTTCGTTTCAAAGAATCGGTGGTTTACTATGATTGTAATTGGAGCAATTATTATCCATCTGATAACTATCCGTTTATGTACAAATGCCGTTCGGCTAACAGCAGTATCATCAAATACCGCTATGCTGATGTACTGTTATTGAAAGCAGAAGCACTGATTATGCAGGATACACCGGATTTGGACGGAGCTGCCGATATTATAGATGAAGTTCGTGAACGTGCTAAATTAGGAGCACTTTCTGCTTCTACCCGTTCAAATAAGAATGCCATGCTCAATGCATTGCTGAAAGAACGCCGTTTGGAACTGGCTTTCGAGGGACAGCGCTGGTTCGATCTGGTTCGTTTGGATAAAGTGGAAGAAGTGATGAATGCTGTGTATTCGAAAGATTCGGGACGCAAGGCACAGGTTTACGCATTCGATAAAACTTCCTATCGATTGCCTATTCCACAATCGGTAATCGATGCGAACGATAAGATTCACCAGAATCCGGGTTATTAATTCAATTCAAAAACATAGAAACTTACGATTATGATAAATATGAGAAATATAGCATTGACCTTTTTAGGATGTTTCACCATACTGGCTGCATGCAGCAACAGTGACGATGCGGAAAAATCGGTAACACCCGTTCCAACCGGAGATGTGACTATTTATGCAACGACCAACAGTTTGACTCGTGATCTGACCCGTGATGCTGTTAATTTCAGCTCAAAAGATAACCTGGCACCTACGTCTATTACCTTGGACCCGACTGAACAGTTTCAGACCATGGACGGCTTTGGAGTAGCCATCACAGGCGCTACCTGTTTTAATCTTCTACAAATGAAACCGGCAGACCGTCATGCATTCCTCACAGAAACATTCTCTGACGATAAAGGATTCGGATTTAGTTATATCCGTATCTCCATTGGCTGCTCGGACTTCTCATTGAGCGAATATACCTGCTGTGATACCAAAGGCATTGAAAATTTCGCTTTGCAGAGTGAAGAGAAAAACTATATCTTGCCCATTCTGAAAGAGATTCTAGGCATCAATCCTTCCATTAAAATCATTGCCGCTCCTTGGACATGTCCGCTATGGATGAAAGTGAAAAGCCTCACAGATCTTACTCCACTGGAATCGTGGACAAACGGCCAGTTGAATCCTGCCTATTATCAGGATTATGCCACTTATTTCGTAAAATGGGTACAAGCATTCAAATCCGAAGGTTTTGACATCTATGCTGTTACTCCCCAGAACGAACCGTTGAACCGCGGTAATTCCGCTTCGCTTTATATGAGCTGGGAGGAACAGAGAGATTTCGTGAAAACAGCACTCGGACCCCAATTCAAGGATGCCGGATTGACTACAAAGATCTATGCTTATGACCATAACTATGATTATAGCAGCATTGAATCAGAAAAGAACTATCCCGGTAAAATCTATGAAGATGGAGATGCTTCTCAATATTTGGCCGGAGCTGCTTATCACAACTACGGAGGTGACCGCGAAGAACTTTTGAATATGCACAAAGCCTATCCGGAAAAAGAACTTCTTTTCACAGAAACCTCTATCGGAACCTGGAACAGTGGGCGTGATTTGTCGAAACGACTTCTCGAAGATATGAAAGAAGTTGCGTTAGGCACAGTAAATAACTGGTGTAAAGGTGTGATTGTTTGGAATCTGATGCTTGATAACGACCGTGCTCCTAATCGTGAAGGTGGTTGCCAGACATGCTACGGAGCGGTGGATATCAGCAATAGCGATTATAAGACAATTATCCGTAACTCACATTATTATATCATCGCTCATCTTTCAAGCGTAGTGAAACCGGGAGCTGTACGTATTGGTGCATCCGGCTACGCTGACAGCAATATCATGTACTCTGCTTTCGAGAATCCGGATGGAACGTATGCATTTGTCTTGATGAATAATAACGAAAAGACAAAGAGAATCACCTTTAGCGATGGAAAACGTCATTTTGCTTATGATGTTCCGGGTAAATCAGTGACTTCCTACCGTTGGGCGAAGTCGGAATAAGAACCTTAAAACGATAAAGACAATGAAAAAAAGTATCTATATCATACTGGTATTAATAGGAATTCTAGGAATGAATTCCTGTAGTGATGACGAATATCTTGCGGGCAATCCGAATATGGAATTTATCGCAGGTAAAGTAAGTGCTCTTTATGGTGACAGTCTTCCGTTTACCATTAAGGCTTCTGATGTGGAAGTGCCTCTTTCCACGTTGAAAGCGAAGCTTTTTTATGGCGAAGAACAAGTGTCCGAAACGGTTATCCGTACAAAGACAAGCGGCAGTGATTATACCGGAAAGGTCTTCATTCCGTATTATCCCAATATTATCGACGGTAGAGCGACTTTGAAGTTTGTACTTCAAAATATCCATTTCACTATCACGGAGATGGAGCAGGAAGTCGTGTTGTCCCGGCCGGACTTTCCTTACGTGACTTTGGTGGACGAGATGGGAGAGGAGTATCTGATGAAAAAGAAATCCTTGTATAATTATGGTGTGACCGGTAAATTCCCACAGGATTTGAAAGCCTATATTAAAACACCGAAAGTTGGTGAGAATGGAAACGAACTGACTTTTGGCTGGGATAACGATAACCTCCTTTCAGAAGGAAAGAATGTAAATCCTATTACTTTTTCCGGTACGGCATCCGAACCTTATGAAGTAACATTCAACGCGCTGACTTACGAAGTTACTCCGTTGGTAAATGTGTTGTTTGATGGAGAGAAGATGACGGCACAGGATGCAAATACATATCTCATACAGAAATCATTTACACAGGGACAATCGATTGTGGTGACAGGTATAGATATGAATGGCTGGTGGATCAATCCTGATTATTTCAAGAAGGAATCGAATGGAACGTTGACTTTCTTACCGGTAGATGGCAAGTATCGTGTCATTGCTAATATGAAACAAAAATATTTTGGTATCACTCGTATGGATGGAGACAAGGAAGCTGTTCTTTCTGATACAGGACATGGTGCTCTTTGGTTAATGGGCTGGGGAATCGGTTCTCCTTCGATGGACTTTCAATTTGGTTGGGATGCCGGAAGTAATTACTGTGTGCCGGAAATCTCTTCGAAGAAATACCAATTTATAGGAACGACGGGGCCTGAACATAACTCAGTCTTTGGACAACGTTTCCGCTACGATTACATAAGCGCCAAGTTCTTCTTCCAGAATGGTTATGGAGGTGAGTTCAGCCAATTGACACTGGCAGACGACGGAACAAAATCGCTGATTCGCCTTACGGATAGTAAGAATATCGAGCTTCTCCTTGATGGAAATGACAAGCCGATTCCTTTGGAAGAAGGTGCAACGTATGCACTTACTGTTGATTTGAGTGCTGGAAATGATAAAGGTGTAGTATCTTTCAAGAAGATTTCGGATGGAGAAGTTAAACCGGAGCCGACAGTAGTGCAAACACTTTATTTTGATTTTGGTTCTAGCAGTGCCACTAGTCCTGGTAAGGGTGACCCAACTGTAAATCCTGATGATAATGGAAATTACTGGAACAATATTACCAATAACAATGGGAACTATGCAAATGCAGGAACTGTTTATGGTTCTTTATTTAATTCGGAGAACACTCCAACAGCTTATGCATTGACCTTAAATTCTCGTTTTACCATTAATGGAGCAAGTGGTGGAGGCGGTTTGCTACAACCTGATAAAGATTTGCTGGATGATTTGGCCGTAGCTACTGCTACCGGAGATTATTTCTTTATGGAGAAAAGTGAAGACAATAGTAGCTTTACATTCTCTAATTTAGATAAGAACAAGGGATATAAGTTCTATGCATTTGGTAGTCGATTGGCCACCCAAGTCCGTACAGCTATTTATATCATATCAGGAGAAAATACGGACCAAGGCGAATTACAGGCTGCCGGAACAAATTGTGGAGGAACAGGAATTAATCAGAATATTCAGAATGTTTATGCTTCGGAAGTTATTTTCCCGGATGAAAACGGTGAAATCAAATTTACTGTTTCAAGAAAAGAGGGTGATTATATTCCACTGAATGTCTTGAAAATAGAGGAATATACCAACGTTGAGGAATAAATCATTGAGAATCATAAATCATAAGATCAATAAAATATGAAGAAATATATATTCTTGGCATTTGCATTGTTCGGAATGCTGTCAATCGGTTCTTGTAATGATGACGAACCGATAGTACCCCCGTCTCCGGGAGAAGAAATAGAAATACCCGAATCAGTAACACCGGTGTTGGTGCAGACGTTATACTTTGACTTTGGTTCCAACGGCACTGCTACTAATCCCAGTAGGGGAGATCAGACTCAAAGCCCCGACGTTAATGGGCATTATTGGAATAATATCATTAATAATGATGGGATTTACGCTAAAGTTAATTCAGTCTATTCCTCTTTTGTAAACTCGGAGAATACTTCGGTTGACTATGAGTTGACTTTGAATAATCGTTTCTCTACTAATGGACAAAGCACCGGAGGTGGTCTGCTGGAACCCCAGGAAGAGCTCCTGAAAGACTTTGCTGTGCCATCTGCCACAGAGGACTACTTCTACATCGAATCTGGTGAGAATAATAGCAGTTTTACGTTCAGCAAACTTGATCCGAAAAAAGCATATAAATTTTATGCATTTGGTAGCCGGAGTAATACACAGACGCGTACGGCTTATTATATAATGTCAGGACTGAATCTTTATCAGGGTGAGTTGCAGACTTCAGGAACTAACTGTGGAGGTGAGGGTATCAACCAAAACATAAAAAACATCTGCGAATCGGAACTTATCTATCCGGATGATGATGGCAATATAAAGTTCACCGTTTCAAGAAAGAACGGCGATTATATTGCGTTAAATGCCTTGAAAATAGAAGAATATACAGATATAGAACGTCCCAATCAGTTTACATCACTCACCATGACCGGTAGTGCTATGGAAGAGGGGGAAGTTCCGATGCATATTGTATCTGCTGATGGCAGTCTGACGAATGTTTTCGAAGCATACACCTCTCTCAAATCCGGTGAATTTTCATTCAGAGGAACCACCAAAGATGGCAAGACTGTGAATATAGGAAAGGGGTATAAAGCGGGAGTAGTAGCCGACAATAATTATGGAATCACCGCTTCTACAACCGGAACAGTCCGTATTACAGTCGATTTGTCCAGAAAGACTTATGATATTCTTCCGGTAGAAGAGTGGGCACTCGTAGGAAGCGTCACTCCAAATGGATGGTCGGTAGATAAAGGCGTGCCTTTGACTTATCAGGGAAAAGGTGTCTGGGCGGGAAGAGTAAAACTCACCGGAATATCTGGTGTGAGTGACCGTGAACGCTTTAATTTTGCCATGAACAAGAGTTGGGATTATGTGATGAAGCGTGTGAAAGGTACGGCCAATGAGGTTGGTATGAGTACTCAGGGTTATGATACAGAGGATATCAACCTGAATCATGGAACTTATCATATCACTTTAGACTTACGTAGATATGTCTATTATATTGATTGCGGCGAAGAAGGTATCGATCCTTTTAAGATTTCTGTAATGGGGTCTTCCGTAGCCAACGGACAGGGAGCAACCAACAATCATGGTTATGCTTATATGTACGGTGAATTACTCGACGAACGTTTCCGTAATCAGGAAAGTAAACTGCCGTGGTACACCTCGGGAATATCCGTTAACAGTAATAATACGCTTAACTTATTGGCACGCTACAACGATTTGATTCATGATTGTGGTGCATACGTGATTTTCGGCCTTTCTCTGGGAAATGAAGGAATTCATGGAGCTACAGATCAACAGGCTATCTATAATCAGTTTAAAGACAATATGCAGACTTTGATTAAGAAAGCCCGTGAAGATGGAAAATATCCTGTGATGATGAACAATTATACCCGTGGCGATTTTGATGCAAACGACTATGAATACGTGAAACAAATGAATCTATTGATTCATGAGTGGGATCTTCCTTCTGTCAATCTGTTGGGAGCAATAGATGACGGTAAGGGTGTCTGGGCAACCGGTTATCAGAACGGTACGGATATCTATCATCCAAATACTGACGGACATCGTGAGTTCACTTATGCTATGGTTCCATCATTGTTTGACGCGATAGATGCAGGCAAGGGGCAACCTTCACGTGTTTCAGGAACTTCTTATGTGCTGGCAGATAAGAAAGTGCTGGTATTCACACCCGAAGATATGGTACATCCGTTTACATTGTCCTTCAAAATAAAGGGTACGACAGATGGAGTCATCGCTTCTTTCGCCAATGGCAGCAATGCAACCGGAACATTGAAGATTCAGGACGGAGTTGTAGTATATCATTCTCCATTGACAGGTGAAATAAAAGGTGCGGTGAGTGTCACCGATAACCAGTGGCATGTTGTTTCTTTGACCCATTATTATGCGCAGGGACGTACACTGCTATATACAGATAAAGCACTGGCAGGAGAACTAGGTGAAAAACTGACTGTTGGTAAGTTTACGATTGGTGACAATACTTCTGCGAACAGCAGAGAATACAGTGAATTATTCTTCTACCGTTCGGCTATGAACCAGGAAGAAATTGATAAACTCTGTGACGGAAGAATGTTGAAGTCCAGTCTGGAAATCTATGCTCCGTTGGATGGCTCGAAATCAACGATTGAGAATCTGGCACAAAGCATGAACAGTGTAGTATTAAAAACAGAATAGAAACAGAGGATTACCGGTTGCGGAAGGAATATAAGTATAATAAATATTAATAAACTCATCCGCAACTAGGAAATATACCCCATTTGAGAGTCTATATAAATAAAGAATGAACTTATTTCTTATATCATAAATGAACATGAAATTCAAAGCAATGTTACTTGGCCTGTCTGTGATGACTGCACTGTCTGCTTTTGCGCAGAAACCGGTGTATCTGGACACAGGTAAGCCTATCGAAGAGCGAGTGAAAGATGCGTTGAACCGGATGACCCTTGAAGAAAAGGTAAAGATGATTCATGCACAGTCTAAATTTAGTTCGGCAGGCGTTCCCCGTCTTGGTATCCCGGAAGTATGGGCTACTGATGGTCCTCACGGTATCCGTCCGGAAGTGTTGTGGGACGAATGGGATCAGGCAGGATGGACAAACGACTCTTGTATTGCCTATCCGGCACTGACGTGTCTTGCTGCTACATGGAATCCCGAAATGTCTCATCTTTACGGAAAAAGTATCGGTGAAGAGGCTCGTTATCGCAAAAAAGATATTCTGTTGGGCCCCGGTGTGAATATCTACCGTACACCCTTGAACGGACGTAACTTCGAATATATGGGAGAAGATCCGTACCTCTCTGCCACAATGGTGGTTCCTTACATCAAAGGTGTGCAAGAGAATGGAGTGGCTGCTTGCGTGAAGCATTATGCATTGAACAATCAGGAATTCAACCGTCATACCACCAATGTACAATTAAGTGATCGTGCTCTTTATGAGATATACCTGCCTGCTTTTAAAGCGGCTGTTCAGGAAGGTGGAACATGGTCGATTATGGGCTCTTATAATCTTTATCAGGGACAGCATGCTTGTCACAACAAACGCCTGCTTAAAGATATACTTCGCGATGAATGGGGCTTTGACGGTGTCGTAGTGTCCGACTGGGGAGGTGTACACAATACCGAGCAAGCGATTCACAATGGCATGGACCTCGAGTTTGGTTCATGGACGAACGGACTGTCTGCCGGAACGAGGAATGCCTATGATAATTATTTCCTTGCTTTCCCTTACCTGAAATTAATCAAGGAAGGTAAAGTAGGAACAAAAGAATTGGATGAAAAGGTTAGTAATGTTCTTCGTCTGATTTTCCGTACTTCAATGGACCCGCACAAACCATTTGGCTCTTTAGGTTCTCCCGAACACGGGCAAGCCGGACGTCAGATTGGAGAAGAAGGGATTGTACTGTTGCAGAACAACGGTAACTTATTGCCTATCGATTTGAATAAAGCTAAGAAAATAGCCGTTATCGGTGAAAATGCCATTAAGATGATGACTGTGGGCGGTGGTAGCTCTTCTTTGAAAGTGAAATATGAAATTTCTCCGTTGGATGGACTGAAAAGTCGTGTGGGCTCAAAAGCAGAAATAGTATATGCCCGTGGGTATGTAGGCGACCCGACAGGAGAGTATAACGGTGTGAAAACCGGTCAGGACTTGAAAGATAACCGTTCGGAAGATGAATTGCTTGCAGAAGCTTTGCAAGTGGCTAAAGATGCCGACTATGTAGTCTTCTTCGGTGGCTTGAACAAGAGCAATCATCAGGATTGTGAAGATTCGGACCGTGCTTCTTTAGGTTTACCCTATGCGCAGGATAGAGTGATAAGTGAACTGGCAAAGGTGAATAAAAACCTGATTGTGGTCAATATCTCCGGCAATGCTGTGGCCATGCCTTGGGTGAATGAAGTGCCTGCTATTGTTCAGGGTTGGTTCTTAGGTTCGGAAGCCGGAACAGCTCTTGCTTCCATATTGGTGGGAGACACTAACCCTTCAGGAAAACTTCCTTTCACCTTCCCTGCAAAACTGGAAGATGTAGGGGCTCATAAACTGGGAGAATATCCGGGTAATAAAGAAGAACTGGCACAGTCTAAACATAGAGGGGACACCATTAATGAAATCTATCGGGAGGATATTTTCGTAGGTTATCGCTGGGCGGATAAAGAGAAAATCAAACCGCTGTTCCCGTTCGGACATGGATTGAGCTACACTACTTTCGCCTATGGAAAACCCTCGGCCGACAAGAAAACAATGACTGCAGATGATACCATTTCTTTCACAGTCAATGTGAAGAATACAGGCACTCGTGAAGGTCAGGAAGTTGTTCAGCTTTATATCAGTGATAAGAAATCCTCTCTCCCTCGTCCGGTAAAAGAGTTGAAAGGTTTCCAAAAAGTGAAACTGGCTCCGGGAGAAGAGAAAGCGGTAACGCTGACGATTGATAAGAAAGCATTGAGCTTCTTCGATGATGCTAAACACGAATGGGTGGCCGAACCGGGTAAGTTTGAGGCAATCATCGGTAGTTCATCCAGAGATATTAAAGGTACTGTACCATTTGAGTTGAAATAGGTAGATGTTTGGTTAGAGATTTTTTAAGGAGATGACAGAGAGTCTGGGTACTCGGAAAACGCTAAGTGATTGCAACAAATCGACTTAGCGTTTTTTTATTGCCTAATTTTCCCAGCGTTTGCAAAAAAATAGTAAGAAAGTAGTCGTTTCGCTTGGTAAAGTGTTGTATCAGAAGTAATTTTGGGAAAAATAACAATTAAGGTAACCTAATTATGGAAAAAGGTATTTGGCTGGAAATAGAGGAACTGTATAAGGAGTTTCAGCAACTCGGTATCAGTCAGTCGGTGGACTATGAGAAGTACTACCTCTATTCTCTTATTACCCATTCTACAGCCATTGAGGGTTCTACACTAACCGAAATGGATGCACAGCTTCTTTTCGATGAAGGTGTAACAGCTAAAGGAAAGCCGTTGGTATATCATCTGATGAATGAGGACTTGAAGAAAGCATACGAGCTTGCTAAAAAGGAAGCGCAACGCAATACTGTTATAACTCCTGCTTTTTTGCAGAAGTTAAACGCTACTTTGATGCGGACAACAGGGGGAAGGCATAATACAATAGGCGGCTCTTTCGATTCTTCCAGAGGTGAGTTCCGTTTGTGTGGCGTTACGGCTGGTGTAGGTGGGCGTTCTTATATGGGTTATCAAAAAGTACCTGTTAAAGTAGAAGAACTTTGTTTCTTGTTGCAGGAACGGCAAAAGAATGTGGAAACGTTCCGTGAACAATACGAATTAAGTTTTAATGCTCACCTCAATTTAGTGACTATTCATCCTTGGGTGGATGGCAACGGGAGAGCAGCTCGCTTATTGATGAACTATATTCAATTCTGCTATCATCTTTTCCCCGCTAAGATTTTTAAGGAGGATAGGGCAGATTATATCCTTTCTTTACAACAGGCGCAAGATGATGAAACCAACCAGCCTTTTTTGGATTTCATGGCGGTGCAATTGAAAAAATCACTGTCTTTGGAAATTCAAAAATATAAAGCTTCTCACAATAAAGGATTTAGTTTTATGTTTTAATCTTGTAGGGCTTCTTTTGATAAGACTTCCACCCATTGTATATTGTGTTGTTTTTCATTAACGAAATCACCATTACAGTAACGGCGGTTGCATTTATTAATATCGAACTTATGTAATTCTCTAATAGTTTTAAATAAAGGTTCATCAGTTTCACCGTTAGCTGAATAGTTATAGACCAGATATTTATGGTGGAAGAGGTACATAAAATAATAAAGAATCATCCTTCACACTCTTCACTGTTCTTTTTATATGCCATAAGCTAAAGTAAATATGCTATAAGCAAAAACGAATATGCTATCAGCTAAAATTAATAAGCTCATAGCAAACGCTCCATCAAGTATTAACATTTGAGCTATCGACTATTAATACTTTGTATTTAGGCTATTAATACTTGAGTTGTTGGCTATATATACCCAAGACGCACGATATATATATCCAACGTGTTAGATCTATATGACCAATACATTGGATCTATATGCCCAACAAATAGGGTGTATAGACCCTTAATCTATACGATATAAGCGTCTTTTAGTCTGGTTATTTGAAAGAAAGAGAAACAATCTTGTTAATATCTGCTAAGGAGCTATATCGATAAAAAGCTATCTAAACTTGGGGGCTTACTAGTTCTTCGTTAACAATCTTAAAGCTTATAAGAAGTCTCTCTTTCGAGTGCAAAACTAAAAGACGCTTACTTTTATTTTGTGAAGGAGGTGAAGGATGATTCTTTATTATTTTATGTACCTCTTTCACCATAAACATCTGATTTATACTCATTCAACTAAAGGTGAAACCGGTGAACCTCCTAAATGAATTTTATAGTTACAAGTAGCTTTAGAAGATTTTGTCTTTTGCTGATCGCTGTAAACTTCAATTTATATTGATTTTCTTTTCTCTTTTCTGATTTTATATTCTATCTTTGCAATGCATTCCATTTTAAACCACGGCGGAGAACCTGCCGTATCAATGTGGCGGGCTTTTTTATGTCCGTCCCATTAATCCTATATGGCGGTTTCGCACCCCCATGTAGGATGTTAGTGCACCTACTGCTGTCGTGGATAGTGGAATGCAATGGGACAGGCGGAACCGCTTCTTTTATTTCTTAAAACTACTTTTCTGTATCGCCCCATTAAACTTAATTTATTCACCATTTAATTAAAATTCTTATGGAAGAAGTTTTAAGCAACCAGCAGGCCCGTCCGGGGGACGCGACGCAACTCATGCACGCTATCTTTTCATCCGATGATGAAATGATGTCTTTTTATCTGACCCTCAATTGTTTTATGAATCCTGAAAGCTATCTAGTGGAACGAACAGATCGAAAGAGACTGGAGGATTTAGCTAGTACGCTTTGTAGTAATGTGGCAGCCTTTGAAGCCATCCGTAATTATAAGTCGATAAGTGTGAAAGAGGTGATTAGAGGATTCGGGGCGCACATGATGAATACGCTAATCTCCAATACCAATCGTTTCCAAAGTGCCGATGCCGTGGGAACGTTAATGAATTGCATACTGAATACCACTAAAAACAGTTGGCAGTTTAAGAAAATGGATCGGAATAATGATATACATCTTCAAAATGTACGCTATTTGTTGAATCGGCTGGATGCGGCAGAATCTAATGAAGAGAAGAACTGTGAAGAAGTAGCGATATAAACAGTTTTCTCTAAAAATTACTTAGGAAACGCAAATAGAGGGTATAAGAATCGGAGATAATGTATAGATAAAGGCAAATGTAACGTAACATAAAGTATCTGTAACCTGCCCGATAGAAAAGGAACACAAGACGTTGTGCTCCTTTTTTATATTGTTGTAACTTTGCTTTCAGATAATATGATAAAGCTGATTGTTATGAGAAACACACTTTTTGGGATTCTATTCCTTTTTATTTTGCCTCTTCAGGCACATCAGAAACTTCCGTATTTGCAGAAACAGGGAAGTACCACACAACTTATGGTAGATGGAAAGCCATTCTTAGTGATTGGCGGTGAATTGGGAAATTCTTCAGCTTCCTCTATTGAAGATATTGAACGTATATTCCCGAAATTGCAACGTATGGGGCTGAATACGGTACTGGTTCCTGCATATTGGGATTTAACAGAACCACAGGAAGGTAAATTTGATTTTACCCTGACGGATAAAGTGATTCAACAGGCTCGCTCGAATGATTTGAAGGTGGTTTTCCTTTGGTTCGGTGCGTGGAAAAACTCAATGAGTTGCTATGCTCCGATCTGGTTTAAGGAAGATTATAAGAAATACCCGCGTGCCTATACGAAAGCAGGGAAGCCCCTCGAAATAGCCAGTTCCTTTTCGGAGAATGTGTTTCAGGCGGATAGCCGTGCTTTTTCCCAATGGATGAAACACATTGCTTCTGTGGATAAGGAAGAGGGAACGGTTATCATGATTCAGATAGAAAACGAAATCGGAATGTTGGAAGATGCCCGCGATTATTCCAAAGAAGCGGATAAACTGTTTTATGCATCAGTTCCGTCCCTTTTCATCGACTATTTGCAAAAGAACAAGAGATCTCTGCATCCCGAAATGTTGGCAAAATGGGAGAGCCAGGGATTCAAGAAGAAAGGTACGTGGCAGGAAGTGTTTGGTGCAGACGTGTATACGGATGAAATTTTTATGGCCTGGTCGTATGCGCAGTATGTAGAACGAATGGCAAAGTTAGCACGTTCTATCTATAATATTCCGTTGTATGTCAATGCAGCAATGAACAGTAGGGGGCGGAAACCGGGAGAATATCCGTCGGCAGGACCATTGGCTCATTTGATAGATGTATGGCATTATGCAGCACCCAACATTGATTTTCTGGCTCCGGATTTATATGATAAAGGTTTCGTTGATTGGGTGGCAAAGTATAAACTGCACAATAATCCTCTCTTTATACCTGAAATTCGGTTGGAAGAGAATGATGGAGTACGTGCTTTCTATGTGTTTGGTGAGCATGATGCGATTGGCTTTTGTCCTTTCTCTGTTGAAAGCGGTTCGGATAGAGCAGATGCACCTTTGGTACAGAGCTATATTAAATTGAAAGAACTGATGCCTTTATTGACAAAATATCAGGGCAAAGGAGTGATGAACGGTCTTTTGTTTGATGAAGAGAATAAAGAACGAATACTTTCATACGATGATTTGGAGATTACCTGTCGTCATTACTTCACTCTGCCATGGGACCCACGTGCCCGGGATGGCACTGTATGGCCTGAAGGGGGAGGTGTTTTGCTGCGTCTGGCTCCAGATGAGTATATCGTTGCCGGCAGTGGCTTGGTACTTGAATTTAAGAAACAGGGGGAAAATAAAATGAAAAGTTCACCGGCATTGGGCGAGGATGGTTTTGCCAGTGTGGGCGGAAAGGCATCAAAAACGGAAAATAGCTGGCAAGGTGGTATGAGAGCCGGTATCGGTTCTGTAGATGAAGTTAATGTGAACGAAGATGGTTCACTGAAATATATCCGGCGCCTGAATGGCGATCAGGACCATCAGGGAAGGCATGTACGTATTCCTGTCGGAGAATTCAGTATTTTACACGTCAAACTGTACGAGTATAAATAATGTGACGACATGGTGCACCTTTGTTGGCTACATACATATAGAAGAGTGGAGTCATTACTTGCCTAGTACCAACAGACTTTCCGGTCCCATATTGAACAACAGGTCTATGATACTCAAATTAGGTAGAAAACCCAGTTTGGGCTCGAAAACCTGATAGTAAGGTTGCGGAATAAACTCTGTATCCACTTCTCGGAAATCTTTTTTGGGATGAATAACTTCCCGAAAATCGAATTCTCCGGGAGCAAACTCCATCTTATATTCGCTAGTACGCTCCATAGTGGGGTGAATATCTATCAATTCACAGACCATCCGGCATAGTTCTTCGTTGAAATCGATTAAAAACTCGTATTTCTTTTCGTAGAAGGGACGGAAGTCGTCCTTGTAATATTCAAAGAAAGGAGTACTGTTGTAGGCTGATTCGATGGCGTTCCAGTGCAGATGTCTCCAGTTGCCGTGGTCGGAAATGCGGATATCCTTCATCGGACACTTCAATGTGTCGGGTTTTACGGTTGGGATAGAAAGGACTAATTCGCCGGACGGGCCGGCAATGGTGCACCGGTTACGATAGGTTTGTTTGATATAATGGTCGTGTTGTTCTACAAGCACTTTGTCATAAGCCAGAAGTTTAGTGTAATATTCGACGGGAGCGAGATAAGCTGAAGATAAATAAGCTATTTTCATTTCTTTCATTTTAATACGTTTAGGGGGCTCTATAATAAGGATATTAATTAAGGATATTATTAAGGAGTTATTTCTTTTATGTTCCGGAAGATTATTTCACCGTTCTGAAGAAACGGTTCCATCGGTATCCGTCAAACAAGCCTGTCTCTTTTTCTTTGGAGAACCAAATGATGGAGGCTTTCCCGATGATATGGTCTTGCGGGACAAACCCGAAGAGCCGTGAGTCGGAAAAGTTGACGGTATTGTTAGACCCCATCCAATAGTAATCTTTAGTGAAATAACAGTGTTGTGTAGGTTTGCCGTCTACGTAGAGAGTGTCGTTCTTTATTTCTGCCTGTTTGCCTTCGTGCATCACGAGGGTATTCCGCAGTAAGGTTATGTTCCAGGGATAGACCCGGATAAATTTCCCTTTTCCGGGAACAATCAGCGGATTCGGTTCGGCATCTTCCCTGTTTGACAAAGGTTGGACAAAACTCTCTTTCCCATTCATTGCCTGTTCCAACAAATAATATTCGTAACGGCTGAAACTACGCACATGAGTACTGTCATTGCTTCCCATCAATCCGTCGTTGGTGATGGAAAGAGTATGCATCAGTGAGGTTATCAGATTTTCTTTTGACGCGGGGTACGAATAAAGCCTTTTCTTATCCGGATTGAATTGTGCCTCTGGAGAAATAACGGAGAAAAGAGAATCGACCAATAATGTATCTCCCGGAACTCCGAGGCAACGGCTGATATAGATTTCCCGGCGGTCGATGATAGGTTCCCGGATTCCAGCCGGATTATTGAACACTACAATATCTTGTTGCCGTACAGGACTTTCGCACCAACGATGATAAGAAAAGAGCGACATGAAAGGAACTCGCAATCCGTAACTCCATTTGTTCACTAAGATACGTTCACCCTGGAAAATGGAGTTTTCCATACCGGTGGAAGGGATAAGGCAGGACGTAAAAGCAAATCCCCGGAGCAGAAGCACTACGACTACTGCTCCGGCAAATGCTAGTATCCATTTGAATTTACGAATGTTCATCAATATTTATCACCTTATCACTCTATTCTATCCGTACACTTATCAGTCTACCCACTTGAAGAGGCGGTTCCAGCGAATCTTACCGTCAAACCATCCACGGTCTTTGTCAAGCGACAGCCATACGACAATCGGCTTGCCCACTACGTGATCTTCGGGTACAAAACCCCAATAACGGGAGTCGGCAGAGTTGTGACGGTTGTCACCCATCATCCAGTAATAATCCATTTTGAAGGTATATTCATTGGTCTTTTCACCGTTGATGTAGATACCGTCCGGTTTCACTTCCAGCTTGTTGCCTTCGTAGGCTACGATGCAACGCTCATAGATAGGCAGGTTGTCTTCTGTGAGGGTAATGGTAGCTCCTTTGGCAGGAATCCAGATCGGACCGTAATTGTTGCGGTTCCATTTGGTATAAAGGTTCAGCGGATACATCTGTCCGGCGTATTCTTCCGGTTCCATTACTATTTTGCTGATTAGCTTTTTATTGCCAAGGAGAGTGTCATACATCTTTTTAGTCAATGGAAGATGATATACCGGATTCAGTTTGCCTTGCGCATTCCGGTTGTCCAGTCCCATATCCAATAATCCGCCTTCCCAGCCAGAGTCTTCTATCAGCATGGTGTCATCCTTGCTGATGCCTAATTCGCGGAGCATATCTTCCGGAATGTACGGGCCGGTAGTCTGTACGAAGTAGTTGAATTGCAGGTTTTCGGGGTTCTCAATCGCCTTACCGTCAATCATCACCTGTCCGTCTACAATTTGCAATGTATCACCGGGCAAGCCGACACAACGTTTCACATAATTCTCGCGACGGTCTACCGGACGCCACAGTACTTCACCGTAAGTACGCGGATTGTTCAGAATCTGTTTACGTCCGGCGTCATAGTAGAGGTCATAGATTGCACGTTGCTGTGAACGTGTCAGGCTATCCATTTCAATCTGTTTGGAGTAGATGCGTTGTCCTTCACCATAAGCCAGCGTATAGAAGTCCGTTGTCTGTTGGTAGTTCACTGCCACCGTGTCTCCTGCCGGGAAGTTGAAAACCACAATGTCATTCAGCTTCACTTTGCCGAAGCCCGGTACCCGTTTGTATTTCCATTGTGGCCACTCGATATACGATTTAGTATTGAAGACAGGCAGCGTATGTTGTGCCAACGGCATAGAAAGGGGAGTGTTCGGTACGCGGGGACCGTAGCTCATCTTGCTTACATACAGGAAATCGCCTACCAGCAATGATTTTTCCAGCGAAGAGGAAGGAATCTGGTAATTCTGGAAGATGTAGATATTGACGAAGTAGACGGCAACCAACGCAAATACGATGGCATCCACCCAACTCATCACACTGCGGACAGCCGGATTCTTCGACTTCTTCCAAAAAGACCAGGGAATTTTCTTTGTGATATAAATATCGAAAATGAAAGGAACAACAATCAATCCCCACCAACTCCGTACCCAGAGGAGGAAGACGAGGTAAAGTAGAATAGCAATGGCACATTTGATCCATTGTGCGCGTGTGGCTTGTCTCATAATGTTATATTTGTTTAGAACTAGCTTCTGAAATCTTAGTCGTTCAAGAATGGGAATAAATCACTCATGCCCAAAAAACCTTCGTGTGTGGCAGTATATTCGGCTGCCAGTACGGCTCCCAATACAAATCCACCACGACTTTTGGCATCATGCGTGATAGTTATGCTGTCTACATCAGATTCATAGCGAATGGTATGAAGGCCGAACACTTCTCCTTCGCGGATAGAGGCGATAGGAAGTTCATTAGGGGCGCAATCGTTGGTTCCGCTAATGGTTCCGTCCGGTGCAAGGAAAGTGCCTTTCACCCATTTGTCCTTACGGTCCAGCTTTTCCAGAATACCTTCCGCCAATGTAATGGCTGTTCCGCTGGGAGCATCCAGTTTGTGGATATGATGTGTCTCGCTCATGGTGACATCATAAGCAGGGAACTGGTTCATGATTTTAGCCAGATACTTGTTGAGAGCGGAGAAGATGCTGACTCCCAGGCTGAAGTTGGACGACCAGAAGAGTGTTTTACCCCCTTCCGTGCAGAGCTTCTTGATTTCTTCGCCATGCTCGGCCATCCATCCGGTACTGCCCGATACCAGTTTCACACCGGCTTTGAACGCTTTCATATAATTGCTGTAAGCTACCATCGGATTGGTAAACTCAATGGCCACATCGGCCGATTTGAATGCTTCCGATTCGAAGTCATCCTGATTATTGATGTCAATGATGCAGACGATTTCATGTCCGCGACTACGGGCAACCTTTTCTATCTCTTTGCCCATCTTTCCGTAACCGATCAGTGCTATTTTCATTGTTTTCTGACTTATATTCAAAATAATAGTCGCAAAGATAAGATTTTTATTACATTTGCAGCGCACATTAACGTCTTGTTAACATGGAACATCTTCTCCACTACGTGTGGAAACATAAATTATTTCCCCTGAAAGTACTGCAAACCACCAACGGCTTACCGGTAGAAGTGATTGACTCCGGTCTGCAAAACCCGAATGCCGGTCCCGACTTTTTTAACGCGAAACTAAAGATTGATGGTGCCTTATGGGTAGGGAATATAGAAATACATACACATTCTTCCGATTGGTTTCGCCACGGGCATGATTGCGACAAAGCCTATGATTCTGTGATTCTCCATGTGGTGAGCGAGGCGGATACGGAAATAACCCGTACCAACGGTGAACAGATACCACAACTATTGCTGACTTGTCCGGAAAATGTGCAATCCCATTATCATGAACTTTGCGTAGCCGATCATTATCCGGCTTGCTATCCTATCCTTGCTTCTCTTCCCAAACTTACCATCCATTCCTGGCTGACCGCTTTGCAAACAGAGCGTTTGGAGCAGAAAGCACAGTTAATCATGCAGCGTCTCGAACTTTGCAACAATAATTGGGAAGATGCTTTCTTTATCACCCTTGCCCGTAATTTCGGTTTCGGCTTGAATGGAGATACTTTTGAAACGTGGGCGGGATTGTTGCCATTTCGTGCGATGGATAAGCACCGGAATGATTTGTTTCAGATAGAGGCTTTTTTCTATGGCTTGGCGGGATTGTTGGAAGAAACGTTTCTGAAAAAGGAACAGGAAGACGAGTATAGTATTCGTCTTTGCAAAGAGTTTCGTTATTTGCAGCGAAAATTTGAAATCGGGCAGGGGATGGATGCTACTTTATGGCGTTTTCTACGGCTTCGTCCGGAAAACTTTCCGCATATTCGCTTGGCGCAGTTGGCCTATCTCTATCAGAAAGGAGATAGGCTGTTTTCACGTTTACTGGAAGCGGATACTCTGACGGATGTGAGAGCTTTACTGGATACACGTACGTCTTCCTATTGGGAGAATCATTATTTATTCGGGCGACTTTCTTCACAAAAGGAAAAGACGATGGGAGAGCGTTCCAAGGATTTGATTATCATTAATACAGTGGTTCCTTTTCTTTATACTTACGGATTGCATAAGGCAGATGAACGAATGTGTGAACGTGCCGGACGTTTTCTGGAAGAATTGAAGGCGGAGAGCAATCATATTATCCGTTCGTGGAGTGATGCCGGGCTTCCGGTTGTCAGTGCGGCGGATAGTCAGGCATTGATACAGTTGCAAAAAGAGTACTGTGATAAGCGAAAGTGTCTGTACTGTCGCTTCGGTTATGAATATTTGAAACATACAAAGATTTAGTTCTTAAAATAACCAAGATGCCAAACTTGTCATTATCTTTGCGCCGTTAATTAAACTCTTAATTTATATAGTATTATGAGAGCTAAAAAGTTTGTATGCTGCTTGCTGGCTATGATGCTGCTCGCAGGTGTTTCGTTTATCTCCTGCGGTAATAGTTCCAAGGCAAAAGCCGATAGTGAACTGACTACACAAGACGGTGAAGATTTCAAATCCTTTTTGGATAAATTTACTTCCAGTGCAGCCTTCCAGTATACTCGTATCAAGTTCCCATTAAAGACTCCGATCACTTTGTTGGCAGATGACGGAGAAACCGAGAAAACATTCCCTTTCACTCGGGAAAAGTGGCCGTTGCTGGATAGTGAAACTATGAAGGAAGAGCGTATCACCCAGGAAGAGGGAGGTATTTATGTTTCCAAGTTTACGCTGAATGAACCGAAACACAAAATCTTTGAAGCGGGCTATGAAGAGTCCGAAGTGGATTTGCGTGTTGAGTTCGAATTGCAGGCTGACGGGAAATGGTATGTGGTGGATTGCTATACAGGCTGGTATGGATATGACTTGCCGATTGGGGAGTTAAAACAGACTATTCAGAATGTGAAAGAAGAAAATGCCGCATTCAAAGAAATACATCCGTAGAGATAAGTATCAATATCAAGTATTAAGTATCAAGTATTAGCCAGTCATTTAATACTTAATACTTGATACTTAATACTTATTATTAGGGTTCTCCTACATAATATCCTAGTTCGGATTCTTTTCCGTCTACCATTTCCCTGACAATGCCGTTTTTAGTGTTGAAATCCTGATAGAGTTCTTCATAATCACGTGTATAATCTGCGTCGGGGACTACGTTAACATCAAATTTTAGTTCTGCTTTTCCATTTGGGAGCATATTACCGAAAATCCGGATGCGGTGAACCACTTCGCCTACATTCTTGATACTGTTGTAGGTTGCCTTGAATTGCCTGATACCATCCTCAGGAATGATGATATGCGAACTTTTATCCAGAATGATACAGCCACAGGAAGGTTGCATTTCTGAAATGATTAACGGAGCATCTCCCGTGTTGGTGATGGTAAACATGATATCGAGTTGCTGACCTTGCTTGATAGGGTAATAGTGTCTGACGGAATCTTTTATCGTCATGCTGGTGGGACGTACTTCCTTCCTGCACCCTGTAAAGCAGAGCGGAAGTGCCGTCAGTAGTAAAATATAGAATATAGATTTATTCATTGTTGCCATTTATTTTTGTTATATCACTTTTTCAGCATTTAAGGGATGAATGCAATTTCATCGATACCCATTTGCGTTCCCAGCTTCTTTAAACAACTGATTTTTATGCTTAATTGTTCTGTTCCGTTCAAGTCTGCCGGAACGGTGACTTTCATCATTTCTCCTTTTTCTGGGGAGTCTTCCGGTTTTAAGTCTATTGTTTTATAGGCTACTCCGTCTTTCAACAGTTGAACTTGCTGTGGAGCATAGATGCGGTGGCGGGGAAGATTCAGAAAACTGATATAGAATGTTCCTGATGCATTGAGTCCTTTAACCGGCAGGTTGATGGTACATTCTTCTCCCGGAATGATAACCCAACCGCAATGATAGTCTCCGGGTAAACCGTGAGTGCCATCGGTCAGTTTCTTTGAATCATTTTTATTTAGTTTAGGGGTTGCGGAAGGATGCATTCCCAGAAACAAACTTTTCTTTATGTCGGAAGCAAGTATATATTGTTCCCATTCCTTTATATAATAGTCAATCTCATAAGCTGACTCATTATAATATTCCATTCCGGCAAATGCTTGATGCTCTTTGAGCTGGGTGACCCATTTACGAGCTTGGGGAAGCGGTTGAATATCCTTTCCATTCCGCTTGGCATATCCGTAAGCGTCGAAACTGTGGTCACGTGCTAATTCCATGCGCGTGAAAGACAAGGCGGTCTGGAGCTCGTGCAGCTTTTTGCGCTCTTTCCCTTTTGCTTCGGATACAAAATCTCCCATTTCATCATAGAATTTGATAAACTTCTCCGGATAGAGGAATCCTTTTTCCGATTCTCTGATACCGGCGTAAAGTCCGAGCCGCTTTCCAGATTGGGCGTTGTTTTCTAGCTCTGTGTAGTAATCGTACAGCCATTTTTTGGATACCGGGTATTCCTGATTGAAATAGCTTTTAATTAACTCATCAACCGGAAGTTCCGGGTTGATAAGAAGGGCTGATAATACAAAAGTCCTCATTTCATCGAAAGAAGAATAGCTGTAGCCGCTTCCGTTGAAAAATATGCCGCTGGCTCCGTGTTGTTTGAAAAGTTGGAGTCTTTGCTGGGCTATCTTTAATATGGGGAAAGGAGTGAGGTAGTCGTCGAAGTTGTTGATATAGTCCCATATATAGATGTTGTTCGTTACTTTCTTCCAGTTGTCGAGTTGTTCCGCAAATTTCTTGTCTTGCTCGTCCTTGCCGTCTGTCCGGCGGAGCGGGTAGTCGATAGCGCTGACAATTACCCCGACGTTAGGCGGGAGCTGCTTGTTTGTGACTTGTTGCGTAGTCAGGTAGGAAGTCGTAAAGAACGTGTGTTTGGGAAAACGCTGCGACAGGCGGAGGATCAGTTCCGTAACGGTGGGAGTTGCGTTCTTCTCTGTATTTCCCAATGCGGTACAGGTGGCACACGTACAGGCGTACGGAGTATCATCCGGTGCGATTACAAAACGGAAATTCCCCTTTTCACCGAAGTTATCTACGATGTAACTTTCTATCTGGCGATACATATCCTCGGAAGAAAAACACAGTTGTGAGTCATCTGTCTTCCCGTGAATGGTGGCATATACTTTCTCTGCATCTTTTCCCAAGACTTTTCGCAGGTTGTGTCCCCATATTCCCCAGCTGTCGTCAAAGTTGTCCAGGCCGATAACGCCTGTATGATCGGCGTTCAGGCCGTATGGAGAATAAATACTTTGATAGTCAAATGCAAAAGCTCCGCAAGTATCGTTGAGATTGATAAGGGCGGGAGGAAGATCCGAACCGTCTATACGCGGGTCTTCTTTGCTGATCTTCTTTATCAGTTGGTATTGCAGCCATAACATTTGTTTGTCGTCACTTGCGGTCAGTCTGATATCAGAGCCTTTGCAGGCTACTTTGAATCCTCTCTGCAATGTTGGGTCTATCTGTATGATGATGCGCCACATGTCCATTTCGGAAACGCCAAAAGCTACTATTTCATCGTCGTTTGCACGCTTCTTGAGATGTTCGTACAGGTATTTCGCCCACCGGGTGTCTCTGTCGGTCGGATCCTCACCAATGGTGACGAGATACCCTTCTTTAGATGGGAACATCTCCGTGCGTGCCTGCATACGGCAGCCGGATAAAAGGCAGCAAATACATATCATTCCTGCCAATACAGGGTCAAGCGTATCAGAATGAAATATAAACTTGTGCATAAATGTTATATAAGTTTTTATAGCGTGTCGATATGGATTCTATCTGGTTGGACGGACTTGTCCCTCGCACCGTATTGGTTTGGTTATAATAGGTGTTCCAGGTACCCATCAAGCCTATGGTAATGTTAGGACTGACCATATACTGGCCTCCCAATCCCACCATGGTATTGGTGTGGGAGAAAGAGCCGGGTAGTGCATAGTCCAGTACGGCCGTTTCCGGTGCCGATCCGATGCTTGCCATAGCGTTGATATTCGTCTTTCCGTCATTAGCCGGGAAGTATTTGGCGCCAATCTGAGCATTGTAATAGAAGTTGGAGTTGAAGAAATGCATGTCCAGCTTCGTGTTGAGGCGAACGACTTCGATGGTTTTGGCTAATTCTCCGCCTACAGTGAGCAGATTGGTCTTTGATTCATTCCAACCGGTAAATAGATAACCGTTATCTCCGGTGCCCCCTGCAAAGAATTCATCGTTCCATTCATAACGCTTTGTGTAAGCGGCTACGCGTCTATAGCCTACGTGTGCGCCTATTTCCCAATCATTCTTGAGATAATGCCGAACGGCAACATCGGCGGTAATGTCCGGGAAGTATTTGGTCGCAAAGGCTGCATTGGCCGTGAGGCTCCACTTCGGTGAGAAGTGATGCGTCCACTCACCTTGTACCTGAATGCCAACCCCTCCTGGTGTCTGTTCTTCAGCCTCCATGCTGTCGCTTGCCGAGCCACTTCGCCCTGCATAGTTGAGGCGTCCTGTGTAGCTGTTCTTCTGGCCTTTTCGGGTATATTCGGCTGTTGCAACAGAGGTAATGATATCTTCTTCTCCGTAGCGTGCACGGAGATAGGTCAAAGCAATCTCATTCTTGAGCATCATGCTTCTAAGGCCCGATAAATGTCGTTGGAAAGAGCGATATTCCATGATGGATGGCTCGTAGTACTTTTGGTAATAATAGGCTGAATCCGCTTGACGGTTGGCTTCATATACCACTCCCTTAGTGTACTTCAATGATTTGTTCTGACTGTCATAAAGCAAAGCTGTATCAAGAACAGCGAGAGCCTTTTCCGGTTCTTTGGCCTTTGTCAGTTGCAGGGCACGGTATTCACTGCTCTGTGAGAATGCGCCTATAATCTCTTTGTTGCTCGGGTATTTGTTGAGTATCGGCTTCAGGAATTCCAAAGAAGCTTCGTATCTCTTGTCACGTTCAAGCACGGTAGCTCTTTTAGCCTGATAGAATGGTTCTTCAGGATAATAATTGATTCCTTGTACTGTATATTTCTCGAATTCATCGTATTTTCCGAGTAAACCGGACGAATTGATGGCATACCGTAATCCGAGATCGCTTGATGGATTCAGGCTAATTAGCTTAACAGATTCCTCGTATGCTTTCTTCGTAGCTCCGGCTTCCATACATTTCTTGATGTACGGCACTGCTAGTTCCTCGTATCCGATAACATAGAAAATGCGCATATCCTCATCACTCTGCTCGATGGCAGATAGATACAGTTGCAAAGCCTCTTCGGTTTTATCCATTTTATCGAGAATAAATGCCCTTTTCAACGTGCCGTTTTCGTAATCAGGGAAGTGAAGAGTGATGGTGTCCAATGTTGCAAGTGCTTCATTGTAACGTTTCATATTGATATAGCAACTCAAGGCTTTTTCCCATGCGGCACCGTTCACTTCATTGTCGTCTACATGTTTTTGAGAAACGAACAATACGTGCGGCAATGCTTCTGCGTACAGACCAAGTTCCATCAGTTTTTCAGCTTTCTTCATGTGTTGTGCGCTCATGGCAAGCGTAATATCATAATCATCAGGATACATCTCATACATCTTTTTCAGCGTTGAATAGGCAAGATCATCCTCATTCATCTGGCGATAAAGCATATATTCTTTATAAAGAATTCCTTTATCATTGTTGCCATATTGTTTTTTAGCTTCTCTGATATAGAAGAGTGCGTCATCGGTATATCCCCGGGTGACGGAAGTGTTCAGCAGGTAGTCTAATGCTTCCTTGTTCTTATTACCTCCTTCGTAGGCCATGCCATATAATACATAAGGATCCCGCTGCTTCTCTGCTCGGGCAGCCTCCATTAACAGGTCGTTATACATACGCCGTATGGCAGGGCTGTTGTTTCTTCGCATTTGCTCGCGTATAAACACCAGAGCTTCCGGATAACGTGCCAATTCACTAAGGATACTCGCCCTTTTGACGATAAGCGCACCGCTTCCCGGTATGGCAGCCAAACCGTTGGATGACCAGCCTAGAGCAGCTTCCCGGTTTCCTTCCTGTAAATGCAGGTTAATGATGTCCAGATAATATTCTTCGTTTTGAGGAGATACTTTGATGAGCTCCGTCAACTTTTCGATAGCCTCTTTTCGGTTACCGCCTTTTTTCATTTGCTGGTAGCCTACCTCCATGCTGTAGATATAATCCTTCCTTAGAATCGTATCGTTCGGGTAAATCTGATTGATTCGTTTCAACAGACGGTCTGCTTCCACATCGTTGTTCTGCTTGCGGTACAGTTCAATCTTTCTTCGCCATAAACCTCTCCAATACGGATTCACTTCCAGCAACTCATTAACGTAACAAATAGCACTGGAGTAATTTTCGGTGATATCTTCTACGTCTACCAGCAGATGTTTGGCATTGACGTTGTTGTAATTGTCATCTATCGCTTTGACAAGATGATAACGCGACTGATCATAGTTCTTTTCGTGGAACCAGTATTTTCCCATGAGCCATTCAAGGTCAGAAACATTCGGGTATTTCTGAAGGCCCTCCTCCAACAGCTCTTTCCCTGCTTCCCATTCCTCGTTCGCAAAATGCTCCTGTACAATCTGGGCATATTGCTCCGGTGTCTGGAATCCGTTGTCGGTCCCGGAGGAAGAGGTTATCAGTAAAAACAGACAACCTAATATGGTGATCTTATGGAGAAATTCTCTGTTCATTCTATCTTGTCTTTAATCTTTCTTTCTTGTTTAAATCGTAGCAGGTTCGGGCTTCATTGCCGTTATATCAGTACCGTCTGCACTTTCTTCTTTCTGCTTGAATCCCTTACGTTCCATGTTTTTCCACTTGAAGTCTCTATTGGTCAGATAACTGAGGTATCCTCTCAATGAACAGAAAGTGATGATGGGATGATAGAAGATAGGCTCTAATATGGACGCAATGATAATCCACAGATATTCATATCCTCTTTTATATAGCATCCCGACATAGTAGTCGTAGGTAATAACAACGATGGAAAGGAACTGGCAGAACGTATAGATCGTCAGGTAAATCATCCATGCCGTGTTCCAGTTGACTGCTCCTGTAAAGGCCAGATAGATAAATACTATCAAACCGACGAGCTCGATGATCGGCGCCAGAAACTCAAAAACGAACATATAAGGCAGAGTTAACAGTCCCATCTGTTTATACGTCTTTTTGAAAATCATCTTACGATGGATATTAAGTGTCTGGAACAATCCCCGTGCCCAACGGGTACGTTGCCGGTAAAGCATTGCCAGGTTGGGAGGTCCTTCCGTCCAACAACAAGTATCAGGAATCTGTACGATCTTATAAGGACGGGAGAAGTCGCACATATATCCTACCATGCGGGTGATGAGGTCCATGTCTTCGGCAAAAGAGGGAGCATCGTATCCTCCGGCTGCAATCGCTACCGAACGATCGAAAAGACCGAATCCACCGGAAACATTCGGCATACCATTGATAGCGGACCATCCCATCTTACCAATCAGATAAGAGCGCATATATTCCAGATTCTGGAAAAGTGGAATCGGTGTACGGGGAGTTCTAACGTCTATGATTTGTCCGTCTTTCACGACGCATCCGTTAGCCATCAACATCGTTCCGCTGACTGCAATTACTTGTTTTTCTGAAGATATAATGGGCGAGATACAACGATAAAGAGCATACTTTTCCAAAATGCAATCCACATCCGTGCAGATAAAATAAGGATGAGAAGCAACGTTGATACCCGCATTGGATGCATCCGCTTTAGTTCCTCCATTTTCTTTGTCTACAACGATGAGTCGGCTGTATTTCGGGTTGGAGGATTTGAGGAGTCTTCGGAACGGTCTGGTTTTGATTCGCTCGATATAAGCATAGGGCACTTCTACCAGTTCATAATATTCGGTCATCTTTTCCAATGTACTGTCCGTACTTCCATCATTTACAATAACCACCTCGAAAAGCGGATATTCCAATGCAAGCATGGAGTTCACATTATCAATGATTGTCTTTTCTTCATTGAAGGCAGGAGCAATTACCGAAATGCCCGGTGTATAGGGGGATTCCTTGATTGTTTTCCGTATATAGCTTTCCACATAGTAATCCTTTCTCCGTTTTAGAGAAATGAAAGAGAGGAAGGCGAATGTGACGAAGAATATCGCCAGCATGCTCGTATAAAAGAATACGAAATAATTGAAGAATGTAAATATTATATCTCTCATGTTCTCTAGTTTTACTGGTTGATTAACGGATGCTTGGTGTGGGCAAACAATATAGCTGTGTGGGAATCTGCTTTTCTTTCCAATTGATCGAATGTTTTCCTTCCCATTGCACTATACTCATAGAGGGCTTTGAGTATGACTCTCTTGGTTCCCCAGTTATCTGCTTCATCATAAGCATTGTAAAGAAATCCTAAAGCCTTATCGGTCTTTAGATCCGCAATAGCCGAAATGATTTGTCGTTTGACTTCTTCCGGTTGTACATTATACATTTCAATCAGCTTAGGTTCAACCTCTTTGTATTTTAGTTTACCTAAAGTCTTGATCGCTTCACCTCGTATTTCCACAGAACGAGCATTGAGTTGCTTCGCGAGAATTGGGGCACTTTCGGTTTCATTATATAGCCGGATTTCGTTGATAAAGAATATCTTAACGTTTTCTTCAGCTGAAGTATTCACCCATTTAATAAAGGTGGGTGTGTTATATCCCACTTTCTTACGGTGCTCCAAGATAGCGTGTAACTCCATCATGTCCCATTGCCTTAACTTCATGCCGATGTCTTCGTCGAAGAAGCGGAACGGGTCACCCTGGCTTAACCACATATAAGTATAGCGTGCCGAGTTTCTTAGTTCTAGTTCACGATGATAGAGGAAACGCACCAATACCGCTTCAGAGGCATAGCCATTGATGGACTGAATAAGTTTCAGAGCTTGTATCTTTGATCTTTTGGAACCGAATTGAAGTTCGCGTTCAAGGAAACGTGTGATTTGGAATACGGTTTGAATCGTTTGATAGTTTAGTTCATTGATCTCATCTTCATGCACACTCTTGATTTCTGTTAATAGTTGAGTGATAATGCGTAACTCGTTAGGTTTCGGGCGCTTTTTCGTATCATATTCTAATCTGTCAGCTATCTCTTCTTCACTCAATGTGTTGGAATCTAGTGAGATAGATTTCATTTCTTCATAATACTTATCAAATGCTTTATTGTATTTCCGTTTCTCTTTTCGCCTTTTAAATATACCATATATAATATGGAATAGGAGAAATAAGTACGCAATAATACAAAACATTACAGCAATTGAGCATATTCTTATGATTAAAGGATAGCCAATAAACTTGTAATATATCCAATAGAAATAATATTCTATGTAATCTATACCATACAGTACTTGATCCATTTCCCTTGATATATTTATATATAGAACTTGTATATTCGGAATAAAAGCTCTATATTTGTTGTATTGAATGTTCTGTCTAATGCAAATATACGAAATAACTTGTATATATTATCCATTGTTCATGAACAGGCTTTTTGAGCCCTATTTTAGCTCTTGTGATTATTCTCGATGGAAAGGATTGAAATTACAAATAAAAGCAAGCAAAAAGCTATTAGGAGTTAAATATATTTTTGATAAGTTAACAAATGGAGCCTGGAAATAAGTGTGATAAGCCAGGTTCTCATGCGAAACAAAAACAAACAATAAATTTAAAAATTAAATTAAGATGAAAATTAAAAGTTTGGTGTATGTCCTTATGGGGACAATGTTGGTTACTACTTCCTGCTCTGATAATGAGTTGGAAAAAGGTAACGATGGTTCGGGAACTGTTGACCCGGTAAATGCTTCTGCACTTGTGAATGTATATTCCGATAAAAGTGGTTCTGAAGCGAGTCTGCTTGTGGGAGATGTATTAGTGAAAGATTCCCGTACTCTTACGTTGAATGTTCCTGCTGCTTGCGAGAAAGTGTATATGAAATACAATACAGTTTCGGGAACAGAAGCTACAAAAGAATTTGCTTTGTCTCCTGTTAGTCGTGGTGTAGATCAGAGTACTGGTTTCAATTTTGAAACAAACCGTCTGGCATCGGTAACTCTTGCGCTTCCTGAAGATGCAGTGCAGCCGACAAATGAAACGGACCAAGGCTATCTTTTCTATCATAACACAGGTGTGGTGATGTTCGAAGATGGTTGGCCTATTCAACTGGATTCATGGTATGATGAAGATTTCAACGATGTTGTATTCGAGTATGACTTGAAGGTGACTGAATGTCATAGTCAACAGATGATGGAGACTGTAGGAGGTAAAGAAGAATTGTTGTTGACTTTGGATGTTCGTGCTGTAGGTGGTATATACCCGACTGTGTTAGGTGTTGTACTGGATGGTTTGAAAAGCGAGTATGTTGATCGGATTACTGCAAGCCTTGTACTAAAAGGTGGTCAGGGAACAATGACAGACTTAGCTAAAGAGGAACTTTCTACAAAAAATATAGTGAAAGTTGAAAATAAAAATTGGAATTGGAGTAATGATACTCGCAAAGAACCGCGTTTCGCAATATTGACAGTGGATAAAGCACAAGGAACTGTTATTACACTGGATGGTTTAACTTCTTTGATGGATAATAATCAGGATATGTTTCAGGTAACACAAGGAAAAGTAAGAGAAGGACTACCTATGTTGCGTGCTGAAGTTAGACTGATTGGTAAAGAAGGATTAACTGGAGCTGAAAGAGATGCTCAGCTTGCAGCATTTAGAGAGTTGATTTTAGATACTAATAGACAGAATTTCTTTATTAAGGTGAACGGTGGTAAAGAAATACACATGAGGGGTTATGCACCGACTTCTGCTTACAAAGCAGAATATGAAGCATTGGTTGCGGGTGACACTACACTGGATGCAAATGTTTATTATTCAAATACCAAAGGTTCCACTTGGGGAGTTAAACTTCCGGTTGGCACACGTCATGCTTATGAACGTGTACCATTTAGAGAAGCATATCCTGATTTTACTAAATGGGTAGATAGTAAGGGTGCTTCAAACCAGAAATGGTATGAGAATTTTGTTGATGAAAAAACTATAAGATATTGGTAATGCAAATTATCAGTCAATACGTTATTTGAGATATTTTGTACAATTTGAACCCCTCTTTTTTCGAAAAGAGGGGTTTCTTTGTATTCGGAAGAATAATCTTTAAACTAATACCGTAATGACGAAGCGATTTTTTATAGGCTACAGTTTGATTACTTTTTTTCTCTTAAATAGTGTGGTGCTTTTGGCACAACACAAAGCTTCCTTTGTGCAGCAATGGAAAATAGAAGATGCATCCCATGCTTTGCAGATAATAGAACGTGCAGATACATTAGAATTGATAGTTCCGGACGGACTGACTATGTGGTATCGGCAACGATTGACGGGCGATTATGAAATAAGTTATCGTATTTGTATGGTGATGCAAGGTGGAAAGTATGACCGCTTGAGTGATCTGAACTGCTTCTGGGCTGCCAATGATCCTAAATACCCTGATGATCTTTTTGCTCGTAGTCAGTGGCGTGACGGCATCTTTAAAAACTATAACACATTAAACCTTTTCTACGTTGGATACGGAGGAAATGATAATTCAACGACCCGTTTCCGTCGATACAAAGGAGAATATTATGGAGTGGCAGATGACAAGGTGAAACCTTTATTGAAAGAATATACCGATGCCTCTCATTTACTCGTCCCCAATCAGTGGTATGAGATTCGGATTCGAGTGGAAAAGGGAATCACAACTTATTCTGTGAATGATGAAGAGTTGTTCCGCTATACCCTTGCGGGTAGTGAAGGTGACGGACACTTCGGTTTACGTCTTTTGCAGAATCACGTACTCTTTACAGATTTTAAAGCGACTATACTTTGACTTATATACTGAAAACCTAATAAGACTATATTTCCATGATGAAACAACCTTTTACTAAATTTGGAGTGACAACTCTGTTTTCTCTTTTGTGTTCAGCATTCTTTCATGCGCAAGTTGTAACAGATGAACGGATGTTTTCTTTTGAAGAACCGCAAATACCGGATTGTATCACCGCTACTCATTCCCGCCTGTCGGTATCTGATCTGCATTATAAAGATGGAAAACATTCGTTGGAATGGACATTTGAACCGGGTGGAATATTGGAACTCAAGAAAGACCTGAAGTTTGAGAAGAAAGATCCGACCGGCAAGGATTTATATCTTTCGGCTTTTATTGTGTGGGTTTATAATGAAGTTCCCCAAGATGCGACCATTGAGTTTCAGTTTCTGAAAGACGGCAAACGATGCACATCTTTCCCTTTTGGTATTAATTTCAGTGGTTGGCGTGCCGCATGGGTTTGCTATGAACGTGATATGCAAGGCACACCGGAAGAAGGCATGAATGAACTCCGGATTATTGCTCCAAATTCAAAAGGAAGCCTTTTCATCGATCATTTGATTACGGCTACTAAGGTTGATGCACGTCAACAGACGGCCGATCTGCAAGTTCCTTTTGTCAATGCCGGGACCACCAACCATTGGCTGGTTGTCTATCAACACTCGCTTTTGAAACCTGATATTGAATTGACTCCTGTAGACGATAAGCAAAGAGCAGAAATGCAACTGTTGGAAAAGCGTTTTCGTGATATGATCTACACGAAAGGGAAAACGGCAGATAAAGAAGTAGAAACCATCCGCAAGAAATATGATTTCTATCAGATAACTTACAAGAACGGCCAAGTATCGGGAGTACCTATCTACATGGTACGTGCTTCAGAAGCTTATGAACGGATCATACCGAACTGGGATAAAGATATGCTGACTAAAATGGGAGTGGAAATGCGTGCTTATTTCGACCTGATGAAAAGAATTGCCGTTGCATATAATAATGCGGCAAATCCGGTGATTCGGGAAGAAATGAAGAAGAAGTTCTTAGCAATGTACGATCACATAACCGATCAGGGGGTAGCTTATGGTAGTTGTTGGGGAAATATCCATCATTATGGCTATAGTGTTCGCGGTCTGTACCTGGCATATTTTCTGATGAAAGATGTGCTTAGGGAAACCGGGAAACTTCAGGAAGCCGAACGGACATTACGCTGGTATGCGATTACTAACGAAGTATACCCTAAACCGGAAGTCAATGGAATTGATATGGACTCTTTCAATACACAGACCACCGGACGCATTGCCAGCATTTTAATGATGGAAGATACACCGGAAAAACTACAATATCTCCGGTCTTTCTCCCGTTGGATTGATTTTGGTTGCCGTCCTGCATTGGGATTATCCGGTTCGTTTAAAGTAGACGGAGGTGCTTTCCATCATCGAAATAACTATCCGGCTTATGCTGTGGGCGGACTCGATGGAGCAACCAATATGATTTATCTTTTCAGCCGGACGGAATTTGCTGTTTCCGAGTTAGCTCATGAAACAGTGAAAAATGTACTGTTGACCATGCGTTTCTATTGCAATAAGCTGAACTTCCCTCTTTCCATGTCCGGTCGTCATCCGGATGGAAAAGGTAAACTGGTTCCTATGCATTTTGCTATGATGGCTTTAGCCGGTTCTCCCGATGGAAAGGAGGAATATGATAGTGAAATGGCTTCTTCTTACCTCCGTCTGATTTCAGACCCAAGTATTGCAAATGACTCTCCCGAATATATGCCTAAGGTTTCAAATGCTGAAGAACGTAAGGTGGCAAAACTTCTTATAGAGAAAGGTTTCCGTCTGGAACCGGACCCGCAGGGAAATATAGCGATGGGATATGGTTGCGTCTCTGTTCAACGTCGTAGCAATTGGTCGGCTGTGGCACGTGGACATTCCCGTTATCTATGGGCGGCAGAACATTATCTGGGAGCAAATCTATACGGTCGCTACCTGGCACACGGCAGTTTGCAAATATTGACTGCTGCACCGGGACAGACAGTAACTCCCGCCACTAGCGGCTGGCAGCAGGAAGGTTTTGACTGGAACCGTATTCCGGGAGTGACATCTATTCATTTGCCATTGGAGCAATTGCAGGCTAAGGTGCTCAATGTGGATAGTTACTCTGGAATGGAAGAGATGCTTTACTCCGACGAGGCTTTTGCCGGTGGTTTGTCTCAACAGAAGATGAATGGTAATTTCGGAATGAAGTTACATGAGCATGATAAGTACAACGGATCACATCGGGCACGTAAATCTTACCATTTCATCGATGGAATGATTGTCTGTCTTGGTTCGGATATTGAAAATACAAATACGGAGTTCCCGACAGAAACGACTATCTTCCAATTGGCAGTTACTGATAAAGCAGGGCATGATTATTGGAAAAATTATCAAGGAGATAAGAAAGTATGGGTGGACCATTTGGGAACGGGTTATTATGTTCCAACTCCCATCCGGTTTGAGAAGAACTTTCCTCAATACTCGCGAATGCAAAATACAGGAAAGGAAACAAAGGGTGATTGGGTTTCTTTGGTTGTAGATCATGGAAAGGCACCGAAAAACGGAAGTTATGAATACGCTGTTCTGCCTCAGACGAATGAAACTCTGATGAAGAAATTTGCAAAGAAGCCCACTTATAAGGTATTACAGCAAGACCGGAATGCACATATTGTAGAGTCCGTTTCCGAACAGATCATTTCTTATGTGTTGTTTGAAACTCCTGAAACGACATTGCCGGGTGGTTTATTACAACGTGTGGATACTTCCTGTCTGGTTATGATTCATAAAGGATCTGCTGATAAGATTAAGTTGACGGTGGCACAACCGGATTTAGCTTTGTATCGCGGTCCAAGCGATGAAGCGTTTGATAAAGATGGGAAACGCATCGAACGTAGTATCTATTCACGACCATGGATTGAAAATGCCAGTAGTGAAATACCTGTGACTGTAACGATAAAAGGGCAATGGAATGTAGAAGAAACTCCGTTTTGCAAGGTGATTTCTTCTGATAAGAAGCAAACAGTTTTGCAGTTCAGTTGTAAAGATGGTGCTAGCTTTGAAGTGGAGTTAAGGAGATAAAAGTCAGACAATAGGAGTACATTTTGTAGTGTACTGAATAAGTTGACACTTCTTAAATTCGAAATTCACATGGAAGAATTAAAAAAGAAGTACACTCCTTACACAGAATCTGAACGAATGTCGTATATTCGTGAGTATTTATCGACTTCCGAAACGAAATATCAGTTTGCCAAGCGTACGGGTATTTGCCGTCGTTTGCTGATTCTTTGGCTTGATAAGTATCATATAAATGATAAAGTTATGAGTACAGAACAACCCTCTTTAAGAAAAGACTCTGATGAGTCTCTCAATGAACTGGAGAAAGAACTCGCTGCATTGCGTGCCGAAAATCGCAAGCTTCAACGTGCTCTTCAGGAGGAAAGTCTTCGTCATGAAGCTTGTGAGGAATTGATTAATCTTGCGGAGTCAACCTATCACATCAAGGTTCGAAAAAACTCCGATGCCAAGTAATCGACACCTTGTCACAGGGGAACTGTGCCCGTCATATGCGCGGCAGTCTGCA
>NZ_GG774950.1:88926-236359 GCF_000162555.1 Bacteroides sp. 3_1_23
AATATATTCGTAAATGCAGTGGAAAGGTAGCTGAAGTCCCGCTCGTCGGGACGGGTGCTCCCGCCCCTTGCCGCTAGGGCGATCCCCGAGCGAAGAGTTTTTTGTTGTTTAATGAAAGTTTACAGCCCGAAGTCTTGCACTTATAAGAGAAGATACATAATTTTGCAACATATCTAAAATGACAACTTATACAGGAATTACAAAGGGACAAGTAAACTTATTTAGGTTTTAAAAAATATTGAGTAAACTAACTTAGGTATAACAAGCGAAGTTGTCAACTAAATCCAGTACAGTACATTTCCTGATAAGGGAACACTAGTTTCTCTTGGAGAAACCATAGTTTCCATGCCGTTGAAACTATTGTTTCTCGGTGCTGAAACTACAGTTTCCCAATGCTGAAACTTTAGTTTCCCGGTACGAAACCTTTGGTTTCAAGCCTTGAAACTAAAAGTTTCCCCACGAGAAACAAAGGTAATGCATTCATGAAATAAATAGGATTGCCTGGAGCTTCCAGAGTGAATACCTCCGCGTTGTGAAATGTAGTTTATCTGTTTCTGGTGACAGCATTATTGTTGTCACACTGCTGTCACCTATTGCTGTCACGGTGTTAATTGTTAATAATCAAACCGTTAAGCAGCAATCGGTGACAGGTGACAGATATATAATTAAAATAATTGTATAGAGAGGTTAGAACATAAACATGGCAACGGCAACAATACGGTTGTTACATACGGCATGGGTATCTTGAATTTTCCCATTGGACGTATTGAGCGAACCATACCATGCAGAGCTTAATGTATATTCCAACCCGAATTTCCAGTGGGGGACATTGTAGGTCAGTTCTGCTCCTGCCGTAACTAATTGGTTAAGGTCTGTTCCTGTTCCATAAAGTTTTGCATCATTTCCTTTGGGAGCATATAGTGCATCACTTGTTCCCAGATTCTTGGCATAGCCTACGAAGATTCCCGGCTTCCATTTCTGTCCGTAGACAACGTTGAACCAAGAGCTGGAGAAACGTATCGGAGTATATTCTTGTTCTCCCGTTTGTTCGTTGACAGACTTGATCCCGAATCCACCCAAACCGGAAGCTTGTGTCAGATTGGATCCTAATACACTCTTCGCAGCGATGAACCAGTCTTTGTTGGTGTATTTTACATGAGCTTCGTATGAAAGAGTTGTGATGCGTTCGTCTACCTTGTATTTATCTGTATTTACTATAGACTCCGTACGTGGTTTCAATGATAACAACTCAATGCCTACGCCGGCCAGCAAACCGCCATTCTTATAATCAGCTCCGACATAAAATTCGGGAATACAGCTTTGCTTCAGATACTTATGTGTTTTCCCTTCCGGTCCTTGTGAAGTATATTGTGATTGCCACACTGCGGCTCCGGTAAGTTGGAAATTCTTGTTTGTATAGCGATAACGAATTTGTGGCGCACGGCTGAAGGGCTGAAACGGTGCTCCTACGGAGAGATTAAGAATCTGCGGAGACACATCTCCGAATAAGGGATGCCAGTTCTGTCCGAGTAATAAAGCTGATTTTCCCCAATCCAGATTCAAATAAGCATGACGAAGGCGAATGACCGAATAAGAAGTGCCTGTGCCGCGGAAGTCGACTTCTACTTTGGCAGATGTCTTGGCTGTTCCCAGTTTTGGACCGGCAACGTCTACTCCAAGGCGCGAATATAAAGTATAGAAGTTACTGTTGGGTGTTGAGTTCAAATCGTTCCCCTCCGGATCACGCACTTTGTCTTTTGGATACATATAAAACAATCCGTCTACGGTTTCTTCGTTAGCACGACTATTATAATAGAAGTCAGTACGAATCTGTCCATAGAATTTGAACTTGAAATCCTGCATTTGTGCGAAACTGCCTGATACGGTTATCAGACAAAGAAAGATTAGAATGTATTTTTTCATAATGTGCATGTTTGTAAACGGGCGCAAAATTACGTAAAATTACTGGTTATCAGTTCATCGTTGATTAAAAAAGGCAAGGATTGCCTGATTATATTTGTTGAGACTTGTGCTTTTATGAATTGCTTTCAGTAATTTTCTGTCTGCTTGCGGCATTAAATATTCCCAGAAAGTTTTCATTTTGTTCAGAAGTTGTTCGTCTCCTCCTTCCAACTGTTCTGCATATTGATTGTATACGCATTTGTGCATAGATTGCAATTTTTCTCTCATTTCATCGAACTCGAGTGCACGGTTTTGTCTATACTCCAAAGCTAATGCCGGGTTGGCAAGTAATCCCCGTCCTATCATCATTCCGGCTAGTCCGGGAAACTGTTCCTGAATGCGGTGAATATCTTCTACACTATTGATATCTCCATTATAGATGAGCGGATGCTTGCAGGCATTCTGAAAAGCCTCAAACGCTTTAAGGTCAACTTCTCCTTTGTATTGCTGTTTTCCCAAGCGGGGGTGCATAACCACTTGTCGCAAGGGTAGCTCATTGATAATCGGAGCCAGTTTCAGACATTCTTCCGGATCTTCCCAGCCCAACCTCATTTTGATGGAGAAACTTATTTGCGGATATTCTGTAATCAGGCTAAGTAACGCCTGAACTTCTTCGGGATAAGGAAGAATGCCGGAACCATTGTGGCGTTTAGCCAGCATGGGAAAAGGACATCCTATATTGATGTCGACTTCCTTATATCCCTTTTCAATGAATAGGGATAAGATTTTTTCTGCTTTCTCAAAAGAAGGGGCTATCAGTTGGGGAATCAGATGGGCTACCTGATTATTCCCGGGTTCGATTCCGCGGACATCTCTATGGCGGAATCCGCCTTTTTCGAGTCGTACAAATGGGGTATAATAAGTATCTATACCTCCGAAGCAGGCAGCATGAGCATTACGGTAAAACACTTCGGTGTAACCTTGTAATGGGGCAAAATGAATAGGAAGAGTCTTTGGCATTATTTTTATTTTTGTGCAAAGATACAGAAAAAGTAAAAGAGAGGAACCTCGCGGTCCCTCTCTTTCTGATGTTAAATTGATTAAAGTCTGATTTTTATAAACGTTTTCTATGATTGAAGGTTAGAAAAATTGGGGGATATATTTTTATTCTACAACGTTTATAGTCAGTTCACGTACTACTTGACCACCTTGATGGACGTAGTTTGCATTGTTGGCTACGAAAGTAGCGGTATATGTACCGGCCTCTTCATAGGTATGTGAGTATATCTCCAACGATTGCGAGATATTCTTGATAGCTACACCAGCGTCAGGATCGCAGGAACCGTTAAGGAGGATGGAATTGGAGATAAGCCAAGTATCTCCTTTTGTATACCCTGCTGCTCCGCCACTGGTTACGAAATCGCTTGGCTGGCTAATTCTCCAGAAATAAGGAATATTACCGTCTACAGTAGCATATGCTATTTTATCTGCATATTCTGCGCTTTTCATCTCTTCAAGTGTGAGGTTTTTATTTCCTAATGCTTCCTTCAATTTGGTAAGATGAGTGTTGTTTTTTGAAAGATCATCTAAATTGTAGGTTACATTTAAAGCCGAGAATTCGAAGTTCTTTGCATTAATTGTGGTTGATTTTCCATTGTTGAACTCCAGATTAAGCTGTAAGCCTTTAATATGTATTACAGGCATTGTGCTGCTATTATCAAGAGGGTTGAGGCGGAAAGCAATGCTGATTTCTTTACCCAAGTAAGATATTAAAGGACAAGAATAGTCTTTAGTATCTTTGGTTGCTTTAGGAAGCTCATCTTGGCTGACAAGTTCTGTCCATTCGCAATTAGTAACTGCTTCTTTGTCTTTTTCCACATTGTTGCCACTAATTCCTTCGAATTGATCGGATATTAATATGTGAGTAGAACCTTCGATGGTTTTCGCACTACCATAGTCATATACTACGGAGAAGTTGATTTCACATTTTTCTACGTCTTCCGGTTGCATTTCAATTCTGTTCCGGTGTTTGTATTCGTGCCCTATCTCACCGCTGAAGAAACTGATAAAATCAGGGTCACCATCGAAGCTGAACGTTACAGGGTTTCCTTTCTTTACAGTCACAGTTTTGCCATCGAAGCTGACATTGCTGTCTGTCACCACACCCACTTCCATTGCTGTTTCTTCTTTTAATTCCTTGTCGCATGAAGCCAGGGATAGTCCGGCAAAAGCGATAGTCATCAAACTTTTATATATTATTTTCATGTCCTTTTCTTTTTAAAGTTATTAAGAGAATTACCAACCCGGATTATTCGTCTTGATAGCACCGTTTGATCCTATTTCATTGGCAGGAATCGGGAAATAATTGTAAGACTTCGGAATATTGAAGTAAGTATATACATTGATTCCGAATTTCCAGGATTCGTCAGCCTGTGCCTTGTCCACTTGTTCCTGCATCAGTTTGTAATAGTCTCCCCAACGGATCAGGTCGAAACGACGTGTGTACTCGAAGCAGAGTTCCATTGCACGTTCGTCTTTGATAGCTTTGCGGAAGCTCTCTTCATCCAGATTTGCTGCAAGTTTTTTGATTCCTGCACGTTCTCTTACTGCATTGATACATTCATACGCCAAATCATTAGGGCCATGGTTGACTTCATTTTCTGCCTCTGCAATCATTAGCAGAATGTCAGAGTAACGGAGAAGAGGGAAGTTGATGGAAGTATCGTTTTTACTCTTCTTGTCTGCTTCATATTCTCTACGATATTTGGCGGCAGCCCTGTTGCGGTTCTTATTGGCATCGTTCTTCGATTCACGATCACCGTAAGTAGACCCCGGCTCTGTTTTACCATAGCTGAAGGATTTATCCCAGTATTGTTGTTCCACTTCATCTCTTTTTCCCTTTACAAATTCACGACCGTCCACCGGAGTACCTTCTCCTGCTGACTGGGTGTAAGTGAATGGAGCAATATTCCAGTTGCAACGGTCAATGTCATCGTTTGCTTCATACAATTCCAGCAGTTTAGGAGTATTCCAGATAAAAGCGTATGCATAGCCCGGATCACCTTTACCAGTGATGGATGCTTTGGAAGAAAGGTCCTTACCCTGAATGCCGATAATATTACCGATTCTACCTTCTGCACGTACATCCGTCGAACGGTTACCTGCAAATTCTACTTCCCAAATACTTTCATTAGCCTTGGCACCATCCTTATTGAGAGCAGTGTTATACTTATCAGAACAAATGTCGATAAAGAAGTCCCAATATTTGGCAGTTAGTGAATGACCCTCATTCTTGACTAACTGTGCATAGTAACTTGCTTTTTTGAAATATTCTGTAATCTCGGCACTAGTCGTGTTGTTAGCCAAACCCACTTCCTTGTCACGTTTAGGTTCACCGGCCCGGAACATATATACACGCGCCAACATTCCCCAAGCAGCCGATTTGGAAACACGTCCCGGTAAATAGTTCAAATCTTGAGCAGATTTGAGATCCTCGGCAGAACCATACATCTCTTTGATGATAAAATCATAAATCGTCTGTTTGTCCGTACGTGGAATGGAGAGGTTATAGGCATCTTCTGTAGAAGTAGTCTTGAAAGGTACATCTCCCCAACATTCTACCAAAGTAAAATAATAGAATGCGCGTAAGAAACGGGCTTCGGCTTTGTACTGCTTGCGGGTATCGTCGTTCATATCGGGCACTGCATCAATATTTCCCAGGAAAATATTGGCTCTGTTGATGCCGGAGTATAATGTGTACCACAATGCTGCAACGGCCGGATCACTTGTGTTGGCATTGTTACAGATCAACCCACTTTTGTTAGGTCCGCGGTTGGCACCACCATAGTGTCCCAGATCGTCACCTCCTACAAGGTATAAGAACTCATTTCCGTAGAAGGAACTTTGTCCCAGAATGGCATAGGTTCCTGTCAGCCAAGAGGTAGCGTCCGCTTCATTTTTGAAGAAGTTTTCAGGAGTGGTGTATGTCGGGTCTTTTTCCAAGAAATCGCAGGAAGTCAGGTTAAGTCCGACAAGAAGTGATATGATGATTATTTTTATTGTTTTCATATACGTAATTGTTTGAAGGATGATTGATTAGAAACCTAAGTTTATACCAAAACTGATAGAGTAGGCTCTCGGATAAGCGGAGAAGTCCAGTCCCGGAGTCAGTGCGCCTTCACGGATAGATACTTCCGGGTCGTAACCGGAATACCCTGTACATGTCCATAGATTCTGACCGGCAACGAATACGCGTGCATTGTCTATCTTCCATTTCTTGGTCAGTTGTTTCGGCAGTGTATATCCTAAAGACACGGTCTTCAGACGAAGGAACGAACCATCTTCGATAATACGTGTAGAGAACACTTTGTTAGAACCGGAGTCGGTAGCTCTCGGAATATTACTTTCCGGATTTTCCGGTGTCCAGCGGTCTGCGTAACTTGCGTATTGGTTCAAGTCACGTGTTTTATTGCTGTTCTCGAAGAACAGGCGGTTGGCATTCAATACATCGTTTCCATACGACCATTGGAAGAAGATGCTCAAGTCAAATCCTTTGTATTCGAAATTGTTGGTAAATCCGCCCGTATGTTTCGGCATACCGTTACCGATCATAGTGCGGTCGTTATCGTCGATGATACCGTCACCATTCAGGTCTGCGTATTTCGGCATACCCGGTTGTGTATTACTTTCGGAAGAGAAATACGGAACATTGCGTTTCAGTGTATATGTATCACCTACTTTGTCGAAATCTTCGTATTTGTATGTACCTTCGTAGATGAATCCGTACATCATTCCCATCGGATAACCCACTTTGGCAATGTAGCTGTATTGAGAGTTATAGTTCTGGTCAAATTTGGCTGCACTCAACAGAGAAGATTGGTTTTCGGCCAATTCTAATACTTTGTTCTTGTTGAATGCGATATTAAAGTTAGTAGTCCATGAGAAATGACGGTTCTTGATATTGGTTGTGTTCAATGTGAGCTCGATACCTTGGTTGCGTACCTTTCCTACATTCTTCATGGCACTGAAATAACCGGAAGAGGTGGGAAGTGCAGTATTCAGCAACAAATCACGAGTCGTTTTACGATACCAGTCTACGGTTAATCCGATGCGTTCGTCCAGGAAGCCTAAGTCCAGGCCTAGGTTCCACTGTTCGGTAGTCTCCCATTTCAGTTTTCTGTTTCTTAAGGAAGTGGGCACTGTACCTACACTTGTCAGGCTGTTTTCGAACGGATATACACCACTCGGTAGGCTACCGATCGAAATAAAATCTCCAACTTTATCTTTTAATATCTGATATAAAGCATACGTATCATACTCGCCTACACGGTTGTTACCGGTCAATCCCCAGCTTGCTCTTAATTTACCGGAAGAAACAACAGACTTCAATGGTTTCATAAAATCTTCCTCCATGAATCCCCATGCCAATGAACCGGAAGGGAAATAGCCGAAACGGTTATCACCACGGAATTTGGAAGAACCGTCGGAACGGAAAGAAACCGTTGCATAATACAATGATTTGTAGTTATAGTTCAAACGTCCCAGGAAAGAGAGCATAGACCAGGAACTCTTTAATGATTTGGTCGTACTGGGAGTTCCTTCACTCATTCCTGCCATCCCGAGTGCTTCGTTTGGAATTTGCACTGTCTTGTATGAATAGTATTCATAGTCAGAATTTTGCAGAGTTACACCTACCATACTATTAAAGAAATGCTTCCGTTTGATATTGGTCTGATAGGTTAGAATATTTTCGTTCAACCACGTTGCACGTTGAGAATGGTAGATTTCTGCATTCACCTTATCGGATGATTTCGGATTACCATAACGAGTTTTCGAGTTGTTGAATGTTTCCCCTTTGCGGGTATCGAATGTGTAACCGCCGGAAACTTTCAACTTCAATCCTTTGATAAATTCATATTCTGCAAATCCGTTGAACTGGATATAGTTCGCGTACGTCTTGCGATATTCATTTTTCAAAGACATGATAGGGTTGAAACGATAGTCGTTGGTATTGTTTATCGCGTCGTCCATGATGTTATCCATCAACGAGTTTAATGGTCTGTCCGGTTCGGTCACAGGGCGATATCCCCATACACTATAGAACAGGTTATTCATACCACTGTATGAGTTCTGGGAAGGAGAACCACCGGTAGTTGTAGTACTGGAATAGTTGGTCGTCAGATAGATTTTCAGTTTCTTCTTTTGGATGGTAGTACCCATACGGCCTTGTACACGTTTGTAGTTTGATTCCAACAAGATACCGTCCTGGTCATAATAAGATAAAGAAGCGTTGTAACGAACTCCTTCCGAACCACCGGTCAGGCTGACATTGTGGCTTTGCATCCATGCACTGCGGAAGATTTCATCCTGCCAGTTATATTGCGGGATATTTCTATAATCTTCCAGTCCCCATTTCTTGCCGTCATAATTCATGAAGTAAGTAGTTTCCATATCTTTGGGACTACGTTCTGCCTGTAGTTTGACGAATTCATAGGCATCCATCATCGGGATTGTTTTGGTGATATGCTGAATACCGAAACTTCCGTCATATTTAATTTTAGGTTGGCCGATTGTTCCTTTCTTGGTTGTAATCATCACGACACCGTTGGCACCACGGGCACCGTAGATAGCAGTAGCAGAGGCATCCTTCAGGAAGTCGAGTGACTCGATATCATTCTGATTGATGGCTGCGGCTATGGAGGGGTCTTCCACCGGGAAACCGTCAATGACATAAAGAGGAGAGTTGTCCTGTGTCAAAGAATTGTTACCACGGATGACGATGTTCATCTGTCCGCCCGGCATACCTTCGCCCGAACTTACGTTGACACCGGCAATACGTCCGCCTAATGTCTCGCCGAAAGAAGCAGTCGGAGTGCTAAGCAGTTCTGCCATGCTGGCTTTGGCAACAGAACCCGTCAGGTCTCTCTTGCGTATTTCCTGATAACCCACTACCACGACTTCGTCCAGTGTCTTTGTATCTTCCTTCAATGTGATAACCATTGGCTTTTGAGTGTCTGCCTTTATTTCTACAGTGACATAACCAATGAAAGAAATAACCAATATTGAATTCTTATTGGGTACGTTAAAAGCAAATTTACCATCAAGGTCAGTGATTGTTCCTTGTGAAGTACCTTGTACCTGAACACTGGCTCCCGGCACTCCTTCTCCTAAGTTGTCCTTCACTGTACCTTTAACAAGTACCTGTGCAAGTACAAAAGAAACAGAAAACAAGATCAGTCCGATGGAGGAGAGCATCCTTTTTCTAGTTTGAGTGGATAAATGTTTTTTCATATATTAAAAATTAAGTGATTTTATTGAATCTACGCTTGCAAAGATAGACGGATTGAATATTCTAATATGGATAGAATTATTCAAGATTGGTGCAAAATCATACAATTTTTTTGTTCTCATAAACTATTTCTCTTTTATGGATTCTAGTAATTCGGATAACTCTTTCACGATGTCGGGATGTTGTTTTGATACATTCGTTTTCTCCGATGGATCGGAGGATAAATCGTAAAGTTGAGGCTGTTTGTCGTTGCCTAACTCCATTTTCGTCCAATGTTCGATGGCGGGGCCGTCGCTCGGTTCGATGTATTTCCATTGACCTTTTATGATGGCAAGTGTGTTATTGAGATTCTGTTGAACGACATACTCACGGTTTGTATTATTTTTGCCGAGGAGAACGTTCAGATGTTCCTGACTGTCGGGGGCAGCTCCTTTGCGTAAAGGTTGGTCCAAAAGTGAGGCGAGCGATGCATACACATCTATTTGAGAGAAAAGAGCTTGTTGCTTGTTCGGCTTCACCCGGGCAGGCCAGCGGACAATAAATGGAACGCGTGTACCCGCTTCGTAAGCACTGTATTTCCCACCACGGTAGATACCCATCGGAGTATGTCCGTTGAGAAGTTCGTAAGCTTGGTCTTGATAGCCGTCGTCGATAACAGGACCGTTATCGCTGGTAAAGATCAGGATGGTGTTGTCTGCGATGTGGAGGCTGTCCAGTGTGTGCATGATTTCACCGATGGTCCAGTCCAGTTGCAGGATGACGTCGCCACGAGTGCCGAGTCCGCTTTTGCCTGCGAAACGTGGGTGGGGGATGCGTGGTACATGTACGTCTTGCGTACCCATATATAAGAAGAAGGGTTCTTCCTGATGGGATGCAATGAAATTCTTGGCCTTGTTGGTGATGATATCGGCTATGTCTTCATCTTTCCAAAGGGCGGATTTTCCTCCGGTCATCCAGCCGATACGGGGAATGCCGTTGATAATTGTATTGTTGTGTCCCTGGCTGGGTTTTAAAGTGACGAGCTCTGGGTTCTCTTCTCCCGTAGGCCAGTCGCCTACTTTGTGGTCGTAGTTTACGGTGATAGGATCATTGGGGTCAAGTCCTACGACATGTCCGTTTTCTACAAATACACAAGGTACACGGTCTACGGTAGCCGGAATAATAAATTCGTAGTCGAACCCGATGCTTTGTGCGTTAGGGGTAATCCGGTTGTTAAAGTCGGTTCCACCTTTCGGACCGAGTCCCAGATGCCATTTGCCTACTGCACCGGTTGCGTATCCTGCATCTTTCAGCATATCTGCCATGGTGATGCAGGTAGTGTCGATAATGAGTTCAGAGTTGCCGGGAGCGATTCCTGTGTTTTCTTGTCTCCAGGGGTACATACCTGTCAGGAGTCCGAAACGGGAAGGAGTGCTGGTGGCAGAAGTTGCATAAGCATTGGTGAATTGTACTCCTTGTCCTGCCAACCGGTCGATGTTGGGAGTACTCACTTTCGTTGCTCCATAACAGCTTAAATCACCAATGCCGAGATCATCTGCAAATATATAAATAATGTTAGGCTTTTGGTTGTTCTGCCCATTGCTCTTTTGGGGTGCATGACTGCATCCTGACAGCGTGACGATGCCGGACAATAGGGGAAGTAGACGCGAAACGTTTTTCATAATGCTGAATGTTTTAGGAAATAATGTAATGAACACAAAGATAAGCGAATGGAAGAAAAAGAATGAGTAGGAATGTACAAGTGAAGTACAAAATAGTACACTTAAGAAGTTACCTTCTTTATTCGGGCGAAGATGTCCGGACTAAGAAACCGTTTATATCATAAATTTAGGCACGGATTACACGGATTAACGCTGTTGTTTTCATACTCATCGTTTTTTAATCCGTGAAATCCGTGTGATCCGTGCCTAATAATATAAGATTATTTTGCAAGAGTGCTTGTATAGTTGCCTGCTAATCTGTTTCTTCTCCGTCCCCTTCTTCTTCGCTCTCTTCTCCTTTACGATAAGCCAGCGGACTGACGTGATAAATCTCCTTGAAACATTTACTGAAATAGCGGGAGGAGGAGAACCCAATCCGGTCAGAGATCTCCGTGATATTCAGCTCCGGGTTATTCCTTAACATGACAGCGCCTTTTTTGAGACGTATGCTTAGGATGAAATCATTCGGGGTCTGGCCTGTAACTGCTTTCAGTTTAGTGAATAGGTTCGTACGTGCCATACCCATTTCGCGGGCGAAGATATTAACGTTGAAATCCGTATTGTCCAGATGACGTTCGATAATGGCCATCGCGCGGTCGAGCATCTCCTTATCCATCGGGTTGGTAGCCAACATTTGGGCAAAAGCCTGTGGTTGTTTGCTGAACTTCTCTTGCAATAGCCGGCGGGAATTAACCAGGTTATTGCAGCGGGAAATCAGAAGATTGGTATTAAACGGTTTCGTGATATAATCATCCGCACCAATCTTCAAACCTTCGATATTGTGCTCTATAGCAGTACGTGCGGTTAATAATACCACCGGAATATGGCAAGTGTTAAAGTCCGTCTTGATCTGTTTGCAAAGTTCCGTACCCGACATGCGTGGCATTACGACATCACTTAAAATGATGCTCGGCATATCCTTCTGTATCATCTCTAATGCTTCTACTCCGTCGGAAGCCGTACTGACTTGATAGAATGTTTCGAAAATACCGACTAACATCTGTTTGATAGATTCATTGTCTTCCACTATCAGCATTTTGGCGTCTTCGATGCGCTTGTTATCTTCTTCTTTCCATTCCGAATCAGGGATTATTTCTACTGAAGGAACAATAGTCTCTGTTTGCTGGATGGTTTCCGTATCATCTTTCGCTATTTGCTCTTCTGTGAAGTGTTCCTTGCCTAGTTTGAGGGTGATAATGAAACTGCTTCCTTTGCCCGGTTCGCTTTCTACCCGGATTGTGCCGTGATGAAGTTCCACAATACCTTTTGTCAGTGCCAGTCCGATGCCTGTACCGGCTCCGGTATTCAGCGAGTTGAGATGTTCGGTCTGATAGAAACGGTCGAATATCTTATCAATTTCGGCAGCGGCGATACCTGTCCCGGTATCTTTTATTTCAATGATGACATGGTCTTTCTCCTGCGATACATTAATCGAAATTGTATCTTCGGCCTTGGTATGCTTCACTGCATTAGACAGCAGGTTGTTTATTACTTTCTGCATCTGCTTTTGGTCATACCATACTTCAATGTCATCCTTCTGTTTGTTGAACTTGAAGTTGATTTGTTTACTGCTCGCATATTCGAGGAAGAGCAGATAATTCTCATACAGGAAGTTAACCAGATTGTGCTGGCTAACTTTGATCTTCATGTGACCCTGTTCCTGTTTACGGAAATCAAGTAGTTCCGTAATCAGTTCCCGTAATTGGAGACTGTTCTTGTAGATTCCCAATACCTTATTATATATGTTAGGCGTAAATGTCTGCACCTGCAACAAAGTTTCCACTTGTCCCACGATCAGCGTTAACGGTGTGCGGAATTCGTGCGAGATGTTAGTGAAGAAACGGAGTTTCGACTGGTTCAATGCTTCGAGGTCTTCAATATGCTTCTTTTCGTACTTCAAAGACTCACGGAGTTTGATGCGCGAATTATAGTTCTGAATAAGATACCATAACAGGCTGATAGTGACAATGGTATAAATCAGGTAAGCCCACCATGTCTCATACCATGAAGGGAGTACGATAATCAGCAGTCTGGCCTCTTTTATTCCTTCCCTCTGTGATTTGATGACAAGGGTATATTTACCCGGATTCAGGTTTGTATAAGTAATCAGCGTTTGCTTCCGGTAAGTATGGTTCCATTCGTCTGAGAAACCCTCCAGGCGATAGAGAATTTCATCTCTGTTGGCAGGGATGAAGTTGGAAGTGGCATATTCGATGCTAAACATCGATTGATTCGCTTTCAGACTGATTTCCGGAGTATGACAGATCGACTGTTCCAGGATGCCGCTTTCATCTCCCGGAACTACTTCTTTTCCGTTGACAAACAGGCGGGAAAGAATGATATTATATGATTTGGGAGTGAAATGTAATTTTTTCTCCCAGAAAGAAATCATTCCCTGAATACCGCCAAGGAATACTTCTCCGTCATGTGTCACAAATAGTGCGTTTTCATTGACGGCAGTCAACGGGAATCCATTCTCCGTACCGTAATTATAGAATTTCTTGCTTGGATAGTTGAACTGTGAGAATCCCTGATTGGTAATCAGCAATAAGTCTCCTTTCTGTATGGACGATTCGCATACTTCGTAGATACAGTCGCTGGATAAACCATCTGTCTGTACATCGAAGTTTTCAAAGTCATCACTTGCCTTACGGTAACGGTCGAGACCGCTTCCGGAGGTGCAGAACCACAGATTACCGTTACTGTCCTGCATGATACTGTTGATATTATTGTTGCTAAGACTGTTCGGATTAGCGGGATTGTGTGGATAATTAGTAAGTTTACCGCTGTCGAACCGGTAAGAATAAACACCCTCCCCGGTAGCCGCAATCCACAATGTACCGTCTTTATCAATGCAAAGACTGGCTACCATGCCAATACCTCTTCCTTCTTTAGTCTCTTTGAAGAGCTGTTGGCAAGCGCCTGTTGCCGGATTGAAAAGACAAACACCGTTTTGTGTGGCGACAACCAGCTTGTCCTTATAAGGTACAATGTCTCGGACGATATCCGAAGGTAGTGAGGTTGGGTCTCCGGCTTTCATTCGGTAGACTGTGAAACGGTTAGTACGCAGGTCGAGTTTGTTCAATCCTCCCAAGTGTGTACCTATCCACATGATTTCATTAGTCCGGTCGTAGTAGATTGCTTTGACATTGTTATGGGAAATGCTATTTTTGCCCTCTTCGTGGCGATACCACCGATAGGTGTTATCCTTCCGGTTATACACATTCACGCCGCCGCCTTCGGTACAAATCCACAGGTTTCCGTCCTTATCTTCAGTCATTCTACCGACGATCGGACTACTTAGACCTTCTTTCTCTGTATCTCCGGTTTTGTAACGGGTATAGATTTCATATTCTGGATTGAAATAGTTGACACCTCCGAAATAAGTACCCAGCCAAATTGTTCCTTGTTCATCTTTGACGATGCACCAGATGGAGGAGTGGGTAAGTCCGTCGGGTTTGTTCGCGTTGGCAGTGTAAAGTTGGAATTTACCTGTGCTCTTTTCATAGCGATTTAACCCGTGAAAGGTTCCTATCCACAGATTTCCTGCATTATCTTCACAGCAACTCCTTACGAAATCGGTGCAAATACTGTTTGGATTTTTAGGATCATGACGGAAGTTCTCAATGGTACTATCTGTTTTTATCCGGTAGAGTCCTTCTTCCCAGGTACAGATCCATAATTCTTTAGACGAATCTTCGTAAATACTCGCGATATTACCTCTTGTGACAGGTTGGGAAATCTTTTTGTCTCCCGATAAACAGTAAAGTCCGTTACTGGTAGTTCCCATCCACAGATTTTTCTTTTCGTCCAGGTGGAGGCAGGAGAGGGTGATATCTTTTCCGGCAAGATGATAGTAGAGATCGAAGTTTCCGGTACTTTCATTATATACAAACACTTCTTCTCTTTTCCCGATATATAATTTCTCGTTGAAATAAATAGCATCCACATTGCCTTGCAGCAACGTTTTGAATCTTTGTGTGGTCAGATCGAACTCTGCTACCCCGTCCGTACAGAGCAGGTATACCTTCCCGTTTTTGTTTCCGGTGATACGCAGCACTGTATTGCTGAACAAACTGTTCGGATCGTTTTTATTAAGTTTGAAACTTTTGATATCGTTACCGTTATACCGGTTCAGTCCTTCACGCGTGCCAATCCATATAATCCCCCGTTCATCAATATAAAGGCTATTGACAGAAAATTGGGAGAGTCCGTCGTCCGTGGTCAAGTGGCTAAAAGTGATGTTTTGACCTTGTGTGCGGACTCCAGCTACGCTTAAAAATAGCAGAAATAAAAGAATTACTTTTCTCACTAATTTATTTTTTAAGGTGTTTACATCTATGCAAATATATTGTTTTTATTCGATTTCAGTGAATCTTATTAGAAGAAAGTAACTATAAAACACCGGAAGAGAATTCTATTTAACAGAATTACTCTTCCGGTTTCTAACCTAACTAACCTCTTGTTATAGTGTTTGTGCCTGTTTCGTTTTTATCAGTTCAGATTATTACCACACTACATACTGATTGAAAAAACGAGTACTTTCAGCAATCCATGAGTCCATGTTCTCATAAGCTGCAAAGTGTCCTGATGTAGGGTAACATATCCAGCGTTTAGGTGTACGGATGTGATTGTATGCTGCAAAATTTGTATGTGGTGGTGTAATGTTGTCCTGAAGTCCGAATCCCATTAATACTGGGCATTTGATCCATCCGGTCAGATTCTTCAAGTCAAAGTAAGTTAGTAATGAGAATATTTTATCTTTGTCAATATTCTGCCGGGCAGCTCCTTCGAATACCAAGTTGGCAGGCCAGTGAACCAAACGGAAATAATCGGGATAGTCTGACAGAAAGGGTACGATAGGCGCAGCTGCGGAAATACGATGGTCGAGTGACGCTACTGCTAATGTGAGCGCTCCACCTTGCGAAATACCTGTAGCAAAAAGGTTTTGTCCGTCAAAGCATGGCTGAGCAAAAATAAAATCAATACTGCGGACTGTATCAGCAAAAGCACCTCTGTAATAGTAATGTTTGGGTGAATCCAGTCCGAAAGCAATCCACTCACCAAAGCGGTTATAAGGTTTGTTGAGGCCTTGTCCACGGGGTGGAATGACCAAGATACACCAACCGGGATAGTCGTTGGGACTGGGAATCCAGGTGACGGCATCATAACCTTGATAAACCACTACGGCCGGATGACTCTGACCATCTGTAGGGACTGCCCAATACCCCCGTAAGATTTCTCCTTCAAGCGAGCGCATTTCTACTTCGTAAACATCACGCTCTGGCTTCGAAGATTCAGGTAGACGTGTCATTTTATAGGCAGGGTGTACACGTTTAAGTTCGGTGATGGTTTTATTCCAAAATCTTTTTAAGTTAGGGGGACCATCCGGTTTGGATAAAATCTGTTCGGCTTCGTATCCAAAGAAGAAATGTTTCAGAGTGTCGGTGCCGGCAATGAAACAAACCTGGTAAAATCCGGGAGTGAGATTCGTGAGAGTGACTGATGCACGACTGCGAAAGCCTCCACCGGGAGCTATCGAATCTGTTCCGAAAGAGTAGGTTATAAAGGTAGACGATACAGCATTGCCGAAATCTGTTGCAATGTCCATACGTATCCTATCCGAAAAACCTGACTGTGCAGATGTCAATTCCAGCATGAAGCGTACTGGATGTTCGTTATCGAACATCCAGTTTTGCTCAACAGGAATATTGAGATTTATGGTCTTCTGTGTATAACTTCTTATTGAGTATCCGGTCAGGAGTATAATGACGTATATCCACTTTTGCATCCTGTTAATCATTGTAATTACTCTTTGATATAAAACGTAATCAGCACTCCTTTATGATCGCTTGGCCACTGATTGTTTACGGGCGGAATGATTGGATCTTTGGTTTGTTCTTCTATTCTTTGTCCGCGTACAATAGAGCCTGTTGGACCTACTATCTGGGCACTTTTTATTTGTAGATTTTTATTTGGATAATAGTAAACGAAATCAATTCGTTCGCGTTCATCTGCCTCCGGTGCCCATGAGAGATTCTCTGGAATGACTGATTTATTGTCTGCTGGAAAAGTGAATCCCGGACATTTCACCGGATCGGGATGAATTACCCGGTAGGCATCTTTATATCCCCGTTGAACCAACAATTTGGAAGTTCCCCAATTGACGATACATCCGCGATGATCGAATAGATCTTTTGTATCGGCCTGCCAATCCAGATAAGAAGGCTCATTCAGATCTCCGGCAAAAAATACGAGTGCTCCTTGCTCTAGCTCTTTGGCAGCGTTGTTGATAAAAGCTTGGGCGGATTCTATACGGTCTGATTCTTCGCAGACAGCAAGTATCTTGTTTACATCAGTGATAGGAGCCGGAAGTTTATCCCAATTAACGCTACCGTCATTGTATCCCCGGGGATAGTAACAGGTGTAGTAACGATACTCTGAATGTGCCGGGTAAACGGCCACTCGTTTCCCATTGACATCCAGAATCGCTTTGAACATCCATTTGTTGATGCGTTCTGTCTCTTTGATCGGATATTTTGATATGACCGCTCTTCCGTCTATTCGTGCATCGTAATAGATGAGTCCCTTATCTTTAAGCCCTTGCATTAGTTTAGGCATCACGGGATCGTCTTGTGGACCTTTATATAATTCGCAAAATGTAGCAATGTCTGGCTGTAGGGTAGCAATCTGTTCTATCAGATATTCCGGAGCATGCTCCACCTTGGTACACTCCACCCATAAGTTGAGTTGAAGGAACTTAATCTCTGTTTTCTTTCCTGTTTCTTCTTCCGGTACAGATACTTCCGTATCGGTTTTAGAACATGCAGTGATAACAGGAAGTATGGCAATAATAATAGTTAATAACCACTTTTGCATAATCTGTATTTTTTAGATTTGATTACCAGCCCGGATTCTGACAGTTAGTTCCTGAAGCATTCTGTAACCGGATCGCTTCGTCACCCGGTATTGGATATAATAGGAATTTTTCACTATATGCTTTTCGGTTATTATCTACTACAAAACGGGAGTAACTTCCATCTGAGTTTGCCTTCATTCCGGTAATTACTTTATCTGTTTGATCCAGCATCTTCCAACGGCGTACATCAAAGAAACGGTGTTCTTCAAAAGCAAGTTCTACGCGTCTTTCGTTCCTGATTCGCAGACGAAATTGATCACAGGATAATCCGTAAGGAATGCCTGGCATACCTACTCTGGAACGTACTGCATTGACTGCATCTACGGCATCATTGGGTACAGTTCCGGTAGTAGATGCTTCATTAGCTGCCTCTGCATAATTCAAATATAATTCAGCCAGGCGGAACTCTTTGAAGTAACCATCCAGATTGCCGGAACGTCCGGATTTATAATGTGAGAACTTACGCGTATAATAGCCGGTACAGGTGTAACGTGCGTTACTGGGATCAAGTGCACAGTTTCCTCCTGTCTTGGTTGAGAGTAGTGCACCGGTTTCCAGGTTTAGTTTGGAACCATCGTAATAAATAGAAGCTTTAAGACGCGGATCACGGTTCTCATACGGTTTGGCTCGATTGTAGAGACCTTCAACAGCCGAATTCAAGTTAGGCTGCAGATGATTGGCATCTAGATAAGGGCTCTCTAAATTGAGCAGAGGATAAGATTCTGTCATGTCACCGTTCACAACTTCATAGGCATCAAGTAGCTCTTGCGACGGACACGCACCGGCATCTGTCTGGCCGTCGGTAGTTGGCAGGCCAGCATAATTCCACATATACATTTGTCCAACTTCCATAATGGTTTCTTTGTCATTAACTACCGGCAAGTCAGTGCGCGAATAGAAATACACATCATAAGGAGAATAACCAGCTGTAGCATTCGGCTGTTTCTTATAAAGTTCATAATTGTTCGCCAGACAGTCATCCAGAGACTTTTTAGTAATTTCTGCGGCTTCTGTCCAAGTGATTGTTCCGTCATTGTACAGAGGACTGGCTGCATAGAGTGATATCTGTGAACGGATGGCTGCACAGATGGCTTTTGTCATAACGTGACGGTAGTTCTCCTTATCTAAGGAACGCCATCCCCATTCTTCAACAGTGGGAATATCAATAGCAGCCTGACAATCAGCTAATATTTGGCGGGCACACTCGCCAAATGTACCTCTTTTAACCTTGGTATAATCGTAGTCGGGAGTTGTTATGATGGGAACACCTCCATAACGTTTCACCAATTGAAGATAATAGAAAGCGCGTAATGTAAGTACCTGTGCCTTGAAACTGTTACGTATATCTTCCGAGTAGACACTGGCAGTAGGGATATTGGCAAGAAAGATGTTGCAGGCACGAATCCCTTGATAATAATAATTGTAGTTTTCCGGATTTCCTTCGATGCCCTCCAGCGGATTGCTGAAGGGAGATAATTGTCCTTCATTCCATTTGCGGGTAACTCCGTTCTGTAGTTCCCAGGAATCTTTGGCTTCATCCGTACAACCAGCTAGCATGGTATAGTTATAGTTCATTCCGTAATTCAGAATCCATCCATAACATTGATTCATATAAGTATACGTTTTACGGTTCGTGGTAAACAAATCGCTGTAATCCGTACGGCCGTCCGGATGATCTTCAATTTCAGTACATCCTATGAATGAGGATAATATGAGTAAGGAGAATACTCCTGATATGATTTTATTTATTTTCATAACTTCAGTCTTTAGAAATTCAGGTTAAGTCCTATGTTAAATGTTCTGTAAATGGGGTATACAGAGTAGGAATATTGTTCCGGGTCCAGATTATCGAACTTGAGAGATGAGGTGGTCAACAAATTGGCTCCGCTGATATAGAATCTCATTTTCTCCAGTTTCAGCTTACTGCTCCAACGTTTAGGAAGTGTATAACCTAATACTACATTCTTCAATCTCATATAGTTATTTTTGGAATAGAAGAATTCATTCGATTGGAGACTTGAAGAGCTTCCTGTGGTCAAAGCCGGATAGCTGATTTTTTCATTTGCCGCATAGCGATCTGCTGTCCAGGCATTACGGTGCAGGTCTGTGTACACTCCTTGGTAAGCATTATCGAAGATACCGCATCCACTGTAATAGGCTGCTGTACCTGATACACCTTGTAACTGAACATACAAGTCAAAGTTTTTGTATTCCAGTTGAATAGAACCACCATAAGAAAGTGTAGGTAGTGTCTGGGCTTTGTCCATCGGTGCCTGGTCACGCTCATCTATATTTCCGTCGTTATTTAAGTCTTTGTAAATGAAATCACCTGGGCGCGGAGAAGCACCAGAGAATCGCAGACCGCTTTTATCTATTTCCTCCTGGCTATTATAGTAGCCGTTTCCGTTGGAATAGTCAATCAGATATCCGAACTGTTGTCCTGCAGAATAGCCGGTTTTACGATATGGATAGTAATATCCGCTGGCGGTACGGTTCAACTCTTTTATGTCAGTTACTTCATTTTTATTGTATCCCATATTCCCTCTGATAGTCATTCTTAATCCACATTTCAGATTCTTGATATAAGATAGTTCAAGATCAAATCCTTTGTTGTTCATCTTACCCAGATTTTCAAATGGCAGATTTTCACTGGCGATACCTTGTGCAGAAGATACACTGTTATTTTGGATAGCCATTTGGGTCTGTTTCACGTTCCAATAATCAAATGTGATACCTAGTGAGTTGAATAAGGTAACATCTATTCCGTAATTTTGCTGGAAAGATTCTTCATAATGGATATACGGATTACCTTGCATACCTTCTACAGTATGAAAGCCATAGTAGTTGCTTAGTAAGTAACCTGCATCTTTATAACGTACATCTGTAGCATACAGGAAACGGGTGTCAGATATCTGGTCATTGCCCAGCCAGCCGGCAGATGCGCGTATTTTGAGGAAGGACAACCAATCTGTGTCTTTCAGGAAACTTTCGTTGGATACCACCCAAGCGGCAGATACTGTCGGGAAGAATTTAAAACGGTTACCCGGTTTGAACTGTTCTGTGCCATCATAGGTAAAGTCTCCCTGTATATAGTACCGTGAATCATAGCCGTATTTCACATGTCCCATTAATGACAAACGATCGTATGGGAAATCACCGTTTTTCATCATATTCTCATTGAAATAGCTGACAAATGCATCTACTTCATGTTTGCCTCCAAAAATACGATTATAGTTGATGAACCCTTGGAAGTTGATAAAGTAGCGCATATTAGCGGTCTTACTTAAACTTAGAGGAAGAGTGGTGTGAGTACCGAAAAGTCCGCTGCCATTGGCTGCATAACGTGCGTAGTCAGTAGAACCATAGATTGTTCCGTCATAGTTTGCTTCATAACCTACTATTCCTTTTACGCTCAATCCTTTAGTCAGGAATCCCAGATCCAGATTCATTCCATAAGCGACGTTCAGATTGATACCTGTTTGATGGCTATATCCGGAGCGGTTGATAAGTCCGTAAGTAGGATATTCATTGTATTCTGCAGTAATCACTTTTCCGTCTTCGGTGATAGGTCCAGGTACGGTGGGGGCCATCTGATAGATCGAATTCATGATATCTCCTGTCCCGTTGTATCCTTGATTTATCCGGTCGATAGTGACATTTGTGTTAAGGAAACAGTTTAGATAACGATGCAGAGTGACGTCCACATTAGCTAAAATGTTGAAGCGATGCAATTTGAGTGCAGGATTATAATTATCATTCTTCTCTGCATCAATCAGGCTGTTTTGGTGAAGATAACCGGCATTAACAAGGTATTTAACCCGGTTGTTACCTCCGCTGATATTTACGTTGTAACGTTGCATACTGGCTGCATCATTCATGAAAGTGTCATACCAGTCGTGTCCCGGCATAGTTCCATCTGTAAACCCGGCTATTTCATATAAAGAATAGAGTGGAGTGCCACCGTCATTGAGTAAGGCCTGGTTACGCATTTGTGCGTATTCACCGGTACTTACTATTTTAGGACGCTGGGTAGCCTGTTGTATGGAGAAGTCCATGTTCACATTTACTTTAGTACGTCCTATTTCGCCTCTTTTTGTAGTAATAAGAATTACTCCGGAAGAAGCTCGCGGACCATATAATGCTTTAGCTGCGGCATCTTTCAGAATACTGACAGATTCTACAGTGTTGGCATCGAGTGTATTCATATCGAATAATGGAGCCGGAATTCCATCGAGTACAACCAAAGGTGAATTACCGTTTATGGAATTCAGACCACGTATATACATCGTTGTTGCATCATCGGCTGGTGTGCTGGTGGATTGGATAGAAGTCAATCCTGCCAAGCGTCCGGTCAGCGTAGCTGAAAATCCGCTATTAGGTGTTTTAACTAACTCTTCTCCCTGAACGGTAGAGATTGCTCCTGTATAACCTCCTTTTCTCTCTTTCTGCAGCATGGCTACTTCGAGAGATGTATCCTGACCGGCGATGTCTGATATCAGACAAAACTCTACCGGTTTATTCAGAGTGAATTTCATTGTCTGGTTCCGATATCCCGGAATCTTACAAATGACCATACTGGCTCCCGACGGAATCTCCATGATGAATTTTCCGTCTTTATCACTGCTTGTGGTGTATTCGGGATTGTCCGGGACAGAAATGATTGCGCCGTCTAAAGGTTCGTTGCTCTCATTCCGCACCACACCGGATATAACTTCTTGCACTTGTGCCCGGCATACTTCATTGCCTGTGAACAGGCATACGATGCACAAAAGTGTGATTATTCTGTTTTTCATATACATTCTGTTTTATGATTACCATCCTGCATTTTGCCACGTCTGTCCTGTCGTGCCTTCCAATACGGCTGCTTCATTGGCAGGGATAGGATATACGTGCCATTTCTTTTCATAACTCATTTTGCTCGGTTTGCTGCCGTCTGTTCCTAGATTGATTCTTTCATAAGAGAATGAGTTTCCATTTTTGGTGATTCTCATACCTGTGGTAAACTTCTCATTTTCCATATTCTCATTGGCGGGTGTCCAACGGCGGATATCGAAATATCTGTCTTCTTCACAAGCCAGCTCTATCTGGCGTTCGTGGCGTACCAATAAACGAGCTTCGTTCTTGTCGTTTGTCGACAGATCAACCGAAGGATCAAAACCTGCGCGATGACGGATTTCATTGATCCATTCCAGGCCTTCGGTAAGGTGTCCGCTTTCAATAGCGGCTTCGGCGGCATTCAGATAAATTTTGCCTAATCGGTAAAAACGGAAACGGCCATCATATCCAGCCACTCCGGCTGCCTTACAGTTACCGTTTACCATTCTTTTTCTCCAATAATAACCGGTACGTGTATTCGTATTTCCACTTGTACGGATTTCGCTATTTCCTCCCACGTACGTTTCTACTACTGCCGGTTCCTTTCCTAACAGCACAGGACTGTTATTATAAAAAATTGTAGCCTGGAAACGAGGATCACGTCCCTTATAAGGGTTGGCTGGGTCATAACCGCTATTAGGGTTATAATTAGGTGACAGATGCTTCTCATCGTTATAAGGTTTCGATAAATCCAGTACAGGCTTTCCTGTTGCTAGCATATCATAGGCGTCTACTAATTCTTGGGAAGGAACAATAGTTAATTGAGCGTTTCCCAATACCGGAGCTCCGATAACGTCATACAAAGGATTGGTGTATGGGTCGGGCCAATAGCCTTCGGTACTTTGCCAGATTGTTTCTTTATCACTGGGATCTGTTCCGATATAGTTATTGAGCGTAAAGTACTCCATATAAGCATTGTTATAGTACTTTTCAGTATCCGCACATTTAGTATACAATTCATATCCATTGGCTTTCAACTGTTCCAGACAGTCTTTGTTGATTGTGTAAGCCCATTCCCAAAGATCTTTGCCGCCATTGTTGTAAGTGCTGGCTGCGAATAGACATGCTTCGGAACGGATAGCCATTGCGATACCTTTGGTCATTCTGATCTTCTCGTTGAGTGTTGTCAGTCGCCAAGGGAGGTTGCTGGATTGCAAAGCTATTTCGCAATCATCTACAATGAATCGGGCACAGTCTTCGAAAGTAGGACGTGATAGAGTTGAATAATCATAGTCTAAACCGTATGGCTCTTTCTCAATAGGCACAGGACCATACCATTTCAGTAACTCCATATAGAAATAAGCACGGAGTACATGAGCCTCTGCTACCCAACGGTCACGGTCGCTTTCTCTTGGTATGGCGGCGGTGGCTGCCCGTTGGAGGAATGTGTTGATAATACGGATTTGCCCCCAGTATAACTGCCAGTATCCTCCTTCTGAGTAGGTGTCACCCATATCTCTGCGAACGTCGAGATAGAAGTCGGTGGTGGTACAGTTGCCGGATGCGGCATGTGCAAAGCCGGCACCGGAACCATCCGTGCAATCCCACGCTTCATCACTAAGTGCTACGGGATAGTTGCTCCAGAAATGATATCGTAAACTCTTTTTAGGCAGATAGTCAAAGCAAGTACTGAAATAAGCTTTAGTCAGATCGGGATCTTGGAATACTTCGTCCAGTGATAATCTTCCGTCGGGAGCTACATCCAACGCTTCATTACAAGAACTGAATGTGAGCAAGGAAGCAAACATGCATATATAAATCAATCTTTTTTTCATATCGGTTTTGTTTTAGCCGTTAAAATGTAATATTTAAACCTACATTGTACGTACGCATTGTTGGATAGGCTGCCGGACTGTTTTGTTCGGGATCGAAGCTGTCAGTCTTCAGGTGAGTCCATGTATACAAGTTGTTACCACTTAAATAGAAACGTACATTGGAAGCACCGATTTTCTTGCTGATGCTTTCCGGTAATGTATATCCTACTTCTGCATTTTTCAGACGTATATATGAGGCATCCATGATAAAGAAGTCGTTGGGCTGCAAGCTCGGGCCGCCACTGCTGGACAGACGAGGATACGTAATCTTTTCGTGATTATTATAGCGTTCTTCGCTCCAACGTTCCATGTGCATCTTGTAAAAGTTGCCGCTGCTTTCATAAATACCGGCTCCTGAATAAGTCTTGCTGTATTGGCCTACTCCCTGCAACATGATAGAAACATCGAATCCTTTCCAGTTGGCAGATAAAGAGAAACCGTAGTTGATGCGAGGCAATAGGGAGGAATAGCCAATGGGAGCCTTGTCACGGTCATTGATGACACCGTCTCCGTTGAGATCTTTATAAATAAAGTCTCCGGGTTCCGGTGTTCCTACACCTTCATAAGTCAGTCCGCTCTTGGCAATACTCTCGTCGCTATAGAAGAATCCTGTGCCGTCACGCCCTTTTTCAGGATCATAGCTGTGGTCGATGATATATCCCCAGTTTTGTCCTAATGAGAAGCCGGTGGTGCGGGTGCGATAAGCATAATCCTTACCTAATAGTGGCTCGTCATATTCCAATACTTTGTTTTTGGCATAACTGAAGTTTGCATTAGCAGAAACAGATAGCCCGTTTTTGAATTGTTTCTGATATCCGAGGACCATTTCGAATCCCTGATTCTTTACTTCACCATCGTTCATCAGTGGAAGAGCGGATGAGGGAAGACCTTGAATCATAGGAGTAGTCTGCGGGATAATCAGAATATTTTTTCTTTTTTCAACAAAGTAGTCAAATGAGAAGGAAAGATCATGATACAAGGATATGTCTATACCATAATTCTGTTTTTCAGCTGTTTCCCATGTGATGCTTTTGTTTCCTATGTAGTTTTCGGCTATCTTGTAACCTTGTCCCCAACCGGAACCATTGGAAGCATATCCCAAGCTTGGGGATAACCAATGATCTCCTTTACTGTCGGTGACTACGGAATATTGACTGATATTATCCAGATAAAGGAAACGGGCTGAACCGAAGGCGTCGTTACCAACTTTTCCCCAAGAAGCTCTTAACTTCAGATTGGTCAAAACCGGATTATCCTGAAGGAAGCCCTCATTAGTAATCAGCCAACCGAAAGAGGCAGCCGGGAAGAGACCAAATCGTTTGTCCGGTGAAAATTGTTCAGAGCCGTTATAACCTACGTTGACCTCTGCAAAATAACGTCTGTCATAGTCATAAGTTGCACGTCCGGCAATACCGATGACGTTGTAAGGAAGCAGTAGGTCACCGGATGTTTCTTTGGATTCTTTGATGTCCCGTTGAGCTAGAAACATAGCAGTGACATTATGCTTTCCGGCGAAGGTCTGGTTATAGTTGATTTGTCCCTGTAAGTTCATAACCCAATAAGATTCGGAAGACTTTGTGAGTTCAATCGGGCCGTCTTCGTCCTCCAGGCTAGGATGGCGATTGATAAACAAATGCTCTCCTGAAGCTAATGTCTGATACGTATACCAGGTATAGGAACGTTTTCCGATTGTTTTCCCAAATCCTTTGGAGTCGAAAGATACCTGGCCTTTGACAGAGAGCCCTTTAGTGATAAATCCCAAATCTATTTCTACTCCTCCGATAACATTGATTCCCGATCTGGTTTCCAGTTGATAGCCCGAACGGTTGATTAGCGGATATGCACTCAATGAATTGTTGGCGGGATCTTCTACGGATAATCCGGCACCAATAGGGAAAGTACGTATAGCATCAGTAGCGTATGCACCTTCCGGGGTGAGATACATGGAAGTAGGGCGTGAGGTCAAAGCGCTGTTGAATACACTTGACATACTTGCGGAAGTTCCGTTGATCCGTTCCAGATAAGAGGAAGCGTTTAAGTTAATCTTTACCGACTTATTGACTTTGTAGTCGATATTTGAGCGGAAGTTGTAGCGGTCTAATGAAGACTGGGCATTGTATCCCAACTTGGATTTAGGTTCTACGTTGAACATACCTCCCTGATGCAGATAGCCTGCACTTACAAAGTATTGAAGTTTGTCCGAACCTCCCGAAACGTTCATGTTGGCTCTGGTCATGGGAGCATAATCTCTGAACAAGATATCTTGCCAGTTATTATTCGGATAAAAATCCGGGTCTACAGGATTACCTGTTTTCCATGAGTCGAACTTATCAATGTCCGGCCCGAGGAATTCAGCGGAATTTCCGTCGTTCACGAGTGCTTCATTGCGAAGTCTGACCCAGTCCCATGAATCCAGACGTTCGGGCTTGAAAGCGATTTCCTGCATGCTGAATTCTACATTGGCACTGATACGGGCAGTTCCTTTTTCACCTCTACGAGTGGTAATCATTATCACTCCGTTGGCACCACGTACTCCGAATACTGCTGTTGCGGAAGCATCTTTCAATACGGAGATATTAGCAATCTCGTTCGGGTCGATAGATCGCATATCGTCTACAGCTACTCCATCTACCATAATTAATGGGTTTGTTCCGTTTGTAGTGGCAGCACCACGCAGGAACATGGTGACTTCGTCACGTCCCGGTTCACCGGAGGTCTGGATAGTTGTCAATCCTGGGAGTTTTCCGGATAAAGCGGAACTTAGGTTGGGCGATGAGGATTTCATCAAATCTTTTCGATCAATGGAAGCTACGGAACCGATGACAGAAACCTTTTTCTGGGTACCGTAAGCTACCACTACAACTTCCTCCAGGTTCGCTACGTCCGGATGCATGATGATACGCATGTCTTTTTTAGCAGGAATGTCCTGCTTTTGATAACCTACATAACTGATTTCCAGTATAGCGTTGGGGGCAACCGATAAAGAGAAACGACCGTCTATGTCTGTAATAGTACCATTCGTTGCTGCTCCTTTTTCTATGACGGAAGCTCCGATCAGGCTTTCACCGGACTCGTCTACGACGACTCCAGAGGCTGTTATTTTAGACTGTTGCTGTGTCAGGGTAGCATCTCCGATATCCGATGCATTTCCTGTAACGGGAATACAGATTCCCAACCCAAGCAACAGGCACATTTTGTATAGCCAATAACTTTTTTTCATAACTATAACGTTTAAGATTGTTTTCTGTCTAATTAAATGAACTCAACATTTTATCCTTGTCGTATCCTATGTATTCATAGCGTTCTATCCGGACACCTTGATTCTTTGCGGTAATACATGGGCTTGTGCCATTCCATGGGCTATCCATCCACCATTCTTCTACTAGTAGCTTCCTTTGAGTTGAAGAGCTGTCGGTAAATGAGAACTGAACTTTTGAGGCATCTACAGCTCCACCGGAGTAACCTAGTACGGAATAAGTACCTGCCAGATTACGCAGATCAACATAAGTGAGCGGACAACCGGATGCATTTAGTGATGTGATGGATTTGCACCGGTTTATATCCAGATATGCTAATCCCGGATTGTTGCTCACATCTATAGAGGTTATCATATACTGATCGCCAGAAATGAATTTGGTTAATCCTGCATTCTTGGCACTGAAAGTCTGAATTCCTTTCTCATCTACCGGACCTGCCGTGTAGCTGGTACTGATTGCGTATTTACTAAGATCGATTTCTCCCAGATTATTTCCATCCAGAATGAGGTTTTTGTATCCGCAGAAGTATTGTAGTCCTTCCAGATTAGTGATTCCCTTATTGCTAAGATCAAGGGTCGTGTTATTCTTGAAGTATTCAGTATTCAGAGCAGCCACTGTCAGAACTTTATCTCTATCGAATACATCCGGAACCAATGCTTTGAGTGCGTTTCGCAGATTGATATCAGGAATTTCTCCGTACTTTTTCATTGTCTTCTGATATTTTCCGTAACTGTAATAATAGTTGTTGTTTCCATCGGGATAGTCGTGCATCCAGTCGTACCCTTCCACTGTCACTCCATTATTGATGGCATCTACGATAGAACCGCTATTGCTGTAGTATGAGTCCATCCACCAGGATTCCATTTTCAGGAGTCGTTCTTTACTTGCGTCATCGCTGAAAGTAAATTTGAAGTCTGTGCTGTTGTAGTTCAGACATCCGCCATAGATACTGTGGTAATTGCGTACATCCAGATATACCAGTTTACAGTTTAGAGCAGAGAACTTCTCAATGTTATAACAATAATACAGGTCGACAGATTCTAGTTTGGTACTTCCATCTATGTTGAGAGATACCAATGTCGTGTTCGGCTGTTCCGAAGTGGCTAGTTCCAGTTTGGTCAGACCAGTGTTTTGTGCAGTCAGTTCAGACAGTCTGGATAGTACTTCTGCAGGAATTTCACTGATATCATTATTGTTGCAGATCAGTTTCCGAATGTTGCTGAAATATTCGAGTCCCTCCAGAGAAGTGATATTTTTATCGCTGATATTTAGTGTGCCATCAGTGAAAGTGACATATTTAGCACTGGAAGATATCTTTTCTCCTTTAAATATATCAGGGAAAAGAGCAGACAAGGCATTACGCAGGTTTTCGTCGGGCATAACTCCAACAGTACTGTTGATGACGCCTAATGTTCGCATTTTGCTACCGCGTACCAATACAAGTCCATAAGAATCTTTGGTGGCCGTAGAGGGGTAAAGTACCGTGATATGATCGGATTGTACTTCTCTGGTTTCCATGTAGATGGGCTGTTCGGTTCCTCCTGAAAGGGGAGAAAGAGCCAGTACATCACAGTCGATAAAGCCATTTCCCTGAATGGTAATCTCTGTGCCCAGGGATTCTTCCGAAATATCCGGAAGCACTACATTGGTTACTCCTAGGTCTGTGCCTAACTTTTCGTCTTCACATCCCAAAAGGAATACCATTCCAAGCATTAATAAAATGTAGAAATGTGTTTTCATAAATACTATTTGTTTAATGAATAAATAGAGTACATAGTTATTCTTGTTTTAAGACGATCACAGAATGAGCCGGAAGTAAACATAGAATTTTATCGTTCACTTTGAGAGGCTGGGCGTCCGGAGCCAACATTTGGTCTGTGGTAGGTAAACCGTCTTTGATATAACGGTAAACCTGATAATTCCCTTTGGTTTGCGTATGTTGGTTGATGAGGCTTATTGCTTTCTCCTGGTCCATTCCATTGGCGAAAACATATACCCATTTGCCATTTGTGTTTCGAACAGCAGTTCCTGCATACCATTCTTCCGGTGTTGCTATCGGATAGATTTCAGCTCCCGGGCGTATGAAACGTGTCAACAGAGAATAGGCATAGTACTGTGGGCGTACCTCGTAATCACTTTTGATATCGTTGTAGTATGGTTCCGAAGCGTATGTTTTCTTTACATACTTCCATAAACCCAGTTGCTGCATTGCTCCGTAGTCTGCATCCTTACCATAGTATTGGTCTATCAGGCTCCAATAGCTAACACCGCTTGCTCCTGCATTGAGTAGATTGATGGCTATGCGTGTCATGAGTACTCCTCGTTCATACAAGTCGATATCTTTTTGTCTGGTGGCACCTACGCATTGATTACCTCCGAATTCACCGATGAAATGGGCTTTTCCAACTGAAGAGGCCAATTGAGAGTTTTGTTTTTCCCAATCCAGAATTGTGGAGTTCGGAGTTTCGTAGCCGAAGATATAGGTGTGGGAGTTGAATACGTCAGCAACGTTCGCCAGTCCTTTCGTGCAGGCTGCCAGATATTTATGCGTTCCTGTACCTCCGTCTGAATTGTCAGAAAGGCTGAAATGTACTTTATTTCTTATTCCATCCTCTTTGAAACGTCTGTCGAGTACTTTACACATTTCAATATAGTCGGCGGTGGGAGCAGCTTTACCTTTGATGATATATGACCAATCTGGTTCGTTGATCGGAGTAATCTCTTTGACGCACGTGTATTTTTTGTTGTTGAGCAGGTGTTGTACAAGTGCGGAAAAGTTCTCGCTCCATTCTTCATAGTTAGTCGGGGCTACTACCCAGTTACCATAATTCCCTTCGGCCAGGAAATGTCCCGGAGGGGCTCCCCAAAGTACAAGGGTGACTTCCATTTTCTGTTCTTGTGCCATATCCAATACTTTGTAGAGTGATTGCATTTCTACAGAGTTGAAAGTGAAATTATGCCAGTCGATTTTGGATGCATCCGGATTGTCATTCTTTGGCTCATACCATTGTGGCATCACCATCACCCGTAAGCTTTGCAGTCCCATTTCTTTGACACGTTTCACAACGATGCGATCCCAGTCTTCAGCTTTAGCTCCATCATTGCGGGTCACATTTTGTGAGAGAAAGTGGGGATCTAGTTCTGCACCTATAGCACGGAGCTTTACACCGGTTTTCTTTCCTACAGAAAGTTTCTGTATGGCAGTTGTTGAACTTTGGTATTTGATTATCAGACTACTTTGCGGGTTATCCAGTGTCAGCGTGAAGCCGTTAGCCAGTTCTTTACCGGTTTTCTTTATAGCTTCTCCTGTATCTTTATTGGTGAGTATATAAGTGTGGTCAGGGTGTAGCCCTGATAAATTGACAGTATAGCTCTTGTCCGGATTGTCTTTGCGGCGGAAAGCTACGATGTATCCGCTGTCATCCGACGGACGATAAAGTTGGTATGCTAGCCAGATATTTTCCGAAGTAATGTTGTTTATTCCACTCAACGGATAGTAATCTTCATAGAAATAGGGGCGGAGTTCTTTGAACTCTGCCTGGCGGTCGCGCATATCATAGATGGATTGTCCAGCTTCGGTTATTTTCCAGTTGTAGATAATAGAGGTTCCGAGGCTGGAACGGAAAGTGAATTTATCGGCACTCACAGTTCCTGTACCATGCAGGGGAAGGTATAAGTTCAATCCGTAAGTATGGCATTGATAGCCGATTGGTTCTCCATAACTGTAATCTGTTCTCCACATCGGTGCACTGCGTGAGATACTTTCGAGGTCAATACGGCGTCCGCCACTGGCACAATTATCAACCAGCAAGCCCGGAAAGCGGTTCAGCAGATATTCCCAGAAAGAATAAAGTCCTTCAATGTATCGGATTTCGCAGATACCTTGTCTGCCAGGTTCATCATTGGCAGCCCAGAAACCTTCCGGCTCTATATTGAAATCCTGGCGGTAGTAGTCTATGCCATTTTCTTCGAGGAAGTCTCCGATATATTTACTCATCCATCGACATGCCTCCGGATTTCCGAGATTGAATAGATAAGAGTCGTGCTCACCATCTTTTGTCCAGTCTTCCTGTTTGGCTTTTCCTCTGGCATCCAACATCCATTGAGGGTGTTGCAGTGCCCAAGCTGAGCCTTTCATAACACGCTCCGGTTCAAACCATACCATGAACTTGGAACCAACTCTATGCACTTCGTCGGCGATGGGGCGTAATCCTTCGGGGAAACGAATAGAGTCGACGGTCCAGTTTCCTACGGTGTTCGCCCAATTCTTATGATTGGCTACATCTGCAGAGTGATTGTACCATCCGGCATCCAGCCAGAATACTTCGGGTACTAATTTGAATTGTTCATACCGTTTCACCATAGCAATGGCATAATCTGTAGTCAGGCAGGTATATTCATTACAGGGAGTAGGATCACCGTAGTTGAAACTGGTCGATATTGGATATACGGTCGGTTTACCACCTACTTTCCAAGTGTGGTGGGCTTGCACGAAACGGCGGAACTGGTTGTGTCCTTTCATCCGGTCGGAACCGTTCCAGAATGACAGGCATACACTGGAAGTGCGGATGCTCTCTTCCGGATACAGATAGGTTTTCAAACGTTCAATTCCGGAGGTAAGCGCTACGCTTTGCTGGTCTGCACAGCGCACATCGGCAAACCAGGTTCCTGTCCATCCGATGGCTACGATAACTCCTTGATTAGCCGGAGATTCAATATTGAAGAATGGCATACGCATTTGTGAAGAGCGTCCACCTTCCGGTCTCATATAAAGATTATCACCCGGAGACAAGATTGTAAGTTGCTGGCTGAAATCTGATTTGGATGCATGGCTGCCTTCGGAATGATGAAGGTTGAATGCTCCCGGATGCTGGTAGCGGAATGTGATATCAGACACTTTTATGTTGGCAATCTCCGGCGTATTTTTCTTTCCCTGGTTGGTGAAACGGAGTACCCATTCCACCGTATTGAAGTCGGTAAAGCCTTTCACTTCACATTCGACTTTTAATCCTCCGGATGGTTCACGATAAGTATAAAGGTATTTCAGAACCTTGGGATCGTTACTTTTCTGACGCGTAGCCGTATAAGACCAGCTTTTGATAAATTCCTGTGAAGGTTTACCTCCATATTCGAAAGAGAAAGGAGGGACCACACCGCGGGCAAAGTGGGTGGTTATCCATTGGCTGGTGTTTACCGGGCGGTCGCTCATGCGGGCTACCGTCTGTCCTGTTCCATTATGAGGGAACAGAAGCAGAATGAATAGATAATATAGTATTCTTTTTTTCATTCTTTATTCGGTTTTTCGTTGGTAACTTTATATTTTAGTAATAAGGAACTATGTGGCTTTTCGAGGATCAGTGGCAACTGACTGGTCAGTTCTTTTCCCTGATAGATTTTGCTCTGTCGGCTATCCATGTCTGTCACTGTATAGTATTTTTCCGGATCCACTCCTGAAAGTCTGACGGTGATTTTTTTGTCTTTGGAGGCGGTTCTGCGGAAAGCAACGATAATACCACTGTCGTCCGACGGACGATGCATTTGATAGGCTAGCCAGATATTATCCCGCGTCATGTCTTCTGTACCCGTCAGTGGGTAATAATCTTCGTAATAGTAAGGTCTGATTTCGTGGAATTCTTTCAGACAACGTTGCATTTCGTAAACGGAGGCATTTTTATCGGTTATTTTCCAGTTATAAATCAAAGCGGTGCTGACGCTTGAGCGGAAAGAATACGGATCGGTCTGTAAACTACCCGTTCCATGTAAAGGCAGGAAGAAATTCAGGCCATACGTGTGACATTGGTAGCCGTCCGGATCGTCGTAATGATAATAATCACTCCTCCATAGTGGTGCGCTTCGGCCGATTGTTTCCCAGTCAATACGTCGTCCCCCACTGGCACAGTTGTCTATGAGCAGGTTCGGGAATCGGCTCAGCAGATAATCCCAGAAGTAGTATAGTCCTTCGATGTGTCGTATCTCTTTCATTCCTGCACGTCCGGGCTCATCGTTGGCTGTCCAGTAGATATCCGGCTGCATATTGAAATCCTGACGATAATAGTCTATGCCGTTTTCTTCGAGCATATCGCCTATATATTTACTCATCCAGCGGCAGGCTTCCGGATTTCCCAGATCGAACAGTAGGTAGGTGTCATTGTTGTGTTCGGGAATGTCGAGCATCCAGTCGGGGTGTTCTACTGCCCATTGGGTACCACGGATGACACGCTCGGGTTCGAACCAGACCATGAATTTAGCTCCTACTTTGTGTATTTCGTCGGCTACAGGACGAAGTCCTTTGGGGAAGCGCAATGTATCTACAGTCCAGTTACCGGCTGTGTTGGCCCAGGTCTTGCCATGTTCGAAGTCTGCAGCATCGGTGTTCCATCCGGCATCCAGCCAGAATACTTCGGGCTTCAATCCGAACTGTATGTAACGTTTCACCATGGCAATGGCATAATCGGCTGTCAGGCATGAGTATTCCGTACAAGGTGCGGGGTCCCGATAGTTGAATCCGCTGGAAAGAGGATATTCGGCAAATTTTCCGTTGATTTTCCGTGACTTGTGTGCCAGGACAAAACGGCGGAATTTATTGTGTCCTGCCATCCGGTCGATATTTTCCCAAAACATCAGACTGATACTTGGGGTACGAATTGTTTCCTGTGGACGTAAGTATAATTTCATGGTTTTCATTCCCGAAGCCATGGATATTGTACGATTATCTTGTGCGCATACATCTGCATACCAGGTGCCCGACCAGCCTACTCCTAATATGACTCCCTGTCCGGCAGGTGATTCAATGTTGAAGAAAGGAAGATAGTCCCCTTCTGAAGAGCGTCCTCCTTGTGGAGACATCTGTTTGGTTTCACCCGTTGCCAGAGTAACCGAACGTGGATGGAAATCATATTTGGAGATATGGTTTCCGTCTGCATAGTGTAACTTGAATTCTCCTTTAGAAGCGTATTGCATGGCAAGGTCCACTACTTTCACTTGTTCCAGAGTGGGAGAGTTGCTCGTACCTTTGTTGGTGAAGTTCAATACCCATTCGGCAGCCTGATAACTGGGATAGCCTTTTACGGTACATTCTACTTTCAGTCCGTTGGTAGGATTGTAGTAGGTAAAGAGATACTTTATCACATCCGCTTCTTCGGATTCTATCTTTTGCTGGGAATAGTCCCATTGGCGGATAAATTCTGCGGAAGGTTTCCCGTCACATATAAACGAGAACGGAGGTGTTTTTCCTTTAGCGAATTGTTTCTGAATCCATTTTTCGATTTCAGGAATGTGTTTGGAGATTTTAGCCGTCGTCTGACCCACGGCTATGATGCTCCACACACTCATAATCAGTAATGAGAACAGGAATTTCGATTCGATTTTCTTGAAATGTTTCATTAGAATATAGGTTTATGTGGTTTTTATTTTTCTCATTATTCCGATCAGATAGCACCATACAATGGCAAGTACTATGATTGCAGATAACTGACTGTGGAATGAATCGGTAATTACTCCTAAAATAGGCGGGAGGACGGCACCGCCAGATACACCGACGATAAGAAGTGCAGATACTTCGTTCGCTTTCTCGGGAACACGTTTCAAAGACAGAGAGAAGATGATGGAAAACAGATTGGCATATCCTATCCCGAAAACTGCTACACATCCGAGGATAAACCAGAGATTAGTGCTAATGGTCATCAGTATCAATCCTGCGAGAGCTATCCAGACGCTATAAATATAGAATTTACTTTCTGAATATTTCATCAGTAGGATACCACCCAAAAAGGCTCCTACAGTGCGGGCGAAGAAATACACACTATTTCCCATTCCTGCATCTGTCAGTGGTAGATCACAACGTTCCATCAGGAATTTAGGGAAAGTCATATTGATACCTACGTCTACACCTACCAGCACGAGAATACCGATAAAGAAAGCAAGAATGTATTTGTCTTTGAATAATTCAAGAGTGACTTTGAAAGAAATGTTCTTCCGTTCCTGTTGTTTTTCTTGTATAGGGGTAAGCCATAGCCATATCAAAGCGAGCAGTGACAGTCCGGCATAAACGGGGAATATCATTTTCCATCCGAAAAAACTACCAGTCACCCAAGCTGCCAGGATAGGACCCAGGAATGAACTGACTGCTTTGACAAATTGTCCTAGGGTTAATGTACCTGTCAACTTATCGTTTGCAACGACATCCGTTACTAATGGGTTGAGTGAAACTTGCAATAGAGTGTTACCGATACCTATCAAGGCAAATGCGATTAATATGGCGGTAAAGTCATATGCAACGAGTGGAAGACACATAGCTAATACATGGAATGCGAAGCTAAGTAATACGGTTTTCTTGCGTCCGATGCGATTCATTAACATTCCGGTGGGAATAGAAAGCACCAGGAACCACAAGAAACAGGATAGAGAGATGAGATTAACCATCGTATCGGTGAGATGGCTGAAATCATTCTTCACATAGCTCGTGGTTATTCCGACAATGTCAACAAATCCCATAACGAAGAATCCGAACATGACGGAGAGCATTTTTACTATGGATATTTCTTTTTTCATTCGTGTACTTTTGATGATAAATTACTTGGTTGGTGGGCATATATATCCAGCACGGCGGATATATATGGCTAACATGGTGAATATATATGCCCAATACGGTGTATATATATCCCCACTAAATGGGGTGTATATACTTCTATTTTTGTACTAATACCCTGATTGATGAACGAGATAATTTAAGTTTTAGGTTATTCTCTTGCGTGTTGACCGTTTCTGTTGATTCTATAAGATTATCACCTTCCGGTAGGCGTCCTTCCATATATTTGTAGACATTGTATTCTCCATTGGCACCTTCTTTATCATTTTCCAACTGTATCATCTTGTCTTTGTCTGTAGCGTTGGAAAGTACATACGTCCATTTTCCCTCTGTGTTGAGAAAAGCACTTCCGGCTATCAACTCGTCGCCGAGATCCAATGGATATACTTCGTCGCCCTGGCGGACAAAACGTGTCAACAGACTATATGCATAGTATTGAGGACGTACCTCGTAGTCTTCCTTGATTTTGGAATATACATCTGGGTCTTCGGTATAAGCGGATTTTAGATATTTCCATAAACCGAGTTGCTGCATTTCCGAATAGGAGGCATTGCGGTTATAATATTGATCGATCAGACTCCAGTAGCTTACTCCGCAAGCACCGGCATTCAGATAGTTCAGAGCAACGCGGATTATCTGTACCCCTCGCGTATACGTGTCTATACCATATTGACGGGCACTTCCGTATCCAGGAAAACCGAATTCTCCAACAAAATGTCTTTTACCTCCTGCAGAAGCTATATTTTGACGTTCCCAATTTACGAGAGTCGAATTAGGGGTGTTGTAGTCAAACTTGTATACATGAGAGTTATACAGGTCGGCTTCATCGTTTGTGAAAGCGGAAACACAGGCAGCGATATATCCGGGTGTACCGTCTGTATTGTCAGAAAGGTTGAAGTGTACCTTACTGCGTATTCCATCTGCTTTAAACTTGGCATCCAGTGCTTTCACCATGGGGGCGTAGGTGTCCTGCCAACCCATGGTTTCAAAATCACCTTGCCACATGATGCGGCCGTAACCTGCTATATGACTGTCAGGTTCATTGAATGGAGTAATTTGATTGATACAGGTATAATGCTTTTCTTCAATCAGGTATTTCACCATTGTGGAGAAGTTTTCAGCAAATTCTTCATAGTTATCTATACCGGCAATCCAACCCGGATTAACGTTATAACTTCGTGCATCACACAAGAAATGCTTTTGACCATTGTTAATGCCTGATAGTAAGTCGATATTGGTAATGGCTCCCCATACGACTAATGTCACTCCGATATTATTCTCCTGGGCCAGATCCAATACTTTGTATACAGATTGCATTTCTTCCGAATCAAAAGTGAATTTGCTCATATCCGCGACATTAGGATCGTTGTTGTCATTGGAGGGTTCCCACCATTGTGGCTGCATCATGATTCGGAATTGTTGTACTTTCATTTTCTTTACCCGTTGTACAACTATATTTTCCCAATCTTCAGCCTTTGAACCATCATTGCGGGTGATGTTTTGTGAGAAGAAGTGTGGATCCATCTCGACACCGATAGCATGAACCGGAGTTCCTGTTGAATTCCCTACTGCAACAGGATAATAGTTGCAAGCCGGGCAATCGTCATATTTGTTATAATCATCCGAGCAGGCGGACATTCCCCAAAGTGTGCAAACAATACTCAATAGAGTTTTACTGATATGTGTCATTTTCATTGCCATATTGATTAAATTTAGTAGGTTATTATTCAAAGCCTAATTCTGCCTCAATTGCCTGAATCAGAATGTGGATAACTTTGATGTGAATTTCTTGTATTCTGTCGGAATGTGCTGCTCGTGGCGCGCAGACTGCAATGTCTGCCAGTCGTGACAGTTCATTCTCTCCTTTTGAAGTCAGCGCTATCACTTTCATTCCATTGTTGTGTGCTTGTACGGCAGCTTTCAGTATGTTCTCGGAATGTCCGCTTGTGCTGATGGCCAATAATACATCTCCCTTACATCCCATAGCTTCTACATAGCGGGAGAAGATCTCGTTGAACGAAAAATCATTTCCCACACAGGTCATGTAAGCCGGGTCATTGATTGCAATTGCCGGTAGCGGGATGCGGTTGTTGCGGTAACGTCCGGTTAGTTCTTCTGCAAAGTGGGTGGCGTCACATAAAGAACCTCCATTACCACAGCTGATAATCTTATTTCCGGCTTTTAATGCTTCGGCGCAGGTAGAGGCTGCCTGTGAAATAATCCCGACTGTTGTTGTTTCCTCAAGAAAGCTCTCCAACGTTTGCCGAGCCTCTTCCAGTGTTGTTTCAATAAGCTCTTTCATAATAGTTAATCGGTTAAGTTAGCGGCTACAGAAAGAGCTGCATAATCTCCTATCTGCTCTCCCAAGGCGGCTGGTTTCACTTTACATACTCTGTTTGCACAGGATAATGCTTCCTGATCGATTATCTTTTGCATGATGGGTTCCATCATATTTTTATTCCGGGTATAGATGCCACCTATCACAATGACTTCCGGATTCAAGATATCGATCACCATGGATAATCCTTTTCCCAGATAAATAGCAGACGTCTCATATATGCTTTGGGCTAATTTATCACCTTTGGCAGCTTCTTCAGCCACTTTTCGGGCAGTAAGCTGATCTAGTTCCTGTAAGGTACACCATTCAACTTTCTGTCCGGTCTGCAATTTCTCCATCACATACATTTTGGAGAGTTGAGCAATACCTCCACCGCTGGCAAATCCCTCAAAAGAGCCCTTTTTACCGTAACCTATCGGACCGAAATCCGACAGGCGGATATGTCCCAGTTCTCCGGCATTGTCATTGGTGCCCGTATACAGTTTGCCATTTAATATTAATCCTGCTCCCAGTCCCGTACCGAATGTGAGAAAGACCATATTCTTAGTTCCTTTTCCTGCTCCGAACTTCCATTCGGCTAAAGCACAGGCATTGGCATCATTGTGTAGATTGGTTTTAATGCCCGTCTTTTTTTCCACCATTGCCACAATGGGGATGTTGTCCCATCCCGGTAGGTTAGGGGGAGACATCACGATGCCTGTTTCACTGTTGAGAGGACCTCCGCAACAGATTCCAATCGCTTTTGTGTTAGTAGGGGTTAGCTGGTGGAGGTTCATCATCTTTTCGGTTTCACAGAGAATTCTGTCTATTGTTTCGTCGACTGTGGTCGTATCAAATTTCTTTTTGTCGATGATATGTAGCTCGTCGTTTTCTTTGATACCGTAGATGATGGCGCATTTGGTGCCTCCTACGTCAATTCCTAACAAGTTCTCTTTCATAACTATTATTTTTTAGCGTATAATCCGGTTTTTTGTAACAGCCGCTTGTATTCTTTCAAGTTGAAAGGTGCCTTGCCGTATAGGTAATGATTCATGAATTTCTGATTACCGATCTGGTATTGGATCAGATAGATTCCTTGACCGCTTTCTTCCGGTAGTGAGGCTATTCTGACCTTTTGATTGGCTGGAATACGGAAAGTGCTCTCATAGATTTTACGTCCCGAGGATGCATCTGTTACCGTTACATTACCACTTTGTACGTTGCGTGTGTCATTCGTTCCTATCAGTGGGTAATTTCCGCCTTCTGCATCATTGATTAGTACACAAACATCCTGTTGAACATTCTTGATGAAATAATATGCCATCTTCTTTGAATTGTAGTAGTCAACAATCGCATCAGAGATCACTGGCCATCCATCCCGCAGGTTCCACCAGACAATACCAGTCTTGTCGTCAAACTTCTTTCCACGCCACATTTCTATGAAATATTTCATAGCTTCTGCCTGTACGGATTGAGAAGCGAATATAAAATCATCCAGTTTGGAGGGAACTTCACCAAAAAGTAAACGTACCTGATTAATCATAAGATTATTGCGATCGAATGTCTTTCCCCATTCTGGGAATCTACGAACAGATTTGGTAACCCATTCATCATTCCATTCATGATTTTTTGTCCAGGGATATACGGCATCTTTTGTCATCATTTTCTGGAGACTTTCTAAATTAGGGCAGCCGTGATAGCCGATTTCACTGACAAAGCAGCAAGTAGCATCCGTATAGAATTTGTCTTTGTAATATCCTCTGGGACCCCATAAATGGTTTTCTGGTAAATATTGGTCAGCACTTCCTCTTTCATATACCGCTTGGCTGTAGTAAGGAGAGCTGGGAAGATAAGGGCGGGTAGGGTCAAACTCATAAATAACTGCCGGAAGGACCTTGCGGCTAACTACATCCTGATTTGGATTAATATTAAATGGTTGCAAAGACCAGCGCAGTGCACAATCGTCTTCATTATTTCCTGACCATAAAACGAGTGATGGATGATTACGTAATTTGCATACAACAGAAATGGCCTCTTCTTCCAATGCTTGTGTAAATGAGCTACGTTGAGGATAGAAAGTGCATCCCATCGTAAAATCCTGCCATACCATAATGCCGTTTTCATCGCATAAATCAAAGAAATGATGATCTTCATACACGTTGCCACCCCAACAACGTATCATATTGCAGTTTAATTCTACAGCCATGCGGATAGATTCGTCTACGAAAGAATGATCCCGGCTATGGAGTGCATCCATGGGTACCCAATTGGTTCCGTGAATAAAAATAGGTTCTTCATTGACTATGAAACAGAATTTACCCGGATGATCCGGTGGGAGGTTGATGTCTGTAATGTCTAGTTGAATCGTGCGGAGGCCTACCCGTTTATTATCTGTTGATAAAATAGTGCCGTCAGAATCTACTAACTCTACTTTTGCATCATATAAAGCCGGTTCTCCATATCCTCTTGGCCACCATAAATCAGCATTCTTGATTTCCATTATATATCGGAATGCTGGGGAAACGACAACAGAGCTTCCTTTATATATTTCTTTCCCATGGCGACTTAGTGTATATACGGCTTTCACTTTGTCGAACTTTTCGAAAGGTAGTTTTACTTGTACATCAGTATACAAACGTACATTTCTGGTAGCAGTGTCTACATTGGCGACCATATAGTGAACATCTGTGAGACGTGCCGGATTCAATACGCGTAATTCTACATCTCTCCACAAACCTGCACTGACTAATCGTGGCAGAATGTCCCATCCATAGGTGTGCGGAGCTTTTCTGATGAATACGGATTCTTCAGACGGGAAGTTTCCAATACTGAATGTCCCTAACAGATGTTTTTGTCCTTCAATAACAGATGAACGGAGTATCACTTGGAGTTGATTGCTTTCTCCTGCTTTTATTTCTTTAGTTACATCAAAAGCATGTTCAATCATCATATTTTCTGCTTTGCCAATGTGTTTTCCATTCAGCCATATATCGGCCAGACAGTCTATTCCGGCAAAGAAGAGTTGATATTGTTGTCCTGGTTTTAGTTGTGGCGCTACGAATGATTTGGAATAACACCATTGATAGCCTTCCCATTTGCGTAATTCATTTACATTACTGCCAATCATCGGATCTTTAATTAAGTTGGCAGCCATTAGGTCTAGTTCTACATTACCGGGGACTTGGGCTGATAGATGTTTCACTTCAGCTAGTTGCATGTCCTTGGGCGAAGTTATAGGTTCTTCAGGTTGCATCCAATAAGAGAGTTCCCATGTTCCATTTAAGGAGATGGAACTACCGGAATCGGCAAAAACACCACTTGTACAAGTGAGAAATATCAAAAATAGCAGTGTACTGATTTTATTCATTGTTAATAGATTTGATTGATGGTGTGACAAAGTAACTAGTGTTATATTTTTATAGTATTACATAACGGTCTCATTTTTTTGCTTCTTTATATATCTCTATTAAACCTCCTTTCTTTTGTTTCAATTAAAATGTGAGTTGATGTTTTCCTGACCTTAAATCTATCTTTTTACCATTATATTCTACTGTCGCATTCGTATTGACTGGGATCGTGACTTTGAGAATCACTTGTTCTCCTTTACGTTCCCATTCAGAACGAATGATTCCGTTTACAGATTTATATTCTGCTTTTACCCAGTCAAGACCTTTTACGAAATGAGGTTGGATAAGAATATGTTTGAATCCGGGTTTCTGTTCATCATAATTAATGCCTGCCAATACATTGTACATCCATGCATTAATGTCTCCAAGAAACATGTGATTTATAGAGGCATCTCTAAATTCAGGTGAAAGTATCCATGTTTCTGCCAGTGTAGTGAAACCTTGTTTTATCCAGTTACCCCAAGATGGAGCTTCTTCTTGTGCGGCCATCTGATATGCCAAGTCAGCATATCCATATTTGGAAAGCATCCGCAGGACTGTTTTACTGCCTAAAACTCCAAAATCGAGCAGGTTTTTATTGGCTTTTATCATCGTAGAAAGATTATCTGCAACCTGCTGTTCGTATTCTTTAGGAACGATTCCAAGGTATAAGGCAACTCCTTGTGCTGCTTGCGAACCATTGGCATAAATAGCTTTGGATGTGTCGAAGTATTTGTGATTGATAAGTAATTTCAATTCTTCTGCTTTCTTAGCATAACTACTACCGTCTTTTCCTATGAGTTCTGCAAATTTAGCCATATACAGATTGTCTAAATAGTAATAGCAGGTAGTGGTGAATTCTGTAGGGGTTTGTGTTTTATGGAATACCCAGTCACCAATTCCGTAAGTTACGGTTCCTTCCGCGTCCTCGCGTCCTGCGAGGTAGGCAAGGTATTTAGTACATACAGGCCATAGTTTTTCGATGCTTCTTGTTTCTCCATAGTAGTGGTAAATTGCCATTGGCACGATAAACATGGCAGCATCCCATACAGGACCTATCCAGTCATCATAGCCCCATCCGGAACTAGGAATGATTCCCGATATACGTCCTTCTTCATTTTGATTATCAATCATATCATCGAGCCATTTTTCATAGAAAGTAATACCATCGAAGTTTAATAATCCTAAATCCATTGTTATGTGTGCATCGGCAGTCCATCCATTTTTCTCTCGTTGGGGACAGTCAGTCGGGATACTCATCAGATTTGATAAATATGATTGATTAGCAGCTTTCCATATTTTATTTAATAGTTCATTTGAACAACTGAATTTACCAACAGGAGGAACAGCCGTATGTATGAATTGAGCGGTTAAGCTCTCTTTAGTAAGTTTTACAGGACGATCTGAACGAACTTCTACATATTGAAATCCATGATATGTAAAATCTGGAGTGAATGTACCTTGTTTTCCGTCCAATATATAAGTGTCTGTTTGAAAAGCGAGGCCAGGTAATGGTTTGTAGTAAATATCTAAGTTGCGCATTTCCAAGCGTCCGTTATCTTTTAGCAATTCGCCGTGTTGCATACTGACTTTAGTGCCTTTCTTGCCATTGATAGAAAGAGTACAGACCCCTGACATATTAACTCCAAAATCGTATACATAGACTGTATCACCAAAAGAACGCATATTGATTGGAGTGATAAATTGTTCCGTTTCAATAGCAGGCATGTTTTGTGATACTAGTAGGGGAGAAGGGGCAGCCACCTGAATTGCATTTGTCCATTTAGAGTCATCAAAACCCGGTTTGTCCCATCCAGCAATTGCAAGACATGCATCATAGGTATCACCACTATAAATATTGTTTTGTATATAAGGACCGATACTCGTTTTCCAAGTAGAATCTGAATGGATGGTTTGCTTTTCTCCATTTTTATATAATATCTCCATTTCGCAGATCATTCTTGGGCGGTTACGCCAGCGGGCTTGCTCATAGCTCCATGTTGCTACAGGGGCCGATTCGTTGTAGAATCCGTTCCCAAGTATTGCAGATAGTACGTTCTCTCCTTTGAGCAGTTGTGAAGTGACGTCGTATGTGTTATACAGATTTCTTTTATCATAATGAGTAAAACCCGGATTGAGATGTGATGATGTTATTGATTTACCATTTAATGTCATTTTATAATATGCAGCGGCACTTACATATAATCTTGCTTGTTGTATATCATCTTGAGCGATAAACGACTTGCGCAACATGGGCGCTGGCGTATAATCTTTATCATGATTATCAGTAATCCATACTCCTGTCCAGTCACTTTGGTTGAGTTGAGCTGTTTCAAAACTGGATATAGGAGAGATAATCTTATGTTCCTTTGTTTTATCCCATGCTATTACTTGCCAGTAATAACGAGTTCTGGATTTCAATTTTTCTGATCCTTGATAGGTCGCATGAGGAGTGTCAGAGTAAATAGTGTCAGATTGCCAGCTATTATCGGATGAGTTTCTCAAATCTTGTTCCCGGGTGGCGATATATAGCTGATAGCTGTCTTGAGAAAACTCTGTTGCATCTTCATTATTGGTTGTGTAATTCCAAGTAAAACGCGGTGCTGGTGAATCAATGCCAATTGGAGAAATTTGATATTCACATCGCATATTTTCAATATCAATGTTGTTACTGCTGCATGCCCATACTAGAAGTCCTAATAGAGCCAGCATGTATTTTTCATTTTTAATTTGGAACTTCATAATTCTGTATCTTTATGTTAATAATTAGAGGGCTATTTTCTTTATTGTTACATTTGTTAATTTGATATCATTATTTATTTTCACTAAACCGGTTAAGTGATTGAAGAAAAAATGTAAAATCATGACTAGGGTAATGAACATGGCAGGACAAGTGTTTCTACTTCTCTTTTTTCGGTCGAATTTTCCAAGCGATATTTGATATCGCCAAGTAGAATCCTTACGGCATTCTTACCGATCTCTTCTATTGGCATTCTTGCGATGTTCATATTAGGTGCTAAGACACGGAATGCTGATACTCCATGAATACAAGCCAATTCATATCCTTTATTTATATTGATTCCTTTTTCATAAAAGTAACGGAATGCTTCCAGAGCCAAAATATGGGTTGTGAAGAAGAACCCATCTACATCAGGTACTTTGCTGAATATTTGATCAAGAGTCTTGAAAACATTCTTCTCATAATCAACAAAGGTCACCTCTCCATATAGATCAGGATCAACGGGTAGGTTGGCTTCAATTAAAGCTCTTGCATACCCTTCTCGTCTCATATTCATTGTGCGGAGATGAGGATTCGTGGTAATAATAGCTATTTTAGATGATCCGTTATCGATCATTTTCTTTACTAACTCGTAGCTACTGCCTTCATTGTCAATAATGATGTAGTTTGTCTGCATCTCAGGAAAGTAGCGGTCAAATAAGACTAATGGATAGCCTTCTTTGACTAGATTCTGTATTTCAATTTTAGAAACTTTTGTGGGGGCTACTATAATTCCATCCACCTGTTTCGCTTTGAATAACCGGATCATTCTGTTTTCTCTTTCTATTTCAGATTCAGAGCTACAAATCATTAATGAATAGCCTTGTGTTTCCGCTTCCTTTTCTATAGAACGGGCAACTTTGGAGTAAAAAGAGTCTGTAATATCCGGTATGATTAATCCGATTGTGCCTGATATACCTGTATTTAGGCTTCTGGCTAATAAATTAGGCTGGTAATTCAACTGTTTGGCGCATTGAAAGACTTTTTCTTGTGTAGCAAGACTAATACCTTTTTCATCCCCCTTACCAGAAAGTACCCAAGAGATTGTTGTCTTGGATAATTTTAAGGTTTCTGCTATGTCTTTAAGGGATGTTTTCATAAACAGTATCTATTTAATCGGTTAAGTGATGGCAAATATATGAAAAAATATCTCATTATATAATAGTTGAGCAATATTTAACTAAATATTATTTTTTGATATAATAATTTGCAATTTAAAAATAACATAGAAATAAGGTGTAAACCAAAGAAAGTAACTATATTTGTATCATTCAAACGAAAGATATATGAAAGTAAAGAAAATTAGTGCGGCTAACGTGGAGGCTTGTTCGCTTCCTAAACTATTCGATGAAGAAAAAATAGATTTTCAGCCGATTCAGTGTGTCAATTGGGCTGAATATCCTTACAAACCTAAAGTGAATTTTCGAATTGCTCACACACAGAACTCGATTTTGCTACATTTTAAAGTGAAAGAGGAGAGTGTACGTGCCAAGTATGGAGAAGATAACGGTTCTGTATGGACTGACTCCTGCGTGGAATTCTTTTCCATACCTGCAGGCGACGGGATCTATTATAATATAGAATGCAATTGCATCGGAACTATTCTGGTGGGTGCCGGACCTGTGCGTAACAACCGCGAACATGCACCGAAAGAGGTGACTGCTCTTGTACAACGCTGGTCTAGTCTGGGTAATCAGCCTTTTGCTGAACGCATCGGTGAAACGGACTGGGAAGTGGCCCTTATTATTCCGTATTCTGTGTTCTTTAAGCACCAGATTGATTCGCTCGACGGAAAGGAGATAAAAGCTAATTTCTATAAATGTGGCGATGAATTGCAGACCCCTCATTTCCTTTCATGGAATCCGATACAGATTGAACAGCCGGATTTCCACCGCCCTGATTTCTTCGGAACGTTGGAGTTTGAATAGTGAATTGAATCTTTGAATTTGAAGATAAAAAAGAAGGTTGATACTTGAAAAAGTATCAACCTTCTTTATATGGACTCACTTTGTTTATTTCACAATCCCTCTTTCCGAGTTCTTCACGAAATTTACAATATTCTCGATCTCCTCACTCATAGGAACCTGATCGATGATCTTCTGTACAGCATCCTGAACGCTAAAATTACCCTGATAAATCAAACGGTATGCGTTGGCGATGTGACGGAGGACTCTTTCCGATGTATTGCGATGTTGCGAGAGAACCACAGCATTTACACCGTGATATGCCACCGGATTTCCTGACATGATAACGTATGGAGGCACATCCTTAGATATACGGCATCCACTTTGTACCAGTGTCCAGCTACCTATATGACAATATTGGTGTAAGGTGACATTGCCACTTAGGATAGCGCAGTCATCCAGCATACACTCTCCTGCAATGGTAGTACCTATGCCTACTACACAGTTATTGCTGATTTGTACATCATGGCAAAGGTGTACCTTATCCATTAGGTAGTTTCCATTTCCGATTTTGGTAGCATTGCCGGCAAATGTAGCGCGGCTGATTACCACATTCTCACGAATATCGTTGTTATCTCCAATAATCAGGCTACTTTCTTCTCCTGTGTAGTGGAAATCTTGCGGTTCCGCTCCGAGGACGGCATTCTGATGTACCTTATTTCCTTTTCCCATTTTAGTACCTTGCAAGATACTAGCGTAAGACATGATGACGCAGTCATCTCCGATCTCTACATTCTTTTCGATGTAGGCAAAAGGCAGAACAGTTACATTCTTGCCTAGCTTTGCTTCGGGATCTACGTAAGCTAACGGACTAATCATAATAGTATATGTTTAAAGTTATTCTTCTCTTCCACCACCCAGTGCCTGGTAAAGGCTTACTACTGCCTGCATTCGATCAAAGCAATCAGAAACCTGAGAGATTTGTGCGCTCAGGTAAGACTGTTGTGCAGACAATACTTCCAGGTAGGTTGAGGTCCCTAAGTTAAACAATTCTTTTGTATCTTCCGAAGCTTTTTTAGCAGATTCTACCTGCATTTGGCGAGATTCTACCTTTTCACTGGTCTTTTGGTATAAACTTAGCGCATTGCTAACCTCACTACCAGCATTCAATAAGGCTTGTTGGAAAGATAATTTCGCTTGTTCTTCCTGCGCTTTAGCAGCTTTCAGGCGAGCGATGTTCTGTCCGCGGTAGAACAATGGCTGTGTCAGTGAACCGACAACAGAGGCCAACAATTTGCCGGGATTAACGATTCCGGCTCCTGAATTATTTGTCCATCCTGCTGAACCGCTAAGTGTGATTTGCGGATAGAAAGCGGCACGAGCCGAGTTGGTATTATAATAGCAACTAGCCAATGACATTTCGGCTGCTTTTACGTCCGGGCGATTGGATAATAGCTGAATAGGCACACCGGCGGAAAGTTCGGTTGGAAGTACTTGTGCTTCCAATTCACCACGCTTGATGGCATGGGGAGCCTCTCCCAAAAGAGTAGACAGTGCATTTTCCGTTTCGCGGATACTCTGCTCGATATCAGGAATACTGGCAAGTACCTGTGCGTAAGCGGCTTTACTTTGTTCTACACCAGCTGAATTGATGCTATACATGGCCGCATCTTTCATGGCTTCCATCGTTTCTGCATTCTTTTTCAGAATTTCTGCTGTAGCCTTGGTTATTTCCAACTGGCGGTCCAACATCATTAATGTATAATACATATTGGCGACGTTAGAGATAACCTGTGTCTGTACTGCCTGGCGGTAAGCCTTAGTTTGCTTCAGAGTAACCTGGGCACTCCGTTTAGCATTCAGTAGCTGACCAAACAAATCAATTTGCCAACTAGCTGTGACAGGTAATGAATAAGTTTTTGTAGCTGCGTTCTTGTCGAAGCTGCTAATCGTTCCTTGCGGAGACAATCCCAGTGACGGAGCATAAGCCAAACGTGCCGACATCAGGGATGCTTCTGCCGCTTTCACATTCTGTGCAGCAGACAAGAGGTCCGTATTTTGTTTCAGTCCTGCTTCGATGAGTGACTGGAGTTGCGGGTCGGTGAAGACTTCTCTCCACGGCAGATTTCCGAAGTTAGCTGTATCCGAAGCCAGTGTATCATTATCCGCTACCGGATCGCGATACAGGCCGGAAGTAGTGATATCTTCGGGTCTGTCATACGACTTATAGATGTGGCAGCTGCTCAAGAGAGCAGTTGCGCACAACATATATAGAATCTGTTTCTTCATATCGAATTTCATTATTTAGCGTATTGTTCAATCTCTGTTACGGCATCTGCATTGTCAATATCTTCCCATTCCATCGGTTTAACTTTCTCTTGCAGATACTGGAAGATAACAAACAAGGCAGGAACGATGAAAATTTGGCAAATCATACCGATTAACATACCACCGATAGAGGCAGTACCTAGTGTACGGTTACCGTGGGCACCTACACCGAAGGCAAACATCAACGGAAGCAAACCGACTACCATCGCCAATGATGTCATCAGAATCGGGCGGAGACGAGCACCGGCACCCAATACAGCTGCCCAAGTGATACTCATACCCATCTTGCGACGATCTAGGGCGAACTCTACGATCAAGATGGCATTCTTCGCCAACAGACCCATCAACATGATTAACGCGATCTGCATATAGATATTGTTTGACATCGTACCCAGAATCATCTTCAATGCCGAAATATTACCGATAGCACTTACACCATTCACAAACAGGAAACTGCCTAACAGACCGAACGGAATGGATAATAATACGGCCAATGGAAGAATGTAACTTTCGTACTGTGCACTCAACAATAAGTAAACGAATACAAAACAGAGTACAAAAATCAGTCCGGTAGCACTTCCGCTACTTTGAGCCTCTTCACGCGCCATACCTCCTAGTTCATACGTATAACCGGTAGGCAGGTTTTCTTGAGCAACTTCGGCAAGAGCCGTCAATGCCTGACCGGATGTATAACCACTTGCCGGAGCTACCATTACTTTCATAGAGGTATAAAGGTTGAAACGACTAATAATATCCGGACCATATACTTTCTCCACAGAAATGAACTGGGCAATCGGGGCCATCTCGCCTGCACTATTACGCACCTTGATATTTTTTAAAGATTCCAGGTTTTTGCGTGATAACGGATCTGACTGAATCATAACACGATACATCTTACCGAAACGATTGAAGTTGGATGCATATAAACCTCCGTAATATCCTTGCATAGTAGTGAGGATATCGCTCGGGCTGATACCTGCTTTTTTACAAGCTGCTGCATCGATGTCGATCATGTATTGCGGGAAATTCGGGTTGAAGGAAGTCTTTGCCGAATTGATTTCCGGACGTGCTTCCAGTGCTGCCGTATAATCATTAACCACATCGAAGAATTTGTTCAGGTCACCACCGGTCTTATCTTGCATATTGACCTCAATATCCGTAGATGCCGAGTAACCCGGGATCATAGGAGGAGCGAAGAACAATACCTGTGCTTCTTTAATAATCTTTTGTGCACGCATATATAAGGAACCGACTACAACGTCTGAATTCTGTATCATGGAACGTTCGTCCCAGTCTTTCAGTTTGATGATGAAAGAACCGTATGATGGTCCCTGGCCACCGATAAAGCTGAATCCGGAAATCATGGTACGTGACAATACCGCAGGATCGGAAGCGATCAGACTGTCTACACGTGCCATGATTTTTTCAGAACGGTCTTGAGAAGTACCCGGAGGCAATGTTACTGCTCCCATCAGCGTTCCGGTATCTTCATTAGGCACCATACCTGTCGGAGTGGTGTTCATGAAGAATACAAGTATCACAATGGAAGCGACAACTAATCCCATAGACAACCATTTCTTCTGGATAAAGAACAGTACTCGTTTCTTATAACGTTTCAGGATTGATTCGTATGTATCGTTGAATCTGTTTTTAAACTTCTTCGTACTCATTCCGATCAGTGCCAGAATACTAAGCACTACGAAAATTGCAGTGACTATTGGATTGATACTGAACAAACCAAAGATCATGCCGAGAATGGCAATAAGCGTGAAAGTAAGTGTAATTCCCGGATGCAACATCTTTCCGATAGCCTCGGTATATCTGTTGATCATGGTTGTATGGGCTGCCGTATAGGCTACTTTCATGCGTTCTTTCAATGTGGAGTCTTCCGTTGTTCCGTCTTCTTTTTTGTGAGGTTTCAGAAGAACGGCACACAAAGCCGGACTCAAAGTCAATGCGTTCAATGCGGACAGACCGATAGCGATAGCCATAGTCATACCGAACTGACGATAGAATGTTCCTGCTGTACCTCCCATGAAACTTACCGGAACGAATACGGCCATCATGACCAACGTAATAGATACGATAGCACCACCCAATTCATTCATGGCATCGATAGAAGCCAGACGGGCAGATGTATAACCTTGGTCAAGCTTGGCATGCACACCCTCGACGACCACAATCGCATCGTCGACCACAATCGCGATAGCAAGCACGAGCGCACATAACGTCAACAAGTTCAAACTGAATCCTACCAGGGACAGGATGAAGAAAGTACCGATCAGAGCTACCGGAATGGCGATAGTCGGAATCAATGTCGAACGTAAATCCTGCAAGAAGATATACACTACGATAAACACCAGGATAAATGCTTCGATCAACGTCTTCAATACTTCATGGATAGAAGCGAAGAGGAAGTCGTTGGCATTCATGGAGATGTTCAGTTTCAATCCGGTAGGTAACGTTTTTGATGCTTCATCCAACAATGCTTCAATATCACTGATGGTCTGTGTCGCATTGGTTCCTGCCATCTGGTATACGATACAAGTCACAGATTTGTGGCCGTCTACCCGGTTGGTAAAGTTATATCCCAAACGGTCCAGCTGAATTTCTGCTATATCTTTCAGACGGAGTACTTCACCGTCAGGAAGAGATTTGATAACGATATTTTCAAACTCTTCAGGCTGTTGCAAACGTCCTTTATAGCGGATAGTATATTGGAAAGTTTGGTTACTTCGTTCACCGAACTGTCCTGGAGCAGCTTCGACATTCTGTTCTGCCAGAGCAGCGGAAACATCACCGGGAACGAGCTTGTATTGTGCCATGACATCCGGTCGTAACCAGATACGCATAGAATAATCCTGACCTAAAACGTTGGCATCACCTACACCCTGTACACGTTGAACTTGAGGAATCAGGTTGATCTTAGCATAGTTTTCAATAAACGATTCGCTATAGGTATCCGTCTCGTCATAAAGAGAGAATACTACCAACATGGAAGTCTGGCGTTTTTGAGTGGTTACACCGACTTTAGTTACTTCGGCAGGCAGCAGACCTTGTGCCATAGAGACACGGTTTTGTACATTGACGGCGGCCATGTCCGGATCTGTTCCTTGTTTGAAATATATGGATATATCACCGGAACCCGTGTTTGACGCAGTTGAGGTCATATACATCATGTTTTCTACACCGTTGATTTGTTCCTCCAACGGAGCAATCACGGAATTCAATACGGTCGATGCACTGGCTCCCGTATAGGTGGCTCTTACCGAAACGGTAGGAGGCGCGATGTCCGGATACTGCGTGATAGGCAGTGTCGCCAATCCGATAGCCCCCAGGATGACTATCAGGATAGAAATAACGGTTGATAGTACCGGACGGTTAATAAATCTATCTAATTTCATAATGATTATCTGATTATTAGTTGAAGGCTGTGGCTAAATTACCGTCGTGTTGGTCTTTCAAATGTTGTTGATAGTTTGCTTCTTTTTGCGCCGGTGTGATAGGCTGAACCTTCTGGCCATCTTTCAGGTTTTGTACTCCTTCGATTACGATTTTATCTCCTGAATTCAGACCGGAAGTAACCAAGTAGTCTTTTCCGTTATCCAGATTGAAGATTTTGATTTCTGTATATTTTACCGTGTTGTCCGGTTGCAGAACATAAACGAACTTCTTATCCTGGATTTCTACTGTTGCAGACTGCGGTATAGTGATTACATTCTCCATAGCATAAGGAATCAGAACGTTTGCAGTACCTCCGCTACGCAATACATGTTCCTTATTCGGGAAGATGGCACGGATGCTTACCGAACCGGTAGATTGGTCGATAACGCCTGTGATAGCATCCACTTTACCCTCTATATCGTATGTGGAACCATCGATTAATTGTAGTTTGATAGTCGGTATTTTGCTGATTTCTTCTTTGATAGTGCTACCGGACTTGGTCATTGCCAGCAATTCCTTTTCTGTCATTGAGAAGTATACATATACTTCGTCAATCTCGGAAACAGTAGTCATCGGTGTAGCGATAGAAGGGCTTACCAATGCTCCTACACGATAAGGGATATTGTTGATAACGCCATCTGACGGACTTTTAACCTGTGTGAATGACAAGTTCTGTTGAGCAGTGGTCAGTTGTGCTTTTGCTTGTGCCAGCTGGGCTTTGGTCTGTGCCAGGGAGTTTTCTGCCATTGCCAGGTCATAGTCACTGATGATTTGCTTTTTGTTCAACTCTTTCTTATTGTCATACGTCATCTGTTGAGTGCTCACTGCTGCTTCTGCTGTAGCCACTGCTGCTTTGGCAGTGCGTACAGCTGCTTCGTATTGAGTCGGATCAACAATGAACAACACTTGTCCTTTACGTACAGCTGCTCCTTCGTCTACACAGAGTTTTGTGATGAAGCCTGATACTTGGGGGCGGATTTCTACATCTTGTTTACCTTTGATGGTAGCCGGATAGGCAGTTGTTAAATTAGCGGTCGTCTTTTGTAACTCTTGTACTGCATATTCAGGAACCTTTCCTGTGTCATTGCCCTTATTGCCACAACTTGACAAGAGGGCTACGCAAAATGCAAATAAAACAATTCTACTTTTCATACTTATAAATATCTGTTTTTTAATTTAATGCATTTGTTGCCAGTGTGCTGTTCGTCCATATAGATTAAGGAGGTTAAGGAAGAAAAAGCCGGAAACTAATTCGGTTAAATTAGTTTCCGGCTGCAAAAGTACTTTAAATTCGGTATTCTTGTTCTCTGATACCGTGTTTTTTAACTATGTTTTTTACTTTATTTTATGATATACAGGAGTCATAATAAAACTTAACTCATAATCTTGGTAAGGAAGACGGTATTTTTCCAGTGGAATGGCTCCCCAACTGTTCACACAAGCAAGTCCCGCTTGTGCCTTATCGATACAGAAATTGGTGAAGTCTGCCTTTTCTACTTCCGGTGAGTGACGTTGATCTTTACCGTCACCGTCATCCAATGACTCGATGGTATAATTCAGGGCAGAAGCAGAGAAAGGAGCATCCGATATGAATTGCAATCCGTTACCACTAATGTTCAGAAGTCTCCACCAGCGGATATCCGTTTTGGTTCCGGTTTCCTGCGGGCGGATGTAAGGATAGAATTGTTCTTCCACCGTCTGGCGGTATTTGCCTAACATGGCTCCGTGGTTACGGTCAGCATAGTTCTCTCCCGGACCACGACCGTAGTACTCTACCTCGTTGAAGTTGACAGGCATTCGCATTTGCATACCGAAGCGGAACATGTCAGAAACCTTCTTACTCTTGTCTGCCATCATCTTTTGGGTAACTTTCACTGCTCCCTTGTTGTTAATGGTGTAAGTCAGCGATAATGTTCCGCCAATCGACTTCATGTCATATTCTGCACGAACCACTGCCTGATCGTTTTCAATAGCATGTTTCAGAGAAGTCAGTTTCAGTTCAGGATTCTTCCAGGCAGCGTATTTATGTTGCAGTCCGGCTCCGAAATCATTGTCGGTCGGTGCACGCCAGAAGTTAGGAGTCAGTGCGCTGCCGTCTTCCATCAGTTGCATGCCGTTGACGTCGTAGCGACAAAGGTAACCATTGTGCTTATTGAAGTCCATAGAGAAGTTTTCACCTTTCACAATCAGGTAATTGCGGTCGTTGTCCAAAATACTGGGCACGATAACCGGAATGTTGGAAGCCTGTTGATTTTCCAGTTTCAGTTCCGGTGCTTTGTAGTCGCGGATGCTTAACTGGTCGTAAGCGATAGTCGTTCCTGCCGGCAGCAACGTTTCGGCGGCTTTCAGTTTATAGCTCACATTCAGCAACAATTCCTTGCAAGGACAGATATTCTTCACGTCCAACGGAATTTGCACTTTCACAGTTTGCTGGGGTGCAACTTTCAGGTCGGACACGATGCCTGTTTGCACTACTTCCCCGTTTGCCAGTAATTGCCATTCCATATAATATGCAGAGAGGTCGCGGAAGAAATATTCGTTGAAGATATTGATCTCACCTTTGGCAAGATCTGCAGGAGTAGTCCATATATCCTGATAGAAATAAGCCACTTCGTATGCATGCGGATTAGGCACGCGGTCGGGGCTGATTAAACCGTTGTCGTTGAAATTGTTGTCCGAAGCGTCGTATTTGTTGAAATCACCGCCATAACCATAGATATTTACTCCGTCTTTGTTTTTCCAGTGGCAGGATTGATCTACAAAGTCCCAGATAAATCCGCCCTGATATTTCGGATATTTGCGGATGATGTCCCAGTATTCTTTGAATCCTCCCTGTGAATTACCCATAGCGTGTGCGTATTCGCATTGGATTAACGGCTTTTGGATGTCGCCTTCGCTATATTTGATACAAGCGTCGTAGTCATAATACATCGGGCAGAAAATATCGGTGAATTCGCTGGTTCCTGCTTGTTCATACTGTACGGCACGTGTCTTGTCTTCGTTCTTAATCCAAGTGTAGCATTCCTCAAAGTTCGGTCCCATGCCGGCTTCGTTGCCCAGTGACCAGAAGATGATGGACGGATGGTTGTATCCGCGTTGTACATTGCGTTGGTTACGCTCCATGTGAGCTTTAGCGTAACTCGGGTTCTTTGCCAGTGTCTGATCGCCGTAACCCATTCCGTGAGATTCTACGTTGGCTTCGGCCACTACATACAGACCATATTGGTCACAAAGGTCATACCAACGGTTGTCGTCCGGATAATGACAAGTACGTACAGCGTTGATATTCAATTCTTTCATCACTTTGATATCCTGCAACATACGTTCGAGAGAAACGACATAACCGCCGTCCGGGTCCATTTCGTGACGGTCGGCTCCTTTGAAGAGTACCGGTTGCCCGTTGACGAGTATCTGTCCGCCTTTCGGCTCAATCTTGCGGAATCCTACTTTAACGGGGATTACTTCTACTACGTTGTTGCCGTTTTTCAGTGTAGCGGTCAGCGTGTAGAGATTAGGCGTTTCGGCAGTCCATTTGGCCGGGTTGGAGATGGATAGGGTAGTGTTTAATTTGCCAGAGCCTTTCAGGTCGGCAGTTGCTACACTGTTACCTTGAGTATCTGTCAAGTCCAAGGCAACTGTGCCGCTTCCTTTCAGATCAACGGCTATGTTCAGCGTACCGTCTTTATATTGGCTATCCAAATCTGGAGTGAGGCGAATATCCTGGATGTATTTCTTGTCACGTGCGTAAAGATAGCAGTCACGTCCTACGCCAGAGTAGCGGAAGAAGTCCTGATCTTCCAGATAACTGCCGTCGCACCAGCGGAATACCTGGAAAGCAATCACGTTTTTACCCGGTTTCAGGTAGTTGGTCAGGTTGAACTCGGCTTCCAGTTTGCTGTCCTCGCTATATCCTACGTAACGTCCGTTCACCCAAAGGTACATGTTGGAAGTTACCGAGCCGAAATGTGCAAAAATCTCTTTGCCTTTCCAGTCAGCAGGAAGGATGATTTCTTTCCGGTAAGAGCCTACATGATTGTTTTCTGTCGGTACTTGCGGGGGATTGTTTTTGAATTGGCTTCTCCAGGCATATCCTACGTTGACATAGATAGGATCACCGTAACCGTTCAACTCCCAAACGCCAGGCACCTGAAGGTCATCCCAACCTTTGTCGTTGAAATTAGTTTGATAAAAATCGGTCGGTCGTGCATCTGCATGTCTTACCCAGTTGAATTTCCACGGACCGTTCAGGGTCATGAAATTCGTTGAATTTTCTTTAATGCCGGCTTTAGCTTCATCAGCCGATGCGTAAGCAAAGTAATTAGTGTGCATAGCGGAGCGGTTTACGGAATTCACTTCCGGGTCTTTCCACTCATTGAAGCTTTGTGCTTGAATTGCTGTCAGTCCCAATGCAGCCAAGCAGCAAGAGAGTAGTTGTTTCTTCATGGGTTTTTGTATTAGGTTTGAATTTCGGGAGTCAAAGATAGGGAATAATTTGATTAATAAAGGAGAATAATAAGTCTAATAGGTATGTCAATAGTTCAATTTTAATTTATTTATGAACTATTCAATGGAGTCTGGTAATGGTATGTGGAGTTGGCATAGATTTACGGTGAAAGAAGAACTTGGTAAATTAACTTTTTGAGTATCACCTCTCGAGTATGGTAAAGTCAAGAAGAAACGATGAATAGGCTGTATTTTTCTAGCGTGACATCCTGATACTATGAGTAATACAGCTAATTTTAATGCTTTTTATTTCTTATTTTGTACTATTTTGTCCCTTTTTAGTATGATAATTGTATCTTAAAAACTATTACAATCACTTAATTTGTGGCGAGTGTTTTTAACAAACCTATTTCAAATTCTTAAATTTATTATTATGAACAAACTGACGAGACTAAAAAGATGCAAGAGGTGCATCAGTACGTTAATGCTTATGTGTTGTTCGCTCTTGGCATGGGCGCAAAATACAGTAACGGGAACTGTATTGGATGAATCTAACTTAGAGGTGATTGGTGCCAATGTAAAGGAAAAAGGCACGGCCAACGGTGCTATTACTGACATGAATGGTGTTTTCCATTTAAAAGTAAGCAATCTTCAAAAAGCAGTTCTGCAAATTTCGTTCATGGGATATGAACCTCAAGAAGTGCCATTAAATGGACGCAAACAACTGAAAATTATTTTAAAAGAAACGGCCAATGAACTTCAGGAAGTTACAGTTGTGGCCTATGGTACACAAAAGAAAGAAACTCTGACAGGAGCTATTTCTGCTGTAAACAATGAAGCGTTGATACGTTCGCCGAATGCAAGTGTGGCCAATTCCCTGGCGGGTCAGATTACAGGACTCTCATCCGTCCAGACTAGCGGTCAGCCGGGACAGGAAGACCCTAAGGTGTTTATTCGCGGAGTGGGGTCCTTGACAGAAAGTGCTTCCTCTCCTTTGATTTTGGTGGATGGTATAGAACGTTCGTTTTATCAAATGGACCCGAATGAAATAGAGAGCGTGACGGTTCTGAAAGACGCTTCTGCTACTGCCGTGTTCGGTGTGCGTGGTGCAAATGGCGTAATTTTGGTGACTACACGTCGTGGTAAGGAAGGCAAAGCGAAAATTTCCGTAAATTCTTCAGTTGGTATCCAGATGCCCACCCGTATGCTTGAAATGGCAGACAGCTATACGTATGCTACTTTAAGAAACGAGATTATAACAAATGACAAACCAAATGCTACCGAGAACGATTTGGTGTTCAATAATTATGCAGTTGAACGGTTCAGATTGAATGATGAACCTATTATGTATCCCAGTATCGACTGGAGAAAGTATCTGCTTAATAAAACATCTATGCAGACACAGCATAACCTGAATATTTCCGGAGGAACAAAGGATATACGTTACTTCATATCTTTAGGTTTCTTATATCAGAATGGTCTGTTGAAACAGTTTGAAGGAGTGGGGTATGATAATAATTATAAATACAAAAGATACAATTATCGTGCGAATTTAGACTTTAATGTAACTAAGACTACCACGCTGAAGATTGGTATCGGCGGCATTGTAGGTAACCGGAATGAGCCGATGATTAATGATGCGACTAATTCGATCTGGACACTGATTAATCAGACAACTCCGTTCAGTAGTCCGGGTGTAATTGACGGACAACTCATAGTTACCCCCGAGGAACGTTTTGATAATAAAATAAATCTGGGCAACAGTGCTTTGCCTAAATGTTATGGAACGGGTTACTCAACTGCTATTAATAATACGATGAATCTGGACCTTCTGTTAAATCAGAAGTTGGACTTCATAACCAAAGGATTGTCGGCGGAAATAAAAGGTGCTTATAATACGAGTTATGGTTTTACCAAAAAGCGTAAAGGGCAAGTGGAACAATTTATGCCTTTCTATCAATCTTCTTTGGAAGATCCGTCACTTGGTTATGATTCGCCAGATTTCAACAAGAATATTGTTTATAAGATCAAAGGAGAAAATAAGAGCTTGCAATATGAGGAAACTTCCTCGCGGGCACGAGACTGGTATCTGGAAGCAAGCTTGAGATATAACCGTAAGTTTGGTTTTCATAATGTCGGGGGATTGTTCTTGTACAATCAGAGTAAGAAATACTATCCCGCTCAATGGGTGGGAGTACCGTCTGCTTACATCGGTTTTGTAGGCCGTCTGACGTATGATTACAAATCCCGCTATATGGCAGAAGTTAACTTCGGTTATAATGGTTCTGAGAATTTTGCTCCGGGTAAGAGATTCGGTGCGTTTCCTGCCGGTTCCATCGGTTATATCCTGTCGGAAGAGGCCTTCATGAAAAAACAGAAGGTGGTTGATTATCTGAAATTCCGTGCTTCTGTCGGCTTGGTCGGAAATGACAATCTTGGAAATAACCGCTTCTTATTCCTGCCGGATTCTTATGATGTGAATCTGAGCGGAGTAGACGGGTGGAATAACAATAAGTATGGATTCAACTTTGGTTATAACAGCAAGGCGTTAATTCTGGGTGCATTGGAGAAGCGTCTGGGCAATCCGAACGTGACTTGGGAAACTGCGCTGAAACAGAACTATGGATTGGACGTTCATTTCTTGAAGAGCCGTCTGAAAATCTCTTTGGACTATTTCCTCGAAGAACGTAAGGATATTCTCATCAATCGTAAGACAGTACCTTTATTAACGGGGTTGACTTCATCAATTCTACCTGCTGTAAATATGGGTAAAGTGAAAAACCGTGGATATGAGGTAGAAGTGAGGTGGAATGACAAGATCGGGCAGGTTCAGTATAATGTTCAGGCAAACGTTTCCTATTCAAAGAATAAGATTATTTTCCAAGACGAAGTTGAGCCTAATGAACCTTATATGTGGCGGACAGGAAATCCGGTCGGGACACTCTTCGGGTATGTGGCGGACGGTTTCTATACAGAAGCGGACTTCGGAGAGAACGGCAAACTGGTGGCAGGTCTGCCCGATCCGGGTGTGTCCGTGAAGCCGGGTGATGTGAAATACCGGGATTTGAACGGTGATGAGGAAATTACTTCCGACGACCAGACTATCATTGGAAACCCGACTCGTCCGGCTTATACATTCGGATTGAATTATGGTATCAATTACAAAGGCTTTTTCCTGACGATGAACTGGACTGGTGCTGCACAACGCTCTTTGTTGCTGGACGGAGCTTTCAGAGAACCTTTTGGTAATGGTAAAATCCGTGGTTTGATGCAGTTCCATGCAGATACGCGCTGGACACCGGAAACGGCTAATACAGCTACTACACCGCGGTTTACAGAGACAAATGCAGTCTATAATATGCGTTCCTCCTCTTTGTGGGTGCGAGACGGTTCTTATTTGAAGCTGAAGAATGTGACAATAGGATATAACTTCACAGATAAGAAGATGTTGAAGAAACTGGGTATCCAGCAGTTAGGTATAAAACTGACAGGCTATAATCTGCTGACTTTTGATAAGTTTGACATCATGGACCCTGAATGTAATCCGAATAATGCGGATTCTTACCCTATCATTAAAATATATAATTTAGGTATTAATCTAACCTTTTAATAGTGCTGACAATGAAAAACTATAAAAAATATATAGGCTGTCTTTCTCTCTCTGTATTGACACTGATAGGGTGCGAAGACCTTAAATTTGGAGAGAAATTTCTGGATAAGCCGATAAGTAACGAACAGAATATCGATTCTGTTTTTAACAAAAAGGTATATGCTGAGCAGGCACTGGCGGAAACTTATCATTCCCTGCCGGATTATCTGCCGATGCAAGGACGTCTGGGATATGGCGTTCTGGAAATGCTAACCGATCTGGGTGACTGGACGAAAAAGGGAGCGCCTAAATTCTATACAGGAACAGTGGACGGAACAAATACATATCTGGAACATCTTCCATATCGGTTGGATGTCGCCAGTGCTACGATAGGAGTAGGGCCGGTTTATGGTATTCGAAGAGCCTACATTTACATTGAGAATGTGGATAGAGTGCCGGATATGACTGCGGATGAGAAAGCGATAGGAAAAGCGGAAGCGCAAGTAATCATTGCCTATCATTATTCTCAAATGCTCCGTTATTATGGTGGTATGCCGTGGATAGACCATGCATATACGGCAGAAGATGCGATGAAATTTCCTCGTATGACAGTGGAAGAAACCGTACAGAAGATTGTTGGATTACTGGATGCGGCAGCCTCTGTACTGCCTTGGCAAGTGAATGCAGATAATGACGGACGAATGACGGCTGCTTCTGCTTTAGCGTTAAAGTCCAGGGTGCTTCAGTTTGTGGCGAGTCCTTTATTTAATGCTGAAAAACCCTATCTGGAAGGAGATGCTTCGTCTCAATTCCTTACCTGGTATGGTAACTATTCACCGGACAGGTGGCAGAAGGCGTTGGATGCCGGATTAGAATTTATGCGGGCTAATAAAAAGAACTCGGACGCTTATCAACTGGTGAATACAGGTAATCCCCGCGATGATTTTGCAGCAGGATATTTCAATCGCCATAACGGTGAAGTTTTGATTTCTTCCAGAAGATTCACCACTTATGCTACGGGAAAGCTTCCGTTTGCCCAGGTGCGTTATGGAGTTGCTTCTCCTACATTGACTTATGTCGATATGTTTCAGATGAAAGACGGAACAGAATTCGACTGGAACAATCCGGACCATAATAAATTCCCTTTCTTTGATAAGGACGGAAACCCCAGAAGAGACATCCGCTTATATGAAACGGTTGCTGTGAATGGAGATAAGTTTAAGGGCGCCCAGAAAGTGCAGATTTATGAAGGAGCCACCCAGGCGCCTTATAAAGACGGACGAATGAGTTACAATGGGGTTGCCATGAGAAAATTTATACGAAACTTCAATGACGAAGTGAATGGCAAATTTTATTCTTGTCCGTTGATCCGCCTTCCGGAGGTTTATCTGAATATGGCCGAAGCGATGAATGAATTGAATAAGGCGGAAGTCCGTGATGAGTTTGGCAATACGGCTTATGATTATCTGAATAAAACCAGACTGCGTGCAGGTATGCCTGCGATTTCGGCAACAGATGTTCCGGCTGGTAAACCTTTGCGTGAAGCGATATTACGCGAAAGAGCCATTGAATTCGGCTATGAAGAAGTACGCTATTTCGATCTGGTACGTTGGAAACGCGCAGATATATTTACCGGACAATTGTCACGTCTGATTATTAAAAAAGCGGCCGGTGAGCCAAGCGGCTTTTCTTATGCCGTATCTCATGCAATGGCGGAAACGCGTCAGTATGCAAAACCTGAAAAGTGGAACGACAAGTATTTCCTGTTGCCTCTGCCTATAGATGAGATAAACAAGAAATATGGATTGATTCAGAATCCGGGTTGGTAATAATCAAATCGTTGAACAATAAGAAGAATGATTATGAATAAATCACTTTATATCGTAGCTTTCTCGTTGGCATTTGCCACTACGGGTATAGCGCAAAATAATGAAGGACAAGATAAGGTAATCGATCTGGGCACACAGACGACCACCGAATTACGGAAGACACAGGCTGTCTCTACCATTTATTCGGATGAATTAGATAAAAATGCTACCACTAGTCCTTACAATGCCATTTATGGCCTGTTGCCGGGATTGAGTGTGATGCAGAACACTAGTTGGGGCACAGATAAATCTCGTCTCAATGTGCGGGGACGCGGTTCTTTGAATGGAGATACACCTTTATTTGTAGTAGATGGTTTTGCACGCCCTCTCGAATATATCAACCTTTCGGAAATAGAATCAATATCCGTTTTGAAAGACGGTGCTGCTACTGCTCTTTGGGGAGGCAGAGGCGCTAACGGAGTGGTATTGATAACTACCAAACGCGGTATATATAACCAGAAGGATATAAAAGTAGACTACAAGTTCGGTTTAGGCTTACCTGTTAATCAGCCGGAATTTGCCGATGCTTATACCTATGCCAAAGCCCGTAATGAAGCATTGAGATATGATGGCTTGCAACCGGACATGGATGAGGCCTCTTTCCTGTCCGGAGGCAATAGCGATCTTTATCCGAATGTGGACTGGCAGAAAGAAGCGTTACGCAATCATACGACCAGTCATCAACTGGACATCACTTTCCGCGGAGGTGGCAAGCGGCTTCGTTATTTCAGTGTCCTCAATTACAAAAACGATATGGGACTGCTGAATAGCAAGTACACTGATTATACAGATCGCTATAACTCCCAGATGAAGAAATACTTCCTCAATCTTCGCATGAATCTGGATGTGGATATTACGGACGCGACAAAATTGAAATTGAGTATGCTCGGTATGCTGCGAGAGACCAAGCGTCCCACCACATCGGAAGCTACTTTGTTTGAACAGATTTTCAACACCCCGTCCGCCGCATTTCCCGTGCAGACACAGAATGGATTCTGGGGCAGTAACAATGTGCTGAAAACAAATCCGATAGCCAATCTGGCGGACGTCGGTTATTATAAACTGAATCAGCGTATGTTGCAGGCGGATTTGCGGTTGGTGCAGGATTTGTCTGTATTGACTCGCGGGTTGAGTGCGGAACTCGCTATTGCTTATGATAATAATGCGACCTATCAGGAAACAGCCAAGAAAAGTTTTATGTACCAGACCATTGAAAAAGGCACAGACGGAGAACCGATTTACACGAATTACGGAAATCCTAACGATGAACTGGAAATCAGCAACAAAGGATTGGCCAATCAATACATACATGCCAATTTTGAAGCGAAGGTCAATTATCACCGGACATGGGATAAACATGATTTTACGGCCAGTGCTATGTTTCGTCAAGAATCAATGACGTTGACAGGGGCTAATAACAGTCGTTACCGTCAATACATCATCGGAACCGCAGGTTATAATTTTGACAACCGTTATATGGTGGATATCGTAGCCAACTGTTTTGGCAGCAGCGTATTGGGGAAGAACGACAAGTATCGTGCATATCCCGCCATTTCTGCCGCCTGGATACTTTCGAACGAGAATTTCATGAAAGAAATTTCTGCTTTTGATTATCTGAAACTTCGTGCTTCTTACGGACGCTCCGGATATGATATTTATGATTATGACATGGATAAGCAATATTGGGTAGGAAGCGGTGCTTACTATTTTCAGGCCGGAAATACTTCTGCCGGAAGTAGCCTGAAGGAAGGAGTGTTGGCAATGGAACAACTGGATCTGGAAGTTGCGGATAAATATAATATCGGTTTGGATATGAGCCTGTTCAAGGGACTGACTTTTTCTATTGACGGTTTTTATGACAAGCGCACTAATATCCTGATTGACGGAAGTGGGCTGATCTCATCGGCAATCGGGGTTACTATTCCGCAGATGAATGCAGGAAAAGTGGAAACAAAAGGAACGGAACTCTCTGCCATGTGGAAAAAGGAATACAAGGACTTCAACTATTATATCGGAGCCAACTTCTCTTATGCCAAAAGTAAAGTCGTAGAAAATGGTGAGGGATATCAGCCGTATGGCTATTTGTCTAAAAAAGGTTACCCTGTCGGGCAGTGTTTTGGCTGGGAGGCTATCGGTTATTTCAGAGATGAGGCGGACATAAAGAGCAGTCCTGTGCAGAAATTCTCGGAAGTACGTCCGGGTGATGTCAAGTACAGAGATCTGAATGGCGATAACGTGATTGACAACAATGACCAGAAGGCGATAGGATATTCCACTGCCATACCGGAGATTTATTATGGCATTAATTTGGGATTTGAATATAAAGGTTTCGGCGTGGATGCTCTGTTTCAAGGAGTAGCCCATTATAGTGTGATGTTGAACACTGCCAGCGTATACTGGCCGTTGAGAAACAACACGAATATTTCCAGCTGGTATCTGAACGACAGAATCCGCTGGACGGAAGAAACGAAAGATATCGCAAATGTCCCCCGCCTGACTACGCTGGATAATGCCAATAACTTCAGAAACAGTACACAGTGGTTGGAGAACGGGAGCTATTTCAAACTTCGTAACTTGAATGTCTACTATAATCTTCCTTCCTCTTGGGCGAAGAAAGTGAAAATGGAAAAGATTCAGGTATATGCGAGAGCTAACAATCTTTTTTCGCTCGATCATGTGAAGTATATGAACAGTGAAGATCTGAAAATCAATTATCCGGATATGACTTCCGTTTATTTCGGGTTGAATATTAACTTCTAAAATGTGAAATGACCATGAGAAAATATATCCTTTTATATACAGGTTTGCTATTATCCGTATCGGGGTGTAGCTTGCTCGAATTGGACGAATCGACAGGCTTGGACAGGGAAGAGGCCTATTCCTACTTTAGCAATGTGAAAGGTTTGGCTACCTACGTTTATAGCCAGTTGCCCGGAGATCTCGGAGTGCTCGACGGGGCTTTAAGGGAGTCTGCAACGGATAATTCTGTTTATGTCTGGAGTGATAATAGTGTTCACGACTTTTATAACAATGCCTGGAGTCCCAACAATGCAGTCGATAATATGTGGTCGAAGTGCTATGGAGCTATCCGTTCCGTCAATTCATTTCTTGAAAACTATTCACAGGAAAAACTGGAGCGTTTCCGCTGGAACGACACGTATGAAGAAGACATTGCCAAAGCTACCATGTATCGTGAAGAATTACGGGTGTTGCGAGCTTTTTATCTGTTCGAACTGGCTAAACGATACGGTGATATTCCACTTTTGACACGTACGTATGCTTTGGATGAAATCAACGGCGTGGAAAAGACTTCTTTCAATGAAGTGATAAAATATATCTGTGACGAATGTAGTGACGCGGCCAAAACTCTGCCTGTCAGTCATCAAGACTTTTGGGCGGAGACGGGACGTGTGACCAAAGGTACAGCGTTGGCATTGAAATCCCGTGCTCTTCTTTATGCGGCGAGTTTGTTGCATAATCCCGCACAGGATGCCGATAAATGGAAAGCGGCTGCCGATGCGGCTTATGCTATCATAAAAGAGAACTGGTACAGTTTGCCGAAGACGAATGTAGATCCTCTGTATGACAAGAATGGTGGAAACGATGTGTTGAAATCTCCGCAATTAATTTTTGAACGTAGAAATGGGGAAAGCTTTGATTTTGAAGCTAACAATTTGCCTATCAGTTATGAAAAGGGGAAAACAGGCAACGTGCCCACCCAGAACCTGGTGGATGCCTTCCAGATGACTAATGGAAAAGACTTTGACTGGGAACAGATTACACCGGGGCAGAATCCGTATGAAGGCAGAGACCCGAGATTCTATAAAACGGTGCTTTGCAATGGCGATACATGGATGAACTCGACCATCCAGTCTTATGAAGGAGGAAAAGACGGTGCTGGAACAACCGGAGCGACTACTACAGGTTATTATTTGAAGAAGTATATGAATGAGACTGTTTCTCTAGCTCCTTCCAATGAGAAAAAGAAACCGCACCATTTCATCATATTTCGTTATGCGGAAATTCTCCTGAACTATGCGGAAGCAATGGATGCCTGGAAAGACGCTGATTATACGGATAATGATCATCCGTTGTCTGCACGTGCGGCACTGAATCAGGTGCGTGCTGCTGCTGATATGCCCGCCATTACAACAAGCGGCAATGCGTTTACTGAAAGCGTCCGTCGTGAAAGACGAGTGGAACTTGCGTTCGAAGACCATAGGTTCTGGGATATCCGCCGTTGGAAAATCGGTGATAAAACCAAAGCTATTTATTGCATCAAGATCACTATGGAAAACGGCTTGCCTGTTTATAAGAAAGAATTGCTTGAAACACGTAACTGGGATGATAAGATGTACTTATATCCTATACCACAGACTGAATATTATAAGAATCCTAATTTAGGTCAAAATACAGGCTGGTAACTATGACTAAGCGAACCCTAAAAGTTTTTGTCTAACTTTTAGGGTTCATTTTTATGGGAAGAAGTCCTTTTCTATGTGTGGTCCCTTGTTCCAGTTTTATGCTGCAGGATCCGGGGCCTCACCGCTACCGCCTTCGTCCGGATTTTCCGGTTTATTTCCCCCTCCATTTCCGGAAGAGGTGCCGCCGTTTCCTTCCGTCTTGTAAATACTTACATTATCCAGCATATCCTTAAATTTATATCCCGGCGTAAATACAATTTTCACCCGACGAACGGTATCGGCATCTACATCTTTTTCCTCTTTCTGGCTTTTGCAACTCATGCCCGGACGGAAACATCCGAAGTCACCTAATTGCACAGACAATCCTTTGTTTAGGTTCGTGTTCAACGCATCAATCAGTGCGTCAATCACGTGTTTCACTGCGCCTTCGGGAATCATACCGAACATGGATACTTCCTTGCATAAATCTCTGAAATTTACCGTATTGGTAATTACATTCTGTGCTACATACTTTTCAGTCTTTGTTTTGTCAAAGCCGAAAACTCTTTTCTTGACAACATACTTTAATGCCATAGTCTTTCTTTTTTTAATAGTTAGTTAATCTGTTTTATTGTTGTTTTGTGATCACGATGCAAAGATATGGTTTCCGAAATTCATGACCAAGCTGAAAAAGAATTGTGCGTTAATAAATTAGTTAATAAGTAGAATGCTGCTGTATTGGGGAATTTTATGTAAAAAAGATTTGGCAGAAAGATAGAAGAAGAGGATGCCGATTAAGATATTGGGGTATCAAGTGTGGGGAAGGCATCCTCTTCAAAGATAGAACGAAAGGACTACTTGCACAAGCAATCTTTTTCGCTTTGTTGTCTATCTTCTATATATACTGGTAAGGGTTATGATTCTGAATTATTCCGTGTCTTCTTTGGTTCGCAGGCTGACTAACTCTGTCCACTTGCTTATACTTAAGTCGAACCCTCCTTTCTCCAGATGTTGGAGGGCGGTTCTAAAATGTCGTATTACTTTTTCTGTATCATTGGTTGTTTTATACTCAAGCTCTCCAAGTGCATATTCAAGACGTGCCATTTGGATGTAATCTAACAAGGTATAGTTTTCGTCAACGGATAAAGTTGAAAGATAGTTCAACAAGTCAAATGCTTTTTCTCGTTCTTCATCTGATAAGTTGGAGATGGGGCGGCGCGCGATAGGGTGCTGCATTACTAGAATAATGTTTTCTTTCAGGTCGTCGTACATATCTTTGTTATGTTTGTCGCATCATTTCCCTGTGGTGCGCGGTTTAAAAAAAGAGAGCGTGGGAAACTACCAACTGTACGCCAACCATAGGCTCGGCAAAGACCCTCCGCGACATAAGTGATAGTCCCACGCCCATTGGGTATATAAACAAATTATATACAGAAGTGTGCGCGAGACCTGACATCACTTATTGCCATTCGCGGTAAATTTTTGCCGAATTTATGGTTGAATGCAATAAATAATCGTTCTCTATAAAAAATAAAATGTTCCTCTCTACGTATGAAAGGAAACCGCTACAAAAGTAGCAATAAATATTGATAAAGCAAGTAATCTTGTTTTATAATTTCATAGATAGTTCTGATTTACTAAAAGTCAGTATAAATATGATTAATATAAAAAGAACCCTACACTGAATTATTGTTTTTTTGTTCAGTTCAGAATTGGAATTCTAGGTAATTCTGCTAGATGATTTTAACTTAACTTTCTGTTTTCTTTGCATAAACCACCTGTTTGCCTGTTCCATAACGGATTAAGAGTCCACGTTCGATAAAAGCATTCAGTTCTTTCAAAGCACGTTTTTTGTCGTGTCCTGTCAATCGGCTATAGTCGGTGCGGGTCAGGCAGGGATATTTGTTCAGATGCTGGTTGATTATTGTCAAACATTCTTCTTCACTGTGCCCTTTCCCATGGTGACGAGTCATCGATTCTCCACGTTCTAGTCTCATTTGCTGGCCTACTTCTTTCTTAAACTGGCTGCCTACCCGGAAATTGACATTCTTCAGCTCAATAGATTGTGCGTGCACATCTTTTTTCTTCATTACACGAGGTCCCTTTAAAGACACTGAAAAATATCCGATATCTCCCAGTTCCACAATCCATCCGTTGGCAATCAAATCTCTCAACTCGTTTTGGAAAGACTGCATGGCGCCCGCCAGTAAACTGCGGCTTATTCCTGTGAATTTGTGTACACGGTCTAGAAATTCTTCCTGATCGACGGTTCCTTTGAATACTACGCGGGGATGAAGCGGTTGTGCGTCGCCTGTTTGTTGAATGTCAGGCGTGTCGTAAAGGTCATATTGTATACTCATATTCGTTTTTATTTAGTGTAGGCACATTGATAAATCCGTTTGCCTATCCGGATTTACTTCACTTGCTACTTTTATTTCGTTCCACTATAGTTTCTCTTTCGTCCCACTATAGTGCTCCGCAAGGGAAACTATAGTGTTCTTTGCGGAACACTATAGTGGAACGAAAAAAGATTAGGCAACAAAGGTAATCTCTTTAGGCAATAAAACTAATTATATTAGCAGGAAAAAAATAAAAACGTCGCAAATATTGTTTATTACCTTAAGTCACCCTTTCCTTTTTTAATAAATTAGCTAGAAAGTGTGGTGTTTATTGAATAAGAACGCTTATTTTTGCAGCATGTTACAATTTGAGAATCAAAAGATAAAGCAAATAGTTCGCAAGGTGCTTCCGGTAGTAACGCTGGGAGCTATGTTATATTCCTGCGCCAGTATTGGACGGCCGGACGGAGGCCCTTATGATGAGACGCCGCCCCGTTTCATCGGTAGTACTCCTGCTGCGGGCGCTCTGAATAATGAAAGGACTAAAATTTCTTTGATGTTTGATGAGTTTATTAAGCTGGAGAAAGCAACCGAAAAAGTCGTTGTTTCTCCTCCCCAGATACAGCAACCGGAAATCAAGGCTTCCGGCAAGAGAATACAAGTCAACCTACTCGACTCTTTGAAGCCTAACACGACCTATACGATTGACTTCTCGGATGCAATTGTCGACAATAATGAAGGTAACCCGCTAGGGAATTTTGCATTTACGTTCTCTACCGGTACGGAAATCGATACGATGGAAGTAGCAGGAACGATGCTCGATGCCTCTAACCTGGAGCCTATTAAAGGTATGCTTGTCGGACTACATTCCAACTTGAACGATTCGGCTTTCAACAAATTGCCTTTCGACCGTGTGGCACGTACGGACAGCCGTGGGCGTTTCTCTATCCGGGGTATAGCTCCCGGCAAGTATCGTATCTACGGTTTGATGGATGCCGACCAGAACTTCACTTTTAATCAGAAGAGCGAGATGATCGCTTTCCATGACTCGTTGATTATCCCTCGTATGGAAGAACGTATCCGCATGGATACGGCTTGGGTGGATTCATTGACTTATGACACGATTGTTGAGAAGAAATATATGCATTATTTGCCGGATGATGTCATCCTCCGTGCCTTTAAGGAACTCAATTATTCGCAATACCTTATCAAGTCGGAAAGACTGGTTCCGCAGAAGTTTACGTTCTATTTTGCAGGTAAGGCAGATACTTTGCCTGTATTGAAAGGCTTGAACTTCGATGAAAAGGATGCTTTTGTTATCGAAAAGAATCAGCGGAACGACACCATCCATTATTGGGTAAAAGACTCCCTGCTCTTTAAGCAGGATACGCTGGCCATGAGCCTGACTTATCTTTATACGGATACATTGAATCAGTTAGTGCCCCGTACGGATACGCTCAACCTCGTTTCGAAGCAGAAATATAAGAAAGAGGAGCCGGATAAGGACAAAAAGAAAAAGAAGAAAAAGAAAGGTGAAGAGGATGAACCCGAACCGACAAAATTCTTGCCGGTAAATGTCGGTGCTCCTTCGTCAATGGATGTATATGGTTCTATCTCTTTGAGTTTTGAAGAACCGATAGCCAGTTTCGATACTGCGGCCATCCATCTACGGCAAAAGGTAGATACGCTCTGGAAAGATATACCATTCGACTTTGAACAGGACTCTGTGAATCTAAAGAGGTTCAATCTGTATTATGATTGGGAGCCGACACTGGAATATGAATTTTCGGTAGACTCGACTGCGTTCCATGGTATATACGGATTGTTTACAGACAAAATAAAACAAGGGTTCAAGGTGCGTAGTTTGGAAGAATATGCCAAAATCACGTTTGTGGTGACGGGAGCGGAACCTAATGCTTTCGTTGAACTGTTGGATGCGCAGGATAAAGTGGTACGCCGAAGAAGAGTAGAGGAAGGAGGTTATGCCGACTTTTATTACTTAAATCCCGGTAAGTACTCCGCCCGGTTGATTAACGACCGGAATGGAAACGGTGAATGGGATACCGGCAATTTTGAAAAAGGGGTGCAGCCCGAAGAGGTGTATTATTATAATCAGATTTTAGAGCCGAAAGCCAACTGGGATCTAGAACAAAGTTGGGATATTCATGCAGTTCCGCTGGATAAGCAAAAGCTGGATGAACTTAAAAAACAAAAACCAGATGAAGACAAGAAGAAAAAGGATCGGGAACGAAATAGTCAGAACCGCCGTCGTTAGCGTTCGACGCAATTTTATTATCGGATTAGTGGCCTTACTGATGGGAGCTTTCGCCCTCCCAGCCAGTGCTCAATGTGAAGCGAAGAATGATGCGTTTCAATCCGGCGAACACGTAATGTATGATTTATATTTTAACTGGAAGTTTGTCTGGGTGAAAGCCGGACTTGCCAGTCTGACGACGAATGCTACTACTTATCATTCACAACCTGCCTACCGGATTAACCTGCTTGCTTTGGGCAGTAAACGGGCAGACTTCTTTTTCAAGATGCGCGATACGCTGACTTGTGTGATCGGTGAAAAACTGGAACCGCGCTATTTCCGCAAAGGTGCCGAAGAGGGAAAACGTTACACGGTTGATGAGGCTTGGTTTTCTTATAAGGACGGTCTTTGCCTCGTAAACCAGAAACGTACTTATCGGGATGGAGCGTTTGATGAATCTGAAGCTAGCGATAGCCGTTGTATATACGATATGTTAAGCATCTTGGCGCAGGCACGTTCTTACGACCCTGCAGATTATAAGGTGGGAGACAAAATCAAGTTCCCGATGGCTACGGGCCGTAAAGTGGAAGAGCAAACGCTTATCTACCGTGGAAAAGAAAATGTGAAAGCGGAGAATGGAGTTACTTACCGTTGCCTGATCTTCTCATTGGTAGAATATGATAAGAAAGGAAAAGAAAAGGAGGTGATTACTTTCTTCGTGACGGACGACTTGAACCATCTTCCTGTCCGTCTGGATTTATTCCTGAACTTCGGTTCGGCAAAAGCATTCCTGAATAATGTGACGGGTAACCGGCATCCGCTGACTTCTATCGTTAAATAGATATATAGAAAAAACGAAGGCATATCAGAAGTAAATGGCCCTGCCAACCTGTTATTTTTTAGACGCGGATAACGCGGATGACACGGATTTATTATCTTTTTATCCGTATCATCCGCGTTATCTGTTTCTAAAAGGTATACTTTTAAAAGTGTTGATGCGCTTTCCTGTTTTATTCCTGAACTTCGAAAGGCACTTTCTGATCCTTTCGGAATACGCTAGATTCAAAAGTTGCAATCAACTCTCCGTCTTGGTTTGTTATATCTACCTGATAGCAACCTGTACTTCGACCGATATAGCGTTCGCGTGCTTCGGCAAAGAGAGTATCTCCGGGGCCGCTGGCACGTAGGAAAGTAATAGTGGACGAGAGAGAGAAAGCTAGTGTACCGTGCGAGTTGGCAGCTGTGGCAAGCGCCAGATCTGCTAATGTGAAGATCGCTCCTCCTTGTGTGCGGGCACCTGCGTTAAGATGTTCGGGTTTTATTTCTAATTTGGCTTTACTGTAACCTTTGCGTACTTCCAGCAGTACTACTCCTGCATTTTCGGCAAACAGATCGTTCTTAAAAAACTCTTGTGCAGTCATGATATTATTTTTGAAGATTCTTTAATCGTTTCTTATTTTTTCAATGAATGGATATATACCTTATCTTTTTCAATTGAGTAGCTAAATTTATTTGTTTCAGACATAATATCCAATATTTTCTCCAAATTATTTGTTTCTATAATAAAACTTCCATGGAAAATCAAATTCTTGAGTTGCTCTGACTCAAATGCGAATGTCACATCAAATTGGCGCTCCAACTCTTTAGAAATGATCGACATAGGAACCTCATCCCAGAATACTTTGCAGTTGATCCACTGTTCAGCATAGTCAGCACTCTCGGTCAGCTTATAAGTTTGGTCAAGCTTATTAACTGTCATCGTTTGATTAGGCTTCATTATAAACTCTTGGTTGATGCACAATAAGACAATGGAACCTTCTAGGAGTGATACCTTTATATAATTCTCATCACCATAATTTTTAACGTTAAACTTAGTACCCAGTACTTTAATCTGTGCAGAGTCTGTTTGTACAACAAATGGATGCTCTCCATGCGCTACCTCAAAATACCCTTCGCCTTCCAGTCGGACATTGCGATTCTTCCGACTAAAACTCTCGGAGTAAGAAAGCTTGGAATCTGCGTTTAACCACACTATAGAACCGTCAGGAAGCTTCATTTTTAATTTCGATTTTCTTGGAGCGTATACTTCGGAAATCAAAGAATCATCAGGTGTTGTAAAATTATAAATTATAAAAGGAGTGGTAAACAGTAATATAATGATTGCTGCTGCGTAACCTGCATACTTTACAAATAAGGCTCTTCTTGCCTTTCCTGCCGGAGCACTCTTATGTTTACGGATTCGTTCCGCAAACCTGCTATAGGCACGTTCTTCGTGTACAGATGCATTTTCATACTCGGCAGACAGAAGCCAGATTCGTTTCTGCTGTTCAAAATATTCCTGATTCTCCGGATCGGAGTATACCCATTCGTTCAACTTATGCAAGTCCTCTTTGGTGATACTTCCCGAGAGGAAATCATATATCAGTCTGTCAAATTCTTCTTTCATACCATCTTAAACTTAATATCTATTGAAAATCATATACCTGCGCTATCATCAGGACAGTTTGTCAATAGAAGAAGTATAGTGAATTACTTTGCTTTTTAATATTAATTAAATATATTCGTAATAAACATTACAATCAGGGCAAGATAAGATTTTGCTGCTTCTTTCAGCTTATCCAGTGCACTTCGCATGTGATATTTCACTGTATGAATAGTGATTCCCATGATTTCGGCAATTTCTTCTTGTCTTTTGTTCTCAAAACGACTCAATAAAAATACCTTCCGGGTTTCCGGAGATAAGCCGTCAATCGTCTTCTGGATAATAGAATGTAGCTCTTTACCCTCTAAATGCTCAACCGGATTTTCGCCCAAGGACCATAAATCGCTGTAAATGACCAGGTCTTCTGACGAGCAGGCCGTTTCCCTTCTCACATATTCAAGCTGAAGATAATTGATACACTTATTGGCTACACTTCTGAAAAGGTAGTTCTTCAATGAGGTGTTAATTGTTATTTTAGAGCGGTTTTCCCATAGACTATACACCAAATCTTCTACTATAGATTCTGATAGATAAGAGTCTGTCAAATACCCTCTCGCTATCCGGCAAAGATCTGTATAGTAAGTTTTATAGATGTATCGGAATGCCTCCTCTTTACCCGATTTCAGGGCCTCGATAATCTCTGTTTCCAGGTTTTTTTCCATTATGTCTTTCAGAAATCGTATATTTGATTTATTAGTTAATATATTAAGGTGAATACTCACAGGTTCTGTTTCTCCGATGGATAATTCGGGGGCAAGGTATTGAAAAAATGTAAGATGACCAAACTCACTAATAAAAAGATGAGTTGAAGGGCTGAACGAATAAAAAAATCATTTCTCACTATACTTTTTATTAATCTGGCTGTCATATTAATGAATAGGCCAATAAAGCATATTTTAACCTGAATCTCTATGAATGGTAAAAAGAAGGATTGTAAAAGAGCATAGCGCGACACTCTTTTTTAAGTTATAAGGTATACAAACAGCTGTTTTAGTTTAGTCATGCAGGATAAAGATTGTTTTCAGGAATAACAGAAAATAAGCTATTTCTTATTTAAATAATATTGTATGAAGAAACTACATTTTCTATTAAGCACATTCCTTGTGTTTATATTCACGTCATGCGGAGAAGATGAACTGAAAGGTGTTGTCTTATCCGAAGATCCGGGGTACGTAAAAGAACCATTGGTAGCCATACAGGCAGAAGATGGCACAGGGAACTGGATAAATGGTCTTATTGACCAGAACAGTAGGGTCATAGCCTTAGATTTTCGCATTTTGGACGACCAAAGTGCGGTGAATGTGAAACTCAAACTGGCGGATGAATGGGCAAAGCCCATTGATCCGCTTACTACTGATGCTGTACTGGACTTGAGCAGCGGTATCACCCGTATTAAAGTGAATGATGGAGCAGATGATATCGAATATACCATTTTCAGCACTTCTACTCAGCTACTTCGAGGCGTAACGGCTACTTGTAACACAGAGCAGGTTAGTGCAAACTTTATTAATGGCATCGCTTCGTTACGTTTCAAACAAAACACTGCATTTGTAAACGTAGTGTTGATGCCGACCTTGGCAGATAACGCAGAAATCATCTCCACAGATCCCGTCAGTCAAAAGGATGAAAACGGAAACCTGATTGTTGACCTAAGTAGTACACTTACTATTACTGTAAAAGACAATACGAACAACATGACTAAAAAATATCAGTTGAGTGCTGTAAATGGAATTATTGACGCAGGGGTAAACTGGAAAAATATTACTGCTGATCTAAAAAGCCAACACAGTAGTATTTGTATTCCTGATTTCATGATTGTCTATGAAAATAAAAACTTGCATGGAAGGAGCGGTAATACGGGATGGTTGATAACTATTCCTGCCGGTAGAATAAATATGAAGGTTAGCTGGGATATGAATAAAGACAATGTAACATGGGCTGAACCCACTGCTCAACATCGTACAACAGCTATCATGAATGATAATATGGATTATTCATTGTTTGTTCCGGGATTGTCCGGGCAATTCTGGGTACCGATATTTTATAGCCTCGGGTGGAATGATAGTGGGCTGCTATCCGCACCGCGTCTCGGATATAACCTATCTACTTCTTTGAAGTATTGTCCGGGAACTCTGGGAATTACAGCTGATGGAAAAGCGGAGATTTCGTATGCAGAAGTGATAGATAATAACTTGTATAAGTTTACCAGCGGCGGAGCCGGCAAACAAGCTGCCAATGGGGTACAGTGGTCTCCAACCAGTGCTGTCAGTGGATATTCCTATCCGTTGCAAAAAGGGCAGATCATGATTGCCGGAGAAAATGCAGAACTTTACAAGACATTTGCCACTAATGAAGGAAGAAATACTTCGACCCGTAACAGAGGAATGGATGGAGCATTGTCAGGAAGTAATTCATGGGCTGCTAATCCGGTAAGCATTTGGACTTTTGATGGCAAGCCTGTAGGACGCCGGGCTGTCGGTATCACGGAAGAAGGAGACTTGGTCATTTTTGTAAGTAATCGTTTTACGAATTCTTATAACTCGGTAAAAGCAGCTTGGAATGTCTTTAGTGATGGCTCTTCTTTACGGGAAGTTGCTGTGGCATTGCAGGAAGTGGGTTGTACGGATGCCATTGTGTTTGGTGAGAACTATCATAGTCCTGTTGTTATTCGGGATGATAGTAGAGGGGTGCCTTTAGGAAAGGTAGCCGGTAGATACGACTGGGAAACGAACGGCAATGTTAAAAATGCGGATAATGAGGCTAGTTCGCAATCCTGGATAATGTTTAAATAAGAATATTGTAAAACAATGAGTTAGTAACAAAAGATATACACATAAAAACTTAAATCAATGAGTAAAATCATCAAATGCATGTTCTTCGTGCTATTAGCTGCAGTTCTTCCACTGTCGGTTCATGCACAACAGGTGACCTTACATTTGCAGGACGTAACGGTGCGCAAAGCGTTCCGGGAGTTGGAGGTCAAAGGAAATGTATCCTTAGTATATGAGAAAAATGATGTGGACCTGACCCGTAAGGTAACTGTAAAGGTAGATAATCAACCGATAAGCAAGGCACTGGATCAGATTCTGAAAGGGCAGGAGTTGATTTATAAAATAAAAGATAATCATATTATTATCACCCGGCCTGTCGTTCAGAAATCGGATAAGAAACGGCGTATCAATGGTGTCATCAGCGATGTCAATGATGAATTGTTAATTGGAGTATCGGTATCAATTCCCGGTACTAATATTGGCACGGTGAGTAATATGGAAGGGAAATTTGAACTGGAAATACCGGAGGACGCTAAGAAATTGCAAGTGTCTTATATCGGTTTTGACACGCAGGAAATTTCATTGTCGCCTGGCAAGACGACATTCAACATTGTAATGGGAGAGAATGTGAAAATGCTTTCAGAAGTAGTAGTGGTTGGTTATGGCACACAAAAGAAGGTGAACCTGACCGGTTCGGTTGCTACGGTAAATTTGGAAAAGGAATCACTTTCCCGTCCTTTGGTCAGTGCTTCGCAGGCGTTGAGCGGTATGACAGCCGGTTTGCAGGTGATGCAAAGCTCCGGGACTCCATATAATGAAGGCTTTTCTTTCAATATTCGGGGAGTAGGTACCCTGAACAGTTCTTCACCACTCGTGTTGGTGGATGGGATGGAGCAAAGTCTGAATAATGTAGATCCCAACGATATTGCTTCTATTTCCATCCTGAAAGATGCGGCCTCGTGTGCTATTTATGGTAACCGAGGGGCAAATGGGGTTATTCTGGTTACTACCAAAACCGGACAAACAGGAAAGGTCAGCGTGTCCTACAATGCTACTTTTTCACTGAATCAACCTACCAAACTGATAAAAACGGTATCTAACTACGCCAAGTATATGGAATTGATGAACGAAGCTGCTACTAATATAGGAGAATCTGCTCCTTTCAGCGACATTACCATCAATCAATGGCGTGAGGCGGAAAAAGATCCGAATGGCATTTCGGCTTCCGGCTATCCTAATTATGTAGCTTATCCTAATACAGATTGGTACGATGAGATATATAGTAACGACTGGATGATGAAACATTCGCTTTCCGTCACTGGACAGGAGGGACGTACCGGATATAATCTTTCTATATCTTATACTGACAATCCGGGATTAATCAAGGATACCGGATACCAACGCTATTTTTTGCGTGCCAATGTTTATTCGGATATTACTAAGTGGTTACGTATTGGTACTCGCGTATGGGGGTATCACACTGACCAGAAGAAAAGCGATACCGGTTCACTCACCAATATTAATACTCAAAAGATGATACCGGGCGTATATCCATATTATGACGGAAAATATGGTGCGCCGGAAGCGAACGAGGAAGATCCGCAATCTCACAATCCTCTGTGGGACATGGCACAATCGGAAGGGCATATCAAAAACACGCAGTTCTTTACTACTTTCTATGCCAACGTGAAGTTTCTGAAACACTTTTCATACGATGTTAATCTGAACTATAAAGATTACCGTTATGAATCGATGTCCGTAAATACGGATTATGGGAAATATAGTTTTAGTACAGATCAGTGGATAGCTGCCCCCAAAGATCCTGCCGATTTGTATACCCGTATGGCGTATGTCCGTGAAAACCATTGGAAATTAACGCACTTGCTCAACTATAACCAGACTTTTTATAAGCATGATATTGGTATGTTATTGGGCTTTGAAGAAGAACGTTTTGTCAAACGGACTACCGACACTGCCAAACTTGGATTAATAGATTCGTCTGTGGGTGATTCAAGTTCTGCTACTACTCCTTCTTCCATAGGTGGTACAGGTGAGGAATTTACATCCCGTTCTTACTTCGGTCGTATTAACTATGCTTTCGACAGCCGTTATTTATTCGAGGTTAATATGCGTTATGACGGTTCCTCCCGTTTTGCTCCGGATAATCGCTGGGGGCTTTTTCCATCTTTCTCTGCCGGGTGGAGAATCAGTGAAGAGAGATTTATGAAAGGACTTCCTATCGACAATCTGAAATTACGTGCTTCGTGGGGTAAGTTAGGGAACAATGCGATTGGTAACTACGAATGGCAGGCTGTATATAACTCGGCAAAGTACGCGTTTGGTGGTAGTCTTAATAACGGATTGGCAGTCACTTCTATCTCTAATAACCTGTTGGAATGGGAGAGCACTGCTATTACGAACATTGGTGTCGACTTTGCAACTCTTAGAAACCGTCTGACGTTTGAGGCTGAATTTTATAATAAAGTAACGGATGGAATCTTATATCGCCCTGATATGTATATGTCTCTCGGGACAGCCAGTGGCCCTCGTCAGAACATTGCGGAAGTGACTAACCGCGGTATTGAAATGACCCTGAATTGGCAAGACCGTATCGGTAAAGTAGAATATCGTGTATCCGGTAACTTTGCCTATAACCAGAACAAGGTCAGTAAATACAAAGGAGAGTTGCAGCGTGGCTGGGTGACAGATGAAAACGGGAACCGTGTTTATCAAACCAATATCGGTGATGTCTCTACCGGAGGATCTACCCGTGTAATAGAAGGTAAAATGATTAATGAATACTATATGTTGCAACCATATAAAGGTAATGGAAACGGCTTTAACGCAGATGGAACAGTCAATATCAACGGTGGTCCGAGAGACGGAATGATCCGTACAGTAGACGACATGAAATGGCTGAATGCTATGGTAGGGGCAGGGTATAAGTTCTATCCGCGTCAGAACGTCAGTAAGAGTGGCATTTGGTATGGTGATTACATCTATGCTGACTTAAATGGCGACGGTGTATATGGTAATGACGCTGATAATGAGTTTCAGGGATGCTCCAATGTGCCCAAGTATAACTTCGGTCTGCAGGCAAGCGCTAATTGGAAAGGCTTCGATTTCTCCATGAACTGGTCCGGTGCGGCAGGTTTCAAGATTTACTACTATCGTTTGGCATTGAACAGCAGTGCTACCATCAAAGGATATGCTATCGGGGAAGCAATAGCAAACGATCACTATTTCTTTGATCCCAAAAATCCCAATGATCCTCGCACGAACTTGAGTTCAAAGAATCCTCGTTTGACAAATAACTCCGGTAACGACCAAAGTGGTATGACACAGTCATCAGTACATTTGCAAAAAGGGGATTATATTAAACTGAAGAACCTGACTATCGGATATACATTGCCTGCTGTCCTGTCGAAAAAAGTATATGCACAGAATATCCGTTTCTTTGCTTCCGGTGAAAATTTATTTACCATTACCGGGTATGAAGGAATGGATCCGGAAATGCGTACCGCAGTGGGATATTCTACTATGAGACAATATGCATTCGGTGTAAATATCACTTTCTAAACTTACTCTAGAACGATTTTATGATGAAAAACAAATAAAAATATTTCGGAAATTAGTAAGATGTGCATCTATTGCCTTGCTGTCTTTCTCTATGGCTGGATGCGGTGCGGACTTTTTAGATACTACTCCTACCAATAACATAAGCGGTAGTAGTATCTGGACGAAAGCAACTTTGGCCGAACAGGCTGTTATCGGCGTATATAATGTCTTTCTGGATCAATATTGTCCTAACTCCGGCATTTTGGATTCGCACCGGATTCCATGGGATGCTTATTCTTCTGTGATGGATACAGACAAGAACTGGATTAAGCGAATGCCTAATTGTACAGGAGCAGCTACTCCCTCAAGTGGCCTGTTCAGTGATATTTATAAACGTTTTTATACTTTTATCTATCGTGCTAATGATGTGATAGATAATATTGGTCAGGTTCCTGATATGTCGACCGGAGAGAAGCAACGGGCTATCGCCGAATGTAAATTCTTGCGTGCATTTGCTTATATGCGCTTGAATATCTTGTATAAAGGAGTGCCGTTATATATGAATGCAATCACGAGTCCTGAAAACGGTAACAAAGCCCGTTCTTCAGAAGCGGATGTTTGGGCGGCTATACTCCAGGATCTGACAGATTGTGTGAATGAACCCAATCTACCGGGTAAATATAATTCGGGTGACTCTAACTATGGACGGGTAACCAAAGGAGCTGCTTATGCATTACGCGGACAAGTATATATGTGGCAGAAGAATTGGGAGGCGGCGGTTGATGATTTTAATTCTGTGGCTGACTGTGGCTTCGGGTTATATACTAAGGCCGGTGCTACCAGTTATAAGCAGTTGTTGAAAATAGCAAATGAACAATGTGAAGAAATGATATTCTCTGTGCAATGCATCAAGCAATACGGCTACTCCAATACAAGGAACATCACTTACGGCAACCGTTGTACAGCAGGTTCTATGTGGAATAACTATTTGCCTAATCCGCATTTTGTAGAATCTTTTGAGACGGCGACCGGAGAAAAGTTTAATTGGGATAACTACTTGCCGGGCTATAGTGCGATGAAAGAAAAAGAACGTGTGGTGTTTTTTCTACGCGATGGACTGTCTGCGGCGGAAAAGGAACGTATGGCTGCCTATGGGGCAGATATGAACAAATATCTGGATAGTGGCAATGAAGCACGTATCAAAAAAGCTTACGAGAGCCGTGATCCACGTCTGCAAATGGCTGTCATTACCCCTTACGCACAATACAATGGCGCTTCTTCTGGAATAGCTCATACTTATACATTGCGTTGGCCTTATCGTGGCTCCGACAGTGCAGAGCCTTTTGATATCCGTACTGATACAAACGATAAGTTTTACTATCTATGGAGAAAGTTTGTTCCTGAAGGTCTGGAACAGACAGAACGTGATACTTATGGATTGGATATTCCATTAATACGCTATGCGGAAGTATTGCTCCTGAAAGCAGAAGCGCTAAATGAATGGGGAAGTACCCATGAAAGCGAAGCAATCAGATGTGTTAATGAAGTAAGACGTCGTGCAGGGCATGTCGAATTGAATAATGCAACTTATCCTGCTACGAAAGTTAACGGGCAGAGTGATTTGCGTGAACGTATCCGGAATGAGTATTACTGGGAAATCGGTGGCGAAGATTCCATGTATTTCCATGAATTGCGTTGGGGAACGTGGAAAGATAAGAAGTTTGATAATAATCGTAACGGTCTGATGCAGATGTGGGGTGAAACGACTTATACCTGGTACTGGTTGGGAGATCAGTGCTGGAGCTGGCCTATTCCTGCTAAAGAAATGGAAATGAACTCGAATTTGGAACAGAATGAAGGTTGGATAAATTAATCTTAGTTTTAACTAATAAAGTATATATGAAAAAATATCTTTTTTAATTGCGACAGCATTGTGTATCATGGCATGTTCCGGTGGCTCTGACGAACAACCGGATGGGCCGGGTAACGGTAATGGAAATGGGGGGTGGGGGGAGTACACCTAACCCTGTTTCATTCTCCAATCCTATAGTCGGCAAACAGTTGCCTGATCCGACTATAATTCATGCGGCAGACGGGAACTTTTATTTGTATGTTACCCAACAGGATAATATCTATATTCCGATTTACAAATCTACTAATATGACACAGTGGACTTATGCTGGGGCAGCCTTTCTGCAAAAACCGAACTGGCAGCCGGACACTCGCTTATGGGCTCCGGACATTAACTATATCAATGGCAAATATGTGCTCTATTATACTCTCGGGCACTGGGACTTGCCTAAGAATAGTTGTATCGGGGTGGCGGTCAGCGACTCTCCTGTAGGACCTTTTACGGATCACGGAAAACTTCTTGACTACAATTCTGGTACTATGCAGTGCATCGACCCTTGTTATTTTGAAGATAATGGTAAGAAGTATCTTTTCTGGGGAAGTTATAATAGTACTTCTAAAGGCTATGAAGGAGGTATCCGTTATGTAGAGTTAAGTGCTGACGGTCTATCCATTAAAGGGGCTGTTTCCGAAAAGATAGCGGGTCCTTCAATAGAAGGCATCATGGTTCATAAACGCGGGAATTATTATTATCTATTTGGCTCTACGGGTAGTTGTTGTGAAGAGGAAAGAAGTACGTATCGTGTAGTGGTGGGGCGTTCTAAAAATATCGAAGGTCCTTATGTGGGTAAAAACGGTACTGTGATGAAAGAAAATAGTAGTTATAATGAAGTAATTCTACAGGGTAATAACCTGTTTGCCGGAACCGGACACAATTCCGAAATTATCACGGATGACGAGGGTAATGACTGGTTCTTCTATCATGCCTGGCAGAAAGCGAAAATAGATAATGGTCGTCAATTGATGTGTGACCGCATACAATGGAGTAGTGATGGCTGGCCTTATATTACTAATGGCACACCGGCATCCGTATCTCGTGCACCTGTATTTAAAAACGAAGAAGAAAAAGAGTAACTTATGAAACTATTCAACTATTTATTGGCCGGGATATTGTGTGCTTCTGCTACTTGTCTCCCGGCGCAGCATCGGGCTGATCCCCAGAAATTGGTCAATCCGGAATCCTTTTCTATGATTTTGCTCGGTGATCCACAGGGATATACCAAGTATGATATTAACCAGCCGCTTTTTGATCTTTGTACCGCATGGATTGCGGACAATATAGAGTCGCTTAAAATTAAAGCTGTCCTTTGTACAGGCGATTTGGTGGAGCAGAATGATAATAATGTATTAAACCGTAAGATGCTGAACCAGACCAGTCGTGAAATGTGGGAGGCAGCATCGCAGGCTTTGAAAAGACTGGATAACAAAGTACCTTATATTATTGCCGCAGGCAATCATGATTATGGATACAAAGCCGCAGAAAACGGTCGTACTTATTTTCCTGATTATATTCCTTTTGAACGAAATTCTACCTGGCGGAATATCTGTGTCAGTGAATTTCCTAATCGTGAAGGCAGGGCGTCTTTAGAGAATTCGGCTTTTGAGTTTGATGAGCCGGGATGGGGAAAGATTTTGGTTATAGCAGTAGAGTTTGTGCCTCGTGATGAAGTGCTGCAATGGGCGAAAAATTTGGTAAACAAGCCGGAATACAAGAATCATAAGGTGATTTTTATCACTCATTCTTATCTTGATATAGGTAATAAGCGCGTTACGAAAGATGGGTATAAGATTTCTCCACAAAACTCGGGGCAGGCTATTTGGGAGAAACTTATTTATCCTTCTTCCAATATCCGTCTCGTACTTTGCGGACATGTGGGAAGAGGCACCGGTGAATATGAGAATAATGTGGCTTATCGGGTGGATAAGAACAGTGCCGGGAAAGATGTATCACAAATGACGTTTAATGTACAATATGTAGGAGGCGGTCCGGAAGGGAACGGAGGGGATGGTTGGCTTCGCATTCTGGAATTTATGCCGGATGGTAAAACGATCAAAGTACGTACTTATTCTCCCTTGTTTGGGATTTCAAAATTGACCAGGCATCTGGCACATCGTACGGCACCTTACGATCAGTTTGATATTATATTGGAATAACTTGACCTAGTAAAAATACTCTTAATAGAAATAATGTAGATGAGAAAAATTGTATGTTCTTTAGTGATACTTATTAATAGTGTTTATCTATTTGCACAGTGGAAACCGGTTGGCGGTCGAATTATGACGGAATGGGCGGCGAAAATAGATGTTGAAAACGTGTTGCCCGAATATCCCCGCCCAATTATGGAACGTGCTGACTGGATAAATCTGAACGGATTGTGGAATTATGCTATTTCTCCGGTAGGTCAAGCTATGCCACAAAGTTATGATGGTCGGATTTTAGTTCCTTTTGCTGTAGAATCAAGCTTGTCCGGAGTGGGGAAAAGCCTTGGGGAGAAGAATGAACTTTGGTATCAGCGTCAATTCTCGGTTCCCTCCAAATGGAAAGGACATAGGATCTTATTGCATTTTGGGGCTGTTGACTGGAAAGCGGATGTTTGGGTAAATAAGGTAAAGGTGGGACAACATACAGGAGGATTTACTCCTTTTTCTTTTGATATCACGCCTGCCTTGCTGAATGGGGAAAATGAATTGATCGTGAAAGTGTGGGACCCGACTGATAAAGGTCCTCAACCTAGAGGAAAACAGGTTAGTAAGCCGGGAGGTATCTGGTATACTCCTGTCAGTGGTATTTGGCAAACAGTTTGGCTAGAACCTGTGCCAATCCGGTCGATTGGCAATATCAAAACGACTCCTGATATTGACAGGAATAAGTTGACAGTAGAGGTTATGACAGATCATCAGATGCTTTCAGATAAATTGGAGGTGAAGGTATTAGAAGGAAAGCAGTTGGTGGCTGTAGGAAGTTCCGTAAATGGTATTCCGGTTGAAATTGCTATGCCGTCTGATGTAAAGTGGTGGTCACCGGATTCTCCGTTTTTATATGATATGGAAATTTGTCTGTATTCAGAAAATAAGTTGATCGATAAGGTTAAGAGCTATACTGCCATGCGTAAATATTCAACGAAACGCGATAAAAATGGAATTGTACGTCTACAATTGAATAATAAGGACTTGTTTCAATTTGGTCTTTTAGATCAGGGCTGGTGGCCGGATGGCTTGTATACGGCACCTTCGGATGAGGCTTTAGTATATGATATTCAAAAGACAAAAGATTTTGGATATAATATGATTCGCAAACATATAAAAGTAGAGCCTGCCCGTTGGTATACGTATTGTGATCGTTTAGGGGTTATTGTGTGGCAGGACATGCCGAGTGGCGATAAGAATCCCGAGTGGCAGAATCGGAAGTATTTTGAGGGAACAGAATTTAAACGGTCTGCTGAATCAGAGGCTATTTATCGTAAAGAATGGAAAGAAATTATCGACTGCCTTTACTCTTATCCTTGTATTGGCACATGGGTACCTTTCAATGAGGCTTGGGGGCAATTTAAAACCCCTGAAATAGCAGAATGGACAAAGCAATATGATCCTTCCCGTTTAGTGAATCCTGCTAGTGGAGGTAATCATTATACCTGTGGTGATATGCTTGATTTGCATAATTATCCCGGTCCGGAGATGTATTTATATGACGCACAGCGTGCAACTGTACTCGGAGAGTATGGAGGAATTGGTTTAGTGTTGAAGGAGCATCTTTGGGAGCCGAATCGTAATTGGGGGTATGTTCAGTTTAGTACTTCCAAAGAAGCTACCAATGAGTATCTGAAATATGCTAATATGCTGAAGGATATGATTGCACGCGGATTCTCGGCTGCTGTTTATACACAGACTACAGATGTTGAGATCGAAGTGAACGGATTGATGACATACGACCGCAAAGTAATAAAACTGGATGAACAGAATTTGAAGAGGGTAAATACGGAAATTTGTGAAAGTTTAAAGTAAGAAGCCGGATTAGCCATTTGGCTGAACAAGGCAACTCATCTGTAGCCATTCGAATTATAGATATAGTTTGCAATATTATATAATTGAGAAAACAGAATTCAGATACTTTCTTTGTATCTGGACTCTGTTTTTTTGAATATATAATTCTATCCATTCCTTCATTTTTCAGTGAAATGTACCAAAATTGTCCTTCATTTGGATTATTTAGGTCGGTCAATTCTATTTAAATGCACTACTTTTGCCATCAGGAAAATTAATCACTTAACAAATAATCCCTGTATTATGAAAACAATTCTTAGCGCATTAGGACTTTCCCTATTGATCTTTACGAGTTGCGGTGGACAAAAAAAGGTTGAAGTAGACTTTATTCAGGACAACATCGACAACGCTGTGGCACAGAACACAATCCAGACGGACATTATTGAGAAGTCCGGTAAAATCTTGAATCCGAGAACAATCAACGAAGATGGGAGTATCTCTTACATACCGATGGAAGACTGGTGCTCCGGATTCTTTCCCGGTAGTATATGGTTGACTTATAACCTGACGGGTGATAAGAAATGGTTGTCGCTGGCTGAGAAATACACAGAAGCTCTTGATTCTGTGAAATATCTGAAATGGCATCATGATGTAGGTTTCATGATTGGTTGCAGTTATCTGAACGGCTATCGCATGGCAGATAAGAAAGAGTACAAAGACGTCATTATAGAAGCTGCCAAATCATTGTCCACTCGTTTTCGTCCGAATGCAGGCGTTATCCAGTCATGGGATGCCGATAAAGGTTGGCAGGGAACACGGGGATGGAAATGTCCGGTGATTATTGATAATATGATGAATCTCGAACTCTTATTTGAAGCAACAGCTCTTTCCGGAGATTCTACTTTCTACAATATTGCAGTGAAACATGCTGATACAACAATGGCTCACCACTTCCGTCCGGACAACAGCTGCTACCATGTGGTAGATTACGATCCGGAGACAGGAGAAGTGCGTAAGAGACAAACTGCACAGGGATATGCCGACGAATCGGCTTGGGCTCGCGGACAAGCATGGGCCCTGTATGGATATACTACCTGCTATCGCTATACCAAAGACAAGAAATATCTCGACCAGGCACAAAAGGTCTATAACTTCATCTTTAATAATAAGAACCTGCCGGAAGACCTCGTACCATACTGGGATTATGATGCTCCGAATATTCCGAACGAACCGCGCGATGCTTCTGCAGCAGCTTGTACAGCCTCTGCCCTTTATGAACTGGATGGCTATCTGCCGGGCAACCACTACAAGGAAACGGCTGATAAGATAATGGAAAGTTTGGGCTCACCTGCTTATCGCGCAGAAGTTGGAACAAATGGAAACTTTATCCTGATGCATTCGGTTGGCAGTATTCCTCACGGTCAGGAAATTGACGTTCCTCTGAACTATGCTGACTATTACTTCCTGGAAGGACTGATGCGTAAAAGAGATTTGGAAAAGAAATAAGAAATAGATAATGAACGGTAAACAGTGAACGGTGAATGCTTAGCGGATTCTGACGGAACATGTTTACCGTTTATCATTCGCTACTTGCTGTCTATAACTTTCTATTGACCGTTTGTCATTTACCTGTTTTTAATCATTTATCATAAACCATCATGAATAAACCTATAAACCTTCTTGTAGGAGGCTTGACGCTGTTTGCCGCACAAGGTTGCAAGGCTCCGAAGCAAGCGCCCCAACAAGCGGAGCATCCTAATATAATCTATGTATTTCCCGATCAATACCGTAACCAGGCGATGGGCTTCTGGAGGCAGGACGGATTTCGGGATAAAGTAAACTTTGAAGGAGACCCCGTGCATACTCCTAATCTGGATGCCTTTGCACGTGAATCTATGGTCTTGTCGTCTGCACAGAGTAACTGTCCGTTGAGCAGCCCTCATCGTGGAATGTTACTGACCGGTATGTATCCGAACAAAAGCGGTGTACCATTGAATTGCAATTCTACACGTCCGATCAGTTCCTTACGCGAGGATGCGGAATGTATCGGCGATGTGTTCAGCAAAGCAGGTTATGACTGTGCTTATTTTGGTAAACTTCACGCTGACTTCCCGACTCCGAACGATCCCGAACATCCGGGACAGTATGTGGAAGAAAAACGTCCGGCATGGGATGCCTATACACCGAAAGAACGCCGGCACGGCTTTAACTACTGGTATTCTTACGGAACATTTGACGAACACAAGAACCCGCATTATTGGGATACGGATGGTAAGAGACACGATCCGAAGGAATGGTCACCTTTACACGAATCAGGCAAAGTCATTTCTTATCTGAAAAATGACGGTAACGTACGTGATACCAAGAAACCTTTCTTCATAATGGTGGGCATGAATCCTCCTCACAGCCCGTATCGCTCCTTGAATGACTGTGAAGAGCAGGATTTTAATCTTTATAAAGATCAGCCTCTGGATAGTCTGTTGATTCGTCCGAATGTCGATTTGAAGATGAAGAAAGCGGAGTCTGCACGTTATTATTTCGCTTCCGTTACCGGAGTAGACCGTGCTTTCGGACAGATTTTGACGACATTGAAAGAATTGGGATTGGATAAGAATACAGTCGTAATCTTTGCTTCCGATCATGGTGAGACGATGTGTAGCCAGCGCACTGATGATCCGAAGAATTCCCCTTATTCTGAATCCATGAATATTCCGTTCCTGGTTCGTTTTCCCGGTAAGATTCAGCCGAGGGTAGATGATTTATTGCTCTCCGCTCCTGATATTATGCCTACGGTGCTTGGCTTGTGCGGATTGGGTGATTCTATTCCGGCGGAAGTGCAGGGACGTAATTTCGCTCCTCTTTTCTTCGATGAAAAGGCTGAAATTGTTCGTCCTACAGGTGCACTGTATATTCAGAATGTAGATGGCGATAAAGATGAAAATGGATTGGTGCAGACTTATTTCCCTTCTTCAAGAGGTATCAAGACGGCTCAATATACATTGGCGTTATATATCGACCGTGATACGAAGCAATTGAAGAAAAGCCTCTTATTCGATGATGTAAAAGATCCATATCAACTGCATAACCTGCCTTTGGAAGAAAATAAGGAGATTGTGGCACAACTTTGCGGTGAAATGGGAGCTATGTTGAAGGAAATTAATGATCCTTGGTATACGGAAAAGATTCTGTCGGATCGGATTCCTTATTAGCGATTAGTAATTTATAAAACGCTGATTAACGCAAATAAGTGCCAATTTTAGGAGTAAATCTCTGCGACAATAATAGGTGTTAATCCGCATCCGCGTTTAAATTGAAAATAGTAATGAAAAACAGTTGTTTTATAGTATTATTCCTTTTGGGAATCATTCCTTCAGCTTTCGCTCAACTCATCGGATTTGAAGAAGAAGTGCCCGAAGCATTTACAGTTTCCGGAAAGGGAGAAGTGAAAATCTCTTCTCTTTTTTACAAAGAGGGTGAAAGTAGTCTGGAATGGGACTTTCAGCCCGGTTCTACGCTGGATGTTCAAATTGCTCCTTTATCGTTGAATACGAGAAACGAGAAGCAGTTCGGCATTACCTTGTGGATTTATAATGAGAAACCACAGCAGGATTCTATTCGTTTTGAGTTTCTGAATAAGGAGGGAGAAGTCTCTTATTGGTTCTCTTATCGTTTGCAGGCAGCAGGTTGGCGGGCTTGCTGGATCTCTTTTGAGTATATGCAGGGCGACAAGAAAGATAAGAAGATCGTAGCCTATCGACTGGTTGCCCCGCAACGGAAGGGGCGTATCTTTCTTGACCGTCTGATTTTCCCGGAAAAGAAAATGAATCTTCGTACCACTCCCGACCAGCAGTTGCCTACCAATAATGGGCTGTCTAATCGTGACCTGTGGCATTGGTGTCTCGTGTGGAAATGGGAACAACAGTCGTATGATATTCCTCTGCTTTCTAAACTGACAAGCGAGCAAAAGAAGGAGCTGAAGACTATCGAACAACGTTTGACTGACTTTCTGGAAGTGAAAAAGGCACCGCAAGGGCCTATTAATGCTGCCTATAAAACATTTGAGAAAGCGGCTATCAGTCCATCCATCGCCGGAACGGGATTTATAGGAACTCCTATTGTTGCTCCTGATGAACAGGACAAGAAGAAAGGAGAAATGTCATGGAACGATATTGAAACGATGCTTTCCGGTTTTGCCTATGATGCTTGTTATAACCAGAACGAAACATCAAAGAAAAACTACTTTACCGTATTCGACTATGCTATCGATCAGGGATTTGCCTATGGTAGCGGTATGGGTACCAATCATCATTATGGTTATCAGGTACGTAAGATATATACAACTGCCTGGCTGATGCGTGATGCTATCTATAAACATCCTCATCGGGATGCTTATCTCTCCACATTGCGTTTTTGGGCGGCTCTGCAAGAAACTCGTCAGCCATGTTCTCCAACACGTGATGAATTGTTGGATTCCTGGCATACGTTATTGATGGCGAAATTTATTTCCGCTATGATGTTTCCCGATGCAAGGGAACAGGCGCAAGCTTTGAGCGGCTTGTCACGTTGGCTATCTTCTTCTTTGCGTTATACTCCGGGAACGATCGGTGGTATAAAGGTAGACGGTACGACTTTCCATCATGGCGGTTTCTATCCGGGATATACCACTGGAGTACTTGCGACTGTAGGAGAATATATTGCATTTACCAATGGTACAAGCTTTGAACTGACAGAAGATGCGCGCAAACACATGAAATCAGCCTTTATTGCTATGCGCAATTATTGCAATTTCTATGAATGGGGCATCGGAATCAGTGGCCGTCATCCTTTTGGAGGGAAGATGGGAAGCGATGATATCGAAGCATTTGCCAATATCGCTTTATCCGGCGATTTGTCCGGTCAGGGAAATACGTTTGATCGTGGTCTGGCTGCCGACTATTTACGTCTGATACGCAATAGTGATACTCCGAATGCGCGTTTCTTCAAGAAGGAAGGTATTCAACCGGCACAGGCTCCACAGGGATTCTTCGTTTACAACTATGGTTCGGCAGGCATTTTTCGTCGTGCGGACTGGATGGTGACATTGAAAGGGTATACCACTGACGTATGGGGTTCTGAAATTTATACGAAAGATAACCGTTACGGACGTTATCAGAGTTATGGCTCCGTGCAGATTATGGGGAAAGGAAATCCCGTGTCACGTGCCGGAAGCGGTTTTGTGCAGGAGGGATGGGACTGGAACCGTTTGCCGGGTACAACTACCATTCATTTGCCTTTCGACTTGCTTGATAGCCCATTGAGAGGAACGACTATGGCACGCTCCAAAGAGAATTTCTCCGGAAGCAGTTCTTTAGATGGTAAAAATGGAATGTTCGCTATGAAATTGGCAGAACGGGATTATGAGAACTTCACACCAGACTTTGTGGCCCGTAAATCCGTTTTCTGTTTTGATAACCGGATGGTTTGCCTGGGAACGGGTATTTCGAACTCCAATGTAGATTATCCTACGGAAACAACTCTTTTCCAGACAAAATATAATGGTAAGGAGCCCAAAGTAGGAGAGGATAACTATTGGCTTCATGATGGTTATGACAATTATTATCATGTAGTGGACGGAACCGTTCGCTCACAGGTGGCAGAACAGGAATCACGGCACGAAAAGACGCGTGAAGTTACTAAGGGAAAATTCTCTTCTGCCTGGATAGAACATGGCAAGGCACCGAAAGAGGGGACTTATGAATATATGGTATTGATACAGCCTTCTGCTTCTGATCTCGACGAGCTGCGTAAAACTTCTGCATACGAGGTGTTGCAACGCGATCAGACTGCTCACGTTGTTTATGATAAAAAGACAGGTATCACGGCGTATGCTGCTTTTGAAGCTTATCAGCCTGCCGCTGATAAAGTGTTCGTGGCTATTCCTGCGGAAACAATGGTGATGTATGCAAAGGAATCTGATAAGGGTATCCGTTTAAGCGTCTGTGATCCGAATCTGAATATAGAAGAGAAGACGTATACAACGAAAGAGCCCAGTCGTCCTATTACTAAGGAGATACGGCTTAAAGGACATTGGAGATTGACAAGCCCGATGGAAAATGTCCGGTTGGAACAGCAGGGAGACCAGACCGTACTGACAGTAACCTGTCAGCATGGACAGCCGGTCGAAATGCTCATGGAAAATAAATAATTAGTGAATAAGATAAGAGAAAACAAGAATTTAAAGAGAGGTATTAGTTATCATGTTTCTATGAAAAAAGAGAAGACCGGTTCGTGGGGAGCCGGTCTTCTTTGTATTTACACGGTGCGTTGAGCACTTTCTTTTCTTGTTACTTATTCAGTCTCCATTCGAAACCGTCTTTAGTATCTTTGATTTCAAATCCGAGTGCTGTCAGTGTGTTGCGGATTTCGTCGGAAGTAGCCCAGTCTTTGTTGGCTTTCGCTTTCATACGTTGTTCCAGTAGCATATCTACTACCTTGCCGTAAGCTGCCTCACGACCATCTGAAGAGCCTTTTTCTTCTTTCAATCCCATGATGTCGAAGCTGAACAGATGGAATGTTTCTTTCAGGTCTTTCAGGTCTTCGGCGGAGATGGTGGCATTACCGGCAATGATATTGTTTATAATGCGGGCGCCTTCGAAAAGCTGTGCGATGACAATCGGTGTATTTAAGTCGTCATTCATTGCTTCGTAGCATTTAGCGCGCAGTTCTTTCACGTTGATTCCCTCTGAAGTTGCCGATGCGGGAGTAATCTTATCCAATGCGTCAATGGCTTCCATCAGACGCTGCAGGCCTTTTTCGGATGCTTGCAGTGCTTCATTGCTGAAATCTACCGTGCTGCGGTAATGAGCTTGCAGGATGAAGAAACGGATTGTCATTGGTGTGTAGGCTTGTGCCAGCAGCTTATGAGTACCGGTGAAGAATTCGTCCAGCGTGATGAAGTTGCCAAGTGATTTACCCATCTTGGTTCCGTTGATGGTAATCATGTTGTTGTGCATCCAGTAGTGAACCATGTCATCACCTTGTGAGGCTACCGATTGTGCGATTTCACATTCGTGGTGAGGGAAAATCAAGTCCATTCCTCCTCCGTGAATATCGAAGTGTTCACCTAGGTATTTGCGTCCCATAGCGGTACATTCGGCGTGCCATCCGGGGAAACCATCGCTCCATGGAGACGGCCAGCGCATGATATGTTCAGGTTGTGCCTTTTTCCAAAGGGCAAAGTCGGCGGGATTGCGTTTCTCGCTTTGTCCGTCGAGGTCACGGGTGGTATTCAAGACGTCGTCCAGATTACGTCCGGAAAGTTTTCCGTAGTGGTAATCTTTATTGTATTTGGCTACATCGAAGTAAACGGAGCCTTCGCTTTCATAGGCGTATCCGGCATCCAAAATCTTCTGTACCAGTTGGATTTGTTCAATGATATGTCCTGAAGCATGTGGCTCAATGCTTGGAGAAAGTACATTCAACGCTTCCATTGCTTTATGATAGCGGTTCAGGAAATATTGAACAACCTCCATTGGTTCCAACTCTTCCAGACGTGCTTTCTTGGCGATCTTGTCTTCTCCGTCATCGGCATCGTGTTCCAGATGACCTACGTCGGTAATATTTCGTACGTAGCGTACTTTATATCCTAGGTGGGTGAGATAGCGGAATAACACATCGAAGGTTATAGCCGGACGGGCGTGTCCTAAATGGGCATCTCCGTAAACAGTCGGTCCGCATACATACATGCCTACATGAGGTGCATGAAGCGGTACAAACAACTCTTTCTTTCTATCTAAGGTGTTGTAAATGGTAAGTTGATGTTCCATAACATTTTATATTTGTTTTATTGGAACCGCAAAGTTAGTATAAAATCTGAATATGCGCCCTATCTTTAATCGGTTGATTTTAAGTGTCGGGTCGTTTTTACCAGTAATGTGATTTGTTTCCCGGTATGAAACTAACAGTTTCACACCGAGGAACCAATAGTTTCATTCCTTGAAACCAAAGGTTTCTCACCGAGAAACTAAAACTCTGCCGGCATGTCTGTAAATGTTTGGCTATTGTTGATTGCAAAACTTATTGATTGCTTCGGCTACACCATCCTCTTCGTTACTCAGGGTGATGTAATCTGCTGCTTTCTTTACAGGTTCTTGAGCATTTCCCATGGCAATCCCCAGTCCTGCAAACCTAATCATGGATAGGTCATTATATCCATCACCTATGGCTATAACTTCTTCACGCGCTACTCCTATTTCTTTTAACAGGACGGCCAAAGAAAGAGCCTTGTCGATACCTTGCGGGACTAATTCGAGAAAATAGGGTTCTGAACGGAAAACATTAATGCGACCTTGTAACCGGAGACAAAGTTCGGCTTCAAGTGGAATCAGTTTATCGGAATCTCCTACGATGAGGCATTTGGCTACGGGAAGCGTGATGTCTGTCAGGAAGTCATTTGTCTCCCGAACTGCCATTTTATTGAGAAAGGCCTCTTTTAATACGTATGGATCTTGAGAGTTTTCGGTTATTATCTCTGCTCCGTCATAGGTTAATATACTTAGTTGATGGGTACGGGCACATTCGTAGAGCACTGGAACAACTTCATTAGGCAACACATTTTCATATACCATCTCTTGTGTTTCCCAATTAATGATTTCTCCTCCGTTATAGGACAGGATGAATCCACCGAATTCATTCATACGTAACTCATTAGCTAATGGCACAATACCATAAGTAGGTCGACCGGAAGCTAATACCAGTCGTATTCCTTGCTCTTGCATACGTATCAGAGTTTCCCTGTTGCGGGGAGTGATTTCCTTTTTAGAGTTGGTGAGTGTGCCGTCAAGATCGAGCACGATAAGTTTGTATTTCATGTAGGGTTGTTTTGGATGCAAAGATAAATTAAAAAAGTTTTTCTGCAAGGTGGTGGGGGAAAAGATGTGGCTTTAGCTGAAATTGCACTGTGAAAGTGCAATTTGTTTTGTTATTTGCACTATTATAGTGCAAATAATCGTATCTTTGTCTATAAACCAATGCTATATGGATAAGTTATTTGAGTATTTTCACAAGATGATACGGGAGACTAATATTGAGTTTCACCGGTATATTTATTCCAGGATAAATTGGAATAGTCGCATGATAGGGCTTACGGGACCTGGAGGAGTAGGGAAGACGACTCTTGTATTACAGCACATTAAAGAAAAGCTGAATTTAAATGACTCTTTATATGTGACGGCTGAAGATTTTTATTTTGCCAGCCATCGTTTGCTTGACTTGGCAGATGCTTTTGTAAAAATGGGAGGCAAGTATTTGTTTATTGATGAAATTCATAAATATAAAGATTGGTCGAAAGAGCTTAAATTGATTTACGATTATCATTCAGAGTTGAATATTGTTTTTACAGGTTCATCTGTATTGGATATTAATAAAGGAGCTTCAGATTTGAGTCGTCGCGCTGTCATGTATCAGATGCAGGGACTTTCTTTTCGTGAGTATTTGTATTTATTTCATCGTATTCCTTCTGGAATATACAGTTTGCAGGATATTGTAGCGCATAAAGTGGAAATTCCGGGTTTGGAGCATCCGCTTCCACTCTTTCATGACTATTTGCAGAAAGGCTACTATCCTTTTGCATTGGAGGAAGATTTTGATATACGTTTGCGACAGATCATCAATTTGACTTTGGAGTCGGACATACCTCAATTTGCTGATATGAATGTTTCCACTGGGCGTAAACTTAAGCAACTTCTTGCTATCATTGCTAAGAGTGTGCCGTTCAAGCCTAATTTTAGCAGTATAGCTAAAATTCTTGAAGTGAGCCGTAATAATATATCCGATTATTGCCTTTATATTGAAGAGGCAGGGTTGATAGCGCAGTTGAGAGATGCTACCGGCGGAATACGCGGGTTAGGGAAAGTAGATAAAATTTATCTGGATAATACCAATTTGATATATAGTCTGGCTCAAGATAATTCTAATATTGGAAATATCAGGGAGACTTTCTTTTTGAACCAGACCCGTATTTTTTCGGATGTAGTAGCTTCTCCTGTTTCTGATTTCTTGATTGATGATATGACATTTGAGGTGGGAGGAAAGAAAAAGGGACAAAAGCAGATTCAGGAGGTACAGAAAGGATTTGTGGTGAAGGATGATATTGAAAGAGGCTTTATGAATGTGGTGCCGTTGTGGCAGTTCGGAATGGGATATTAGTCAATAAAAAAGGATATCCAAATTCGGATATCCTTTTTTATTGATGTTGTAATGTTTTCTTATTCTATGTTTGCTCCGTATCCATCCATATCTGTTGCCAAGACAAATATACCGTTTTCTACATCAGTAATGGTCAGTGGTGCAGTGGCGTGAGGAGTCAATACATAGGGGTCAACTTTCACACTTGCATCACAGTTGCTATGGTAATTATACCATTTACTGTTACTTGTTAATCCATATACGATATTATCTTTAACATCTACTGTAGTTACACTTACAGGATGAGTATCATTTCCCACGTAAGTATAAAGGTTGCTATTCTTTGCAAAACTTGAGTCTACATAAAAGATGTTTTTTGTCATCGTGAGACTACCTTTATTATGTCTGAAATATGGATTGTTTCCTGCAATATTAATTACTGTATTATTAGATATTATTGCAGTAAGATTTCCTTCTGTAAAGTCTGTTTGTAATCCCCAATTCAATATTTGACCCACATAAGGTGTTTTACTGTATACTATATTATTGGTAAATGCAAATTTCTTGTATGGAGCCAAGTTTTTGGTTGTATATAGATGTATGAGAGCTTTGTTGTCTGCATTGACCATAATACGAGTTCTATTAATAATGATCGTATTGATACCATTCAAATTGTCTTTTGCTGTATCTTGATAAATTGGGTTTTTAACGTCGCTGATCTTACATTCATCTATGATCAAAGCTGTGAAATCAGTAGCACTTGAAGTATTCGAATTGTTGAAATATTGTCCATCAGTAGTGAAACTACTCATATCTAAATGAATATTCTTTATGAAGATATTTCCAGAGACTGTTTTCCAAACCCTACTAGGTTTAATGACAGGTTTAGAATCAGAATATTTCCCAATGATAATAATTGTATTATTAAGGTTTACAGGATTGATTGTTGTAAAATCATTATTTCCTGTTAAGAATAAGATTTTGACTTTCTTGGAATTATTGATATAGCTGTCAAGTTCTGGTTCTGTTCCATCCAACTCTACTACTTCTGCATCGGGATAAGTATTTTTATCAAATGTGATATCACCGATTGTTATACTTTCTCCGTTATCGAATTTTGCTTTATAGTCAATCCGTGTTTCTGCTTCTCCAAGCTCTACCTGTATTTTTGCGATGGCAGCATATGCTCCTGAAGTTGCAAGAATAGATACGTCTTTGGTATTATCAGCGACGGCACGCGATAGAGTTTTTGCTGTTGCAGGAGCTTTTATTGTCAATGTTCCTTCATCGTTATCTGCGGACGGTTCAGACAAAGTCGCTTCCCAACCTTCGGGAGCGGTAATGATATAAGATTCTACGCCCTTCATGTGTACAATGAAATCTTTCGTAGATCCTGCTGCGATTCTTTGTATACCTACAATACTTTCATCAAACTTGCAGTAGAAGTTGCTGATGATAGGGATAGATAACTTTGTGCCATCTCTTAATTCAATATTGAAGTTGTTGCCAACCTTTTCTACAGAGTTGAAAAATTTATCTTTTACGGCTTCCCCGTCGGTTGCTTTTACAGGATTGCCTGCAGAGTCCTTTACGTTCTCATAAGTACTACCGTCGTAGCTGACTTGCCAGTATCCTGTTGCTGCATCGATTTGGAAAAGAGGAGTCTTTCCATTTTCAGCCGTTGCTTTTATAGGATTCCCGCTTTTATCTTTCAGTTGTGTGAAAGTGCTTCCGTTGTCATAGCTTACCGTCCAATAACCATCGTTGTCGATGCCCATTTGAGGAATCAAGGCACCCGCTCCGGTTTCTTCAACGAGTTTGAGTGTCTTGCCATTACTTAATGTAATGGTATATATACCATCCTTTAATTCAATATCAGTAATGGTAGCGCCTTCTTTGCAAAGTTCGCGTACGGCTTCAATGTTCCAGTTCAAATCTTGAACGGTTTTTTCAAGGGCGGTAACACGAGTCTTTAAATCGTTAACGTCGTCCCATAAGTCGTCTGTCTTATTGCATCCTACCAGACATACAGTCAGTAACATACATACGTACCAAAGTTTCTTCATAATTGTATCTTGTTTTTAAAGTTATTACTGGAGTGAATTTAACCAAGCCGGAACTGCACCTAAACGTTTGCGTAATTGGGCTTCATAGAGTGAATATGGAGTAACGGTATTACCCTGTTCTTCATTCAACTTCATTTGGCTTTCATCGAAATGAATACTACCGCCATGATATCCCACTACGATAGGAGGAAGGAACTTCCACCAAAGAGAATTGTTGTCCCACCAGATGAATGGAGAATCCGCAACATTGTTCTTGGCATTAAAGTTCCACAAAGTCAAATCGGCTAAGTGATTAGGCATTTGGTTGTAATCACCTCCCTGGCGGAATCTCATAAAACCACCTGTACAACGGTCAATCAGCGTTGCACGAGGTTGTGTGGCATGAGACTCAAAGCAACCGTCAGTTCCCCAGTCTACATTCCAAATGACAGCACCTATACTTTGCTTGGATACACCACATGCGTGGTATTGGCCTGCTCCTTGTTCGTATACATTTTTGTTATCTATAAGGAATCCGTTTGATTTGTCCGTCACTTTGCCTATAAATACGCGTGACGAGGCTTGCGAACGGATAGCTGCGTGACCACGGTTTCCGTCAATGACCACATCGTATACGGATACATTGGAACTGTTGACGATCGAACTTGCTTCGCTGACGCTACGAAAGCCCACGCGGCGCATCCATGAATTTGTCAGGCGAATAAGATTGATAGGCTTGTAGGCTCCATCGTCCTCCCATGAACCGTGATGAGTAAAGTCAACTTTAGCTTTTCCTTCAAAGGTCATATCTTCCACACCTACATTCTCATAGTGGGGATATTTTTGGATAGTCCATTTCCATTGTGGATCTACAGCATGCATGATTGGCTCTTTGAAAGTAACAGTTTGCCCGTCGATGGCTGCTACTAAATGATAATCGAAGACCTGTACGCCATCTTCATGTAGATTAGTCATGTTTGAAGTGGGTTGGTAAGGTGCTAATTCTGCTTTGATAAGTTCCGGACTATTATCAGCCAGTTGTAAACATACCCAATCTCCGACTTTAATACCTGTGGTGGAGGCCACTTCTACTGAGAAAGTCCCCTTTTCGGTGTTTCCCGTAACCTCGGTAATAGGGGATAATCCACTATTATGCTTGATTTCCAGCATGACAGGTGAGGAATACATGACACTTGGATTGGTCGGTTGGTTAGGGGCATCCATTTTTATGACAGTTTGGTCGCGTCCGTCACCTTTCAGGATTACTCCTCCCATTAATAACTGAATTGTTTGTGATTTTCCATCTACATCATCGGCTGCCGTATGCAGAATGTATTCTCCTTTAGGAAAATAGATTATCGCCTTGGCATTGTCCACTTTTGAGCCTATTTTGGCTAATATTTTGGTTAAGGCTTCCCGGTCGGACTTGCCGTCATTGGGAATAGCACCGTAATCTTTTACATTATATACAGTGTAACCTAAAGACCATACATCGGGAGGTGCGACTTCACCATGTTTATAACCAGCATAAGAGAAATCTAGCAGTACATTATCTGCTTGTCCTAAGTTAAATTTGTTCCATACATCACATGTGTTGGCATCGTAGCCTGTTGTCAGTAGTCGTACTTTGAAAGATATTATGCGGATATAGTTTTTAGAAGAAGTAATAATAATATTGATTGTTTCTTCTTTATTCTCTATATCATTTGCTTTCGGTGAAGTAATGGAAAGTTCATTATCTTTTAAAACGACATTCCATCCTTGTGGAGCTTTAATCACCGCTCCTGTAACATCTTGTTGTTCCACTTCATAAAGGCGTGTTTCGTTTAACGGGAAAATAGGAGTGTTTTCCATACCTTTTATCTTTAGATAGAATGTATCGATCACTTGAAGTTCAATGGTCTTATCGCTACCATATATAATGGTTAGTTTCTTGCTGGTAGTATCATATTCTACCTTGTCAAAGATCGAATTTTTTCCGGCACTTTCAATGGCTTCAATTTTGCTGCCGTCATTATTGGTCAGATACTGATAAGTTTTTCCATTATCATAGCTAACTAGCCAATAGCCTTCTGCATCTACTTTTAGTTTAGGAGATTGAATAGGGGTGGACGGCCCGTTAGGATCGGTCGGCTTACTGGTTGGAATGGCATATATCTTATTGCCATTAGCATCTTTTAGAGGCATGTAGGTGGTGCCTCCATCAGTGCTATAAATCCAGTATCCTTCGTTATCTACGGATAAAGTGGGGACTAGCGCATTAACGTTTTCTCCACTCATGACGGTGATACTTTTTCCGTCACTTAATTCTACAGTATAGCCATTTTCGATAGGTGTGATACCCACGATGACCGGATCATTTAATAAATACTGTAAACTTTCGATAGAAGTGTTCAGTTGATTAGCTGTTTCTTCCAATACTTGGACGCGATTTTTTAGCGAATCAATTTCAGAACGCAGGTCATCCGTTTCTTGGCAAGATTGCAGAACGAATAGCATGCTGCAAATACCAAATAGTAATAGGTAGGTAATGCTCCTGTTTTTCATACGTTTATTATTTCGGGTTATTTATAATTTTCACAATGGCAAAGATAACCGGATAAAATAAGAGTATATGGATAAAAAAATTCAGGAATACGATGAAATAATACATTTTACACGTCTCTGTGATAGATTGCGACTTTATGTATTATTAGAGCAGGTCTACCCATTGCTCGTTGCTTAATATAGGTAATGGCTCACTATCGGCAACAAATGTTTCCGCTAGTTTTCGTTTCTCATCTTGTAGGTGAAGAATCTTTTCTTCGATACTGTTTTGGGTAATGAAGCGGTAAGCAATTACTTGCTTGTCCTGCCCGATACGATGGGCGCGGGCGATCGCCTGCGATTCGGCGGCAGGATTCCACCAGGGGTCTATGATAAATACATAGTCGGCTTGAGTCAGATTAAGTCCCACGCCTCCTGCTTTTAGTGAAATCAGGAATGCCTGGACGTCTTTTTGATCGGTGAAATAGGCGATTTCGGAAGGACGGTTGTTGGTCGATCCTGTTAATAAGGCATATTTCCAACCCCGTTCGTGGAAAGCTTCGGCGAGCACCTCCAGATGTCTGACGAATGAGGAGAAAATTAAAACTTTGTGGCCTTCGCTCTGTAGCGTATCGAATGTTTCGATTATCTGTGCCGTTTTTCCGGATGTTCCGGTATAGTCGGGAAGGATAAGTTGCGGGTGGCAAGATAGTTGTCGTAAACGTAAGATGCCATTTAATACACTAAACGAATGAAGCCTGTCGGTACTTTGAGGATGCTGAAGAAGGATGTTGCGCAGGCTGTTTTTCTCCTGTTCGTAACAAGTATTCTGCTCTTCAGTCATGTCGCAGTAGATGGTCTCTTCGGTAAGTGCCGGAAGTTCCGGAGCTACCTCTTTCTTGCTTCTACGGAGGATAAATGGGGCTGTCAGTTGTTGCAATAATACTTTTGCACGGGCATTCCCCTGACGAATCGGCATTATAAACTGCTTTTGGAAAGCATTTTCCGTACCCAGTAAGTCTGGTTGTATAAAGTGAAATTGAGCCCACAGGTCTTTTAATGAGTTTTCGATGGGAGTGCCAGTAAGTACAAGCCGGTGTTTACTTTGTAGTCGAATGGCTGACCGGAAGGTGAGCGATTCGCTATTTTTGATATTCTGGCTTTCATCGAGCACGATGTATTCGAAACAGTATGAACAGAGTATATCAATGTTATTCCTCATCATGCCATAGGTCGTAAAGATCAAGTGAAAATGACCGAAGAATTTTTCCGGTTGTTCCTTGTCTATAGACACGGTGTTGTTGTATTCCGTCATCGAGAGAGCTGTAAAGCGTTTGGCTTCCCGTCGCCAGTTATGAAGTAGCGATGTGGGGACAACGATCAGGGTAGCCGGTTGTCTGGGGGTAGATGGTTTATATATATATTGTAATAGAGTAAGAGTTTGGAGTGTCTTCCCAAGCCCCATGTCATCTGCCAGGCATCCGCCAAATCCTTGTTTATGCAAGTGTACCATCCATGAGAATCCTTTCTGCTGATAGGGACGTAATGTTGCTTTGAGGTTTTTGGGTACGGCAACATTTTGTATCTGTTGCTTCACCGGAAATTTCTTTAATTCCTCTTCACCTAAGGCGGTCTGTGCGGCACCTACAAATGTATGTTTCAAGCGGATTCCTTTTTCCGTTTGAATTCCCATCTCTAGTAAATTCGCATATTTGCTGAACCATTCCTCTGGCAGGAGAATCATGCGGCCATCAGGTAACAGATATTCTCTCTTTTCCTCCAGGATATGTTTGCGGAAGCGTGAAAAAGGAATACGCAGATTGCCGATAACAACGGTGATGTGCAATTCAAACCAGTCGACCTCATCGTCACAACTTTGCTCGATGCGTATCTCGTCCAGGCAATAAGGTGTGTTTCCCATATTGCTGGTGAGATGGAAGGACTGCTGCAACATCTCCCGATGGCTGTTGATCCATTCGACGATCGTTTTCTCCGGAGCTTCAGGGGATAGGCTGAAATGTGTATTATTGAGTTGTCGCAGGCCTGCATCCGTTAAGAGCTGAACGACTTGTTCTTCAGCAGTAATGTTCCGGCGAAAAAAGAAGATTTCACCGGATGTTTTCCGATAAATGATTTTTCTCATTTCAAGGGCACTATCCGATGTAAATGTCTGATCTCCATAACGGAAACCAAGCTGCAATGCTTGTCCGTTGTACGTGGTATCTTCGAATGAGAGAATTGCTTCACAGGGGCATTTCTCTTCCATTATACTCAAACCGTGAGTCTCGATTTCATGATAACGAGCAATCGGGATAACAATGTTATCTATGTATTTTTCAATTTGGGAAGCGTCTACGCTGATTGATCTTTTCTTTGTAAAAGGTAAGATGCGTGCGCTTTCAATGTGCGGAAAGAAGTATAGCTCCATTCCCAATAATAGCGTGGCTGGTGCGGATGTCAGTACAACCACAGGTTTCAACTCACTTAAAGAGAATGGCTGTCCTTCATAATAGCACTGCAACTGATAACGAAACGTTTTATTGTCAACATGAAACGTTACACGAATTTCTGCATTATGAGGATTTATGTGATAGGCATGATGGGCGTATAGTATTTTACTGCCGGCTTGTTTCTGATAAAAAGGCAGTCCGTTGTCCCGTATCAGTACCAGCATTTCCAACAGTTTCTTTTCGATAGATGGACGGATATCATTCTTTATTCGTTCCGGATCTTCGGATAATTTATGTAAAAAACGCGATACTGTTTTTTCGCGGGAGTAGACACTCATTAGATGCTTCTCCGTATAATAAGAGGCGATATGAATAGCTTGTCTTTCTGCCTCACTCATCTTGCTCATAGCTTCGGGAGAGGCGTGAAATGCTTGTTCTACCAATTGCAAGGTACCATCGTCCAGCCTTTCCGCAATATAGGGAATCAGCAATATGCCGAGTATCGGATGTTCTGTGAAAACGATTATAACTTGTCCGTTAGTTGGTCTCTCTTTCATTCTCTTTTAGGCTTTAACAGACAAAGATACGGGAAAATACTTAATTTTGCAGCATGATGGAGGAAAACAAACGAGTATTGCTTGGAATGAGCGGCGGTACAGATAGTTCTGTTGCTGCTATGCGATTGCTGGAAGCCGGTTATGAAGTGATCGGAGTAACCTTTCGTTTTTATGAATTGAATGGCTCGACAGAGTATCTGGAAGATGCCCGTAATCTGGCAGAACGTTTAGGAATACGGCATATAACATACGATGCCCGTGAAATATTCAATAAGCAGATTATTGACTATTTTGTGCAGGAGTATCTGGCAGGACGGACTCCGGTCCCTTGCACATTATGCAATAATTACCTGAAATGGCCTCTGCTTGCTAAAATTGCCGATGAAATGGGTGTTTTTTATATCGCTACCGGGCACTATGCGCAGAATATACAACTAAATAACACCTTTTATATAACATACGCTGCCGACTCGGATAAGGATCAAACCTTCTTTCTATGGGGATTGAAACAAGATATTCTTTGCAGGATGCTGTTGCCGATGGGGAATATTACGAAAGTGGAAGCCCGTGCCTGGGCTGCGGAACATGGGTTCCGGAAGGTGGCAACTAAAAAGGATAGTATAGGCGTTTGTTTTTGCCCAATGGACTATCGGACTTTTCTGAAAAACTGGTTGGCTCAAAATAGTGAGGCATTGGCAGAAGAAGAGCAGATGATGGGGGAGAATCAAGCATTGGTTGGAGATTGGCAAGCATTGGTTGGAAGCAATCAGGCAGGACTCAATAAAGTGAAACGAGGAAGGTTTGTCGATGAAAAGGGAGATTTTATTGCCTGGCATGAGGGTTATCCTTTTTATACCATTGGACAGAGACGTGGCTTGGGCATTCATTTGAACCGTCCCGTATTTGTGAAAGAGATTAATCCTGAAAAGAACGAAGTCGTATTAGCTTCTCTTTCAGCTCTGGAGAAAACAGAAATGTGGTTGAAAGACTGGAATCTTGTCAATCAGGAGCGTACTTTAGGGCATTCTGACATCATTGTGAAAATACGGTATCGCAAACAGGAAAACCATGCTACGATTACCATTACACCAGATCATCTACTGCATGTGCAACTTCATGAGCCTTTAACCGCCATTGCTCCGGGACAAGCTGCTGCATTCTATAAAGATGGCTTATTATTGGGAGGAGGGATAATAGTCAACGCCCGGTAATTTTACATGAGGGAAGATGATCATTCTCTGACGAGGAAGTACCAAAGCCCAACCCCTCTATAAAGTTGAAAAGTATAAAACATCTGCCATCTGCAACAAAATGAAGATAGTCTATTAATAAACAGATTGTTATGGCGTTGCAGATACCTGTTGCAGATAGGTTGCAGATAAAGTATCTGCAACACAATATATTACTGAAGAAAAGTCTATGCTGTTTTCATTAAAGTCTATGAAAAGACTCCGCTTTCCCTACATGGAAACTGTAGTGTCCTGCCTTGGAAATTGCAGTGTCCCGCTTTGGAAACTACAGTTTCCTGCCTGGGAACTGTAGTTTCTTACCTTGGGAATGGCGGATTACGCCCTATATTGACTTTTCTAACCTATAGGAAATCATTTTATGTATGGTTATTCTTCCGAAGGAATGCTGTCATTCAGCGCTAACATTGTTTCTATATATTCGCGCGTATTGCTTAATCTGGGGACTTTGTGTTGTCCTCCCAGCTTTCCTTTCTGTGCCAGCCAATCATGGAATAATCCCTCACGGGCAACGATCACTTCTAATGGTTGCAAAGCTATGTCTTTCCATCGTTTCGCCTCATAATCGGAGTTAACCTCCTTCAGTGTGGCATCAAGTATCGCTGCAAATTTTTCTATTGAATCCGGCATCTTAGCGAACTCTATTAACCACTGGTGCCGGCATTTGGCATTCTCATCCATAAACACAGGTGCCGCGGTGTATTCGCTAACTTGTGCTCCGGTTTCGGCACAAGCCTTCGCCAATCCTTTTTCAGCGTTATCGACAATCAACTCTTCACCAAATGCGTTGATGAAATGCTTCGTTCTTCCTGTGATGACAAACTTATAGGGATTCTTGCTGGTAAACTTCACTGTATCCCCAATCATGTATCTCCATAAACCACAAGAAGTAGAAATAACCATTGCATAGTTCTTGTTAAGCTCGACTTCTTCAAGACAATAAGCCCGTGGATTTTCTTTTCCAACTTCCTCCAATGGAACAAATTCGTAGAAAATTCCATAGTCGATCATTAATAACATGGCAGGATCGGAAAGGTCGTTCTGGGTTCCGAAATATCCTTCCGAAGCATTGTAGGTCTCTACATAATGCATTTTAGGTGTTGTAATCACCTGTTTATATTGCTCACGATACGGTGTGAAAGCCACTCCACCGTGGAAGAAGACTTCCAGGTTAGACCATACTTCTTCTAGTGCCTGCTTTCCTGTCTTTTCAAGAACACGTTTGATAAGTACCAACATCCACGACGGTACACCGGACAGGCTTGTCACATTTACCGGAATAGTACTGTTGGCGATTGCTTCTATCTTGGTTTCCCATTCGCTCATCAACGCAATTTTCTTGCTGGGTACACGAATGAAATTGATAAGCGGATTTACATTCTGAATCAGAATAGCGGATAAATCTCCTACTAAACTATGATTGGAATTGAGGTTCGGGCTATGGCTTCCTCCTAGAATCAGTCCCTTGCCGGAGAAAAAATGGCTATCCGGATTGATGCGGAAATAAAGAGCTGCCGCGTCTTTTCCTCCTCTGTAATGAATGTCTTCCAGCGCTTCCTTGCTGACAGGAAGGAATTTACTTTTATCATTAGTCGTTCCGGAGGATTTTGCAAACCAGCGTATCTCCGATGGCCAAAGCAGATTCTGTTCCCCGGCTCGCAAACGTTCTACATAAGGTTTGATTTCTTCGTATGTCTGGATAGGAACACGTTTACGGAAATCTTCATAGTTACGGATAGAGGAGTAATCGTACTTTCTTCCCCATTCAGTCTGAGCGGCCTGATGTATTAAGCGACTTAACACACGATGTTGTATCTCACTAGCCTGACTAGCATATAGGTCTATCTGTTTTAAACGGGAATCGAAAGTCTTACTAATAATTTTTGTAATATTCATTTCTGCTTTAACATAATAATGTTTAGTCGTGCAAAAGTAACTTATTTATCTTTTTTTTCTATCTTTACGACGGAAATAATCGTTAAAAATTGACGACTTTCATAGAATACCCGAGTTTTAGACTAAAAAATGCGACAATGAGAATTGGAATCTTAACATCCGGCGGGGACTGTCCCGGTATCAATGCCACCATTCGTGGCGTGTGCAAAACTGCCATCAATTATTATGGGATGGAAGTGATAGGCATTCACAGCGGTTTTCAGGGCTTGCTGACTAAAGATGTCGAATCTATTACAGACAAGTCGCTTTCCGGTCTGCTGAATTTGGGTGGAACGATGCTAGGAACCTCTCGTGAGAAGCCTTTCAAAAAAGGAGGCGTTGTTTCGGATGTTGACAAACCGTCTTTAATTCTTCAGAATATCCATGAAATTGGACTGGATTGTGTCGTTTGTATCGGTGGAAATGGGACGCAGAAGACTGCAGCCAAGTTTGCTGCAATGGGAGTTAACATCGTATCTGTTCCTAAAACCATTGATAATGATATTTGGGGCACGGACATCTCTTTTGGTTTCGACTCGGCGGTAAGTATTGCTACTGATGCCATCGACCGTCTACATTCCACCGCAAGCTCTCACAAAAGAGTGATGGTGATTGAAGTGATGGGACATAAAGCCGGTTGGATTGCTTTGTATTCTGGTATGGCAGGAGGAGGGGATGTGATTCTCGTTCCTGAAATCGCTTATAACATTAAGAATATCGGCAATACGATTCTGGAAAGACTAAAGAAAGGCAAACCCTATTCTATTGTAGTGGTAGCGGAAGGAATTCAGACTGACGGGCGTAAACGTGCTGCTGAATATATCGCACAGGAAATTGAATATGAAACCGGTATAGAAACCCGCGAAACAGTTCTGGGGTATATCCAGCGTGGTGGTTCGCCTACTCCTTTCGACCGCAATCTTTCTACCCGCATGGGCGGGCATGCAACAGAATTGATAGCCAATGGCCAATTCGGGCGTATGGTGACTTTACAAGGAGACGATATAGCATCTATTCTTCTTGAAGAAGTTGCAGGAAAACTGAAATTGGTTACTGAAGATCACGATTTGGTGATTCAGGGTCGTCGCATGGGGATTTGCTTTGGTTAGTTTCCAGAGCTTCTGTGCCCTGCTGCACTGTGGAAATCTCATTGACGACGATGTTTTTTTCTGGAACATTTTCCGGTTCTATCTCGGGATTTGCATTCAGTTCGGTTTCGGGTTCATTCTCAAGCCCGGTTGCCAATTCAGTCTCAGAATCAGTCGCAAATTCAATTTCCATTTCTGTTTCCATTTCAGTAGCAGTTGCCGAATGTTGTATTTTAATCTCTTCGATGGTTGACATAAATGTCGGTTCCTTTACCTTCTTTATAGCCATCTGGGCGGCATTCTGTTGAGACTCCTTCTTGGAATACCCCGTACCTGTTCCTGCCGGAAGTCCTTCAATGCGTACTTCAGTTTGGAATACAGGGTTGCTGTCATGGTCGAGAAACTGCTCGATTAATTCAAAGGAAACCTCCATTTTGTTCTTTTGGCTCCATTCGATAAGCTTGGATTTGAAGTTAACCTCTTTTCGGGATATTTTATCCAGATCGATATAACGGTTAATGATCCGTTGTTCCATAAACTGTTTGCAACGTTCATATCCCTGATCCAGATAAATAGCTCCGATAAACGCTTCAAAAGCATTTCCGTACATGTAGCTGTTGTGAGAAGAAGAGCGGGTAGAATACTTGATGAGCTTATCCAGGCCGATTTCAACGGCCAACTTGTTCAACGTCTCCCGTTGTACAATCTTGGAACGTGTATTGGTTAGGAAACCTTCCCGTTTCCCTTCGAAACGTTTGTAGACAATATCTCCCACAATGGCGTCGAGGATGGCGTCACCTAAAAACTCCAGCCGTTCATTGTTGAGGGGACGTCCCTTGTCGGAGCGGACAGAAGTCGATTTGTGCAGGAGAGCCTGCTCATAAAGCTGGATATTGCGCGGGTAGAACCCAAGTATCCGGTAAAAACAAAGATAAGACTCTCTATCCTTGCGGAACAAGAGCCTTATCTTATCTATTTCGTTACGTAACACGATATTACTCTGCGTATTTCTTGAAGATAACGCACGCATTGTGACCACCAAATCCAAATGTATTGGACAAGGCAACATTAACTTCGCGTTTCTGTGCTTTATTGAACGTGAAATTAAGGTTGTAGTCGATGTTCTCGTCGTCGTCACCTTCTTCGTGGTTGATAGTCGGAGGAACAATGCCGTTCTTAATGGCAAGGATGCTTGCAATAGATTCTACCGCACCGGCAGCTCCCAGCAAGTGACCTGTCATTGATTTGGTTGAACTGATGTTCAACTCGAACGCATGATCACCGAATACTTCCTTGATTGCTTTTGCTTCTGAAATATCACCAACCGGAGTAGATGTACCGTGTACATTGATATAGTCTACTTCTTTCGGATCCATTTCCGCATCTTCCAGTGCATTCATCATCACCAGTTTCGCTCCCAGACCTTCCGGATGAGAAGCAGTCAAGTGATGTGCATCTGCAGACATACCTACACCGGCAACTTCTGCATAGATTTTTGCACCACGAGCTTTAGCGTGTTCCAGTTCTTCCAGAATCAAGCAACCGCCACCTTCGCCCATAACGAAACCATCGCGGCTTGCGCTAAACGGACGTGAAGCTTTAGAAGCTTCGTCGTTGCGTGTTGACAAGGCGTGCATAGCGTTGAAACCGCCTACACCTGCCGGGAAGATTGCTGCTTCGGAACCACCGGATACAATTACATTTGCTTTACCCAAACGAATCAGGTTGAAGGCATCTGCAATAGCGTTGGTTGAAGTAGCACATGCTGAACAAGTCGCGTAGTTAGGACCATGGAAACCATACATGATAGAAATCTGTCCGGCTGCAATATCCGAAATCATCTTTGGAATGAAGAACGGATTAAACTTCGGACCCATTTCCTGACGAGTGTAGTAGTTGCCTACCTCTTCTTCAAATGTATGTATACCACCAATACCGGCGCCGAAAATAACACCGATTTTGTTCAAGTCTTCTTTCTCGACGTCAAGACCGGAATCACTCACCGCTTCTTTAGCAACAGCGATGGCATATTGAGTATACAGGTCCATCTTTCTTGCTTCTTTGCGGTCTATGTATTTCGTTGCATCGAAGTCTTTCACTTCGCATGCGAATTGGGTCTTGAATAACGACGCATCAAAATGAGTAATAGGCCCTGCTCCACTAACCCCGTTCACAATGTTTTCCCAAAATTCGGGAACGCTGTTGCCAACGGGAGTAATGGCGCCAAGGCCTGTTACTACCACTCTTTTTAATTCCATATTGATGAAATCGAATTACTTAGCGTGTTCTTCGATATAAGATACAGCATCACCTACAGTACCAATCTTTTCTGCTTGGTCATCAGGAATAGAGATACCGAATTCTTTTTCGAATTCCATGATAAGTTCTACAGTGTCAAGAGAATCTGCTCCCAGGTCGTTAGTGAAGCTTGCTTCGTTAGTAACTTCTGATTCTTCTACGCCTAATTTATCAACGATAATCGCTTTTACTCTTGATGCAATTTCAGACATAACTTTAAGTTTTTAATTAATAATTAGTTTTATTTCTTTAAATTTGCGGTGCAAAGGAATGAATATTTATCGTTTTGCGCAAATATTTGACTAAATAAATGCAATGTTTTGCACATTTTTCACTGTTTTGTGCATCGAATTTGAGAGTTATGAAGAAAAACATCGCAATTTTCGCTTCCGGTTCCGGTTCAAATGCCGAGAATATTATCCGGTATTTCCAAAAAAACGATTCCGTTCAGGTTTCGTTGGTGCTTTCTAATAAAAGTGACGCCTATGTTTTGGAACGTGCGCATCGCTTGGGAGTGCCTTCTAACGTGTTTCCAAAGGAGGATTGGATAGCCGGAGATGAAATTTTGGCTATTTTGCAGGAGTACCGCATTGATTTTGTCGTGCTGGCTGGCTTTCTGGTTCGTGTGCCTGATTTACTTTTGCATGCTTATCCCGATAAAATTATAAATATACATCCTGCTCTTCTGCCGAAGTTTGGAGGCAAGGGGATGTATGGTGACCGGGTTCATGAAGCGGTAGTGGCTGCCGGTGAGAAAGAAAGCGGCATTACTATACATTATATAAATGAGCATTACGACGAAGGAAATACGATTTTTCAAGCTACTTGCCCTGTTCTTTCGACTGATTCTCCGGATGATGTAGCTAAGAAGGTGCATGCTTTGGAATATGAACACTTCCCGCAAATCATAGAACAGGTATTAAATAATAAGAATTAAGTATCAGGTATTAAGTATTACGTCGTACAGATAATCCTTTGACAGAATTTTATTAAATTTTTCAGTCGATGCGATTAATGTCTGATACTTACTTGAAACTTAATACCTAATACTTAATAATGTATGCTTTCTCTTCTCTCCGCAAAGGATAATCTCCGCGTAGGGTTTCGAATAGCTCCGGTTGATTTTTTAGCCGGTTGCTGTCTTCGGTTGGATTATACATTTGGAGGACTGCTTCTTCGTGGTTTTTTGCATGAATAATGGGGGAGACAAGTGCGGGTGCGTTAATTTCATAATCCCCTTTTATTTGGAAAAAATTGCAGATGGCATCCAATGACATACGTGTGGCGTTTGCTTTTCCATCTGCAGAGTAACCTGCAATGTGAGGAGTTCCGATAAATGTCTTTTCCAGTAGATCACGGTTGATTTCCGGTTCATGCTCCCATACGTCAATGATGGCATCCGAAATCATCCGGCTGTTCAAGGCTTTTAAAAGAGCATCAGTCTGGATGACTTCTCCCCGTGAGGTATTGATGATAACAGGTTTCCGTTTGAGTGACTGAAAGAAAACTTCATCCGCCAAGTGGAACGTTTTATACTTTCCTTCCTTATATAAAGGTACGTGAAAAGTGATGATGTCACACTCTTCCGCTATTTTCTCCAGTGAAGAGAATCGTTCTGCACCTTCTTTTTCTTCCCGTGGCAAATCATTCAATAAAACACGCATGCCAAAATCCTGGGCAACTTTAGCTACTTTACTCCCGACATTTCCTACTCCTATGATTCCAATCGTCAGTTCATTCAGTCTTTTATTCCTGACGGACTTCCATACAAGAAGCGATGACTGTATATATTGGGCGACAGAAGCCGAATTACATCCCGGTGCATTCGTCCATTCGATACCGGCCTGTTTGCAATACTCCGTATCAATATGGTCGAAACCTATGGTTGCCGTCGCTATGAATTTCACTCGACTACCTTCCAATAAATCCCGGTTGCAATGTGTGCGGGTACGGACAATAAGTGCATCCGCATCCCGTACGAGCTCCGGAGTGAAATCTTTCCCCGGTGCATAAACTACCTCATCGGCTATTCTCTGTACCGCTTCTTTTATATAAGGTATTTTATTGTCGATAATAATTTTCATATACAATTCATCTTTTATATCCACAAAGGTAACAAATAAAAAAGTAAGAAACGGTTGCTTGTCTGAAAAATATTACATAGATTTGCCCTATTATATATCTATTAGCTAGTTAAGATTATGACATTTAGTAACCTTTGCAACGAGATTTTTTGGAAATCGACAACAGATTACCATGTAACGGATAGTGTGGATGCTCCGATGAACAATCCTTACGAGTTGAAAACTATTGAGTATTATTTATATCTAAAGAACTGGATTGATGCTGTGCAATGGCATTTTGAGGATATTATCCGTGACCCGCAGATTGATCCGGTAGAAGCATTGGCCTTGAAAAGAAGAATTGATAAATCAAATCAGGATCGTACAGACCTGGTGGAATTAATTGATAGCTACTTTTTAGACAAATACAAAGAGGTGAAACCTCTCTCTGACGCAACGATCAATACGGAAAGCCCTGCATGGGCAATTGACCGCTTGTCAATTCTTGCATTGAAAATTTACCACATGCAGCAGGAGGTGGAACGTACGGACACTACCGAGGAACACCGTGCTCAATGCCAGACTAGGTTGAATATCCTGCTGGAACAACGCAAAGACCTTTCTACGGCTATTGAACAGCTGTTGGCTGATATCGAAGCCGGAAGAAAATATATGAAAGTATATAAACAGATGAAGATGTATAATGACCCGGCATTAAATCCGGTGCTTTATGCGAAAAAATAACGAATGGCGCGTATTCTCATTATTCGTTTTTCAGCTCTTGGCGATGTAGCCATGACAATCCCGGTAATACATTCGCTGGCTGTGCAATACCCGCAGCATGAAATAACAGTGTTAAGTCGTGCTGTATGGCAGCCACTCTTTCAGGGGTTGCCTGCCAATGTGGGTTTTGTCGGAGCTGATTTAACAGGCAAGCACAAGGGGCTTTGGGGCTTGAATAGCCTTTATTCGGAATTGAAAGCGATGCATTTTGATTACATTGCTGATTTTCATCATGTACTTCGTTCTAAGTATTTATGTTTGCGATTCCGTCTTGCCAATAAACCGGTAGCTTCCATTTGTAAAGGAAGGGCAGGCAAAAAGAAGCTGGTTCGCCGTCATGATAAGGTGATGGAAAATCAGAAGAGTTCTTTTCGTCGTTATGCCGATGTACTTGAGAAGCTAGGTTTACCGGTACTATTAAATTTCTCTTCTATTTATGGCGAAGGAAAAGGAAACTTTGCGGAAATAGAACCAGTCACAGGGCCTAAAGAAGATCAAAAGTGGATTGGTATAGCTCCTTTTGCCAAACATGCAGGTAAGATTTATCCGTTAGAACTGCAGGAGCAAGTTATAGCATATTTTGCTGCCAATCCCAAAGTAAAGGTTTTCCTCTTTGGAGGCGGTAAAAGCGAGCAGGACGTATTTGATGCATGGATTGCTAAATATCCTTCTGTCGTTTCAATGATCGGTAAACTGAATATGCGTACCGAACTGAATCTGATGAGCCATCTGGACGTGATGCTTTCAATGGATTCTGCCAATATGCATTTGGCATCCCTGGTCAATATTCCGGTTGTCTCTATTTGGGGAGCCACCCATCCTTATGCCGGTTTTATGGGCTGGAAACAATTGCCGGTCAATACCGTGCAACTCGATTTGTCATGCCGTCCCTGTTCTGTATATGGTCAGAAGCCTTGCTGGCGAGGTGATTATGCCTGTTTGAGGGATATAAAGCCGGAGCAGGTCATTGCGAAAATAGAAGGGCTTGTAGATTAATCCTTGCTGAAGTTCAAATTAGCTGTTTATTGAGCCGAAAGAGCGTAGAATCAAATAATGATGAAAGAGATACAACGAAAGAAAAAGGTACTGATAGATCTTACGAATTATGGTAGTCTCACAGCCGGCTTCGGGCAGATTGCGGCCAACTATGCAACCGCCTTTTCGTCTATGCCGGTAGATGATCTTCATTTTGTATATTTATTGCGGCAGAAATATATGCAGGAATTTGGTCCGAATGTGACCTCTGTTCCGGTACGTCGTATCAATAAGTTTTTTCCTTTTACCCTTCCCAAGGTAGATGTATGGCATGCGGTGAATCAACAGCGCAAGATGTTGCGTATTGCCGGTGGTACAAAGTTTATCTTTACTATACACGACTTTAATTTCTTAACAGAGAAAAAGCCCTGGAAGGCGAAAATGTATCTTCGCCGGATGCAGAATAAGGTCAATAAAGCAGCGGTCGTGACTACGATCTCTCATTATGTGGCAGATGTCATTCGGCAGCATGTAGATTTGAAAGGGAAGGAGATCCGGGTCATCTATAATGGAGTGGAGAGAATCGATACATTGGAAGGAATAAAGCCGTCGTTTGCTACAGGGCGTCCTTTCTTTTTTACGATTGGACAAATCCGTAGAAAAAAGAACTTCCATCTCTTGGTTGACGTAATGCGTTATTTCCCGGAATATGATCTATATATTTGTGGCGATGCTCATTTTGCTTATGCTGAAGAAGTGCGCAATCTGATCCGTGAGAATCAGCTCACTAATGTCTTTTTGACGGATGTTATTTCTCAAAGCGAGAAGATCTGGTTATATCGGAACTGTGAGGCATTCCTGTTTCCTAGTGAGGGAGAGGGCTTTGGATTGCCGGTGGTGGAAGCTATGCAATTTGGGAAGGCTGTATTTGCTGCTAATCGCACTAGTTTGCCGGAAGTTTGTAATGGACACGCTATCATGTGGGAACATTTGGATACAGAATTTATGGTGGAAAGTATCCGGGAGCATCTACCTGATTTTTATAAAGATAAGGAACGCTTGGAGAAAATCAAGGAACATGCCGCTTCATTCAGTTACGAGAAGCATATACAAGCCTACCTTGATTTATATCGGGAGTTAGCTCAATTGCCTTAGTATTGGAATCAATTGCTCGTATACCTTTTCGGGAGTAATTAATGCAAAACGCTCCTCATAGGGTAATGTCGCCTGTTGTTCCGGTGGAAGAATGTCGTCAGGACTAATTCCTTCGGCGAGTACGGAATTGGCGGGTAACCACATTGACTTTGACGCACTTGGTGAATAAATGGCAAATGAAGGAACTCCAAGAGCTTGGGCGATGTGTCTGGCTCCTCCTTCGTTCCCGAAGTAAAATGAACAGTTGGCACAAAGTGCTGCCAGTTGTCGTAATGAAGAAGCTTGTATATCGATCTTGATACGTTCCGGACATCCTAATTCCTTGTAGATATTTCTGGCATCTTCTTCTTCGTACCCCGGCGCGTAGTTGAAGATCATTTGTATGTCCTTGTATTCCTCTAATATTCTTTTCAGTGTGGCTACCATGAACTCCGTATTCCATTTTTTATGGATGAGTTTGGTTGTGACTCCTATTAATAATACAGGGCGTGCAAAATCAATCCCTTCCTTTTCCATATAATATCGGAAATCTTCTTTTTCCCGGTCAGTCAGATATAACTTGAATTCTTTTGTGTATTGAATAGGTCTGATCTTTTCTAATGGTGCTGCAAGCAATAGATTGCGTTGTACCATGTCAGTTGTCAGATTCTTACTGTAAGTGTCTGTCCGGTAGTTCAGTAGAAAATGTGTATATCCTTTAATGCGTCCTATCCGGAAAGGAGTTCTTAATGAAAAAAGAGAGAAAAAAAGGGTCCGGATAGTAGAGCGCATATCGATGATTACATCGTATCTGTTTTTATGCATTACCTGCCATACTTTTTTTATATAAGCAGTGAATGGTTTATTCTCATTCTTGTCAAATGTAATGACTTTATCTATATCCGGATGCCCCTCATAGAGTGGAGCAATATTTTTATTAAGCACGAAGTGTATCTCTGCATCGGGAAAACTTTTTTTCAGCGTGCTGCACAATGCAACAGCCAGAATTGAGTCGCCTATTTGTCTAAATCGAATAATTAGAATTCTTTTGATTGGTTTCATGCTTAAACTTCCTTATGCTTTTTATCGTGCAAACATAACTAAAAAAAAGCATTTATGTCTAAATATAAATGAAAAGAAAAAAGAAAAAATGACTAAAGCGGTTCGTAACAGGACTTATATGTAGAGAGAGTTAGCCAATCTTTGTGAGAAAAGAGAAAAATATAGTCGGAATATGGCCTAATTTCTTTATCTTTGCTCAATCTTTGTAATTAGTATTATATAGGAGAGTGTAATGAGAGTGATTGTAAATCCCAAGTACGCACATTTGCAGAAGGAGATAGAAGAAATTCCAAGGTCCTTCCAGAAAGAAAGAGATGTGGTGTATGATGGTCGTAATGTTTTAAAACGAATTGGCTTGGGCAGTATTGATGTTGTGGTGAAGAGCTTTAAGAAGCCTCACATCATCAATCGCGTTGTATATTCGTTTTTCCGGCAATCAAAAGCAGAACGTTCCTATATTTATTCTATGGAGATCCAACAGCATGGTTTTGACACTCCGGAGCCAGTGGCTATGATTGAACAATTTCAGAATGGTCTTCTTTCACATAGCTATTATATTTGTTGTTATGATGGTGGCGAAACTGTCCGTTCCCTGATGGATGGGAAAGTAGAGGGAAATGAAGATAAACTTTCTGCTTTTGCGCGCTACACTGCTGCTTTGCATCAGGCAGGTATTCTCCATTTGGACTATTCTCCCGGTAATATACTGATTCATCAGAATGAAACGAATGAATACAGTTTCTCTCTGGTCGACGTGAATCGCATGCAGTTGCTATCGGATATTGATTGTGATATGGTATGCCGTAATATGTGCCGTTTGTGTATTTCGCGTGAGGTACTGACTTACATCATGACAGAATATGCTTCTTTGCGTGGATGGGACGTCGAATCTACGGTCAGTCTGGCCCTTCGTTACAGCGATCAGTTTTTTACTCATTATATTTATCGTCGTGCGGCACGGAAAGAGAAAGAAAAGCATATTGTATCCCTGATTTTATTCTTCCGTTTATACCGTTCCGTACGTAAATTCTTTTCTTGGGAACCGCATATCTCACGTTTCTTATTGAAAAAGGAAAAGCATATCTATGATACATACCTGTGCAAGTATGATTATTGTGAATTGCTTTCTGCTGATTATCAATGATTACTTCTTACTTCCGCGCATCACTACACTGCGGATTTTATGCCTGAAAAAACCTTTTTGATTAATATATGTGCAGTTATGTTTGTCCAGAAATGCAGAGATAACTTCTTCGTCATCACGCAAGTGGTATGTGCAAATGGCAAAATCCAGCTTCTGGCAATTCTGGAATAAGTTATTGCATCCGGCCAATGCGTGCCGTTCGGCTCCTTCTATATCCATTTTAAGAAATAGATGTTCATTCGTCTGGTTGTTGAAGAAATCATCTAGTGTTTGCTCTCTCGAAGAATTATGGTCACTCACATACTTCTGGACAATCGTCACTTTATCCTGCCATGGTTCGAAGGTAGCTCTGATGGCTTCCAACCATTGCTCGTCCTGCTCAAACAAATAAACATGTTTGGCTTCTTCGATAATTTCCAATGATGAATAGCCTTCGGCACAACCGACATCCACAAATACTTTCCCTGTCACTTCTTTAACGCTGTTGAAGTAATGGTGCGGTGAGCGCCTGTCTTGTTCCATACTCAAAGCCCTATAATATTTTTGAATTTTCTTGGCTGGAGTGCTTTTTCTGAAATAGAGTCGCTTCTTTTCTTTTTGAACATAGTATAAGCCTTTTTCCTCATCTTTCTGTACATCAACAGGCATATTGGCGTATTCATCCTTGAATTCATACAGGTGTCTTGAATATCCATGTTCTTTAATATATTCATAGTATTTCAGATAAGGAGAGCCAGGCTTATATCCTTTCATGAAATAATATGGGAGAGTGCCATATATAAATTTCTTTATTGTATGTTTAAGTACGTTCATTTCATTAGTTTCTTGTAGATGTTTAAGATTTCTTCCGCTTGCTTTTCTTCAGAGAATCTTTTGGCAAATTTTTGCCCCTTTTCAATCATCTCCTTTTTTCTTTCAGTATCGGAGTATATCTGTTTGAAAGCATCGGCCATTCCTTTGATATCGTCAGGATGTACATAGATAGAGTCGGGACCTCCGGCTTCTTCCAGGCAAGATCCAGTCGCGGCCACTACCGGAATACCGGAGTATAGAGCTTCTATAATGGGAATACCAAAACCTTCGAAACGGGAAGGGTATACAAAAATTTCTGCTAACTGATAAAAAGCCGGCAGATCATCAAAAGGAACATTGCTGATGATATGTACCCTTTCTTCTAGCTTATTCTCCTTAATGAAACGTTCAATCTTATCAGTATATTCCGTGTGGCGTCCTACAATGACGAGATGAATCTGTTCAGGAAGCATCGTTAGTGCCTGCACCGCTGAAAGGGCGTTTTTGCGTTCTTCAATACTTCCTACGTTAAGGATATAGTGATCCGGTAGCTGATATTTAGCCCGGATTTCTTTTTTCTTCTCTGCTGCTACAGGATGCATGAATGAAGGATCACATCCCTGATAAACAACTTCTATCTTATCGGCGGGAATCCTGAAATACTCAATAATATCACGCTTGGTACATTCGCTGATAGCAATGATTTTATCGGTATTTTCGCAAGCTTTACGGAATTTGTATGTGTATATTTTCCTGTCGATCGAATGGTAATACTGCGGATAGCGCAGAAAGATCAGATCGTGAATCGTTACAATACTTTTTACCTCGCTTTGATGTATATTCAGGGGCAACTCATTACTAAGTCCGTGGAATATATCGATTTTTTCTTTTTCCAGTTGTTGGGTAACGCCCCATACTCGCCACAATGAACTTAACTTTTTCCAGGAAGAAGTAGTGGGATAAGAAAGCTGTAGTTGCTGATACTGCTTCGTTAATTTGTCCAGCCTCTTGTTTTCCCGTTTCTTGGGGGCATACAGCACATATTCATTCTCCGGATAGAATTGGCATAGGATATCCACTATATAGCGGCTATAATTACCCAGACCGGTGAAATTCTGTACTGCACGTTTTCCGTCAAAACCTATTCTCATTTCTTCTTCTTACCTTTATGTGATTATAATTAGACTTCAAAATTCCGATAAGGTTTATTCAAGTCTAAATAATGGAAATTATGTTGTCTTTGTCCACTTTGTTTAGGTATGGTCATGTAATCTCCATATTTCTGTGACAGATAAGCGTCGTATTTCTGTACTCCCCATACTTCTTCATCTTCAAACCGGATAGGAGTGGGAGTGCCCAGAATATCCTTCGACATGATTCCTTTCATTCCATCATCATAATCGCAGACTAATGCGCATTGGTCGAAATCGTATTTCTTCATCACCTTCCTGATGCTTTCCTGTGCTCCGGTAAGGGTAAAAAACTTTCTGCATAATAGCGGTATCCATGAACTGGGACCTTTCCCATGTTTGTATGGATTGCGATGAATAAGATAAAGTACTCGTTTGTAGAACTCATACTTCGCAAAATGCATTCTTTGCGCCATGCGGCTTTCCGGAACTCCATCTAGTGGAAATATATCAATATATACACCTCCCAGATATTTGAGATGCATACGCTCGATTAAGGTTGTGTTGGCATCCTGCACCTTTGCGAACGGAAGAGGATATTCCTTATCATTCTCAGCGCATACCGCTTCGTAAGGTTCCGGTAACCATTCTTTGGCACTAGCCATTAGTAAGTCATAATCAGCTCTTGGCATTCCGATATCCAAATCATCATCCCAGGGGATGAATCCTTTGTGGCGCACAGCTCCCAGCATGGTGCCTGCCATGATGTAATATCGCAGATTATGTTCTTTGCAAACTTTGTCAACAGCTAATAAGTTCTTTAATATGCGAAGCTGTAGAGGGCGGATGTCGTAATTAGCCATTCTATCTGATTTTAATTAATAAAGACTGGCTGGAATCAGCTTCTGTGCCTGTTGAAAGTCTTCTACTGTGTCCAGCTCGGCCGAGAAGAACTCGGTGGTGTCCATAACGTAAAAACTATATCCTTGCGGAATCAGTCTCTCAAAAGCCCGTTCGTAGAATATATTATCCAGTCCTTCGGCAGTAATCATAATTTCCAGTTCCCGGAATAGCGCTTTGGTGTATTCAGCTGACATCTTTTCAATGCCGATAGATTCTCCGATAGCATCGGATATTGAGCAGACTTTGCTGATTTCAACGACCTTTTGTGCGTCGTCCACGATGACTTTTATTTCTTCTGCTCCGAGCTCATGACGATTCAGTGCCAATATGTCGTCCTTATCCGAATGAAGCAGTTTCTCTACAATCTGCGGATCAAATACAATGTCGCTGTCTAATAATAAAATCTCCTGCCCATCTGTATAGGAACGGGTGAGCCATAATGAATAGATATTGTTGGTTGATTCATACCTGTCATTATAGATGAAAGTAATATCTTGGGTTGGATAATGTGCCTGTAGGAAATCAACGATTTGCTGCTGGCGATACCCGGTGACAATGATGAATTCATCAAATCCGTTTTGTATCAGAGCATCAAAAGCTCTTTCCAAAAGGCATCGTTCTCCTATTTTGAGAAGACATTTGGGCGTCGTATCGGTCAGCGGGCGTAAGCGTGAAGCTATTCCTGCGGCTAATATTACTGCTTTCATTTGGATGCTATTTCTTTGATTGTATCTATAACGATCCGGTTCTGCTCTGGGCGTCCCAATGTGATACGCAAATGAGTATTGATATCCGGTTCATTCATAAACTTCACTTTATAACTCTGTTCAGCAAAAGCCTTTTGTAAAGCCTCTTTCAGCTCTATCGGGTATTTGATTAAAATAAAATTGGCAACCGATTCATATACTTTGAATCCGGGTAACACGCCGATTTCCTTTTCGTAACGCTCACGGTCTTCGTTCATCAGTTTGGCGATGTTTCGATAGTGTGCGTCCGATTTAAGAGCCGCAATGGCGATATCTTCGGATATCCGGTTATATCCCAGATATTTATTGCTGTATCTGCTGAATTTTTCCAGCTCCTTACTCATGAATCCGAATCCCATACGTAAACCGGGCAATCCATAAAACTTGGATAAAGTACGGGAAATAATCAAATTCGGATATTTATTAACCAGCTTTTTGATATAACTGGTATCAGTTGAAACAAAAGAAGCGTATGCTTCGTCTATCAGTACCACTGTTTGACTGGGTACTTCTGCAAGCAGTTCATCCAATTCTTTTGGAGTTAAACCATTGCCGGTAGGGTTATTGGGAGAAGCTAGTAAAAGAATCTTCGGATTCTCTTTCTGAATCATATCTTTTAGCGTCTCAAAGTCATATTTAAAAGTATTTCCGTCTTCGTAGAGAGGATATTGCAAAGTATGGCCATTCACCTCATCTGCAATTGATTTATAATACCACCATGAGAACTTGGGAATCAACATCGTTTTATTTCCATCTTCTTGAGTCAGGAAGTAGTGTACAGCTTGCTTCAGAATATCTTCTCCGCCGTATCCTAATAAGACTTGTGTTTCATCTATATCGTAAAGTTCGGATAAGAAAACAGATAATATACTTTTCTTTCCTTCATCATAAATGCGGGTATAAAAACAAAGTTTATTTATATCGAAGTTTTTTAAAGCCTCTACTACTTCTTTTGATGGACTGTAGTTAAATTCGTTTCGATCTAAAAAGTTCAAATTCTTTTCCATATTAGTTTTGTATGATTCCTTTATCGCACCAGGTTAGCTTCCTGACTTTCGTCTCGTTCAAAATACTGCGGTTGTTGCTCAAATTATCCGTTCCATGTAGCTCATGATAAAGATGGAACACAATTCCCGCAAATTTAATGGTACGCTTGCGTACACCGCTATTGATGAGGCGGCACACTAACTCATGATCTTCACTTCCCCATCCGGTAATAGCTTCATTGTACCCATTAACTTTTAACAAATCCTCTTTCCAGAAAGCCATATTGCATCCTCTCGAGTAAGAAACATCCCATTGACGATAATGTTGAAGTAGTGGACTCAACCAAGGTAAATGTACTCCGTTGATTGTGTTTTTAGTACTTTTGTCGTGAATGGAAATGATGCAGTTTTTTTCTGCTAACATTTTTCTCGTTAAGCCTTCCCGGATTAATACACGGCTACCGGTTACGAAACTACCTTTTTTAGCAAAATGTACATGATCTTTGATGAAATCTTTGTGTAAGACGATATCTCCGTCAATTTGTATAATATATTCTTTAGATGCTTTCGCAATAGCTTTGTTGCGGATGGAGGCCAGTCTGAAGCCTAAATCCTCATGCCAAACATGAATAATGGGAACTTCAGAGGAAGCTGCCAATTGATGAATTAGTTCTCCTGTGTCTTCTTTAGAACCATCATCGGCAATGATAATTTCATCAGGAAGGAGAGATTGACGTAGCACGCTTTTAACGCATAATTCTAATGCGTCGCTTCTATTATAGGTGGATATAATTAGCGATGTACTTATGTTGCTCGCCATTGGTTTATTCATATAATTATTACTATGTTAGTTAAATAGTTAAGGGGGCTTGCACTAAAATTCTACAAATGTATACATTTTATTTGGTTGTGACAAGTGTTAAAGGCTTTTTTGCTAAACATTAGAGGGTTAGCGTCTTTTTTAAGAATAATATCTGTATCTTTGCTATCAGTTTGTTATAATAACTAAGATAAATAGTGCATTTGTAATGGAAAATCATCCGGTGGAAGTTAGCGTAATCATTCCTAATTATAACTATGCTCGTTTTTTACGACAACGTATCGAATCGGTATTGGCACAAACCTATACGAATTATGAGATTATATTATTGGATGATGCTTCAACCGATGATAGCATGTCTATTTTAAATCATTATAAAACAAACTCTCGTGTCACTCATTTGGAGATTAATTCTGTCAACACAGGGAGTCCTTTTGCACAGTGGCAAAAAGGGATTAGTTTGTCCCGTGGAAAATATATTTGGATTGCCGAGAGTGATGATGCGGCTGAATCTTCTTTTCTAGAGAAAGCTGTTTCTGTTTTAAATCAATATCCGCGTGCTTCCTTCTGTTTTCTAGGTTCATATTGTATAGACGAAAAAGGGAATCAACTATCTACTGATTTTGACCGTTGGACTTCAAAACAATTACGTCATCCTCACAATATAGGTGTTTTTGATGGTGAAGATTATATAAAACATAATCTTTATTGGCGTAATTATATTTACAATGCTAGTGGTGTTGTCTTTCGTAAACAATGTTTTGAACAAATAAAAGATTTGTCTTGCTTTTCAATGCGCTATAGTGGCGATTGGCTTTTCTGGATAGAAATGGCCAAGCAAGGAATGGTAGTCGAAGTTTATGAAAAATTGAATAAATTTCGTTTGCATAATGTAAGCACTACCAAGAAGGGGCAAAAGACAGGAGATGGGGTTCGGGAAGACATATATATAGTAAATAGAATAGAGCATTCTCTCGTTGATATAGGAAGGCGAAGAAAGACTGTGCGTCATGGGAGCTTCTATAAAGAGATAAAAAGACTTAAGGTGCCTACTGAAATCAAGGAGGAACTTACATTGCACTTAGTATCTTCTTTAAAAGTAAATTCTAGTGATTATTATGTAGAACGATTTAATAAAAGTTTTAGTTGGCTGATGCCTTGGTTGATTACTCGTGATAAAGATCGTCTGTGATTACTGGATGTTTTTATTGGAAATGGATAATGTTTATGAAATACTTGCTAATAATCACATAAAAGTAAATTTAGTCGGTGGATTTTTCTATCTTATCTGCAATAATATAACCAACAGTTTCACTAGCTATAGTTGCCCAATGTGTATCATCTATATGATAAACGTCTTTGACTCCGCTGGCGATCATTTCTCTAAAATTATCTCTAGGATTAATAAACCATTTTAGTTGGTTAATTCCATTTTCTTCTAGTTGATCAATTACTTTCTTAGGCGGATATGGATTGTTTATTATATATGGTTGGTATACATCATATTTATCGGGAGCTATCATATAATAGAGGTCAATGCCTTTTTCTTGAAAGCGTTTATGAAGGTAGTTTAGTTTGTCTAAAATGGCGTTGTATTCTTCTTTTGTGATTGATAATTTCCATAAATCGTCATTGTAAAAATAGAAGGTGTTGTATGGTGGAACAGAGAAACAATCAGTGTTTAACTGTACTTCTTTTACTGGCCTTTTTGATTTGTATAAATGATATTTGATATATTTAAACGTTTCCATTAAATAATCTTTCTTCTTTTTTTCTGTAAAATTATTTTCTGGCTTATTGTCTTCTTTCTCAAGAGTATAATTGATGTCTTTAATATCTCTAAAGCTAAGTATATGCTGTACAAATTCTCTTTCGACCGTTTCAATAATAACAGTTTTACATCCTAGGCTAGCGTATATATCGTTATTCAATAAATACAATGCGATATCTTCAGAACTATATCCTCTTCCTCTTGGATCAGGATAGTTGAGGATTCTTTCTCCTAATTTGGCTGCTAAATAATTTTGATAACCACTGAAACCTTGTTGGCTAAAGGAGTCTCCTATGGTCATAACTTTGTAATTTCTTTGTATGTTGTCATAATATGTATCTACCTTGTTCTCTGATAGTGGTGTACCTAAATTGGTTTGGGTTTTGTCTATGTAAAAGTAGCCAAGTTTCCCTAAATCACCGGCTTTGGTTAGACGGTCTATCAAATAGAAATTCACATAAAAGCCATATGCGTATATTAATACCATGATAGGGAATATGGTGAATAAGCATTTTAATATAAATTTTCTCATAAAGTTCTAGAATTGAAAATAGATAAATGTTTGAATCTCATTAGAGTAATAAAATATATAATAGAATATGGCACAGTAGATTCCCCATCTGATTATAGGGTATTTTATATTTATTTCTAGTCCGTGCATTTTGCGTCTGTTAATCCATTCTATGATAATCAAAATAGCAATGTATTGGATGCATTTAACTCCATATTCAAGTGATGAAGGTTGCCATTTAGTAAACATATAAATGATATATTGATAGGCTTCTTTTATATTTTCGGCGCGGAAGATAACCCAACCAATCATTACAAGAATGAAAGTACTAATAATCTGTCCAAGTTCTTTGAGGGATGGTAGGTGTTTGTTTTCAGCTACTATGTCTTTATACTTTCTGTTTCTTCCCATGAGTAATAATGGTAGAAATAGTAGAGCATGAAATGCACCCCAACAAATAAACGTCCAATTGGCTCCATGCCAAAGACCGCTAACTAAGAAAATTATCATAGTGTTACGGAAAGATTTCCATTTGCTACATCGACTTCCTCCTAATGGGATATAAATATAATCTCTGAACCAGGTGGTGAGTGAAATATGCCAACGTCTCCAAAATTCGGCAATATCTCTAGAGAAATATGGGAAGTTGAAGTTCTGCAGTAAGTTTATACCAAATAACTTTGCTGTACCTATAGCGATGTCCGAGTATCCAGAAAAGTCTCCATAAATTTGGAAAGTAAATAAGAAAGCTCCCCAAGCCAGATTCAAACTATTAAGTGTTTGATAATTTGCAAAGATTTGATTGACTGCGACAGCGCATGTGTCTGCTACAACAATCTTTTTGAATAATCCCCATAAGATTTGCCTCATACCATCTACTGCCGCTGTGTAATCGAAAGTTCGTTGTCTTTCGAACTGCGGTAGTAAATTGGTCGCTCTCTCGATAGGACCTGCAACGAGTTGAGGGAAAAAACTGATAAAAGCAAAGAATGCTACAATATCATGTGTGGGGTTCATCTTGTGACGGTAGATATCGATTGTATAACTAAGTGCTTGAAATGTATAGAAGCTAATTCCTACTGGAAGTAAGATATCTAATGTGACCCAATCCAATTCAAATCCAAACCACTGAAATAGATGTTGCAAATTTTCCGAGAAGAAGTTGAAATACTTGAATATTCCTAATATAGTTAGGTTTAATACAATGTTGGCAATACTTATTAAGCGTTGGATGTGTCTATGTCCTTCTTGTCGTTCAAGTAGGATTCCGCTTGCATAACTACACAAAGTAGTAAACGCTATTAAGATAAGAAAGCGCCAATCCCACCAACCATAAAATAGATAACTAGCTACAACAACAAATAAGTTTTGTGTCCTTAATTTTTTGAAAGCAAACCAATATAATAAGAATACTATTGGTAGAAAGACTAAGAATTCGAATGAGTTAAATAGCACGGCCTAATTTTTTTTGCAAAGATAAATATAAAATAATTATTGATATTGTAAATGCATGTAATTTTGTTTACGTCTTATAAATAACTATGTTCTAAGAATAGATGTATATAGACGCTCTATCTGTTTGGCATTGTTCTCAATAGAGTATAATGACGAAACATAATTATATGCTCGTTCGGTGATTTCAGTGTATTGTTGTATCTGTTTTTGTTCTATATCTGTTAAATGGGTGGTTAATTGCTGTTCGTTGGTAAAACGAAGAGCAATTTCTTTATTGTATTTTCTTTGACCATTGTCAAATTGTTCTTTTGTTCCGGCAGTATCTTTTCCAATAACTAAGCATTTGTTAAACATAGCTTCTGCTGTAATTAGACCAAATGCTTCAAAAGGTGATGGGACGATTAAAGCTGTTGCGCGATTCATTAGATCATATATTTGATTGGTGGGTAGTATTCCTTTAAGCATAATATTATTTTGTATATTGTATTTTTCTATTAGTCTATCAATTTTTTGTTTTGTCTTTGAAGAATAGTTCCCAGCAAGTATTAATTTGAAGGTACCTCCTCTTAGTAGATAGTCTTTATAGCTATTTAGTAGTGAAAAGATGCCTTTTTCTTTCACGATGCGTCCTACAAATAGAAAATACTCTTCTTTAGGAAGTTCTTTAGGTTTATAACTTTGCCTCAAAACGCCGTCGTAAATAATAGTCGAGTTTTCCTCCTTTAGTTGGTAGAAATTATATATACCTTTTGTTATTGCTATATTGAAATTGCCGGATTTGTGTAGTTGTTTCTTTAAATATGGAAGTGAGTAAGCGTGTGAATGTTCGAAATCTAAAGATTGATACTCTCTTAGGTGCCATATGTGTGGAATCTTTAGTGATTGAGCTGCAGCAGCCCCAAACTGATATGCAGAAGAATTGGTATGAATAATATCAATCTTATATTGTTTGGATAATTCTATGATTTGTTTGGCAAAGAATTTCTTTTTATTTTTTAATTTAAAGGCATATATGGGACGAGTAATATGATTCCATAAATTTTTCTTTGAGGGGTACCAGAAGAAGTCGTAATTGAGAATACTATATGGTATATTTTCGGATCTCAATTTATCAATGGTTGATTGGCTAGCTAATTTTCCTAATGTGACATAAGGATTTATTTTGCTTTTAAGTTCTTTAATTAAAGTGATTAATGCTTGGTCAGAGCCTCCTTCACCTACTGCTATGTATAAGACGTTAATCATTTTGATGGAACTTTATTGAATTTGGTTTATGACTTCTTTTGTTATGTGTATGGTATCGTTTTAAGATGAACTATCTAATAATATTTTTTGGTAAGAGTACTACAAGTATTAAGACATATAATTCTATACCATATAAATTTGAAAAGGATTTTATTTCGCCACTTGCTATTTTTATAGGTCTTACGATAGAGCTTCATTTCTCTAAATGCGCGTTTAAAGGGTGCCGATCCTTTAATGATATTTTTTATGCGTTTATATTCCTTCTTTTCTTGTATCGACTTTATATTTGATGGATTGAGCTCTCTGCTTTTTTTGTAGAATTCAATCTTTGATTGTGTGTCATTGGTGTCATAAGCTAAAACAGGAAACGTATTGATGGTTTTCTTGTATATTCTTGCATATTCATCAGCCATTTCTTTTACAGACTTCATTTCTTTTAAATAATGCCTGATGTTTTCTTTTTTCTTTTGATATTCTCCAGCGATGTCTGATTTGACTGTTAAAATGAACTTAAAAATATCTTTTGCGGTACTGTGTATGGGAAAAATCCATCCTGCATCAATTGCTTTTACCCGTTCAGCTATAGCTCCTAAATCGAATGTGATTACAGGAATTTCAGCAGTAAGGCTTTCTGATAAAGTATAGGAATATGTTTCTGGCCACATGGACATTAAACATACTAGTTTAATGTCGTTCTCAAGTAGTAGATTAGGTAGGTCTTTCTGTAAATATTCACCATGATAGATATAATTTTGTTTGTTGGTGTTATATTTTTTATTTTCTGCCATTCCAAAGAGATGGATTGTTATCTCGGATTTTCTAGCTTCAGCTATTAACCCTTTTAAATATCTTAAACCTTTTTCTTCTGAAATCCCACCAATAAAAGCAATATTAAACTTTTCTTTTTGTTTTTCTTTATGTTAGAATAATTCGAATCTTTATTTACTTGATTGTAGCCATGTCCTATTACATCAATTGTTAGGCTTTTATATATATCTAAAACAATATTCTTAGTATTGGAAGAGGGGACGATTATTTTCTTTGCTAATTTAAGATTCGAATAAAATTCTTTTCTCCATAACGGTATGAAATTAATATTCTGCTTAAACTTTTTTGATATGCATGAACTACATCCGCTTTGGTTGTTATAACTACAAAGAAAAGTTTCCTCGTCGAAGAGTTTTACCGAAGGACATATTGAATAAAAATCATGCATTGTATATATAAAGGGAACGTTCTTCTCTTGTGCCACTTTGAAAATATCCAAATACATGTTTCTTAAGTGATGGATATGGATTAAATCTATTCTTAGGGCCGTTATCAATCTCTCAATATCTTTCTTGAAAACATCATTATAAAGATTTAAAGCTGTATATTGAGAATACATGCCTAGAGAAACAGTAATTTCGTCAGATGAAAAATAAGAGGTTAGATAGTATCTGAAATCATCCACAGAATAATAGATTACATGAAAATTAAATTCCTTTCGCATGTTTCTAATTAAATCATGTACATGCAATGTTGTTCCGCCAATGTTCCTTTCGTTGATCGCTTTGAACTCATGTATTACAATCAGTACATTCTTTTTAGAATACATATCTGTGTTATAACGCACATTCAGTTGTATCTCTGAGATCGGATTTTGTTGAACAAAAGCTTCAGTGTTTGCAAAGCATACCGGGTACCTCTCTTTTAATATTTGTAGATGAGAGTTTATCAAATTGGTCTTTTCTTGAGTGAAAGATTGGGTTCCTTTATGATAAATATATGTGTTATCACATAATAAATGTCTATATCCAGCTTGTAAACATCTATATGAGAAATCATTTTCTTCCCCATATCCTTTTCCAAAAGTTTCTTCGTCGAATAGACCTAGATCGTCTATTGCCTCTCTTTTAATATACATACAGAATCCGTGCGCAGTAGGAATCTCAGGAAATAAATTCATGCTGCATTTTTCGACAATGTCAGCATATTCTTCTACACTTAAACCTGGAGGAATGGTGTTTTCTGCCAAAAAAACAGGTACAGATGCTAAAGTCGCGTTATTGGATAGGGGAGTAACAGTAGCTACTGCAGGTTTACTATATGCGCAATTTTGTATTTTGGAAAGCCAATTTCTGGTTACTTCAGTGTCACTATTTAATAAGACTACATCATGGTGTGAATATTGCATGCCAATATTCACAGTTCGGACAAATCCTTGATTATCTTTGTTGTCTATTAATATGATATTTAGCGATTGATTTTCTTTTATAAAAGAATTCAATAAGGGCAATATTCTTTCGTCTGTGCTTTTATCATTGACTAACAATAATGTGTGCTGGGTAAGATCTGTATGCTCAATTACTGTTTCAATGCACTTTTTGACAAAATCAAAAGCATTATAAATGGGTATTATAATATCGATATCCATAGTGCGTAAAAATTGTTAGATACAAAGGTATGAAGAAAAATAGAAGTGGCAAGGGAACTTACGTTTTATCTTGGAATAAAGACAGTTTTTAAAGTAATTGTTTGGGGCTAGTGTTATTTTTCGTATGTTTGTATAATTAAAATTTGAAATAAAGAAAGTTGTTTATTATTTAATATTAAAATGAAATCTGAAGAAGCTCCAATCATCTCGGTTGTTATAGCATGTTATAATCAGGGAATTTATCTTTCGGATGCTTTGAATTCATTGGAAAAGCAGACTTTTCAGAATTGGGAGGGGATCATCGTAAATGATGGGTCTACTGATGGTACAGAAGAAATAGCTTTGGAATATGTGAAGAAGGATGAGAGGTTCAAATATGTCTTTCAGGAAAATGGGGGTGTTTCTAAAGCAAGAAATATAGGAGCTGCACAAGCGTTAGGTACTTATATTTTACCTTTAGATGCGGACGATAAATTGGAGGAGACTTATATAGAAAAGGCCTTGTCGCATTTTACTCATCATCCGGAAACATTGTTGGTGTATTGTCAATGGGGCTTTTTTGGGGAAGCGACTAATCACAGTCAAGTATCTTATAAAGGTTATGCAAAGTTATTAGTCAACAACGAGATTTTTTGTTCATCAGTTTTTAGAAAGAGCGATATGCTCCGGATTGGTGGTTTTGATGAAGATATGCATTTGGGATTAGAGGATTGGGAATTTTATATACGATTGTTGGATGAGCAAAGTATTGTATATCAAATACAAGAACCTTTGTTTTTTTATCGAATTAAGGCGGTCTCTAAAAATGTAACCGCTGCTCAGAATATCGCGGAAGTTGAGAACTATATTTATCAGAAACATATAAGACGTTATTCGTTGTATTATGGAAGTGCAATTCTTTCTTTACGTCGATTGTTTCTTTGTGAGAAAGAGCTGGAAGATTGCAAAGCGCGAATTGCTCGGCACAAAAATAAGTGGTATCGCCGTTTGTTTTATAAATACATAAAGGGTAACCTGAAAAAGAAGTAGAATGAAACAGATTTCTATTATTACGATCAATTATAATAATGCTTCTGGATTGGAAAAAACAATTCGAAGTGTTGTGGAACAGATATATAATGAATATGAGTATATAATTATAGATGGTGCAAGTTCAGATAAAAGTAAAGAAGTTATTCAAGAATATCAACGGTATATAGATTTCTGGTGTTCTGAAAAGGATTCTGGAATTTATAATGCGATGAATAAAGGGATACAGAAGGCTTCTGGTGAGTATCTGTTATTCTTGAATTCTGGTGATGTGTTGAACAATTCTGCCGTGTTAGCTGATATTCATGGCTTCTTATCTGGGGAAGATATTGTTTATGGGGATTTAGTTTTTGTGAGGGGGGATGGAGAAGAAACAGTTTTTATCTATCCTGATATCTTGACAGTGGATTATTTTTTGGAGCGCTCGTTGGGACACCCTGCGACATTTATTAAAAGAGAGTTATTTCACAATTGTCTTTATACGGAAAGTTTAAAGATCGTTTCGGATTGGGAATTCTTTGTGAAGAAGATTATTCTGGAAGGATGTTCTTATCGACATGTAAAACGAACGATTAGTAATTTTGATACAAGTGGCGTTAGTTCTCTTTCAGCAAAAGAATGCAATAGAGAAAGGGAGTTGGTATTGAAACAATTGTTCTCACCTATTTTACGTGAATATTTTCAAGAAGCAGAGCAATTAAAAAAGCTTCCTTTATTAGATGTTTTTTTACGTTTAAGTAGGACTCGCCGACTTCAGTATCGTATTAAACCGTTGCTTTTGTTCATACTGAAAACTGATGATTTTTTTTCTGGTAGAAAGTAAGGCTATCCTGAAGTATATACAGTTCCTTTGAATACTTCTACCAGTCTTGTTTGTTATGTATGTTTAAAAATTGTAACCTTGTATCGTTTTTTTGTATGTCTCTTCTGTTTCTACAACGGTTTTTTCCCAAGAGTATAATTCTAATCGTTTAATGCCTTTTTGAATTAATTCATTGGATTTTTGAGGATTGTATATTACTGCTTCTATAGTATTGGCTATGTCTTTTACAGAATAAGGGTCGAAATATATGGCTGCATCTCCTGCTATTTCAGGAAAACAACTAGTGTTGCTTATTGCAATAGGGCAATGACAGGCGTAAGCCTCTAAGATAGGTATACCAAATCCTTCATATAAAGATGGGAAAACAAATAAGGAGGCACGGGTGTATAGTTCGCTCAGTTCTTTATCAGATGCATTAATTTGTAGTGTTTTATTTTTAATATGTAGTTTTGATAGCAGATCTTCTTCATCTTGACTGAACTTATTTCCTGTGCAAATAAGGTATAGCTTACTGTCTTTTTGGGCTAATAAGGAAAAGGCTTCTATAAAACGATTGAAGTTTTTGTATGAGTATCTGCTGCCAACAAAAAGGATATATTTTTCAGGTAGTTGCATGGTGATTTTATTTTCAAATCGTTGCATGCTTGTTCCATGATAGATAACATCTATCTTTTGTTGGTCAATGTGTAATAGTTCTACTAGATCTTTTTTGGTATTTTTGCTAATAGCAATAATACGACTTGCTTTTGATAAGATTTCTTTTTTTTGTTGGATAATTTGTTCGGTTTCTTCTTTTGAGAAGTAATCAGGCAATCTTTCATATATCATATCATGTACTGTTATGACAAAAGGATTATTACCTATATATTTTAAGAAATAAGGTTCATAATAAGTAGCATGTAAAAGATAAGGAGATGATGTTTTAAGTTTATTCTTTGTGTACTTGAAATTTTTGTGAAGTAATTTGTCCTTATACCGTTTAAATAGGCATTGTGGAAGTGGTATTCTATGTCGTGCTATTGTTGAATTTTTTAAATAGTAATTTTCGCTGTATCGTATACTGATATCAAAAGGTTGTTGCAATCTTGAGATAATTTCACAGAAATAGCGTGATATGCCTCCAATTGTTTGAAGATCAAATATTTGAGAGTCGTATAATATATATGGTTTTTTCATTTTGTATGATTGATGATTTCGCTTTTTAACAAATTATGAAACTCATATTCGAATTGTTGTATATTCCATTTTTGTTTTGAATAGCTTATGTTTTTTATTATTAATTCTTGGGTTTGGGTAGGAGATAATGCTCTGCTCCATTGCATAGCCTTGTCTATTGCTTTTATGGATAAATTTGGTAGTAAGTAGCCATATTCTTCAATTTTATCAAAAGCTGCACATGGTGACACGATAGGAATAACCCCCATTTGCATTAGTGTAATAACAGAACCTGGGCATCCTTCACTTCCAGAAGGAAATATATTAAATGATGCTTTATAGGCTATATTCATAAATTCTTCAGAATATGTATGTAAGAAGCCATACCAAATTATATTGGTATATTTTTTAGTTCTAGGTTGAAAATAGTCTTTGAAATCTGGATCGATGGGACCTACTATATGTAATTTCAATTGAGTGTTTTGCATGAAATATTCTATGACAATGTCTAATCCTTTTAAAATACTACCATCAGAGCCAAACCATATGAATTCAGTGTTAGATGTTGTTTCTAATTTCTTCTCAAGATTGCACAGGCCTGTAAAATTGCTAGATTGATTAATTATTTTAATTTTTTGTTGTAGTTTTTGTGGATAAGTTTTGATTGTGAATGAACTCCCTATTTGAAATATAGTATCTGCGATTTCACAACTATTGTGTGGCTTGACTAATCGAGAATATTGTAAATGAGTATTGTGGGTTTTATTAAATAAGTCTGTTTGAGTGATTACACTAGCTATTTGGTGTTCCCAATATGCTCCTGTCGCGTAATATATTTTAAGAGCCTTGGGATTTTTTTTTGCACATTGTTATGAAGTTAGGTTCAAGGCCAAAAATAATATCATACTTTCTGTTATCACATTCTTTGGAGTCATTAAATAGGGCTACTTTCACATTATATCCTAATCTATGAAAAATTTCACTTATAATAAGAGCTTCTCTTTTATTTTGGTGAGACAGCATATAATGTAAATCTTTCTTTTTGTAATATACTTCAGGTATATATGAAATATAAGCCCACTTTCTATTTAATAAAGAATATAATATATGATGATTTTTATTTTTTGTAAATAATTCAAATGCCATATGGATATTATATAATTCAATTTCTAGCTAAAGTAGATATAAAAAATGAAAGTTTAATAATGAACTTTTTACTTTAGTCTTATTTAACGCAATAATTTGTAGGATACTTTTGCATGAAGATTGAACTGATAAACGATGATTAGTTCGTAAGTCTTCTGTGGCTTCCATTTGGTATTTTTGAAGGTTTGCTAATCTTCTAATAAAAACTAAGGCAGAACTCTAGGTGATAATATTTAAGGTGGTCTAATAGGATTTTCCCCAAACAAATAAGTATAATAAAACAAAGAATAATAGCAGGAGGAAATTATTTTTAATTTATATTATAAGCTTTGTCATTAAGGAGAGATGCTTATATTTATTAGATTTTTAAACTTTAAATATTATTATTGTGAATAAAAATTATCGATTATTGGTCATTCTTGTTTTTCTGGCATATACTTCAGATATGGACGAAGTTTGATTACCAGATAAAATAGAGACCAGTAAAGTCACAATTGGGCAGGCGTCAGATGGAGAATATGGTTTACTAGGGTTTAGTTACGGTCAATAGTTTATTGAATTTTAATTAACACTTATGCTGTAATTGCTACCAATTTAACCCTTTCCCATAGTCTTTTGTTTATCTTCTCGTTAGGTTGAATTTCTAACACAGAAATAAATCGTTTTATGAGAAAAATTGTGGTATAATACCTTTACTGACACCATTGATAGGATTCCAAGGCTTTCACTTAAATATTGGGGCTTATGGGAACTATTAATGAATTATTTCTATGCGGAAAGTTGCTAACTTTTCGAGAACGGGAGACAATACGTTATTTATTTCATTAAGAATGAGCCCCGACTAAGTGCAGTCGGGGCTTTTATGTTTACAAACATTTATTTTAACTCGTGTTTTATGATAATATTTTTTATCTTGTACGATTATTAACTCTAAAATTAATATTATGAAAAAGATTTATTGGTTGTTTGGTTTTATATTAGCCATTTGTTATTCTTGCTCGGAACTTGAAGACTTCTTAATCGATTCAACTTCAGTGGTTTCATGGACTACAATGACTAGAGCTGCTGGTGATGAAAAGTTTGATGTAGTAGGGTATGGTTACGATGTGACGAATGAGTATTTACATCCTTTATCAGTCAAAGGTCCTGTCTTGAATGTAGAGAAGTATAAGCAAGACCATTCTGGAAGATTGGAGTCTGGTACTGCTTCTTATGGACATGACCGAATGTATTATGGCTATTCATCAGCTGATTATGTGAAGAATATTACGACAGAAACAAAGGCAACATATACAATGAGTTATGGCAATGAAAAAGATACAGTATTCTTCTCAAATACAATAACTAATAATGCTTATTTGAAAACAGAATATTCTTATTCAAGTAAGTATTCATTTGCTAGTTTGGATTTAGTTAGAAATCTAAAACATATTTATTTTAATGATGAAATCAGTCGCTTATCTCAATATTTATCAGATAGTTTCAAGGAAGACTTAGAGCGACTTTCTCCCAATCGGATCGTAGAAAGATATGGTACGCATGTTCTAACGGATATCATAATTGGTGGACGTTATAAATTAATTTTTCGTTCCGTTATCACTAAAGCAAGAGATGCTTCAACAAAAAGGAGAACTGTGAGTTCGGGATTTAAATCAACTTTAGATGGAATCGGAGTAAGTTATAATTTGGAACATATAGATACTGTGGATGAGAGTTTAGTAAAAGATAATCAACATAAAGAATTATATGTTATGTTTTATGGTGGTAGTGGTACAAATTTGAAATATGATTTAGAAAAGGGTATGCCAACAAGTGTTGATGTACAGAGTTGGGAAAAATCATTATCTTTAGCTAATTCCTGTTTGACTGAGATTAATTGGAAGGAAACTTATCCAATTTATGAGTTTATATCTGACCCTGTAAAGAAGCAGGTAATAAAAGCAGCTGTGATTAAGCATATAGAGAAATCGAAAATAGATATGTTAGAGTTGTTACCATTGCATATATATGTATATGACAATCCCAATGAGGTAAATCAAAAGCGCATGGATCATTATACTACCACACAAGTTGATATAGAGAAAAAATATTCAGGTTGGAAATATGGTGGTGTTGAAGGGTATGTCGTTAAAAAAAAATATGATGGAACAGTTCCTCTTTATGAGTATTATAGTGATAACAGTTTTGATCATTACACCACAACCATTTCAACTATAAACCAAGATTTTCCAGGATGGAAATTATTGCCAGAATCTATATCTGGATATATATATAAAGATATAGGAGATAATTTGATACCTTTATATGAATACTATAATGATGATTTAATTAATCATTATACATCAACAGATCCGACCGTTAGTCAAATCTATGATGGCTGGCATTTTCTTCCTAAATCTATATCTGGATATGTCTATCCTGCAAATTAAAGTTTCACTAATTTGAGAATTCGGGGAATGCTTTAAATAGTTACTCGGTAATTTTTATAAGCTGTTACACCCTAAGGGGTTCTTGTATATTAAATGTGATGGGGAAATTTGGTTGGACCATTTTTTTAAAATATTAGAGGAGGGAAGGGGATTTAAGGGAGTGTGGAAACGCTTTTTGGTAACTCGATTGTTGAAGAAGGCTGATTTAATTTCGATAGAGACTGTTACGGGGTATGAAAAAATGCAAACACGGAAATATTGTGGGGTTAGTTTAAAGAATAAATCGGCTTTGCTAAGTAATGGCTTTGATGAAGATTTGCTTCACTCATTTTCTATAAAGGAACGAAAGTGTGTGGAGAAGGAAAATTTAATAATCTCTGTAGGAAGGCTCGGAACATATGAAAAAAATACGGAAATGATTCTAGATGCAGCAGAGAAAGTGAATTTTGATGATTGGAAATTGGTCTTGATTGGTCCTGTTGAGCCTAATCTGAAAGAGCTGGTTGAAGAGTTCTATGTTAATAATCCTCATTTAAAGAATTCTGTGATATTTACAGGTCCAATTTATGATAAAAAGGAACTTTGGGAGTGGTACAATAGATCGAAAGTTTTTTTATTGACCTCACGAGAAGAATCGTTTGCTCTAGTCTTGATGGAAGCCTATCGGTTTAATAATTATATTGTATCTACAGATGTTGGCTGGGCGAGAACAGCAATTGATCAATCTATGGGTGAAATAATACCCCAAGATGATTCTAGTGCATTGAGGAGAAGTTTACAAAGAATTATAAATGGAAGTGTTACGATCTTAAATGACCATTATCATAAAATAGATGTTTCTTATGAGACTGCTGTGAGAAATGTGCTTAAATAATTATTGTTGCATGAATATTTTTTTCATATATTGATTTTGCATTTTAGGTCAGGATATTTCCGAGTAAATGAGAATTGTATTATTAGCAAAGCTGTTGGCGCAATATTGCTAATATATATTAAAGCAGACGAATTGAAGTGAACTAAAAGCTGGAGAAACAATTTTAGGAGTTGCTTCAATTTGTGTATTTCTTTCCCCATTTTAAATATTATGTTATAAAACTTACAATTTTTTAATTCCATTCATATTTATTTTGATGTTTTAAATCTAACCTTCGTGTTGAAAGTGCGTTTTCGTATTAATCATTTAAACATGGCTTAATTATTCTTTAAGTTGTAATGATGCTATCGTTAGGGCGTTAATTAAAGGCGACGTAACCTTTAGGTCTATGCGGGGGTATCATCATATGATATTTCACATGTAGGCAGCAGGGAAAGTTAGAACGGTTTTCCTAAATGGGGAACTTTTAGAAAAAAACAAATGAAAGTTGTGGTAAAAAAGAATAACAGTTCTAAAAGCGCTATTTTTTAAATATTTTACTCGTGTTTGTTGGACGTGAGAAATAAATGTTTATATTTGTTGTATTGTTAAACATTAAAGACTATTATTATGATGAAAATTTATCTATCATTACTCATTGTTCTTCTTTTTCAGGCATGTACCTCGGATATGGAGGAGATTTTACAAGTAGGTGAAATAGAAACAAGTAAGGTTACAACTAGACAGGCGTCAGATGGAGAATATGACTTGCTAGGATTTAGCTACGATATTACTGGCGATTATTTACATGTAGATAATGCAAAAAAACTGGTCGTAGATATCAAATCTTTTATTGGAGATCCCAATAATAAAGATTGATTTTATAATCCTGCAACAATAATTGCGAATGAAGACTTTTATGCTGGAGCGAATGTAGAGGAGTTTTTACAAGAAATAAAGGATAAGAAGGTGACTGGAGGATCGGGAGGATTAAAAATAGGGCCATTATCATTATCTGGTAGTGCTAAGGTGACAAAAGAAAAAAATGAGCGATATTCATATTCTAATAAATACTCATTTGCACGTGTAGATATTATAAAAAGGATAAAGAGACTTTATTTGGATGTTGTGGATGCAAATGACCTAATTCCTTATTTGTCAACTGCATTTATCAATAATTTAAATAAGATGACACCCGAACAGTTTGTTGAAGAATATGGTACTCATGTATTACTTGATATATCTATTGGTGGAAGGTTACAATTTAATTATAGGTCTGTAATAACTGAAACTGATAATAATATTGAAAAGAAAAAAATAGTAGAAGCAGGAGCCAAAACGAGTATAGGAATCTTTGGTGCTAGTGGAAATGGATCACATGAAACAACGGAAGTTAAAAATCTTAATAAAAAAAATTCAAATTGGGATGTTGAAATCAGTTATCATGGGGGTACTAATAGTGGACTTAATTATTCGTTAACTTCAACTGAAGGTTTAACGAGTATACAATTTAACAAGACACAATGGGAAGAATCTGTAAGTGATAAAAATGCAGCATTAGTAGATATTAATTGGAATAAAACATTTCCTATATATGAATTTATATCAGATGTCGCAAAGAAGCAGCAAATAAAAAAAGCGGTTGAAAACTACTTGGAAGGTAAAAAACTTCAGACAATGAATCTTATTCCAATGTATACACTATATGACATGAATGTATATGACTGCCTTTATACAACAAATCTAAAAGAATATATTAGCTATCCAACTAATAATGTAGCTAAAAACGGAGCTTGCTTTTATGTACATAAGACTCAAGAAGCTAATACAATTCCAATTTATAGAGTTTATGACTCGAATGGACACAATCATATATATTTGGCTAGAGGAGGAGAAGCTGAACTTAATCAATATTTATCATGGACTCAGTATGAAGGAATTGAAGGATATGTATATAGCCCTTATCAAACACCTCCTGCTGGTACAATTCCTATTTACGCTTTTTATGCTGAAGAAAGTATAAACTGTATATTGGTAATGAATGAAAAAGAAGTGCCATCTTATTCAGAGTGGTGCACATATAATGGCGTTGCATTCTATGCATATCCGCAATAGGTAAAAGAAAGGGCTCGATTTCGAGCCCTTTCTTTGTATAAATAAAATAGAGGTTTACAAAATTGGCAATAAACCTGCTTCTTATTAGATGTCATAATTAGGGATATTCTTAAAATAAGAAATATAAGGCAACTACTTCATTGTGAATTAAGGACATTTACTGAATATTCCTAAAAAATATAGCAGATGGCTTGATTGCCGAATGAAATTTGAGTCCATGTGGAGTTGGTAAACAACTATGCTCTTGTAACATACATATCTAGTTGTATGACAATATGAACGAAATCTTGTTTGTGATAGCTGATGACTTGTATTTTGCAGAACATAAACTGATTGATCTGGCAATGGACTTCTATCAGCACGGTGGAAAGAAACTCTCATATTGGATTTGGAAATTCTTTTCTGTTTATATATAAATGTTCAATGTTGAATAATCGCTACTATTTCTTTTTTGCATATATTATTCCAATTCTGATAAGAAATAGCTGCATCATATAAATATCCAAATCGCTCATTTTCCTTCTGTTGTCATTTCTGGAGGTAAAAGCGCATAAAAAAGCTTCCATATCCTTCAAATGGCCATTAAGTCTGATTGAAAAACAGCTTCTATCCATGTTCTTTGCGATCACTTCCATATACAAATCACGTGGTTGGGTCTTCTTGCCAATTTTAAAGTCAAAATCATAACTGTCGTGTTTTTCCTGTTTATCTTCCATGTCGATGACAGACCAGAAGTAGTCGTTACCGGCATTAAACAAATCCAAAGGAAACCATCTTTTTTGAAAGTTCTCATCTAAGGAAGCGATTGGTGTTTTTTTTAGTAAATATCTGTTTAGTCTATAGTATTTGCTAAATGTATTAAGCTGTTTTTCATCTAGTGTTTTAGTAAAATCCAGTATAATATCGGAATGGATGGATTGAGTGAAATTATAGGAGACAATATGGCCTTTTTCTGTTTTAACAGTTAATAACAAAGATAAGTCATCACTGGATAAAGCATATGGTATCTTGATAAAAGACAAGCTGTTTCCGGTATTTCCGTTTTTTTCTGCAACATAGTAAAAACTGATAGGATATTCTGTAAAATTAACGAACTCACGTCGGATGGTACAGAATGGGGGAGTAAGCAAATGAATGTCGGACAATTTCAGTCTCTGCGTGGAGGGGGTGTTTAATCCGAACATGATACCGTTGGCTATGGGATTTGTTTCCTTTCTTGATCCTTTGACGATTTGAGAGTGCATCGTTGACTGTAAAACTCTTACATCCCCATTCCATTGAGGAACGAAAGGTTTCAGGAATTCTCCGTAAGTAAGTTTGTGCACAGATTTATTGTTAAGTCGTTTCATTATAAAGAGTGCCAATCCTCCTAATATTAAAGAAATGATCGTACTCGTTAAATCAATCTGAGTATAATTTGTCAATAAGAAAAGCAAAGTCAGTATAATAGTAGAGTCCACTAACCATATTATGGGTATAGACGCCTCGGCGTTTCTTAAAATAGCTCGTTGATATAACAGTGTCGTAAAACTTTGCCACTGCATACAGAATTTTTCGTTGCCTGTCGTTTTATAAAAATAATCTTCATAAGCGAATGGAGACCATTTAAAAGGCGGATAAGGTACTATCAGGATATCAGCAAGTTCAAGATACTTGTCTTGTCCCGGATATAATCTCGCTTCTTCCAGCGGCATGACAAAAGAAAAGTCGACGTAACATCCTAAGCCAATCTCTCCTTCATCGGATACAATGGCAAAGTCATGGAACGATACAGATGTTTTTTTGCAGATTTCTTCCGGAATTCCTAACTCTTCCTTAATGCCGCGAAGTACGCAATGATAAGGACTATAATATTGGTCGTGTTCAACCAAATCTGTCCGGGAAAAGGATTCATTGACAGGGACGTGCAAAGTGGATCTGTTGTCGCTCTCTATATTTCCGCTTCTTGCTGCTACCAACATTTTTTTAGCTCCGCTGGCATCTCTGCCTCCGATAATTATATCAATCCCGAAAGAAGAAAACAAGAAGGCTAGCGATTCTACCAACAAAAGTTTTATGTTATCATTTGCTTTGTTGGTCCTGCATATAATTTCTTGAAAGATTCTCTTGAATCTGCGGTCCTTGAATATTTTTTTGAAAACTTTAAATGTAAAATGATCCGTTTCGTATATATCTAATAAAAGTTCGCCTTTTTCCAGTTTATAACCTCTAATTCCCACTTTATCACCAATAAAGCGGATAGAACCATCTTTTGTGATATCTGACTGGACTTGTATAATGGCATTATAAACGTTTTCCAGAGAATATATACCCTTTAATATATCACATATAAATTCTTTGTGCCCATTTTCATTTTCTATATAGAAAAATTGACTTCGGTCATATCCTTTTTCTCTGATTTTTTCTGTCAGGCTATCATAATAGGCAACAATCTCGTTCTTTATGATTCTTTCAATTATAGATTTATCTGTTATCACCTGGCGGGTTTCGTATGATTCGTCAGTAGTGGCAAAATGAATTTTCATCATTCTGGGATTAGCAGGTATGTCTTTTACTTCCTTTAATGTGGTGGACAATATACCGACTAATCCTTTGGGGATAATTAGTGAAGCTTGTTCATATTTAAGATAGGGAAATTCTTTTATCCGTTTGAACGGTATCCGTTGTAGTATATGCCTGTAATTGGCGCAGCATTCGGTGATTACTATCCCTCCGACTGCTATCATTGCATACCACTTGTATTGGCCATCGGTTATAAAGAAAATAATTATTGTTATAATAAACAAGGTAATGTCAAATATGGCTCTTATCTTATATCGTGCCAGATCGACTTGTGACACCAACATCCAATTCAAAACTTTTAATATTACAATTTTTCTGATCCTTACAATTCTTTTGTAGATATTGAACAATGGAATGATTACTGGTATCGCGATAGATAAGAGAAAGAGAAGTTTGTTTGAAGAAATATTTGTGAAGATATCACTCCAGTCCAGATTATGAACATAGTTCACTGCCGCTTGAATCAGATTGTTTTCCATAATATTGATTTTGGTAGGTGTTTGTTCAAAGGTCAGAAATTCACAGGTCCTACAATTCTTGCAGGATTTCCAGCTACTAGAGTATATGCCGGCACGTCTTTGGTAACAACGGCACCAGCGGCAACCATGCACCATTCTCCTAAAGTTACCCCACACAAAATTGTCGCGTTGGCTCCGATAGAAGCGCCATATTTAACCACAGTCTCGCTGACGTCCCAATCTTCGGATGATTTTAATGTTCCGTCAGGATTTATGGAACGTGGATATTTGTCATTTGTGAAAGATACCGATGGTCCGACAAAGACTCCGTCCTCCAGTGTCACGCCATGAGGAATCATAACATTATCTTGTATTTTGACTCTGTTCCCGATTATTACGTTTGAATCAATAAATATATTACGATGAATTTTGCATTCGTCTCCAATTATAGCATTGGGAGCGATGACTGTAAATTCTTCAATAATAGTTCCTTTTCCTATTTGTGCGTTTGGGGCTATCTTTGCCGTTGTGTCAATCATGCTTTTCATTTTGGTATTCAGTCTTACAAATATAAGAATATGAAAGGACAAATACAAGTTATTGTTTTACTTTTCGTTATTTCCTGTCAAGTTATTTAAGGTCATGTGTTTTTTTGAGCGTGATGATTATCTTTTTCGTCAGTTGAAAAATATCTTAGCGAATTGCTGGAGTGTTTCATATTGTATCAGGTGAAACATTATAATATCTGTGATAAATAATTTTGAGGCCTTTTGGATAATGTTATATGGTAGATATTGGCTTGAGGCATCTTTTGTTGAGAACGTGCCCATTTGCTGTTTGTAAACAGCAGATGATTGTCTTTGTATCTCAATAATACTAAGGTATAGGAATGTATGGAAACTCTTTTTGCAAAACAAGACCGTTAGTTGTCGTTGACACCGACGGAGATAATAAGGGCATTGATGCGTCGAATCAATTGGGATGTTCAGTTGGTGGCTATTAGGGGACCTCGAGGGGCGGGAAAAACTACTTTAATGTTGCAGTATATGAAACTGCATTATGAAATTTATAGTAGGGATGTGCATTATTGTGCACTAGATTCTGTTTATTTCTCTAATCAGAGTGAAATTGCCGAATGAAACCTGCAGTTTTTCTTAAAAGTGCTAGTTTTATTCGGCAATTTACTCTATATTTGTCTGTATAACCCTAAAACAAGAAATGAATGGATACGCTTTATAGGTCATATCGAATGTTGCTTAGTAACATATCCACTGATTTTATCCGTTATCTCCATGATGAGATAGAATGGGATAGTAAGCTTATTGCAATTTTAGGTCCACGTGGTGTTGGCAAAACAACCATGCTCTTACAACATATCAAGTTGTATGATAATATTGACGAGACGTTGTTTGTGACAGCTGATGATTTGTATTTTGCGGAACATAAACTGATTGATCTGGCGATGGACTTCTATCAGCATGGAGGAAAAAAACTCTATATTGACGAGATACATAAGTATGCTGGTTGGGCCCGGGAGATAAAGAATATATACGATCTGATTCCCAGACTACAAGTTGTATATACCGGTTCCTCCATACTGGATCTGGAAGTCGGAGAGGCTGATTTGAGTCGCAGAAAGTTGGAATATCGTATGATGGGGTTGTCTTTCCGCGAATACCTCGCTATTTCGTATGGCTATCATTTATCAGTTTATTCTTTAGAAGATATACTGAAGCATAAAGTAGATTTTCCTTATTCCGAGGCACGTCCTATTTTGTTGTTTAAGGAGTATCTGCAACATGGTTATTATCCTTTCTTTCAGGAAAAGGGATATTTGCTTCGTTTACAAAGTATCATTAAACAGACTTTGGAAAATGATATACCGACTTTTGCGAATATGAATATAGCAACAGCATTGAAATTGAAAAGGCTGTTGTATATCATAGCGAGAAGTGTTCCTTTTAAACCTAATTTTACCAAGTTGGCGACTTTGCTTGATATGAATAGAAATACGGTTTCTGATTTGATGTGTTATCTGGAAAAGGCTGGAATAATTAATCAGCTTCGGGCAGAGACGGAAGGTGTCAGACTTTTAGGCAAAGTGGACAAGGTGTATCTGAATAATACGAATTTGGCTTATGCGCTTTCTGACAATACACCGGATATTGGTAACGTGCGCGAAACGTTTTTCTTTTCTACTTTGCGAGTTGTATGTCCGGTAACCACATCAGACGTTTCTGATTTTACGGTGGGTGGTTATACCTTTGAAGTAGGTGGAAAGAATAAATCGCAGAAGCAGGTGCATGATGTGGAGAATGCGTATGTTGTGAAAGATGATATTGAGTACGGAATGCGTAATGTAATTCCTCTTTGGGCATTTGGTTTTTTATATTGAGATAATATGTATATTTGTACGATGTGAACTTAAACAGATTGAAATATGAGTGGCAAGATTTACCCTATCGGTATACAGAATTTTGAAAAAATTCGTAAAGGTGGCTATTTTTATATAGATAAAACAGCATTGGTTTATCAATTGGTGAAAACCGGAAGCTACTATTTTTTGAGTCGGCCGCGCCGTTTTGGCAAAAGTCTGCTTATTTCTACGCTTGAAGCCTACTTTCAAGGAAAGCGTGAACTCTTTGAAGGACTGGCTATGGAGAAGCTGGAAAAAGATTGGGTAAAATATCCTGTATTACATCTTGATCTTAATACGGAAAAATACGATACTCCAGAAAGTTTGGAGAATAAACTGAATGGGGCGTTGGTGGAATGGGAGAAGATATATGGCGAAGAGCCCTCCGAGAAATCTTTAGCGATGCGTTTTGAGGGGATTATTAAGCGTGCCTGTCAGCAAGAGGGGCAAAGTGTGGTGATCCTAGTGGATGAGTATGATAAGCCGATGTTGCAGGCTATTGGTGATGATGTTTTGCAAAAAAGTTTCCGCAATACATTGAAGGCCTTCTACGGTGCATTGAAAAGTCAGGACGGCTGTATTAAGTTTGCTTTGTTGACGGGAGTTACCAAGTTCGGTAAAGTCAGTGTATTCAGTGATTTGAATAACCTGAATGACATTTCAATGTGGAATAAGTATATAGACATTTGTGGTGTGAGCGAACAGGAACTATACGATAATCTGGATGCCGAACTTCATGAATTTGCCAATGTTCAGGGAGTTACGTATGAAGAGATATGTGCCCGGTTGAAAGAAATGTATGATGGTTATCATTTCACGCACAATTCCAAAGGAATGTATAATCCCTTCAGTCTGCTTTTAGCTTTTGATAGGAATGAGTTTAAAAGCTACTGGTTTGAAACAGGTACTCCCACTTATTTAGTGGAATTGCTGAAGAAACACCATTACGACCTTCATCGGATGGCCCATGAAGAAACCGATGAACAGGTACTGAACAGTATAGATTCTGAATCTACCAATCCTATTCCGGTGATTTATCAGAGTGGATACCTCACTATTAAGGGGTATGATGAAGAATTTGGTATTTACCGTTTAGGTTTTCCTAATCGTGAAGTGGAGGAAGGATTTATCCGTTTTCTGCTTCCTTATTATGCGAACGTCAATAAAGTGGAATCTCCCTTTGAAATCCAAAAATTTGTTCGTGAGGTACGTGCTGGTGATTACGAATCTTTTTTCCGTCGTCTGCAAAGTTTCTTTTCTGATATTCCATACGAGCTTGCCCGCGAATTGGAATTACATTATCAGAATGTACTTTATATTGTATGTAAACTGGTCGGTTTTTATGTAAAAGCGGAATATCATACGAGTGAAGGCCGTGTGGATATGGTATTGCAGACTGACAAGTTCATCTACATCATGGAATTTAAACTGAATGGTACAGCGGAAGAAGCTCTGCAACAGATAAATGACAAGCATTATTCCCGACCATTTGAAACGGATTCACGAAAACTCTTCAAGATTGGTGTGAATTTCAGTGCTGAAACGAGAAATATAGAAAAGTGGTTGGTAGGGAATTAATGTTTTATTGTTATACAATCATTCTTTTTGCATGATAGCTAAGAATCGTTATCTTTGGTATAAAGAATAATTGTTTTATCGTTATGAATCAGAATCCTTTTATTACTTCTGGGTATGTGGCTTAAGCGGAAACTTTTGCCTGCGATGGATATAAGGTTCTTCGTCAAATTTGGTGGTAATCTCTTTTTTATTTCAACTGTCTTCTTCTTTCTTAATCCTATTAAAAGTTGTAGATATGTTTGCTTTTTAGTAACTTTAAAGACACCACATCATTAAGAGTTACAATGCAACAAGTCATATCTACAACGTACAAATATACATCAAAAAAAGAAAATAGCTCCTACAAATAGGGGATTATTCCATGATTTCAGATTCAGTCTTGGCTACGATAATCTGCAACAAGATGGTATCTCTGAAGCTGTTGGCTCATTGACGGTCTTTCTACATACGGCTGGCAAAGGGGCTTCCTGTCCTTATTGCGGCATTTCAGTCACCGATTGCACAGTTACTACTCCCGTNATATT
>NZ_GG774950.1:236711-343197 GCF_000162555.1 Bacteroides sp. 3_1_23
CTTTTAAGCGTGTGTCAGTAATTTCAGAGATATGAATTAAGTGGGAACACTTATGATAAGGATATTAGAAAGTGGATTAGAAAAAGCGAAGGCAACACGGAATATGGCACTGACGAACTTTGCATATGGTATTGAAAAAAGACTGGGAGGCAGTACAGGCAGCTATTGATATCCCCTTCAGTAACGGATTACTGGAGGGGACAGTGAATAAAATTAAAGCGGTAAAAAGACAGATGTACAATAGGGCAGGAATTAAACTACTGAGAGCGAAGATTATTTATTCACAATAGAAGAAGTACCACCAAATTTGACGAAGAACCAAAAATCTTTTCTAGTAGAAAGATAAAATAAGTATTCTCTGAAAAGTTGTTTGTGTGGAATATTTACAGTATATTTGTATCGTAATAATCGCCCTACAAAACACATGCAGGACAAATAAATAAAGTAATGAGAATAACACTGGTAAGAGACGATGGCAAGGTGAACACTATGCGTACGTTAAGAATTGAACAGCTCGTGGAGCAAATGAAAGTGGAAACCAAAACACAGCCTGTCTCAAAAATGAGAGAAGTCCTGCCTTTTATGCTTCCGGGTGATAAAAATGACTATGTACAGAAAGTGCCGAAGCTGATACCTGCAGCTGCTTTTTTTCGCAAAGGCGGCATAACGACGATGAGTGAATACAACGGAATTGTGATGATTCAGGTCAACAACTTGTCCGGACACATGGAAGCGGATGAGGTGAAAGAACGGGTAAAGGAGCTTCCGCAGACTTACTTAGCTTTCACCGGTTCTTCCGGAAAGTCTGTGAAAGTATGGGTACGCTTTACTTATCCCAATGATCGTTTGCCGACAACTACTGAAGAAGCGGAGCTTTTTCATGCGCATGCCTATCGGTTGGCGGTGAAATTTTATCAGCCACAACTTCCTTATGATATCGAGCTGAAAGTACCTTCGTTGGAGCAATATTGTCGTTTAACTTTTGACCCGCACTTGTATTTTAATCCCGAAGCAATGCCTATTTATATGAAGCAGCCTGCCGCTATGCCGGGTGAGGTGACTTATCGCGAACGGGTACAAACGGAAACTTCGCCGTTGCAACGGCTTGCGCCGGGATATGAAAAGTGTAATGCACTTTCTGTTCTTTTCGAAGCTGCTTTTGCACGTGCGTTGGATGAAGAGACTGATTATCAACCGGAAGGAGACAAACAATCGCTGTTGATTAACCTAGCAGGACATTGTTTCCGTGCCGGTATTCCGGAGGAAGATACAGTGCGATGGTCTCGTGCTCATTATCGCTTGCCGAAGGACGATACATTGGTTCGGGGAACCGTGCGGAATGTATACCGCACTTGTGAGGGATTTGCGAGTAAAAGTAGTCTGTTGCCGGAACAATTATTTGTCATGCAGATGGATGAGTTTATGAAACGGCGTTATGATTTTCGTTTCAACCAGTTGACATCACAAGTGGAATGTCGCGAACGGAACAGCTTTAATTTTTATTTTCATCCGGTGGATAAACGGTTGATGGCAAGTATTGCAATGAATGCACATTATGAAGGGCTTAAGCTGTGGGATAAAGACGTGGTACGTTACCTGAATTCGGATCATGTGCCGGTTTATCAGCCTATCGAGGAATTCCTTTATGACCTTCCTCATTGGGATGGTAAGGATCATATTGGCGATCTTGCCAAACGAGTTCCTTGTGATCATCCTCATTGGGCGCAATTGTTTCGTCGTTGGTTTCTTAGTATGATAGCGCATTGGCGTGGAATGGGAAAGAATCATGCAAATAGCACTTCTCCTATATTGATAGGTCCACAGGCTTATCGTAAGTCTACATTTTGCCGGTTGATTTTGCCTCCATGCTTGCAGGCTTATTATACGGATAGTATTGATTTCAGCCGGAAGCGGGATGCCGAGCTATACTTGAATCGTTTTTTATTGATTAATATGGATGAGTTCGATCAGATTGGCATCAATCAGCAGTCTTTCCTCAAGCATATTCTGCAAAAGCCCGTTGTCAACACACGACGTCCGAATGCTTCGGCTGTGGAGGAACTTCGTCGGTATGCCTCTTTTATAGGAACGAGTAATCATAAGGATCTGTTGACGGATACTTCCGGCAGTCGCCGTTTTATCGGTGTTGAGGTGACTGGAGTGATTGATGTGGTCTGCCCTATTGACTATGAGCAATTGTATGCGCAGGCAATGGCACTGCTGCGTAGTAATGAACGTTACTGGTTTGATGAGAAGGAAGAGGCTATTATGACGGAGGCGAACCGGGAGTTTGAGCAGTCGCCGGCAATCGAGCAGTTGTTCCAGGTGTATTACCGGGTAGCGGAAGAGGAAGAAGAGGGAGAATGGTTACTTGCTGCAGATATACTTCAGCGGATACAAAAGGCAAGTAAAATGAAGATTTCTTCCGGACAGGTTAATTATTTCGGGCGTATTTTGCAGAAGCTGGGAGTAAAGTCATTCAGGAAAACACGTGGAGTTTATTATCATGTGGTGGCTGTTGGGCAAGGGTGATGATGAAATAATGCATGAGATGTGCATTTTATTATTTTATAATAATTATCTTTGCGTAATAACGTGAGATATATGAAGGCTATGATAAGAAATCCTTTTATAACAAGTGGATATGTGTCTGCTGATTATTTTTGCGATCGCCGTTTTGAGAGCGAACAGTTGGTACGCGAAGTGATGAATGGGAATAACCTGGCTCTTGTCTCTACCCGACGAATGGGAAAGACGGGGCTGATCCGTCATTGTTTTCAGTTTCCTGAAATTAAGCAGGGCTATTACACCTTCTTTATTGATATATATGACAGTCGGTCATTGCGCGACTTGGTATTTGCACTTAGTAAAGAGATTCTGGAAGTACTGAAACCTGTGGGGAAGAAAGCTTTGCAGAGCTTTTGGGAATGTGTGAAATCTTTGCAAGCCAGTATCTCTTTTGATGTGAATGGTATGCCTTCTTTGAATTTGGGATTAGGAGATATACAAGCTCCGGCTACTACGCTCGATGAAATCTTCCGGTATTTAGAGCAAGCGGATAAGCCTTGTTTGATTGCCATTGATGAATTTCAGCAGATTACCGGGTATGCAGAGAAAAATGTAGAGGCTACTCTCCGGACTTATGTGCAGCATTGTAATAATGCGCATTTCATTTTTGCCGGGAGCCAGCGGCATGTGATGGGGAATATGTTTTTGACGCCTTCCAGACCTTTTTATCAAAGTGTGTCAATGATGCATTTGGAAAGTATTCCTTTAGAAGAATACATTCGTTTTGCAGGTATGCATTTCAAACGTGCAGGCAAAGAAATAGAGGAAAGTGCTGTTATCACAGTTTATCAACAGTTTGAAGGAATCACATGGTATATACAAAAAGTGTTGAATACACTTTATGATATGACCCCGGAGTACGGAGTCTGTAAAGTGGAAATGGTGTCAGAGGCTATTCGGCAGATTATTGATTCATTCAGATATACTTATTCGGAAATCCTTTTTCGTTTGCCGGAAAAGCAAAAGGAGTTACTGATTGCTATCACTAAAGAGGGAAAGGCTAAAGCTGTTACTTCCGGTGCTTTCATTAGAAAATACAGACTGGCTTCTGCTAGTTCAGTCCAGGCAGCACTAAAAGGGTTACTGGAAAAGGATTTCGTGACTCAGGAAATGGGAATCTGTCAGATATATGATCGTTTTTTGGGGATTTGGCTGAAAGAGAATTATTAAGTCATTTTTCATTTATTGAAGAACGCTTTTCGATAAATCGCGTTAATAATTAGCTGAAACTACTGTCTGTTAATCAGTTTTATTGTATCTTTGCGGTCTTAACTTTTTTAATGGTAAATAATGAAGGAATTTCTACAACTAATGCGACGTTTCGTGTCGCCTTATAAGAAGTATATCGGCTGGGCTATTTTGCTGAATATTTTGTCTGCTGTATTCAATGTATTTTCGTTCACTTTCTTGATTCCTATTCTGAGTATTTTGTTTAAAACAGAAGGAGCGGATAAAGTATACCATTTTATGGAATGGGGGAGTGGTGATTTAGCGGATGTTGCCAAGAATAACTTCTATTATTACATATCTCAAATGATAATGGATAATGGTCCTACTATAGCCCTTATATTTTTGGGGTTGTTCCTGATGATAATGACATTGTTTAAAACGGGTTGTTACTTTGCTTCTTCAGCTGTCATGATCCCGTTGCGTACAGGAGTGGTACGTGATATTCGTATTATGGTATATGCAAAAGTAATGCGCTTGCCAATGTCTTTTTTCTCTGAAGAAAGAAAAGGAGATATCATAGCTCGTATGAGTGGTGACGTGGGAGAGGTGGAAAACTCCATTACTAGCTCGTTGGATATGTTGATGAAGAGTCCGATTCTGATTCTTCTTTATTTTATCACTTTGGTTATAACTAGTTGGCAGTTGACGCTTTTTACCATCGTCGTATTGCCGGGAATGGGCTGGCTGATGGGAGCGGTCGGAAGAAAACTGAAACGCCAGTCATTGGAGGCACAGAGCAAATGGAGTGATACGATGTCGCAATTGGAAGAAACATTGGGTGGATTGCGTATTATCAAAGCTTTTATTGCAGAAGATAAGATGATTAATCGTTTTACCAAATGTAGTAATGAATTGCGTGATGCTTCGAATAAAGTTGCTATACGTCAGGCATTAGCACATCCGATGAGTGAGTTTTTGGGAACTATTCTGATTGTAGCCGTACTGTGGTTTGGTGGTACATTGATTTTGGGACAGAATGCAACCATCGATGCTCCGACATTTATCTTCTATATGGTTATCCTGTATAGTGTAATCAATCCGTTGAAAGACTTTGCTAAAGCGGGATACAACATTCCGAAAGGTTTGGCTTCTATGGAACGTGTGGATAAAATCCTGAAAGCAGAGAATAAGATTAAGGAGATTCCGAATCCGAAACCGTTGAAAGGTTTGAATGATAGAATCGAATTTAAAGATATCTCTTTCAGCTATGATGGTAAGAGAGAGGTGTTGAAGCATGTAAACCTGACAGTTCCCAAAGGAAAAACAATCGCACTGGTTGGCCAATCGGGATCCGGTAAATCTACATTAGTCGATTTGTTGCCGCGTTACCACGATGTGCAGGAAGGTGATATTACCATTGACGGAACAAGTATTCGTGATGTACGTATTGCGGATTTGCGCAGTTTGATTGGTAATGTAAACCAGGAGGCTATTCTGTTTAATGATACATTCTTCAATAACATTGCTTTTGGCGTGGAGAATGCGACAATGGAACAAGTTATAGAGGCGGCGAAGATTGCCAATGCGCATGATTTCATTATAGAGAAACCGGAAGGATATAATATGAATATCGGTGACCGTGGCGGAAAATTGTCCGGTGGTCAGCGTCAGCGTATCAGTATTGCGCGTGCTATTTTGAAGAATCCTCCGATTCTGATTCTTGATGAGGCTACTTCTGCTTTGGATACCGAATCAGAACGTCTTGTACAGGAAGCGTTGGAACGTTTGATGAAAACACGTACGACGATTGCTATTGCCCACCGTCTTTCTACGATTAAGAATGCAGATGAAATCTGTGTACTGTATGAGGGTGAGATTGTGGAACGTGGTAAGCATGAAGAACTCATAGAGTTAAACGGTTACTATAAACGTCTGCATGATATGCAGCAGTTGTAATTCTTGATATTGTAATGATATTATTAAGTTTTGATACAGAAGAATTTGATGTACCTCGTGAGCATGGTGTAGACTTTCCGCTGGATGAAGCAATGAAAGTGTCAGTCTATGGTACGAACAAGATACTGGACTGCCTGAAAAAAAACGGGGTGAAAGCTACTTTCTTTTGTACAAGCAATTTTGCAGAAAATGCGCCGGAAGTGATGCGGCGCATTATGGACGAAGGGCATGAAGTTGCTGCGCATGGATGTGACCATTGGCAGCCACAGGCTTCGGATGTCAGTCGTTCAAAAGAAATTCTGGAACGCCTTACCGGCAGGACGATACAAGGTTATCGCCAGCCGCGTATGTTCCCCGTATCAGATACGGAACTTGAACGGATGGGGTATGTATATAACTCCTCATTGAATCCCGCATTTATCCCCGGAAGATATATGCATTTGTCGGAGCCCCGTACCTGCTTTATGACGGGTAAGTTACTTCAAATCCCGGCTTCTGTAACTCCGTGGATTCGCTTCCCGCTATTCTGGTTGTCTTGTCATAATCTGCCGATGTGGCTGTATCAACTCCTGGTAAACCGGGTATTGAAGCATGACGGATATTTTGTGACTTATTTCCACCCGTGGGAATTCTACCCGTTGGGTGAACATCCTGAATTTAAGATGCCTTTTATTATCCGCAATCATTCCGGTAAAGGAATGGAAGAACGTTTGGATATGCTTATCCGCAAACTGAAAGAAAAAGGATATGCTTTTATGACTTACTCGGAATTTGCACAGATAAAACTGGCTGAACTAAATAAACCGGACGAAAAATGATAAAATTGGCTATTGTATCCCCCTGCTATAATGAGGAGGAAGTGTTGGAAGATTCGGCCGCCCGTTTGACAGCCTTGTTTGATGAGTTGGTGGCGAAAGAAAAGATCAGTGCCGACAGCTTTGTGCTCTTTGTGAATGATGGCAGCAAAGATCGTACATGGAGCATCATTAAGAAACTGCACGGGACGAATCCTTATATAAAAGGAATGAATCTGGCACGGAACGTGGGACATCAGTATGCGATCATGGCCGGTATGATGACCGCTAAAGACTGGAGTGATGCCGTTATTACCATTGATGCCGATTTGCAGGATGATCTGAATGCGATTGAGGAGATGATCGATGCTTATACGCAAGGATATGATGTTGTATATGGAGTGAAAGTATCTCGTCAGGCAGACCCCGTGTTGAAACGTCTTTCTGCAACAGCCTTTTATAAATTACAGCACCGGATGGGAGTGGAGACTATCTACAATCATGCGGATTTTCGTTTTCTAAGCCGGAGAGTGCTGGAACAGTTGTCTCATTATCAGGAACGCAATGTCTATCTGCGTGGTATTATCCCGTTGCTAGGTTTCCCTTCTACTACGGTAGATGATGTGATCCGGGAACGGACAGCCGGAACTTCCAAATATACAGTGAGAAAGATGTTCAGTCTGGCTTTGGACGGAATAACCTCTTTCTCGGTAAAGCCCATTTACGGAATCGTTTATCTGGGAGGTATCTTTGTTTTTATCAGTATTTTGATTGGAATCTATGTTCTTTACGCATTGATTTCGGGTACTGCGGAACATGGCTGGGCCTCTTTGATGTTGTCTATCTGGTTTGTTGGCGGGGTTGTTTTATTATCCATAGGAGCTGTCGGACTGTATATTGGCAAGATTTATAAAGAGGTAAAACGTCGTCCGCTCTATAATGTGGAAGAAGTGTTGTACGATGATCAGAATAAGTAAGGCTATACTTGAGAAGCACCCGGATTGGCGGGATAAGTTCTGGCAGTTTGTTCGTTTTGGAGTTGTCGGCACTATATCTTCAGCCATTCATTACGGCGTATATTGCCTGGTCTTGTTGGTTGCGAATGCCAATATCTCCTTTACGGCTGGTTATGCTGTAGGATTTGTCTGCAACTACTTCCTGACTACTTTCTTCACCTTTCGTTCCAAACCATCCTCGCATAATGCGATCGGCTTTGGTTTTAGTCATCTGATTAATTACCTGCTTGAGATCGGCTTACTGAATCTCTTCCTCTGGGTAGGGGCGGGTGAACTGCTTGCACCGATACTGGTAATGATTATCGTGGTGCCTATCAATTTCCTGATTCTTCATTTCGTTTATATCTATAAAGGGAGGAAATAACACTATTCAATCCCTTTCATTTAATTCATAAAAAGAAAAGGCTATTATGAAACGTTTTCTAAATCTCGTTGTATATATTCTTACCATACATGTTTCGGCTTTACTGATCGCAGGACTGTTTCGCCTGGTACTTTTTATCTCATCTTATCATCAGTTGACCTCTGAAGCCTTGTCGGATAAGACACTTCCGATGCTTGCTTTTGTGCATGGTGTCTGGTTTGACAATGTGATAGGCTGTTACATACTTCTGTTGCCTCTGGTAGTTGCGGTGGTATGTGGAGTTTGCAACTATTATGGGAAAGCGTTGTTCCGTTTCTTTACGATCTTTTTCAGTGTCTTTTATGGATTGGTTTATTTAATCAGTGCGTCAGACATTCCTTATTTTGCCTATTTCTTTAAACATATCAACTCTTCCATATTCGAATGGTTCGGTTATGCGGGAACTACCGCCGGAATGATATTGGGGGAAAGTGCCTATTATCTGTCCATCGGATTATTCCTTCTCTTTCTGGCCGGATTCGTAGTTTGGCTTATCTATCTGGCACGTTATTTCCATCATCGTAGCCTTACCATTTCCGCTCCGTTTCCTTATTGGAAGCGAGGAGGGGCGGTTCTGATCGGTGCTTGCTTAATCGGACTCTGCATCTTTGGAATCCGGGGGCGTACAGGCTATAACCCGATCAAAGTAAGTGCGGCATATTTCTGTCAGGATGCTTTTCTCAATCAACTGGGAGTAAGTCCTACTTTTAACCTGCTGACGAGTGTGATGGATGATATGAGGCCTGAAAATAAATATTTGCATCTGATGGATGAACAGGAAGCCATCACCAAGGCGCAAGCTCTGCTCAACCGTCCGGGAGATGCGAATGTTTCCCCGTTGGCTGTTTACAGGCATGCTGCAAAAGCGGATAGCGTGCAACAACGCCGTCCTAATGTCGTCTTGATTATGATGGAGTCTATGTCCGCCAAGTTTATGAAGCATTTCGGGCAATCGGAGACTTTGACTCCTTTCCTGGATAGCCTGTATACCCGTTCTATCAGTTTCCGCAATTTCTATTCGGCAGGAATCCATACGAACCATGGTTTGTATGCCACCTTGTATTCTTTTCCGGCTATGATGAAACGGAACCTGATGAAAGGCTCTGTCATTCCCCGCTATTCGGGACTGCCTACCGTACTGAAAGAAAACGGCTATTACAACCTTTTCTTTATGACGCATGAAGGGCAGTATGATAATATGAACGCTTTCTTCCGGACGAACGGCTATGATGAAGTGTTTTCACAAGAAGACTATCCGGCTGATAAGGTTGTGAATAGCTTTGGAGTGCAGGATGATTTCTTGTATGACTACGCAATTCCGGTATTGAATCAGCGGGCTGCCACCGGACAACCGTTTTTTGCTACTTTACTGTCCATCAGTAATCATCCGCCGTATGTGATACCTCCTTTCTTCCATCCGAAAACAAGTGAACCGGAGACGCAGATCGTTGAGTATGCGGATTGGGCTTTGCGTCAGTTCTTTGAAGAGGCGCGTAAACAACCCTGGTTTGATAATACGATATTCGTATTGGAAGGAGATCATGGCAAACTGGTGGGAGACGCCGAATGTGAACTACCGGAATCTTATAATCATATTCCACTGATGATTTACTCCAGCCGTATTCAGCCGGAAGAGAAAACTACATTTGGCGGTCAGGTAGATATACAGCCAACAATATTAGGGCTGTTGAATATTGATTATCTACAGAATAATTTTGGAGTGGACTTGCTGAAGGAAGAACGTCCCTGTATGTTCTATACTGCTGACAATATGGTGGTGGGACGCAATGACACGTTACTCTACCTTTATAATTACGAGACTCAGCAGGAGCTTACTTATGATATCGGTAACGGCAAATTGAATGCTGTTCCGATGGATGATAGCTTTTTGCCTTTAAAAGAATATAGTTTTTCCATGCTCCAATCGGCGGAGTTCCTTGTGAAGCATGGAAAAACGCTTAATTCTATACCTTTTACTCAACAATAGGAGTCGTTTCGGTATTTTCAGGCTGTTGGTTTTTAACGAACTTGTATATCTTGGCTATTTGCCGGAGTACTCGTTTAGGGGATTCATATACCTCCTCAAACTGATACCCTTCTTTCTCGAATTCGGGAAGATATTTCTCTGCATCATTCGTGCCGATTAACAAGAAACCTTCCGAAGGACGTTTCTCATAGAAGTTGTCGAGACGATTGTGCAGATAGAAATTGAGTTCGAAATAATGTACGGGGTCACCTGCTGCATGCAGACTTTCTTCAATGAATTCGTACATCGTTCCTTCGCTTTCCGGCGCAACCTTTTCTATTTCTGTAGCGATGAATTTGACCGACTTCGAATTTAATGCTGCCGGCTGATAAGCACCGTCCAATGCAAGGTATAATCCCATTGTAAGCACAACGAGAGCGTATAGGAAACGGTTGTTCAATGCATTTTTCCGTTGATAGAACCACCAGTAGATACCGAGAATGGTAGGAATGGCAATCAGGAATAAGGCCCCTGCTCCGCTGATATTCTGTATTGCACGCATGAAATTAATATTGTCCTGCGCGTGACGACCCTGGAAAATAGTTTCAGGGATGAGTCCGCATTTTAATACGATGAAGCAGGTGAACAGTAGCAGGCTGATTACTGCAAGAATACTTCCGTATACCTTGATGACTTTAGATTGCTTCTTGACCAGATAGAATAGATATTTGGCAAGGAAATAAGCAATGAAAGGATAGATCGGCATCAGATATACACTACGTTTGCTCTGCGGAATACAGTAGAAGACGAAGATTACAACGATACTGGTGAAAGAGAATAAATCCACCGGGTCCATATTCTTTATCCATGTGGTGAAGCGTTTCCACCAGGCTGCCGGTTGGATGCTGAATTTATGGTAAGTCAGGCTGAACAGGGAGAGCACGACTAACAGTGTCCAGGGAACGTATCCGGCAAATAGGGTCACAAAATTATAATGCCAGGGGTTCACGCATGAATTGTAACTCATGGTATTAGTCATACGACCGAAGTTTTCTTCCATAACTAATGCCAGGAACTCTTCTCCACCTTGTTGGTAAGCAGCGACATACCAGCAGAAAGGCAGGATGAGTGAAAGAATGGCCCAGGCGGAAAGTAACAAGAATGCTTTGAAGAAGTTGACACCCCGGAGTAACAAGAAGATGCCTACCACTAAACATGGAATGATAGTACCTACCGGTCCTTTAGTCAGTGTGCCGCAGCTCATCAGGAGAATGGCCAGCCAGGGAATACCTTTGAGTCCCTTCTCATACCATTTGTAGAGACAATATAGAGCGCCAACGGTGAGCGCTGTCAATACCATATCCACCCGGCAGTTTGCTCCGGCCCGGTGCAGCTCAAAATTAGTCAGGGTAATAAAGGCGGCCAACAACGCCAGTTCCACTCCTTTTCTTTTGGCAAAGAACAGAAAGCCGCAGAGGGTCATGGCGATCAGGGCGATGGCAGACGGCAAGCGGGAGGTCATTTCTGTGACTTGCCCTCCGTTTACTGCTGCCGAAACAGCGGCTATGCTCCAGTGGAAGAAAGGCGGTTTGTAAGCCATTTCTCCTCCGTTGTTTCTGGGTAAAATCCAGTTTCCGCTATCCAGCATGGAGTAGGAGACAATAGATTCGCGAGGCTCCCCTTTGGTGTGGTACTCCGATAAACCGAGGAAAGGCAGGATAGTAACTACGCAAATGACTAGTAACAGCCAGAAAGCTTTGTTTGAAGTCAATGTTTTCATCTTTATCTTATATTGAAATTTATGTTCTTTTATTTTCTGCCGAAGTCGGCCGGAATTTCTCCCCATTCTTTCGTTTCCCATTTCAGAATACGGGTGGTATAGGTGTTTCCCTGCAACCATTTTTCTGCCCGTTCAATCAACAGAAAGAGTTCTTCTGTTTCCGGGGTTCGGGGGAGTTTGGTCTTGCACTTCTTCTGTCGCACCCAGCTGATGGCATTCGCGCTGTCACTGTAAATGGGCATATCGAAACCTTTCTTTTTCAGCAACGCCAAACCGTGTACGATGGCTAGAAACTCACCGATATTATTCGTGCCTTTCATCGGGCCGAAATGAAAAATCTCCTGACGGCTGGCAATGTGTACGCCGCGATATTCCATCGGTCCCGGATTACCGCTACAGGCTGCATCGACAGCCAGGCTATTGTCGATCACACAAGAAGGTAAAGTATCCGAAGAAGGTTTAGGACCTCCTGATTTAGCCTTTGCATTCTTGCCGATATAAGCATAGGGAGACATTGTCAACGCGCGTTCCGCTTCTTCGCGCGTATCAAATGATTTGTATTTGGCAGCTTCATATCCTTTGATTTGAAGTTGGCAGTCTGTCCAGGAAGTATAAACTCCGGGGGTGACACCTTCCCATACTACATAAAATTTCTGTTTAGCCATTTTTTCTGACGATAATTTTAGATAGTCAATGAATTGACGCTGCGAAGGTACAAATATATTCTCTAACTGAACAAGTTAGGGGGGCTACTTGTTATAAAAAAAAGAGAGTTTTAAGAATATAAAATAAGAAAGGAACTATTATGGAAAGATCTTTTAGTGAAGCTTTGAAACAACGTCGAACTTACTATTCAATTACTAATCAGTCACCTATATCCGATCAGGAGATCGAATGTATCGTTAATATGACCGTGCGCCACGTACCGTCGGCATTCAATTCGCAATCTACCCGTGTGGTACTTCTATTGGGAGAATCGCATAAGAAATTGTGGCAGATTGTGAAGGACGCATTAAAGAAGATTGTACCGGTTGAAGCGTTTGTCAAGACAGAAGAGAAGATAGATCATTCCTTTGCCTGTGGTTATGGAACTGTACTGTTCTTTGAGGATCAAAAAGTGGTGAAAGGGCTTCAGGAGGCTTTCCCGGCTTATCAGGAGAATTTCCCGGGATGGTCATTGCAGACTTCTGCCATGCATCAGTTAGCTATCTGGGTAATGCTCGAAGATGTAGGTTTCGGAGCGTCGCTGCAACACTATAACCCGTTGATTGATGAAGAAGTGCGCCGTGCATGGGATTTGCCGGAACATTGGCATTTGATTGCGGAAATGCCGTTCGGACTTCCTGTCGGCAAACCGGGTGAAAAAGAATTCCAGCCGCTTGAAGAACGGGTGAGAATCTTTAAATAAATCGGGAATGAAGAATGAATAATGAAGAATTGGATGGCATAATGGCTAAAATTCTTTATTCTTCATTCTTCATTCTTCATTAAATGATTAATTTTGTGAGCAAAATTAATCATTTATGGTTCGTATCTTCCTTACCGGCTATATGGGTGCCGGAAAAACGACGTTGGGTAAGGCTTTTGCCCGATATATGAATATACCGTTCATCGATCTGGACTGGTATATTGAAGAGCGTTTTCACAAAACCGTTGGAGAATTATTCATTGAACGAGGCGAAACAGGATTCAGGGAGCTGGAGAGAAATATGCTCCATGAAGTAGCCGAGTTTGAGAATGTGGTAATTTCGACGGGGGGTGGAGCGCCTTGTTTTTATGATAATATGGATTTTATGAACCGGACCGGAAAGACTGTTTTTCTGGAGGTGCATCCGGATGTGTTGTTCAGGCGCTTGCGTGTGGCTAAACAACAACGTCCTATTCTTCAGGGTAAAGAGGATGAAGAACTGAAAGCGTTCATTATTCAGGCACTCGAGAAGCGTGCTCCTTTTTATCATCAGGCACAATATATCTTTAATGCAGACGAATTGGAAGATCGTTGGCAGATTGAAACATCGGTGCAATGTTTGCGACAACTTTTGGGGTTGTAGAAGTAACAGTCGTTATATTTTGTGTAATCGTCATTTGGAAAGCTGTGGAATGTGTGTAATTTGTGCCTGATAATGAATGATTATTGGGAGGAATTTTACTGTATTCAGAAATCAGGTAGTTGTAATGTTCTCTTTTTGTTGGAACTTCGTTTTTTTTGAGACTCTTGTTTGTGCATTCGGTCAATATTTGTACCTTGCACTCGTTATGAGATTTTTATTGACTAGTGACACAAAATTAAGGTAAAGTCTATATCATGAAAACTTTAAAAGAGAAATTTGAGGAGTTATCCGCTAAAATTAAAGCATCCGGACAACCTGCAAGGGTATGGTTTCCGCAGTATACACCGGCTTCATTATTAAGTGCGGAAAACTGGTGGGAGGCATTGGCTGTATGTGAATATGCTTTGGACACAAAAGAAGACGAAAAATTAACAGAAGATTTTTTTGAACTGATATTCAGTGCTTTTGACTGTAACGTAGAGGTGGAACTCAACGCGGAAGAATATGAATTCTGGTGGGAAAAGGTGATGCAGGTATGCGACCGTGTAGCAGAGTTTAGCGGTGCGGGATGGGCGCAGAAAGGTGCACAATATTCTGAAGCCCGTTATGGAAAGCGGGATATGAGTTATTTGTTTCCATACTACGAGAAAGCTGCCGATATGGGGTGGGCTGAAGCGGAAGCAACTGTTGCCTATTGGCGATACATGGGATTTTATTGTGAACAAGATAAAGAAGAGGGGGAACGGCGTTTTGCCGCTCTCACTTCTCCCGAAGCTATTTGGTGGGGAAAGCATTATCGTGCTTTTGTCGAAGAATTTACAGGAGATAAAGCAAAGGCATTACAGATACGGAATGACCTGCTTGCCGAACTGCCTGAAGGTGAACGTTTGCGTGCTCATGTATATGCGTCGTTGGGAGATGCGCTCGACAGGGCGGAAGGTAACGTGGCAGAGGAAGCTGCTTACTACGAAAAAGCTCTGGAAATTGTTCCCAATCTTTATAGTCTTAAAAATATGGCTACGCTTTATTTTCGTTATCCGGAACTGAATAAACCGAAAGAACTGAGCTTCGAACTTTGGGAAAAGGCCTGGCATGCCGGTGTGTGGTCTGCCGCCAATTTCCTGGGATATAACTATCAGGAAGAGGAATGGCTGGATATGCCTAAGGCGATTGAGTGGCTGGAAAAGGGCATGCTTTATTGTGAACCATACAGTGCGTATGAACTGTCATTGATCTACCTGTATAATGATGAATATAAGGACGTGGAACGTGGACTGATGTGTCTGAACCGCTGCGTGGAGGATGATTACATACAAGGTATCGAAGGACTGGCCAATATCTATTTCAACGGTGATTTGGTGCCGGAAGACATGAATCGCGCGAAAGAGTTGTTGGAGAAAGCCATTGAATTGGGTTCGGGAAGTGCAGCTTATCGTTTGGGCTGGATGTATGAACGTGGCTTCTTGTCTGAAGAACCGGATTATGTGAAGGCTTTAGAGTTTTATGAAAAAGCGGCTTCACTGAATAATGCCGATGGGTATTGCCGTGTGGCTCTTTATCTGGCTAATGGATATAGCGGTGTGAAGGACCCTGTAAAATCAAGGGAATATTATGAAAAAGCGGCCGAACTGGGTGCTTGCTTTGCCCTTGTGGAACTGGCATTCTTATATGAGAATGGCGATGGAGTGGAGAAGAATTATGAAAAGTCATTTGAACTGATTAGCAAGGCTGCCGAACAGGGTTATCCTTATGCAATGTTCCGTGTAGGTCTTTATATGGAAAAGGGTGTTCTTGGTGAAGTGAAACCGGAAGAGGCCTTTGCCTGGTATACAAAGGCAGCTGAAGCGGACGATAATGATGCGATCTTTGCTTTGGGACGTTGCTATAGAGAAGGTATCGGAACGGAAGAAAACTGGGATAGGGCACTCGAATGGTTTAGTAAAGGGGCGGAAAAGAATGAAGCCCGTTGTCTGACGGAACTGGGGATGGCTTATGAGAATGGTAATGGCGTGGAAGAGAATCCACAGAAGGCAGTGGAATATATGATGAAGGCTGCTGAACAGGATTATGGCTATGCTCAGTTTAAGATGGGAGATTATTATTTCTTCGGTTGCGGTCCCTGTCTGGAAGATAATAAAACGGCAGTGGAATGGTATGAAAAGGCAGTGGCTAATGAGATTCCGATGGCTATGCTGCGTGTGGGTGAATATTATCTGTATGACTATGATAGCCTGAATGAGTCGGAAAAGGCTTTTGCTTATTTCAAGAAAGCTGCCGAATATGAATGGTATAGTGAAGGACTGGGTATCTGTTATGAAATGGGTATCGGAGTGGAAGAGAATGAAACGGAAGCCTTTAAATATTATACACTGGCTGCGGATAATGGAAATACGACAAGTATGTATCGTACCGGACTTTGCTATTATAACGGAGTAGGTGTGAAACAGAATTATGCCGAGGCCTATCGCTGGTTCACGGATGCGGCGGGGAATGAGAATGTCGCTGCAATTTATTATCTGGGCAAGATGATGATGTATGGCGAAGGTTGTAACCCTGATCCGGAAGCTGCAGTGCAATGGTTGCTGAAAGCTGCCGAGAAAAATAACGATAAAGCACAATTTGAACTTGGAAATGCCTATTTGACAGGAAATGGCGTGGAAGAAAACGATGAAATTGCAATGGAGTGGTTCGAAAAGGCCGCAGAGCATGGCAATGAGAAAGCTCTTAAAATCACCGGAAGGAGGAGGAAGTAAAAGAGGAACATGGAAAAAGAAGGAAATAATCTGTTTCAGGTCAATCTTAAAGGTATGATTGCCCTGTTATCAGAGCACATTTATAGTAACCCGAATACTTTTGTTCGCGAACTGTTGCAGAATTGCGTAGATGCCATCACGGCACTACGCAATATTGACGAGAATTATAAAGGTCGCATCGATGTCTTTCTGAATGAGGACAAGACAGTGGTATTTCGGGATAATGGTATCGGACTGAAAGAGGAGGAAGTTTATCGCTTTCTGACTGTTATCGGGGAGAGCTCAAAGCGGGATACTCCCGATGCGGACGATTTTATCGGAAGGTTCGGTATCGGATTGTTATCTTGTTTTGTGGTGACCAATGAAATCACCGTAGAGAGTCGTTCTGCAATGGGCGGACAGCCTGTTTGCTGGTGTGGAAAAGTGGATGGGACGTATCAGCTGACTTTATCAGACGAAGAACGGCCCATCGGGTCGCAGGTAGTATTGCACCCGAAAGGAGATTGGATGCATCTTTTTGAATATGAAACATTTAAGAAGATACTGGTCGGTTACGGAGAAGTGCTGCCGTATCCTATCTATCTGCATTATCAGGGGGAAGAGGAGTTGGTAAATACGCCTTCGCCTGTATGGCTTGACCCGAAGGCGACTCGTAAGGAGTTGCTGGATTATGGGGCGAAAGTGTTTCAGTCGTCTGCTCTCGATGCTTTCCGGATCTATACTGAAAGCGGCAAGGTGGAAGGGGTGCTTTATGTCCTGCCTTTCCGTACACAATTTTCAGTGCGCAACTCTCATAAGGTCTATCTCAAACGTATGCTGTTGAGTGAGGATGATTGCAATCTGTTGCCGTCGTGGGCTTTCTTTATCCGTTGTCTGGTGAATGCGGACGGGTTGCTGTCTACCGCTTCCCGGGAGTCTTTGGTGAGTAATGACCAACTGAAAGATGCCCGGAAAGAGATCGGGGTGGCTATCAAGGATTATCTGCGGGGATTGGTGCAGAATGACCGTGCCATGTTCAATCGGATTCTGGATGTTCATCACTTTCATATCAAGGCGATTGCTTCGGAGGATAATGAATTGCTTCGTTTGTTTATGGATTATCTTCCTTTTGAAACCAATAAGGGTTTGCGTAGCTTTGGAAGTATTCGTTCGACAAGCAATGTGATATGTTATACCAAGAATCTGGAGGATTTCCGGCAAGTGCGGCGTATAGCCGGAGCACAGGGTTGGCTGGTCGTGAATGCTGCTTATACGTTTGATGAAACGTTATTGAAAAAGTATGTCCGCCTGAATCCGGAACTTACTTTGGATGAAATATCTCCTTCACGGTTGCTGGAGCAGTTTGGTGAAGTGGAGGCGAACCAGGAGTTTCAGGCTTTTGAGGTGAAAGCGAACGAGTTGTTGAAGCGGTTTGGCTGTATCTGTCGTCTGAAGCATTTTACTCCGGTGGATATTCCGGTTATTTTTGTGGCGGAGGAAAAGGAGAATGCCGCTAAAAGTGCTAATAATCCGTTGGCGGCTGTACTGGGAGCTGTGAATACTACAAAGCAGATTCCGCCGACACTCACTTTCAATGCGGATAATGAAATGGTGCAGACCTTATTGCAAATACAAGGAGACAATAAACTGTTTCAGCATGTGGTGCATATATTGTATGTACAATCGCTTCTGCAAGGTAAATATCCGGTAAACAGCGAAGAAATGGAGCTTTTCAACCATTCGCTAAGTGAACTGATGACTTCGAAAATGAATGATTTTATAAATTTCCTGAATTAAAAAAGAGTATGAGATACACACTTGAAATACAAAAATTGCTGTTGCAGACACAGAATAACAACCTGCATCCCCGCGAAAAAGCCAATCTATTGAAAGAAGCTATCCGCATCGCCGATGAGAACGAAGATGTGGAATGGGCTACGGAGTTGAGACTGGATCTTATTTATGAACTGAATCTTCTTTCGGCGGATGCTGAAGAGATTACCGTGTTCTCTAAAATTCTGGATGATTACGAGAACCACAAGGATGTGATTAAGGAAGATGACTTGTTGTGGAAATATAAGTGGATATGGGCTTGTACGTTCGATCTTCCGGAGATCCCGATGGAGCAGGTACAGGCAATTGGGGAGGATTATAAAACCCGTATCCTCCGGAACGGGTATTCTTTGCGGAGTTATTATCACCGCTGGTCTGTGGAATGTGTCTGGATGCGGCAGTATGACAAGGCGAAAGAATACATTGATAAAATGTTGAATGAGAAGATAGACGATCAGTCGTGTGAGGCTTGTGAATTGAACTTTATGCTGGATTATTATCTGGAAACGGGACAGTTTGATGAGGCTTACAGCCGCGCGCAACCGTTGATTAATAAGCAGATCACTTGTTATGAAGCCAATTTGCGGGCCTATTTGAAGCTTGCTTATTATGCGCAGAAAGCAGGTAAACCGGAGATTGCCGCCGATATGTGTGCACGTGCCGAAGAAGCATTGGTGGGAAGAGAGAAGGATGAATATCTTTTGCTCTATCTGGGATTGTTTATTGCCTATAATATGATGACGAAGCCGGAAAGAGCTTGGGAATATGCTGAACGCTGTATTGGTTGGAGTTTGCGTACTAATACGCTGAAGAGTTATCGTTTCTCCTGTGATATGGTAGAGGCTCTGAAATATGAAACCCGTCCGGAAGTCTCGTTGTCTTTGCCGGAAGAGTTCCCGCTTTATCGTCCGGATGGAATTTATCAGGTAAACGAACTTCGCAATTATTTCTATCAACAGGCAGAAGAGCTGGCACGTCGCTATGACGCCCGTAACGGAAATAGTGGTTATATGGACCGTTTGAAAGATTTAATGTCTAATTAATTGCCAACATGTAGATTAATCCGTATTTTTGCCGTCCAATTATTTACTAAAAACACTGAATAACAGAAAATGAGAAAGTGGCGTATTGAAGATTCTGAGGAACTCTACAACATCACAGGTTGGGGTACCTCGTACTTTGGTATTAATGACAAAGGTCATGTAGTTGTTACACCTCGTAGAGACGGAGTGACTGTCGATCTGAAAGAACTGGTCGATGAGTTGCAATTGCGTGATGTGGCTTCTCCCATGTTGATACGTTTTCCGGATATTTTGGACAACCGTATTGAAAAGATGTCTTCCTGCTTTAAACAAGCGGCCGAAGAGTATGGTTATAAAGCCGAGAACTTTATAATTTATCCGATTAAGGTCAACCAAATGCGCCCGGTGGTGGAAGAGATTATCAGCCACGGAAAGAAGTTCAATCTCGGACTGGAAGCCGGTTCCAAACCGGAACTCCATGCAGTGATTGCGGTCAATACGGATTCTGACTCATTGATTGTCTGTAACGGATATAAAGACGAAAGTTACATCGAACTGGCTTTGCTTGCCCAGAAAATGGGTAAACGTATCTTCCTCGTTGTAGAGAAGATGAACGAACTGAAGCTGATTGCAAAGATGGCAAAACAGCTGAATGTGCAGCCTAACATCGGTATACGTATCAAACTCGCTTCTTCCGGTAGCGGAAAGTGGGAAGAGTCTGGAGGTGATGCCAGCAAATTCGGCTTGACTTCCAGTGAACTTCTCGAAGCGCTCGACTTCCTGGAGAGCAAAGGGATGAAGGATTGTTTGAAATTGATTCATTTCCATATCGGCAGTCAGGTGACAAAGATACGTCGTATCAAAACGGCTTTGCGTGAGGCTTCACAGTTCTACGTGCAGTTGCATTCGATGGGATTCAATGTGGAATTTGTAGATATTGGCGGTGGACTCGGAGTGGATTATGACGGAACCCGTTCGTCCAATAGCGAAGGCAGCGTGAATTATTCCATCCAGGAATATGTAAACGACTCTATTTCTACTTTGGTGGACGTGAGCGATAAAAATGGTATCCCACACCCGAATATCATAACGGAGAGTGGACGTGCATTGACGGCACATCATTCTGTTCTTATCTTTGAGGTACTTGAAACCGCTACATTGCCCGAATGGGATGACGAGGAGGAAATTGCTCCGGATGCACACGAATTGGTGCAGGAGTTATATGGAATCTGGGATTCGCTGAACCAGAACAAGATGTTGGAAGCATGGCACGATGCGCAGCAGATCAGGGAGGAAGCGCTGGACTTGTTCAGTCATGGAATCGTGGATCTGAAAACCCGCGCACAAATCGAGCGTCTGTATTGGTCTATTACACGTGAGATTAATCAGATTGCAGCCGGTTTGAAGCATGCGCCCGATGAATTCCGTGGATTGTCCAAACTGCTTGCCGATAAATATTTCTGTAACTTCTCGTTGTTTCAGTCACTTCCTGACTCTTGGGCAATTGACCAGATATTCCCGATCATGCCTATTCAGCGGTTGGATGAAAAACCGGAGCGTTCGGCTACCTTGCAAGATATAACCTGCGACTCGGACGGCAAAATTGCCAACTTTATCTCTACCCGTAACGTGGCTCATTATCTGCCTGTACATGCACTGAAGAAAACAGAACCTTATTATGTGGCTGTGTTCCTGGTGGGAGCTTATCAGGAGATTTTGGGAGATATGCATAATTTGTTTGGTGATACGAATGCCGTGCATGTTTCGGTGAACGAGAAAGGATATAATATCGAACAGATTATCGACGGAGAAACGGTAGCGGAGGTGTTGGACTATGTGCAGTACAATCCGAAGAAACTGGTACGTACGCTCGAAACTTGGGTGACGAAATCAGTGAAAGAAGGAAAGATTTCTTTGGAAGAAGGAAAAGAATTCCTTTCCAACTATCGTTCGGGGCTTTACGGATATACTTATTTGGAATAACCGGCAGGGGGCCGGAGCCGGATTCTCCATTCGGTGAACTTATTAGAAATCAAGAAATGAGAGAAAAACTAACAGTTATTAAGGTGGGTGGCAAAATCGTAGAAGAGGAAGCCACCCTTCGTCAGTTGTTAAATGACTTTGCCGCTATCGACGGACATAAAGTGTTGGTTCATGGTGGCGGTCGTTCGGCAACAAAGATTGCCGCACAACTGGGTATTGAAAGCAAGATGGTAAATGGTCGTCGGATTACCGATGCCGAAACATTGAAAGTCGTAACGATGGTGTATGGCGGATTGGTGAATAAAAATATTGTGGCAGGTCTGCAAGCACGCGGAGTCAATGCACTCGGATTGACCGGTGCGGATATGAATGTAATCCGTTCGGTGAAACGTCCGGTGAAAGAAGTAGACTACGGGTTTGTGGGAGATGTGGAACAGGTGGACGCTACTTTATTGTCGGATTTGATACATAAAGGCGTTGTTCCTGTGATGGCTCCATTGACGCACGACGGCCACGGCAATATGCTGAATACGAATGCAGATACCATTGCTGGGGAGACAGCGAAAGCGTTGTCGGCCTTGTTTGATGTGACATTGGTATATTGTTTTGAGAAGAAAGGCGTGCTGCGTGACGAGAATGATGACGACAGTGTGATTCCCCAAATCACCCGTGCCGAATTTGAACAATATGTAGCTGATGGCGTTATTCAGGGAGGTATGATTCCCAAGTTGGAGAATTCTTTTGAAGCAATAAATGCAGGAGTATCTGAAGTGGTAATCACCTTAGCATCAGCGATTAATAACTCTGGTGGAACAAGAATAAAAAAATAATTCAAAAAAAGTAGTGGGCGACTGTAACTTTTCATATCCTAGCCCGTCATTATTATAGAGATGCAAGAAATCAGCTTCCGAAACGATATTTTGCCGTTGAAGGATAAACTCTTTCGATTGGCTCTCAGAATCACCCTGGATAGGGCCGAAGCCGAGGATGTCGTTCAGGACACCATGATAAGAGTGTGGAATAAGCGTGATGAGTGGTCTCAATTTGAATCGGTCGAAGCCTATTGCCTGACAGTGGCAAAGAATCTGGCGATAGATCGAAGTCAAAAGAAAGAAGCTCAAAACGTGGAACTCACCCCCGAGATGGAAGAAGAACCTGATGCAAACAGTCCGTATGACCAGATGATTCATGATGAAAGAATGAACATTATTAATAGACTGGTAAACGAACTTCCCGAAAAACAGCGGCTTATCATGCAACTGAGGGACATTGAAGGTGAAAGCTATAAGAAAATTGCAGGGTTGCTGAATCTGACAGAGGAACAAGTTAAAGTGAACCTCTTCAGAGCCAGACAAAAAGTAAAACAAAGGTATTTAGAAATTGACGAATATGGATTATAAGGATATAGAACAGCTCCTGGAGCGATACTGGCAATGCGAAACTTCCGTTGAGGAGGAAGCAACATTGCGCGACTTCTTCGCAAAGGAGGAAGTTCCTGCTCATTTGCTTCGCTATAAAAACCTGTTTGTTTATCAACAGGTTCAGCAGGAAGTAGGACTGGGCGAAGACTTTGATGCACGTATTCTGGCAGAGGTGGAGCCTACGGTCGTAAAAGCGAAACGCTTGACACTGACCGGTCGTTTTATTCCTCTGTTCAAAGCCGCTGCCGTGATTGCAATCATCCTTTCTTTGGGGAATGTGGCACAACATTCTTTCTCCGGAGATGACGGAAGTGTATTGGCAACGGATACCATTGGTAAACAAGTAACAGCACCATCGGTCGCTATTTCAAATGATGTGAAAGCGGAACAGGTTCTAGCCGATAGTTTGGCGAGGGTTAACCACAAGGTGCAAGTTATAAACGAATAGACATTTTCATTTGCTTTAAACATATAATATAGTTAGTGTGCTTAATTAAAACAACAACGAAGGCGAAACTGTGAAGTTTTCAATTCTCTCAAATTTTTAGATTAAAACTAACTAAATAAATGGGCTACCGCGTGATGCAGTAGCCCTTTTATGCTTTTAGACTGTATTTGTTCAAATTGTCTTTATTTGATCTGCCGTATGTTTTTCCGTGGAGCATCCACTTCTTGTGGATTGCCTTTATAAGCAATATCGCCACTTCCTTTCACGCGGGCAACCAGTTTTTGACTTGCATAACAACTGATGTTTCCGGATCCACTGATACTTGCATCCGTATTCTCTGCTTCTAAATCTGCGGCCTGAATGTTTCCCGATCCGGCAATAGCATATTTTGCTTGAATGGCTTTACCTTTAAGATTAATATTACCCGAACCTGAAATTCCTGCCTGACATTCCTGGCTCTCTATTTGTTGCAGTCTAACATCTCCCGATCCGTTAATTGAAACAGCCATTCTTCGGCAATTAAGCCCTTCTCCCTGAATGTTCCCCGAACCATTTATATGGAACTCGATATCTTTAGAGGTTTGTATTCCATTGATTAATTTTATATTTCCCGATCCGTTGATTGACAGCTTATTCAGTTCCGGAGCAAAAACTTTTATTTCCAGTTTTCCTTTCCATATACTGACATTCTTCTTGAATTTTATCATTAATGTATTACCGTCTACATACGTTTCTACAAGTGGTATAATGTTGTCGGAACCATGTATCTCCACGTGACTGCGTGTGTCTTGGTGATAACTGATATTGGCACTTCCCAATAGTTTGATTTCATTGAAATGATCGGCTTTTACTTCTTGGGAGATGTAGTTTTTGCTGCCTACTACGTGTTTTCCCTGCAAGCAAGAGCCGGCAGTAAGTACTAGAGACAATCCGGTGACTAATACGAGCAATAAACTTGTTTTCATAATTATGTTTTTCTATGATTGATATGACAGTTAGACGGAAGAAACTGATATAAAGTTGCATCTTCCGCGAAGTTTTTCATTGGAATCTTCTTTTTTATTACTTTTGTGGCTGTTGATAGGAGGATTATAATGGATAAGATCGTAGAAGATGACGAATTAGGACGTCTGATAGTGCGTGTCAATTCACGTGCGAGGAGTCTTGTGTTTCGTACAAAGAGTGATGCTGTTTATGTTTCAGTTCCTCCCGGCACTACATTGAAAGAAGTGAAGCAGGCAATCGAGAATCTGCGTGGTAAACTTCTGGCCTCCCGTCAAAAATTAGCCCGGCCATTGATTGATTTGGGCTATAAAATTGATGCGGAACACTTTAAGTTGTCCTTGGTGTCCGGTGAAAAGGATCAGTTTTTGGCTAATTCCCGGTTGGGGGTTATGGAAATTGTTTGTCCGCCTCATGCGGATTTTACGGACGAGAAACTGCAAAGCTGGTTGCATAAGGTGATTGAAGAATCGTTGAGGCGGAATGCGAAAAGTATCCTTCCTTCACGTTTGGCTTCCTTGTCCAAGCAATGCGGACTTCCTTATTCGAGTGTGAAAATAAACTCCAGTCAGGGCAGATGGGGCAGTTGCTCGGCTCGAAAGGATATTAATTTGTCCTATTACCTGGTTCTGTTACCTTCTCATTTGATAGACTACGTGTTGCTGCACGAATTATGTCATACTCGCGAGATGAATCATAGCGAACGATTTTGGGTATTGCTCAATCAATTTACAGAAGGAAAAGCATTGGCTTTGCGGGGGGAATTGAGAAAGTATCGTACGGAGATTTAGAATATTTTATTGCCAGGATAGTGCTATCGTGTTGGCACACTTGTGTCAACACGCTGGCACAGTCGTGACAATGCGATGGCATGGTTGTGCCAATATGGTGGCACAGACTTAGTTAATACTTTTATTACTTGGCTAATTGTTTAATCCCGTCTGATTCTTTTTCGAACTGATAAGTTCCTCCTTTTTCACTAAGATCAAACGTAGACACTAATTCTGTGTTATTATCTACAATCAACAAGGCGCTCTGTTCGGCAAAACGTCCTATTTCTACAGTGTAAGGTTCTTCCGACATGGTTTTGTTGGAGATCAGACTGTCGTTGACAAATAAAGAGATAGAATCTCCGGCAAAACCTTTTACCAGACTGATCGTATAGCTTTCGATGAAATGACGTTCTTCCTGCTTTTCCCGTTGTAGCCGCATGCTCATATAGACAAAAATAACCACGACAAAAATGACGGCAAAAGCAAGAATTCCGTTACCTACCATAAACTGTTTATTTGTGTTGAGACGATGTGCCATAGTCGTTATTTTTTGAATTACGGCGTAAAGATACGAATATAGCACTGTTAATTCATACTTTTTTTCTTTAATGTTTTGTAGTCGAACAGATTATTTATATCTTTGCAACCGAAAACGGATGAAAGGTGGAGGGGCAATTAAGCTCCTTTTTTTGTTCTTATATAGCTAATAAATGATAGAAAAGAAAACTGTTTGTCAGATTGTAGAAGAGTGGCTGGAAGGAAAAGACTACTTTTTAGTAGAGGTAACCGTGAGCCCGGATGACAAGATTGTGGTTGAAATAGACCATGCAGAAGGTGTTTGGATTGAAGATTGCGTGGAGCTTAGCCGCTTCATAGAGTCGAAACTGAACCGCGAAGAGGAAGATTATGAACTGGAAGTAGGGTCGGCTGGGATCGGACAACCCTTTAAAGTTCTGCAACAGTATTATATCCACATCGGACAAGAGGTGGAAGTGCTGACCGGAGACGGACGGAAGCTGGCCGGTATACTGAAAGATGCCGATGAAGAGAAGTTTACGGTAGGCGTACAAAAGAAAGTAAAAACCGAAGGATCAAAGCGCCCGAAATTGGTAGAAGAGGACGAAACCTTCACTTATGAGCAAATAAAATATACTAAATACTTAATTAGCTTTAAATAGTTATGGCCAAAAAAGAAGAAACAATCAGCTTGATTGATACATTTTCGGAATTTAAGGAACTGAAGAATATCGATAGAACGACGATGGTTAGCGTACTCGAAGAGTCGTTCCGTAGCGTAATCGCGAAAATGTTTGGCACCGATGAAAATTACGACGTAATCGTGAACCCGGACAAGGGTGACTTCGAGATATGGCGTAACCGTGAAGTTGTGGCCGATGAAGATTTGACTAACCCGAATATGCAGATTTCGTTGAGCGAAGCACAGAAAATTGATGCTTCTTACGAAGAAGGTGAAGAGGTGACTGACGAGGTTATCTTTGCCAAGTTCGGACGTCGTGCGATCCTGAATCTTCGCCAGACACTGGCTTCCAAGATTCTGGAACTCGAAAAAGACAGTATTTATAATAAATATATAGATAAGGTAGGTACTATCATCAATGCAGAAGTATATCAGATCTGGAAAAAAGAGATGTTGCTTTTAGACGATGAAGGAAACGAATTGCTGTTACCTAAGACCGAACAAATCCCGAGCGACTTTTATCGTAAAGGTGAAACGGCTCGTGCAGTAGTTGCCCGCGTGGATAACAAGAATAATAATCCTAAGATTATCTTGTCACGTACTTCTCCCGTTTTCCTGCAACGCCTGTTCGAGATGGAAGTACCCGAAATTAATGATGGTTTGATTACCATCAAGAAGATTGCCCGTATCCCCGGCGAACGTGCCAAGATCGCGGTGGAATCTTACGATGACAGAATCGACCCTGTAGGAGCCTGTGTAGGTGTAAAGGGAAGTCGTATTCATGGCATTGTTCGTGAACTTCGCAATGAGAACATCGACGTAATCAATTATACATCGAACATCTCATTGTTTATACAGCGCGCTTTAAGCCCGGCTAAGATTTCTTCTATTCGTCTGAACGAGGAAGAGAAGAAAGCAGAGGTATTCCTCAAACCGGAAGAAGTTTCGCTGGCTATCGGTAAAGGCGGTTTGAATATCAAACTGGCCAGTATGTTAACTGAGTACACTATCGACGTGTTCCGTGAGTTGGATGAGAATGTAGCTGACGAAGATATCTATCTCGACGAGTTTAGAGACGAAATCGACGGATGGGTGATCGACGCTATCAAAGCTATCGGCATCGATACAGCGAAGGCTGTGTTGAATGCTCCTCGTGAGATGTTGATTGAAAAGACGGACTTGGAAGAAGAGACAGTGGACGAGGTAATACGCATTTTGAAATCGGAGTTTGAAGAAGAAGATCCTTCAATTGAAAATAAAGATGAAATTAAAGATTAAAAGTTGCGATACAATATAATGCAGCAGACTTTTATTTCTTAATTCTCAATTTTCAATTAAACAAGCTCCATTTATTCATTAATTTTAAAATATGACGATAAGGTTAAACAAAGTTACAAGAGATTTGAACGTAGGAATCGCGACGGTAGTTGAGTTCCTGCAAAAGAAAGGGCATACCGTTGAGGCTAATCCTAATACTAAAATTAGCGAGGAGCAATATGCTATACTCGTAAAGGAGTTTAGTACAGATAAGAACCTTAGACTTGAATCGGAGCGTTTCATACAGGAACGTCAGAATAAGGAACGTAATAAGGCGTCGGTATCGATTGAGGGCTTCGAAAAGCAGCCCGAAAAACCGAAGTCGGAAGATGTGATTAAGACAGTCGTACCTGAGGATGCACGTCCGAAGTTTAAACCTGTCGGAAAAATAGATTTGGATAAATTGAACGGTCGTAAACCTGAAAAGGTAGAGAAAGAACCGGAACAGAAACAGGAAGAACCGGTTGTGGAACGGCCTGTCGTTAAACCCGAAGTGAAAAAGGAGCCCGAGAAGAGAGAACCCGAGGTGAAGAAGGAAGAGGTGGTGACACCTCCTGTTTCTGTAGTAGAGCCTACTCCAGTGGTGGTTGAACCCGTAGTAGTGCCGGAACCTGTAGTGGAGACGAAGCCGGTAGAAGTTGAAAAAGTAGTAGAAGAAGTGAAAAAAGAAGAGCCGAAGGTAGTAGTAGCTGCACCTGTGAAGGCGGAAGAACATAAAGAAGAAGAAAAGGTGGAAACTGCACAGGCTGAAGTAACCCCGGTAGCGGAAAAGGCTCCGGAGGATGATGGTGTTTTCAAAATCCGTCAACCGGAATTAGGCGCAAAGATTAATGTGATCGGTCAGATCGACTTGGCTGCATTGAATCAGTCTACTCGTCCCAAGAAGAAATCGAAGGAAGAGAAACGTCGCGAACGTGAAGAAAAGGAAAAAATCCGTCAGGATCAGAAGAAGTTGATGAAGGAAGCTATCATCAAGGAAATCCGTAAGGATGATTCTAAATTGGCGAAGAGCGGACCTAAGGACAGTGCGGAAGCGGCTGCTAACAAGAAGAAACGTAACCGTATCAATAAAGAGAAGGTGGACGTTAACAATGTTGCAACCTCCAACTTTGCTGCTCCAAGACCTAATGTACAGGGTAAAGGCGGCAATAGTAACGGTCAGGGTGGCCAGGCCAATGGACAGGGAAATAACAACAGAAGAAATAACAACAATAAAGATCGCTTCAAGAAACCGGTTATCAAACAGGAAGTGAGCGAGGAAGACGTAGCAAAACAGGTAAAAGAAACCCTTGCACGTCTGACAACCAAAGGTAAGAATAAAACGTCCAAATACCGTAAAGAGAAACGTGAAATGGCTTCCAACCGTATGCAGGAACTGGAAGATCAGGAAATGGCAGACAGCAAGGTATTGAAGTTGACCGAGTTCGTTACGGCTAACGAATTGGCAACGATGATGGATGTTTCTGTTAACCAGGTTATCGCTACTTGTATGAGTATTGGTATCATGGTTTCCATCAACCAGCGTTTGGATGCTGAAACCATCAATCTGGTGGCTGAAGAATTCGGATTCAAGACTGAATATGTAAGTGCGGAAGTGGCACAAGCTATCGTTGAAGAAGAAGATGCTCCGGAAGATTTGCAACCGCGCGCTCCGATTGTAACGGTGATGGGACACGTTGACCACGGTAAGACTTCTTTGCTTGACTATATCCGTAAGGCGAATGTAATTGCCGGTGAGGCCGGAGGTATTACCCAGCATATCGGTGCTTATAACGTGCAATTGGAAGACGGTCGTCGTATTACATTCCTCGATACTCCGGGTCACGAAGCGTTTACCGCTATGCGTGCACGTGGTGCCAAAGTAACGGATATTGCTATCATTATTGTGGCTGCCGATGATAACGTGATGCCACAGACGAAAGAAGCGATCAATCACGCGATGGCTGCCGGTGTACCTATTGTATTTGCAATCAATAAGGTAGATAAACCGACTGCAAATCCGGATAAGATTAAAGAAGAACTGGCTGCAATGAATTACCTTGTTGAAGAATGGGGTGGTAAATATCAGTCACAAGATATCTCTGCCAAGAAAGGTATGGGTGTGGAAGACTTGCTGGAAAAAGTATTGCTCGAAGCGGAAATGCTCGACCTGAAGGCAAATCCGAACCGTAATGCTACGGGTTCCATCATCGAATCTTCACTGGATAAGGGACGCGGATATGTAGCTACTGTATTGGTATCTAACGGTACTTTGAAAGTAGGAGACATCGTATTGGCGGGAACCAGCTACGGACGTGTGAAGGCTATGTTCAACGAACGTAACCAACGCGTCAAGGAAGCAGGACCTTCCGAACCGGCATTGATTCTGGGATTGAATGGTGCTCCTGCCGCAGGTGACACATTCCATGTAGTCGAAAGCGATCAGGAAGCTCGTGAGATCACTAATAAACGTGAGCAGCTGGCTCGTGAACAAGGTTTGCGTACGCAGAAGATCCTTACATTGGATGAATTGGGTCGTCGTATTGCTTTGGGTAACTTCCAGGAATTGAACATCATCGTTAAGGGTGACGTGGATGGTTCTGTGGAAGCGTTGAGCGATTCGTTGATTAAGTTGTCTACGGAACAAATTCAGGTAAATGTTATCCATAAGGGTGTGGGAGCAATTTCTGAATCTGATGTTTCTCTGGCTGCTGCTTCGGATGCGATTATTGTCGGATTCCAGGTACGTCCTTCGGGTGCTGCCGGTAAGATGGCCGACCAAGAGGGTGTTGACATCCGTAAGTATTCTGTCATCTACGATGCAATCGAAGAGGTAAAGGCTGCTATGGAAGGTATGTTGGCTCCGGAAGTAAAGGAACAGATTACTGCAACCATCGAAATCCGCGAAGTATTCAATATTACGAAAGTCGGTCTTGTAGCCGGAGCAATGGTGAAGACCGGAAAGGTGAAACGCAGCGACAAGGCTCGTTTGATCCGCGATGGTATTGTGATCTTTACCGGAAACATCAACGCATTGAAACGTTTCAAGGACGATGTGAAGGAAGTAGGTACAAACTTCGAGTGTGGTATCAGTCTGGTGAACTGCAACGACATGAAGGTAGGCGATATGATCGAGACATTCGAAGAAATAGAAGTGAAACAGACGCTGTAAATATAGTAAGGTTATAAGTGTATTATAATGTTATAATATAGCAGAGGTCATGATATGATAAAGAGGTGGTAATGTGGTACTGTTTGCAGAACACCACCTTACCACCTTATTTTTTATCATTCGGCACCTTCTCATTATAATCAGCTTATATACGACTTATTGGTTTATAGCTTATAACATAATAAACGTGGCAACGATTGATATAATTATCCTTATTGTAATAGGCGCCGGAGCGATTGTAGGTTTTGTAAAAGGCTTCATTCGTCAGTTGGCTTCTATTTTGGGGTTAATAGTCGGTCTGTTGGCAGCGAAAGCTCTGTATGCTTCTTTGGCGGAAAAGCTTTGCCCGACAGTGACGGATTCAATGACAGTTGCGCAAGTGTTGGCTTTTATCATGATCTGGATTGCCGTACCATTGATCTTTGTATTGATTGCCTCGCTATTGACAAAAGCAATGCAGGCTATTTCGCTGAACTGGCTGAATCGCTGGTTAGGAAGTGGGCTGGGAGCACTTAAGTTTCTGTTGTTAACGAGTGTAGTGATTGGTGCGATAGAGTTTGTGGACAGCGATAATAAGTTAATTAGTGCAACAAAAAAGGAAGAATCTTTGTTATATTATCCGATGGAAACGTTTGCGGGGATCTTTTTCCCTGCTGCGAAGAATATGACGCAACAATATATATTAGAGAATAAAGATAAAGATGCAACAAGAACCCAATAAAATGAAACCCAATCAGAAAGACGAACTTGAAAAGAAGACTGATAATGAGTTTGTCCGGAAATTTGCGGAGGAGAAATATAAATACGGTTTCACCACAGAGGTGCATACGGACATCATTGAGCGTGGACTTAATGAAGATGTCATTCGTTTGATTTCATCGAAAAAGGACGAACCGGAGTGGTTGCTGGAGTTTCGACTGAAAGCGTATCGCCATTGGCTGACGCTGGAAATGCCTACCTGGGCACATCTCCGTATCCCTGAAATTGATTATCAGGCGATTTCTTATTATGCCGATCCGACAAAGAAGAAAGAAGGACCGAAGAGCATGGAGGAAGTCGATCCTGAACTGATAAAGACGTTTAATAAACTGGGAATTCCTTTGGAAGAGCAAATGGCTCTTAGTGGAATGGCAGTGGATGCCGTTATGGACTCTGTTTCCGTAAAGACTACCTTCAAGGAAACGCTGATGGAGAAAGGAATTATATTCTGCTCGTTCAGTGAAGCCGTGCGGGAGCATCCGGATCTGGTGAAGAAATATATGGGCTCGGTAGTAGGTTATCGGGACAATTTCTTTGCAGCGTTGAATTCCGCAGTGTTCTCTGACGGCTCTTTCGTGTATATTCCGAAAGGAGTACGTTGCCCGATGGAGCTTTCCACTTATTTCCGTATCAATGCCCGTAACACGGGACAGTTTGAGCGTACGCTGATTATAGCGGATGATGATTCGTATGTTTCTTATCTGGAAGGATGTACGGCTCCGATGCGGGATGAGAATCAGCTGCATGCCGCTATCGTTGAGATCATTGTGCACGACCGTGCAGAAGTAAAATACAGTACCGTTCAGAACTGGTATCCGGGAGATGCAGAAGGCAAGGGCGGTGTATACAACTTTGTGACTAAACGCGGTAACTGTAAAGGAGTGGACAGTAAATTATCCTGGACACAAGTGGAAACCGGTTCGGCAATCACTTGGAAATATCCTTCCTGTATCCTGACGGGCGATAACTCGACTGCTGAATTCTATTCCGTAGCTGTAACGAACAACTATCAGCAGGCAGATACCGGAACGAAGATGATTCATCTGGGTAAGAACACTCGTAGTACGATTGTAAGTAAAGGCATTTCTGCCGGACATAGTGAGAACTCCTATCGTGGGTTGGTACGCGTGGCCGAGAAAGCGGATAATGCCCGTAATTATAGCCAGTGTGACTCTCTATTGCTGGGAGATAAGTGTGGTGCACATACCTTCCCGTATATGGATATTCACAATGAGACGGCAGTGGTAGAGCATGAAGCTACGACAAGTAAGATTAGTGAAGACCAGATATTTTATTGCAACCAGCGCGGTATTCCGACAGAAGATGCTATCGGACTTATTGTGAACGGATATGCAAAGGAAGTGTTGAATAAACTTCCGATGGAGTTTGCGGTAGAAGCACAGAAGCTGCTTACCATCTCATTGGAAGGAAGCGTGGGGTGATGTTGACTTTTTAATAGTAAATCGTAAAATCGTAAATATATCATGTTAGAAATAAAAGACCTGCATGCCAGCATTAATGGCAAAGAGATATTGAAAGGTATTAACCTGACGGTGAATCCCGGTGAGGTGCACGCTATTATGGGACCGAATGGTTCCGGTAAAAGTACGCTTTCCTCCGTATTGGTGGGTAATCCGGCTTTTGAGGTAACAAAAGGTTCGGTCACTTTTTATGGAAAGGATCTGTTGGAGTTGAGCCCCGAAGATCGTAGCCATGAAGGAATCTTCCTTAGTTTCCAGTATCCGGTGGAAATCCCGGGTGTGAGCATGGTGAACTTTATGCGTGCTGCTGTGAATGAGCAACGTAAATATAAAGGTCTGCCTGCACTGACAGCCAGTGAGTTTCTGAAACTGATGCGTGAGAAACGTGCGGTGGTAGAGTTGGATAATAAACTGGCTAACCGTTCGGTGAATGAAGGCTTTTCCGGTGGTGAGAAGAAACGGAACGAGATTTTCCAGATGGCTATGCTAGAACCGCGTTTGAGCATCCTCGACGAGACAGACTCCGGTTTGGATATTGATGCGCTCCGTATTGTTGCGGAAGGGGTGAACAAGTTGAAAACTCCTGAAACAAGTACAATCGTTATTACCCACTACCAACGTTTGCTCGATTATATCAAGCCTGATATTGTGCATGTCCTTTATAAAGGTCGTATCGTAAAAACTGCCGGACCGGAACTTGCTCTGGAACTGGAAGAAAAAGGATACGATTGGATCAAGAAAGAAGTAGGAGAATGACAAATATAAAACGATGATGGTTGAACAACAATATATAGAACTTTTCTCACAGACGGAAGCGATGATCTGTAAGCATAGTGCCGAAGTGCTGAATGCGCCTCGTGCGTCAGCATTTGCCGATTTTGAGCGACTCGGATTTCCGACCCGTAAGATGGAGAAGTACAAATATACGGATGTGAGCAAGTACTTTGAACCGGATTTCGGTTTGAACTTGAATCGTTTGGCTATTCCGGTCAATCCGTATGAAGTGTTTAAGTGTGATGTGCCGAATATGAGTACCTCCTTGTATTTTGTGGTAAATGACACATTTTATAATAGAGCGCTTCCCACAGGAAATCTGCCGGAAGGTGTGATTTTCGGTAGTCTGAAAGAAGTGGCCGAGCAACACCCGGAATTGGTGAAGAAATATTACGGTCAACTGGCAGATACCTCCAAAGATGGTGTGACTGCTTTTAATACCGCTTTTGCACAAGATGGCGTTGTCTTTTATGTGCCGAAGAATGTGGTGGTGGAAAAAACAATCCAGTTGGTAAATATCCTGCGTGCAGATGTTAACTTTATGGTGAACCGTCGCGTACTGATTATCCTGGAGGATGGCGCGCAAGCCCGTTTGCTGATTTGTGACCATGCAATGGATAATGTGAACTTCCTGGCGACACAAGTTATTGAAGTATTTGCCGGTGAGAATGCGGTATTCGATATGTATGAACTGGAAGAAACACATACAAGCACAGTTCGTATCAGTAACCTGTATGTAAAGCAAGAGGCCAACAGTAATGTATTGCTCAACGGAATGACTTTGCATAATGGTACTACCCGCAACACGACCGAAGTGTTGTTGGCAGGAGAAGGAGCTGAAATAAACCTCTGTGGTATGGCAATTGCCGATAAGAACCAGCATATAGACAATCATACAAGTATTGACCATGCCGTACCGAACTGTACCAGCAATGAGCTGTTCAAGTATGTACTCGACGATCAATCGGTAGGTGCGTTTGCCGGATTGGTACTCGTGCGTCCCGATGCACAACATACGAATTCCCAACAGACTAACCGGAATCTTTGTGCTACGCGTGATGCAAGAATGTATACACAACCTCAATTGGAGATTTATGCGGATGATGTGAAATGTTCGCATGGAGCAACAGTAGGCCAGTTGGATGAAGGCGCATTATTCTACATGCGTTCGCGCGGTATTGCAGAGAAAGAAGCCCGTCTGCTGTTGATGTTCGCATTTGTCAACGAAGTGATCGATACCATTCGTTTGGAAGCGCTGAAAGATCGTTTGCATCTATTGGTAGAGAAACGTTTCCGTGGCGAGTTGAATAGATGTCAGGGTTGTGCCATTTGTAAGTAACCACTAAAAAATAATGAACGTGGATATTCAAAAGATACGTGAAGATTTTCCGATATTGAGCCGTACGGTTTACGGTAAACCTTTGGTTTATTTCGACAACGGTGCGACAACACAGAAACCCCGTCTGGTGGTTGATGCGTTGGTGGATGAATATTATTCCGTCAATGCCAATGTGCATCGCGGCGTACATTATCTTTCCCAGCAAGCTACGGAACTGCATGAAGCTTCCCGTGAAACGGTACGTGAGTTTATCAATGCCCATAGCACGAATGAAGTTGTCTTTACACGCGGAACAACAGAAAGTATCAACCTGCTTGTTTCCAGCTTCGGCGACGAGTTTATGGAAGAAGGGGATGAAGTGATTGTTTCCGTGATGGAACATCATAGCAACATCGTTCCCTGGCAACTGTTGGCTGCCCGTAAAGGAATTGCCATAAAAGTCATCCCGATGAATGATAAAGGCGAACTTCTGCTGGATGAATATGAAAAACTATTTTCCGAACGTACGAAAATAGTCAGCGTAGTTCATGTATCGAATGTACTGGGTACAGTGAATCCGGTGAAGGAGATGATCGCAACAGCTCATGCGCATGGTGTGCCTTGCCTGATAGATGCTGCACAGTCTATTCCTCACATGAAAGTAGATGTACAGGAGTTGGATGCCGATTTTCTGGTATTCTCCGCCCATAAGATATATGGCCCGACAGGTGTCGGAGTGCTTTACGGAAAAGAAGAATGGTTAGATCGCCTTCCACCTTATCAGGGAGGAGGAGAGATGATTCAGCATGTCTCTTTCGAGAAGACCACTTTTAATGAACTTCCTTTCAAGTTTGAAGCCGGTACGCCCGACTATATCGGAACTACCGGACTGGCAAAAGCCCTTGATTATGTGAACGGACATGGCATTGAACAGATAGCCGCCCATGAGCATGAACTGACAACTTACGCTTTGCAACGTCTGAAAGAAATCCCCCATATACGTATATTCGGTGAAGCAGCCGAACGGGGAGCGGTCATTTCTTTCCTGGTGGGAGATATCCATCATTTCGACCTCGGCACGTTGCTGGATCGTCTAGGTATTGCCGTGAGAACAGGGCATCATTGTGCACAACCTCTCATGCAACGTCTTGGCATAGAAGGAACTGTACGTGCTTCGTTTGCCATGTACAATACCAAATCGGAAATAGACACTTTGGTGGCAGGAATTGAACGTGTCAGCAAGATGTTTTAAAGATATGAGCTGCTATTCCTGTGGAGTAGCGGCTTTTTTTATTCTTTAACTAAAAAAAGAGGGCCTCGAGTGCAGTGATTTGAGCTTTCGTGCGTCTAATAGGTAAAGAAACAAAATGTTCATTGAATATCAGGAGGGTCGTGAGACCATGCTTATATTATATAAATTCTCTCTCTTTAACATTAATGCAGCTATATCGTAAAAAGTTACGGTGTAGCTGCAACTTTTTTAGAGACTTCCTCCGTCTAATAGAATAGTTGTAACCATTGAAACAGCTGTTGCGATTGAAGATGAATTGAATATTATTGTATGTAAAAAGAAAGGGGAAACGCTGATAACAGCGAATCCCCCTTTTTTATCGATTATTTCCTTCCTTTTTATTCAGCAGTCAGCTCAATTACGCGGCTGAAAGCCTGATTTGTTGTGAAAGCATTGATTCCCACTTTCATCAGATAATCTCCTGAATAAGTTTTCTCATTGGCAGCCAGATTCGATTTGGAATTCGGCATCAGGTTGATTTCTTTCACCTTATACATTTTCTTCGCATCCAGTCCCTGAAGTTTTACCGGGAGCAGTTTCTCACCGAAACGTGGGTGGATATCGTAGGTATAAAGCACAGCTTTGTTCTTATCCGGTGAGGCATACATGAGAGACATGTGATTGCCATCGTAGGGAGAAACCAATCTGTATTGATCGCCGTCCAGAATCACTTTTTTCAGACGCGTCCAGTTGGCAACTGCATTCTGGCAGTAAGTCTGTTCGTCTGCATTCAGTTCCTTCAGTCCAAGGTCAAAGCCCAGTTTGCACATACTTGCCACATCCGTACGGAACTTCACGCTTGTGTTCTTGTTCCAGCTGGTTACGTGTGCACACATGGCTTTTGCCGGGAAGATTTGTGAGAATCCCCACTGGATAAACAGACGTTCTATCGGGTCTGTGTTGTCGCTGCACCAAAATTCTGTGTAATATTTCAGAGCTTCGTAGTCGCAACGGGCGCCACCGCCGGAGCAGAGCATCATTGGCACGTTCGGATATTTGTCTTTGATACGTTTCAATACATTGTATATACCACGTACATGGTCGATATAAAGCTGTCCCTGTTTATTTTTTAAATATGGAGAATAAACATTTGTAATTGGAGAGTTACAGTCCCATTTAAAGAAAGCCACTTCCGGATTCTCTGTCAGGATCTTATCCACTACACCATATACAAAGTCCTGTACTTTCGGATTGCTAAGATCGAGTACCAGCTGATTACGGTAATAATATGTTTCGCGGTTAGGCAGTTGGATAGCCCAGTCGGGATGTTTTTCGAACAACTCACTTTTAGGGTTAACCATTTCCGGTTCAATCCAGATACCAAATTTCACTCCGGCTTCTTTGGCAGACTGTACAAGGGCAGGAATACCGCCCGGCAGTTTGGATCTCATCACTTCCCAGTCACCCAGTCCGGCATTGTCACTGTTGCGTGGGTGCTTGTTGCCAAACCAGCCGTCATCCAGCAGGAACATATCTACACCAAGATGTTTAGCTTCCTTCATCAGTTCGGCAAGCAGTTCCTCATTGAATTTGAAGTAAGTATTTTCCCAGTTGTTTAATAAAGTCATACGGTCGCCTTGTCCGTCTTTCAGCTGATAGTTACGTGCCCATGCGTGAAGGTTGCGGCTGGCTTCGCCCGTACCGTTGTTGCTGAAAGTAAAGATGAATTCAGGAGTTGTAAACACTTCATTCGGCTTCAGTTCATAATCAGATGCATAAGGATTGATGGCAGGGATTACACGGAGATTACCTACGTTGTCCACTTCGAAAGTGAACTGGAAGTTTCCTGTCCATCCGATAGTACCTAGCATGGCACGTCCCTGTGCTTCCTGTGCCGGTTGTTCAAAACCAAGCTCGAAGAACGGGTGGGTGTGCATGGCAGCACGGCTTCCCAGTTTGGTGTCGATCACCTTTTTACCAAACAACAGAGGTTGTGTGCTCATTTGTGCTTCTTTTGCCCAATCGCTACTGAATTCTGTCAGGTAATATTCGTTTCCGGAGAAATAAAGCATTGTAGAAGCATAACGCCATAAGGTCACAGGCTTTTTTTCTGCATGTTTGATTTCACTCCACGTCTTTATGACGTTTTCTTTCGGATAAGCGATGTAATGCAGTGTGACTTCCACCGGGTATTGATCGTCTTTTAGTTGAATGATCGTTTCCGTTCCGCCCGCCACTGCCTTCTGCTCGGATGATATATAGCGGAGAATCGTACTCGGGTTCCCGTCATTGTGCGTGATGGCTACAGCCGGTTCAAAATAATCTTCGGCGCCGGAGCCCGGATATACTTCCCATCCGCGGGTGGATACGCTACCGTCACTTCCTCCTTTTACGTAAGGAGAAAAGTTGTTGATGTCTTTCTCGTTCAGTAACTTATCGCCCAGATAAACCTGATAGAGTCGTCCGTTAGGAGCTACTTGGAGAATTAAGTCAGTGTTGTCCGTTGCGATGCGGATAACGTTCTTTTCTTGGGCGTCCACTTGCGCCAGGGTAAACAATGCCATAAGTAATACGAAAAGTTTCTTCATGGTTTTTTAATAATTAATTAGGTATTAGTTAGTTTGTGGGCATAGAATGCTGCAAAGATAATTATAATGGCATAGAAATGAATCATTTCACCACAGATTATTTCTTTCCTCTGTATACTCGGTGTCCTCTGTGGTGAAATAGAAATGTTCATAACCAGTGCGGAAATAAGGGATAAAGTAAATAACCACAGCATGTTCATTTGTTTAAAGAGATGTATAAAAGATAGAATGATTCAGCTTTATAAATTCTTTCTTTTTTACTTGCTTATTTCGTTTGATTTCCATACTTTTAGCCTTCGTAAACCCTTTAAAAATTGATCCTATGGACAACATTCTTTTCTGGCTGGTTCCAGTCGCTTCCGTGTTAGCCCTCTGCTTTGCTTATTACTTTCATAAGCAAATGATGAAAGAGAGCGAAGGTACACCCCAAATGATAAAGATAGCTGCTGCTGTGCGCAAAGGAGCTATGTCTTATCTGAAACAGCAATACAAAATAGTAGGCTGGGTATTCTTGGGGTTGGTTATTCTGTTTTCAATTATGGCCTATGGCTTTCATGTACAGAATGCATGGGTTCCCATTGCTTTTCTTACAGGCGGATTTTTCTCCGGACTTTCCGGATTTCTAGGGATGAAGACGGCGACTTATGCATCGGCTCGTACCGCTAATGCTGCCCGCACTTCTCTGAATGCAGGGTTGAGGATTGCTTTCCGAAGCGGCGCGGTGATGGGATTAGTTGTAGTTGGTCTGGGATTGCTCGATATATCTTTCTGGTATCTGTTGTTGAATGCAGTGATTCCTGCTGATGCGCTGACACCTACTCATAAACTCTGTGTAATTACTACTACCATGCTGACTTTCGGTATGGGTGCTTCTACGCAAGCACTCTTTGCCCGTGTAGGCGGTGGTATCTATACGAAGGCAGCCGATGTTGGAGCCGACTTGGTAGGTAAAGTAGAAGCCGGAATTCCGGAAGATGACCCTCGTAATCCTGCCACCATTGCCGATAATGTCGGTGACAATGTCGGTGACGTAGCCGGTATGGGAGCCGACTTATATGAATCTTACTGTGGCTCGATTCTGGCAACAGCTGCACTGGGTGCTGCTGCTTTTATCCATTCGGCAGATACAGTGATGCAATTCAAGGCGGTTATTGCTCCGATGTTGATTGCAGCTGTTGGTATTATCCTTTCTATTATAGGTATATTTGCTGTCCGTACTAAAGAGAATGCAACTATGAAAGATTTGCTCGGTTCGTTGGCTTTCGGTACGAACCTTAGCTCCGTGCTTATTGTTGCAGCTACATTCTTAATCCTGTGGTTCTTGCAGCTTGATAACTGGATTTTGATTTCTTGTGCCGTAGTAGTCGGATTGTTGGTAGGTATTGTCATCGGACGTTCTACGGAATATTACACTTCCCAATCCTATCGCCCTACCCAAAAACTAAGTGAAAGTGGTAAGACCGGACCTGCTACCGTCATTATTTCCGGCATTGGTTTGGGTATGCTTTCTACAGCTATTCCTGTGGTTGCAGTAGTGATTGGTATCATTGCTTCCTATCTGTTGGCTTCTGGAGGTGATTTCGGTAATGTAGGCATGGGATTGTATGGTATCGGTATTGCAGCTGTCGGTATGCTTTCTACCTTAGGTATCACATTGGCAACGGATGCTTACGGGCCGATTGCGGATAATGCGGGAGGTAATGCGGAAATGTCCGGCCTGGGTGCTGAAGTTCGCAAACGTACTGATGCGCTCGATTCATTGGGTAATACAACTGCCGCCACGGGAAAAGGTTTTGCTATAGGTTCCGCTGCACTGACAGGTTTGGCTTTGCTGGCTTCTTATATTGAAGAAATCCGAATCGGCCTGACACGTCTCGGTAATGTAGACCTGACTTTTGCAGATGGAAGTTCTATCAGTGTAGCAAATGCCACTTTTATCGACTTCATGGATTATTACGAAGTACACTTGATGAATCCGAAAGTACTTTCGGGCATGTTCCTCGGTTCAATGATGGCTTTCCTGTTTTGTGGTTTGACAATGAATGCAGTAGGACGTGCGGCAGGACACATGGTTGACGAAGTGCGCCGCCAGTTCCGTGACATAAAGGGTATTCTGACTGGAGAGGCCGAGCCGGATTACGAACGTTGTGTTGAAATATCGACAAAGGGTGCGCAGCGTGAGATGGTTATTCCTTCCTTGATTGCTATTGTTGCTCCGATTCTTACAGGATTTATCTTTGGTGTTCCCGGCGTACTCGGTCTGCTGATTGGTGGCTTGAGCAGTGGTTTCGTGTTGGCTATCTTTATGGCTAACGCCGGAGGTGCATGGGATAACGCAAAGAAATATGTGGAAGAAGGTAACTTTGGTGGAAAAGGCGGTGAAGTGCATAAAGCAACCGTAGTAGGAGATACAGTAGGTGATCCGTTTAAAGATACCTCCGGTCCGAGCTTGAATATTTTGATAAAGCTTATGAGTATGGTCGCCATTGTGATGGCAGGACTTACTGTTGCTTGGAGTTTATTCTAAAAAAGCAGAAGAGAAATAAGAAAAAGGAGACAAAACAAGTCTCCTTTTTCTTATTTGAATTACCTTTGTATCAAAATAGAAGCGATAAATATGTTATTACCTTATTTGAACGAGAATCTGATTGAGGCCGGATGTGATGAGGCCGGTCGTGGGTGTTTGGCGGGAGCGGTATATGCTGCTGCGGTTATTCTTCCGAAGGATTTTAAGAATGAACTGTTGAATGACTCCAAACAACTGACCGAAAAGCAACGTTATGCATTGCGTGAGGTAATAGAGAAAGAAGCGATAGCTTGGGCAGTTGGCATTGTGTCACCGGAAGAAATTGATGAAATAAATATCCTGCGGGCTTCTTTTCTGGCGATGCATCGTGCAGTGGACCAGTTGTCCACCCGTCCCCAACATTTACTGATCGACGGTAATCGTTTCACTAAATACCCCGGTGTTCCCCATACTACAGTAGTGAAAGGAGACGGGAAATATCTTTCGATAGCAGCAGCTTCAATTTTAGCCAAAACATATCGAGACGATTATATGAACCGTCTTCACGAAGAATTTCCATATTATGACTGGGACCACAATAAAGGTTATCCAACTAAAAAACATCGTGCCTCCATTGCCGAACGTGGCACTACTCCTTACCATCGCATGACGTTCAACCTGTTGGGAGATGGACAGTTGACTTTGAACTTCTAAGGACGCTTTATTTCATTTTGCACATATTTTCTACATTTTTTTGCAGAATAAGCACGATTTTGTTACGGATAACCGTGAAATTGTTCCGTTTAGGCTAAAAAAGTGTTGCCTAGTGCTTTTATTTGTTATTGAAATGCTATATCTTTGCGAACAATAATAAGAATTAAAAAGTTTAAAATCATGGCAACGAACAAGCTATTATGGTCTTCTAAGCTCATTGGGGTATTTTTTATTATGTTGGTTTGCACTCTTTCTGCAAATGCACAGTTTTTACGTACTTCCTATTTCATGGAAGGTACTCACTATCGTCAACAACTGAATCCGGCTTTAACACCGACTAAAGGTTACTTCAATCTTCCGGTGATCGGTGCTGTCAATGCAACGGTTGGTTCTACTTCGTTAGGTTATCAGGATATCATTGACATTATTGATGATGGCGATGATTTCTACACTAAACCGGATTTCATGAATCGTCTGAAAGATAATAATAAACTGAATGTAAACTTCAGTACAGAAATTCTTTCTGCAGGATGGTATAAAGGAAAAAACTTCTGGTCATTCAATATTGGTCTTCGTACAGATATTGGTGCTAACCTGACAAAGAATATGTTTACCTTCTTGAATGAGATGGAAACAGTTGAAGAAAACTGGAGAAATAGTAACTATGATATTAGTGGTCAGCAATTGAATATCAATGCTTATACTGAAGTTGGTTTAGGACTTTCACGTCAGATTAATAACCGTTTGACGGTTGGTGCTAGAGTGAAAGCTTTATTGGGTATTGGCAACATGGAGTTGAAACTTAATAAAGTTGCGATGAATGCTAATTTGCCTAGTGATGCCCGTATTAATCAATTACAGGATCCAGCATATTTATCTAGTTTGGGTGTTGACGATATTACGAAGTTAAGAAGTGAAATTGAGGGCTACCATGCTAATCTGGCAGTAGATGCTCATTTGGAAAGTTCTTTCAAAGGATTGAATTTGAAAAAGGAAGATGGACAGGATTATATTAGTGATTTCGAATTTGAGAGCAAAGACATGGGAATCGCAGGTTACGGCTTCGGTATTGACTTGGGAGCGTCTTACAAGATTATGGATAATCTGACTGTATCTGCTTCTATTTTGGACTTGGGGTTTATATCATGGTCGAAAAGTAGCACTCAAATAGCTAATGCTAAAGCAGCAGGCATTGATATGAAGGGAAGTGACTACACATCAGGTATTGATCCTAATAATATCCCTGGAAGTATTACTGCTATTGAAAATAACATAAAGGATTTGCAGACGGATGCTAATGGATATATGGAGCGTGTTAGTGGCGGTGACGTACTTGACTATGAAATGTTGCAACTTAGAACGGAAGAAGCAAGCAAGTCCCGTAAATCTCGTCTTGCTTCTACCCTAGTATTAGGTGCAGAATATGGATTCTTCAATAACAAATTAGCAGTAGGTGTATTGTCAACAACTCGTTTTGTACAGCCTGATGCTCTTACAGAATTAACATTCTCTGCAAACTACCGTCCGAAAAGCTGGTTCAATGTAGCACTTAGCTACTCAGCTATCCAGTCAGCAGGTAAATCTTTCGGTCTGGGTCTGAAATTAGGTCCTCTGTTTGTCGGAACTGACTATATGTTCTTAGGTAAGAACTCTAACTCTGTGAACGGATTCGTTGGAGTTTCTATTCCGTTGGGCGGAAGAAAAGCAAATAAAGAAGGATAAGATATTTTAATTTCTCTCTCTAAACATTCTCTTTTAATTAATTCTCTATCGAATAAAAAACGTATAATTTACAGCTTACCGTCTTAGAGTCCTCTAAAGGATCACAGATGGTGAGCTGTTTTTTGTATTAGAACCATTTTATCTTCCGGAATATCACAAATGCAAGAGTTGACAATCCAATGGAGAAGAGTACAATCAAAGAGAAAGCGAAGGGTACCTCTTCCAGATGAATATCCACATTCATACCATAGAAACTGGCAATCAATGTCGGGAGCATCAGGACGATGGATAAACTTGTCATACGTTTCATGATCGTATTCACGTTATTGGAGATAATAGAGGCAAAAGCATCCATTGTTCCCGTGAGAATATCACTGTAAATATTCACCGTGTTAAGTGCCTGTTTCAATTCGATAATAACATCCTCCACAAGTTCTGTGTCCAGATAATCCGTATCCTGGAAGATAGTTCTTAACTTTCCTATCATTACTTCATTTCCGCGGATGGAAGTGTTGAAGTAGACAAGTGTTTTCTGCAGTCTCATCAGCCGGAGCAGGTCCTCGTTGCGGATGCTTCGCTCCAGTTCCTTTTCTGCGGCGCTGATGTCTATGTTTATCTGCTTTAGATACTTCAGGAACCACACGGCAGAAGAATAGATGATCCGGAGAATCAGATCCAGTTTGTTGCGCACAACAATCCCTTTTCGGCGGGTGTGTTCAATAAAATCCGGTAATAGATCAGTGTTATGATAACAGACGGACACAATGATCTCATTGTTGGTGATGATACCAATTGGTACGGTGCTGAAAGGCAGAGTGCTGTTTTGCGCAATCTGTACAGGGATACGAAGAATGGTCAATAGCCAGTTGCCTTCCGTATCCGTACGCGGACGTTCGTCCGTATCGGCTATGTCATTAAGAAATGATTCGGGTACGTTGAGAGTTTGAGTTAGAAATTCAAAGTCATCGTTATTCGGGCATACTACATTTACCCAGCTGTTAGGAAGCCATTGAGCTTTTTCCACAAAGCCAGCTTCACAATAAAGATACGTTCTCATCTTATTGCCTCCTTTCGTTTGTTTGACACGAGCAGAGGCATCAGGTTTCAATGACTCTGTTCGCTTTAATTAATACTAGTTGTGCACGTTCGCGGGTTTGAATCGTCCATATTTCTATGATTTTATTTTTAAAGCGATGCAAAGGTACGGAAAAATGAAGTAGGTTCCGCCTTTTGTATCGTGTTTTTCGATCAATATATTGAAAGTACTTTTACAAAGTAAGAAAAACATTCATAGCCTGGTGCACTTCTGCCCTGTAACTTAACATAGATTAAACGTTTACGTAACCATCTTTTTTGTACCTTTGCGCCCGAAAATCAGAGTGATAATTTAAATATTGAAATATTATGAGTAAGAAAGCCCTTTTAATGATCCTCGATGGTTGGGGATTAGGTGACCAAAAGAAAGACGACGTAATCTTCAACACGCCCACTCCTTACTGGGATTATCTGATGACTACTTATCCTCACTCTCAACTTCAGGCAAGCGGTGAAAACGTAGGTTTGCCCGACGGACAGATGGGTAACTCGGAAGTAGGTCACTTGAATATCGGTGCCGGACGCGTGGTTTATCAGGATTTGGTAAAAATCAATCGTGCATGTGCTGATAATAGCATCCTGAAAAATCCTGAAGTCGTTTCTGCTTTCTCTTATGCAAAAGAAAACGGAAAGAGTGTTCACTTTATGGGGCTGACTTCTAACGGTGGCGTACACAGCTCACTCGTTCATCTCTTCAAACTTTGCGATATCGCTAAAGAATATAACATCGACAATACATTTATCCACTGCTTCATGGATGGTCGTGACACTGACCCGAAGAGCGGTAAAGGCTTTATCGAAGAACTTTCTGCACACTGTGAGAAATCTGCAGGCAAGATTGCTTCTATCATCGGCCGTTATTACGCTATGGACCGTGACAAACGCTGGGAACGTGTAAAAGAAGCTTATGACCTGCTTGTAAACGGCATAGGTGAGAAAGCTACCGATATGGTTCAGGCCATGCAGGACTCTTATAATGCAGGTGTTACAGATGAATTCATCAAACCGATTGTGAATGCCAACTGCGACGGAACAATCAAAGAAGGTGATGTGGTTATCTTCTTCAACTACCGTAATGACCGTGCCAAAGAGTTGACTGTTGTATTGACTCAACAAGATATGCCGGAAGCCGGTATGCACACTATCCCGGGCCTGCAATATTACTGTATGACTCCGTACGATGCTTCTTTCAAGGGTGTTCATATCCTGTTTGACAAAGATAATGTATCTAATACATTGGGCGAATATCTTGCTTCTAAAGGCTTGAGCCAACTTCATATCGCTGAAACAGAAAAGTATGCACACGTAACATTCTTCTTCAATGGTGGACGTGAAACTCCGTTTGACAAAGAAGATCGTATTCTTGTTCCTTCTCCCAAAGTGGCTACTTATGACTTGAAGCCGGAAATGAGCGCTTTCGAAGTAAAAGACAAACTGGTGGCTGCCATCAACGAGAACAAATATGATTTCATCGTAGTGAACTTCGCTAATGGTGACATGGTAGGTCATACCGGTATTTATGAAGCAATCGAGAAAGCTGTTATTGCTGTAGATGCTTGCGTGAAAGATGTAATTGAAGCTGCCAAAGCACAGGATTACGAAGCAATTATCATTGCTGATCATGGTAACGCTGACCACGCTTTGAACGAAGACGGTACTCCGAACACTGCTCACTCTTTGAACCCTGTTCCTTGTGTTTATGTAACAGAGAACAAAACTGCGAAAGTAGAAAACGGTCGTCTGGCAGATGTTGCTCCGACTATTCTCAAGATTATGGGTCTGGCTGCTCCGGCTGAAATGGACGGAAACGTTTTGATTAAGTAATTTAAATTTCTATAATTGGGAGGGCGGAGTAGAACTCCGCCCTTTTTGTCTCACATAAGGTTTAAAATGATACAAATAGGTGATGTAGTAGTATCTCTTGATGTATTTCAGGAGAAGTTTCTTTGCGATCTGGGTGCCTGTAAGGGTGCTTGTTGCATTGAAGGTGATGCCGGTGCTCCGGTAGAGCTGGATGAGGTGATGGAGTTGGAAGAAGTTTTGCCGGTTATCTGGGACGAACTGGCTCCGGAGGCACGTGCGGTGATTGAAAAGCAAGGAGTGGTATATACGGATCAGGAAGGTGATTTGGTGACTTCTATTGTCAATAATAAGGACTGTGTGTTTACTTGTTATGATGAGAACGGTTGTTGTTATTGCGCAATCGAAAAGGCCTATCGAGCGGGAAAGACTGCTTTCTATAAACCGGTGTCCTGCCATCTTTACCCTATCCGGATTGGAGATTACGGACCTTATAAAGCGGTGAATTATAATCGTTGGGACATATGCAAAGCAGCGGTTTTGCTGGGAAAAAAAGAGAATCTTCCCGTATATCAGTTTTTGAAAGAGCCTTTAATCCGTAAGTTCGGTGAAGAATGGTACAAAGAGCTGGTCACTGTTGCCGAAGAACTGAAAAAGCAACAGTACATTTAAATTCTCTTCCGGTTCTTGCGTATGCAATATACCTGATATAGTAAAATACACAATGCGATAATAATTCCGCATGTCGGTATCATCCATACTTCCGGATGAATAATAATCAAGAAAATACAAGTGGCGATTACGCAGGAAGTCAATACAATAAGAAACAACCTGATCTTTGCAAATAACGGATTAGGAGCAGTAGTTTTCATTTTCATAGTTATGTTTTCTTTGCTTTTTATGCAAGATAGTGATTTTGTATGGAAAACGTTTCTGCTGTTAGGTTTTATTAAGAGATGGACGGTTGAACGATTTGAATATGAAAGCCCCTTTGGGCAAAAGAAAAACGCCGATCGAAGGATGTTCCTTCGCCATCGGCGTTTCCTCGTTGTAAGATGTGAGGTTGGTTTATAAAACGTAATTATTTAAATTATGTGTCGATATTTGCATACGTTGCATTTTCTTCAATAAACTCGCGGCGTGGTCCTACATCTTCACCCATCAACATAGAGAAGATATAATCAGCTTCTGCGGCGTTGTCAATATTTACTTGTTTCAGCATACGGTTTTCGGGGTCCATGGTTGTTTCCCACAATTGCTGGGCGTTCATTTCACCCAAACCTTTGTAGCGCTGTGTATGAATTGCATTTTCCGAACCGCCACCGTAAGTGTCAATAAACTTCTGGCGTTGTGCATCTGTCCAGCAATACTCTTCTACTTTACCTTTTTTGCAGAGGTAGAGCGGGGGAGTAGCGATGTACAAATAGCCATTCTGAATAATCTGTGGCATATAGCGGAAGAAGAACGTCATGATCAGTGTGTCGATGTGAGAACCATCGACGTCGGCATCGGTCATGATGATGATCTTGTGATAGCGCAGCTTTTGGATATTCGCTTCTTTGCTGTCCTCGTCAGTTCCGATAGTAACACCGAGGGCTGTGTAGATGTTACGGATTTCATCACTTTCCAAAGCCTTGTGATACATGGCTTTCTCTACGTTCAGAATCTTACCGCGCAATGGGAGGATAGCCTGAAACATACGGTTACGTCCCTGCTTGGCAGTACCACCTGCCGAATCTCCCTCGACGAGGAATAATTCACATTTCGTTGCATCCTTATCCGAACAGTCAGCCAATTTACCTGGTAGACCGCCTCCTGACATTGGGGACTTGCGTTGTACCATTTCACGGGCTTTTCTTGCTGCATGACGTGCGGTAGCGGCGAGAATCACCTTGTCTACAATCGTTTTTGCTTCCTTCGGATGCTCTTCCAGATAATATGCCAATACTTCCCCCACTGCCTGGTCGACAGCACCCATCACTTCGTTGTTACCCAACTTCGTTTTAGTCTGTCCTTCAAACTGTGGCTCTTGCACTTTTACGGAGATAACGGCAGTCAAACCCTCGCGGAAGTCATCTCCCGAGATTTCAACCTTCACTTTTTCCAGCATCTTGCTGTCTTCGGCATATTTCTTCAACGTACGGGTCAGCGCACGGCGGAAACCTGCCAGGTGTGTACCACCTTCAATGGTGTTGATATTGTTAACGTATGAGTGAACGTTTTCGGAGAATCCGGTATTGTACATGATAGCCACCTCAATAGGGATTCCCTGTTTTTCCGAGTTCAGATAGATAACGTCGTTAATCAAGTGCTCGCGTGAAGACTCGATAAAACGTACAAACTCTCTCAAGCCTTCTTCTGAATAGAACTGCTCACCCTTGAAGCTTCCGTCTTCGTTCACAACTCGACGGTCGGTCAGGGAAATACGGAGACCAGCGTTCAGATAAGCTAATTCACGCAGGCGTGAAGCCAGAATCTTGTAATCGTATACCGTTTCTGTAAAGATGGTATTGTCCGGCCAGAATTGTTGGCGGGTTCCCGTGATGTCGGCTGTACCGACTTCTTTTACAGAGTAAAGCGGTTTACCGATCTCGTACTCCTGCTGGTAGATTTTGCCATTACGGAATACTTGCGTAGTCATGTGGGTAGACAGCGCATTTACGCAAGACATACCTACACCGTGCAAACCTCCGGATACCTTGTAAGATCCTTTGTCGAATTTACCTCCGGCGTGCAGTACAGTCATGGCAACTTCCAGTGCCGACTTCTTTTCTTTCTCGTGATAGTCCACCGGAATACCGCGTCCGTTGTCCTGTACTGTGATTGAATTGTCTTCGTTGATTATTACTTCGATATGGTCGCAATATCCGGCCAATGCTTCGTCGATAGAGTTGTCAACGATTTCGTATACCAAATGGTGAAGTCCCTTGACGCTGATGTCACCAATGTACATCGCAGGGCGTTTTCTTACTGCTTCAAGACCTTCCAATACCTGGATACTATCCGCAGAATAAGACCCGTTATTGGGAGTGATTTGTTCTTCGCTCATAATTGCCTTTCTAACTTTAATAACAGAGCAAATATAGTGAAAATTGTCGACTTGACGAAGAATAATCAGTGAAAAATAAAGAATGTGAGTGGATTCTCCGCTATCTTGATAAGTTTGATATTCAATGGGTTATAAACAAGAAAGGCCGAACTTAAAAGTTCAGCCTGGATGCTATGTAGAATTATAAAATTCTTTCTATTAAGCGAGCTTGTTGATGTAAAGAGCTAACTTAGATTTCAGATTACTAGCTTTGTTCTTGTGAATAATATTCACCTTAGCCAACTTATCCAACATCTTTGTAATGCCTGGGTACATTGCAACTGCTTCTGCTTTATCAGTAGTTGCACGAAGCTTTCTAACAGCATTTCTCATGGTCTTGCCATAATATCTGTTGTGAAGTCTTCTAGTCTCTTCTTGTCTGATTCTTTTCAGTGATGATTTATGATTTGCCATCTCGACTAATCTATTTTTTTAGTTCTTTATTCTTTTAACTTGTAGCCCGTGGGGGAATCGAACCCCCCTTTCAAGAATGAAAATCTTGCGTCCTAACCGATAGACGAACGGGCCATCCTATTGTTGCATTTCTGCGTTTTGCTTTCTCGAATCTGTGTTTGTTTCTCGATTGCGGATGCAAAGGTAGGAACTTTTTTGAAACTGACAAATGATTCATGGGAAAATTTTCGTGGAATATGTATTTTTTTTCAAAGTAACTTTCGTTTTGCGTTGATATTCAATGGGATATAAGCTTTTGCTTTTTGTAAAAAAAGCGTCTTTATTATGTAAAAACTTCGAGGAACTGTTTTTGAATATACCTTATTATATATAATGAAATACAATCTATGTGCTTATGACTCTTTTTATAGCTGGCTATAATTAATGTATTGTTGAAGCATGATTTCTTTTTTTTGTTGTTAATGCCTCTGAAAAGTCTCCAATCGGCCTGTCTTTTTTGTAACTTTGCTTCGGATTGGAAACGAGGTTATTTGGTTATGTTGCAAAAAACGAAAGGAATAGTTCTTCATACATTAAAATACAATGATACTTCTATCATTGTAGATATGTATACAGAGTTGTCCGGCAGGGCTTCTTTCCTTGTAACAGTACCCCGTTCACGGAAGGCGGCTGTAAAATCCGTACTTTTCCAACCGTTGTCTTTTATCGAGTTCGAGGCCGACTATCGGCCCAATGCAACACTCTATCGTGTGAAGGAAGCGAAATCCTTTTATCCATTTTCTTCCATACCTTATGATCCGTATAAGTCTTCGATGGCACTTTTCCTGTCGGAGTTTCTTTACAGGGCTATCCGGGAGGAGGCGGAGAACCGTCCGTTATTCGCCTATCTGCAACATTCTATCATTTGGCTGGACGAGTGTGGAGAGGGATTTGCCAATTTCCATCTGGTTTTCCTGATGCGTCTTTCGCGTTTTCTGGGGCTTTACCCGAATCTGGAAGATTATCATACCGGCGATTACTTCGATTTATTGAATGCCTGTTTCACTTCTATTCGTCCCCAGCTACATTCTTCTTATATCAATCCTGAAGAGGCCGCCCGTCTCCGTCAGTTGATGCGCATGAACTATGAGACCATGCATCTTTTCGGTATGAGCCGTGCGGAGCGTACTCGCTGCCTGACGATCATGAATGATTATTATCGTTTGCATCTGCCGGACTTTCCGGCATTGAAATCACTGGAGGTATTGAAAGAACTGTTTGATTAATTAGTAACTTCTCTCCATCTGCTTGCTATATATTGTTTTAGCTCCGTTTTAGCGTCCGCCACTGTATATGGTAATTAATCAGGTGATAATAACACTTCTTAATGCGGGTTTGTATGCTGTTCCTGAAAATATATGTTACTTTTGTCCGTAGAGAATAAAAGAGCATGAACAAGAGAGAAAACAATATGAAAAGATTCCTATACCTGACAATCTGTCTTCTCATCCTGGGGGAGTTTTATGGTTGTAACGGAGACGTGTTTGTCGACGACTTCCGTCCTTCCGATTCCGAACTGATGTTGGACGGGAACGGGGATGTTGCCACTATTCAATTTGCAGCTGCCAATTGGGATTGGTTAACAATGTATACAGCTTCCGGTTTTCCCTTTCAATATAAAGTATATGATGCGGACAATCGCCTGGTAACAAATGATCAAGGTCCATTGCTGAACGGATTAGGCAAGATTGTGTGTGTCGGGGAGATGATTGATTTCACCATCGAACGTGTTTATCCCGAAGAAGTGAAGATAACGGTGGGCGAGAATGCCCTTTCCGCTCCTTTTCAATTTCAACTCACGGCAAGCAACGAGTATGAGTGGCAGGAGATACATGTCGAGATCTCTCCGACAGACAGATATGTAATGGATAGCATCACTTATTCTTTGGATGCATATTCTTACAATCCGGAAAACAAGACAGAGAGAAAAGAAGGCGTCTCCTTTCATAACTTTACAGATGTTTTTTCTACATACACGTTTTCCCCTTTTGAGTCTTTTTACCATTTTATGAGATTCAAAAGCGATGTGCCCGAAGCTTTTCAACTACTGGGTGAAGCCGGTCTGACGGTGGAAATACCAAGCATGAAAGACGGATATTTAGGGATGAACGGTAAACGGGTGTCGTTCATTTCTGCACAACAAATGTTGTCTTGCCCCAGTACGGAACAGGAAGAAGACATAATCCCTCCCCGGACTGCTCGAACCTATACCTTATGGATGGTGTATGATTGGTTGGAAACGCGATATACCCTCTATGTTTCTCACCCCAAAACCAAGAAACAACGAATCGTAAGCGGTACGTTACATAGCGAAATGCCTGTAAAATATCACATAACACACAGGGATGTTCCTCTCAACAACTAACCTTTCAATAACTAGCATATTAATGATTAGAAATAGAAACACCATACGGTTGCTGTGCCTCCTTTGCCTTCTGGTACATCCGGCAATCAACGTAAATCTGGAAGCCCAGACAATCATCGGACAACGGAACGACAGCGTCAGCCATCCCTTGATCCGCCATCAGCTCGGCTTTGACATCCGTCCGGGCTATATCGTCTCCACCCATAGTTTTCTGCAAGGAGACAATGCGCAACAAAAGAAAATCGACCAATCGCTTTCTTTCCATTTCAAGTACGCTTTCAGATTCGGCAAAGAATCCAATCTAGGCAGGCTCTTTCCTCATACCTATCAGGGTATTGGCGTTTCCTACCATACCTTCTTTAGTCCCGTTGAATTGGGAAATCCGGTGTCGGTATACGCTTTTCAAGGGTCACGTATCGCGCAACTGTTGCCCCGCCTATCGCTTGATTACGAATGGAACTTCGGAGCTTCTTTTGGCTGGAAGAAATATGACGAACTATCCAATCCGCAAAACGTGTTGGTTGGCTCCAAGATCAATGCATACATCAATCTCGGCTTTTTGCTGAACTGGCAAGTTCACAGGTATTGGAAACTGGCGGCAGGCGTAGATCTCACCCATTTCTCCAATGGAAACACGCATTATCCTAATGGCGGTCTTAATGTTATTGGAGGAAGAGTCGGCATCGTACGTACTTTGGGCGCGGATGAGGCGCCCGGTTCCATCACTCCCGGACGGCTCTTTATAAAGCCTCACGTCAGCTATGACTTGGTGATTTACGGAGCCACCCGCAAAAGAGGACTGATTGGAGACGATGTGTCGAGTCTGATTCCCGGTTCGTTCGGAGTGGCGGGCATCAATTTCGCCCCGATGTATAATTTCAATAACTATTTTCGGACAGGGCTTTCTGCAGATGCGCAATATGATGAGAGTGCCAATCTTAAGGAGTATAGAGTGGGCGAGTTCTACTCGGGTGATTTGAAGTTTCATCGTCCTCCTTTCCGTAAGCAATTTGCCATGGGGTTATCTCTTCGGGCAGAACTGGTGATGCCTGTTTTCTCTATCAATGTCGGCGTCGGTCGGAACTTGATATACAGTGGGGATGATACAAAAGGGTTCTACCAGATTCTGGCTCTCAAAACTTATGTCACCCGGCATTTGTTTTTGCACGTGGGATATCAGTTGAGCAAGTTTAAAGACCCCAGCAATCTGATGCTGGGACTTGGATATAGATTCCATGACAAACGATGAAAGGGCAATCTTCGTTTGTTAATAACCTCCTTTTTTCAATTTAATTAAAATGTAAGTCCTCCTAATTGGATTATCCCATTGTCCTTCCAAACATGATTCACTTTTACTTCTGTGATACCGGCGTCAGGATATCGTTGCATGATATTCTGATGTTTTATCACTCTGTAGAATATATCCGTATGACATTTTTGTAGCAAATTTAAAACCGAATTTCTCTGTTTTATCGTCATACATTAGGGTTAAAGAGGTAATCTTTTCAGGTTCGTACGACTGCTCTTCAGAACAACTGTATGAAGATACCAATAATTAAAGAGATGTTTATTCCTCTCCTTTTCCCTTAGTTCTACTGGATAATAAAGCTCTTATTTCACATTCACTTCTACGACTGTAAAGACATTATTTGAACGGATATAAAGGTCGAATGTTCCATAAGGTCCGTAGACTATGTCAGGTGCTTTAGTTAGGGTTATTCTTAATTTGTTATTGGCAGATGTTACATTTAATCCTTTTTTACCTGCGCTATGTTCTTTCAAGAAAAATTCAATATTTGGGGGTAATGCTAATTCAACCGTTTCACCTATGTAGTGAAGACTTCCAATATTATACCTATATGCAGGCAGTTCATTATTGTCAGGGACAACTGGTATGTATTTTACAATTGCACCGATAGTCATGTCGCTATTTAATATTTTGGATACAACATAGACTTGGTAATAACTTGCTTCTACTTGAATAGCACGATTACCTGACGGAAAATCTATAAGTGTATTTTTATCAAAAATCTGATAAATATGCCCCGGCGTAACCGCTACTTCGTGTGTGAGGTTGGTTAGCGAGGGTAGAATATTTGCTCCAACTCCTGCGCCATTTCCTACGTCAGAAATGAAATTAGAAGATGTGACGAAGTTATTAGCTTCATTGATATAAGTTCCTGATTCGCCTAAATAAGTTTTTCCATTGTGCTCATTAAGCATATTGAGTGTGATGGTGTCTGCCGGATCATTTGGAGTGTCATCATCACTACAACTCATGAAGAATGTAATGCAAAGGGATAATAAAGAAATCCCAATAATTTTTTTCGTATTCATAATAATAAAAAATGGATTGATTAATTAATAACTTATTTGGATGCGTTACTTAGAAAAAATTTATTAATATAATAGTAAGTATCTTTCGAAGCACTATGAAATAGCAATTGTAGTTTGTATTTCCCCTTAGGGTATTCTTTTTGAGGAGGTAAAAAGAACTTGATTTGGATGCTCTTTTGAGAAGGTATTGAATATCCAATATCATTTTTTACATAATTACTTGGATAAACGAGAGGAAGCCATGAATCATTACTTTCCTTATAGTATGAAAAGAGATCGTTCATATAAAAAATGGTATCATTTGTATCATTTGTAATTTCAGTATTCAAGAATCCGTCTTTTGAACAAGGGTCTTGTAATAAAAAGTAGACTTTTATATTCTCATTTTTTCTTGTGATCAATTCTTTCCCTTGCATTTGTTTTTCTTCTACAATCGTTTCTCCTGGCTCGATGGAATGAATGAAATGTGATATATCCATTTTATATGAATTTAGAGAGTCGGCATTATTTTCATATTCAAGATTTATAGTGTTTCTTGAATTGCTTGTTTTATTATGACAACTGATTAGCATGAATAAAACAATTCCATTGGTTATCAAAATAGATATTAATTTGAACATAAGCTAAATATGAAATGGATTGGATAAGTTACTTATCCAATCCATTGATGAATATTAGTTAAAATGAGCATTTAGTTTTGATGCTATATTATCAACCTTAACAAATATAGATGTAAAAGCTGTGCTTCCTTTATGTATGCCTATTACTTTTTTACTATTTGTCAGATATACTGGACCTCCGCTATCACCGGAAGCACTCAAATATGTAGCTTCTCCCATGTCTGTATAACTTATTCCTCCGACATTTACGTTTGCATTGGTACTCGTAATATAACCTTCAGATTGAGCTATAGTCTCTCCTAACTTGGTTACATTATCTCCTGCCCAAATATTATATTCTTCTCCGGTAAGATTTCCATTATTGGGAACGAGGGAGAAATTTGTTATACTAATGAATGCTGCATCAACAGAACCTCCTTGGATTGAAAGATCACAACTACCGATTAGTGTATTATTATAATATGCCGGGTCGCCTGTGTTATAAGCATGTCCTGCGGTAACAAAACCGTCAGTGTTAAATCTAGTAGCTCTATAGCCCATTGACGCAGTGCCTTTAGGTGTGCCTATAGAACTTCCAGGCGATAATGAGTGGTCTTGAAATTTTCTAGTGCATTGTTTAAATACAATTCCTGAAAAGTTCACTACTTCTGATTTAAATTCTTTTATTTCCATTTCATTAAATCTGTTAAGTTCCACCACGACATTATTCTCAAAATCATTTAGATAATAGTATTTTATATTCTTAGCAATTTGAGAATCTTTATTACTACTAATAAATGAAGTTATTTTGGTTAGAATATTATTCAACTCCGTATAAGAATAATTGCCTTGCGTATATATGACATCATTCTCGCCTATTAACCTTATAAGAGTAGCTTTGGTACTTTCTATTTCTCCTTTAAGAAAAACAACAAGTTTACCATCCCCGTTAATATAACTTCCTCCATAATAGTCCGGATAGTCACTAGTACTTAATGAACGACTTTTTGTCATTCCAAATGATTCTAATAATCTTATGCCAGCCTCACGAGCTTTCTCATTGTTTCTTTTTACAATGTTTGGCTGTTCGTTGTTTTCTCTTTGAAGTATATCGTCTGAAGAACATGATGATATGACTAATCCGAAAAACAGCAGAATGGTCAAAGGTAATAATAATTTTTTCATAAGCGAATAATTTGAATTAATAAATGATACGTATTTTACCTCTTCCTTAAAAGGATTGTCTTTTTTATTGGTGAATATCTATTAATGCTCTTCATTACAAACCGAATATTCTATATCGTTGATATAAAGTCGTCATTGAAACGGATTTTACAGGTATACTGTTTACCCAGTCTAAGATCCCGTATGCATCAAGAATATAATCATCGTCGTAGTATGCAAAACAATATAACGATGTCGGATTGTAGATATACCAAATATTGGTATTTGCATTTTTAAACTTATACATTCCAGCTTCGTCTACGTCGTTTATTGAAAATGATAATGTGGTTTGTAGGATAGGATTTATTACTTTATTCGGATTAGATTTGATAGCTAGTTTATAATATTTGCTCTTTTCATTTTTTATAGCATTACTTTTTTCGGTAAAGGTTGCGGCAACACTGTTCGCTTTTAATTCTGCATCGGATTGACTTGCTGCACTTGAATTTGAGAAAATGAGCTTATCTCCTTGTCTTGTGCTTAGCACGGGTACAATATCATATAATTTCTCTCCCGATCTACTTTTGCGGACGTATACTTTCATTATTTCTATATACGGTTCTTCAAGTTGTTCTTGGTGCTGAAAATCCATGTGGGTGTCGTTATATCTTTGCTTAAAGTTTTCTTCCAAAATAAAATCCGATATGGGATAAAGTCCGCCATCTTGAATGTCAATCATTGTATGTGTTCTTGAATCGTTTAATGATTGAAGCCAACTTGTTAAATTAATGGAAGTGTTTTTAACGTCATAAGGAGGTGTTGCAACATTATATCCATAGGCTCCACCCAATGTTTTAATAGAGACGCGCAGTTCTGAAAAAGATTCGTTTGCTGTGGAAGAATTGCCATCTTTTGTTCCAATAGAGAAATCTCCTGACGCAGAGTTTTTATCCCATGAGTAGGACGCATTTATTGATTTATCCATATCACGTTCTTTACTTTTGAAATCTGTACTTTGCTTGTCAAGGCCATAGTATAAAGCCGATGCTCGTCCGCCTGTGTAGTAAGATGTTAAGACAAACTCTCCATAGCTTTGCATTAATTCAACCATTGATGAATTATAAAGGGCATCCACAAATAATTCGTCTAAATAATCTGCTGAAATTCTTTTCAATGCACTAGGAGCGGTTTGTAGAGATATCATTGTATTGACGACCTCAACACTAAGCTCTCCATGTACTGCTTGTTTGGAATCATTGGTATTATGCTTGAAAATATCGGTTACAGTTTTCGTTCTTCCAAATTTGAATGGACCAACATTTAGTGAGAATCCTGATTTGACTGTTTTAGTAAACGATGAAGTAGTTTCTAAGCGTTCAAAGCTAGCGTATGACATAGCTTCTGTTGAGGTTGTCCTCAACTCTTTAGCAACTCTGTATGAAGGATATCTTTCAAGTAGCTTTTCCATATTAATAATTGGAAATCTAGCATTTGAAAAGTCCCCGATAATTGATGTTCCGTTTTCTATGGCATAAGAATTTCCAAGAAAATCTGTAGCATCGGTAAATGATGCCCTAGTATTGGGTCTGGGTGCTATTTTTTTAGACCAAACTTTTGGTAGGTTTGGGTCACGTTCTTGCAAGATGATTTCTGATGTTGAATCATCCTGATTGTTTAGCGAATCAGCATAACTTATTTCGTCTTCATTGTTACATGATGCTATTGCAAACAGTATGATAAATGAAAATATAGTAGATTTTCTCATATAGGTATATTTTTAAAATATGATTGGTGATGATTGGCTTGCATTTCTGATGTTCACTTTTCCTTTTACACTTTGTTGAGTATCCAAGTTTGTCTCTTCAAAATCAACATCAGATATTTCATCTACATGAATCCTTCCGCTCCAACGTCCAGGCAATTTGGCTATTCTAGCATCTTTACCGTCTTCTTTATATTCAATTGTGGCTACATAGTCTACTGATACATCATATTCTTTAAAATAATAGGTCACTGTAAGTTTTGTACGTGGCGAAACTTTGACAGGTTCTATATGTTTTAATGTGTTTTCTAATACTCTGCGTACATTGGGCTGGTATTTTGTATCAGTTGGTATACTTGCATTAGGAACAAGATCTATTTCGCCTAATGTAACTGTAGGTCGTGCAAATAGCGTATCTGAGGCTGGAACCTTAAATGCTATTCCCTTTTCTTCTTTAAAATAGGAGTCCTCTTGTACAGTCTTTTCAAATACGAGGTTTTCTCGTATAAATTGGGATGAAGAGTTTGTTATGGCTCGTTTGATAGAGACATTGTCCCTTTGGGTCACAGTTGCGGAATATGAATTGATAAATTCTAGGCTTTTCAGTGTGAATACAGCATCAGGAGTGATAGTAAATTCCTGTTGGGTTCTTTGTGTATATTGGCTGAAACCAACATTATTAGCTTGTATATCTACCACATAATTGAATACATCCCACCATGAACCACTACTTCCTTGACCAATATATAATTCATTTTGGAGGACATAAGTTCCTGGATTATTAGTAGCAGGTATAATGTCCCAAGAATCCATGGCTCCTGTAGTAGAATTACTGTTCATTGCAAGTAATATTTTTGATTCTGGATTACTAGTGTAATGTCCTACAGCTAGACGAGTTTTCGAGTAGTTTGAATAAATTAAATAGGGTATGCCGGTAATTGATGAGGGAATTTGGACATAGAATTTACCATAAGAGCCAGGATTATATCCCTCATAAGTCACTCTCTGTCCCCAACCAGTGCATGATAAATATCCACCTCCAGTGCTAAGTGTGAAGGGTAACTCTCTAATAGCCCACATGTTTTCAGAAAAATATTGGCTATAGTTACTTGAAGCTACTGATCGTGTCTTCGTTTTCTTTAGTTCATCCATCCTTTCCTTTAACGCTTTTAGCTCATCTGTCATTTTAGACAATTCATAACTTCCTAATTGAAGGCTGTCCGATTCCAATCTTGATAAGTTCAGTTTTTCTGTAGATGACTGAATCTCATTTTCAATCTCACTTTCGCAAGAGCATAATAACAATGTGATGCAAGACACCACTAATAAGAATTTGAAAATGTTTCCCATAATTATTAGTTTTATAGGGTTTATAAAGTATGATGTTTTTATTATTTATCGTTGATTATTCAATTTCAAACTCTCCAACTAAAGTCATGTCTTCTTCTATATAAAGAAGCTTATAATGACCGGCTTTGTAGCCTTTTAAATCAATTTTATAAGTCTTTTGCTCATTAGGAGTTAATATCACATCTTGGAGGATGATATTTTCCTGCTGATCTTTTACTTGGATGATGATCTGTTTGTCTACGTTTTCAAGGAAATGAATTTCAATAGAGTTTTCGTCGAGAATGGCTTCTAAGGGAATAGAAATAGGTGTTTTTTGTGGGTAATCCCATCTTTTGAGAACTAAACTCTTAGTTCTATGCTCTGATAGATTGTTAGCTTTCATTGTCATGAATGAAATACTAATTAATAATAGTACAATACTTAGTTTCCTCATATCTTTAATTGTTTTTTGCAAATTTACGGAGAGATGAGGGGGGAAGCAAGTAAAGTGCATTTTTGAACGTGGACAAACAGGTGCTGATAATCAGTTATTTATGGAATTTTACGTGGACATTATCTTATGCTGTAGATTATTTCTTTAGAAAACATGATTATTAGTGCATATTTTCGATTAAATATTCATATAATGTAGAATTATTATCTGTTAATGTTATATCTAGTTTTCTTCTAAGTCTGAGGCGTTTTTTTCTTACTGAGTCGACTGTTATATTTAATAATTTTGCTTCAGTGTTAGTGTCGAACCCATACATGTAAAGACAGCAATATAGAAAGTCTTGTTCTGATAGATCTGGGCATAGACTATATATGTATTTATGGAGGCTTGGATAGATATGTGTTATTTCATCTGAGATGAGTTTCCATTGTTTTTCTGTTATTAATGGCTTATCATTTCTTGGTTTATTTTGGTTGGCTTGGTATGTTAATTCTTTGAATAGAGGTGAGTTCTCTAGAGATTTATTTTGTAATTCCTTGTAATTAGCAGTCAGAAGACTTATTTCTTCTTGCATTTTATTATAGTTTTCATTTTTTTCTTTAAATGTATCTAGCAATCTTTTTTTCTTTTCCAATTCTAAAGAAACATAGAGCAAATCTGTTTTTATTTGATTTAATTCATCTTGTTGTCTTTGGATTTTTTCTTTCGCTTTTTTGCGATATAGGAGATACCCTATTATTATCAATAATAAGGAGGCTATGCAGATAACTGAAACTATAATGTAGCCTTGTTGCTTAATCTTTAATTTATCTATTTCTTGACTGTTTTTTAGGTGATTATATTTTGACTCTATATTTAATATCCTGGATTGGTTGTCGGCATATACAATAGAATCTAACATGTTAACATATTCTTCTAAGTTAGTAAGAGCATCTATATAATTTTTCTCTGCATTGTAGATTTGATAATATAAAAATTTAATGCTGCATGTATATTCTGGATTATCTTTTGGTATGCTAAATAATAATCTTTTAGCTTTATCTATAGAGTCAGATGCAGTGTATAGGTCTATCAACGCAATATAATTAGGCATTTTATTTTTTCCAGCCAATGCTTTGAGAAAGAACTTTTCAGCTTTATCGTATTTGTCCTGCATGGAATAGATATTTCCTAAGGCATTACTTATTGATGCAGTAACGTTAATATTACTAGTATTAGCAGCTACAGAATCAGCTATAGTTAGAATATTTAGAGCATGTGATAATGAATCCATTTGTGCATATTCACGTCCAATATCTCTTAATGCACAAGCATAACTATCTATATTCTTTTCTTTTTTGAAGCATTCGGCAGCAGTCTCATATCTTTTAATTGCTTCTGTGAACATGAATCTCTCTTTATACAAATCGCCTATATAGCTATAGATGTATCCGGTGAGATTATTGAGCTTATTCTTATCTGCAATATCCAAAGCATTAGTATATATTGACATTGCTTTATCATAATCTCCATCTGCAAAAAAGGATCGACCTAAATAAATCAAGATTTGCACTTGTTCGTCAGGACTACCATGCGAGGAATACCAGTCATAAGCTCTTTCTAATTGGTAAGTTGGTAGGATGCTATTAAAAATTTCGTCTGTAATTTTACCAGATAACATACACCAGCGTGCAAAAGTTTTGTCGTCTAGTTTTTCAGGAGATGATATGCTTTTTAGTAGATTGGATGCACTGTCTGGATTAACAGCAATGACTTTTTCCACTTCATTTAATAGACTGTCGGACATGGATTGTTTGTTGCATCCTGATAGTACTAATATGGATATTATAATTATGCCAATGCTGTTTTTCATTTGTCTGTCGTGGTTTAGTTTCGTTGTAAAAGTAATCATTTTTTTTATTTCGTGTCTTTTGATAGGAGATTATTTTAATTTGAGGGATGAAGATTATTAATGTTCGTCTCATACATGATCTTTATTTCAAATATAGCTTTCACCTCTTTTCTTTCAGTACGGAAATGGATTAAACTTATCCTCCGCTTGGCTTTCATTATATATTTCCTTTGTCCCATATGTTGTGGGAAAAGATTCCCAGTTAATTGGGAAAGTATTCCCTTATTTTGTGGGAACAAATTCCCTAAATATATAGGAATACTTTCCCACAATATATGGGACAATCAGAACGAATGCTTATCTTGAACCAGGAAGAGGAAAGGGATGGTATCTGACTATGAGAAAAACATAAGGCAGTTTATTTCAATCTTGCAAAAAATGCGGTGAATCGGGTGAAACCTATGTGAAAGGAAGCCCTTCACCCAAAATCCCTTTATTCATCGATGTTTCAGAGTGGTGAAGGAGGTGAATGCCGTATTTAAAGAAAGTTGCAGATGTGTGTAAGATAAAACATCTTGCACACATCTGCAACGGTATCGTGAAAGTTCCGGAAGTTATCCCAAAAGCTCTTTCACTTTTGCAGAAATGGCACGTCCTTCTGCAAGACCTGCTAACTTCTTGGAGGCAACTCCCATTACTTTACCCATATCTTTACCGCTTGTTGCACCTGTTTCAGCAATAATTTCCTTTAAGGCAGCTTCCAGTTCTTCAGCGGTCATTTGTTTCGGCAGGTATTTCTCCATAACGGCTACCTGGCCTAATTCTACGTCAGCCAAATCCTGACGACCCTGTCCGATATAGATTTCAGCAGAATCTTTTCCTTGTTTCACAAGTTTCTGGATAATCTTCAGAGCAGCATCATCTGTCAATATATCGTTAGCTCCCGGGGCAGTCTTAGCTTCCAGGAAGAACTTCTTTATATTTCTCAAAGTTTCAAGGGCTACTTTGTCTTTCGCCTTCATTGCGGTTGTAATGTCTTCGCTGACTTGATCGAATAAATCCATACTATTATAATTAAAAATTAAAGATTAAAAATTAGATCTGAAGCCTGATTTTGCGAGTTTATAATTTTCGTTCTTAGTTCTTTGTTTAGAACGTAATCACACCGTTGTCATCTGTAGCTTCTTCCGTGGCTACTTCCTCTTCCAGAGCGGCTTTCGTCCGGATTTTGGTAAGAGTAGTCTTATCACGCATATAAGTGGGAGAATCTTCTACCATGGCGATGATGTCGTCGTTGTCCAGATCTTCCGTATTGAAAAGATAGATGTGGCGGCGTTTGCGGAGGCTCTTGCTTCCGATATTGCTGGCACTTTCGCCGTATGCCTTGCGGATACGTTCCTTGTTCTTTTCTTTTTCTTCTTCCAGTTGCAGTTGGCGTTCTTCCTCTTCCTGGCTGCGTGCAGCATGCAAGCTGTCCATTCCGGGAACGTCTTCCACACCGAATCCGGTTGCCAATACGGTGATTTTTACTCTTGTTTCTAGTGAGTTGTCGATGGCAACACCCCAAATCACTTCCACCCCTTCGCGGAATTTGCTCATGAACTCGTGTATCTCGTTCATTTCCTCCATCATCAGTTCCGACGACGGGCAGAAAGATACGTTCAACATTACTTTCTTGGCATTGAAGATATCATTGTTGTTGAGCAACGGAGAATGCAGGGCATCGTCGATTGCTTTCGTCACACGATTTTCTCCTTCGCCGAATCCGGTACTCATGATTGCTACTCCACCATCTTTCAGGATGGTTTTCACATCGGCAAAGTCAAGATTGACTGTACCCCGCATGGTAATAATCTCGGCAATGCTCTTGGCAGCAATGGAAAGAGTATCATCGGCTTTGCCGAAGGCGTTCATAAAAGTAAGGTCGGCGTATATTTCGCGCAGGCGTTCGTTGTTGATAACCAGCAAGGCATCAACATGCTGGGCGATACGCTCTACGCCGTCCAGTGCCTGGATAATTTTCTTTTCTCCTTCGAAGATAAAGGGGATGGTGACGATGCCGACAGTCAGAATATCCATTTCCTTCGCAATGCGGGCGATGACCGGTGCAGCTCCTGTTCCGGTTCCTCCTCCCATTCCGGCGGTGATGAATACCATCTTGGTGCCGTCGTTCAGCTGGTTTCTGATATCTTCTATACTTTCTTCGGCGGCGTCGCGTGCCCGTTCGGGACGGTTGCCGGCTCCGAGCCCTTGCGTGATGCTACGGCCCAGTTGCAGTTTCACCGGGACAGGTGATTCGGCTAATGCCTGGTTGTCCGTGTTACAAAGAACGAACGTTACATCATGGATGCCTTCCCGGTACATGTGGTTTACAGCGTTACCACCACCACCACCTACACCAATCACTTTGATGATCTTCGGTGAATCTGTCGGGAAATCGAATTGTACTATCTCGTCCATATCTTGATTGAATTATGAATTACGAATTATGAATATTGATTAACAAGCTGCTGAAGGTTACTTCATATCGTCGTCGGAAAAGATTTCTTTCGTCAACGAATCGATCTTGCGTTGAATCCAACTCGGACCTGCTTCTCTTTTCCGTCTTTCTTTCTCTTCCTTTTCCTTTTGCTTGCGAAGTTTTTCCGCTTCTTTGGCGGCTAGCTTGGCTTCCCGCTCTTCTTCTTCTTTCTTGAGACGGGCGATGCGGGCCTGTTCTTTCAGTTCCTGATCGTCCTCAAACATATCCACTGTCTTATGCACTTCCGGCTCCGGTTTGGAGACTGATGGTGCAGGAGCAGCTTGCGGAGCAGTTTCCGTCAGGCAGCAGTTCTGGTTACCTTCAAACAGGAGCCCGAACAAAGTGTTCTGCGAACCGTCTTTCTTCAGTATGTTGTTGGGCGCATGAACCATATTGCGTGGGAGTTTCGCCATCCGTATCTTTTCTATCTTGCTGCGTTTGCGCAAGGTTTCGTCCAGATTCTTCAGGTTGGCGGCCCCTCCTGTCAAGATGATTCCTGCCAGCAATTTGTCCTCGTAGCTCGATAGTTGTATCTGGCTCCATACGTTGGCAACGATTTCCTCGGCACGGGCTTCGATGATATTGTTAAGATCCGCCACTTTGATGATACGGTTGTCATCATCCAGTTTGCAGGTTGCTTCTTCCTGTTCGGGGTCCTCTTCATAGAGGGCGTCACCGTAGGCTTTTTTCAGGCGTTCGGCTTCTTCCTCCTCCATTTGCAGGGTGGTGATGTCACGCGTGATGCTGTTGCCTCCCAAAGGCAATACAGTCAGGAAACGGAGAATGTTATTCTTATATACAGAGATGGTAGTTGTGTCTGCTCCGAAGTCGATCAGTGCACAACCCGAACGGCGTTCGCTTTCTGTCAGTACGGCATTTGCGGTTACTAAAGGAGCGATCAGTTGGTCGGCAATATCAATTTTAGCCTGTTGGAAACAGTGCTCCAAGTTCTTACGTACGGAAGCACGGGCAACGATATTGAGGAAACGTCCTTCGATGTGGCTTCCTACCAGACCTACCGGATTGGCTTGCAGGTTATTACCTACCTTATATTCTTGTGGAGCTACGTCCAATATATCCATATCGACCACCGGGATGGCAATGTTCTCATCACCGATAGCGCTTACAAGCTCTTCGGATATGATAGCTTCTTCCTCCAGGTCGCGGCTTACTACATTGCGGACGGTGCGGAGTGATTGTCCGCCGATGCCTACATATACCTTGGCAATTGAGTTTTTCAACTCACCTTCCAGTCTGTTGATGATTGAAGTCAGGCTTTGCGCTGTCTTGTCCAGGTTAAAGATCACTCCTTTACGAATGAACGTAGAAGAGTCTTCCTGGGCATACGCTAATACCTGCATGCTTCCGTCACTGTTCTTTTTTCCGGCCACACCGGTTATCTTCGATGAACCAAGTTCAATAGCGGCGATAAATTCTGTTGTTGCCATAGGGTTATTTTATTTACTATTTTACTATTTACAATTTACTATATAGAGAGACTGTTTACTTATCATCTATCACTTATCAACTACTCTCGTTTTGTACAGATAATCTGGTTGCTGAATTCGAGATTGATACGTGAATATTTGTTCCAGCCTACCCGGTTGAGTCCTTTTTTGTAGAACTCCTTCAAACGTACCAGTTTATCTTCAAAGTTCTCCAGTTTTCCGAGATAGACCAGATGGTCTCCCACACGCGGCACCAATTCGATGTTCTGGTCGGGCAACACATGGATCTGCTCTATCTGGGCGTCCCAGAATTTATTATTATGCAAAAATACACCAAACTTATATAAATCCTTCATTGCAAACGACTTTTCTACGTTTCCGGTGACAATTACCCGGTGAGCGACGCATTTTGCTTCCGGCGGCATGATAGTTCCTTTGTTGTCAAGGTAGTAGTTTTGGCCGTTGGCGCTCATGACCCGGAGGATAGGAATACGTTGTGTCACTTCCACGCACACTTTGCCGCTGGGTGTTTTGTAGCATTCGGCTTCGTCAATCAACGGATGTTTGCTTAGTTCCCGTTCCAGTGACTTGGTGGAGATGCGTTCCATTTTCTTCCCGATGGGGTAGATCCCTTTCTGCTGAAGGATACCTTTCAGCTCTTCTTTGGTGATGAAGCCGGCGTATGCGGTATCCTTGATAACCAATTCCATGTCACGGCAGGTCTGGTCGGCAGGCTTGCGGTTGAATGCGGTGATAGCTACGGTGAGGTAGGCTATAAGCACCAGCATGACGATGGATAGAAGGATTCTTTTAATCATAATCAAAAATTAAAGATTAAAAATTAAAAAGCTTGCACTGTTTCGGACAGGCTGCCGGATGATTATTCATTTATCTTTTTTCTAATAGTTCCTTTATTTCGGGGACATAGTTGTCGATGTCTCCGGCTCCCAAAGTAATTAATACTTCAATGTTTTTATCTTTCAGAATGTTCAGTATCTCTTCCTTTTTGCACATACTTTTTTCGATACCCGGACGGAGATTATCATAAATCAGTTTGCTGGTGACGCCCGGGATTGGTGCTTCACGTGCCGGGTAGATGTCTACCAGAATCACCTCGTCGAGTAGCGACAGGCTATCGGCAAAGTCCTGATAGAAGTCGCGGGTACGGGTATAGAGATGAGGCTGGAAGATGGCTGTGATCTTCTTGTCCTTGTAAAGTTCGCGCATAGACAGCACGCTCTGTTTGATTTCAGAGGGATGGTGTGCGTAGTCACTTAGAAAGACAATCCGGTCGTTCTTGAGTTTGAAGTCGAACCGGCGGTCTACTCCGCGGAAACTTGCCATACCTCTTTTTATCTCTTCATCGGTCACCCCGTTGAGGTGTGCCAATGCCATGGCGGCTACGCCATTTTCTATGTTGATACTTACCGGAATTCCCAGTTGGATGTCGTTGATACGGGTGTCCGGAGCAACAAAGTCGATGAATATCTCTCCGTTTCCGATGCGGATGTTTTCTGCATGGAAGTCGCCTTCGTCACGTGAGTAAGTGTAGACACGAACGCCCGGCTGCACTTTGGGTTGCAGGGAGATGCCTTTGCGGATAATCAGTGCGCCACCCGGTTGGATTAGCGTGGTGTAATGTTCGAAACTTTCCAGGTAGGCTTGCTCTGTTCCGTAGATGTCCAGATGATCGGGGTCGGTAGACGTGATTACGGTCATATAGGGTGACAGCCAGTGGAAAGAACGGTCGAATTCATCCGCTTCAATCACAGTGTAAGGACTTGCTTGAGAGAGCAGCAGGTTGGTGCCGTAATTCTTTGAGATTCCTCCGAGAAAAGCGGTACATTCCACGTGCGACTGGTGGAACAGATGAGCTGTCATAGTCGATGTGGTTGTTTTCCCGTGAGTACCTGCTACGCACAGACCTTTGCTCGAATGGGTAATCGTTCCCAATACTTGGGCGCGTTTCTGTATTTCGAATCCGTTGTTGCGGAAATAAACGAGTTCTTCGTGTTCCTGCGGAACGGCCGGAGTGTATATGACTAACGTACTTTCCTTGTCTTTGCAGGCTTCGGGAATCAGGTCGACGTTTTCTTCATAATGTATTTGTGCGCCTTCGGAGATTAGCGTTTCAGTCAATGGAGTAGGAGTACGGTCATATCCTGCCACTACCTTTCCTTTGAAAAGGAAGTAGCGTACAAGTGCGCTCATACCGATGCCGCCGGCACCTACGAAATAGACTGATTTTATCGTTTCTATATTCATTTCTTCTGTCTTTTTATTTTAGTGCAGATTACGTTGTTTGATACGGGCATTGTGCCGTTACTTCAATCTGCGTAATCCGATCGTCCATTTATCTGTTCTTTGCTTCCGCCAGCTTAATGACCTCTTGTGCGATGATTCTCGCTGAATCGGGTAAAGCCAGTTTGGCGATATTCTCTGTTAGTTCTTTCAGTTTCTGCTCGTCGTTGACAGTGGACAGGGCTACGTCCATCAAAGTGGTTTCCGCTTCACTGTCTTTGACGTAGATAGCTGCCTGTTTGTTCACCAACGCTAAGGCGTTCTTCGTCTGGTGATCTTCTGCTACGTTGGGCGAGGGCACTAAGATAACAGGTTTGTGTAGCAGGCAGAATTCAGAAATGGAACCTGCTCCCGCACGGGAGATAACCAGATCGGCTGCTGCATAAGCGGCTGCCATATCTTTGATGAAATCCGTTACATATAAATTCGGAAGTGCTCCTGCCGCTTTTACGGCTTCTGTTACTTGCGGGTAATAGTATTTGCCCGTTTGCCAGATAAACTGCACGTCCGTGTTTTCCTTGATGGTTGTCAGACTGGCTGTCAGCGTGTTGTTGATGGTGCGTGCACCCAAGCTGCCACCTACAATCAGGATTGTCTTTTTGCCGGACTGTAAGTGGAAAGAACCTAGCGCTTCTTCTTTTGACGGCATATCCTTTGTCAGGTTCTGGCGGACGGGATTACCCGTCATGATGATCTTGTCGGCGGGGAAGAACTTTTCCATTCCGTCATAAGCTACACAAATCTTACGAGCTTTCTGTGCCAGGAGTTTATTAGTTACTCCGGCATACGAGTTTTGCTCCTGGATTAATGTGGGGACTCCCATCATTCCGGCAGTCTTTAGTGTTGGCCCGCTTGCATATCCGCCTACACCTACCGCCACTTGCGGGCGGAAGTTTTTGATTACTTTGCGCGCTTTCCATTGGCTGCGCATCAGTTTAATCAATACGGATACATTTTTCCATAAATGTTTGCGGTCGAATCCGGCTATCGGAAGTCCGATAATCCGGTAGCCTGCATCGGGAACCCGTTGCATTTCCATACGTCCTTCAGCGCCTACAAAGAGAATTTCTGCGTCGGGGCGTAGCTCTATTATAGCGTTTGCGATAGAGACGGCAGGAAAGATATGTCCTCCTGTTCCTCCACCGCTGATGATAATTCTAAGTTCTTTTTCCATCATTCTGTTTTCTTCTGTCCTTTCTCAACATTTACCGTTCATTGTTTCTGCTATCATGCTCATCTTCAAATTTGGCGTCGCTGTTCAGAATCTGTGCTGTCGGTTCGGCTGCGGCCTGTGCTTCCGAATTGGCTGCGGCATCCGCCTCTATTTGCAGTTGGATCTGTGCATCGTGCGCTTTCTGTTCTTCCAGGTGAGCGGTATATCGGCTTACGCTTAATATCATTCCGATATAAGCGCAGTTGATTAACGTACTTGTACCTCCTTTGCTGACCAGAGGCAGGGGTTGTCCGGTGACGGGGAATAACCCGACGGCAACCATCATATTCAGTATTGCCTGTGATACCAACAACAGCGCAATACCCATGACGAGAAAGGCGGGGAAGGTTCGCTCGCACTTTTGGGCGATTCGTCCGGCTCGCATCAGCAACCATAAATAGAGGAACACCACAAATATTCCTCCTACCAGTCCCATTTCTTCAATCACAATCGCGAAGATAAAATCGGAGAATGCCTGGCTAAGGAAGTCGCGTTGTATCGAGTTTCCCGGACCTTTGCCTACTACATGGCTGGTAGCAATAGCGATTCGCGCGTGTGCAATCTGTGCGTCTTTGTCAATATCAAATTTGGCTGCCGGCACTTCTTCTTTCTCAAAGAAACCGGAAACACGATTCTGCCACGTTTCGAAACGGTGAAGTCCCGGAGTGTTGTGCAGTGTTTTGGCGGGAATAGCCATCAGTATGCCTACGGCAACACCGCCTACAAGCCCCAATATCCCCAACATCCCGAACAGTTTCTTGGAAGATACCCGTCCGATGAACATCATCATACATACCACTCCGAACAGCAGCATTGCTGTTGAAAGGTTTTCCGGTGCGATGAGCAGGAATACCAGTCCGGTGAGGATCATGATATATTTAAAGGCATTCGGATTGGCCCCATATTCGTCCTGCCTTTTGGACAGGATGAATGAGACGGCAATGATTACCGCCATCTTTGCCAATTCCGATGGCTGGAATTGCAATCCCATAAAGGTCATCCAGCGGGCTGCCCCGTTGACACGGTCGCCTGTGATGATACCCATCAGCGTGACAAATGCCAGTAGAACCAGAGATACCGGATATAGAAAGACCGGAAATACCTGGAACCATTTGTAGGGAACATTATGCAGAAATACGACTACCACAGCTCCCACCATCAGGATGATGGAGTGTTGCGTAATCGGCCCCCAATGGTCGCCACTTTTGTAAGTCAGCGTCGACGCTGCCGAAAACACCTCGATGATCGAGATGAGGCAGAGACAGAGGAAGATAATCCAGATTACCTTGTCACCTTTGAATATGTTCTTTAATAAATCCAATCTTGCAGAATTTAAAAATTAATAATTAGAAATTAAAGGGCACGGACACATTCTTTAAATTGGTCGCCACGGTCTTCGTAACTCTTGAAGAGGTCGAAAGAAGCGCAGCAAGGACTTAATAATACCGCTTCACCTTTCTTTGCCAGTTTATAGGCTGCTTCTACGGCATCTTTCATGCCGGTTTGCACATCGGCTACCGGCAGACCGAAACGGTCGAAGAATTCGTGAAGCTTTTCGTTATGAAGTCCCAGATATACCAGTGCTGAACACTTTTCGCGTACCAGGTCTTCAATTTCAGTATAGTCGTTTCCTTTATCTTTACCACCGAGAATCAATACCGTTTTGGTAGTCATGCTTTGCAGGGCATACCAGCAGGAGTTGACATTCGTGGCTTTAGAGTCGTTAATAAAATCAATTCCGCGCACACGTGCCACCTTTTCCAACCGATGTTCCACTCCCTTGAAATCGGAGAGGGCTTTCCGGATGTTTTCTTTGGCGATGCCGGCAAGGTTTGCCGAGATACCGGCGGCTAAAGAGTTGTACAGGTTGTGTTGTCCTGTCAGGGCCAGTTCCTCTTGCTCCATGTTGAAGGCAATCGGTTCGGTGATTTTCACTTCGTGATCTTCTACGTATGCAATCGCTCCATCCTCTTTTACAGCGGCAAAAGGATACAAGTGAGCTTTCAGACCATGTTTTGCCAGTTCCTGTCTGATGATAGGGTCATCGTTCCAGAAGATGAAAGCATCGTCCGGTGTTTGGTTTTGGGTGATGCGGAATTTAGCGTCGATGTAATTCTGCATACAATGGTCGTAGCGATCAAGATGGTCCGGAGTGATGTTCATCAATACGGCGATGTTCGCACGGAAGTTATACATATTATCCAGCTGGAAAGAGCTAAGTTCGATAATATAGTAATCGTGGTAATCTTCGGCTACCTGCAAAGCAAGGCTTTTGCCGATGTTGCCTGCCAAACCTACGTTCAGACCTGCGCTTTTGAAAATATGGTAGATCAGGGAAGTCGTTGTGGTCTTCCCGTTAGAACCTGTAATACAGATCATTTTGGCATCAGTATAGCGTCCGGCAAACTCTATCTCGGAGATCACCGGTGTGCCTTGAGCTTTCAGTTTCAGGATGATCGGGGCATCATTCGGGATACCGGGGCTTTTGATTACCTCCTCGGCATTCAGAATGAGTTCTTCGGTATGGTGTCCTTCTTCCCAGGCAATCTGATGGCTGTCGAGAAGTTCCTTATACTTGTCCTTGATAGCGGACATGTCCGAAACAAACGTCTCAAATCCTTTGACTTTAGCGAGTACGGCTGCACCTGCGCCGCTTTCGCCAGCTCCTAAAATTACTATTCTTTTCATCTACAATAATGTGCCCTTATTTTCTAATTGATTGATTTATCTATTAGCTGTGCACATCTTTAAAAGTTAATAATCGGGTTAATACTCTCTATCTATAAAACTTGTTTCCCGTATGGAAACTTGGCTCCGGCACCTTGCCGGTTATCTTATTTTAAGCGTTATAATCGTTATTGCTGCCAATACAATCGTTACAATCCAGAACCGGACGGTAATCTTTGATTCATGAAACAGTTGGTCGGGTTTGGTGAATTTCACCGTGCATCCCGGTTCAATCAGGCTCATCGAAGTGCGGAAGTGATCGTGAATCGGTGTACGCTTGAACAATCGCTGTTTCACACCTTTTCGTTTTCCCGCCTTATAATAAGCCCGTTGCAGGATTACCGACAGGTTTTCTACCAGGAATACACCGCAAAGAATCGGTATCAGCAACTCTTTGTGGATGATGATGGCAAACACTGCGATAATACCGCCAATAGTAAGACTGCCTGTATCTCCCATAAATACTTGTGCCGGATAGGCGTTGTACCATAAGAAACCTATCAGTGCACCGATAAAGGCGCAGATATAGATTACAAGTTCTTCCGAGCCCGGAATATACATGATGTTCAGGTAGCCTGCAAATTCGATATGCGATGATACATAGGCCAGTACCCCCAACGTTGCACCGATAATTGCCGAGTTCCCGGCTGCCATTCCGTCCATACCGTCATTCAGATTGGCGCCGTTTGATACGGCGGTAACCACAATGATTGTGACAATGACGAACAATATCCATCCGGCTGTTTGCGCATGTTCTCCCATGAACGAAACCAGATCGGCATAATCAAGGTTGTTGCTCTTGAAAAAAGGAATCGTTGTCTGGGTAGATTTCAGATCATTCGTTCCGTGTATCACTTCCATCTCCCGTCCCGGATTATGAACTTCGATATTCTCACGGATCACTACGTCCGGACTTAAATACAAGGTCATTCCGACAATTAAACCTAAACCGACCTGACCGATAATCTTGAACTTGCCATGCAAACCCTCTTTGTCTCTTTTGAAGATTTTGATATAGTCGTCTGCGAATCCGAGCGATCCCAACCATACGGTAGTGATCAGCATCAGTATCATGTATATGTTATGCAGTTTACCTAACAATAAACAAGGGATCAGGATGGCTACAATGATGATGACACCTCCCATGCTCGGCACGCCTACTTTATTGACGCCAAACGGGTCGGTTTTAGCATCACGCTGCGTTTCTGTGATTTGTTTCCTTTTGAGTAGGTTGATGAACTTATCTCCCCAGATACTTGAAATAAGTAATGCGAGGATAACCGCCATCAAAGCACGGAATGAAGTATATCCGAACATTCCCGCTCCTGGAAAATTGAGCTTATGTAGCCATTCAAATAGATAGTATAACATAAATAATTTGCCAATTTATTGATGTGTTGTTATGCCGGTTGCTGTCGGATAGATAACGAAGCCGGTCGGCATATTAGCACAGTCTATTCATTATTTAAAAATTTCTTTGAGTACTTCTTTGTCATCAAAATGATGTTTCACTCCTTTTATCTCCTGGTAATTCTCATGTCCTTTTCCGGCAACGAGAATTACATCTCCTTTCTCTGCCAGCATACAAGCCGTGCGAATTGCTTCTTTACGGTCGGCAATGCTTAGTGTTTTCTTCATATCTTCCGCATCCAGTCCGGCAAGCATGTCATTGATGATGTCTTGCGGCTCTTCAAAGCGCGGATTGTCGGAAGTGATGATGACGCGGTCACTCGCTTTGGCAGCTTCCTTTGCCATGATGGGGCGTTTGCCCTTGTCGCGGTTACCGCCGGCGCCTACCACGGTAATCACTTTTCCTTTTCCTTCAAGCACTCCATGAATAGCGTTCAGTACATTAATGAGAGCATCCGGGGTATGTGCATAATCAACAATCGCCGTAATTCCCTGCGGTGAGCGGACCGCATCGAAGCGTCCGGCTACCGGATGAAGTGTGCTAAGAGCTACAAGCACCTCTTCCTCTTTCTTGCCTAACAGAACTGCCGCCCCGAATACCGCCAATAAATTGGAAGCATTGAACTTTCCGATAAACTGAACTGCCAGTTCATGATTGTTGAAGTCGAGCAGCATCCCTTCGAAATGAGACTCTAATACCCGTCCTTTAAAGTCGCTAAGACTTCTCAATGAATAAGTATAGACCTTCGAACGTGTGTTCTGCGTCATTACCAGTCCGTTTTTATCGTCCAGATTGGTCAGGCTGAATGCATTTTTCGGCAGATCGTCAAAGAATTTCTTCTTCGCTTTCAGATAGTTCTCTACTGTTTTATGATAGTCGAGATGGTCGCGGGTCAGATTGGTAAAGATCCCTCCTGCAAACTTTAGTCCACTGATACGTTTCTGTGCAATCGAGTGGGAGCTGACTTCCATGAAAACATATTTGCATCCTTCATCTGCCATCCGTCCCAACAAACAGTTCAACGTGATTGGATCAGGAGTAGTATGTTCTGTCGGAATCGATTCATCATCGATGTAATTGCAAACGGTAGAAATCAATCCCACCTTATAGCCGAAATAACGGAATGTATTATATAATAAGGTAGCGATCGTTGTTTTTCCGTTCGTCCCGGTAACGCCGACCAGTTCCAACTTGGAAGTCGGGTCTCCGTAGAAGGTAGTGGCAATCTTTCCTACCGCATCTTCGCTGTCTTTTACTCGTACATAGGTGATCCCCGCTACAGGTTCTTCCGGCATATCCTCGCAAAGGATGGCGATTGCTCCTTTTGCGATGGCAGCAGGTATATAAGCATGGCCGTCGGCTTGTGTGCCACGCATTGCCATGAATAGCTGTCCGGCTTCCACTAGACGGGAGTCTATGTTGACACCGGTGATTTCTATGTTTGAATCTCCGGCTACCTCTACCGGTTGGATTGCTTTCAGTAACTCATTTAATAACATCACTCTATTCAATTTTTAATCTTTAATTTTTAATTAAGCGTAAGCGTCACTGTCTGTCCCTTCTTAACAATCGTTCCGTTGGCTATCGACTGGCTTTTTACTTTGCCTACGCCGACCAGATTGACTTTCAATCCTTTGCTTTCCAACAAGTACACAGCGTCTTTCGCTCCCATACCTATCACACTCGGTACAAAATTCTGCATATTGCTCCGGCTCTCAAGAACCACAGCTTGTGGGGCAGAATGGGTATTTCCCCAAACCTCTTTGCCCGAATCAGCGATTTTGCCTTGTACGTTAATCTGCAGCTCTTCCAATACTCGTTGCGCTTCGCGCATCTCTCCGGCTTTTACATTCGGAATGACTACGGAATTAGTATCAATCGCATTGGTCAGCGGTAACCGCAAGTCTTTGGCATACACCCTTTCTGCAATCTTGCTGAACACACTACCTGCCATTAAACCTCCCGAAGCCGGTAATCCCGGTTTCTGGATAGAGACAATCATGCTATATTTAGGTGCTTCTGACGGGAAATACCCGCAGAAACTAACCAGATAATTTGTTCTTCCCGTTTTGTATCCGGCTGCTCCCTGTGAAATCTGCGCCGTTCCTGTTTTTCCTGAAACGTGGAACTGCTTGCTTCCCGCAGGTTTGGCAAGTCCTTCACCAACCACTTTTCGGAGAATCTCACGGATCTGTGCCAAAGTCTTATCCGAACAAATCTTGGGATTGATTACCTCTGTCGGATATTCTTTCACTACTTCCCCGTCCTTCATGGCAGCTTTGACAAACTTCGGACGCACGGTGACTCCGTTGTTGGCTATCCCATTATAGAATGTGAGAATATTGATCGGTGGAACCTGTGTCTCGTAGCCGATACTCATCCACGGCAATGTTGTCTTTGCAAAATAACGTTCTTTCGGGCCGCGTATATTCGGTTTTCCTTCTCCCGCAATCTGCAGGTGTAACGGCTGGTCGATGCTCATCCGTTTCAACCCGTCTACAAATTTCTGCGGGTTGCTGCCGTAGAAATGGTCTATAATATAAGAGGTACCCACATTGGACGAAACCCCTAGAATTTCCGTAACAGTCAGCTTTCCATATCCTCCGCGATGCCAGTTATGGTCTTTCATGACACGTCCATACATCGGCATCTGGCCGTTGCCGGTATCTACCACATAGTCCGGCGTGATCTTTCCGTCTTCAAGAGCTACCATGATAGAGGCCGTTTTGAAAGTAGACCCCGGCTCGAGCATATCACTAATAGCATTGTTGCGCATTTCGTAGTACTCACCGTCTTTGCCTTGCATCATGTTGACGATGGCTTTCACTTCTCCGGTACTTACCTCCATCAATACCACCACACCCACGCTCGCATTCAGCTCTTTCAGCTTATCCACCAACGCCTTCTCGCAAATATCCTGCATACCTACATCGATAGTACTAATCAGATCGCAACCATCAACTGGTGGCACATCGACAATGTTCAGGTATTTGTTCATCACCTTCTGACGGTGTGTCAATCCGTCCCGCCCTTTCAGGATGGTGTCGAAAGCAAGTTCGATACCATTTCTCGCTCCTTTGGCTGTGTCTGCATACACATCTCCCAGTGTACGGGCAGCCAGTGAACCGAACGGTTTCTTACGCTGATTGTAAGCTTGTTCCTTGAATCCGCCTTTATACCGGTTCAAGCAGAATACAGGCAGTCTCTTTACCTCTTTATATTGTATATAGGAGATACGTTTCGGATAAATCAGATAATTGCGGCTTTTTGCCTGGCGTCCTTTCTTGAGGTGTGCCTTGAATTGAGCCGCACTCTTGTCCGGGAATATCTTGTGAAGTCCGATACAGATTGAATCCATATTGGCATTGAGGATGGAATCCCGGCGTGCCTGATCTTTCTGCCTGCGTTTTTCATCCTTTTCACCGGACATAAAGTCCATATATATTCTGTACTCGGGCAGAGAGCTGGCCATCAGTTTACCGTCAGAAGAAATAATGTTTCCACGATTAGGTTTTACCGTCACATTCTCTTTTACGAAACGGTCAGCCACATCCTGCCAGTATTGTCGTTCGGCAAACATGGTGATGCCTGCTTTTACAACAATAGCTACTCCTATCAACGCCATCAACAGGATGACGAAGAAGTAACGGGTCATTATGTTCTTTTTATTAACTGCCACAGCATTTGTCCTTTAAAACTCTTAACTATCATTTATCAACTCTCCACTCTCACCTATTTAATAAGGTAGGGAGGATTTGTCGATGTCTGCAAATCGCTTTCTTTACTCGATATATAATCTTCAATGCGCGACTGGCGGCTCTTTTCCATCAGTTCCGAGCTGCGTGTCAGCGCGTCATATTTAATGTCTATCAATTCTTGTTTCAGCCGGTCTATTTCGATCTGTTGTTGTTGACTGGCATAACGATTGTGAATGTAGAAGATGATGAATACCATGATAAGTACCAGCAACTTCGTTTGACGGCGGAAAAAATCGGTAGCCAGAATGTCTCCACCCAGAATACTCTTCAGTGAGGTACGTTTTTTCTTCTTGTCCTCTTCTGCTTTCTTGTTTACTACTTCTTCTTCCATATCTTTTTATTTCTTTTCTGCAATTCGTAATTTGGCACTTCTCGACCGCGGGTTTCGTTCTATTTCTGCCTCGTCGGGGACGATTACCTTATTGTTAACAAGGCGGAAAGGCGTTTGCAGATTGCCGAAGAAGTCGGTTTCCGCTTTTCCTTCTACATTGCCTGTCTTCATGATGTTTTTCACCATGCGGTCTTCCAGCGAATGATAGGTGATAACCACCAGTCTGCCGCCCGGCTTTAATGCCTCCGTAGCAGCCAGCAACATCTCCTTCAACGCTTCCATCTCTTGGTTTACTTCAATTCGCAGTGCCTGGAACACCTTTGCCAGCTCTTTCTTTTCACGTTCACGACCGAAAAGCGGTTTGATGATTTCCAAAAACTCACCGATGGTCCGGATATTCTGTCCGCTTCTGGCTTTAACGATGACAGAAGCCAGTTTGCGGCTATTCTTTAGTTCCCCGTACAGGTAGAGGATGTTTGCAAGACGTTCTTCATCATAAGTATTCACGATATCTGCTGCTGTCATACCGGCACGCTTGTTCATACGCATATCCAGTGCCCCGTCAAAACGGAAGGAGAAGCCACGTTCGCTATCATCGAAATGATGAGAAGATACGCCGAGGTCGGCCAGGATCGCGTCTACCTGTTCGATGTCGTGATAACGCAGGAAGTTGTGCAGATAGCGGAAGTTACTGCGCACGAAGATGAAATGAGTATCGTTGACAATGTTCCGTTCAGCATCCTCGTCCTGGTCGAATCCCAGCAGGCGTCCGCCTTCTCCGAGCCGTGAAAGGATCTCGCGCGAATGTCCCGCTCCTCCGAATGTAACGTCTACATACGTTCCATCCGGTTGGATATTCATACCGTCAACGCTTTCTTTCAGCAATACAGGTACGTGATATGTCAATTCATCTTTCTCCATCTTGTCTATTATCATCGTTCATAATTTCTTCTAATGCTGCACCGAACTCTTCGGGTGACATGAAAGGCTGTTCTGCCCGTTCTTTCGCCCAGATCTCTATCTTGTTATCGATGCCGATAAAGCGAATATCCCCATGGATACTGCAAATCTGTAAATACCGTTTCGGAATTAATATGCGCCCGTTGCTATCAGGTGTCACTATTTCAACGTCGCTCACGAATTGCCTGAAAATAAGTTGGTGTTTGCTATTCCATTTGTTAAGTCTACTACGTAGCTCGTTCAACTCCTCGTTCCACACGCTCTCGGGGTATAGGGTTAAACAGTCTTGAAATACGTCTTTACGCATAATAAGCCTCTCTTCGGAAGCGGCTTGTAATTGCTTCCTGAAGGTGGCGGGTATGAACACCCTTCCTTTGGCGTCCGCCCTGGCTTCAATATTTCCTAAAAAACGTATCATTACCTTATTATAATAAGCGACCGTAAAAGTATGAAATTCCCCACAATTCCCCACAACTTTCCATAAAAAACTTTCAGAGAAGTTTTCAACAGAATGTTAAATGTCTATTTGCTTGAAAATGATGTGCCTCCGAGAATGCTTTACTGGTGGGGAGCCCGTGGGCGCAGAACGAAAAAAATGTCTGTATAGGTAAAATTTAAATAATGTGGTGGGGGAGATTCTTTTTCATGCAATAGAGGTTTATCTGACACCCGGGTGTCGGACAACTAATCTTCGCAATAAAAGAAAAGGCAGAATATACCGGAGTATTTCTGCCTTTTAATCATTATCAAAACTAAAAATCTGCATTAAAGAAATATGTGATTCAAAATCACTAAGTTTTATATAGTTAAGGTTTAGCGGAAGTCTTTCAACTCTTCCTGTAATTTCTGGCGCGTGAAGAAAATACGGCTTTTCACTGTACCCAACGGGAGGTTCAGTTTTTCCGCAATTTCACGGTATTTGAATCCTGAAACGTGCATCGCAAACGGAACTCTGTATTCTTTGGGGAGTTTGTTAACTACACGGTGCATCTCTTTCAGGTCGTATGCTCTTTCTGTATTTTCAGAACTTCCATCCTGTGGCAAATTCAGATGATAAAGATTATCAGTCTGGTCGATGAATGTCTGGTCGCGGACTACCTTGCGGTAGTTGTTTATGAATATATTGCGCATGATGGTATACATCCATCCTTTGAAATTTGTATCAGGGGTATATTTATCTTCATTATCTAATGCTTTTAATGATGTCTCCTGCAACAAATCGTTTGCTTCTTCACGGTCAGTTGTCAGTTTATAAGCGAAGCGTAGTAATTCATCTTGTACTCCTACTAAGTCTTTTCTGAAGCTTAAACTTTTCATAATGTGTTGCTTTTTAAAGGTGAATATTCGTTTGTTATTTTCGATGTTGCAAGTTTACATGAATTTTTGAAACCCGGTAGGGGAAAAACTGACGTTTTTTTATCCGAAAACTATCCGCGGATAGTTTTTAGGTCATTTTTGATAGTTTTTGGGTGGTGTTTTTTTGTGTTCTGAACTTAAATCCTGCATTTTCTACCAAATTATTGCGATTAATAAAAAAGAACCGTTAATTTTGTGCCATCATTTTTATTTGAAAAGAATGACTGATGACTCTTTATTTTTGATCGATGTCGATAAGATACTTCGGACGAAGACTCCGAAGCATTACAAGTACATCCCTAAGTTCGTGATTTCTTATCTGAAGAAAATTGTTCATCAGGATGAAATTAATGTATTCCTGAATGAGTCGAAGGATAAACTGGGAGTGGACTTTCTGGAGGCATGTATGGGCTTTTTGGATGCGAAAGTGGACGTAAAAGGCATTGAGAATTTGCCAAAGGATGGTCTGTACACTTTTGTTTCCAATCATCCGTTAGGCGGACAGGATGGTGTTGCGCTTGGTTATGTGTTAGGAAAGCACTATGAGGGGAAGGTGAAATACCTGGTGAATGATCTATTGATGAATCTACGCGGGTTGGCTCCCCTTTGCATACCTATTAATAAAACCGGCAAGCAGGCAAAGGACTTTCCGAAGATGGTGGAAGCCGGATTCCAGTCCGACGATCAGCTGATTATGTTTCCTGCCGGACTGTGTTCGCGCCGTCAGAATGGAGTGATTCGCGACCTGGAATGGAAAAAGACATTTGTAGTAAAGAGCATACAAGCAAAACGTGATGTAATACCCGTGCATTTTGGGGGCAGGAATTCTGACTTCTTTTACAATCTGGCAAATGTTTGCAAGGCACTGGGCATTAAGTTTAACATTGCTATGTTGTATCTTGCGGATGAAATGTTTAAGAATCGCCACAAAACTTTTACTGTCACTTTTGGCAAACCTATACCCTGGCAGACTTTTGATAAATCGAAAACTCCTGCGCAGTGGGCTGAATACGTAAAGGATATTGTTTATAAACTGTAACTGATAGAACAACTATAACAAGGAATATGGAAGAGATTATTAAACCGGTAAGCAAAGAACTGCTAAAAGCAGAATTGACGGAAGACAGACGCTTACGAATGACGAATAAGAGTAATAATCAGATTTATATTATTACTCATCAGAATGCTCCTAATGTGATGAGAGAAATTGGTCGTTTGCGTGAAATAGCTTTCCGTGCTGCTGGTGGAGGTACAGGTCTGTCAATGGATATTGATGAATACGACACGATGGAGCACCCCTACAAGCAGTTGATCGTATGGAATCCGGAAGCGGAAGAAATTCTGGGTGGTTACCGGTATTTGCTTGGTACGGACGTGCGTTTTGATGAAAAAGGTGCTCCGATTCTGGCTACTTCCCATATGTTTCATTTCTCTGATGCCTTTATTAAAGAATATTTGCCACAGACAATTGAGTTGGGGCGTTCGTTCGTTACGCTTGAATATCAGTCTACCCGTGCCGGAAGTAAAGGATTGTTCGCTTTAGATAATCTGTGGGATGGATTGGGAGCGTTGACTGTTGTTATGCCGAATGTGAAATATTTCTTTGGCAAAGTGACCATGTATCCAAGCTATCACCGTCGTGGCCGTGATATGATTCTTCATTTCCTTAAGAAACATTTTTATGACAAAGAGAAACTTGTCACTCCGATCGAGCCTCTGAAACTTGAGACTTCCGAAGACGAGCTGAGTGCTTTGTTTTGCAAGCATTCCTTCAAGGAAGACTATAAAATATTGAATTGTGAAATTCGTAAACTGGGATATAATATTCCTCCGTTGGTAAATGCATATATGAGCCTAAGCCCTACTATGCGTATGTTCGGAACAGCTATCAATTATGAATTCGGTGATGTGGAAGAAACCGGTATTCTGATTGCTGTAGACGAAATTCTCGAAGATAAGCGGATTCGACACATCCAGACGTTTATTGAAAGCCATCCGGATGCGTTGAGATTGTCTTCTTGTGAAGGGGAAGAGGTGTTTACTCCTAAAGTGGTTACACCGCAGGCAAACTGTTCCCGTTAATTTTACGATAAAGATCAAGAGCAAAGACGTCGGTCATTCCCGATATATAGTCAAGTACCGCCTGTATTCTTTCATAGAGTACGGGCGCTTTTATATTGTATTGACTGGAAACCCGGTCGATCAGGAGTTTGGAATAAGTCTTTTCGGGTGAGGTTACGGCATCTATCATCAATTCGAGCAGGGTGCTGATGATGCGGAATCCCGCCAGTTCAACATCCAGTACGTCCCGTGAACGGTAGATTTTATTGATAGATACTTCGACGCTGTGTTTATAGGCTGCTGCCGGACGCTCGGCTATGCGCTTGATTAGTGATCCTTCGAACGTGCCGGACAGGATTTCTTGTTCATGATCTAAAAAGACACGGGTACACTCCCGGATCAATAAACCGATGACGGAAGAGCGCAGGTAAGCGATTTGCTCGTTGACATCGTTAACAATCAGGAATGTTTTTCGGAGATGTTCCTGCCGCTCTTCGCTGAAATAGGCCATTAATAGCTCTTTAGTCTCTTCTGTGGTGAGAATCTTCAGTTTATATGCATCCTCAATATCCATCATCTGATAGCAAATGTCGTCTGCCGCTTCAACCAAATAAACTAACGGGTGGCGTGCATACTTTAAAGGATGTTCGTTGAGCAATATCAGTCCTAATTCTGTTGCAATTTTGCGGAAGCTTTCTTCTTCGCTGACGAAAAAGCCAAACTTGGATTTTGTTCCTGCAAGGCTCGATGAAAAGGGGTATTTTACGATAGAAGCCAGAGTGGTGTATGTTAGAACGAATCCGCCTTTGCGACGTCCCTCGAACTGATGTGTAAGTATTCGGAAGGCATTTGCATTTCCTTCAAAATGTATTAAATCTTCCCATTCCATCGGAGAAAGTTGCTCTCCGTTGGGCTGTTTCTCTTTCAGGCGAACTCCTTTCCCTTCAGAGAAAAAAGTGGAAATGGCCTTTTCGCCTGAATGACCGAAAGGCGGATTACCCAAATCGTGTGCCAGGCAAGCAGCCGAAACGATAGAACCGATCTCCGGCAGGAAAGAATCCTGAAGTTCCGGATGACGTTCCAGAAGTGCTTTGGCAACATCGTCCCCGAGTGAACGGCCAACGCTGGCGACTTCGAGACTGTGCGTAAGTCGGTTGTGTACAAAAACGCTGCCCGGTAGAGGGAATACTTGCGTTTTGTTCTGTAATCTGCGGAAAGGAGCCGAAAAAATAAGACGGTCATAGTCCCGTTGGAATTCGGATCGGTTTTCCTGTCGTTCCTCATGGAATTCTTCCATTCCGAAACGTTTCGCTGATATTAATTGGTTCCAATTCATCATTTTATCTATAATTTTAGTGTTTACCATTCGCAAATTGGCTACAGGTACATTATTTAACTGCAAACTTAACTATTTTTCAGTTCAAAATGTGTATTTTCGCCCGTTAAATAGTAAACATGCATTTATGAATATTCAAGTTATCAATAAATCGAAGCATCCGCTTCCGGCTTATGCCACTGAATTGTCTGCAGGAATGGATATCCGTGCTAATCTTTCTGAACCTATCACATTGGAACCGTTGCAACGTTGTCTGGTGCCGACAGGACTATATATCGCCTTGCCGAAGGGATTTGAGGCACAAGTTCGTCCACGTAGCGGACTGGCGATCAAGAAAGGAATTACGGTGCTCAATTCTCCGGGTACGATTGATGCGGATTATCGTGGGGAAGTTTGTATCATTTTAGTCAATCTCTCCTCTGAAACGTTTGTGATTGAAGACGGTGAACGTATCGCGCAGATGGTGATAGCGAAGCACGAACAGCCTGCATGGCAGGAAGTAGAGGTGCTGGATGAAACAGAACGGGGAGCCGGTGGTTTCGGACATACCGGAGTATGATGAATGCTTAATGGAGAAAATAGAATGAAGATAAAAATAGGATGGCTGTTCGTGACGGTATTGATGCTCACTTCATGTGGGGGAATCCGGTCTGTGCGTACAGCAAAAACAACAGCGAAAGCAGATGGAGCTTCTTTAATGAAGGAAACATTGCTTTCTGCTGAACAACAGCGTAAATATGACTACTTCTTCTTGGAAGCCATGCGGATGAAAGGAAAGAATGAGTATGATGCGGCATTTGGATTGCTACAGCATTGTCTGGATATCAACCCCACTGCTTCTTCTGCGCTTTATGAAATATCGCAATATTATATGTTCCTTCGCCAGGTGCCGCAAGGTCAGGTTGCTTTGGAGCAGGCAGTGGCTTTTGCGCCTGATAACTATTGGTATAGTCAGGGATTGGTCAGTTTGTACCAGCAACAAAATGAATTGGATAAGGCTGCGGCTTTGCTTGAGAAGATGGTGACCCGTTTCCCGTCGAAACAGGACCCTTTGTTCAGCCTTCTTGATATTTACAGTCGCCAGGAGAAGTATAATGATGTCATTTCTACATTGAATCGTTTAGAGAAACGCTTGGGTAAGAATGAGCAGCTTTCTATGGAGAAATTCCGTATTTATCTTCAGATGAAAGATGATAAGAAGGCATTTCAGGAAATAGAAAGTCTGGTACAGGAATATCCGATGGATATGCGTTATCAGGTGATACTGGGAGATGTATATCTTCAGAACGGGAAAAAGCAGGAAGCTTATGATGCATACCAGAAGGTACTGGCTGTAGAGCCTGATAATCCGATGGCTCTCTTCTCGATGGCTTCTTACTATGAACAGACCGGGCAGAAAGAATTGTATCAACAGCAACTGGATACGTTGTTATTGAACAAAAAGGTGACTTCTGATACTAAAATCAGTGTCATGAGACAGGTGATTGCGGAAAATGAACAGTCGTCCGCTAAAGATAGCACTCAGGTGATTGCCTTGTTTGACCGGATGATGAAGCAGGATATGGATGATCCGCAGATACCGATGCTTTATTCTCAATACCTGTTGTCGAAGAATATGGAACAGGAGGCTGTGCCGGTATTGGAGCAGGTGGTTGATCTGGATCCTACCAATAAGGCTGCCCGTCTGATGCTGGTTAGCGCGGCGGTGAAAAAGGAAGATTACAAGCAAATTATCAAGGTCTGCGAACCGGGCATTGAAGCTACTCCGGATGCGTTGGAACTTTATTATTATCTGGCTATCGCTTATCATCAGGCAGAACAGACGGATAGTGTATTGAGTGTTTGCAGCAGAGCATTGGAACATGTAACTGCCGATACCAGAAAAGAAGTCGTTTCGGATTTCTATTCAATTATGGGAGACATTTATCATACCAAGAAACAGATGGCGGAGGCTTACGCTGCTTACGATTCGTCTTTGGTGTACAATCCTTCCAATATTGGCGCATTGAACAATTATGCTTATTATCTGTCTGTGGAACGTCGTGACTTGGACAAGGCGGAGGAGATGAGTTATAAAACGGTGAAAGCCGAACCTAATAATTCGACCTATCTCGATACTTATGCATGGATTCTTTTTGAAAAGGGAAACTATGCCGAAGCCCGTATCTATATTGACAATGCAATGAAGAACGACGGCGAGAAGAGCGATGTGATTGTGGAGCATTGCGGAGATATTTATTTTATGACCGGCGATGCGGAAGGTGCGTTGAAATATTGGAAGAAGGCACTGGAAATGGGTAGCGAGTCGAAAACGTTGAAACAGAAAATAGAGAAGAAGAAATATATTGCGGAATGAAAAGAATCATTTATCTACTGTTGTTGGTGGTAGTGGTGTTGGCCGGCTGTAAGAGTTCGAAGCACTTGGCAACTTCGGAAACTAAGACTTCGACAAAGGCTCCGACATCCAGTTACCTGGCTTCCAAGCTTCAGTTGACTATTCCCGGCAAGAAGGGAAGCATGTCTGTAGGGGGAACCATGAAGATGAAAACTCATGAGCGGGTACAAATCTCCTTATTGATGCCTATTCTGCGTACAGAAGTGGCACGTATAGAAGTTACTCCCGACGAAGTTTTATTGGTAGACAGGATGAATAAACGCTTTGTTCGTGCCACTAAAGCTGAATTGAAAAATGTATTGTCGAAGAATGTGGAGTTTTCCCGTTTGGAAAAGATATTGATGGATGCCTCTCTTCCTGGTGGAAAGACAGAGCTGACAGGAAAAGATATAGGAATTCCTTCATTAGAAAAGGCAAAAGTCCAACTTTATGAGTTCTCCACACAAGAGTTTTCGATAACTCCGACGGAACTGACGTCCAAATACAACCAGATTCCCTTGGAAGAATTAGTAAAAATGCTGGTAGCTTTATTATGATGAAACGTTTCTTTGTTATTCTAATCAGTTGCCTTTGGTTGGCAGTTCCTCTTTTCGCTCAATCGAACAAGTTGATTCGTGAGCTGGAAAGTAAACGCGGTGCGCTGCAAAAACAGATTGCCGAATCGGAATCTATATTGAAGGATACAAAGAAAGATGTGGGAAGCCAGTTGAATAGTCTGGCTGTGTTGACCGGACAGATTGAAGAGCGGAAACGCTATATCATGGCTATCAACAATGATGTGGAGGCTATCCAGCGTGAGTTGGCTTCGTTGGAGCGCCAGTTGAGAGGCTTGGAGAAGGATTTGAAAGATAAAAAGAAGAAATATGAAGCTTCTGTCCAGTACTTGTATAAGAATAAGTCGATAGAGGAGAAGCTCATGTTTATTTTTTCGGCAAAGAATCTGGGGCAGACTTATCGGCGTATGCGATATGTTCGTGAATATGCCACTTATCAACGTCTGCAAGGGGAAGAAATCCTAAAGAAACAGGAGCAGATACGCAAGAAGAAAGCGGAACGTCAGCAAGTGAAAGCCGCCAAAGAGAACCTGCTGCAAGAACGTGAGAGCGAAAAGGTGAAGTTGGAAGAGCAGGAAAAAGAGAAACGCACGCTAGTGACTAATCTGCAAAAGAAGCAGAAAGGATTGCAGAATGAGATAAATAAAAAACGCAGGGAAGCCAATCAGCTGAATGCCCGCATCGATAAATTAATTGCAGAAGAAATAGAGCGTGCCCGCAAGCGTGCGCAGGAAGAAGCTCGTCGTGAAGCGGCTGCCCGTAAGAAAGAGGAAAGCAAGGAGGGAAAATCCGCCGCAACGGAAACGGCCGCCAAATCGAAACCTCTTGAGGCTTATACCATGAGTAAGGCGGATCGGGAATTATCAGGTAACTTTGCCGCGAATCGCGGGAAATTGCCAATGCCTATATCAGGCGCTTATATTATCACCAGCCGTTACGGACAATATGCCGTAGAGGGGTTGCGCAATGTGAAACTGGATAACAAGGGTATTGATATTCAGGGAAAACCGGGTGCACAGGCGCGTGCCATTTTTGATGGGAAGGTGGCGGCTGTGTTCCAATTGAACGGATTATTTAATGTCCTCATTCGTCATGGCAATTATATTTCTGTTTATTGCAATCTTTCTTCTGCATCCGTCAAAGCCGGTGATACGGTGAAGACGAAGCAATCCATCGGTCAGGTCTTTTCTGACGGTACGGATAATGGACGGACGGTATTGCACTTCCAGTTGCGTAGGGAGAAAGAAAAGTTGAATCCTGAACCTTGGCTGAACCGATAATTGAATAAAAAACACGTAGAATGAAGTTAACTAAAATACTAATATGCTTGCTGATCTTCTGGACTGGAACACTATCCGCGTCTCCTTATTTTTCGTTCAAGAAATATCAGGTAGAAGATGGATTGTCTCATAATACCGTGTGGTGCGCCCTTCAAGATAGTTATGGCTTTATCTGGTTGGGTACCAGTGACGGACTGAATCGTTATGACGGGCGGGGCAATAAAGTGTATCGGAATGTTCTCAACGAAAAGTTCTCATTAGAAAACAATTTTGTAGAAGCCTTGATAGAGGTGGACAAGAATCTCTGGGTTGGAACAAACTCCGGACTTTATATTTATGACCGGGATACCGATCGTTTCTCTTACTTTGATAAAACGACACAGTATAATGTGTATATCAGCAGTGAGATTAAAAAGATTATCAAGACGGAAAATGGTCTTATCTGGATTGCGACTTTGGGACAGGGATTTTTTATTTATGATCCGAAAACAGAGGTGTTGACTCAAAATAGTGTTCAGACATCTTTTGTATGGGACCTCTGTCAGAGTGCTGATCGGAAGAGGGTCTATATATCTTCCTTACAGGAAGGACTTTTGTGCTTTGACGAAAACGGCAAGTTTCTCCGGACGTATGAAATCTCATTAGATATAAATGCTTCCGATAGTTATAAAGTGAACTGTATTCAGAATATCGATGGAGATATTTGGATTGGTGCGGGAAGTAATCTATTGAGCCGTTTGGATGAACGAACTGAAGCTATAGACAATTACAGTGGTTCGGCGTTTAATTTCGGAGCTGTTCATTGTTTGTTGAAGTATACGGATAAAGAGCTGTTGGTAGGAACGGATAACGGGCTTTATCTATTCGATCAAAATACAAACACATTTCAGCGGGCGGATAATCCCGCCGATCCGAGAAGTTTGAGCGATCAGACTATCAATGGAATGATGTGGGATGCCGAAGGGGCTCTTTGGGTGTTGACCAATTTGGGTGGAATCAACTATATGTCCAAGCAGACTAAACGTTTTGATTATTATTCGCCTGCCTATCTGTCCGGAGTGCCGGGAGCGGGGGAGGTTGTTGCTCCTTTCTGTGAGAATAAAGATGGGAATATCTGGATTGGAACTCAAAGCGGTTTGTATTTTTTCAATGCTGTTACCCGGGAACTTTCTCCTTATGCAATAGGAGGAGCTAAAAATCAAAAGTATGACATTCGTTCTTTAATGCTGGATGGTGACTATTTATGGATTGGAACTTATGCCGGCGGAATACGGGTTATCAATTTACGCACAGGGGCAGTGAAAGCCTATACTCATTCTCGTGGAATCCCCAATACGATTTGTAGCAACGATGTGTTGTGTATTTATAAAGGACGGAAAGGAGAAATTTATGTAGGAACGAGTTGGGGATTGTGTCGTTATGACGCTGCTCGAGATAACTTTATGACCATCACAAGTGTCGGTTCAATGGTTTCTGTTGTTGATATCTATGAGGATATGTACAATCATCTCTGGATTGCGACTTCCAATAGTGGTGTGTTTTCTTACAATACAATGAATGCTCATTGGAAACATTATCAGCATGAACGGGAAGATTCGACTACGATCACCAGTAATTCGGTCATTACTTTATTTGAAGATGCGAAAGGGACCATGTGGTTTGGAACGAATGGGGGAGGACTGTGTTCTTTTGATGCTAAAGAGAAAAGATTCATTGAGTTTGATCCGCATAATACTTTATTACTTAACAAGGTTATTTATGCGATTGAGCAAGATCAGGGAGGTGATTTCTGGGTATCCAGCAATGCCGGAATTTTTAAGATTAATCCTGTTACCAAAGATTATTTCCGCCAGTTCACGATTAATGACGGCTTGCAAGGGAATCAGTTTATAGCTCGATCTTCATTGAAATCATCCGAAGGAAAATTGTATTTTGGTGGGATCAATGGCTTTAATGTATTCCAGCCGGAACAGTTTGTAGATAACAAATATATTCCTCCGGTTTATGTGACCGATATCCGGTTACCTTATCAAACCGATGAGCAGGAGGTGAAGAAACTGCTTCAGTTGGATAAGCCGCTTTATATGGCTGATAAGGTGACTTTATCTTATGAGAACAATAGTTTCTCCATCCGTTTTGTCGCTCTTAGTTTTGAAGATCCGGGGAAGAACCGGTATTCTTACATACTTCGCGGAGTGGACAAGGAATGGATTCTGAATACCGATAACAATATGGCTTCTTACACCAATTTGCCTCCTGGTGAGTATTTGTTCGAAGTCAGAGGCTCTAATAATGATCGTCAGTGGAACGAGAACACTACCACTTTAAAAGTGGTGATTACTCCTCCCTGGTGGCGTAGTACCTTTGCTTACGTCATTTATGTCCTCATGCTGTTGGGATGGATCGGTTGGATGGCTTGGCGATGGAACCTCCGTGTTAAACGCAAATATAAACGGCGGATGGAAAAATACCAGACTGCCAAGGAACAGGAAGTTTATAAGTCGAAGATTAGCTTTTTCATCAATCTGGTACATGAGATACGTACTCCGCTTAGTTTGATACGGCTTCCTTTGGAAAAATTATTAGAGAAAGAGCGTGAAGGAAAAGAACTCAAGTATTTGTCTGTGATAGATAAGAATGTAAATTATCTGTTGGGGATTACTAATGAATTGCTTGATTTTCAGAAAATGGAGAGTGGTACGCTGCATCTGAATTTGAAAAAGAGTGATATTAAAGAACTTGTCAGTGACGTTTATAATCAGTTTACAAGCCCTGCTGAATTAAAAGGAATTGATTTGCAACTGACTGTGCCTGAACAAGAGCTGGTGTCTACGGTGGATAGTGACAAATTAAGTAAGATTCTTGTCAATCTGATGGGAAATGCCATCAAATATGCGCATGCGCATATTGACTTGAGGCTGCTTGTTACTGATGGGGGATATGAGATACAAGTGAACGATGATGGTCCCGGAATACCAAATGAACAGAAACAAAAGATATTTGAGGCTTTCTATCAACTGCCTGACGATAAGGTGGCCACAGCAGTAGGCACTGGCATCGGATTGGCTTTTGCGAAGTCTTTGGCAGAAGCTCATCAGGGAGATTTGCGTCTGGAAGATAATATTGGAGGTGGTTCTTCGTTTATACTGTCTCTTCCGTTCAAAGAGTGGGAGACGGAAAAAATGAGCGATATTGTAGAAATATCCCCGGAGCATGCGGATGCTTCTGAAACGGTCTCTTCGGAGTATTCAGGAAAGAAGTTCACAGTTCTGTTGGTTGAGGATAATGTTGATTTGCTGAATCTGACTCGTGAGTCATTGGCGGAATGGTTCCGTGTGTTGAGGGCTTCCAACGGTCGTGAAGCACTTGAAGTGCTTGCGAAGGAAAATGTGGATGTGATAGTGAGTGACGTAATGATGCCGGAGATGGATGGGCTGGAACTTTGCAGCAAGGTGAAGTCTGAAATCTCTTATTCACATATTCCGGTTATTTTGTTGACGGCGAAAACCACTTTGGAGTCTAAAGTCGAAGGACTTGAATGTGGAGCGGATGTATATGTTGAGAAACCATTCTCTGTTAAACAGCTCCGTATGCAGATCGAGAATCTGTTGAAGTTGAGGCAGTCTTTCCATAAATTGATGGTGAGCTTGGCAGGAGATACGGTTGCTGTTTCGACAACGGATTTTGCGATGTCTCAAAAGGATTGTGAGTTTATAGCTAAGATACAGGGAGTAATAGCCGAACAGTTGGCGGATGAGAACTTCTCGATAGATACTTTGGCGGAACAGATGAATATGAGCCGTTCTAATTTCTATCGGAAGATAAAGGCTTTGTCCGGAATGTCTCCTAATGATTATTTGAAGACACTTCGTATGAATAGAGCTGCTGAACTGATTGTGAGCGGTACCCGGATTTCTGAAGTGGCAGCGCAGGTAGGATTTACTTCTTCTTCTTATTTTGCGAAATGTTTTAAAGCGCAATATGGTGTACTGCCTAAGGAATATACAGGTCAGCCTCCGATTTCAGGTGAGGCTTGATAAAGAAGGGATAAAAGCATATAAAAAAACTCCTGTCGTACAATATCATTGGATATTTTCCGACAGGAGTCAAATATAAAATAATTAATCGAGTACTCTTTCTAATTAATTGAGTAGGCTTTATTTCTTTTTCTGTCCCGGGTAAGGTTCTACCATGCAACGTTTAGCCCATGCTTCGTAAGCCTTTGTCATTTCAGCTACTTTTTCAGGGTATTGTGCTGCCAGATTATGCATTTCGCTCCGGTCCTCATTCAGGTTGTATAATTCCCATTTAGCGTTTTCTCCCGGACGAACTAGCTTCCAACCATCCTTAGAAAGGAATGCACGTTCATTGAAATGCTCAAATCCAAGGTAGTCATGTCCTTCACGATGTCCGGTCTTGAAGATAGGAACCAGGCTTTTACCCTCCAATGGGATGATGTCATTTCCTTTATATTTGGTAGGATAAGTGGCGCCTGCCATATCGATACAAGTAGCCATGATGTCCATCACATGTCCGATTTCGGGAGTCGTTTTGCCGACATTCTTCTTGATACCTTTTGGCCAGTGGGCAATCATTGGAGTACAGATTCCTCCTTCATAAGATTTGGCTTTCCAAAAACGGAACGGTGTGTTGGCTACGTTTGCCCAGCGTGCTCCCAGTGAAGCATAAGTTGTTTCCGGGCCAGGCAGCACTTCTTTGTTATGAGGATAAACCATTTTCTCCCCTTTACGTGTCATATCAGGACGGTCATTTTCTCCGGGAGAGTAGTTCTGACAATCTTCATTGCTGCATCCATTGTCGGAAAGGAATAAAATCAGTGTATTTTCAAGTTGTCCTGTCTTTTCCAGAGCATCGATTACTTGTCCTATTCCCTGGTCCATACGGTCGATCATGGCAGCATGAACAGCCATGGCACGAGCATCCCATTCAGCATGTGGGTTATCTTCCCATTTATCTTTGAACTGTCTATCAGACAGGAAATTATCCATGTTAGGGAATATACCCAGTTGTTTCTGACGTTCGTAACGGGCGTTACGGATAGCTTCCCAGCCTACTTTATAGGTATCCTTATATTTTTCAATATCTTCCGGCAGTGCATGCAACGGCCAGTGTGGTGCTGTGTAAGCCAGGTACATAAAGAATGGTTTATCGTCTTTGGCATACTCTTTCACTTCTTTCACTGCACGGTCTGAAAGCGCCTGTGTGATGTAATATCCGTCGGGTACTTCTTTCACGGGTACTTCACCTTCTACCAGACTGAATGGGTCAAAATAGTCTACTACTCCGTAGATAGTACCATAGTGGTTATCAAATCCGCGATTCACCGGATAATGACAAAGATCAGAATAGGTTTCGTGGTATACGTGATGTGCGAGCCATTCGCGTTGGTCTTTGCGTAGTGGAGTTTCTGCGATGTGCCATTTACCTACCATGCTGGTAGCATATCCTGATTCTTTCAATACCTCTGCGATGGTAACGGCATTGCGTGAGAGTGTTCCCCGGTAACCCGGCAGGTGGTCATCGAAGGTCATACGTCCGATTCCCGCCTGATGTTGATAAAGTCCTGTCAACAGGGAAGCACGCGTCGGACAACTCCGGCTGGTGTTATAGAAATGATTGAAACGTACTCCTTGTTTTGCCAGTTTGTCCAGATTAGGTGTGTGGATTTCACTACCGTAGCATCCCAGGTCGGAATAGCCTAGGTCATCTGCAAGAATTACCAGGATATTGGGTCTTTGATCGGACTTTTTTCCTTTGGCCTCTGCTGCAGAATGTCCAGCAACCATCAAGGCGGTTGGTAATAGTAAAAATTTAGAATTCATAAGTTTAATGTTGGTTTATAATTTGTTTTTCACTGTATTACTCTTTTCCTTTGTCTTTGTTTTCCTCATACCATTTACATACTTTCTTGCTCAACTTGGCAACCAAATCAGGATGCTCATTTGCGATATTATTCTTTTCGAACTTATCCTTTTCCATATCATATAATTGCGCATCGCTTCCGTCACCGTTCACTAATAATTTCCATTTTCCACTGCGTATAGCTAAATGGGGGCTTCTGTCATAAGGGTTTCCTGGAAAGCCAAAATGTTTGTTTCGTCCGAAGTCCCACATTAAATCGGTCTTGCGTTTGGCTTCCGATTTACCGAGAAGAACTTTTGAGTAGTTCTGCCCATCGCCTTTGTAACCTTTTTCTGTTTTGATTCCGGCTATAGAACACAAAGTCGGATATAAATCTACTGCGCATAATACAGACTCGTTATTTACCTGTCCGGCTTTAATTTTCTTGGGGTATCTGATGATGAAAGGCATACGAATACCACCTTCATAAAGACTATTTTTAGTTCCTCTCAAATAAGCGGAACGTACAGATTTAAAGCTGGGTGCAGGACCATTGTCGCTAGTGAAAATAATGATTGTATTTTCTCCCACTCCCAGCTCATCCAGGGTTTTGATGAAACGTCCGAGTTGTTTGTCCATTTCTGCAAGTACAGGAGCAAATGCTTCTTGTGTTTCCCAGCTTTTTCTTTCCTTTTGTTTGAATTCCGGTACCCAAGGGGTATGCATATCATCCGGCCATAGGTTTAGGAAGAAGGGTTCGTCTTTGTGCTTTTTTACAAACTCAATACTTTTATCTACAAAGTATTCGGTACGTCTCCAACGTTTTACACTGTCTTTATCCGACCATATCCACTTGGTTGCAGTGATTGCTGGTTCCGGATCCGGACTTTCATAGGTTGATATGTATTCGTCAAAACCGTAATTTTTAATAGAAGGAGCGTTATGTACGTCACGTCCGCCTCCCATGTGCCATTTTCCGATGTGTCCTGTTGAGTAACCTGCATTTTGGAAGGCACGCGCCATGGAAGGCAACTTATCATCCAGGAAATTACGTTGTTCGCATCTCTTATTAGCAGCTTTGTCGTTCAGGAAAGTGTTGATTCCCACTTCAAGAGGAAAGAGACCTGTGGTTAATCCACAGCGGGATGGAGAGCTAACCGGCGCAGAAGAGTAATATTGGTTGAATAATAGTCCGTCTTGTGCCAACTTGTCAATATTGGGAGTAGGAACGAATTTACCTCCATAACAACCTATGTCACCGATACCCATATCATCGATATAAATAATTACTACATTAGGTTTTGTTTCTGCTTGTGTGTTAGCAATGGGGAGCAGGGCTCCCAGCCAGGGTAGATGTTTTTTCAGATTCATAATTATTGTGATTTAATTAACTTCAGTTTTTCATGATGACTTTTCGCAAAAGTAGGGAAGATATCAGAGAAGGAAGGAAAAATACTAATCAATAAAGGAAAAAAAATGGTAGAATGATAGATTTCTTCTTTCTTCTATTGGGAAAACAGGAATAGAGAAGCTCGTAGAAACCGAAAACTTCTCTATTCTTCTAATTATTCTATGATACGATCATTGGAGAAAGTATCTTGCATGGGAGCTTTACTTCGCCACGGTTTTAGTCAGTAATTGTACCCATGAGTATTTAGTGTTTTCTACCCAATTATCCGGTGAGACTTCGATAGTACCAGTTTTTGCTGTTATTTTTTGTATGCAAATCAATCCTTTCTTTCCATTGGCAGTTTTGAACAGGTAAACTTTATCTGCCTGAATAGCTAAGACTTCGGAGGTTGGATCTGCCAGATTTTCTATCGGAGTTGCATCTACCTGGGAGATTGCATTAAATTCTGCTTGTGATAAAGAGGTTTCAGCAAATAATGTGTGTTGTAAACCAGTAATTGTCATCAAGCCATAATCACTTCTTTTAGCAGGTGAAACAAGAGCTGGTACAGCTTCGCTTCCTGAAGGCAAGATAATATCTCCGAGTGAGAAATCGACTTCGTTTGTATATTTCATGGCATCAGCAGCCATATAGGTGCGTCCAAGAAGCCATGTTGCATAATAACAACCATAATAAGCTGAAGCTGTCTCTACTATTTCTCCATCTTTTCCGTAATCCGGATCGGAGAATAAAACAGAAGGAGTAATCTCTACCAATAAGTTACGTTGGTACGTATGGCCGTCGGTACCTAGAACGACTACTGTAATACAGGCATTCTCTTTTAAAGAAGTAAACTTGTAAGTTGTTTCGTAATTAGTCGTTCCGTCTGCAAATGACTGGGCAGTTTCTTCTATCAGACTTCCCTGCATTCCGGTTTTGGAGTCTGCCTGATAAATTTCAAAACTCATGATTTCTCCCTGTACTTTGACGGTTGCCGTGTATTCAGCAATCCCTTTCGTTAGTGATACTCTATTATTCTGATCGACACCCGCAAATTCGATTTTGACAGGTGCTTCATAATCAACTTCATATTTATCTGCACAACCGAATAATCCAAATAAACTGATTGACAGAATTAATGCAATTATACTATTTGTTTTCATGACTTTATTTTTTTAAGTAAACATTCTATTTAGATTAGTATCCTGGATTCTGGTAGATATTCGGGCAGTTATTAACTTCATCCTGTGGTATTGGAGCCAAGTTCATGCGCTCGTTATAGTTTCGTGTATCTAAAGTTACCCGTTGATATTCACCGTTAATTTTCTTTATTCCGACAGCCGGTAATCTCATTACATTTTTTGCTATCAGCCATCTTCTTATATCAAAGAATCGATGATCTTCAAAACAAAGTTCTACACGGCGTTCTTTACGTATGCGTTCCCGAAGGGTTGCCTGATTATAATCTGCGGCCAGTAAGTCTGTCGTGATACCGGCACGACGACGTATCCTGTTAAGCTGGGCTATTGCTTTTTCTCTGGCTGTATTCGTATCTTCAGCCTCATTCTCGGCTTCTGCATAATCGAGCAGGATTTCTGCATATCTCATCATTGGAAAGTCCATGTAAGTGGTACCACCTTTTCGATGATCGATACGGTCATCCAGGAACTTTGTCAGGAAGTATCCGCTTCCCCATCTATATGATTTTGACAGGTCTATTGCAGCTGGCTTACCGTTGACTAAAGGCCAGGTAGCACCATCACATAGAATACTCTGCGCCAAACGAGGATCCCTGTTAGCATAAGGAGAATTTACATTGTAACCGGAGTTTGGGTTGATGATGGCTTTCGTATTTGATTCATAACCGAGAATGGGCTGTGAGCCGTCGAGCATATCATAACAGTCTACCAGCCATTGGTTCGGACAAGTCAGTAGTTCTTTATTTACGTTCCAGGGGTCAAAGGCAGGCATCATTCCGTAAAGGTCATTTGCCGGTGCACGGAGAAATCCCATGATTACCTCACCATTGGCACGGGTATTGAATAATCGTGTGTAGCTCTTTTCGGGAGTGGTCGGATCTTCATATAAACGATAGAAATCTCCATTGTCAGCATATTCAATCATATCGTAGGCAGCATCAGCCGCTTCTCTCCAAGTTACTCCGGACGCATTGTGTAAGGGACTTGCTGCATAAAGTAATGTGCGTGCCAGATAGCCTAGGGCTGCTCCCCGGGTAGCTCTTCCGTAATCTGCTGCATCGTATTTGTCGGGCAATACTCCCGGCTCTGCAAGTTCTTTGAATTCATTAGCAATCCAACGGACTGTGGTTTCTAACGATTCACGTTTGATTTCGTCATAAAGTAACGGATCGAGTTCTTTGTCTCCGATTACTAATGCTCCGTAGAAACGAAACAGTTCGTGGTGATACAATGCACGCAGAAAGCGTACTTGGTTTTTCAGGGAAATCTTCTCTGCATCCTCCAATGGTGAACGATCTACGTTGTTCAGGAATGTGTTTGCAGAACGGATGGCTTTATAGTAAAATGTCCATGGATGGTCACCGCCAATCAAACCTTTGGAAGCATCAATTCCCCCTTTGATAAATTTCTCGAGTTCGGGAATAACTGCCCCTCCGGCACGGGTTGTATTTCCGGCTCCATCGTCTGTTGCGTTGTCAAGCATGCAAGGTGAACCACCAATGTTTGCCAAAAAACCAAAACTGCCAAGGCGGTCTCTTCCCATGCGCATACGTGCATACAAGTCGTATGCAACTTTGCGGGTCAATGTGATGTCCGAATAAACTTTCTCTGTATCCGTAAGATCCAGTTCGGTTTCTTTCATCAGGCTATCTGCACTACAACTGGCAAGCAGAACAGCCGTTACAAAGGATATAAATAGTTTTCTCATAAATTATTCATTTCAAACATTAGAAATTCAGGTTGATACCAAAATTTATTACTTTTTGTTGTGGATAGAATTGTCCATTACTATTGTTCGATGATTCAGGATCTACCTTCTTTACGTTATCCCATGTAAAGAGATTGTAGGCATTCGCATATACTCTAAGTGAACGTACTCCGAATTTTTTCAATAGTTTGCGAGGTATAGTGTAACCTAACTGAATGTTTTTCAGACGCAAGTATTTGGAGTCTTTCAACCAATAGTCAGATTTATAATAATTAGGATGCGCGGCAGTAGCTGCCTTAGTGAAACGTGGGTACGTTGCTGTTGCTGCTGTTTCCGGTGTCCATCTTCCGATATGCTCTTCGTAATAATTACCCCAGAAATTATCCCATGCAATATCCTGTTGCAGATAGATGGATGAACGGGCAGCTCCCTGAAGCAATATACTAAAATCAATTCCTTTCCAGTTCAAACCGGCAGCAAGAGAGAAAGTCATTTCAGGGACCGGATTATAGCCGATAGGAGCTTGGTCGTTAGAATCGATCACTCCATCATGATTCAAGTCTTTATATTTAATATCTCCAGGTCGGCTTACTTGTCCGAATTGAACGGGAGAACTTGCTACGTCTTCATAAGAGCTAAAGAAACCGTCGGAAATATAGCCGATAAACTGCCCGATGGGATTTCCCGTTTGTGACATATAAGCATAGGGTTTTACAGATTCACTTTTCTCTACAATTTCATTGTGTGCATATCCATAAATCCCTTTTATAGAATATCCGAAATCTCCTTTTTGATCTTGATAGCCTATTTCCAAATCATATCCCTGATTTGTTACGACACCATAGTTTATGGGAGCCAATCCGTTTGAACCGGCTGCTTGAGAATATCTTTCCGGTTCACATAGGATATTACTACGACGTTCTTTAAAAAAGTCGATACTGGCAGATATTTTATCTTTCAGCCATTTGGTCTCAAGTCCTAAGTTATATTTCCGTGCAACTTCCCATGTGATATTTTCATTGGCGCTTTTTCCTTGAATCAGACCTTTAATCGCAGGATTATGTGTCTCTCCAAAAGTGTAGCCTAGTCCTTCATCGTATCCTGAACGATAATAGTAAGAGAAACCTCCCAGCTTGTCATTACCAACTTCACCATAAGAGAAGCGTAGTTTAGTAAAACTTAAGATAGGGTTTTCTTTAAAGAAAGGTTCGTTAGTCAGTACCCATCCCACTGATGCTGCAGGAAAGAGCTGATAACGGTGTCCTTCCGCGAAACGGTTTGAGCCGTTATAGCCTGCGTTAACTTCGAATAGATAGCGATTCTCATAATCATAGTTAACACGTCCTACTAAAGCCTGATAGATATGAGGTACATAAGAATAGCGTCCACCGGGAGTGGAAGTATAACTCATATTATAAAGTACCAATCCAGATATATTATGTCTGGAGAAGGATTGCTTATAACGAACTGCCGCTTCAGCATACTTCCGATGTGTAGCTGCCGTTTTATTGGTGGCTTTTGTTGGCAACACCATTTCAAGTCCTTGTTTATAAGTCCCGTTTACAGGATTATATTGATAGATATTGGGACGCTGCTGTATGCTTCGGTTATTGCTCCAGCCTGCATCGTAAGAGAATTTTCCGTCTATACTTAATCCTTTTAACAGTTTTCTTAGGTTATATTTAAAAGCAAAATCTGTCTCAAGTTTGTTATTGAAATTAAGAAAAAATCCTGAATAGCATAATGTCACGAGTGGATTCTGTCTCCATATACCATCGGCGGCGGCATAAGTTCCATTCGCATTTAAGATTGGGAATGCTTGAGGAGAATTGCGGTAGAACATGCCGAACAGACGCAGTGCTTCCTGTCCGTCAGCATCATAGCCATAGGGGCGGTTCTGACTTCCGAAACGATAAGCAAGATTCACGGATACCTTGAAATCTTCAGTTAGGTTGATATCGATATTCGAACGAGTGGTGAGCCTACTGTACTTATATTCCGAATTATAACCTTCTTTGTATAAGCCTTTTGCTACATCGGGCGAGGCTGCTAAAAGAGTTTGTATTGTCTCATGCTCTTTAATTTTGTCTACGTCTGTCTCAAACATACCGGTTTGAGTGAAGTATCCCACAGAGACGAAGTAACGTACTGTTTTATTTCCGCCCGATAGGTTTACATTGTATTTCTGTTGGAGACCATTTTTCGTAAACATATCTACAAAGTCATTGTCCGGGTGTGTAAACGGACTTTTCTGGGTACGATATAGATAGTTGTCATATTCTGACAGGAAAAGGCCGCGAGTATTACCGGTATCGGAAGGGTCAAAGCCATCATTGATAGCACCCTCACGCATGAATCTTGAAACGGATTCTGAATTTAGGGTTTGGGATATGCGATTGAAGGAAGTAACACCAAATTCAGATGAGAAAGAAATTTGAGTTTCTCCTTCACGACCTCTCCGGGTAGTTACCAATATCACACCATTGGCTCCTCGTACACCGTATACGGCTGTTGCAGAAGCATCCTTTAACACGGAGATAGTTTCAATATCATCAGGGTCGATTTGCGCCATAGGTCGTTCTACCCCGTCAATCAGTACTAAGGGGCTAGAGTCGTTCAATGAAGCACGACCACGAACAAACATCGTAGCCTGATCACCGCCGGGACGTCCGCTCTCTTGTCGGGTTACTAGTCCCGGGATGCGGCCACCTAAAGCGTTTGTGACACTTGATACAGGCATGCTTTTCAAGTCTTCAGTTCCGACATTAGAAATTGAACCGGTCAGAGATACTTTTTTCTGTGTTCCATATCCCACCACAACAACTTCATCTAATTGTGCAATGTCTTCTTCCAAGGTGACATTGATAAAAGGATGATTCTTTTTTATGGCAATAGATTGTTCTATAAAGCCGATCATTGAGATAAGAAGTGTTTGCTCTGCTTCGTTGGACAATGTAAGAGTAAATTTGCCATCCAAACCAGTCACTATTCCATTATTAGTCCCTTTCTGAAGGACAGTAGCGCCAATCATCTCCATTCCTTGGGCATCTTTAACAATTCCGCTAACTTTGGTTTGTGCACAGACATGCCAGATGGAGCTGGTTAAGCATATGAATAATATTATTATCTTTTTCATGTTTTCTATCTATTAAATAGTTTTGATGCCCGTTACCAACCTGGATTCTGTTGGATGGAAGGGCTTTCCTTGATTACTTTCAGAGGAATAGGATGATAATACATGTAATCTTTAAAATTGCGTGCTTCATCTACTGTAATGCGTGTATAATGAAGCCCGGAAGCATTTTCTTCTACTTTCATTCCGATAATAGGTTCTTTAAGTTGATTGTCATCCATCCAACGTCGCAAATCGAAGTAACGATGTTCTTCAAAACAGAGTTCGATACGGCGTTCTTGCTTCACTTTTTCCATAAAGTTGTTATCTGTCACCCCATTAAGAAATTTATCATTTGTTCCGAATCCGGCTCTGGTACGTATTTTTTGTACGGCTTCTATTGCTGTCAAACCATAGCCTTCTGGATCCGCACTCATACCGTAAGCGTGGTGCATGGCTTCTGCGTAGGAAAGTAGGATATCAGATAAGCGAATCATCGGGAATAAGTGGAAAACGGTACCCACATTGGCCTGTCCGAAGTTCAGTGTTTTGTCCAGGAATTTAGCTAAGTAATATCCCGTATTGGTCGAACGGTTCTTCACTTGGTTGAGTCCGTCTATGGTTGTGTTATCACTAATTCGCGTATAAATGGTATTCTTTCCATAAACCGAACCGTCATATCCGATAATTGCTGCCAAACGCGGGTCTCTGTTAGTATACATGCTTGCACCGTCAGAAGAATGGGTATAATCGCTTCCATCTTTCATGGTAAATGCATCGATCAATTGCTGTGAAGGTACTGTACCTCCTCCCTGATCTTTTGAGATTGTAGGGGGATAATGTCTGTTTTCCAGACCATTGTCCTTAGCAGCTGTATAGAATAGGATATATTCCGGATTAGGATTGGCATTGATAAAGATCTTGTCGTACGTTTTAGCAGCAGTAAGAGCTATCAGATTATATTTTTTATTTCCATTCGGAGATATTGTTCCGTCTGCATTTAGATTGATTACATCTGCACAAGCTTTGGCTGCAAGTTTCCAACGTTCCGTCACATCCGAGCCGTCAGTATAGCCTAGTAGTGGATCGTTATTATCTGTTCTGTTGTAGAGTGGGCTTGCAGCATAGAGTAATGTCTTGGCTTTAATAGCAAGTGCCATTCCTCTAGTCATACGGCCATAAGAACCATTTCCACCTTCCGGATCAACTTTCAATACAGCGGCAGCACTCTCACATAACTGTACGATGTGATTGACGCAGTCTTTGAAAGAGTCTCTTGCCTTTGTCTGCAGTTCAGGATCGTCGACTTTGTAAATACGATCGACAATAGGAAAGCCTCCGTAGTGTCTTAACAGGTTAAACTCAAATAAGGCTTGTAAACATTCAGTTTCCGCACAATAGGTATCTTTAAATGCCTGGATGTCTTCTTCTGTCTTATTTTGTAACACCAAGTCAGCCTCACGCAAATACTTGCGGGCAAAAATGGCTTGTTGAATTCCCTTGTATGACTTATTCCAACATTCTTCAATCGGATTTGAAGAAGTGACATACCCACGAGACAACTTATGAATATCCGAATCTATGATTGTACTTATTCCATCATTGGTGGCTGCATCTAAAAAGGCATTTCCTACGTGGTTGAAGCCTTCGGGAATATATGCATACACCTGATTAATCGGTTTCAGATAGTTCTGTTCATTCGTAAAAATATCATCAGGCTGGGCCCAGTCATAGGGCATATCATCCAGATAATCACAACCGGAAAATGTTAGTGTTGCGCTTATTGCCAAATAAATTATCGATTTTTTCATGCTATCAGAATTTTAAGGAACAACCTATACTCATGTTTCTCGTCAAAGGAGCTGCCAGTGAAGGAGCTTCAGGATCAACCCATTTATATTTTGTCCAGGTAATCAGATTCGTTCCGCTAAGGAAAAGCCTCAATCCCTTAAGATGGATTTTCTGTATCATTTTTGTAGGAAAGTCATAGGCAACTTCCAGTGTTTTTAATCTTAAGAAATCAGCATCTTTCACATTTAATGTACTTATCTGCCTGTTATTAAGATTGGCATTGTCCAGTGTTGTTAAACGTGGGAATGTTGCATTCTGGTGTTCGGGTGTCCAGTAATCAAGTTGATGCTCAAATATGGTTCCGTTATCTGTGAAAGGATTCATCACAATGTCCGAATATTGACGAGAGACTTTTGCGGCTCCCTGAAATAATGCGGTGATCGAAAATCCTTTGTAGCCGACTCCTAAGTTAATACCATACATGATTCTGGGAATGTCTCCGTAACCGATAGGTACCATATCGTTTACATCAATCTGTCCGTCTTTGTTTATATCTTCATAACGTACATCACCTGGTTGGACATCAGAGAATGTTTGTACAGGGGAGGCTGCTATTTCTTCCCAAGAATTGAAAAAGCCTTTTGCAATGTATCCTCGATTTTCTCCTAAAGGCCGTCCCTGATTCTTCAACCATTCGTATGGCTGATCTACTTCACCGTTTGCAATCAGTTCATTCGTAGAATAAGAGAATGTACCACCTATGAAATAGCTCCAGTCTGCAATATTTGAATTCCACATGGCAGATAAGTCTACTCCATGGCTATTGATTTTGCCTATATTCTGCTTAAATTCCTTTACATTGCCGACAAGAGAACTGATTTTGTTATTTACTACATACATATCATGACGGTTGTCTTTAAAAAATTCTGCCGTAACAGATAACCGGTCTGAAAATAGTCGGGTATCTATTCCGATATTCAGAATTCTAGCTTTCTCCCAAGTCAATCCGGGATTTGGAAGTATATCCTGAATGTATCCTCCAAGCTTTGTTCCCATGTTTACCCCTGTGATATAGACTTCGTTTTGCGGCCACATACGTCCCCTGTAATAAAAGGCGTCTACGCCGGATGAGTTGCCGACTTGTCCATAAGATGCTTTTAGCTTCAGGTAGGGCACTATTTTTTTTGCATCTTTCCAGAAAGATTCGTTAGAAACAGTCCATCCGGCAGATACTGTAGGGAAGAAACCGAATTTGTGTCCTGGACCAAATTTGTGAGATCCCTGATAAGCTCCGATAACATCGATGCCATATCTTTTATCATAATTATAGCCGAACCAACCATTTGCGCTTTGGAATCGGGTTGGCAATACCATTTCATCATTGCTTTCATATTGTTCATAGAAAGCTAAAGCCGAAACTCCATGTTTTCCAAAGGTACGGTTATAATCTAATTGAGCCACGATACCGGTCCGGCGGAAAGAACTGGTATTATCTACCTTGTTTATCATCGAGTCATCTTCGCGGGTCCGGCGGAGAACATTCTCATTCGTCGCATCCTTTTCGTAATATGCGAAAGTTATTGTACGTCTGATAGAAGAAATTGTGCGTGAATCCATGGATAGAGCAACAGAAGCTTTTAATCCCTCTGTTATGAAGGAAAGATCCTGTGAGAGTTTTGTGCGGAAAGAACCATACAATTGTTTGTCCTGGAAGTAGCCGGAGCGATTTAGCATTGCCCATGGATTTTCACGGAATGCATTTCCTGCTACAATTTTCCCATCTTCTGCATTGATAACATTGCCGTATTGATCTGTATATCCTTGGTCATTGTACCATTCTGGGAAGATTCCTTGCGGTAATGTGACTAGATTTTTATAGATATTTTCGGCTCCGCTGCCAGGGCCATTCTGACTTTGATACCAGCCATACAGATTTACATCCAGTTGGGTAGTGCGAGTTACGGCAAAATCGATATTGGAACGGATATTAAACCGTTCGGCAGAGTGATTGGTATTATAATCATGTGAATCATCTGTATTGAAGTAGCCATTGTTACGAGTATACATTGCATTCACGAAATATGTACTTTTTTCTGTTCCTCCTTGGATATTAAGATTATAGCGTTGGCTCCATCGGATATCCTTTAAATATTTATCAGCCCAATCTACATTGGGATATAATATGGAATTAGGATCATTCTTAGCATAATTCATTATATCATAGTTCGAATACAGGGGATCCATATTGTCATTATGACGGGCTATGTTGTGCTGTCTTGCATAATCGGCTGCGTTTAATGAATTTAATTCTTTAAGTGGTTGTTGAGCTATAATTTGAGCTGTCAATTCAACCTGCGGTTTTCCCTTTGCTCCCTTACGAGTTGTAACCAGAATAGCTCCACTGCCTGCACGCATTCCATATAAGGCTGTTGCTGCAGCATCTTTCAATACGGTAATTGATTCTACTTCGTGTGATGACAAAACAGCAAAATCCCGTTCCTGTCCATCAACCAATACTAATACATCGGGCGAATTACTTCTTTGTCCTCTTATCCAGAATGAATTCTGTTCATTCACTAATCCACCACCTTGCACTTGTCGGGCAAAATAACCAGGTACCAGTCCGGCTAATACTGCCGAAAGATTTGTAACAGGTAGATTGCGTAACTGTTTACCCGAGATTGTGTAGGCTGAACCGTTATAATCTCCCATAGGGAGTACACGATATCCTAAATCCAAGGGTACATCTTCTTTGTTTTGGACATTTTGTGCCTGGCATATCAAATAGCCAGGAAGTAGCCCAACCAACAACATTTTCTTTAAGAACTTCATATGTACAATTTTTAAGTTAACGTCATAGTAATTTTATTGATTATTTTGAACTTTATCCATTAACACCTTCATCCAGTATCCTCCGATCACCGAACGGGCTCTGAAGCCTACCCATCTACCGCTGTCTGTATGGTGCCAGTCGCTGATAGGTACACGAGAGACTGTTTCATTGATATATTTATAGACAGGATCAGAGAATTTCTGGAAAGTTTCCTTATCTGATGACATAGCCGCCGTCCACATGATCCAGTCGGATTTTGTGTATTCTTTACGAGAGTCCAGAGGAAGCCCGTAAGGATTCTGCTTTGTCAAGTAATAGTTTATTTCTTTTCCGATTACATTGTTAGGAAATAAATTCAGGTTCCATAACTTATCCCAAACCATGTTATATTTTTGACTCCAAGTGTTCTTTCTGTCAAAAGCCAAACGGTAATGATCACCCTCATTCGCCATTTTTTCCCATTTCACTGCCATTTTCTTAGTTATAACAGCATATTTTTCAGCTACATCATTCAATCCGAGCATCCGAGCCATTTCGCTGTATCCGGCCACTCCCATGATAGCTTTTACAGAAAGATTGGCATTGTGTGCCCAATGTCCGGCGAAGTCATCTGTGCAAAGTTGGTTTTCCGGGTCCTGTCCAGACTAAACTGCCATTTATCAATTGTTTGAAATACAGATGATTATCTTTGCTCTGTATTGTCTTTGTGTTGTTATGGCTATTAAATAAAGTACAAAATTCTAACTTATGAGCAGACTTTTAATAAATAAAAAGTTAATGGATAAATGTAGTGGTAGTCTAAGATGAGAAATGGACTAATCTGAAAAAATGAATATTTTTCCTCTCTCTCTTTTCATTTATCCATGTAATTTCTTTTATGACATAAAAACTAGCAACATTTTAAGATATTAAAAATCAAATAGATTGAATAATTACTCTTGTTGAATGAATTCGACGTAAATAAAACTTTCTGGAATGATTTATC
>NZ_GG774950.1:343339-347826 GCF_000162555.1 Bacteroides sp. 3_1_23
CAAAGTTGGTTTTCCGGGTCCTGTCCAGACTAAACTGCCATTTATCAATTGTTTGAAATACAGATGATTATCTTTGCTCTGTATTGTCTTTGTGTTGTTATGGCTATTAAATAAAGTACAAAATTCTAACTTATGAGCAGACTTTTAATAAATAAAAAGTTAATGGATAAATGTAGTGGTAGTCTAAGATGAGAAATGGACTAATCTGAAAAAATGAATATTTTTCCTCTCTCTCTTTTCATTTATCCATGTAATTTCTTTTATGACATAAAAACTAGCAACATTTTAAGATATTAAAAATCAAATAGATTGAATAATTACTCTTGTTGAATGAATTCGACGTAAATAAAACTTTCTGGAATGATTTATCTATCTTTTTATGCTATTTTGCAGAGAAATGTTATTGTGTGATAGCTTAAGGTAATAAGGAAAGTAGATGTTAGAACCCCATTCAGGAGTCCATAGTGTGGTTTATTTTAAACCAATAAGTAGTTTCTTTTAAAGGTAGGAGATGTTCCTTTTAAACCAACGACTTGTTTCATTATATCAAAACTTGTTTTCGATAGTAGGAAAAAATACATGTTTATAAAGAATTATGCTATATATATTCAATAAAAGGAATATATATAATGTAAATGTGACTTTCTTTTTTCTATTTAGCAATTCAATAGAATCTTAATTCTTCTGCATATATGAAAAATAGAACATGATTTGAAATAACTAAGATGAAATATTTCAATCTTTACCTGGCAAGTTTAGCTCGAAGTTCTTTTAGTCTTTTTGCAGCCTGTAGATTATCAACCTTTATATATCTCATGAATGCAGATGGACTCTTATGCCCGGATATGCGCATAAGTTCTCCGGCAGGAAAGCCGGATAAATACATATTTGTGCAAAACGATCGTCGGCAAGTATGAGAAGAGATCATCTCCCATTTTTCATAGACTCTCTTTTCCCGTTCTTTCCCTTTCTTGCGAACGACTTCGATCTTCTGTTTTAGTTTTGCCCTTCGCCCTAATTCTTTAACCCTTTCGTTGAATATATATCTAGGAATTTTAGGTAAATCATAGTTGTACTTCTTGAGTATTTCCGGTACATAATCGATCATAGGGATTATGACAGCTTTATGCACTTTTCTCTGTTTGAGATTTATAATCTCATTATCTAAGTCAATATGTTCGGGACTTAATGTTGAGAGATCACTATATCGTAGTCCTGTAAAACACCCAGTAATAAAAACATCTCTAATCTCTTCCAATTGCTTATCATCTGACAAGTCTAACTCGTGTATTGTTGAAAGTTCCTTTTCACTTAAATAAATAGCATCAGTTTCTTCTTCTACGACCTTAAAATGCTTCAAGTCAATTGGAGGAATAACTCCTTTATCTATTTGATAATTAACAAATCCCTTTAACAAACGTATAATTTTTCCTGCAGAATTAGTGAGCAAGCCAACACTCCCATCGGGCTTTATAACCTTATAAAATAAATAGTCCATGAATTCATTGTAAAATATAAGATTCAGGTTATGAAAAGTAATTGGCTGCGATGAATGTTCTTTGAAAGCGATCAGATGTTTACGAAGTGTTCGGTAGTCTTTTATTTGGTCTGCAGAAACAACAAGAGCTTTTTCTGTAATATATCTTTCTAATGCGTCAAATATATCTACCCGATTAGGACGTAATTCATATTCTCTATTTTTTTTTAATTCAAGTAAAACAAAATCTACGGTTGGACTTATTCCGTTTATTTTAGCATATGTAAGAATTTCTCCAAGCTTGGACGTTATTCTAATCAGGCAGGCATCAATCTCGTCATAGTTCGGACAAGCGCGCTTAATCCATCTCTTTTTAGAATCCCAGTGTTCCGGTTTAATACTGTATCCAGTAGAGATGAGCGTACGCTTAGTTCGATTGTAGTTATATCGAACATAGAGGACAGTAGTCCCCTCTCGAGTGACGTACTTTGGTTTAATATATGGAGTATATTTTGCGATAGTAAATCTGTATTGCTTTCGTATTGCAAAATTACAAAAGCTATTCGATATGAGCAATATCTCATCGTTAAAAGCTAGAACCTCCAAAAACATTGTACTATCTTAATAAAAGTGGATAAATATTGCTCAAAAAGGAAAAAACTACTCAAAGCACACTGTAAGAGACTTATTTTGCACTTTAAAAACACTCAAAATATGAAAAAAGAATAGATTTTGTCCTTTCTTGAACACAGATTTTCCTAATATTTAGCATTAATTCCATTATTTTGCAGCGTTACAAATAAAATGCTATGGAAAAACAAATGGATTTGTATGAATCCTGGGTCCTACCTGAAACACACAATTCTATATAAACTTTTCCTCTAGCATTTATAAATATTCGACAGTACTGATTTTAATATATTATTTAGGTATAGCGATAAGAAAGGTAAGATTGCATTTAAAAGGTAATAGTAAGAAGGTAAAAAGAGAAATAAAAGAAAACGTAGGGTTTGTTTTTCTTTATAGGTAAACAAGATTGTAGATGGGTAACCTTAAAATTGTAGATTAATTAGAAAATATTTATGAAGAAACTACTAACAGTAATGGCCTTTTCGGTCGGTTTATTCGCAAATGCTCAAACCGGCAACTTATTTAAACCAGTAAAAGAGGTAGCGCTACGTACTCCATCGGTACCTATCGTTGTTTCAGATCCTCACTTCTCTATCTGGTCTCCTTATGATAAATTAATGGAAGGAAGTACAGAACACTGGACTACAGCTAAGAAGCCATTAGTAGGGGCTTTACGCGTAGATGGTAAAGTGTATCGTTTCCTGGGTAAAGATCAAGTAGCTCTAATACCTATTGCTCCCATGACAAATGTGGAACGTTGGGAGGCTGCATACACTAATAGTCAACCAGCAAATGGATGGCAAGAATTCCAGTTTGATGATAGTAGTTGGAAAAAAGGTAAAGCAGCTTTCGGTAGCCGTGATATGCCACGTGTTCGCACAGAATGGAAAGGAGATAATACAGATATTTATATCCGACGTACATTTGAAATAAATGATTTGGATTTAACAGAGAATATTTTTCTTATTTATTCTCATGACGATGTATTCGAATTATATTTAAATGGAGAAAAACTGGTTGCTACAGATCTCGTATGGAAGAATAATGTAAATCTAAAACTTTCAGACGAAGCCAAGAAGAAGCTTCGTAATGGTAAAAATGTGATTGCAGCACATTGTCATAACACGACAGGAGGATCTTATGTGGATTTTGGTTTATATCGTGAAAAGAAAAATGCAGTAACATTTGAAAATGAGGCTGTACAGAAATCGGTAGATGTACTAGCCACTTCCAGTTACTATACATTCACTTGCGGACCAGTCGAATTAGATGTCGTATTTACAGCACCTCAATTGATAGATGACTTGGATTTGTTGTCAACTCCGATTAACTACATCTCCTATCGTGTGCGTCCTCTTGATAAAAAAGAGCATGATGTACAATTCTATATAGAAACGACTCCGGTATTAGCAGTGAATGAGACTACTCAACCTACTATTGCACGTACATTATCGAAAAATGGTATTAGTTATGTAGAAGCTGGCACCATCAACCAGCCGATATGTGATCGTAAAGGTGATTTGATTTGTGCTGACTGGGGATATGTATATCTTGGTAGTGTAAATGGAGCAGGAAAATCTATAAGTTTGGGTGACTATAGCGGAATGAAGGAAGCTTTTGTTAAAAATGGAACTTTAGCTTCAAGTAAAACTAAATGGATTACTCGTCGGGAAGAAAATACTCCTGCAATGGCTTATGTACATAATTTTGGAACTGTTACCCAAGATGGTAAAGATGGTTTCTTGATGATCGGTTATGATGACATTTATTCCATTGAATATATGTATGAGAAACGTATGGGATATTGGAAGCATGATGGTAAAGTAACGATTTTTGATGCTTTCGAAAAACTAAGAGATAACTATCAATCCATCATGGAGCGTTGTCGTGCACTTGATGAGCTTATTTATAGCGATGCAGAAAAAGCTGGTGGTAAAAAATATGCAGAAATCTGTTCTGCAGCCTATCGTCAAGTTATTTCTGCTCACAAACTATTTACAGACAAAGAAGGCAATCTGATGTGGTTCTCTAAAGAGAATAACAGTAATGGTTGTATCAATACAGTCGACCTGACCTATCCGTCTGCTCCCCTGTTTTTGGTCTATAATCCTGATTTACAAAAGGCAATGATGACTAGTATCTTTGAATATAGTGCTAGCGGTCGCTGGGATAAACCTTTCGCAGCACATGACCTTGGCACTTATCCAATAGCTAATGGACAAGTTTATGGTGGTGACATGCCGATTGAAGAAAGTGGTAATATGGTGATTCTAACTGCAGCTATTTCGAAAATTGAAGGTAATGCAGATTATGCTAAGAAATATTGGGACATTCTAACGACATGGACCAATTATTTAGTAGAGTATGGACAGGACCCGGA
>NZ_GG774950.1:348164-383198 GCF_000162555.1 Bacteroides sp. 3_1_23
ATTTCTGCTCACAAACTATTTACAGACAAAGAAGGCAATCTGATGTGGTTCTCTAAAGAGAATAACAGTAATGGTTGTATCAATACAGTCGACCTGACCTATCCGTCTGCTCCCCTGTTTTTGGTCTATAATCCTGATTTACAAAAGGCAATGATGACTAGTATCTTTGAATATAGTGCTAGCGGTCGCTGGGATAAACCTTTCGCAGCACATGACCTTGGCACTTATCCAATAGCTAATGGACAAGTTTATGGTGGTGACATGCCGATTGAAGAAAGTGGTAATATGGTGATTCTAACTGCAGCTATTTCGAAAATTGAAGGTAATGCAGATTATGCTAAGAAATATTGGGACATTCTAACGACATGGACCAATTATTTAGTAGAGTATGGACAGGACCCGGAAAACCAACTTTGCACGGATGACTTCGCCGGACATTGGGCTCATAATGCCAATCTTTCCGTGAAAGCGATCATGGGAGTGGCCGGATACAGCGAAATGGCTCGTATGCTCGGATTGAATGATGTAGCAGACAAATATGCTTTAATAGCCCAAGAAATGGCGATGAAATGGGAAAAAATGGCAAACGAAGGCGATCACTACCGTTTGGCTTTTGAACGTAAGAACACTTGGAGCCAAAAGTATAATATGGTGTGGGATAAGTTGTGGAATTTGAACCTATTCCCTAACAATGTAATCGAAAAAGAGCTCAATTATTACCTGACTAAACAGAATCTTTACGGACTTCCTTTGGATTCCCGCAAAGAATACACCAAATCCGATTGGATCATGTGGACGGCAGCTATGTCATCAGACAAGGAAACTTTCCAGAAATTCTCTGATCCTGTTTATAAATATATTAACGAGACAGTATCTCGTGTACCTATCAGTGACTGGCATCATACTGATAGTGGTAAGTGGGTTGGCTTCAGAGCACGTTCCGTGATTGGAGGATACTGGATGCAAGTGTTAATGAATAAATTGAGTGGTAGCAAGTAATTTTCTATTAGGGAGTGATATTATGTGTAACTTATCTACTGTATCAATTCTTCGATGGAATCTAGTAATGCTATTGAGCACACTATTCTGGTTTTCCTGTTCGACAAGCGATAATAATGAAGAGTCGAATGGAAAAGAAGGAGATGAGACTAATGTATCTGTGTATTTACAACAGAATGGATTCCAGAATTTGAATCTAGTGCCCGACCAGAATTTCGTTTCATACAATGTGCTTGTTTGCAAGAGTACCCTTTTGAATGGAGAGATATCTGTTCGATTGAAAACTTGGAGTGACAGTGAATTGAAAGCTTATAATTCTAACAATGGAACAAACTTTCAACTGCTTCCAGAAGATCTTTATCAGCTAGAGGAAATGTTAACACTGAAAGCGAATGAGAAACAAAAAAGTATAGAAATTCAATTTCATTCCTCTGAAATCTTCTTAAGATGGAAGAGGGAAAAAACTAATTATGTACTCCCTCTTCGGTTAGAAAGTGCATCGGTTAGCGCTCAAGAAAACAAAAGAAATTTACTTCTTACGATAGATGTCCAAGCAGCTATTGTCAAGTTGGAGAGTATTAGCGGAGAAATACTATTAAACCAAGAAAAAGTAGAAGTAGACATTAAATCTTATTATGATTTTAGTGGCACAAACCAGAGTACATTTCATTGTACGTTAAGTGTTGCACCAGAGGCTGTACAGTTGGTAAATGATTATAATGCAGCTCATGGAACATCTTATGAGTTGCTACCTGATGACTCGTATACTCTTGGTGGGTTGACTTATTCTGCAGGGAATAATCAAGCTTCTACGAAATTAACTATTCAATCAACTAAACTACATCCTACGTACTATCTACTTCCTCTGTGTCTAACGAATGCCGATAGCGAAACAGTGTTAATAGATAAGTCTGTCCGGATATTGACATTAGTGCGTGGTTATTGCAATCCGATTATTGCTTTTAGCGCACCAGATCCTACAGTAATTCGTGCCCAAGATGGTTATTTCTATCTCTATGGAACAGAGAATACTCGAAATGTTCCTATTTATCGTTCCAAAAATTTGGTGAATTGGGAGTATAAGGGTACAGCTTTCACGGATGCTACTCGCCCCACTTGGGGTGGCGACCACAATATTTGGGCACCAGAGATACGTTATTTCAATAATCATTATGTGCTTTATTATTCATGGGCTATATGGGGAGATGAGTGGAGAAGTAATGTAGGAGTTGCTGTGTCAGACTCCCCTCTAGGACCATTTATAGACAAAGGGTGTTTGATCGACTCGAAAGTGATTGGGGTACAAAATTCCATTGACCAGTTCTTTTATGAAGACAATGGCAAAAAATATATGTTTTGGGGAAGTTTTCGGGGTATCTATGCTACAGAACTCACGGATAATGGTCTGGAAATAAAGAAAAACACGGATGGAACCCCAGTCCTGAAGAAGCGTATTTGTGGAAATCGTTTTGAAGGGACCAACATATACAAACGTGGAGAATATTATTACTTGTTTGCTTCCATAGGAACTTGTTGTAATGGAGCAACCAGTACATATCAAACTGTGGTAGGGCGTTCAAAGAATGTGCTTGGACCTTATTTAGATAAGACAGGAAGGGATATGTTGTATGATTATTGTGAAATCATTATGAGTGGCAATGAAACTTGGGCAGGACCTGGACATAACTCCATTCTGATTCAGGATGATGTAGGAACTGACTGGATCATCTACCACGGTTACAAGAAGAAAGAAGCCGAAAACGGAAGATATGTTTTAATGGATAAACTGATTTGGAGTAACGATGGATGGCCTTCCGTCAAGAGTAACGCACCTTCCATCTTGGAAGTGGCGCCCTACTTTCAGAAATAAATATCCTATACAGAAAAACAAGTAATACTTATTGCTTATGCGATTTTATTAACATATTTAATCTAATTTATTATGAAACAAAAAGTAATGAAAGCCTGTTTGGGCATTTTATGGGGAATGTTTACATTGACCACTTTTCTATTACAGAGTTGCGATAATGGAAAAGAAGTCACTCCGGCTCAAGGAAGTGGTGGCAGTCCCTTTAATCCGCAGCTTCCTATTAGTGTCAAGGAAATCAGTCCGACTAATGGTGCTGCAGGTCAGAAGGTTCTTATTTATGGAGAAAACTTCGGCAATGACCCGTCTCTGATAGAAGTCACTATCGGCGGACAGAAGGCGCCTGTGGTCAACGTACAATCAACTGTCATATATTGTATTGTACCAACGAAGGCTTATTCGGGTGAAATCCAGGTAACTATCAAACAAGGAGAAGAAATCTATTCAGCCGAGGTAGCCGAAGTTAAGTTTGAATATCAACGCCAAGTGGTGGTAAGTTCCTTGTGTGGTGCAACTAGTGAGCAAGGTTCCAATTCAGCAAAAGATGGTCCGTTTAATGATTGTGGCTCCATTACGAATCCCTGTTTTATGACTTGGGACCCGGAGGACCATAATTTGCTATATGATGCAGAAGACGCAGGAGACGCTGAAGGTGTAGGACAAGGTATTCGTTGTTTTGACTTCACAAACAAGCAGGTCTATACAATGATTCCCAAGAACTCATTTGTAGGCTCACAGCGTTGCCGAACCATTGATTTCTATAAAGATGACAATGGAAAATATCACATGATTGTAGGATTAGCGCAAGGAAATGTTAATAGTACGGCTGTTATGATGTTCGATCGAATTGAAGGAGGAACGAAGCCGTGTGGGTTCACGTGGGGCAATGGAAGGGTGATCGTACAGAACCAAGGATGCCAAGCTGCTGCAATACATCCTACTACTGGCGACCTCTACTTCTCCAATTACCAGAACAGTCTGCTTTATCGGGTAAAGAAATATGTTATAGAGGAATTTGCAACAGGAAAGAGAACAACCCCTGTCAGACCTGGTACAGCAGATGATGCCGCTCAGACAATATTAAAAGTGCAAGACAAAGAATGGGAGTTCAATATTATGATTCATCCAACTGGTAAATATGCTTATTTCATGGTCATCAATCGCAATTATATTCTTCGCTCAGATTTCAATGGGGAAACCTTTACCGCTCCCTATGTCATTGCAGGTGTTAATAGTAACAAAGACACTTATGTTTATCAGGATGGGGTCGGTAATCAGGCTCGATTCGGTAATCCCTACTCTGGTGTATTTGTAAAGAACCCGGAATATGCCGGAAATTCGGATGAATATGACTTCTATTTGACAGACAGACATAATCATGCCATTCGTATCTTGTCTCCTTTGGGTCAAGTGACTACCTATGCCGGACGTGGTAGCGCTAGTTTGAATTCAAACCCATGGGGGTATGCAAATGGCCGCTTACGAGAAGATGCACGTTTTAATCGGCCTAAAGGAATTGCGTGGGATGAGCGTGATAATACGATATATGTGGGAGACGCCAACAACTATCGAATCAGAAAGATTGGCCTTGAAGAAGATATTAATGAATAAACACCGTATAAAAATGAAAAAAATAACAATTTTATGTATACTGTTGCTATGTGTAGTAACCGGCACAATGGCTCAGAAAACTGTTACTGTATCGGGTATTGTTTCTGACAGTAATAAGGAACCGCTTATTGGTGTGAATATTATCGTCAAGGATGTTCCCGGATTAGGAGCCATTACTGATATCAACGGGAAATATACCATTAAAGTAGAACCTTATAACCGACTGGTCTTCTCATATATTGGATATAAGACACAAGAAGTATTGATTAAGGAACAGCGTTCGGTCAATATAAAAATGGAAGAAGATGTAGCTACTACTATTGATGAGGTTGTAATCACAGGTACCGGTGCACAACGTAAATTGGTACAAACCGGTGCCATCACTACAGTAGACATGGAACATCTGATGGCTAATCCGTCGTCTAGTGTTGTTAATGCTTTGGCAGGTAACGTTGCAGGTGTATTAGCCCGCCAGACTTCCGGTCAACCAGGACAAAATGTTTCAGAATTCTGGATTCGCGGTATTTCCACATTTGGGGCTGGAACCGGTGCTTATATTTTGGTAGATGGATTCGAACGTAGCATGGATGAAATCAACATTGAGGATATTCAAGACTTTTCTATCTTGAAAGATGCTTCCGCTACTGCAATATACGGTTCTAAAGGAGCTAATGGCGTTGTATTGATTAACACTAAGCATGGTAAATCCGGAAAAATCAAGATTGACATAAAGGCACAAACCACCTACAACATGCGCACTATTACACCTGAATTTGAAGACGGGATTTCGTATGCAAACTTATTGAATGAGTCACGAATTACACGCAATTATGAACCTGTATATCAACCGGAGGAACTGGAGATTCTAAAAAACGGATTAGACCCAGATCTCTATCCGAATGTGGATTGGATGGATTTATTGTTGAGGAAAGGCTCATGGCAACACCGCGTTAACCTGAATTTAAGCGGTGGTGGTTCTACTGCACGGTATTACGCCTCTATTAGTTACCTTGATGAAGAAGGCATGTACAACACTGATAAAGCGTTGAAAGACGATTACAACACTAATGCAAACTATCGTCGTTACAACTATCGTCTGAATACAGATATTGATATCACGAAAACTACACTATTAAAGTTAGGTGTATCCGGTTGGTTATCTAAGAGAAACAGTCCGGGACTGGGTGATGCAGATGTATGGGGTGAACTTTTTGGCTATACCGCCATTCGTACTCCTTTACTTTATTCCAACGGTCGTGTTCCGGCAGTAGGTACAGGCAACAAAACAAACCCATGGGTAGCAGCTACACAGACTGGATTCAATGAAAACTGGGAAAATGTGATTCAGACAAATATTACGTTGGAACAGAATTTGAAGTTTATCACCAAAGGTCTGAAATTTGTTGGACGCTTCGGCTATGATACCTATAATAACAATCACATCAATCGTCGTAAATGGCCTGAGCAATGGAGTGCCGAACGTTCACGCGATGAAAATGGAAATTTGGTATTCAAGAAAATTTCGGATAGTAGCAATATGCATCAAGAAAGTGGTTCTAGCGGTAACCGTCGTGAATTTTTAGATATGATGCTTAATTGGGAACGCGGTTTTAAGGCACATCATCTCAATGCTACGTTGAAATACACACAGGACTCGTACATCAAAACACAAGACTTAGGTGATGATCTGAAAAATGGTGTCAACAGACGTAATCAAGGATTGGCAGGGCGAATTGCGTATAACTGGAACTATCGATATTTCGTAGATTTCAACTTCGGCTATAATGGTTCGGAGAATTTCGCAAAAGGGCATCGCTTCGGTTTCTTCCCGGCATACTCTTTAGCATGGAACATTGCAGAAGAATCATTTATCAAAAAGAATTGGAAATGGATGGGTATGTTCAAAGTGCGTTTCTCTTATGGTAAAGTAGGTAATGATAAGATTCGTCATAACAATGCAGATGTACGTTTCCCTTATCTGTACGCAATTGGCGAGGGCAATAGTTATGATTGGGCAAACTACGGTAGTTCTTATGGATTCACAGGATTAACTTACACAGAACTAGCTTCCGACCAAGTTACTTGGGAGGTGGCAACGAAGAAAGATTTGGGAGTAGATTTGGCTTTGTTTGATGACAAATTCAAATTGACAGTTGATTACTTTGATGAAAGTCGTAGCGGAATTTTCATGCAACGCCAGTATTTGCCAGGTATGATTGGCCTGCAAGGAAAGAGTCCTTTTGCAAATGTCGGTAAAGTAAATTCCAAGGGATTCGATGGCAATTTCTCTTTCAAACAGAAGTTCAATCAGGTAAGTTTGACAGTACGTGGTAATATGACTTACAGCAAAAATGAGATTATTGAAAGAGACGAAGCTAACAATGTATATCCCTATCAAATGCAAAAGGGCTATCGAGTGAACCAGAATAAAGGATTGATTGCATTAGGACTGTTCAAGGATTACGATGATATTCGCAATAGTCCTACTCAAAAGTATGGTCCTGTAATGCCCGGTGATATTAAATACAAAGATGTAAATGGTGATGGTGTAGTGGATGACAACGATATTGTAGCAGTAGGAGCTACTAATCGTCCGAATCTGATTTATGGTCTTGGGCTTTCTGTTAAATGGAAAGGACTTGATGTCAATTTGCATTTTCAAGGCGCGGGCAAGTCGCAGTTTTTCTTGTCCGGGAAATGTATCAGAGCTTTCAGCGAAGGGCAATGGGGTAATATTATTAAAGGAACTTTGGATAATCGCTGGGTAGATGCGGATACTGCCGAGAAATTAGGTATTGCAGCCAACGAGGATCCCAATGCTACTTTCCCCCGCCTAAGTTACACGGACCAAGGAAATGGAAATACAACGATTTATGCTTATACTAATAACTACCGCAACTCTACTTACTGGTTGCGTGACGGTTCCTACGTACGTCTGAAAACGGTTGATATCGGCTACACACTCCCCAAAGCACTGGTTAACAAAATACATTTTAATAATGTACGTATTTTCTTGACTGGAACCAATTTACTTACATGGTCTAGTTTCAAACTCTGGGACCCGGAAATGGGTAGCAATAATGGAGAGAAATATCCATTGTCCAAATCCGTAACGTTAGGTTTGAGCGTTAACTTATAAATGATTAATGATATGAAAAAAATATATATACTATTAGTCGCAATTTTTGCGATCAGTTCCACTTCTTGTTCCGATTATTTGGATTCTGATTACATTTTTGAGGATAGAGAAACAATTGATAAAGTTTTTACCGACTATAAAAAAACAGAACAATGGTTGGCACAGGCGTATACCTATTTGTTGGGACAATGTTGTGATGTTGCAAGTAAACGTAATACACCTTTTGTGTTTGATGATTGCATGTATTATGGTGATGATGATGTTACAGTGGATGCAACCAAAGGCGGTGCTTTATCTTATAATAAATTCCGTGAAGGAGCATACGATGAAAACACTTTCCAAGATACTTGGAACCGTTGTTATAATGGTATTCGACAGGCTTCTATTTTCATCCAGTATGCAGATATGAGCATTGAGCATAGTGCGGAGGAAATCATTGACCTCAAAGCACAAGCCCGCTTTGTTCGTGCCTATTACTATTGGTTGTTACTCCGGAAGTATGGTCCTATTCCACTGGTTCCGGATGAGGGTTTTGATTACAATCAGTCATACGAAGATTTGGAACTTCCCCGCAATACATACGATGAATGTGTAGATTATATCGCTAAAGAGATGGTCTTGGCAGCACAGGGTTTACCTTTGAAAAGAGACCAGCTTTCCATTACCCGTCCTACTCGCGGTGCCGCCTTAGCTACCCGTGCTTTGGCAATGCTTTATGCTGCAAGTCCGCTAATGAATGGCAACGATGATGCGTATGCACAGCAAATGACCAACCGTGACGGGAAACGTTTATTAAATCCTGTATACGACAACAGTAAATGGGCTAAAGCAGCAGCTGCTTGCAAAGATGTGATGGGACTAGGCGTTTACCATATTTATACAGCCGATTTCCGGTCGACTCATTCTATTGCTTTTCCTGCTACCATCGCTCCTCCGATTCACCCGGAATATAGTTATAAAAATTTTCCCGAAGGTTGGCAGAATATTGATCCGTTCGAATCTTATCGTTCTCTATTCAACGGACAGGTAACTGCTATGGACAATCCGGAATTGATTTTTACTCGTGGAAAGAATATTTCCGGTGAACGCATCAAAGATATGGTCATTCATCAATTGCCTACTGTAGCTAAAGGATGGAATACGCACGGTGCCACCATGAAACAGGTAGATGCCTATTATATGAGCGATGGTACTGACTGTCCGGGAATGAACTCTGAATATGCAGGCACTCCAGCTTATCAAGGACGCATAGATACTCGCCCTCGCACAACTGGTTATACAACAAATAATACAGATCACAAACCGCTTCCAAATGGAGTATCTTTGCAATATGCTGAACGTGAACCACGTTTCTATGCGTCCATTGCTTATAACGGTATGTACTGGCATCTAGGTAATGAACCAGAAGTTCAGAATCAAGATCAACAAGTATTCTATTATCGCGGAGATGGAAATGGTTATGCAAATAGTATGTTCTGGTTGCGCACCGGCATTGGGGTAGCTAAGTATGTGCATCCTGATGACACCTATTATAATAGCGATGCAGCCAAGGTAAAAGATAAAGATGAACCAGCTATTCGATATGCTGATATCCTGCTGATGTATGCAGAAGCTTTGAATGAATTGACTACTAGTTATGAAGTTCCTTCTTGGGATGGCTCCATCACTTACACAATCAGCCGCAACGTAGAAGATATGCGTACAGGTATAAAACCAATACGCATGCGTGCCGGGGTGCCCGATTATGATGCAGATACATATAGTAACCCGATTAAATTTCGCATCAAACTAAAACGCGAACGTCAGATTGAGCTCTTTGCTGAAGGAAAACGCTACTATGATCTTCGACGCTGGAAAGATGCGGAAGTAGAGGAAGCAATGCCGGTTTACGGTTGTTATACATTTATGAGTAATGCCAATAAAGACCTGTTCCACACACCGGTTCCTATATCAAATCTTTCTGCTACTTTCTCACCGAAAATGTATTTTTGGCCCATCAAACACAGTGAACTGAAACGAAATAAACTTCTGACCCAAAACCCGGGATGGACCTACAATGATTAATCTAAAAAAAACTAGAATATGAAACTGAAAAATATCTTATTATATCTGTTACCCATAGCCGGCTTATGTAGTTCGTGCAATGATGAATGGGAAAATGAACAGTTTACACATTATATATCATTTAAAGCTCCCATTAACAGTGATGGTGTGTCTCGAATCAATGTACGCTATAGATCTGGTAATGAAAAGACGACATTTCAGTTACCAATCATTGTGAGCGGATCTACCACCAATGAACGTAACATTACAGTACATGTTGGTTTGGATACAGATACCTTAAAAGTACTAAACCAAGAACGCTTCAATAATCGTACCGACTTGTACTATCAAGTATTGCCAAAAAAATTCTACTCTCATTCAGAAACGGTGCAGATCAATGCCGGGCAAGATGTAGCATTAATGCCTATCGACTTTTCAATGGAGGGCATCGACTTATCAGACAAATGGGTATTACCATTGACTATCGAAGAATCACCTGATGGAAACTATACCCCAAACTATCGAAAGCACTATCGGAAGGCATTGCTTCGTGTGATGCCATTCAATGATTATTCAGGAAATTATAGTGCTGTAAATTACAAAACATATTTGAATGGTTCAGAAACAGATGCACCATACGTGAAAAATTATGTCATGATGTATGTAGTTGACGATGAAACGTTATTCTTCTATGCAGGTTTATTTGATGAAACTCGTCAAGACAGGAAAGGGTATCGGATTAAAGCAAAATTCAACAATAATGGAACAGTAACGCTTTCTCCGGCAGATCCAAATAATAAAATGCAGTTTGCGCTCGGTAAAGATGATTTTAATAATGAGATCACTGCTTCTTACAGTATCACGGAGTCAATGGACGCTATCCGTCCCTACTTAATGCACCGAACCATTATTATCAATAATATCAACTATACGTTCAAAGACTATACAACGATTCCCGGTGTCGAAACTGAATTTCATGTAATGGGTTCGTTGACATTAGAACGTCAAATCAATACTCAAATTCCGGATGAAGACCAAGCTATCGAATGGGAAGAAGGAAATTAAAGGTTGGTCAAAGAATAAATAAACTATAAATGGGGATTGTAAATGCTATGGATATTTGTAAATATCCATAGCATTTCAGTCGTTTATTATTATCGCAATGAATAAATATGTATTGTTTTTAATTTTTATATTTTCATGTATTGCCTGTGGGGAAACAAATGAACAGGATACCAATACAATAGAGGGTAGCACCGATACTTCGCAAATAACGATTACACCAGTGACGAATTTGAAGGCTAAGATTACACAAAATCCCAATGAACTTTATCTAACATGGACGAATCCGATTACTGTGACCAATATGCTAGGGGTAGAAATCTATTATAAACAGAAAGGTTCCAATGACGAAAAAAGAGTGAATACGATCCAGAAAGGAGAAGGGTATGTACTCCGGTTGACATCCGCAGAGCCTTATTTCATATCTGTTGTTGTGGTGGATAACTACGGAAGAAAATCAGAAAGAGTCACCATTACTGCTATTCCATCGAATAAGGGAGTGCCTTTGGCAGATAGTTGTACGTATGTGCTTATTGAACAGTTTATGGATAAAACGAAAGGAACGTTTTGGGTATCACCCCAAAATATATCTGGAAATTCGGCTAATACTTATATTTATTGGCAACAGGCTCATGCTATTGATGTGGTATTGTATTCTTATGAACGTATCAAAGATAATAATCCTATATTGGCTGCGACATATAAAGAATATTTTGAAAGATGGTTTCAAAATCATGGAAATAATTATCATCACGACAACAACGATCCTACAGGCTTTTCAAATCCATATACTGATGATATGTGTTGGATTGGTCTGACTTTGTTACGAATGTCAGAAGTGTTAGACGATAATAAGTTTGCCGATACAGCCAAGAGGTTGTATGACACTTACATTATTACACGAAAATGGACAGATGATAAAGGAACTGGACTTCCTTGGAATAATGAAAATAATTCTAATGGGCGAAGCCGGAATATATGTACCAATGCTCCCGGTGCTTTGATGGCTGCCAAATTGTATAAAAAATACAATGAAGATAAGTATTTATCAGATGCTAAAATACTTCATAAATTTGCCTACGACAATAATTACTTAACATTGGGAGATGGTAGAATAGAGGAACCTCCTTTAACCTATACGCAAGGTACGTATGGAGAAGCAAGTAGGCAATTGTATCATATTACAAATGAAAAATATTATCTGACATGTGCAGAAAAAGTAATTAGCTATGTCACAACCAGTGATAGGTGCTTAACTAATGGCATTTTGCGTAATGAAGGTCCGTCTATGGACCAAAGCATCTTTAAAGCTGTTTTGATTCCTTATATAGTCAATTTGGCATTGGATGAAGCTGCTAATAGTACACTTAGGCAGAATCTGATTCTTTTCCTGCGAAAAAATGCAGAAACATTGAGCGCAAACTTGATTCGTGGAACTTATCCGGAAATGTATTGTAACTATTATTGGGGATCCATATTTACTGGAAATATTGCTTCTATGGGCGCACAAGCAAGTGGAGCTTCTCTTTTGGAAGGTGTTCTCCGACTGAATACAGCACTAGGAAATAATTAGTCATAAGCATCACTGTTTAAAATGAAGCAATGCAACCTTAATTATTCATGCGAATCAGTTGTTGAATGTAAGTTCTTGTTTTTAAGAAATTCTTTGATGCTAAAATAGCTTTGATACGCTCCGTAGAACAGATAGAAGGTATATTATTGAATATAAGATAAATAATAAGCAGCTTGCCATTGTTTAAATCCAGCTCAATGACAGGCTGCTTAAATTATAATTACTTATAGTATGCTGCAGATATGATTATAAAAGATCTAATATAAATAGAGAACTTTAAATTAAAAAACAGAGTAGTTTTGCAAATTCACTTTTAAAGATTAAATTTGCAAATAATAAAATAAAAGCAGCAATGATAGAACGAATATTGAAATCCAAGCTAATTGAAATGGCAAATAAATATCCGATTGTCACATTGACAGGACCTAGACAATCTGGAAAATCAACATTATTGAGGAATTCCTTTCAGGACTATGAGTATGTATCTTTGGAAGATCCTGATATGAGATTATTTGCTACAGATGATCCGAGAGGATTTCTTTCCACCTATCCGGATAAAACAATTATCGACGAAGTTCAAAGAGTTCCGTCACTTTTCTCTTATATTCAAACGCATACCGATAAAGAGAATAAAGAAGGTATGTATATGCTGGCTGGATCTCATAACTTCTTATTAATGGAAAGTGTGAATCAATCATTAGCTGGACGTACGGCAGTACTCAAGCTACTACCGTTTTCGCATTATGAAATGGAAAAAGGAGAAATATTGCCATCCAGTGTAAATGAAGAAGTTTTTAAGGGAGCTTATCCACGTATTTATGATAAAGCTATAAATCCGAATGATTATTATCCTTTCTATATACAAACATATGTAGAGAGAGATGTGAGATTATTACGTAATATTGGGGATCTAAGTAAATTTATTAAATTCCTCAAATTATGTGCAGGTCGCATAGGGCAATTATTAAATCTTTCATCATTAGCAAATGAATGTGGAATTTCTGTCACAGCAGCTACTAACTGGTTATCTATATTAGAAGCAAGTTATATCTGTTATTTACTGAAACCTGATTATAACAATTATGCCAAACGATTGGTAAAAACTCCTAAGTTATATTTTTATGATACAGGGCTAGCCTGTTCTTTACTTGACATACAAAATGCAGAACAAATAACTACTCATTTTTTACGTGGAGGATTGTTTGAAAATCTTGTCATCAATGAATTTGTAAAAGAATCCTATAATAGAGGTGTTGAACCGGGATTATCATTTTGGCGTGATAGTACTGGCAATGAGGTTGACTTATTAAGAATGGTTGGCGGGAAACAGTATGCCTATGAAATCAAATCAGGAGCAACTTATTCACCGGATTTCTTTAAAGGTATTTCAAAATGGGCTAAACTATCTAATACTCCAACGGAACAATGTTTCGCGATTTATAATGGAGATAAGGATATAAAAACATCTGTCGGTCAAGTGAATGGATGGAATCATTTTAGTCTGTTTTAAACCGCCACTAATATATCATGTCTTTATTCCATCTTATTTGATCCCTGAAACTACATTTGGGGATATATTATTTCTTTATCATGCATGAACTGTTGATATTTTATTCTAGAATTAGAATTTGTTGAAACAATCTGGGATACCCCAAATCCTAGAAATAAATCATTTTTATAGACTACAAAAACACTCGAAAAACCAACTAATTACAACACAGAAACAAGACATGTTAGCTATACATATCTGATAATAAACTAAATAACTAAAAAAACTTAGTCTGGACAGGACCCGGAAAACCAACTTTGCACGGATGACTTCGCCGGACATTGGGCTCATAATGCCAATCTTTCCGTGAAAGCGATCATGGGAGTGGCCGGATACAGCGAAATGGCTCGGATGCTCGGATTAAATGATGTAGCAGACAAATATGCGGCTATAGCCAAGAAAATGGCGGTGAAATGGGAAGAAATGGCGAATGAGGGTGATCATTACCGTCTGGCTTTTGACCGTAAAGATACCTGGAGTCAAAAATATAACATGGTTTGGGATAAGTTATGGAACCTGAATTTATTTCCTAACAATGTAATCGGAAAAGAAATAAACTATTATTTGACCAAACAGAATCCTTATGGACTTCCTCTGGATTCGCGTAAAGAATACACAAAATCTGACTGGATCATGTGGACAGCGGCTATGTCCCCGGATAAGGATACTTTCCAACGATTCTCTGATCCAGTCTATAAATATATCAATGAAACAGTATCTCGTGTACCTATCAGTGACTGGCACCATACAGACAGCGGACGATGGGTTGGCTTTAGAGCTCGTTCGGTGATTGGAGGATACTGGATGAAGGTATTAATGGATAAAGTTCAGAATAATCAATAATTTAAATCTAGTGTATTATGAAATGTAAAACTATGAAACATGGGAGCATAGGGTTACAGTGTATGATGTTGGCATTCGTTTTTGCAGTCTGTTTTACTGGCTGCAAAGATAGCAAAGACGAGACATCAGCACCTTATGATCCGAATCAGCCAGTAGAGGTAACTGATTTCACACCCAAGTCGGGAGGTGGAAAGAAGAAGATGATTATCTATGGCAGTAATTTTGGCACAGATCCTTCTCTTGTTTCCGTTAAGGTAGGTGGAAAAGAAGCTATTGTTATTAGTGCTAAAGGTACTAGTATTTACTGTTCTACGCCGGAAAGCTGTTTCGAAGGAACTATTGAAGTAAAAGTGGGTGAGCAAACTGTGATAGCATCTGAAAAATATCAGTACGAACCGCAAATGGTAGTAACAGACTTATGCGGTGATGTAGATGAATTGGGTGAGGGAAATATTGTAGAAACAGGTCCGTTTGACGATTGTGGAAAGATAGATTATCCTTTTTGGTTTTCTTTCGACCCCCAACATTCTAATATCCTTTATTTATCTCAAAATAATGGGCTTTTGAGAGTGTTGGATCTGGAACAAGAAATGATCTATACCAAGAAATTGGATAATATCAATCGTGCAACTACTATTACATGGACTAATGATGGTGATATGATATTGGCTGCTCCCCAAAATGGTGGCGCTAAGAATAGAAACAATATTATTTTAAAGCGTGAGAATAGTACAGACGGACAGGATTTCAAAGGGGCCAGTTGGGTCGCTTTGGCACGTGGTAATGCTTGCAATGGGTCTATGGTGCTTCCACAAACGGGAGAACTTTACTTCAATCATCGTGCGACAGGCAATGTGTATAGATATAATTTTGAGGAAAACGGTTATAATAACAATCCGGAAGTTCCTGGTGGATCAGGGTTGAATGAACTTTTGGCATTTAGTGTACCTAATCAGACGGTTGACTTTAGTATGGTTCCTCATCCAACAGGTAAATATGTTTATATCATCATGCATGAATCGCATTATATACTTCGTTCCAATTATGATGAAGAAACTAAAAAGTTGGTTACTCCGTATATTGTATGTGGACAATCCGGTCAGGCTGATTATAAGGATCTTGTAGGTATCAATGCACGCATCAATAAACCAGGTCAAGGTGTTTTCGTATTTAACGAAGAGTATAAGCTAGCTAATAAAGATGATTGGTATGACTTTTATTTTGCAGATAAAGAAAATCATTGTATTCGAGTATTGACTCCGGATGGAGTAGTTTCTACGTTTGCCGGACGTGGTTCTGCTTCCGCAAGTAGTTATAAATGGGGTAAGCAAAATGGAGAAGTACGTGAGAGAGCACGCTTTAATCAACCAGTAGCTTTGGCTTACGATGAGGCAACAAAGACTTTCTATGTAGGTGATTCGGGAAATTATAAGATTCGGAAGATTGCTAAAGAACAGGCTCCTGATGATTTGGGTGGAGAAGAATCCAATGATAATCAGAACCAAGAAAAACAATAAAAAGAAGAACACATGAGAATAAAAGAATTTATTACGATTTGCCTGTTATTAGTCTCTGTTTCCCTTTTTGCTCAAGAGAAGACAATTGAAGTAACAGGAGTCGTAACGGACACGAATAAAGAACCATTAGTTGGTGTTAATGTGACAGTGAAAGATAAACCAGGTTTGGGAGCGATAACAGATATCAACGGGCGTTACAAAATTAAAATTGAAGAATTTTCTCGTTTGGTATTTTCGTATATTGGTTTCGATACGCAAGAGATACTGGTGAAACGCCAGAATGTGGTGAATATATCAATGAAAGAATCGGATGCCAGGGAAATTGATGAAGTTGTAATTACCGGAACAGGTGCGCAGAAGAAATTGACAGTGACTGGTGCGGTGACGAATGTAGATGTAGAGGCATTGAAATCAAATCCTTCGGCAAATCTTTCTAATGCATTGGCAGGAAATGTGCCGGGTGTTCTTGCTATGCAGACTTCCGGACAACCGGGTGTGAATACTTCTGAATTCTGGATTCGGGGTATATCCACTTTTGGTGCCAATAGCTCTGCATTAGTGTTGGTTGACGGTTTTGAACGTGATTTGGATGAAATCAATATCGAAGATATCGAATCCTTTACTGTATTGAAAGATGCTTCTACGACGGCGATTTACGGTTCTCGTGGTGCAAACGGTGTAGTATTGATTACTACTAAACATGGTAAAGAAGGTAAGATTAAAATCAATGCCAAAGTGGAGACTTCTTATAATGCGCGTACCATTACACCGGAATTTGCAGATGGCTATAGCTATGCTATGTTAATGAATGAAGCACGTATAACTCGTAACCAAGAGAGAATTTATCAGAACGATGAAATGGAAATTCTGCGATTGGGACTTGATCAGGATTTGTATCCGAATGTAGACTGGATGGATGTACTGTTAAAAGATGGAGCCATGACTTATCGTGCCAATCTGAATATGAGTGGTGGAGGTAGCACGGCACGTTACTTTGTATCGCTTAGTTACGTGAATGAAGAAGGTATGTACAAAACAGACGATGCCATGCGTAAGGATTACAATACTAATCCTAGTAGTCAACGTTGGAATTACCGTTTAAATACGGATATCGATGTTACGAAGACTACTCTTGTAAAAGTGGGGGTATCCGGTTCATTAAAGAAACGTAACGCACCGGGACAGGGCTCTAACGTATGGACTTCATTGATGGGGCAGAACCCAATCAGTATTCCTGTGATGTATTCTAACGGTTATATCCCTGCACATGGGACAGAAGATAATCGCAAGAATCCTTGGGTACTTGCCACACAGACTGGTTATAAAGAAATCTGGAATAATAAAATTCAAACAAATATTTCTTTGGAGCAAAAGTTGGACTTCATTACCAAAGGTTTGCGTTTTGAAGGGCGTTTCGGATTCGATACGAACAATCAGAGTGAAATAAACCGGATAAGAATGCCGGAGACATGGCGTGCTCAAAGAGAACGCGATGATGACGGAAACTTGATCTTTAAGCAACAAAGCCCCGAATCACCGATGGAACAATCCAGTGCCTCCAGTGGAGAGCGCCGTGAATTTCTGGAAGCGTTTTTACAGTACAATCGTGCATTCCACGCACATCATTTGAGTGGGACATTGAAATATAGTCAGGATGCTTATCGGACCACGGTTGATATTGGAACGGATGTAAAGAATGGCATTGCCAAACGCCACATGGGATTGGCCGGTCGTGTAAGTTATAACTGGAACTATCGCTATTTTGCTGATTTCAACTTTGGTTATAACGGTTCGGAAAATTTTGCAGATGGACATCGTTTTGGCTTTTTCCCCGCTTTTTCTCTCGCTTGGAACATAGCAGAAGAAAAGTTCATTAAGAAACATTTGAAATGGATGAATATGTTCAAGATCCGTTATTCTTATGGTAAGGTTGGTAGTGACAAACTTAAAATAGGTGATACGGAATATCGTTTCCCCTATTTGTACACGATCAAAGATGATGGAAGTGGCTGGACTTGGAGTGATTACGGCTCTTCGGACAATGTATATACGGGAATGTACTATTCGCAGCTGGCCTCTAACAATGTTACTTGGGAAATTGCAACCAAGCACGATGCGGGGGTGGATTTATCCTTATTCAATGATAAGTTTACGGCTACTGTGGATTACTTCCATGAACAGCGTGATGGTATTTATATGGAACGTAAATATCTACCGGGTATTGTGGGTGTAACTGGTAATCCGAAAGCAAATGTGGGAAGTGTCCGCTCGGAAGGTTTCGACGGTAACTTTGCTTACAAACAGAAGATAGGTAAAGTCAATCTGACTGTTCGTGGTAATTTTACTTACAGCAAAAATGAGATCCTGGAGAAAGATGAAATGAACGCAGTTTATCCTTATCAGAAAGAGGCTGGTTACAGGGTTAATCAGGCGAAGGGATTAATAGCTTTGGGATTGTTTAAAGATTACGATGATATACGCAATAGTCCGCAGCAAACTAATTGGGGAAAGGTGCAACCGGGTGACATCAAATATAAAGATGTCAATGGAGACGGAATTATTAATGGCAGTGATGAAGTAGCTATTGGTGCGACAACGAAACCTAACCTGATTTATGGTTTTGGTATCTCTGCACAATGGAAAGGGTTCGATTTCAATGCACACTTCCAGGGGGCAGGCAAGTCTTCGTTCTTCATTAATGGCCCTACTGTATATGCCTTTAGTGGTAGCCAGTGGGGAAATGTCCTGACAAATTTGGTGAAAGACCGCTATATCGATGCGGAGACAGCTGCTACATTGGGTATTCCCGCCAATGAGAATCCTAATGCTTCGTATCCTAGGCTTAGTTATGGAGGTAACGATAATAACTATAGAGCTTCTACCTATTGGCTTAGAGATGGTTCTTATTTACGTTTGAAAACATTGGAAATAGGTTATACATTGCCGAAAGCGATTGTGAACAAGATGCGGTTTAACAAGATACGTGTATTTTTCATTGGCACCAACCTCTTGACATTTGCCAAATTTAAAGAATGGGACCCGGAAATGGGAAGCACTAACGGAGAGAAATATCCGCTTGCTAAGACATTTACATTGGGATTAACTGTGAATATCTAATAAAATGCATGAAAAATGAAAAAGATATATAAACTGTATATTGGTATTATATTGAGTGTGATTGCCGTCGCTTGTTCGGATAAACTCGATTCAGACAAATATTTTAAAGACCGTCGTTCTTTGGAGGATGTTTTCACCGACAAGGAAAATACGGAAGAATGGTTAGCGAATGCCTATTCCTATTTAGGTGGATACAATCTGGAAGTGTCTAACATGCTTAATACAATTACTAATTTTGCCGATGACATCTACTTCGGCGGTAATAGTCTCGATGCATACAAGACGTTTAAGACTGGTACTTATGATGAGGGTTATCGGCATTCGTGGGATGATAGTTATAAAGGAATTCGTCAGGCATCTATCTTCATTCAGAATATTGATATGAACACGAAGTATACAGAAGAAGAGAGAGCTGATATGAAAGCGCAGGCACGTTTTGTTCGTGCTTATTATTATTGGCTATTATTACGTAAATATGGTCCCGTACCGTTGTTACCGGATGAAGGACTTGATTATACTGCCGATTATGATGATCTGGCCATTCAGCGTAGTTCGTATGATGAATGTGCGGAATATATCGAATCGGAGATGCGTCTGGCCGCTAAAGATCTGCCTTTGACCCGGGCTATTAATCAGGTAGCACGTCCTACGCGAGGAGCAGCGTTGGCGGCTCGTGCCAGAGCGTTGTTGTATGCGGCAAGTCCTATTAATAATCCTCGTCCGGGAGATCCGGATAAATTTTCGGATTTGGTCGATTATGACGGAAATTGCCTGATGTCTCAAGAATATAATGAATATAAGTGGGCAAGAGCAGCGGCTGCAGCAAGAGATGTGATGGAACTCCCCGGAGAAAATAATGGTCATCGTTATGAACTTTACCATAAAAAAGCGACTACCATTGCTGAACCCGGATATCCTGCTACCATCACTCCTTATCAGGATGGTGATTTTTCGGCAAAGACATGGAACGAAGGCGGTTATAGTGATATAGATCCTTATGAATCTTACCGGGCAGTTTTCAACGGTTCGTTAGCGATGTACCAGAACCCGGAATTGATTTTTAGTCGCGAGCGTAACCAGGGGGCCAACAGTATTGCTGAAATGGTGAAACTCCAAATGCCGAAAACATTGGGCGGAGGAAGTAATGCTTATGGTATGACACTAAAGATGTGTGATGCTTACTATATGGCAAACGGAGATGAATTCAGCAGAGAATATTTTAAGGAAGAATATCCCTCCGGTACACGTTTTGTTACCAAAGCGGAGGTGGAGGCAGGCAAATATCCTCAATTGAAAGAAGGAGTATATAAGGAATATGCGGATAGAGAACCACGCTTCTATGCTTCCGTTTCTTTCAATGGTTGTGTGTGGGCTTTACTGAAAAATGCAGAAACAACTGATTATAAGAATGACGTTGAGAAACAAGTCAACTATTATTATGGCATCAATAGCGACGGTTTCTCCGGTACTGGTGTCTATTTGCGATCCGGCATCGGTATCATGAAGTATGTACATCCGGATGACACGAATCGTAAAGAGATCAAAGCGAAAGCGGAACCTGCTATTCGATTTGCCGAAATCCTATTGATTTATGCAGAAGCCTTGAATGAGTTGGAAGATGGAGCCTCATACGACATTCCGTCGTGGGATGGAACTACCAGTTATTCCGTTAAACGTGATATTGATGAAATGAAAAAAGGCATCAGGCAAATACGTCGTCGTGCGGGTGTTCCTGATTATGCAATGCCGGAATATCAAGATCGGGAGGTATTCCGTAAGAAGCTGAAACATGAACGCATGATTGAGTTGATGGCCGAAGGACAGCGTTATTTCGATTTGCGCAGATGGAAAGATGCAGAGGTAGAAGAATCCAAGAAAAATTACGGATGTAATTTCTACATGTCCGATTCTAAGGAGCAGAGAGAGCAATTCTACACTCCGATTGAAATTGCGGACTTGCCCACTGCCTTCTCACGTAAACTCTATTTCTGGCCTATTAGCCACGATGAGTTGAAACGTAATAAGCGGTTGACACAGAATCCGGGATGGACGTACAATGATTAATCTCCTAATAAGAATATGATATGAAGAATATATATATTTACTTAAGTTTATTGGCTGCCATTGTCTTGGGAACCGCTTGTAATAATGAATGGGAAGATGAGCAGTATGAACAATACGTATCTTTCAAAGCTCCTATAGCTGCAGGAGGCGATGGTGTGACTACCATTTATGTCAGATATAAGGACAATGGAAAAGTGACCTATCAGTTACCTGTCATTGTCAGTGGATCTACGGTGAATACACAGGACAGAGATATTCATATAGCAGTGGATGCAGATACGCTAAGAACGTTGAACATCGAGCGTTTTAGTCTTTATCGTCCGGAGTTGTGGTATACTGAAATGGAGGAAGACAAATATGAATTTCCCGAAACGGTACATATCCCTGCCGGTTCGTGTGTAGAGCAATTGAACATCGATTTCAATTTACAAGGCATTGATATGTTGGAAAAATGGGTTTTGCCTTTAAGTATTGTTGATGATGCATCATCTAACTATCAAAGTCATCCGCGCAAGAATTATGCAAAAGCTTTATTGAGAGTGGTTCCTTTTAACGATTATTCCGGTTCGTACACGGCTTCTTCCATGAAAGTGTACACCTATATAAATGGCAAGCCTGATACCAATGCAAGAACAATGGACAAGCGTACAGGGTATGTGGTAGATAATAATACCGTATTCTTTTATGCCGGTCTGATTAATGAGGATATGGATAAGGATATACGTAAGAAATACAAAATCAATGTGCACTTTAAAGAAGATGGAACATTGGATATGGTGCCGGATGATCCGACTAATGAGATGGAGTTCCAATTGATAGGAACACCTATTTATAGCAGTACATCGATTATGGACGCTACCCGTCCTTACTTGGAACGTCGTTATGTTCAAATTATGTTTGAATACGATTTTCAAGATTTTACCTATGGTGGAAGTGGTACGGAAGTTATTCCTATCAAGTATAGAGTAGAAGGAAGCATGACGCTTCAACGGAACATCAATACGCAGATTCCGGATGAAGATCAACAGATTGAATGGTAATCTTATAAATGAGTAGAGATAGGGAAGATATTAGGAATAGTGTCTTCCCTATTTTGTTTATATATAGGTTACAAACTGCTATTCTTCATCTCTGTTTACCTGTTTTTTTCCTTTATTGATTTGTATTTTTCCCTTTCTCTTAAAAAACTTCTCTACTTTTGCTACATAAGTCAGTCACACGAAACCGACAAAAAGCATAGTTAATTAAATCAGAATAATTATGAACATCAAAAAACATTTGCCTTGGTTGGGAGCTTTATTACCCGTGGCCAGTATGCAGGCAGAGACAAAACCCAATGTGGTCGTCATCTATGTAGATGATATGGGAATCGGAGATATCGGTTGTTATGGAGGTAAGTTTGTTCCTACTCCGAATATTGATAAGATAGCGCAGGACGGATTGTTATTCAATCAGTATTATTCATCCGCACCGGTCAGCTCACCTTCACGTTGTGGATTGACAACAGGCAAATTCCCGATTGAAGTAGGAATTAATACTTTTTTAAATAATAAAGCCAGCAACAAGAAGTGTGAACAGCGTAACTTTTTGAGTGACAAGAATCCTTCCATGGCACGTGCTTTCCAAAGTGCAGGTTATGCCACCGGACACATAGGTAAATGGCACATGGGAGGCGGGCGCGACGTGCACAATGCACCTTCTATTAAAAATTATGGTTTTGACGAATATATATCGACGTATGAAAGTCCGGACCCGGAACCGGCAATCACTGCTACGAACTGGATATGGTCGGCCAAAGACAGCGTAAAACGCTGGAGACGTACCGAGTACTTTGTAAACAAGAGCATCGACTTTGTCAAACGTCATAAAGACCAGCCTTTCTTTTTGAATCTCTGGCCGGATGATATGCATACCCCTTGGGTACCGGAATTTAAGCAAAAGGATAACAAAAGCTGGAATACAGAAGAAGCCTTCATCCCTGTTCTTGCTGAAATGGACAAACAGATCGGACGTTTTATCAAAGCATTGGATGAGTTGGGATTGTCGGAAAATACAATCGTGATTTTCACTAGTGATAATGGACCGGCGCCCAGTTTCCAATCCGCTCGTGCTGCCTATTTAAGAGGAACGAAGAACAGCCTTTATGAAGGTGGAATTCGTATGCCGTTCCTTATAAAATACCCCAAGAGAATAAAGGCTGGACAAGTGAATAATGAAAGCGTACTGTGTGCAGTCGATTTATATCCCTCTTTATGTGCGATAGCCGGAATTGAAACAGAGAAAGGTTATCAGGGAGACGGACAAAATTATGATAAAGTTCTTCTGGGTAAATCGAAAGCTAAACGTAAAACAGACCTGATGTGGGATTTCGGTAGAAACCAATTCTTTAAGAAACCGGGAAATGCAAACGACAGAAGTCCTCATCTGGCTATACGCAGTGGCAACTGGAAGCTATTGATAAATAACGATGGAAGCGATGCACAGCTGTACGATATTGAAAAAGACAAATTCGAGAAGAACGATGTGGCGCAGTCGTATCCGGAAGTCGTAGCTAAGTTGAGCAAAAAAGTATGTAAATGGTTTGCGGAGAACAAAGACAAAGGAAAAGAGTAATACAATGAAAAACAAATTATAAACCAATATTAAATTTATGAATTCTAAATTATTACTATTACCGACCGTCTTGGTGGTTGCTGGCCATTCTGCAGCAGAGGCGAAAGGCAAGAAATCGGACAAACGTCCTAATATCCTGATAATTCTTGCAGATGACCTTGGTTATTCCGATCTGGGATGCTATGGTAGCGAGATTCATACTCCTAATTTGGATAAACTGGCACAAGAAGGAGTACGCTTTAATCATTTCTATAATGCAAGTCGTAGTTGCCCGACTCGTGCTTCCCTGTTGACGGGACTTTACCAGCATCAAGCCGGAATCGGACGAATGACCTTTGATGCTCACTTGCCGGGTTACCGAGGAACACTCTCACGCAATGCCGTTACCATTGCCGAGGTGTTGAAAGAAGCAGGATATACCACCAGTATGGTTGGAAAATGGCATGTTGCAGAGACTCCACTCCGTAAAGACCAACGCGAATGGTTGGCACACCGTGTCTTCCATGATACATTCTCTGATTTATGTCATTATCCTGTCAATCGTGGGTTTGATTCTCACTATGGAGTAATTTATGGAGTGGTGGATTACTTTGATCCGTTCAGCTTGGTAGAAGGTGAAGTGCCTATAAAGGAAGTACCTAAAGGATATTATATAACCCAAGCTCTTTCTGATCGTGCCGTACAGGAGGTAGAAGAATATGCAAAGGATGATAAACCATTCTTTATGTACTTGGCTTATACAGCACCGCATTGGCCGCTGCATGCACTTCCTGAAGATATTGAGAAATATAAGGATACTTATAAAGTAGGTTGGGAAGCTATCCGTAATGCCCGTTATGAACGTCAAAAGCAGTTGGGTATTTTCCCGGGAATGGATAACTTTTTGTCCGAACGTCAGTTTCATGACAAATGGGAAGACAATCCACATGCAGAATGGGATGCCCGTGCGATGGCCGTTCACGCTGCAATGATCGACCGTGTAGATCAGGGTATCGGACAAATTATCGAGGCTTTGAAAAAGACCGGACAGCTTGATAATACATTGATTCTTTTCTTGTCTGATAATGGTTGCAGTAATGAAGACTGCCAGAACATGTCTGGTGGAGAGAACGACCGTCCGGATATGACTCGTGATGGAAAGAAAATCATTTACCCGCGTAATAAACAAGTATTGCCTGGACCACAGACTACATACGCTTCATTGGGAGCCCGTTGGTCTAATGTAGCGAATACTCCATTCCGCTTTTGGAAAGCTAAATCTTATGAGGGAGGAATCTGTACTCCGATGATTGCCCATTGGCCGAAGGGAATTAAAAAGAACGTAGGTGGCATGACATCTGAAATAGGTCATGTGATGGACATCATGGCTACTTGTGTCGATTTAGCGGATGCTGAATATCCAACTACCTATAAAGGACATGATATTCTTCCAATGGAAGGAAAGAGCTTACTTCCTATCTTCAAGACCGGACATCGCAAGGGACACGACTATCTGGGCTTTGAACACTTCAACGAACGTGCTTTTCTTTCCAATGATGGCTGGAAACTGGTTCGCCCGAAAAATAACTCTCAATGGGAATTGTACAATTTGAATGAAGACCGGAGCGAGCAACATGATCTGGCTGCTAAATATCCGGAGAAGGTGGCAGAAATGTCAAAAGCATACGAAGCATGGGCTAAGCGTTGCATGGTAGAACCTTACCCGGGACAGAAAAAGAAATAACTGTCATTCCATTTAAAACGGAATGAATAGAAACATTGAAAGAATAATGGGGATGAAGGATTCCGGATCAGGAATAACTTCATCCCCATTAATAATATCGGCTATGAGGTTATCTACAACAAGAACTATTGCTCCGCTTGCCCGATTGTAGAATACTTCATACTTCCTATTTGTCCATCCTTACTCATCGTTTCCGCCTGAATAATCACCGGAGTGGAATATTGGTTATTATAACATTCAATCACAGCTTTTCCATTTTCATCTGTCCGTACAGACGGATTCCAGTAGAGCGTCCGTCTTTTGTCTACTTTATCCATATACAATTCCTTGGTCGGGTAGGCAGGTGAATAATATTCCAGTGCATGAGTATATCCCTGAATGACTGTTTGCCGGGTACCAAGTACGGCAGTCTGACTTTTGTTCAATACATCGCGTCTGGGTAGGGGAATCAGGTAGAAAACACTGTATTTATCCAGTTTGCTGATATCCACTCCCGTACTATCCGTAACTTCGGACATTTTGGTGTTTTGAATGATGTCGTCATCAATGCCTCCGGTTCCTTTGCTGATGATGATAGAAGCCAGTCCATCCACTTCGGTCAACATCATTTGAGTTTCTGTCTCGGATAAAATGTGGTTATCCATGATATAGCAGATTGGTTTCTGCCGATAAGTAAGCTTGTCATTGCTACGATCCCAATCGAATTGCGGACTTAACTTTTCCATTAATTCCGGAATAGTTGTGACAATCTTCCCATTGTCACGTAATAAATCTACAGAACGGCGTACGTCGTAATAAGCGTCAATGCTTTTCTCATTGATTTTAGTAGCCATATTACTTCCTTGCCGGTGTTTGCTTTTGATTTCCACTTCATCCAATACATAAAGTCCTTCTACTTTCCGGATAGAATCCATGTATAGAGAATCAAAATTCTCGGCTTTTTGTAGCCAGTGGGTCAAGTCCTTCCATTCAGGATGAAGCTCCTTGTAGCCGTAGGCTCGGGGAGCAGGTGAGAAATTACGGTCGATCAGGATGGATGCATCCTTGTTGCGTTCTTTACCGACTTTCCGGGTTTGGATCACCGCTTCCGTGGTTCCTTCAAAGTCTTCTACAGGAATGGTGAAACGACCGTTTTCATCGGTCACGGTTCCTCCAGTGATAAATTGGTCATCTTTCTTCACTATCACACTAAGCGCTATATCTTTCAGCTTATTCTTGAGGATCGTTGATTTAACCTGCCCGTTCAACACTAATTGAGCTTCCGGTAACTGCAACGGAGTGAAAGGAGCAGTAGAAATGGCTTGGCTCATGTCATATTTACGCCATCCATGCACCATTAATAATATATCCAGTTCCGTTTGCTTCCGGGGAGACGGCGATACAAAATAATAACCGGGCTGATGGATATATCCTTTTAAATCAGATGTTAACAGCAAATCAGTGAAGATGTTATTGTCATACTCCAGATAATCTGACCGGACGGCATCCCGGATGCTGACTGATACATCTCCCGATACCGGTTCTCCTTTGGCATTCTTTACCTGTAACTCACAACGAATAGGAGCGTAGGGAGTATACACCTCTTTCAGTCCCTCTGTGGATAGTTGTAGAGGAGCACGTGGATTGGAAAAGACAAAACGCTCGCATAACGTATTACCAGCTCGGTTGATGAGGCTGACTTGCAGTACACCTGCCGGTAGTTTGCGGGTAGGCAGAATGAACTCTTGTGGAGCGTCCGCCCGGCAACTAATCAATTGATGAACATACGGCCGCCCCTGATGACTGATAAATACAGCCAATGTGTCTTGAGGAGTAGCGGTATTGCAGGATACTTTCACCAAAAGGGCACCGGCATTGTTGACAGTACTCAACACATACCCGTTAGGCAACGCCTGTGGAAGGGTAAATTCATATTTCTTTCCTTGAAAATCGACTTTGGCAACAGCCGGTTGTGCAGAAGGTGTATATTCAAAATGCCCCATTCCATCGTGCAAAGTCTCGAAAGAAGTGATTTCTGCTCCTTCTTTGGTATAGAGCGTTCCCGACAATTCTATATTCCCCTCATTTTTACTCTCCGCCTTGAAAGCCACTTGCGAAGTCACTCCTTCCACTAATTGCCCTCCTTCGGGAAAAAAGCGCACACTCAACTTCTCCTTAGTTTCCGACGGACGGTTCTCCATCGACGGACTAAGTTCGTAAGTTGTGATACTACGTTCCAGCTTATCACTATTCGCAAGTTGATAAATCGGGAAAGTGCGTGAGAAATACTGCGGTTCGTTGAAAGCAAGCATCCAGCGGGTATAGGCACGTACCTCATAATAGCCGGATAACATGGAACGGGGAAGAACGAATTGTCCGTTCCCTTCTCCCTGCGTCAGTTTGATGATTTGTTTATCTGCTATATGTCCTGTCTGATCCACCAGTTCTACATACAGAGGGCGGCTGATCTGACTGAAAATCTGTTGTTCGGCAAGAGTGACATAAGCCTTAAACCAGATCGTATCTCCAACATAATAACTCGTATTGTCAAAATGCAAATACGCTTTCTCTCGTGGAAAGTTGTTGGCAAATGTCTGTGCTTGGTTCATGTATTGTTGGAATATAACTTTGGCAGGAGGAATCTCTCCCCATGCTATTGCTAGTGATAAGCAAAAAGAAAGAAGAAAAAGAATTCGTTTGTTTTTCATTTCAATAGGTTTTTAACTAAAATGCAAAGTTAGAATATATTGACCTAAAAATAGAAAACTAATTGTTCAATAAAGGAAAAAAACTATTCAGAGTAGAAATAAAAGTTCATGGACGCATTGTATATCTGTTGGATAGCATATATACCTGATTTTGTTCTTTATTGATTAGCATTTTTCCTTCCTTTTGCATAAACTTCCCTATTTTTGTTTTCCAGACAATTGATAATACTATGGTAAAGAAGAATTTCTTAATGACTGCCCCCTTACTGATGGCATCGTTTTGTTCGGCACAGGAAAAGCCGAACGTCGTACTGATTATGGTAGATGATATGGGTTATTCCGATATCGGCTGCTACGGTGGAGAAATACTGACCCCTAATATTGATGCATTGGCATCCAAAGGAGTACGTTTCACGCAATTCTACAATACTTCACGTTCATGTCCCGCCCGGGCTAGTTTAATGACAGGACTATATCAACATCAGGCAGGTATCGGTCAGATGTCCGAAGACCCGTTTAAAAATCCCGGCCAGAAGAGTCCGAATGATTGGGGAGTGCCGGGATACAAAGGATTCCTCAACCGCAATTGTGTCACAATAGCCGAAGTTCTGAAAGAAGGCGGCTACCATACCTATATGGCAGGTAAATGGCATCTGGGAATGCATGGAGAAGAAAAGTGGCCCTTGCAACGGGGATTTGAACGCTTCTACGGAATTTTGGCAGGAGCTTGCAGTTATCTCCGTCCATCGGGAGGACGCGGCTTAACCCTTGACAATACAAAACTTCCGGAGCCGGAAGCACCTTATTATACAACAGATGCATTTACCGATTACGCAATCCGCTTTGTTGATGAGCAGAAAGACGACAAACCTTTCTTCCTATATCTAGCATTTAACGCTCCTCACTGGCCGTTGCAGGCAAAAGAAGAAGATATTCAAAAATTCACGAAGATCTATCGTGAGAAAGGATGGGATGAAATTCGTGAAGCAAGACGCAAACGGATGACTAAGTTGGGAATCATTGATCCGAACACAGAGTTTGCCGAATGGGAAAATCGGAAATGGGACGAACTGACAGAGAAGGAAAAAGATGAAGTAGCCTACCGGATGGCCGTTTATGCAGCGCAGGTGCATTGTGTAGATTATAATGTAGGAAAACTGCTGGACTATCTGAAGAAGAATCATAAACTGGATAACACGCTTGTCATGTTCTTGTCCGACAACGGTGCTTGTGCCGAGCCATACGCTGAATTGGGAGGAGGGAAAGTGTCTGAAATCAACAATCCGGCTTGTAGCGTGTTCCCTTCTTACGGAAGAGCATGGGCACAGGTTTCCAATACTCCGTTCCGTAAATACAAATGCCGTTCTTATGAAGGAGGTATTTCTACCCCTCTCATCGTGTCGTGGAAAAGCAATCTGAAGAATAAGAAAGGTGAATGGTGCCGTGTTCCCGGTTATTTGCCGGACATTATGCCGACCATCCTGGAAGCAACAGGAGCCGCCTATCCGGAAACTTATCACGGCGGAAATAAAATATATCCATTGGTAGGCAGTAGCCTTTTCCCTGCTATTCAAAAGAAAGCAGACTCTATCCATGAATATATGTATTGGGAACATCAGAACAATAGAGCGATCCGCTGGGGAAACTGGAAAGCAGTCCGCGACGAAAAAGGAAAAGAATGGGAATTGTACGATGTGGTTAAAGACCGTACCGAACGTAACAATCTGGCAGAACAGCACCCTGAAGTGCTTACCAAGTTAGTTGCCGAATGGGAGAAATGGGCGAATTCAAACTTTGTATTACCGAAACATCCGAAGAAATAAATAAAGGAGGAACACAAAATGAATAAATTACTAGTAAGTGCATCCGTAGCCTTGGGAGCTACCAGCCTGTCTTTCGCCCAGCAAACGGAAAAACCGAACTTCCTATTGTTCATAGCCGACGATTGTTCTCATTATGACTTGGGCTGTTATGGCAGTGTTGATTCGAAAACTCCGAATATCGACCGCTTTGCCACACAGGGAGTACGTTTCACACAAGCCTATCAGGCCGTTCCGATGTCGTCGCCTACCCGGCACAATCTATATACCGGTTTGTGGCCTGTACGCAGCGGAGCTTACCCCAACCATACTTGTGCCAATGAAGGCACATTGAGCGTTGTACACCACCTGCAACCGTTGGGTTATAAAGTCGCGTTGATCGGGAAATCGCATATTGCCCCGAAATCAGTATTTCCTTTCGACCTTTATGTACCTCCTTTGAAAGGTGGGGACTTGAATTTTGAAGCAATTCAGAAATTTATTTCCGATTGCAAGGCGAAAGGCGAACCTTTCTGTCTGTTTGTAGCCTCCAATCAACCGCATACTCCCTGGAATAAAGGCGATGCCTCTCAATTTAATGCGGACAAACTGACACTGCCTCCTATGTATGTAGATATTCCCCAGACTCGCGAGTTGTTTACCCATTATCTGGCAGAGATCAATTATATGGACCAGGAATTCGGCAATGTCCTTTCTATTTTAGATAAGGAAAAAATGACGGATAAATCTGTTGTCGTATATTTGAGCGAACAAGGCAACAGCCTGCCTTTTGCCAAATGGACTTGCTATGATGCGGGGGTACACTCTGCCTGTATCGTTCGTTGGCCGGGAGTGGTTAAGCCGGGAAGCGTAAGTGACGCGTTGGTAGAATACGTAGATATTGTCCCTACTTTTGTCGATATAATAGGAGGAAAGCCGCAGGCAAAAGTAGATGGCGAAAGCTTTAAACCGGTATTGACAGGCAAGAAGAAAGCACACAAGAAATATTCTTTCTCCCTTCAGACCACGAGAGGCATCAATGCCGGATCTCCTTATTATGGCATCCGTTCGGTATACGACGGCCGATACAGATATATTGTCAATCTCACCCCGGAAGCTACTTTCCAGAATGTTGAAACAAGATCTCCTTTGTTTAAAGAGTGGAAAAGTCTGGCGGAAACGGATAGTCATGCAAAAGCGATGACGACTAAATATCAGCATCGTCCTGCTATCGAATTGTATGATGTGAAGAACGACCCGTATTGTATGAAAAATCTGGCGGAGGACGCGAAACAAGCTTCTACCATCAGCCGCTTGGATAAAGAGTTGAAACGCTGGATGAAGGATTGTGGAGACGAAGGACAACCGACCGAAATACGTGCCTTCGAACACATGCCGGGAAAGAGAAAATAAACCGTCACACATCAAAACGAATGAAACACAGAATGTTATTTATAAATCGTATATCATGAAAAAAGAATTTTTTGGTTTGCTTTGTGGATGTACTCTGCTTCCGGCATTTCTTCATGCGCAGACAGAGCGTCCTAATATTGTGATTGTATTGGCCGACGATTTGGGTTGGGGTGATGTAGGATTTCATGGTAGTGAAATCAAGACTCCCTGTTTGGATGCTCTGGTGGGCGAAGGAGTGGAACTCGAACGCTTTTACACTTCTCCCATCAGTACGCCTACCCGTGCGGGGCTGATGACGGGACGTTACCCGAACCGGTTTGGTGTCCGTTCGGCTGTTATTCCGCCCTGGCGTGAGGACGGACTGGATGAGAATGAAGAAACGATGGCCGATATGCTGGCACGTAACGGATATAAGAACAGAGCCATTATTGGTAAGTGGCATCTGGGGCATACCAAGAAAGTGCACTATCCGATGAATAGGGGCTTTTCGCATTTCTATGGTCATCTGAACGGTGCGATAGATTATTTCGACCTGACGCGTGAAGGAGAACTGGACTGGCACAACGACTGGGAAACCTGCCACGACAAAGGATATTCTACCGAATTGATAACCAAAGAAGCCATCCGCTGTATCGATGCATACGAGAAAGAAGGTCCGTTTATGTTGTATGTGGCCTATAATGCACCTCATACACCTTTGCAGGCACAGGAAAAAGATATAAAACTCTATACTGACAATTTCGACAGCCTGACACCGAAAGAACAGAAAAAAGCGACTTACAGTGCAATGGTTTCCTGTATGGACAGGGGAATCGGTGCTATTGTAGATGCCTTGAAGAAGAAAGGAATTATGGACAACACTTTCTTTATCTTCTTTAGTGATAACGGCACTGCCGGTGTTCCGGGATCTTCATCAGGACCTTTACGTGGACATAAATTTGACGAGTGGGACGGAGGGGTACATGCACCGGCTGTTCTTTATTGGAAGAAAGCAGAGAAACAATATAAGAACTTGAGCTCACAAGTGACAGGTTTTGTTGACCTTGTTCCCACATTGAAAGATTTGGTAGGAGATCACAGCCGTCCGAAACGTGAATATGACGGCATCAGCATCCTCCCTGTATTAAACGGTAAAAAGACCTGTATCGACCGCGATTTTTATCTGGGACACGGAGCAGTAGTCAATAAAGACTATAAGCTGATAAGAAAAGGTATGAAACCGGGACTGGATTTGAAACAGGATTTCTTGGTTGATTATAAAACAGATCCTTACGAAAAGAAAAATGCCAGCGCAGGAAACGAGAAAATTGTGAAAGCTTTGTATGAGGTTGCCCTGAAATATGACACGATCACTCCTTGTGTACCGGAAGTACCTTACGGTAAAGGTCGTGACGGATTCAAAGCTCCTAAAGAATGGAAAGTAGTACGTTGAATCTGTTAACCCTATGAATTGAAAATAATACAAGATGGAAAAATCAATGATTAGTTTATGCCTCTTAGGCGGATTGGCGATAGGAAACGGGTTTGCCCAAACTCCTTCAAAGCCTAATATATTATTAATCATAGCCGATGACTGCTCCTATTACGATATAGGCTGTTTCGGAGCGGTCAACAACAAGACTCCCCATATAGATGCATTGGCTCGACAGGGGATAAAGTTCAACAGTGTGTATAATTCTGTTTCGATGAGTACGCCTACCCGGCATTGTGTTTATACAGGTATGTATCCGATGCATCATGGCGGTTACGCCAACCATAGCTCGGTTAATGCCGATGTAAAATCTCTCCCTACTTATCTGGGAAATCTGGGTTATCGGGTTGGATTGGCCGGGAAGTGGCATATCAAACCTTTGGCTAACTTCCCATTCGAAGATGTACCGGGATTCCCCAAAGGATGTACAAGCCCAAACACTGACTATCATACCAAAGGTATCGAGAAGTTTATGGAGCGTGATGCTTCCCAACCTTTCTGCCTTGTCTTGGCTTCTATTAATTCGCATGCTCCCTGGACAGGTGGTGACGCTTCCGTTTTCGACCGGAAGAAACTTCAGTTGCCGCCACAGTTTATCGACACGGAAGTGACGCGTGAATACTATGCCAGATATTTGGCGGAAGTCGGCTTGCTCGATCAGCAGGTGGGTGACGCTATGCAGATTCTGAAAGAAAAGAATCTGCTGCAGAACACTCTTGTCATTTTCATATCCGAGCAAGGTACGCAATTTGCCGGAGCCAAATGGACCAATTGGAGTGCCGGTGTCAAGTCGGCGATGGTGGCTTCCTGGCCGGGTGTCATTAAACCCGGTACGGAGACTTCCGCTATTGTGCAATATGAAGACCTTCTTCCTACATTTATCGATGTTGCAGGCGGAAAGGTGCCTGACGTAATAGATGGAAAGAGTCTGGTAGATGTATTTCAAGGGAAAACAAAGACACACCATAAGTATGCTTATCATGTTCACAACAATGTTCCGGAAGGTCCGGCATATCCAATCCGTTCTATTTCAGACGGACGCTATCGTCTAATCTGGAACTTGACTCCGGAGGAAACATACGTAGAAAAGCATATTGAAAAGGCAGAATGGTATCTCTCGTGGAAAGCACAGGACACGGATCAGGCACATAAAATCATGAACCGCTATAAGAATCGTCCCGAGTTCGAATTATATGATATCAAGAAAGATCCGTTTGAAATGAACAATCTGGCGGATGTGAAGAAATATAGTAAGAAGAAGGCAGAACTAACGATGGAACTGCAAAAATGGATGAAACAGCAAAATGATACCGGAGCTGATAAAGACCGGCCGCGTGCTCCTAAGAATAGGCAGAAGAAAGCAGCCAATGTATAATATTCGTAATGCTACCGCCTGTTGCTCTCTGAAAGAGATTTAGGTTCTTCGTCAAATTTGGTGGTACTTCTTCTATTGTGAATAAATAATCTTCGCTCTCAGTAGTTTAATTCCTGCCCTATTGTACATCTGTCTTTTTACCGCTTTAATTTTATTCACTGTCCCCTCCAGTAATCCGTTACTGAAGGGGATATCAATAGCTGCCTGTACTGCCTCCCAGTCTTTTTCAATACCATATGCAAAGTTCGTCAGTGCCATATTCCGTGTTGCCTTCGCTTTTTCAATCCACTTTCTAATATCCTTATCATAAGTGTTCCCATTAATCATATCTCTGAAATTCTGACACACGCTTAAAAGTTCTTTAATCTGCGGTGAGGACTTATACAGTTCCGCTAGTTTAGGATTATCCGATTCTCCCTTTAGAATGTATTTGCGTATCTGATTCTGTGAAACTCTCTGTATTTTACTTCTGTTTTCAATTGCTCTCATTATGCTCCTTGACTTCCTTCCTTCCTTTTGTTTGTATACCTTTTTCGTCTAAGCTGGATGTTATCCTTCCAATAAGTGCG
>NZ_GG774949.1:0-2854 GCF_000162555.1 Bacteroides sp. 3_1_23
CCTCACTGCTGCCTCCCGTAGGAGTTTGGACCGTGTCTCAGTTCCAATGTGGGGGACCTTCCTCTCAGAACCCCTATCCATCGTAGTCTTGGTGGGCCGTTACCCCGCCAACAAACTAATGGAACGCATCCCCATCGATAACCGAAATTCTTTAATAAAAATATCATGCGATATTCGTATGCCATCCGGTATTAATCTTTCTTTCGAAAGGCTATCCCGGAGTTATCGGCAGGTTGGATACGTGTTACTCACCCGTGCGCCGGTCGCCATCTTCAGTTTGCAAGCAAACTAAAATGCTGCCCCTCGACTTGCATGTGTTAAGCCTGTAGCTAGCGTTCATCCTGAGCCAGGATCAAACTCTTCATTGTAAAAGTATTTTTTATCATCGGTTAAGATGACTTTTTTGCTCTGTTCAGGACGCCGTAAATTTATTGACCTTATTCAAATACCTATTAGCCTTAATTGTATCACTACTTCATAAGACAAGTATTGACGGTTCTATTTTTTACTTGTACTACTTGTATTGTTTATCAATATTTCAAAGAACTTGTTGCTTTCGTTTTAAAAGCGGGTGCAAAGGTAAGGGCTTTATTTTTAACTACCAAACTTTTTCGGAAGTTTTTTTTAGTTTTTCTTTTTACGCTGGTTTCTCTGGCTCTCTATGCGAAAGGGAAAGAAGGTATGAAAGAATAACTCTTGCCAATTTTCTTTGCGAATCGGACTGCAAAGATAAGAACTTTATTTATTATAATCCAAACTTTTTCGGAAGTTTTTTGTTCTTTTCTTTAAGTGGGATTCCACTTTTTCACTAAGTCAATTTGTCAAGGCTTTCTTCTCTTGGAAAGCGGGTGCAAAAGTACGCCCTTTTGATATATACTCCAAATATATCAAACTATTTTTTCTAATTATTTTTGAATACATTTGCTAAAGTGCTGACGCATAACGATGTTGGAGAACATATTTTTTATGTATAGGAAAATTGTGCGCGGAAACGACGAGAGGGATACACATTATTATATCACACGCGGGCGAGTGAAGGCGTGAAAAGAGAATGAAAAGAAAAAGACGAAAAAGAAAACTACAAGAAAATAGATATTAGAAAAAAGCAAGAGGATTTAGAATCAACCGTCAGAATACTTTTTCTAAGCGGTCTAACGGTTGACTATTCCATAGGTATAGATCGGATAAATACAGAGTGGGTACTAATCAGATTCTAACTATAAAATCAGAATGTCATTCTTTTTTAGAGTTCTCTATTCGCAGGCTGACAAGTTCAACCCACTTCTTTATGCCCAAATCAAAGCCGCCTTTTTCTAACAGATGAAGGGCGCCCGCATAATGAAGGGCAGTCTCCTCCCTACTACAGCTTATCTTACAAGACAGTTCACCCAGATAGTATTCCAGCCGGGCCATTTGGATATAGTCCAATAAAGTATAATCCCCTTCGATTGACAAATCAATCAACTCCCGTATCAAAGCATAGGCTAGTTCACATTCCGTATAGGTTAAATCCGAGAGGGGTTTGTACATAACAGGATGCTGAGTCAGCTGAACAACAATTCGATTAAAGTCTCCGTACATAGGTTGCGTTTATTACCGCATCAGTTCCCGGTGGTGCGAGGGTTATAAAAAAAGAGAGCGTGGAAACTATCTATTCATGCCATATATAGGTATCCGCTAAGACCCCTTTCGTGAACATGAATGATAGCCCCACGCCCAATTGGATATATAACAAGGTTATACAGACAATAGTGCGTGAGACCTGTCATTCATTCCATTCACGAAAGTTAAAATTTAGCGGATTTTATATATGAATGTAACAAATAACCGTTCTCAATAAAATTATTAAAAAACTACTTCCTTCGCTCGAAAGTAAGTTATCACAAAAGTAGAAATAAATATCTATTAAACAAACAATTTTGACAGGAAAAACATGATAGATCAATTAATTCAGTCTATATCGCATAAAAAACACAAACCCAATATCCTACTAGAAACAATTTCTCATTTTCATTTCTCATATTCTCATATTCTCATAACATGCACAATAATTTTCTGTAAATCAACAATATAACACAATGAGAATAAAAATACAAAACAGTATTTCTCATAGTATGACCCGCATTTTGTACATAAAACAACCTATTTCTCATAACTTATCAAGGTATTTCTCATAGTATTTTGACTATTTATCCTATAAATTCTCAAGCTAGATCCTAAGCTAAAGACCAAGTTGAATACCAGACCATGCACCTATTTACAATATATTATCAGTGCTTATTGGAAGTATATAGAGCAGGTATCCGCATATTTTTCTACCGGCATCTATATCGTTCCACTCCAGTGGACAGGCCTGTGCACTAGAGTAGAAAGAACCGCCCACTAGAGTGGAACGATCTGTTCACTCGAGTGCAATGATACAGATAGTAGCAGGAAGCAGGGCAGACGCATTATATTTTTTACTATATTCTCCTTTGTTATTTCTTTGCTATACTACTGATTATTAATACACTATCATTTGTTTATATCGATTGTTTTTCTTATCTTTATAAGATATATTAAAACATAAACTAACATGAAAATTGGCATAATTGACCTTTGTAAACAAATAGAAGATCCTAGGATGAACCGCAAAAAAGTACATAAAATGGAAACCATTATCTATATATCCATTGCTGCTGTAATCTGTGGCGCCCAATCCTGGAATGAGATTGAGGAATTTGGCAATGCGAAAATTGCTTTTTTCAAAAGTCGCATACCTGACCTGGAGTTCATCCCCAGTCATGATACTTTTAATAGATTCTTCAGTATAATAAAGCCCGAGTATTTTGAGTTGATCTTTCGTAACTGGGTA
>NZ_GG774949.1:3806-104514 GCF_000162555.1 Bacteroides sp. 3_1_23
TACTCAAGAGGTCAGATACTATGTAACTTCACTTGATAATACCAAACCGGAGGAGATTGCATCTGCCATCAGGCAGCATTGGTCTATTGAAAATAATCTTCATTGGCAACTGGATGTTACCTTTCGAGAAGACTACAGTAAAAAGGTGAAAAATGCAGCCAGAAACTTTTCGGTGGCAACAAAGATGGCACTTACCATACTAAAGAATGAAAAAACAACAAAAGGAAGCATGAATCTGAAAAGACTAAAAGCCGGATGGGATGAAAAATATTTGTCACAACTTTTACAGGAAAATAATTTTTAATGCGTCTGCCCTGTAGCAGGAAGAAATAGCAGTGAGTAAGGGAAAACAGTAAGATATAAGGTGAATGATACACAGGAAAGCAGTAAACAATAGGAAGTTGATTAATAAACGACATAGGGAAAGGAATAATCGTAAGTCCGGCGAGAGTCCGGGAAAAGCTGCAGCCATCATGTATGAGAAATGAGCAAAACAAATAAGAAGGAGTATGAGAATAAGATGAGAAATGATTTGAAACCTATGAGAAATGCATCTTTTTTAGGGGTAAATGATGGAAATACTATGAGAAATGCCATTTCACAGTTCATTTCTCATAGTATTATATCATTGATTTACAAACTATTATCATATCATTTATGAGAACATGAGAAATGAATATGAAAAAACATTTGCAGAAGCTGAATTCAGCGGAGACTGCTGAATTCAAATTGTAAATACGACACCTCCTTATGAATCAGGCTGAATTTATCCGGGTAAAATTTGCTCTATTTCTTTCAACTCGTCTGCCGTGAACTCCAAATGTTCCAGCGCTTTCAAATTGTCGGCTAACTGATTCACAGAACTTGCACCTACAATCACTGATGTCATTCTTTCGTCTTTCAGCACCCATGCCAAAGCCATTTCAGCCAGCGTTTGCCCACGGCGGCGGGCTATTTCATTTAATTGACGGGCAGCTTCTACCTTTTCATGCGTCACTTGAGATTGTTGAAGAAAACCCGAAGAACGGGCAGCACGGGAACCTTCCGGAATGCCGTTCAGATATTTATCGGTCAATAATCCTTGTGCCAAAGGAGAGAAAGCTATGAAGCCGGAACCGTACTCCGCTGCTAAAGGAAGTGATTCAGCCTCAACCGCACGATCGAACATACTATATCGATATTGGCTGATAAGACAGGGAACACCGGCTTTTGCCATCATCTCATAGGCAACACGGGCTTGTTCGGGAGGATATTTAGAAATTCCGATATACAATGCTTTACCTTGCTTCACAATATCAATCAATGTCTGAATGGTTTCTTCAACTGGAGTGACTCCGTCATAACGATGACTATAAAAGATATCAAAATACTCCAAACCTGTCCGGCAGAGACTTTGGTCAATGCTCGCCATCAGATTTTTTCGAGAGCTATTTCCGCCATAAGGACCTGCCCACATGTCATGACCGGCCTTGGAAGAGATAATCATTTCATCCCGGTAGCCTTGAAAGTTCTCTTTCAAGATTCGTCCGAAATTTACTTCGGCACTTCCGGGAGCAGGACCGTAATTATTTGCCAAGTCAAAATGAGTAACACCGTGATCGAAAGCATACTTAATCATGTCGGTTGCTACATTGAAATTGTCCACACTACCGAAATTATGCCACAATCCCAAAGAGATTAGAGGTAACTGCAAGCCACTCTTGCCACAATATGTATAAGGCATCTGTTCGTAACGATCGGCTGCCGGCTGATAACTGAAAGAGTTTTCCATAAAGCAGAATGTTTATATTTTCCTTTCACAAAGAAAGGAAAAATATTCCAATTACGGCTTCAACCGGATATTAAAAAGAAGGCGGATCAGAACTGGAAATAGATAAACGGCTGAATCTCCGAACTCTTCATCTGAATAACAAGGTAAATCAAAGCTATCATCAACACTGCTTTTCCTACGAACGGTAGACGGATCACTCCCCGGCAAGCTGCATTTTCCCAGCTATCGGGAGCAAAATGAAGCAGGAAGCCGAACAACATTAATGCGAATACTTTCCAATATCCTTCAAGTAACTGTGGGAACAGTTGCGGACGGAAAGTAGTGAATATCTGTCCCAGCATATCCATTGAGTTCTGAAAATCGGCATTACGGAAGAAAATCCAGCAGAAGCAGACAAAATGGAAAGTAATAACCACTCCGAATACACGCCGCCAACCATGACTTTGTTCTCCTTTCTTACGCCCGGTGATGGTCATCCACATTTTATGCAATGCTAAAGCAACTCCGTGGAAGGTTCCCCAAAGAACGAAGTTCCAAGATGCGCCATGCCACAATCCACCCAGAAACATGGTAATGATAAGATTCAGATATTGCCGGAACTTACCTTTTCGGTTTCCTCCTAAAGAAATATACAGATAATCCCGCAGCCAACTGGACAAAGAGATGTGCCAACGACGCCAGAATTCGGTAATGGAGGCAGACTTATAAGGAGAATTAAAGTTGAGATTAAAATGAAAGCCCAACAATAAAGCGATACCGATAGCCATGTCACTATATCCGGAAAAGTCGCAGTAAATCTGTAAAGCATAACCATACACTCCCATCAGATTCTCAACACCCGAATAGAGAGTAGGATTATCAAAAATACGTTCTACAAAGTTGATGCTGATATAGTCGGAGATAATGGCTTTCTTGAAAAGACCGGATACGATCAGGAAGATTCCGCGGCCGAACATCTCCTGCGAAACAAAGAGAGGTTTCCGGATTTGCGGGATAAAATCGCGGGCACGCACGATAGGTCCTGCCACCAACTGGGGGAAGAAAGATACGTAGAAAGCATAGTCCAAAAGATTCGTCAATGGCTTTATGTCCCTCCGGTAAACGTCGATGGTGTAGCTTAGCGACTGGAAAGTAAAGAAAGAGATACCGACCGGCAGGAATATATCAAGGGCGGTAAACTCTCCTCCCATCAATGACGCTATCACTCCACCCAGGAAATTGGTATATTTGAAATAGACAAGAAGTCCCAGATTGATACTCAGACTCAAAACTACTAATCCTTTACGTTTCCAATACCCTTCTGCACGATCCATTAGCTGTGCAAGAAAGAAGTCGGCAACGGTGACTATAGCAAGCAGAAAGAAGTATGTGCCGCTACTCTTGTAGTAGAAATAATAGGAAAAGAGGGTGACAAACAAGATGCGGGCAGTGTATTTACGTTGTAACAACACATACACTACCATGAAAGCAGCGAACAGCCAAAGGAAGATACCGCTGCTGAATATCATCGGGGCTTGCGGATCGTAGGTAAGTACCTCTTTTAGTCTACTGAAATCTATATCAATGGGAAACATAGTCATTATATGCTTGTATAAGTGCTTGGTATAATAAATTTCCTTGCAGGATGTATCCTTCAGGTAAATAATGTACATGATCGGGACGCATCAGGTTTGCCTCCGTCCAGTTGGTGCAGGCACGACGCTTCCCTCCGACTACATCATACATATCCCACACGAGCAGGCGATGGTCTTTGGCATAACGGCGGATAGTTTCCGCTGCTGTTGCCGTACGGGGATTGATGGCATACGTGCGCCTACGCCTCCGTTGCCGGAAACTTTCATAGGAACCGGGAGGGGTAGTCAGAAGAATGGGGATGTTAGGAAGACTGTCGCGCAACAGTTTCACAAGTTCATCCATCTGATTGTAGTGCACATTTATATTATAACGCCGGTTATGGCTTTCATTGGTTCCGAAAGAGAGAATCAGCAATTCGGGTTTCAAGGCAGCGATTTCGGTAATACGATCCGGATGGGTAAATGTTAGGCAAGTAGCTCCGTTGACGCCTTTATCAATATAAGAAATGGCACCAAAGGTTTCTGCCAAACGGGCACCGGTGGTTTGGGGATAGATATGTCCACGCACGTGGCTATCGCCAATATGAACGATGCGGACTGTATCTTCGGAGAGTCCGGCACGTACCTGGCGGAGATGTTCAAAGACGGGAGCCAGCAGAGCAATGCTGTCAATAATCTCATTCCGTCCGGTTTCGCGAAAAGCAGCAGGGAAGGCTACTTGTACGTTGATCGTATCATTCGCCCAGTTCATTTCCCGTAAAGGCTTTATCCGCTTTGCAGTCTTTCCCAATGGAGAGCATACAGGCATACGGTCTTGCGCGATTGTTTCTGTAAGAAAACAAGGGACACTCAACATACCGGCGAGAATGAGAATAAAGATGGACAGCAGGTTACTCTTTCTCATAAGCACGCCTCCTGTCGTATTGTTCCTTACCATAGATCATGGTTTCATAAAGCAATCCAGCCAAATGCTTACCGCCACGGAAGTTTATATGCGTATAATCGTAGTTTGCCATAGAGGGTTTGGCATGGACGAGTTTTGCCATACTGCCTTCTCCGCCCATTGCTTCAAACATATTCCAGAATGCAATACCGCTTTCAGCAGCAATGTTCTGCTGATAACGAATCAGATTCTTAACACCGGGCATGGTACGGAGTTCGCCGTTTTCGTTCTTATAATCACGGTCGCCAACGCTCAATAACAGAATTCCGGCTTGTGGGAAACATTCTTTCAGATGCTCGATAGCTGTAATCAATCCTTTCTGGTAATTATCATAATTGCGTCCCCGTTCGGTAGCTACATTCAATCCATATTCGAGGATAATCAGGTCGTAAGGACGCTGGCGGTTAAACTGCTTCAACGTTTGTACCGGAATACCGCGCAGGGAAAGACCGGAACTGCCACGCAACGAGAAGTTATCGAGAATGATTCCTTTCTTTCCATCCATTGCCAAGCCATAGAACAGGGCAGAGTCCGCACGATCTACTGTCCAACGGATAGAACCGATGCGTCCGTCCACCTGAACTTGTTGTAATCCATCAGAAGGGCCTAAAGAGTAATTCTTGCTTTCTCCTTTGTTCACACGGGCAGAAAGAAGAACGGAATCTTTATTATAGAAGAAGATAGAAGCACGTTGACAAGTATCGAGCAGGGAGGCGTATTTATTTTGTCCGCGTAGTTCTACATAAGCTCCGTTCCGGGGGACAAAATAGTGTCCGGAAATGCCTTGTTTCTTCTTATCGAAATAGATACTGTCTGTTACTGCATGGCTGGACCATCCGCCAAATGTATGCCGTACCGTAGGACGGTAACCGCTTGTCATGGAAGTGATGGTAACAAAACCTACACCACAACCGCCGAATTGTTTCTGAAGCATTTCGCGCAAGTCGGCCGTAAATATATCCGCTTCGATAAAGGAGTCTCCGAATACGGCAATGCGTACCTGTTTGTCATCAGAGTCATCTGAATCACTGGAAGAGATACGATTGAGTGCTTCATAAAAAGGAGCCATCCCCCGGAGGGTGGAATCACTGTAATCTTCAATGCAAGTCATACCTGCACGACAAGTATCTACAAAGACCGGCTTTACAACTGGAGGCAAAGGGATACTGTCCGAATCAGCTGTGGCAATCTCCGATTCCGGATAACGAAGGTCGCTCAAAAGGTCTACACGCCTCATCGTGTGCCCGTCAATGGTCAGTACCGGAAGCCAATGAAGCCCGAGTAAGGCTGCAAATACAATCAGTACGAACCACAACGAATATTTCAAATAATTCTTTATTATCTCCATAATGTTTCTAAAATCCCAAACGACCGCAAAGATAGACAAAAGCCACAAAAAGAAAGGAGAATCTACATTATTTATTAGATTCTCCTTTCCTTTTTATCTATCTACCGGATCACATTTAAATGGTCCGTTCAATGTTCCACACAAATGCACGCAAACCTAATTGTTCCGTCTGCAAATCCATTTTATGCAAGGTGTCGAGCAATGAATCGACTTTGTTATCTTCTACCACTGTCAGGATAGCCGAGCACATACTTGGCCAGGCATGGCTTCCGAAATGCGGATCGCCTGTTTTCGAACCACGTCCCTGTACTTTTTCAAGGTATGTAAAGCCACGACAACCCAAACGGTCGAGCAACGCCATGATTCGTTCGTAATAAGCCTGGTCGAATGTTATCAATACTGATTTCATATTTCTTTTCTGTTATTTCTTAATAATGTTATCTTTATTCGCCTGGAAATAAACGTCCAATTCACGTTGACGGCGGAGTTTACGACGACGGTTCTTGATACCAGTTCCCGCGAATACACAATATAGAGTAGGAATCAAAATCAATGTCAAAACAGTAGATATCGTCAAACCACCGATTACGGCAATTGCCATCGGACTCCACATTTCCGAACCTTGACCGCCACCGATAGCCATCGGAATCATACCGAGAACGGTAGTAGCGGTGGTCATCAGTACCGGACGAAGACGGCTCTTACCTGCTGTTACCACAGAGTTCAAAACAGCCAATCCACGTTCTCGACAAAGGGTAATGTAGTCAATAAGCACAATACCGTTCTTCACCACAATACCAATCAACATGATACCTCCCAATAAACTCATGACACTCAATGTGCTGTTCGTAAAGAATAGTGCCATCAAGACACCACTAAACGCAAACGGCAGGGAGAACATGATGATAAACGGATAAGTCAGTGACTCGAACTGCGCTGCCATCACGATAAATACCAGAACAACAATCAGGATGGCAAGTGTTCCCAAATCGCGGAATGAATCCTGCTGATCTTCGTACGAACCGGAAATCTGAATGGTGACTTCTCCCGGAAGATCCATTTTATCTATCACCTTATTTCCGGCAGCCACTACGTCGCCCAGCGGAGCTCCGGAGATTACAGCGGAAACGGTCACGATACGTTCGCGGTCTTTACGTTCGATGGTAGGAGGTGCAAAACGTTCGACTACCTTTCCGACGTCTTTCACACGAACGGATTGTCCCTGTGCATTGTAAATGAGGATATTTTCGAGACTCTCCAGGCTTGTACGGTATTCAGGTGCGTAACGCACTTTGATATCATATTCATCTCCGTCCTCACGATATTTAGATGCTACCGCACCATTGACACGGTTACGCAGATAGTTACCAGCAGTTGAAAGATTCAAGCCATGCATCGCCAGTTTTTCACGGTCGAAGTCTACCTGATATTCCGGTTGGTAGTCACTACGGCTGATATTTACCTCGGTCACGCCTTTTACTTTCAATAATTCACGTTTCAGACGGGCTGCTACGCTATCGGTTACTGTCATATCGTATCCGTAAACCTCAAAGTCGGCACTTGCCTGCGCGGACATACCCGTGTTACTACCTCCGAGGATTACCTGTGCTTTACTGAATTCCGGATAGGCTTTCAAATCTTCACGCATCTCATCACAGACTGCTTCCAAAGTGATGTCACGATCACCCGGGTCTACCAAACTGATGTTGAACGAGATTATATGTGAGCCATTGTCCTGCATGGATGCCCAAGTGTTGTCAGAATCAGCCTGACCGACTGTATAGTTACAGACTTTCATTATGTCTTTATACTTCGTCAGCCATTGGTTGGTTAACTTCTGAGATAATTCCTGCGCTATCTCTTTTCGTGTACCGATTGGAAGTTCCAACTGTACGGCAATACGGGCATTATCCTGTGCCGGGAAGAACTCCGTACCGATGCCCTTTGCACACAGCAAACTGACAACGAAGAAAGCAATACATCCCACAATCACAATCGGACGATGACGTACAGCCCAGTTCAACATCTTCGCATACCAAGTATCAAGTCCGTCGAGCGCTTTCTCAATCGGAGTAAAGAAGAGCTTGAACATTTTCGATGGTTTCTTCTGCAAGCGAAGTAACTGAGAACAGAGCATCGGAGTCAAAGATAGTGCGGCGACCGTAGAAATAAACATGATGGCACACATCATCCAACCCAACTGTTTGAAAAGCACACCGGACATACCGCTTACCATCGTCAACGGGAAGAACACGGCAATCATGGTCAACGTAGAAGCAATTACAGAGATTGCCACCTCATTTGTTCCGTGCACGGCTGCCTGTTTCGGATCGGAGCCACGCTCGATATGGGTCGTTACGTTTTCAAGTACCACAATCGCATCATCCACCACCATACCGATAGCAATAGAAAGTGACGAAAGCGAAATAATATTAATCGTATTTCCACTAATCGCCAAGTAAATGAACGAAGCAATCAACGAAAGCGGAATAGTGATACAGATAATCAGCGTCGCACGCCAACGTCCCAGGAAGAGGAACACGACGATGACAACAAAGAGCAAGGCATAAACAACGGTTTCCGTCAAACTGTCGATGGTGTTCAAAATGTTGTCCGAAGTATCGACAATGACACCAATCTTCACGTCGCTCGGCAGGTTCTTTTGAAGCCTCGGCAGCGCGTCGGCCACTTTCTTGGAGATTTCTACCGAATTGGCTCCCGACTGTTTCTGAACTACAATCATAGCACCTTGCACACCATTATTATAGGTTTCCTGCGCACGTTCTTCCACGGTATCGACAATACGGGCTACATCACGCAAAAAGACATTCGCCCCATTGTGTGTACCCACCACTACATCTGCCAACTGACGGGAATCATCAAACTCACCTTCTACACGCAGTGCATAGGTTTCGCTACCAATATCGAAGTTACCACCGGGAATGTTCTTATTCTCGGCTCCGATAATGGAGCTGATTGTTTCAATAGTCAGGTGATAGGCTTCCAGTTTGTTGGGGTCGCAATATACCTGAATCTCACGTTGCGGTGCACCACTGATGGAGACGGTTCCGACTCCCGGAATACGTGCCAGCGGATTTACCACACGGTCGTCCAATATCTTATAAAGCGCTGACTGACTCTCATTGGCCTGTACGGAAAGCAACACGATCGGAATCATGTCCGTACTAAATTTGAAGATGATCGGATTCTCGACATCATCGGGAAGCTGTGAGCTTACCATGTCGAGTTTATCGCGCACATCATTGGTGAGAACGTCAATATCGTTACCAAACTCGAACTCCAATGTAATTAATGACATATTCTCGGAAGAACGGGAGGTGATATGTTTCAGGTTGCTCACCGCATTCAACGTATTTTCGAGCGGGCGAGTCACATTATTTTCTATATCCGAAGCACTTGCTCCGGGATAAGCGGTCATTACCATGATTGTATTCGTGTCAATGTCCGGATACAAGTCGATAGGTAACTTGGACAAAGAGAAAAGACCAAAAATCACCACTGCCAGAAAGCAGAGGGAGGTCATAATCGGTTTCTTAACCGCACCTTCGTATAAACTCATGTTGTTTTATTTAAAAGCCTCTCCCCACTCCTCTCCCAAGAAGAGGAAGCCGGAAGATCGTTTTGAAATCAGGTTAATTAATAAAAGCATTGGGAGAAAGGTACTGTACATCTCTCATTTGGAAGAAAGTTGGGAAGAGGCTTCCACCTCTACTTCCATACCGTTCACCAAACGTGACTGTCCGGCAACTACAACCTGTGAGTTATCGGGCACACCGGATTTCAACTCGTACTCCGTACCCATGCGTCTACCCAGTTCAACCTTATTATAAGATACTTTACCGTCTTTATAAACGAATACATAACGGTCGCCGGAACCTGCCTGCTTAACGATAGCCAAATCAGGAACAACTACGTTTTCTGCTGTACCGAAGTTCAATGTCGCACGGGCAAACATTCCCGGACGCACACGCTGGTCTTTATTATCCAGTCTGATCTCCACCTGGAATGTACGGGTAGTAGCATCTATGGTAGGGTAAATCAGGTTGATGGTTCCTGTAAAGACTTCATCACCATATACATCGAGTTTCACGTCGACAGGAGTACCTTTTTTCACTTTCGTGAAGTAGGTTTCAGACACGTTAATCAGGAGTTTCACGGGAGTGATCTGTTCTACTACCAGAACCGGTTCTCCACCACTGTACATATCGCCATTATCATAGTTGCGCGCAGTGACTACACCATTGATAGGGCTTTGCAAAGAGGTATTCTCCAGCAGATTCTTATAAGCGGTTTTCTTCACATCGAGTTGCATCTTCGAAGCATCCCACTCTGATTTGGACGCACCGCCCACTTTATATAATTCGTCGATACGGTTGAATTCTATTTCCTGATTATCTAGTTGCAGCTTCGTCTGTTTCAGGTTGGCTGCATCCATCTGCACAAGTTTCTGGCCTTTGGATACGCGGTCGCCCACTTCCACAAAAATCTGGTCGATACGTACGGGAGACGAAGGAGCTATATTATTCTTTACTTCGGCTTCCACCGTTGCTGTGTAATCCTGTATTTGATCTACGGGACGGGCTTTTACGTCTGCCAGCTTCACAATGGGCTTCGCGTCCACATGTTCCGCAGCCGCTTTGTCTTTTCCACCTGTACATGAGCCCATAAACACAGTTAACAGCAGGGCTACCAATTGGATACTTCTTTTCATATTCCTTACTTGTAATTTTTTAGTTGTCTATCTTTATTCTTTTCCCAGAACCTGATCGAGGTCTGCCTTAGCAACCAGGTAATCGTATATGGACTGATTGTAGGTGAGTTGCGCCTGTGTCAGTGACACTTGGGAACTGTTCAGTTCGAGCACCGTGCCCTTACCTACATCATAACGTTTTTCGGCAATCACCACCGCTTTCTTTGCCTGCATCACATTTTCCTTGTTGCTGACTACCTGCTCTGTGCTGGCACTCATATTATTGCGACAACTGACAATCTGCATATTCAACTGTCTTTCCGTATCGATACGATTCCAATCGAGCTGGCGCATCTGGATACGGGCAGATTTCACTTTCGTAAAATTGCTTGCCTTATATAAAGGTATGCTGATATTGAACATCAGGCTGGAACTGTTGCTCCAGTTATAATCGAAGAAATTGATATTCGGATTATACAATGACTGATATTGATAGGAGAAGCTCATGGAAAGAGTCGGCATAAAGTTCGTCTTTAAAGACTTTACATTCTTTTCGAGCAACTTCATGTTCAAGTCCAACTGCTTCATGGTGGTATTGTTGTTCAGATTCACATTCTCTTCTTTCAACTGATTGGCAAACATGGTCGTCTCATAGTTGGTCAGATTATCATTAATCTTTATCTCCACATCGGCAGTGATGCCCATCAGAACTTTTAACTGTAATTTAGCCAAAGTCACCGCATTGGCTGCCGCAATCAGGTTCGGCTTAATGCTGCGCATCTGTACTTCCGCACTGATCTTGTCATATTCGCTCACAGTTCCCTGCCGATATTTGGCATTCACTACATTGTAATTATCTTCTGCCAGTTTATAGCTGCCTTGAAGCACTTCATAGCTATCCTGTGCAAGCATTAACTGATAATAAGCCTTGCTTACCTGATTCACCAGATCCAGTTTGGAAGCACGTGACTTCTCTACTGCCAGTTCAATATCCGTCTTTGTCATCGACATAGCACGGTAAACACCCGGCACAAAGAGTGGCAGGTTAATACTCAACCCGGCATTGGCGGTGTTCGAACCGTCTTGCCCCATCTTGAACGACATATCGTTCAATTTCATTTCAGCCGCTTTAATTGTATGGTCTAAGGAACCGGCAATGCTGGCCTCCGGCAACAGACTTTGCCAGGCTTCCTTGCTGGCAACTCTCTTTAAGGCGATTTCTTCCGCTGCCACTTTCATTGTCGGATTCTCATCCAATGCAATTTCCAAGGCTTTGTCTAAGGTTAAGGTTAGGGTATTCTTCTCCGTCTGCGTGTCCTGCGCCTTTGCAAAACCAAATGCACAGAATGCCACAGCTACCAGAAGGATCTTCCGACCTGTCAATCTTTTCATCTTGTTCATAAACTGAATTTCTAATTTAATCTTAATTGTTTGTCAATAGAACCTCACTTTTACTCTAGTCTTCGATGCGGTTCTTGCGATATTCTTGTATAAAGTCTTCCAGTACCCTTGCTCCTTTTTCGGTGGAGATACCGCGTATATAAGTAAACATGATGGATTCATACACTTCAATGAAAGGGTATTCATTACAGATGTCCGTATTCAAAAGCACATCAAATTGCTCACGTACCAGCAAATTGACAATAGCGAAGTTTACATCCGAACGAAAGATGCCCTGCTCTACTCCTGTTTTGAAGAAGGACATGGTTTTCATCGAATCGCTGTCCTGCCGATTCTTCATCATCTCATATACTTTGGGATATTTCTTAATGTCTTCAAAAAAGCGTTTGTTCGTCTGATGAAACATCTCAATGCTTTTCTGAAAGACTGCAAGTATCACTTCCAACACATTGTGCGACTGTTCAAAGACTTTCTGCAAATACTTGTCTCTGTCTGCCTGTGCCTTCAGTATGCATTCTTTCAACAACGATTCTTTATCCGAAAAGACTTCGTAGAGCGTACGTTTGGAAATTCCTAATGCTGCTGCAATGTCATCCATTGTAATACTCTTGATGCCTTTTGAAGTAAAAGCTTCTGTTGCCGCCGTTATGATCCGTTCTCTTAACTCTACCCGTTGGGAAGCGTCCTTTCCATGCTCTGTCATCATCCGTTTTTCTATTTTATTAAAATGCAGTTTTCGTTTTCTCTTCATTTCCAAAGGAAAAACGGAACAAAGATATACAGAAAACTCAATTAACAAATTAAGTTTCCAGCTATTTATAGTCCATTTGGGATTTATTATCATTCAATAGAGTGAAATGAAAACAAGTGTTAATAGGAAATTTGGAACAAACACAAAAGAAAGGTAAAAGGAGGGAATATAGGAAGTAAAGTTTTATCGCTAATAGAAGAGATGGGAGCCAATAAATGCCGGATAAATATCGATAAGAATCGACACTTACCCGGCAATAACAGTCACCATTATTAACGAAAAGCGAAAAAGGGTCAATTTATTGTCAGTATTCAATCTGTGTCCTCTTCAGGAAGGCGACTGTTTTATGTATTTCCTTGTACATCACAATGTCATCTTTTACAAAAGGCACTTCTTTCCGATAGGCATGGAGGAAACGCTCAAGAACGGGAGAGGTTTTCTGCGGGCGGCGGAAGTCGATGCCTTGTGCGGCGTTCATCAGTTCGATGGCAAGGATATGTTCCAGGTTGTCCATCACTTTATAGAGTTTGGTGGCGGCATTGGCACCCATGCTTACATGGTCTTCCTGTCCGTTGGAGGAGACTATGGAATCGCTAGAAGCTGCATAGCAGTACATTTTATTCTGGCTGACCATGGAGGCGGCGGCATACTGGGGAATCATGAAGCCGGAGTTCAGACCGGGGTTGGCTACGAGAAATTCAGGTAGTCCACGGAGTCCCATAATCAGTTGGGAGACACGGCGTTCGGAGATATTTCCCAATTCGGCCAGGGCGATGGCGAGGAAGTCATAAGAGATGGCAAGCGGTTGCCCGTGAAAGTTTCCGCCGGAGATGATCCGGTCTTCATCGGGGAAGATGGTGGGGTTGTCCGTGACGGAATTGATTTCGGTCAGCAGTACGGAGGCAACGTAGCGGATGGCATCTTTGGTGGCGCCATGTACTTGTGGGATGCAGCGGAAGGAATAGGGATCTTGCACATGTTCCTTGTGGCGTTCGATTAGTTCGCTGCCTGCCAGTAGTTTGCGGAAGGCTTCGCCTGTCTCAATCTGTCCCTGATGGGGACGGATTTGCTGGATGCAGTCCATAAACGGGTCGATACGGCCGTCAAAGGCTTCGAGGGAAAGGGCGGCTATCAGGTCGGCCTTTTTCGAGAGGCGAAAGGCTTTGAGCATAGCAAACACACCGTTGGCACTCATAAATTGGGTGCCGTTCAGCAGGGCTAGTCCTTCTTTGCTCATTAGTTTGACCGGTTCCCAGCCAAACTCGTCGAGTACGCTGATGGCTTCGCACTTTTTTCCTTTATAGTAGACATCACCGACACCTATCAGAGGAAGGAAAAGATTGGCGAGCGGTGCCAGGTCGCCGGAGGCTCCAAGGGAACCGCGGTCGTAGACAATTGGCATGACGTCATTATTGAAAAAATCGAGGATGCGTTGCACGGTGATAACTTGTACGCTGCTATGTCCCAATGAGAGGGCGTGGGCTTTGAGAAGCATCATCAGTTTGATGATGACGGGGCGGATTTCTTCGCCTACGCTGCAAGCATGGCTTTTTATCAAGTTCTCCTGGAGGGTTCCCAGTTCATCGGGAGATATATTTTTAGTGCATAGAGAGCCGAAACCTGTTGTTATGCCGTATAATGGTTCTTCGGAAGAAGCTATTTTTTGGTCGAGGTAGTCACGGCATTTCTGGATGCGTAACTTGGCTTCGGGGGCTAGTTCCAGTTTCAGGTTTTCGTTTATAATTCGTTCGATGATTTCGAAGGTCAGTGCTCCGGAACCGATATGGTATACATTCTTACTCATACGCGCAGGTCTTGATTTACAGCATCCAACAATTCTTTTTCTCTCTGACAGGCGGTTTGCTCGATGGCATCGGCTTCGGTTTGCAGCTGGAGGACAAAATCTCTGTCTTTGAGCGAACCGAGGTTGATACGGACATTCAGTAAGGCTCCCAATACGGCGGTACGGGCGGACATCATTGCTACACAGGCATCTGTGACAGCATTCCGGTTACCGAGACGGGCAACATCTGCTATAACGGACATCATATCCAGTGCTTTGCGGGCTACTTCCAACGGAACGAGGGCGGCTTGTTTGGTTGCCTTCTGGATAGCAGCACTTCGGGCGGCTTTCTCTTCGTCGGTTGTTTTAGGTAGTTTAAAGCAGGCAAATACTTCGTTGTAGGCAGCTGAATCTTTGTCAATAAGCGCCATAAATTCGTCCAGCAAACGGAGGGTGATGGTTTGTGCGTGCTGCATTACTTCTTCACTGACTTCGTATCCTTTTTTTCCTACGGTCAGCCGTGCCACCATCGTAGAAAGGGAGGAAGCCAGCGCTCCATTCAAAGCGGCAATACTACCGCCACCGGGCACAGGGTCACTGCAAGCTACTTTATCTAAGAAATCTTTTACGGTTAAATCTGCTAACATGGTATTCTGTTTTTTAAGTGATTAATGAATGAGAGTTTTTCAACTATTAAGCGACGGGATAAAGTATGCCGCCTTTAATAGTCATGATTACGCAATTCATGCCTATATAGTAAGGTAGAATATGATAGTTGTCGGAATTGAGAATGACGAAATCACCTTGTTTACCTACTTCGATACTTCCAATACGGTCGGCTCGTTGAAGGGCGGCGGCTCCGTTCAGGGTGAGAGCAGTGATGGTTTCTTCGATGCTCATTTGCATATAGATGCAGGCCAGAGCAATGGTCAGCGGGATGGAACCGGAGAAACAACTGCCGGGATTCAGGTCGGTGGCAAGTGCCACAGCACAACCGACGTCAATCATTTCACGACCTCGCGCGTAGGGTTCTTTCAAAGCGAAAGCTGTCAGAGGCAACAGGGTGGCTACTACTCCGGCATCGGCCATTGCACGGATACCGGCATCGGAAGCGTGCAGGAGATGGTCGGCAGACAGTGCTCCGAGTTCGGCTGCCAGTTCGGCACCGCCGAGAGAGACGATTTCGTCGGCATGGAGTTTCAACAGGAAACCGTGTTCTTTGGCTGCCTGAAGCAGGCGACGGGATTGTTCGATAGAGAAAACGCCTTGTTCGCAAAAGACATCACAACATTCTGCCCACTTACCGGAATGGATAAGGGGAAGCATTTCACGAATCAGGAAATCGATGTATTCGTCGCTTCTCCCTGCATATTCTTTGGGAAGGGCGTGGGCGCCGAGGAAAGTGGAGACTATATCGACGCGTTTATGCTCGGCGTTATTCAGGCTGCGCATTACTTTTAGTTGTAGTAATTCTGTGTCCCGATCCAGGCCGTAGCCACTTTTACCTTCTACGGTGGTTACTCCCATGGTGCTCATCTTCTTCAGGAAGCTTTCGGCGGCTGAACGAAGTTTAAGGTAGTTCATTTGCCGGGTGGCTTTGACGGTACTTGCAATTCCCCCTCCCCGCTCCATGATTGACATATAGCTTTCGCCTTTCAGACGCCAGGATAATTCTTCGGAACGTTCTCCGCCAAATACAAAATGGGTATGGGAGTCGACGAAACCGGGTAAAAGGCAATACCCACGAGCGTTATAATGCCAATAGTGCTGGTAGTAACCATCCCGATCTTCACCACGGTTTTCACCAACGTAGGTAATGATTCCTTTGGTCACTTCCACGGTTCCGTTTTCTATGATTTGCAGTTGAGACATTTCCTCTCCTTTACGGGCGGAAAAGCCGATGGGGGTTACGATACGGGCGTTAAATATGATTAGGTTTTCACTCATAAATAGTTCATCATAATTAGTTCATATAATAAATGGAGATATGAATGGCACGTTCTTTTAGAATGATGTTTGCCATAAAGCAATTGTGATTCATTCTATTTTCTTATTGACTATTCCATGATACGAGCTTCGAGAACTTGCTGCATGGTAAAGTTTTCGAGTCCGAGATAGTAGGAAGCGGTATCAATCAGAGCTTCCATCGGTACAAGACCGATTATTTCACTACCTACAATCGTAACACCGTAACGACGGGCTTCGATACGTACTAATTCGAAGGCACGGTAGAGTGCGGTACGGGTATAGTCGGTCATGTTAATGGATACTTGGGTAATGTTTCGCTCTTTCAGTTCCACTCCCATTGCTTTTACATAACGAAGTCCTCCATTGATATGGCGGATATTTTTCGCTATCTTAGTGGCTATCTCCATATTATCTGTACTTAGATTAATATTGTAAGCTACGAGTGGCATACGGGCTCCGATTGCTACGGTACCTGCGGTCGGATGTCGTTCAGCAGGTCCGAAGTCAGGTTGCCATTCGGGTAGTTTGATCTTTTCGGCCATTCCTTCAAACTCGCCTTTACGAACGGAGGCGAGATTTTCCCGATGTGGCGCAGTAGCGGACTTTTCATACAGGAAGACGGGAAGATTATATAGCTCCGCAACTTTCGCTGCTACTTTTTTAGAGAGTTCGATGGCTTCTTCCATACTGGTATTCTTAATCGGGATGAAAGGGATCACATCTACCGCTCCCATACGAGGATGTTGCCCGGTGTGCTGATTCAGGTCGATCAAACAGACAGCTGCACCGACGGCTTCAACTATTGCTTCATACAGTGCTTCCGGTTCTCCCACAAGTGTGACGACCAGACGATTATGGTCTTCATCATTACTATAATCAAGCAGTTTTACTCCGGCTTTAGCACGGAAAGGGGCTACTATCTGATCTATTTTCTCCAAATCACGTCCCTCGCTAAAATTGGGGACGCATTCAATAATCTTATTCCAACTCATACCAAATATCTATTATTATAGAGGTTATACTTTACTGAATAACTATATGTTTTACATCAAATAGCCACATGGTTTATTCAAAATAACCGCATGTTTAAACTGTTCCATATATTGTGGGAATTTACTCCCTCATATTATGGGAATGTTTTCTCTTATATTGTGAGACTACTTTCCCACAATAGATGTAACCATCTTCTTTATTAATTCTTCGTCCGCCACATACGGCATTGTTATCTGATAATCTCCAGCATGGGACTCATTAAATGCCTCACTCGTTTCCATCGCATGCGGATTACGCGCCCACGAACGGCGGGCTACTCCTCCCATTACGTCCCAAAGCATTGCCGAACGAAGTATTTCATCTACCCGTTCGCTACCGTCGCATACCATACCAAAACCGCCATTGATTGCTTTACCAATGCCGACGCCACCTCCATTGTGTAAGGCTACCAGACTCATTCCACGGGCACAATTTCCGGCAAAACATTGCACAGCCATATCTGCCATCACATTACTTCCGTCTTTGATATTCGACGTCTCCCGGAAAGGAGAATCCGTACCGCTTACGTCGTGATGGTCTCGTCCCAGCATAATAGGGCCTACTTCACCCCGGCGAACCATCTCATTGAAACGGAGGGCAATGTTCATTCTCCCAACTGCATCCTGATACAGAATACGTGCCTGTGTACCCACCACGAGCTGATTTTTCTGCATCATGTATCCAATTGTAGTTGTCAAGATCCTGTCCGCGCCGGTTGACGTCGATACATTCCATAGCCGCATGGTCTGTTTTTATCAGATCTTCGTGTTTGCCACTCAAGCAAACCCATCTGAACGGACCGTAGCCGTAGTCAAAGAGTTGGGGTCCCATAATATCCTCGACATAACTTGGCCAGATAAATCCGTCTTTTTCATCAACACCATTATAGGAGATTTCTTTTACTCCGGCATCGTATATGGCTTTCATAAAAGAATTTCCATAATCAAAGAAATAAGTTCCGCGGGCTACCAATTTCTTGATGACTTCGAAATGACGGCGCAGAGATATGTCTACCAAGTGACGGAATTGCTCCGGCGATTCGTGAAGAAGGCGTGTGCGTTCCTCGAAAGTCAGTCCGGCTAGGCAGTATCCGCCTTCGTAAACGGCGTGACAGGAGGTTTGATCGGATAATAGTTCGATCAAAATCTTTTCGCGCTCGGCATATTCGAGCAGGTCTACTATATTTCCATGATAGGCAATGGAACAAGGTTCACGACGTCGCATTGCTTCAGTTGCCATCCGGTATGCTTCTATGATATCTGCAGTCACATGCCCTACCCATCCCTGGCGGTAGCGTGTTTCAATGCGTGAACGATCTACTTCGGTTATGATGGAGACTGCTCCTGCTATTTCGGCTGCTTTAGGTTGTGCACCACTCATTCCTCCCAAACCGGAAGAAATAAATAAATGTCCCCGCAAATCTTGGTCTTGTGGAATTCCGAGTTTCAATCGTCCGGCATTCAGGAGGGTGTTGAAAGTGCCATGCACAATGCCTTGAGGACCGATATACATCCAGCCTCCGGCTGTCATTTGTCCGTAATTGGCAACTCCCATCTGGGCGGCAATATGCCAATCATGTTGATTGTCGAATTGTCCGATCATCATCGAATTGGTAATTATAACGCGGGGAGCATCGGGACGGGAGCGGAAAAGCCCCAATGGATGTCCGGATTCAATAACCAGTGTCTGTTCCTGGGTAAGTTCTTCCAGATATTGCTTAATCAGTCGATATTGCATCCAATTTTGGCAAACTTGCCCGGTTTCACCATAAGTAACAAGTTCGTAGGGATATAAGGCTATATCGAAGCAAAGGTTATTGTCAATCATTACCTGAAAGGCTTTGCCTTCAATACATTGCCCCTGATATTCATCAATCGGCTTTGCTTTCAAGTCTCCGGCAGGACGGAAACGGTATCCGTAAATCCGCCCGCGAGTGCGTAGTTCTTCCATAAATTCAGGAGCCAGTTGTTCGTGCCACTCGGAGGGAATATAACGCAAAGCGTTTTTTAAAGCTGTGATGGTCTGCGCCGGGGTAAGTGTATAACCACGGTCGGGAGCTCTCCGGATACCTTCTACAAAATCCGGATAAGGAGGTAGCGTGTTGCCAAGAGTTATTCTCATAATAAACAGAATTAAGGATTACAAACTGTAAGCAATACAGTCTTATAACTCTTCGCAATATAGAAAAAAAGAAGATAAAAGACAAGAGAAATAACAGATTTATTATCAGAAAGGCATTATTACATTTACTGCTTAATAGAATGGTAAGATACAGGCAATGTCAGGAGTCTCTTATGCTTTTATACAGATACAAATGCAGGTCTTTTATCCAAACGGACTAATAGGGCTTTTATTAAAATGGATAGCGGATTTTTCCATTAAATCAAAGCTATGAGTTCTGTGTTATTTGCATAATCCGCACCCTAATCATATCACTATGACCATGATTGTATTATGAACATACTCTTTCTCTGCTATACCAACAGAGATCGACAAAATTACTTTTTTTGTTTATTCCGCAACTCCAACAAATATTTAAAGGTATGCTTCGCCTCCTGACTATCATCTTTCAAATATGCCTGTTTCAGTTCCGGATAATTCTTCAATAATTGAAGCATTTTATCTTTTCCTAGAAAATCGACTTTTCCTGTTTCACCATTTAGCTCATAACAGACGCGTTTCGTAACCAAACTTGAAGCGGCAAGAGCATCGCCAATATTCCCTCCCAGTTTTACGTCATCCTCTTCTACAAAGTTTCCTCCGATAACCGAACCTAGAGGCATGGCACAAAAATAGATATTTTTACCCAATTGAACGGCAGGGGCATACCATGCTCCAAAGCGTAACTTTTTATAGCGCAACTTACGACAATTCAAATATAAATCTCCTTTTTCGTCACGCACGGCAAAACAACGCTTCTTCAAGCGTCGACACATCGACTCGTCATCACCGGCCGTTATCCGGTAATCAGCCCCTCCTGTCAATACAATCTGATTTCTGGAACGTTTTTCTACACGCAACACGGCTGTTGTATCACCATGTTGAGCCAGCAACTCTTTCAGGTTGGAATAAATAATATTCTGCGCAATTAACGGAAGGCTAATCACGCTTATCAGCAAACATAAGATACATCCTTTCTTCATAAGCATCCTCCTTTCCTGTCTAACGCCTTTTCGAGTGGAAAGTTATAAATTTTAGCGGATAAATGCAAGAATGAGGAAAGAAATATTGAAAAAAAGCTGCTACCAGGAAATGCCCCCTACTCTTATTAAACGGAAACAGAACTTATATACCCCATTCCTTACAGCTAGTAAAGGCATTATCCAGACAAGTCATAGTATGAGCTTGTTATTCCTTTCTATCTTCCGTTAATAAACAGTAAATCTGCTCTCGACAAAAACAAGCTCTTATCCCGACCGTCATGAATTATATTACCTTTGTGGAAAAGAATTAAATTTGTCATGGAAAAACAAGAACAGATCATTACTACATATCAGCAAATCATTCAGAAAACAGAACTGGAGTTACAGAATGCACGGAAACGTATCTATTATATCAGTCTTCTCCGCCTGATCTTATTCGTAGGAGCTGTAGCAAATGTCATTATCTTTTGGTCTGATGGGTGGCTATGTCTCTCTGCTTTCGCTATCTTACCTTTTATCTTATTCATCTGGCTGGTAAAACGCCATAATTTCTGGTTCTACCGAAAAGACTTTCTGAAAAAGAAAATAGAAATCAATGAGCAGGAGCTACGTGCCATGCAATATGACTTTTCTGATTTTGATGATGGAAAAGAATTTGTTAATCCATCTCATCTCTACACTCTTGATTTAGACGTATTTGGCGAACATTCTCTTTTCCAATACATCAACCGCACTGCAACGCCTATTGGCAAACTGCATCTTGCAAACTGGTTCAATGCACATCTGGAAAACAAAGAAGCTATTGAACATCGCCAGGAAGCTATACATGAATTGTCCACAGACTTAGAATATCGCCAACAAATCCGCTTACTCGGCTTACTCTATAAAGGAAAACCTGCCGATACCACCGAAATCAAAGAATGGGCAAACAGTCCAAGTTATTATCGGAAGCGTACACTTCTACGCATCCTCCCGACAGCGGTAACGATCATTAATTTCTTATGTATAGGTCTAGCCATTTTAGGTATTATCTCGGCCAGTATTGCAGGAGGAGTGTTTGTTGGCTTTGTATTATTCAGCACTATTTTTTCTAAAGGAATCACTAAACTACAAACGACCTACGGAGAAAAGCTACAAATTCTTTCGACATACGCTGACCAGATTCTTCTCACTGAACAGAAAGAAATGCAAAGTCATATACTGCAAAAGTTAAAAACGGAACTTACAAGTCAGAATCAAACCGCTTCTCAAGCAGTACGCCAGCTTTCAAAACTGATGAACGCGCTCGATCAACGAAGCAATCTGCTAATAAGCACGATACTCAATGGACTGATATTCTGGGAGCTGCGCCAAGTGATGCGAATCGAGAAGTGGAAAGAAATCCACGCATCTGACCTTCCCCGCTGGATAGAAACCATCGGAGAAATTGACGCTTATTGTTCTCTGGCAACATTCGCATATAATCATCCGGATTACATCTATCCTACCATTGCTGCTCAATCTTTCCATCTGCAGGCTGAAGCTTTGGGGCATCCTTTAATGGATCGCAACAAATGTGTACGCAACGGAATAGACATTGAAAGACGTCCTTTCTTTATTATTATCACAGGAGCCAATATGGCAGGAAAAAGCACGTATTTACGTACTGTAGGAGTGAACTATCTACTAGCATGTATAGGGGCTCCCGTTTGGGCAAAGCGGATGGAAATATATCCGGCTCGCCTCGTCACCAGCCTTCGGACCAGTGACTCCTTAGCCGACAACGAATCTTATTTCTTTGCCGAACTCAAGCGACTTAAATTAATCATAGACAAGCTTGAAGCAGGAGAAGAACTTTTCATCATCCTTGATGAAATATTGAAAGGTACAAACTCTATGGATAAACAGAAAGGTTCTTTCGCCCTCATCAAACAATTCATGCACATGAACACCAATGGCATCATCGCCACTCATGACTTGTTGCTAGGAACTTTAGTGGACTCTTTCCCACAAAATATCCGGAATTACTGTTTCGAAGCTGACATCACGAACAACGAACTCACCTTCTCTTACCAAATGAGAAACGGAGTTGCGCAAAATATGAATGCCTGCTTTTTAATGAAGAAAATGGGGATCGCCGTCATTAACGACTAATCCCCATCCTTGTATGAAAATCAAAGTTTTCTATTGCAGTAACATCCAAAACCGGCTTTATTTAGTAGCAGCAAACTGAATATAAAATTTCAAGCTACCTGTTTTAATGTGTCGGAAAAAACAAAGTTAAACAGGTTTTGTAGATATACTTTTACTGCATTTTACTTTTTGCCAGAAATGCTATTACCGCTGAAGCTTGTTCATCAGTGAAATACTGCACTGATGTTATTGGCTGATATGTATAAGGTATAAACTGGAATAACTGTACAGCTGCAAACTTTTTATCAGCAGAAAGTATCACATCCATACGTATATTACCACTAGCCTCACTCTTTATATTCGAACCTGCAGAGAATGAACCCGAATTCACAAGATTCCTCAAAGCATCCATGTGTTTCAAATCAAAGAATATACTATGCTCTTTAGCCACACTTTTGGTTGGCAAATAAATAACTTCTTTTGATTTCCAGAAGAGACGGAAAATCCCCATAAGGAATAAACCTGTTCCCAGAACCATCAAAGCCATACTAACCGTAGAAGACTTATCTTCCAATTCGAAAGTAGAAGCAAAAGCTAAAATACCGACCAATAACATTACAGAAGAAATTAAAGCTCCTGAAACACTTGTACGTTTTGCGATATCGGGGTGTGAAGATGCGAAGATAGTAGCATCAATCGTTTGAATAGTTGCCATAATATTTAAAGTTTAAATTATTAGTAAAAATATAAAGATAAAAAGGATATAGTCACCGGTATTACAGAAGATACCAGTAACCACAAAATAAACAATACCAATAAATAGACTACTAAATAATTATACGCCTCAAAGTATATACATAGTATTCACTTGATGGCTGGCAATAATAGGAAGTTGTTGTACCATAAATCCGCCCCCAGTGTTGTGAAAGTGAGTTATCACGATCAGCACAACATTGTAGCGCATTTTTTAAAGAAAAGAAATATTCTCCAAGTTGCACACGTTGAATACGTGTTACAGATATCTGATGGCTTTGCAAGTTGTTCAATTCAGCCACTGGCTTACCAGGAAGATCCGGTGCGCTGATTTCCCCATGCTGTCTCATTGCATATGTAATAGCACGCTCCTGTTCATCCACCACTTTCGCAGTAGAAACATTGCCTGCTATGCTATGAAAAGCAACAGTCAGCAACAGAAACAATATTACCTTTACAAATTTTGCCATATTCACCTGCAAATATAACAGATTCTCTCTATGAAAAGTTCTATTAAGATATATTTTAATGTATCTTAGTATTAGTAAACGGCAGACAAACAAAAAAGGCTACCCTCACAGGTAGCCTTTTTTATATCTATAAGAATAACTGTAAAATTATTCAGCTGATTCAGCTTTTGGTTCTTCAGCCTTAGGAGCTTCAGTTGCAGGAACTTCAGTTGCAGGAACTTCAACAGCAGCAGGAGCAGCTTCAGCAGCTTTCTTCGAACGACGAGTACGAGTAGCTTTCTTAGCAACTTTTTCTTTAGCCATGTTTTCATTGTAGTCAACCAACTCGATGAAGCACATTTCTGCATTGTCACCCAAACGGTTACCAGTCTTGATAATACGAGTATAACCACCCGGACGATCAGCAATCTTAACAGAGATTTCTTTGAACAGCTCTGTTACTGCAATCTTATCTTGCAAGTTGCTAAATACAACACGACGAGAGTTCGTAGTATCTTCTTTAGACTTAGTAATCAAAGGCTCAACAAACTTTTTCAAAGCTTTCGCCTTTGCAACAGTCGTAGTGATTCTTTTGTGCTTGATCAAAGAGCAAGCCATGTTAGATAACATAGCGCTTCTATGAGAAGCAGTACGACCTAAATGATTGAATTTTTTATTATGTCTCATTTTTTATTCTTTATCTAATTTATATTTAGAAATGTCGGTTCCAAACGACAGATTCAGACTTTCCAGCAAATCATCAAGCTCGGTAAGCGATTTCTTTCCGAAGTTTCTGAATTTTAGCAGGTCAGTTTTGTTGAATTGTACCAAGTCGCCGAGAGTTTCTACGTCAGCAGCCTTCAAGCAATTGAGGGCACGAACTGACAAGTCCATATCAACGAGTTTAGTTTTCAACAGCTGACGCATGTGCAATACTTCTTCATCAAACTCTTCATTGCCATCAGTATCATTACTTTCAAGCGTGATCTTCTCGTCAGAGAACAACATGAAGTGATAAATCAGAATTTTTGCAGCTTCTTTCAGCGCTTCTTTCGGATGTATAGAACCGTCGGTACTAATTTCAAGTACTAGCTTTTCGTAGTCAGTCTTCTGTTCTACACGGAAGTTTTCTACAGCATACTTGACATTACGTATCGGTGTATAAATAGAGTCGATTGGAATTACATTAACATCCGTGCAATACTCGCGATTCTCATCAGCAGGTACATAACCACGGCCTTTGTTAATTGTAATATCAATCTGCATAGTTGACTTAGAATCTAAATGACAAATAACTAATTCCGGATTTAACACTTCAAATCCAGTCAAATACTTACCTATGTCACCTGCTTTAAATTCACTGGAATTCTCGACAGTGATGCTCACTTTTTCGCTCTCGAACTCTTCAACTACTTGCTTGAATCTCACTTGTTTCAGATTCAAGATAATGTTGGTAACATCCTCTTTTACTCCAGGTACACTAGAAAATTCATGCTCCACACCATCGATTCTGATAGTAGTGATAGCAAAACCCTCTAATGAAGAAAGAAGGATTCGGCGTAATGCATTACCTACAGTAATACCAAAACCCGGTTCCAACGGACGGAATTCGAATTTACCGAATCTGGAGTCCGCCTCCAACATTAATACTTTATCAGGTTTTTGAAATGCTAATATCGCCATGAAATTAATTATTATTTAGAATACAATTCAACGATCAAATGTTCTTTAATGTTCTCAGGAATGTCTGCTCTTTCAGGTATGTGCAACATTTTACCAACCTTAGAAGCTTCGTCCCATTCCAACCAAGCATACTTGCTATGATTGAAACCTGCAAGAGAATTAGCAATTACTTCCAAAGATTTAGATCTTTCACGAACACCAATCAATTGTCCTGGTTTTACTGCAAATGAAGGGATGTTTACCACTTCACCATCTACAGTAATGTGCTTGTGACTAACCAACTGACGAGCAGCAGCACGTGTAGGAGCAATTCCCAAACGGAATACTACGTTGTCAAGACGGCCTTCCAGCAATTGAAGGAGTACCTCACCGGTAATACCTTTAGCAGTAGCTGCTTTTTCAAACAAATTGCGGAATTGTTTTTCTAAAACTCCATAGGTGTATTTAGCTTTCTGCTTTTCACGAAGTTGCACACCATATTCAGAAGTTTTTCTTTTTCTTGAATTACCATGTTGTCCGGGAGGATAGTTCTTCTTTGACAAAACTTTGTCAGCCCCAAAGATTCCTTCACCGAATTTACGGGCGATTCTCGATTTTGGTCCAGTATATCTAGCCATTTCTTTTAAATATTTAATTGTTTATTCATGAACTTAATTTGTTGCAGCCGCGATTACAGAGAGAAATTAAATGTAATCCAAAAACAAAATCAAGATCATTGTGTAAGTTAAAGGTAAATTAAACTCTACGTCTTTTCGGAGGACGACAACCATTATGTGGAAGCGGAGTCACGTCAATGATTTCAGTAACTTCGATACCAGCACCGTGGATAGTTCTAATAGCAGACTCACGTCCGTTACCTGGACCCTTCACATATGCTTTTACCTTTCTCAGGCCAAGATCGAATGCAATCTTTGCACAATCCTGGGCAGCCATCTGCGCTGCATAAGGAGTATTCTTTTTAGAACCTCTAAATCCCATTTTACCAGCAGATGACCAAGAGATAATCTGCCCTTCACTGTTTGCAAGAGAAACAATAATATTGTTGAAAGATGAATGAACATGCAACTGTCCATTAGCGTCTACTTTCACATTTCTCTTTTTAGCTGCAACTGTTTTTTTTGCCATATCAACAATTATTATTTAGTAGCTTTTTTCTTATTAGCAACGGTTTTCTTTCTACCTTTACGAGTACGTGCATTGTTCTTAGTGCTCTGACCTCTAACAGGCAGACCAATACGGTGACGTACACCACGATAGCAACCAATATCCATTAATCGCTTAATGTTCAATTGGATTTCAGAACGAAGATCACCTTCCACTTTATACTCTGCACCGATAATCTCACGAATCTTAGCAGCTTGATCATCTGTCCAGTCTTTAACCTTCAGATCTTTATCTACACCAGCTTTATCTAAAATTTTTGCTGAACTACTGCGACCTATTCCATATACATAGGTCAACGCAATTTCACCTCTTTTGTTCTGAGGTAAATCTACACCAACTATTCTTATAGCCATATACTTAATTATTTTTTTTGCAAAAATAACAAATTATCCTTGACGTTGTTTATACTTAGGATTTTTCTTGTTAATAACATACAAACGGCCATTACGTCTAACGATCTTACATTCTGGCGTGCGTTTCTTTAATGATGCTCTTACTTTCATATCTTATTTTATTTATATCTAAACACAATTCTTCCTTTCGATAAGTCGTAAGGAGACATTTCGACTCTCACTTTATCTCCCGGCAAAATCTTGATGTAATGCATCCGCATCTTACCTGAAATATGTGCAGTAATCTCATGTCCGTTTTCTAATTCAACACGAAACATTGCATTTGACAATGCTTCAACTATAACTCCATCTTGTTCTATTGCAGATTGCTTTGCCATATTATATTGCTTTATCTCCTAAAACTTCTTCTATGAATTTGAATGAAGACAAAATATCAGCTTCACCAGCTCCAACAGCTATCGTATGTTCAAAATGTGCAGCACATTTACGATCTCTGGTCCTCACAGTCCATCCATCACGTTCCATAATCACTTGTCGATCTCCCAATGTTATCATCGGCTCTATCGCTATGCAAAGGCCTCTTTTCATCAAAGGTCCATATCCTCTTTTACCATAATTAGGCACTTGAGGATCTTCGTGCATCTCTTTACCAATGCCATGACCAACAAACTCACGCACTACACCATAAGAGTGAGACTCACAATATTGCTGAATAGCATACCCGATGTCTCCGATTCTTTTGCCTTGCACTGCGTTCTGAATGCCAATATATAACGCTTCTTTAGTTACCTTCAACAAGTTACGAATTTCTTCGTCCACCTCTCCTACACAAAAAGTATAAGCAGAATCACCACAAAAACCATTCATGTAAGTTCCGCAATCCACTGATACGATATCGCCATCTTTCAGTACAATATCCCCTGGGATTCCATGTACAACCTGCTCATTAACAGAAGTACAAAGAGATGCGGGAAATGGTTCTCCATATTGATTCGGAAATCCTTTGAAAGTTGGAGTTGCCCCATGATCTCTAATGAACTCTTCAGCAACCTTATCCAACTCACGTGTAGTTACACCAGGCTTCACCAGTTTGGCAACCTCTGCAAGAGTTTTACCAACAAGCAGGTTACTCTGACGGAGCAATTCTATTTCATCTTCTGTTTTAAGAAATATCATTTCTAATCTAAAGAATTAATATGCCGCTACACCAGCGCGTCCTTTAATACGACCAGACTTCAACAGACCATCATAGTGTCTCATCAACAAATGACTTTCAACCTGTTGCAGTGTATCAAGAACAACACCTACAAGAATTAACAAAGATGTACCGCCGAAGAATTGAGCAAATCCTGCTTGCACTCCGAATATACCGGCAAAAGCAGGCATAATAGCAACTAAAGCCAAGAAGAAAGAACCCGGCAAAGTAATACGAGACATTATATCATCAATATACTCTGCTGTTTTCTTTCCCGGTTTAATACCAGGGATGAAACCATTATTTCTCTTCATATCCTCAGCCATCTGAGTCGGATTAATTGTAATTGCAGTATAGAAATATGTAAATAATATAATCATTACCGCAAAAACAAAATTATACCAGAAACTTGTATGATCTGTAAACGCATGCAAGAAACCGCCCGCATCATTTACATTTGAAAAACCGATAAACGTAATTGGAATAAACATGATTGCCTGAGCAAAAATGATAGGCATAACACCAGCAGCATTCACTTTCAAAGGAATGTATTGTCTAGCACCACCATATTGCTTGTTACCAACAATTCTTTTTGCATACTGTACAGGAATCTTTCTTGTACCTTGTACCAAAAGAATAGCAGCACCAATCACTAATAACAAGAATACGATTTCAATTATAAACATGATCAAACCACCACTCTTATTTGCTACTCTGGATACAACTTCTTGCAACAAAGCATCAGGGAAACGAGCGATAATACCAATCAAGATGATAAATGAAATACCGTTACCAATACCTTTATCAGTAATTCTTTCACCAAGCCACAAAATAAACATACTACCTGCTGCCAAAATAATGGTAGAGGTAACCATAAACAGAGTCCAATCTAATGAAGCATTTAAGGAAGGGCCAGCCTGCATTTTAAGATTGAGCAAATAAGAAGGGGCCTGAACTAACAATATAGCAATCGTCAAATAACGAGTATATTGATTCATTTTTCTTCTGCCGCTCTCACCTTCGCGTTGCAGCTTCTGGAAATACGGCACAGCGATTCCCAACAACTGGATTACGATAGATGCAGAGATATAAGGCATGATTCCTAATGCAAAAATAGAGGCATTAGAAAATGCTCCTCCAGAGAACATATTTAACAAGGCTAAAAGGCCTTCACTTGTTTGTTCGTGCAATTTTGCCAGCATTGCCGGATTGATACCTGGTAATACGACATATGATCCGAAACGGTAAATTGCCACAAACAATATGGTGATGAGGATCCGCTGTCTCAGATCCTCAATCTTCCATATATTCTTTAATGTTTCAATAGCTTTTCTCATTGAATCAGAGTTTTACTACAGTTCCACCAGCAGCTTCAATAGCAGCAGTTGCAGTCTTAGAGAATGCATGAGCTTCTACTTCCAGCTTGTTAGTCAGAGTTCCGTTACCCAATACTTTTACCAACTGATTTGAAGATATAAATCCTGCTTCGATAAAGTCGTTTACACCAATTTTTGCCAAGCTCTTAGCTTCAGCAAGTTTCTGGATAGTATCCAGATTGATGGCTTTATATTCTACACGATTGATATTCTTGAAACCAAATTTAGGAACTCGACGTTGAAGAGGCATCTGACCACCTTCAAAACCGATCTTCTTAGAGTATCCAGATCTTGATTTAGCTCCCTTATGACCTCTTGTAGAAGTACCGCCTAAGCCAGAACCAGTTCCACGTCCAATTCTTTTTCTTGTCTTAGTAGATCCCTCTGCAGGTTTTAAATTACTTAAGTTCATATTGTAATTTCGTTTTATTATTCAACAAATAATTACTTAACAATGGCAACCAAGTGTTTTACTTTATCTACCATCCCAAGAATTGAAGGAGTGCTTTCGTGTTCAACCACACGGTTCAATTTACGAAGTCCCAGTGCATCGAGAGTTCTTTTCTGATCAGCTGGAGCACCAATTCTACTTTTAACTTGTTTAATCTTTATAGTTGACATATCTCCTCCTTATCCTCTAAATACTTTTTCAACACTAATACCTCTGTTCTGAGCAACCATTCTTGCATCACGCATTTCACTTAAAGCTTCGATTGTAGCTTTAACAAGGTTGTGCGGATTTGAAGAACCTTTAGATTTAGCCAAAACGTCAGTAACACCAACACTCTCCAATACAGCACGCATAGCACCACCAGCTACAACACCAGTTCCGTGAGATGCAGGTTTGATGAATACTTCAGCACCACCAAATCTAGCTGATTGTTCATGAGGAACAGTACCTTTCAAAATAGGCACTTTCACCAGGTTCTTTTTAGCTGATTCAACACCTTTAGCGATAGCAGCTGTTACTTCACCTGCTTTACCAAGTCCCCAACCAATGATACCTTCTTCGTTACCTACAACAACGATTGCAGAGAAACTAAAAGTTCTACCACCTTTGGTAACTTTAGTAACACGATTAATAGCAACTAATCTATCTTTCAGTTCTATATCGTTAGTAATCTTAACTCTATTATTAACTCCTGCCATAATGATTAAAATTTAAGTCCACCGTTACGAGCAGCATCAGCTACTTCTTTTACTCTCCCATGATACAAGTAACCATTACGGTCGAAAACAACAGTAGTTATACCTGCTTCCTGAGCCTTTTTAGCAATCATTTCACCCACTTTAGCAGCTTGTTCTTTTTTAGCAACTTTATCAGTCAAACCTAAAGAAGAAGCGGCAGCCAGTGTCTTACCAGAAAGATCATCGATAATCTGGACATAAATTTGCTTGTTACTTCTAAATACACTCATACGCGGACATTCAGTAGTACCTGAAATTTTGTTGCGTACTCTATATTTGATCTTAACTCGTCTTTCTATTTTTGTTGTCATAATAATCTAATTTTATATGAATTACTTAGCGCCGGCTGATTTACCAGACTTTCTACGAATTACTTCGCCAACAAACTTAATACCTTTACCCTTGTATGGTTCAGGCTTACGGAAAGAACGTATTTTAGAGCAAACTTGACCAAGCAATTGTTTGTCACACGATTCCAATATAATAAGAGGATTCTTATTTCTTTCAGACTTAGTTTCAACTTTTACCTCAGCAGGTAATTGAATGAAAATATTGTGTGTATAACCTAAAGCAAGCTCAATGATGTTACCTTGGTTAGAAGCACGATAACCTACACCAACAAGTTCCAGTTCCTTCTTGTATCCTTCAGATACGCCCACAACCATGTTGTGAACCAAAGAACGATACAAACCGTGGAAAGCATGTTTTTGCTTTGGGTTATCAAGCATTTCTTTATCGTTTTCTGTTAAAGTTACGTGTCCGTCTTCAATGGCAACATTGATAGCAGGATTCACATATTGGCTCATTTCGCCTTTGGGTCCCTTTACGGTAACCACATTATCCTTCAGAGTGACTGTCACTCCAGCAGGGATACTAATGGGTAATTTTCCTATTCTTGACATTCTAATTCCTCCTAATTAATATACATAACACAAGACTTCACCACCGATCTTCAGTTCTGCAGCCTCTTTGTTAGTCATTACACCTTTGGAAGTAGATATTATAGCAATACCCAACCCATTAATAACACGCGGCATATCTTTGTAACCAGTATACTTACGCATACCCGGAGAAGATATTCTTTCTAACTTTTTGATTGCGTTAACTTTGTTAACAGAATCATACTTCAAGGCAACCTTAATAGTTCCTTGAGGACCATCTTCTACAAACTTATAATTAAGAATGTAGCCTTTTTCAAAAAGAATCTTAGTGATTTCTTTTTTCAAGTTCGAAGCGGGAACTTCAACAACTCTGTGCTTTGCACCAATCGCGTTCCGCAACCTCGTTAAATAATCTGCTATTGGATCAGTCATATAAAAATAAATTAAATTAATCAGGACTACCCTGACAATATTTAAACAATAATTACCAGCTTGCTTTTTTTACGCCTGGGATCAGTCCGTTAGATGCCATCTCACGGAATTGAATTCTCGAAATTCCGAATTGACGAATATAACCTTTAGGACGTCCAGTCAGTTTGCAACGGTTGTGCATCCGAATCGGATTAGAATTCTTTGGCAACTCTTGCAACTTCTGTGCAGCTTCAAAAGCATCAGCAGGATCACCTGTTCTTACGATTTGCTTCAAAGCAGCTCTTCTTTCGGCGTATTTGGCTACTAATTTAGCACGTTTTACTTCACGTGCTTTCATTGATTCCTTTGCCATATCTATTAGTCTTTTTTAGCGTTTTTAAAAGGTAAACCGAATTCCTTCAGCAAAGCATAACCTTCTTCATCTGTTTCCGCAGAGGTTACAAAGGTAATATTCATTCCGAGAATTCTTGTAATACTATCGATATTTATTTCAGGGAAAATGATTTGTTCCTGAATACCAAGGGTATAGTTACCTTTACCATCAAACTTACTTTCGATACCTTTGAAGTCACGAATACGAGGAAGAGCTACACGAACCAATTTTTCAAGGAATTCGTACATTCTTTCACGACGTAAAGTTACCATAACACCAATCGGCATTTTTTTACGCAACTTAAAGTTTGCGATATCTTTACGAGAAATGGTAGCTACAGCTTTCTGACCTGTGATAGCTGTCATTTCATTGATTGCAACTTCGATAATCTTCTTATCAGCAACAGCCATACCTAACCCTTGATTGATAACAATCTTCTTAAGTACGGGTACCTGCATTGTAGAAGAATACTGGAACTGTGATTTCAATGCAGGTGCTATACGCTCTGCATATTCTTTCTTAAGACTAGCAGTATTACTCATTACTTAATCTCCTCTCCTGATTTTTTAGAATAACGCACTAAAGTTCCTTCCGAACTCTTTTTTCTCCCAATACGCGTTGCTTTACCAGTTTTTGGATCAACCGGGTTCAAGTTTGAAATGTGGATAGAAGCTTCCTGCTTCACGATACCACCTTGCGGATTCTTAGCATTCGGTTTTGTGCTTTTAGATACCATATTGATACCTTCTACAAATGCACGTCCTTCTTTAACAAGAACCTTCAATACACGACCAGTTTTGCCCTTATCTTCGCCAGCATTTACGTAAACTGTATCGCCTTTTTTAATATGTAATTTACTCATTACTTAAATCTTTTACAAATTAAAGTACCTCAGGCGCAAGTGACACAACTTTCATGTTTGTAGCACGAAGTTCTCTTGCTACAGGACCGAAAATACGACTACCTCTAATTTCACCTGCATTATTCAACAACACGCAAGCATTATCATCAAAACGTATATAAGAACCATCAGGACGACGGATTTCTTTCTTTGTACGTACAATCAAAGCCTTTGATACTGCACCTTTTTTAACATCACTAGAAGGGATAACACTCTTCACTGAAACTACAATGACATCCCCCACTGAAGCATAACGACGACCTGTACCACCCAAAACGCGGATACACAACGCCTCTTTCGCTCCACTGTTATCACATACTGTAAGTCTGGATTCTACTTGTATCATAATTACTTAGCTCTTTCAATTATTTCTACTAATCTCCATCTTTTAGTCTTGCTCAAAGGACGAGTTTCCATGATGCTTACAGTATCACCGATATTGCATTCATTCTTTTCATCGTGAGCATGGTACTTCTTCGTTTTACTAACGAACTTACCATATATAGGGTGTTTTTCCTTAAATTTGGCAGCAACTGTGATGGTCTTATCCATCTTATTGCTCAACACAACCCCTGTTCTTTCTTTTCTTAAATTTCTTGCTTCCATCAAGCTGATCATTTATTGTTAAGTTCTCTTTCGCGCAATTCTGTTTTCATACGCGCAATAGTCCTGCGTAATTGTTTGATTTGAGCAGGATTTTCCAAAGGAGAAATAGAATGATTAATAACCATTTGGTTATAATTAGCTGTTTCCGCCTCTACTCTTTCTACTAAATCATTAGTAGTCATTTCTTTTATTTCTGCAATTTTCATAACACTTACGCATTTTGATTTTGAATATCATAATCACGTCTTACGACAAACTTCGTTGTAATAGGAAGCTTTTGAGCAGCTAAGCGCAATGCTTCTTTCGCGATTTCGTAAGATACTCCTTCAGCTTCAATAATGATTCTACCTGGAGTCACAGGAGCTACAAATCCCTCTGGAGCACCTTTACCTTTACCCATACGTACATCGGCAGGTTTTCTAGTGATCGGTTTATCCGGGAATATACGGATCCAGATCTGTCCTTGACGTTGCATATATCTTGTTACTGCAATACGAGCAGCTTCGATCTGACGGCCTGTAATCCACTTAGTCTCCAAAGCCTTTATGCCAAAAGAACCAAAGGCCAGCTGGTTGCCTCTCTGGGCATTACCTTTCTGACGGCCTTTTTGTTGTCTTCTGAATTTTGTCTTTTTCGGTTGTAACATAGTTTCCTAAAATTCAAATTCGTTTAGCGATTATTTTTCTTTCTTTTGAAGTTCTTTCCGCCGTTGTTTCCACTATTGTTTCCACGACCACTTTCTTTGCTTTGTGTAAAGTTCGGAGCCAATTCTTTCTTACCAAACACTTCACCTCTACAAATCCAAACTTTGATACCTAAAAGACCTACTTTAGTCAATGCTTCTGCATGACAGTAGTCGATATCAGCTCTGAAAGTGTGCAACGGAGTTCTTCCTTCTTTATACATTTCAGAACGGGCCATTTCAGCTCCATTCAAACGTCCTGAAATCTGAATTTTGATACCTTCAGCACCCATACGCATTGTGTTTGCGATAGCCATTTTGATGGCACGGCGATAGGCAATTTTACCTTCAACCTGACGAGCGATGTTGTTAGCAACAATCACAGCATCCAGTTCCGGTCTCTTCACTTCAAAGATATTGATTTGAATATCTTTGTCGGTAACCTTCTTCAACTCCTCTTTTAACTTATCAACTTCTTGGCCACCTTTACCGATAATAATACCCGGGCGAGCAGTGCAAACAGTAATAGTAACGAGCTTCAGCGTACGTTCAATTACGATTCTTGATACACTTGCTTTTGCAAGTCTTGCATTAAGATATTTACGGATTTTGCTATCTTCCAGCAAAGAATCACCGTAATCATTTCCACCATACCAGTTAGAATCCCATCCTCTGATAATTCCTAAACGGTTGCTTATTGGATTAACTTTTTGTCCCATCTACCTTAATTTTGATCTTCGTTATTACTTTTAGCACCAACGAACAATGTTACGTGATTTGAACGTTTGCGAATTCTATAACCTCTACCCTGTGGTGCCGGTCTCATTCTTTTGAGTGTAGCTCCACCATCAACAAAAATCTGTGTTACGAACAACTCGCCACTTTCCGCTTTACGTTCGTTTTTCTGTTCCCAGTTAGCAATTGCAGAGCGAAGCAATTTTTCCACTCTTGCAGCAGCTTCTTTTGAAGAAAATTTCAAAACACCAAGTGCTCTGTTCACTTCCATACCACGGATCATGTCTGCAACCAGACGCATCTTACGCGGAGAAGTAGGAACATTTTGCAATTTTGCAAAATACATGGTCTTAAGGGCTTCTTTTCTCTTTTCAGCCGATATTTTTTTTCTTGCTCCCATTATTATTTATTACTTTATTATTTCAAATAAATCCTGTTATCTTTTCTTGTTACCAGCGTGTCCTCTGAATGTACGAGTTGGAGCAAATTCGCCCAACTTGTGTCCTACCATATTCTCGGTAACATAAACAGGAATAAATTTATTTCCATTGTGAACTGCAACTGTATGGCCTACAAAATCAGGCGAAATCATTGAAGCTCTGGCCCAAGTCTTTACTACGACTTTCTTACCTGATTCATTCATGGCAAGAATTCTCTTTTCAAGCTTAACGTTAATATATGGACCTTTTTTTAATGAACGACTCATAGTTTACTCAATTAATCAGATTACTTTTTTCTTCTCTCAATAATGTACTTAGACGACTGTTTCTTAGGAGCTCTAGTCTTAAGTCCCTTAGCGTACAATCCCTTACGTGATCTTGGGTGACCTCCAGAAGCACGTCCTTCACCACCACCCATCGGGTGATCAACCGGGTTCATTACAACACCACGGTTACGAGGACGACGTCCTTGCCAACGAGAACGTCCAGCTTTACCTGAACTTTCCAATCCATGATCAGAGTTACCTACACTACCGATAGTAGCTTTACAAGTGCTAAGAATCTGTCTAACTTCACCTGAAGGCAACTTAATTACACAATACTTACCCTCACGAGAAGTCAACTGTGCAAAGTTACCAGCTGAACGAACCAGAGCAGCACCCTGTCCCGGACGTAATTCGATATTGTGAATCACAGTACCCACCGGAATGTTTTGAAGAGGAAGAGCATTACCAATCTCTGGCGCTGCTGTTTCACCTGACATCAGAGTCGCACCAACTTGCAATCCATTGGGAGCAATAATATATCTTTTTTCTCCATCAGCGTAAAATAACAGAGCGATACGAGCCGAACGATTCGGATCGTATTCAATTGTTTTAACTACTGCTGGAACACCGTCCTTATTTCTCTTGAAATCAACAATTCTAATCACCTTTCTATGACCGCCACCAATGTAGCGCATAGTCATCTTACCTTCGCTGTTACGACCTCCAGATGATTTCTTACCATATACAAGAGACTTTTCTGGTACTGATGCAGTAATTTCTTCGAAAGTACCAATAATTTTATGTCTTTGCCCCGGTGTTGTGGGCTTAAATTTACGTACTGCCATTTTTATTAAATATTGCTATAAAAATCAATAGTATCTCCTTCTTTCAATGTCACGATTGCTTTTTTGAAAGCATTCGTACGACCATTGATGATACCTGCTTTGGTATAACGGCTCTTATTTTTGCCAGCATACTTCACAGTATTCACATCAACTACTGTAACATTATAAAGAGCTTCAATTTCCTTCTTAATTTCCAGTTTGTTAGCTTCAGGACGTACAACAAAGCCGAAACGATTCAGCTTATCTGTGATTGCAGTCATTTTCTCTGTTACCAACGGTTTAATAATAATTCCCATTATTTAAGCCTCCTTTTTAAATTAAGATATTGTCAATAGCCTTCAGAGAGTTTTCAGTAAGCACAACAACCCCAGCATTCAATACTCTGTAAGTATTTAATCCCGAGATAGTCTGCACATTAGCACCCTCAATGTTACGAGCTGACAAATATACGTTTTTATTTGCTTCCGGTAAAATTACAAGTAGCTTTTTATCGGAAACTTTAAGATTTTTTGTCATTGCAACGAAATCTTTTGTCTTAGGAGCTTCAAATGTGAAATCCTCAACGACAACGATTGCATCGTTTTGAGCTTTATAAGACAAAGCTGACTTACGAGCCAATGTCTTAACTTTTTTATTCAACTTGAAGAAGTAGTCTCTTGGTTTCGGACCGAAAACGCGGGCACCACCTACAAGAACCGGTGAGTTCATATCACCACGACGAGCTCCGCCACCACCTTTCTGGCGACCGATCTTACGAGTTGAACCACTGATTTCACTTCTTTCTTTTGACTTATGAGTACCCTGACGCTGATTAGCCATAAATTGTTTTACGTCCAAATAGATAGCGTGGTCGTTGGGCTCAATTCCGAAGATAGATTCGTTTAACGTAACCTTTCTCCCAGTGTCTTCACCTTTAATGTTATATACGTTAACTTCCATTATTTCTCAATTAATACGATTGAACCTTTGCAACCCGGGATAGAACCTTTAATCAAAAGAAGGTTATGATCCGCGATTACTTTTAATACCTGCAAGTTTTGTACAGTGACTCTGTCACCACCAAGTTGTCCACCCATGCGCATTCCCTTGAATACTTTTGCAGGGTAAGAACAAGCACCAATAGAACCCGGTTTACGAGCGCGGTTGTGCTGTCCGTGAGTAGCCTGACCCACACCACCAAAACCATGTCTTTTTACTACACCCTGGAAACCTTTACCTTTAGAAGTTCCAACAACGTCAACAAAGTTAGCATCGTTAAACATCTCTACGGTAATAGTATCACCCAGATTCAAATCTGTTCCAAATTCTTTGAACTCAGCCAAGTGTCTCTTCGGTGTTACTCCTGCTCTTTTAAAATGTCCCATCAACGGTTTAGTTGTATGTTTTTCCTTTTTGTCCTGAAAACCCAACTGAACAGCTGCATAGCCATCTTTTTCTACAGTTTTAACTTGAGTAACAACACAAGGACCTGCTTCGATAACAGTGCATGGTACATTTTTACCATCGGCACTGAAAACGGATGTCATTCCGATTTTTTTTCCTAATAATCCTGGCATTTCACTAATTTTTAATTATCAAACTTTAATTTCTACTTCCACACCACTTGGCAATTCCAACTTCATCAGAGCATCTACTGTCTTAGCTGTTGAGCTATAGATGTCGATCAATCTCTTATAAGAAGAGAGTTCAAATTGCTCACGAGACTTTTTGTTTACGAAAGTCGAACGGTTCACAGTAAAGATACGCTTGTGCGTAGGCAGAGGTATCGGACCGCTAACAATAGCACCTGTAGCTTTTACAGTTCTTACAATTTTCTCAGCTGACTTGTCAACCAAGTTGTGGTCGTAAGATTTCAATTTAATTCTAATTTTCTGACTCATTATTTTTTTTTAATTAATACATTTATAATAAGATAAAGCGGCAGGCTAAGAGTCATTCGCTAGCCTGCTGCTTTAGATATTTTAGAGTAAATCAGCACGTCCTTTTACTTCTTCCAATACAGCCTTGGCAATAGAAGAAGAAACCTGAGCGTGATGAGAGTAAGTCATTGATGAAGTTGCACGACCAGAAGTGATAGTACGTAAAGCTGTTACATAACCAAACATTTCTGCCAGCGGAACCATCGCTTTCACGATACGGGCACCAGAACGACTAGATTCCATACCTTCAACCTGTCCACGACGTTTGTTCAAGTCACCGATAACATCACCCATATTCTCTTCCGGAGTTACAACTTCCAGCTTCATGATAGGTTCCATCAAAACAGGACCTGCCTTAGCACATGCATTTTTATAAGCCTGCATTGCACAGATTTCGAATGACAACTGATCAGAGTCAACCGGATGGAATGAACCATCAACCAAAGTAACTTTCAATGAATCCAGCGGATAACCTGCCAAAACACCACTCTTCATAGCATTCGTAAAGCCTTTCTGAACAGCAGGAATAAATTCCTTAGGAATGTTACCACCTTTCACTTCGTCAACAAACTGCAAACCACCCAAAGTGAAATCTGCATCAGCCGGACCAATATTCACGATGATATCAGCAAACTTACCACGCCCACCAGATTGCTTCTTATATACTTCACGCAAATTAACTGTCTTCGTGATAGCTTCTTTGTAGTTAACCTGCGGCTTACCCTGGTTACATTCTACCTTGAACTCACGTTTCAAACGATCAATAATGATATCCAAGTGAAGCTCACCCATACCAGAAATAACCGTCTGACCTGTCTGTTCGTCTGTCTTCACAGTAAACGTCGGATCTTCTTCAGCCAATTTAGCCAAACCGTTAGACAGCTTATCCATATCCTTCTGCGTCTTAGGTTCTACAGCGATACCGATAACTGGTTCCGGGAAGTCCATAGATTCAAGTACGATCGGAGCGTTTTCATCACACAAAGTATCACCAGTGTGAATATCCTTAAAACCTACACCTGCGCCGATATCACCAGCACCGATTACTTCAACCGGATTCTGTTTGTTAGAGTGCATCTGGAACAGACGAGAAACGCGTTCTTTCTTACCAGAGCGAGAGTTGTAGATATAAGAACCTGCTTCAATTTTACCTGAATAAACACGGAAGAAAGTCAAACGACCTACATATGGGTCAGTTGCGATCTTAAATGCTAAAGCTGATGTTTTTTCATCATCACTTGGTTTACGATCTTCTTCAGCTCCAGTATTAGGATTTGTACCTATTACATTCTCTGTATCAAGCGGAGAAGGCAAAAAAGCACAAACATAGTCAAGCAATGTCTGAACACCTTTGTTCTTGAAAGAAGACCCACAAAGCATGGGGACTACGGCCATCTGAACTGTTGCATTGCGAAGAGCTCTCAACACTTCTTCTTCAGTAATAGTAGAAGGATCATCGAAATATTTCTCCATCAAAGCATCATCAAATTCAGCTACTTTTTCAAGCATCTTGTCTCTCCACTCGTTAGCTTCATCGACAAGTTCTGCCGGAATTTCCTCAACACTGTAGTCAGCACCCATTGTTTCATCGTGCCAATAAATAGCTTTCATTTTGATAAGATCAACAAGACCTTTAAAAGATTCTTCAGCACCAATAGGAACAACAATCGGACACGGATTAGCTCCAAGCACATCCTTCATCTGGCGAACTACTTCAAAGAAGTCTGCACCAGAACGGTCCATCTTATTAACATAAGCAATACGAGGAACGTTATATTTATCAGCTTGACGCCATACAGTTTCTGATTGAGGCTCAACACCACCAACAGCACAATAAGCAGCCACAGCTCCATCAAGGATACGCAATGAACGTTCTACCTCTGCAGTAAAATCAACGTGCCCCGGAGTGTCAATCAAGTTAATTTTATAAGTATCACCAGCATATTTCCATCTTGTTGTTGTAGCAGCAGATGTAATAGTGATACCACGTTCTTGCTCCTGTTCCATCCAGTCCATAGTAGCAGCACCGTCATGAACTTCACCAATTTTGTGAGTCAATCCAGTGTAGAACAGGATACGTTCAGAAGTAGTTGTTTTTCCGGCATCGATGTGAGCCATGATACCGATATTACGAGTTAAATGTAAATCATGTTTAGCCATCTTCTAATTCCTTTACTTTAAGTTTATATTTGGTTTCTTACAGTATTAGAATCTAAAATGAGCAAATGCACGGTTAGCTTCTGCCATTCTATGCATGTCTTCTTTACGTTTGTATGCACCGCCTTGTTCATTGAAGGCATCCATAATTTCAGCAGCCAACTTGTCAGCCATTGATTTACCACCTCTTTTACGAGCAAACAGAATCAGATTCTTCATTGAAATTGATTCTTTACGATCCGGACGGATTTCAGTAGGAACTTGGAAAGTAGCACCACCTACACGGCGAGACTTTACTTCCACTTGCGGAGTTACATTATCCAAAGCCTTTTTCCAGATTTCGAGAGCAGATTTTTCTTCGTTAGGAAGTTTAGCTTTCACTGTTTCCAGAGCGGCATAAAAGATTTCATAAGATGTATTTTTCTTTCCATCATACATCAAGTGGTTCACGAACTTAGAAACCTTTTGGTCATTAAACACGGGATCCGGAAGGATTACGCGTTTTTTTGGTTTTGCTTTTCTCATTTGTTTGAAAAATAATGTTTTTTGTTCTTGGTTGTCTACTTCTTGACTTCTTCAACTCTCCCTCCGGAGAATTTACTCAACCTTTAGCATTTCCAACAAACTAAAACGTAAGTTATTACTTTAATTTTAATTAGGTCTTAATCCTTATTTCTTCTTACCTTTAGCAGGAGCAGCAGCTTGTCCTGGTTTCGGACGCTTAGCACCATACTTTGAACGTCTTTGAGTACGACCAGCAACACCTGCTGTATCAAGTGTACCACGTACAATGTGATAACGCACACCCGGAAGGTCTTTTACACGACCACCACGTACCAAAACGATTGAGTGTTCCTGCAAATTGTGTCCTTCTCCCGGAATGTATGAGTTCACCTCTTTTTGGTTAGTCAAACGTACACGAGCTACTTTACGCATTGCAGAGTTCGGCTTCTTCGGAGTAGTAGTGTATACTCTCACGCAAACGCCACGTCTTTGAGGACATGAATCCAAGGCTGGAGATTTACTTTTCTCCACCAGCACTTCGCGTCCTTTTCTTACTAATTGCTGAATTGTAGGCATTTTAATTGTTTTTTGATTTATATTATTGTTATATTAATTTCGTAACTATACATTTTGGGCTGCAAAAATACGAATAATATTTGAATATTCAATGCGCTACAACTTTTTTTCTTTTTTAATGTTTTTATATCATCTTCATGCTTCGCCTTTTACACCCGCCAAGGGAGGAAGAGAAGGTTCATCTGAAGTACGAATCGGGCCGAATACCCGTTCATACTTTGCTATATTGTCTTCCAATGCCCGCAGCAAGCGTTTTGCGTGTTCCGGAGCCACAATAATGCGAGATTGCACGCCAGCCTTCGGTATGCCCGGCATTATGCGCACGAAGTCAAGGATGAATTCAGAACTAGAATGAGTAATAATAGCTAGATTTGCATAAGTTCCCTGCGCTATCTCTTCTCTCAATTCAATCTGTAATTGTCCATTGTTATTTTGTTCTTCCATATTTTATATGATTAAAAAGTTATCCTGCAAAATAACACATTTTTCCTGAGACTAATGGTAATACACACAAGTAAAAAAGAAATAAAAAAAGGAGCAATTACCCAATCTGGCAATCGCTCCTTCTCATATAGTCAATTGAATTGTATTTATTCTACTTCATTGTAGTCAAGTACTGTTTTCTTGTTAGCCAAGATACGATCGTACTCTTCTTTTGATCCAACGATGAGTTTTTCAAATTCGCGCTGACCGGTACCTGCAGGAATCAAGTGACCACAGATCACATTTTCCTTCATACCTTCCAACTTATCGATCTTACCGTTGATAGCAGCCTCATTCAAGACTTTCGTTGTTTCCTGGAAGGAAGCAGCCGACATAAAGCTTGAAGTCTGCAAAGCAGCACGTGTAATACCCTGAAGGATCTGAGTAGAGGTAGCAGCAACAGCATCACGAACCTCAACCGGTTTCAAGTCACGACGTTTCAACATACTGTTCTCATCACGCAACTTGCGGGCAGTTACAATCTGACCAGCTTGCATATTTTGAGAATCACCAGCATCCACTACGACTTTCTTACCCCAGATACGATCATTTTCTTCCATGAATTCCAGTTTGTCTACGACTTGCTGTTCGAGGAAACGAGTATCTCCCGGTTCATCAATCTGAACCTTACGCATCATCTGACGAACGATAATCTCGAAGTGCTTATCATTGATCTTCACACCCTGCAAGCGGTATACATCCTGAACTTCATTCACGATATATTCTTGTACAGCTGTAGGACCTTTAATTGCCAAGATATCTGCTGGAGTAGTAGCACCGTCAGACAACGGAGTACCTGCACGTACATAGTCATTTTCCTGTACCAGAATCTGCTTAGACAGTGCAACCAGATATTTTTTTAACCTCACCAGTCTTGGAAGTTACAATGATCTCACGGTTACCACGCTTGATCTTACCCATTGTTACCTCACCGTCGATTTCAGAAACGACAGCCGGATTTGACGGGTTACGAGCTTCAAACAATTCAGTAACACGAGGAAGACCACCCGTGATATCACCCGCTTTACCTACGGCACGCGGAATCTTCACGATTACTTCACCAGCTTTTACCTTCTGACCATTCTCGATGATTACGTGACCACCTACCGGTAAGTTATAAGTACGGATCAAATCACCGTCCTCTGTCAAAATATGAGCTGTAGGAACTTTGGTTTTATCCTTGGATTCAATAATAATAATTTCACGAAGACCTGTTGCTTCATCCGATTCAACCTTATAAGTAACGTTTTCAATTACGCCCTCAAATTCGATCTTACCGGTTGCTTCTGTAATAATAACAGCATTGAACGGGTCCCACTTAGCGATCAGTTTGCCTTTTTCTACCAAGTCGCCATCACTTACATACAGTGTTGAACCATAAGGTACGTTATGAGTAGAAAGAACAATACCGGTATTTACATCCACAAAACGTACTTCGGCCAAACGACCTACTACCACTTTTGCAGATTCACCCATCTCGTCAACGATATCTACTGTACGCAACTCTTCAAATTCAAGACGTGCATTATTTTTAGCAACGATACTGGCGTTAGCTGCAATATTTGCAGCAGTACCACCGGCGTGGAATGTACGCAATGTCAACTGTGTACCCGGCTCACCAATAGACTGAGCAGCGATTACACCGACAGCTTCACCCTTCTGAACCATGCGGCTCGTTGCCAGGTTACGTCCGTAACATTTAGCACAAACACCCTTCTTAGCTTCACAAGTCAATACCGAACGGATTTCAACACTCTCGATCGGAGACTCCTGAATTTTCTTGGCAACTTCTTCTGTGATTTCTTCACCACCGGCAACAAGCAATTCACCTGTAGTAGGATGAATAATATCATGTACGGAAACACGTCCTAAGATACGTTCGTACAGAGTAGCAATAACCTCATCGTTATTCTTAAGGTCCGTACAAACCAATCCGCGGAGTGTACCGCAGTCTTCTTCTGTAATAATCACATCATGTGATACGTCCACCAGACGACGGGTCAGATAACCGGCATCGGCAGTCTTCAAAGCGGTATCCGCCAAACCTTTACGAGCACCGTGGGTAGAGATAAAGTACTCCAACACCGAAAGTCCTTCTTTAAAGTTTGACAAAATCGGGTTCTCGATGATCTGACCACCTTCAGCACCTGCTTTCTGCGGTTTTGCCATCAAACCACGCATACCTGACAACTGACGAATCTGTTCTTTAGAACCACGAGCACCAGAGTCAAGCATCATATATACAGAGTTGAATCCCTGATCATCCGAAGAAATTGTCTTCATCAGGATATTAGACAACTCAGAGTTTACATGTGTCCAGATATCGATCACCTGGTTGTAACGTTCGTTGTTGGTAATGAAACCCATGTTATAGTTATTTACGACTTGTTCTACTTCGTCGTAACCTTTCTGTACCAACGTTTCTTTTTCCTTCGGAATGATAATATCACCCAAGTTGAATGACAAACCACCCTTGAACGCCATCTGATAACCTAAGTTCTTGATTCCGTCCAGGAAGTCGGCAGCCTTAGCCACACCACATACCTTAATTACATCACTAATAATATCACGAAGAGATTTCTTAGAGATAATTGTATTGATATAACCAGCTTCAGGCGGAACGATTTCATTAACAATCACACGTCCTACCGAAGTTTCGCGCATTACGTCTACAATGTTACCATTTTCATCAACGTCTTTCACGATAACTTTCACCGGAGCATGAATATCTACCTTACCTTCATTGTAAGCGATCAACGCCTCTTCCGGTCCGTAGAATGTCAGACCTTCACCTTTCGCACCAGCACGCAACTTAGTAATATAGTACAAACCAAGAACCATATCCTGTGCAGGCACAGTAATAGGCGCACCGTTTGCCGGATTCAAGATATTATGTGATTGAAGCATCAACATTTGTGCTTCCAGAATTGCTTCATTACTCAAAGGCAAGTGAACAGCCATCTGGTCACCGTCAAAGTCGGCATTGAATGCCGTACATGCCAACGGGTGCAACTGAATAGCTTTACCTTCGATCATCTTAGGCTGGAAAGCCTGAATACCCAGACGGTGCAATGTCGGAGCACGGTTCAACAGTACCGGATGTCCTTTCATTACATGTTCCAGAATATCCCAGATCACCGGTTCCTTGCGGTCAACGATCTTCTTGGCAGACTTAACAGTCTTAACGATACCACGTTCGATGAGCTTACGAATAATAAACGGCTTGTACAATTCGGCAGCCATCAATTTAGGAATACCGCATTCACCCATTCTCAATTCCGGACCTACGACGATTACCGAACGAGCAGAGTAGTCAACACGTTTACCCAGCAAGTTCTGACGGAAACGTCCTTGTTTACCCTTCAAGCTGTCAGACAATGACTTCAACGGGCGGTTGGCATCTGTCTTCACAGCACTTGACTTACGTGAGTTATCAAACAAAGAATCGACAGATTCCTGAAGCATACGTTTTTCATTACGCAAAATCACTTCCGGAGCCTTGATTTCAATCAGTCGTTTCAGACGGTTATTACGGATAATCACACGACGATAAAGGTCGTTCAAGTCAGATGTAGCAAAACGACCACCATCCAACGGAACCAACGGACGAAGTTCGGGTGGGATAACCGGTACGATACGTACAATCATCCATTCCGGTTTGTTGCGTCCACGTGATGCACGGAACGATTCTACTACCTGAAGACGTTTCAAAGCCTCATTCTTACGTTGCTGTGAAGCATCGTTACCTGCACGGTGACGCAATTCGTAAGACAAAGCATCCAGATCCAGACGAGCCAGCAAATCATAGATAGCTTCAGCACCCATCTTTGCAACAAACTTGTTCGGATCATTATCTTCAAGATATTGATTATCTTTTGGAAGCGTATCCAGGATATCCAGATATTCTTCTTCCGAAAGCAAATCATATTCAGCTACACCGTCTTCAGCTTTTACACCCGGCTGAATAACAACATAACGTTCGTAGTATATAATCGAATCCAGTTTCTTCGTCGGCAGTCCGAGCAAATAACCGATTTTATTAGGGAGCGAACGGAAATACCAGATGTGAGCCACCGGCACAACCAGCTGGATATGTCCCATACGTTCACGGCGTACTTTCTTTTCAGTAACTTCCACACCACAACGGTCGCAGACGATACCTTTATAACGGATACGCTTGTATTTACCGCAATGACATTCATAATCCTTGATAGGACCAAAAATGCGCTCGCAGAACAAACCATCACGTTCGGGTTTGTACGTACGGTAATTAATGGTTTCAGGCTTCAAAACTTCACCACTCGAATTCTCAAGGATTTCTTCCGGAGAAGCCAGACCAATTGAGATCTTCGAGAAATTACTTTTCGTCTTATTTTCTTTTCTAAAAGCCATACTCTATATAATTGAGATTTGATAATTGAATCATTGGAAATTGAAAAGACACGGATGTCAACAGACCGTCATCGGCTTGTTGACACCACGTATTCTTTATTATTTTATTCTAGGTTGATACTCAAACCTAATCCTCTCAACTCGTGCAACAATACGTTCAAGGATTCCGGAATACCAGGTTGCGGCATCGGTTCACCTTTCACAATTGCTTCATAAGCTTTCGAACGTCCTACCACGTCATCAGACTTGATAGTAAGGATTTCCTGCAGGATATGAGCAGCACCAAAACCTTCGAGTGCCCAAACCTCCATTTCTCCGAAACGCTGACCACCGAACTGTGCTTTACCACCAAGAGGTTGCTGAGTAATCAATGAGTACGGACCGATAGAACGAGCATGCATCTTGTCTTCAACCATGTGACCCAACTTCAACATGTAAGTCACACCCACAGTAGCTGCCTGGTCAAATTGCTCACCTGTACCACCATCACAAAGATAAGTTTTACAGTAGCGAGGCAATCCTGCCTTGTCTGTCCACTGATCCAGATCTTCCATTGTAGCACCGTCGAAAATAGGAGTTGCAAATTTCACACCCAATGTTTTTCCGGCACGTCCTAATACAGCTTCAAAAATCTGACCAATGTTCATACGAGAAGGCACACCCAACGGATTCAATACGATGTCAACCGGAGTACCATCCGACAAGAACGGCATATCTTCCTGACGAACAACGCGGGATACAATACCCTTGTTACCGTGGCGACCTGCCATCTTATCACCCACACCAATCTTACGCTTCTTAGCAATATATACTTTTGCCATCTGGATAATACCAGCTGGAAGTTCATCACCAATTGTAATAGCAAACTTCTTACGTTTCAATTCAGCATCCAGCTCTTTGTATTTCTTAATGAAATTCATCACCAGATCACGAATCATACCATTAATATGGTCATCACTAGTCCAGTTGCTTAACTGAATAGAAGTAAAGTCAAGTGAATCAAAATCAGAAGCACTGAACTTAGAACCTTTCGCAATTACTTCCGCACCCAGATAATCCTTCACACCTTGAGAAACCTTACCTTCAGTCAAAGTCATCAGTTTCTTAACCAGGATACGTTTCAGATCAGCGACCTTAGATTCAAATTCATCATCGATCTTAGGCAACAATGCTTTATCGGCCAGTTTTGAGCTACGATTCTTAATCACACGTGAGAAAAGTTTCTTATCGATCACAACACCTTTCAAAGAAGGAGAAGCTTTCAATGAAGCATCTTTCACATCACCTGCCTTATCACCAAAGATGGCACGAAGCAATTTTTCTTCCGGAGAAGGATCAGATTCACCCTTCGGTGTAATCTTACCAATCATGATATCACCCGGCTCGATACGAGCACCGATTCTTACGATACCATTTTCATCCAGGTCTTTAGTAGCTTCTTCACTTACATTCGGGATATCAGAAGTCAACTCTTCCATACCACGTTTTGTTTCACGAACTTCCAGAGAATATTCCTCTACGTGAACCGAAGTCAACAAGTCTTCGCGTACCACACGTTCGTTCAATACGATAGCATCCTCATAGTTGTAACCTTTCCAAGGCATGTAAGCAACCAACAGGTTCTTACCCAATGCCAATTCACCCTTTTCAGTAGAATAACCTTCAGTCAAGATGTCACCTTTCTTCACACGCTGGCCTCTGTCGCAAATCGGACGCAAGTCAATCGTCATGTTCTGGTTAGTCTTACGGAACTTAGGTATTCTATATTCTTTCAAAGCAGGTTCAAAACTTACGAACTCTTCGTCTTCTGTACGGTCATACAAAATACGGATAGTAGTAGCATCAACGTAGTCAACAACACCATCTCCTTCCGCAGTAATCTGCGTACGAGAGTCTCTTACCAACTGACGTTCGATACCTGTACCTACGATCGGCGCTTCACTCCTCAACAAAGGAACCGCCTGGCGCATCATGTTTGATCCCATCAATGCACGGTTAGCATCATCATGTTCCAGGAACGGAATCAATGAAGCCGCGATTGATGCAATCTGCTGAGGAGAAACGTCCATCAAATCAACCTCTGTCGGTTCAACAACCGGGAAGTCAGCATCCTGACGAGATTTAACTTTGTTACGCACAAATGTACCGTCATCATTCAACGGAGCATTTCCCTGTGCAATAACCTTTTCTTCCTCTTCTTCAGCAGTCAGATAAATCAGACCGTTATCAGAAAGATCCACTTTTCCGTTTTCCACCTTACGGTACGGAGTTTCGATGAATCCCAGATCATTAATCTTAGCAAATACACACAATGAAGAAATCAAACCGATGTTCGGACCTTCAGGAGTCTCAATCGGACAAAGACGACCATAGTGTGTGTAGTGAACGTCACGAACCTCAAATCCGGCACGTTCACGGGAAAGACCACCAGGACCAAGGGCAGACATACGACGCTTGTGCGTGATTTCAGCCAAGGGGTTTGTCTGATCCATGAACTGCGACAATGCGTTCGTTCCGAAGAATGAGTTGATTACAGAAGAGATTGTCTTCGCGTTAATCAAATCAATCGGAGTAAACACTTCATTGTCACGAACGTTCATACGTTCGCGAATCGTACGAGACATACGAGCCAGACCAACAGCAAACTGATTAGAAAGCTGCTCACCTACTGTACGTACACGACGGTTACTCAAGTGGTCAATATCATCCACATCTGCTTTTGAGTTAATCAGCTCAATCAGATATTTGATGATTTCAATGATATCTTCCTTCGTGAGGACACGCACGTCCATATCAGTCGTCAGATTCAACTTTTTATTGATTCTGTAACGACCTACATCACCAAGGTCATATCGTTTTTCAGAGAAGAACAAGTTGTTGATAACCTCCCTTGCACTTGCGTCATCAGCCGGATCGGCGTTACGCAACTGACGGTAGATATACAACACAGCTTCTTTTTCCGAGTTACTCGGGTCCTTCTGCAACGTATTATATATGATAGAGAAATCGGACTGGTTCGGTTCATCTTTATGTAAAAGGATGTTCTGAACTCCCGACTCCAAAATTTCATCAATATGCACCTCTTCCAGTACGGTTTCACGATCGATAATAACTTCGTTACGCTCGATAGAAACCACTTCACCGGTATCTTCATCAACGAAATCTTCAATCCATGTTTTCAAGACACGTGCAGCCAATTTACGACCTAGCACTTTCTTCAGATTTGTCTTGTTCACCTTCACATCTTCTGCAAGGTTGAAAATCTCAAGAATATCTTTGTCATTCTCGAAGCCAATTGCACGCAACAAAGTCGTTACCGGCAATTTCTTCTTACGGTCGATGTATGCGTACATCACATTATTGATGTCAGTAGCAAACTCAATCCACGAACCCTTAAACGGAATAATACGAGCCGAATAAAGTTTCGTACCATTGGCATGTACACTCTGACCGAAGAACACACCCGGAGAACGGTGAAGCTGTGACACAACTACGCGTTCGGCACCGTTAATGACGAAAGTAGCCTTATCAGTCATATAAGGAATCGGGCCGAGGAATACGTCCTGAATCACTGTATCAAAATCCTCATGATCGGGGTCCGTACAGTAAAGCTTAAGTTTCGCTTTTAAGGGAACACTATAAGTAAGCCCACGCTCTATACAATCATCGATGGTATAACGCGGCGGATCAATATAATAGTCCAGAAACTCAAGAACAAAATTGTTTCTTGTATCGGCAATAGGGAAGTTTTCAGCAAATACTTTATACAATCCCTCATTCTTGCGCTTTTCAGGTGGGGTATCTAATTGTAGAAAGTCTTGGAATGACTTCAATTGTACTTCCAGGAAATCCGGGTATTCGAGCGGATTCTTAGTCGAAGCAAAATTAACTCTTTGATTTACAGTATTTGAAGACATCTGTCAATGAATTTGGAGAACTTAATTTGAAATATATACACAAAAAGGTTAAGAATCCTCTTGTGAAGGATTCCTAACCGAATTACCTGATTACCAGGCCAATGTTATTTAAGTTCAACTTCAGCTCCAGCTTCTTCCAATGTTTTCTTCAATGATTCTGCTTCGTCTTTAGCCAAACCTTCTTTTACTGTGCTAGGAGCACCGTCTACCAAGTCTTTAGCTTCTTTCAAACCAAGACCACAAGCTTCCTTAACAGCCTTAACTACCTGAAGTTTAGCTGCACCAGCGCTCTTCAATACTACGTCGAAAGAAGTTTTTTCTTCTGCGGCAGCAGCACCAGCTGCAGGACCAGCAGCAACAGCTACAGCTGCAGCAGCAGGTTCAATACCGTATTCTTCTTTAAGGATAGTTGCAAGTTCATTAACTTCTTTTACTGTCAAGTTAACTAATTGTTCTGCAAAAGCTTTCAAATCTGCCATTTTTTGTATGATTTTAATGTTTAAATACTTGTTGATTTTTGAAAATTATTCGGGATGTTATTCCCAAGGCTGTGACGCCTTTTTCCATTTTTACGCTTCGGTACGTTCACCAAGAGTCTTGAGAACTCCGTGAAGGGTGTTACCACCTGATTGAAGAGCAGAAATAACATTCTTGGCCGGAGATTGCAACAGTGCAACGATATCGGCGATAACTTCATTCTTACTCTTGATTGCAACGAGAGCATCCAATTGGTCTGCACCAACATAGAAGCTTTCTTCTGCATACGCAGCTTTCAGTCCGGGAATACCGTCTTTCGCTTTGTCTTTGATTAACTTAGCAGGTACGTTTGCAGTGTTAGTAAACATAACAGCAGTAGTACCTTTCAAAGAACCGTAAAGAGGTGAGAAGTCTTCTTCCAGGCTTTCAAGTGCTTTGTGAAGCAGAGTGTTTTTAACCACCATCAATTTGATGTCTGATTTAAAGCAATCTCTTCTCAATGCGCTGGTAGCAGCAGCGTTCATCGCTGTAACGTCTACCAAGTAGAAGTGACCATATTCCTTTACTGTAGCAGCAATTTGCTCTATAATCGTACTTTTATCTTCCTTTCTCATTATTTCTCTGTTTTATTAGATTTCATCCACTGATTTCGGGTCGATTTTAATACCCGCACTCATTGTACTAGAAAGATAAATACTCTTAATATATGTACCCTTTGCTGCGGTCGGTTTCAGCTTGTTCAGAGTAGAGATGAACTCTTTCGCGTTGTCGCGAATCTGATCAGGACTGAATGATACCTTACCGATAGAAGTGTGAACGATACCGCTCTTATCAACTTTAAAGTCAATCTTACCTTGTTTTACTTCTTTTACAGCCTTAGCAACATCCATAGTTACAGTACCACTCTTAGGGTTCGGCATCAATCCACGAGGACCGAGTACACGACCGAGTGCACCAATTTTACCCATGATAGATGGCATAGTGATGATTACATCAATATCAGTCCATCCACCTTTGATCTTTTCAATATATTCGTCAAGACCAACATAGTCAGCACCAGCTTCTTTTGCAGCAGCTTCAGCATCCGGTGTACAAAGTACCAACACACGCACTTCTTTACCAGTACCATGAGGAAGTGAGACAACACCTCTCACCATCTGGTTAGCTTTACGCGGGTCAACCCCTAAACGTACATCAATATCCAGTGAAGCATCGAATTTGGAAAAAGTGATTTCTTTTACCAAAGATGCAGCTTCTTTCAGTGAGTATGCTTTCCCTGCTTCAATTTTTTCTGCAGCTAACTTTTGATTTTTTGTCAGTTTACCCATTACAATTGAAGTTTATTAGTTATTAACCGGGAACTCCCCTTTTACAGCGATACCCATACTTCTAGCTGTACCTGCAACCATTCTCATGGCAGCTTCCACAGTAAAACAGTTCAAGTCAACCATTTTGTCCTGAGCGATCGTACGAACTTGTTCCCAAGTAAGCTCGGCAACTTTCTTACGGTTAGGCTCAGCAGAACCACTCTTTACCTTAGCTACTTCAAGTAATTGAATAGCAACGGGAGGAGTCTTGATTACAAAATCGAAAGACTTATCTGCGTAGTAAGTAATGATAACAGGTAAAATTTTACCTGCTTTGTCTTGGGTTCTGGCATTGAATTGCTTGCAAAATTCCATGATATTGATACCCTTAGAACCCAAAGCAGGTCCAACGGGAGGTGATGGATTTGCAGCGCCTCCTTTAATCTGTAACTTGATTAGTCCAGCAACTTCTTTAGCCATTTTTTTATTGATTTATATATAAACATTAAACGAAGAACAACAACAGCGTAACAATTCCGTGTTATTCCTTTTCCACTTGCATAAAGCCCAATTCAAGCGGCGTTTTGCGCCCGAATATCTTTACCATGACCTTTAGTTTCTTTTTTTCGCTATTCACTTCTTCAATGATACCACTGAATCCGCTAAAAGGTCCAAAAGTAACTTTTACAGTTTCACCCACCACGTACGGAATATTGAGTTCTTCACCCGTTTCCTGCAGTTCGTCCACTGTACCAAGTATACGATTCACTTCTGATTGTCTGAGAGGCACCGGTTTTTCGGAGCCACCTAAAAAGCCTATCACATTCGGAGTGTTGCGCAAGTGATGAGCGACCTCACCAACCAAAGCAGCCTCCACCAAAACGTAACCAGGAAGATAACTTCTTTCCTTCACAATTTTTTTTCCATTGCGAACCTGGTAAACTTTTTCAGTAGGAATCAATACCTGAGATACATATTCACCAAGGTCACTGTTCTTAAGATCAGCTTCAAGATATTCCTTTACCTTAGCTTCTTTTCCACTAATAGCACGCAGAACGTACCATTTCTTTTCAATCTCAGCCATTTTCAATTCCTAATTTTTAATGTGGATAAACGATTTTTTCCATGAAGTTCTGGAAACAGACATCCATACCCCATACTACCAATGCAATAAGCAGGGAAGCATATAAAACAACTACTGCACTGTTAGCAAGTTCAGAATACGTAGGCCACGATACTTTATGTACAAGTTCGTCGTAAGATTCTTTAATATAAGCTATTACCTTTTTCATTTCAATAATATTAGCACGGGAGGAGAGGCTCGAACTCCCGACACCCGGTTTTGGAGACCGGTGCTCTACCAACTGAGCTACTCCCGTGTGTACATAATCAGTTCCCGATGAAAACCGGGAACTGATTAATTATTGTGTATTAGTCGATAATTTCAGTAATCTGACCAGCACCTACCGTGCGTCCACCTTCGCGGATAGCGAAACGAAGGCCCGGGTTCAATGCTACTGGGTAAATCAACTCAACTGTAATAGTTACGTTATCACCCGGCATTACCATTTCTGTTCCTTCCGGCAAAGTGATTTCACCTGTACAGTCCATAGTACGCAAGTAGAACTGAGGACGGTATTTGTTGTGGAACGGAGTGTGACGACCACCTTCTTCTTTCTTCAAGATATAAACCTCAGCTTTGAATTTAGAGTGCGGTTTAATCTGACCTGGTTTACAAAGAACCATACCACGTTTGATTTCGTTCTTGTCAATACCACGAAGCAAAAGACCTACGTTGTCACCAGCTTCACCTTGATCCAACAGTTTACGGAACATTTCAACACCAGTTACAACTGATTTCTTATCTTCACCTAAACCAAGAATTTCGACTTCATCACCAACGTGGATGACACCTGTTTCGATACGACCTGTTGCTACAGTACCACGACCTGTGATAGAGAACACGTCTTCAACCGGCATCAAGAATGGTTTATCAACATCGCGCGGAGGCAGTGGAATCCAGTTATCAACTGCATCCATCAGCTCCATAACTTTGTCTTCCCATTTTTCAACACCGTTCAATGCGCCAAGAGCAGAACCACGGATGATAGGAGTATTGTCACCATCGAAATCATAGAATGAAAGGAGTTCTCTCATTTCCATTTCAACGAGTTCCAACATTTCTTCGTCGTCTACCATATCGCATTTGTTCAAGAATACAACCAGACGAGGTACGTTTACCTGACGAGCCAACAGAATGTGTTCGCGAGTTTGAGGCATCGGACCATCAGTTGCAGCACAAACGATGATAGCACCGTCCATCTGAGCAGCACCAGTAACCATGTTCTTTACGTAGTCGGCGTGACCCGGGCAGTCTACGTGTGCATAGTGACGGTTAGCTGTTTGATATTCAACGTGAGAAGTATTGATAGTAATACCTCTTTCTTTTTCTTCAGGAGCGTTGTCGATAGAATCGAAAGAACGCAATTCTGAAAGACCTTTTTTTGCCAACACTGTAGTGATAGCAGCTGTCAACGTTGTCTTACCGTGGTCTACGTGACCGATTGTACCAATGTTTACATGCGGTTTGGTACGTTCAAATTTCTCTTTAGCCATAGCTTTACTTGTTATTTATTTGATTAATAATCAGCATTTACATCCTTTATGAGCTGTTACCGGGACTTGAACCCGGGACCTCTTCCTTACCAAGGAAGTGCTCTACCACTGAGCTATAACAGCAAGAAAAGAGAGCGGAAGACGGGGCTCAAACCCGCGACCCTCAGCTTGGAAGGCTAATGCTCTATCAGCTGAGCTACTTCCGCATTCTTGCCAAAGTTGTCACTCTGATTGTGGGCAAAGATGGATTCGAACCACCGAAGGCGTAAGCCAGCAGATTTACAGTCTGCCCCATTTGGCCACTCTGGTATTTGCCCTTTTCAAAATCAAGAAATAAAAGAACTATTTTCAAACAATATGATAAAGACAGATGTTCTATCTTTGTTCTTCGGTTTCTTTTTGAGCCTCTTGTCGGATTCGAACCAACGACCCCGAGATTACAAATCACGTGCTCTGGCCAACTGAGCTAAAGAGGCAAACTTACTAAAAAATGCAACCGTCACGTTCTAACGCGAGCGAAACGGCTGCAAATTTAGTTATTTATTTCTTTCCCGCAAAATTATTTGGGATTTTTTTATTTGCTACGTTGCTTTTCCTTGTATTTAACCAGTTGTTTTACGAGCGCTTCCACATCTAAATCAATTGCCTCTTCAAATGTATCACACACTTTGCTTGCATAAAACTCCCCATTGGGGATTAATATTTTAATGCCTGCTTCTTTATTTTCAGCAACTTCTGGTTTTACTACCTTTAATGACACCTCTACTTTCTTTATATCTTCGTAATATTTTTCCAACTTGGACACTTTCTTCTGAATAAATGCCTGCAATTGCTCTGACGCATCAAAGTGAATTGATTGAATTCTAACATCCATACTTACCTCCTTTTTTTTAAGCTCTTGGATGAGCTTGTTTATACACTTTTTTAAGTTCTTCAAATGTGGCATGCGTATAGATCTCGGTAGTCGTAATGCTCTCGTGACCCAAAAGTTCTTTTACCGCGCCCAGCTCTGCTTCATTATTCAGCATTGTGGTAGCAAAAGTATGCCTCAACACGTGAGGACTCCTTTTCTTCAGCGTTGCCACCTTTGACAGGTTCCGTTTCACTAAATTATAGACCAGATTCTTATAAAGTCGTTCGCCATTCTCTCTAATAAAGAAAGCCTCCGACCTTTCCGGAATCGTTTCGTTTCTTACATTAATATATTCAAGCATCAACTCCCGCAGTTCATCACCGAACGGTATCAGTCGTTGCTTATTTCTTTTCCCGGTCACTTTCAGAAGAGAAGCCGAAAAATCCACATCCTTATCATCCAAACCTATTAATTCCGAAAGTCTCATGCCAGTAGCATAAAACACTTCAATCACCAACCGGTCCCGACAACCTTTAAATCCTTCGCCAAAATCCGTATCATCCAATAACCGATTCATTTCGTTCTCTTTTAAGAACACAGGCAACGGCTTTTTGTTTTTAGGTCCTTTTATTTTACGCAAAGGATCTATAGTCGTCTTCCCCTGTCTTATGAGATACTTGTAAAACGTTCGGAGCGAACTTAGCTTACGATTTACAGAAGTTGAGGTATACCCTTTATCCATCAATGAAACAATCCATTCACGAATCAGTTCCGCCTCGACCTCTAACGGATTAAACTTTCCATACTCTTCCTGAGCAAACTCCTGCAGTTGCTTTATATCTTCACCGTACGCAAGAACGGTTTTTTCAGAATAGTTCCGCTCATACTGGAGATAATCAAGAAAAGATTCTATCAACATAATATCGCTACATCTAAAATCGTGCAACGAATGTATGAAAAGAATTCAATAATTCAAAGGAAATTACGAATTATTAATCTTCTACTTGCTGAAGTTGTTGTACGTAAACTGCGCGTTCTTTCTTAAGTCTTTTAGTTACAGACGGTTTATCAAACTGCTGTCTGCTTCTCAATTCCTTTACGATGCCAGTTTTCTCAAATTTTCTTTTGAACTTCTTCAGCGCTTTTTCAATGTTTTCGCCTTCTTTTACAGGTACTACAATCATTTTGTTATTATTAATATGTTATGATTAAAAAAATTCCGCAGTCAAATTGCGCCGCAAAATTACACATACTTTCTTTATTCACAAAACTTTCGGCAAATATTTCTCAAAAACTATTCATAAACAAGTCATTAAATGCGGAAAGTTAGTACCTTTGAAACACTTACATGTCTATAATAATATAATAAGGTATGAAACAGAACATAAAAGAACGAGTACATGCTTTGCGCATGACATTCCATCCCAATTACATCAAAGCATTCATTATCCCCAGCACCGACCCCCATCTTAGTGAGTATGTGGCTCCCCACTGGATGTCACGTGAATGGATTTCCGGTTTTACGGGTTCTGCAGGAACAGCGGTCATCCTGATGGACAAAGCGGGATTATGGACCGACTCACGTTACTTCCTTCAGGCAGCGAAAGAACTGGAAGGGAGTGGCATCACACTCTACAAAGAGATGCTGCCGGAAACTCCAAGCATAACAGAGTTTCTCTGCCAGCACCTAAAACCCGGAGAATCTGTAAGCATTGACGGGAAAATGTTCTCCGTGCAACAGGTAGAACAAATGAAAGAAGAACTAGCGGCACATCAGTTACAGGTAGATATATTTGGAGATCCATTAAAGAACATCTGGAAAGACCGTCCCTCCATACCTGACTCTCCAGCCTTTATTTATGATATCAAATATGCAGGAAAAAGCTGCGAAGAAAAAATATCCGCCATCCGTGCGGAGTTGAAGAAGAAAGGTGTCTATGCCTTATTCATATCTGCACTGGACGAAATAGCATGGACTCTCAATCTACGAGGAAACGATGTACATTGCAATCCAGTTATAGTGAGCTACCTGTTAATTACGCAGGACGAGGTGACTTACTTCATTTCACCGGAAAAAGTGACGTCGGAGGTCGAGACTTATCTGAAGAAACAACAAATAGGAATACAGAAATATGATGAGGTAGAGACATTCCTGAATTCTTTCCCCGGAGAAAATATTCTTATTGATCCACGGAAAACGAATTATGCGATTTACTCGGCCATTAATCCGAAATGTTCCATTATTCGTGGCGAGTCTCCCGTCACATTATTGAAAGCCATTCGCAATAAACAGGAAATAGCCGGCATCCATGCTGCCATGCAACGGGATGGAGTGGCACTTGTCAGATTCCTCAAGTGGCTGGAAGAATCTGTATCCACCGGAAAAGAAACTGAATTAAGTATAGATAAAAAGCTGCATGAATTCAGAGCAGCACAGCCCCTCTACATGGGAGAAAGTTTCGACACCATTGCAGGATATAAAGAGCACGGAGCAATCGTGCATTATTCGGCAACGCCAGAAAGCGATGTAACTCTTCAGCCTAAAGGATTCCTACTCTTAGATTCAGGGGCACAATACTTGGACGGAACCACTGACATCACTCGTACCATCGCATTAGGCGAACTGACGGAAGAGGAAAAGACGGATTATACCTTAATATTAAAGGGACACATAGCATTGGCTATGGCCAAATTCCCAGCCGGAACCCGTGGTGCGCAACTCGATGTACTGGCGCGTATACCTATCTGGAATCACAGAATGAACTTTCTCCATGGCACAGGGCACGGCGTCGGGCATTTCTTGAGTGTACACGAAGGTCCACAAAGCATTCGTATGAATGAAAACCCTGCAATTCTCCAGCCCGGTATGGTTACATCCAACGAACCTGGTGTTTATAAGACAGGCAGTCACGGGATACGTACGGAGAACCTGACGTTAGTTTGCAAAGATGGAGAGGGAATGTTTGGAGAATATCTTAAGTTTGAGACTATCACTTTATGCCCCATCTGCAAAAAAGGGATCATCAAGGAGATGCTGACAAATGAAGAAATTGAATGGTTAAACAATTACCATCAGACTGTCTACGAGAAACTATCACCGGATCTTAACGAAGAAGAAAAAGTTTGGTTACAAGAGGCGACTGCTTCCCTTTAAAAAGAACTTGCCTGACACCCGGGTGTCAAGCATACCAGCACCCGGGTGTCAGACTGCTCAAGACCCGGGTCTCATACATCACGACACCCGGGTGTCGTACAACATAGAACTGCATTAAATAAAAAACTTTATTAGAAACAAATATTATATGGCTTTAATTAAATCAGTACGGGGTTTTACTCCCGAGATCGGAGAAAACTGCTTCCTCGCAGATAATGCAACTATTATAGGAGATGTAAAAATAGGAAATGATTGTAGCATTTGGTTTAATACGGTATTAAGAGGTGACGTCAACTCCATACGAATCGGCAACGGTGTCAATATTCAAGATGGAAGTGTCTTGCATACATTATACCAGAAATCGACTATTGAAATTGGCGATCACGTATCCGTAGGACATAATGTCACCATTCATGGGGCGACCATCAAAGATTACGCATTGGTCGGGATGGGGTCAACCGTACTGGATCACGTTGTAGTCGGTGAAGGAGCAATCGTTGCCGCCGGCTCTCTGGTATTAAGCAATACCATCATTGAACCGGGAAGCATTTGGGGAGGAGTACCCGCGAAATTCATTAAAAAGGTAGATCCTGAACAAGCCAAAGAACTGAATCAAAAAATTGCTCACAACTATCTGATGTACTCACAATGGTATAAAGAATAGCTTTAAATAAAACCTAAAACAAAACTTCGTTCCTCCTTACTCTTATATTTTTAAGAAAAGGGGGAACGTTTTTTTTCAGAACACCATTGACACTTCAATAGCCACATAAATAAGCCATTTACAAACACATACCATAAAATCCACACTACTAAAACTAATCATCATTGATTTCCAAAGTCCATATTTATATTATTTAACCCTCTGAATATATTTTTATTACGAATTATTCGTAGATTTGTAAGACATTAAATCTGAGCAATGAACCAACAAGCACTTATTCATTATGAAAATAAAACTACTACTTACAATTCTCTTATTGGCAGAAATAATAACCGCCAATGCACAAAACGCAGAAAAAGAATATTTAAAGAAAGTACTTACCAATTTAGAAAAGATTGAATCTGCAACCTACTATGTCACTAACGAAAGCTGGCAACCTGGTGATTCAACCGCATTATCTACCTTGCATGGCTTCGTTAAAGAGTACGATAATCCAATGGACTCAACCATAGGTGCAAGCTATGTTTCACTAGATGCCAATGATACAACAAAACTAGAATTTTGTTATGACGGCAACATAAGAGTATTACCTTATCACGAAAATAAGAAATTAGCAATTGATGATTTCACATTCAGACCACTTCCTTTCAGACTAGTAAGTCCTCCATTCTTCAATCACGCAAAGAATATCATCAGATATGCACTTACCACTAAGGATCATATTGTAACAGAGTTGAAAGATGAGGGTGATAATTATTATTTTAAATTAGTCATTGATGAGAATCAACAGGTTGAGTTCTTTGGAAAAGCTTATCACATGCCACTTCCTCCATTCAATATCGGCAGTACAGCTTCTATTTATGAGTTATGGATCAACAAATCGAATGACCTACCTTATAAAAAACGGAGAGAGATGTCGCATGATATTTCCGTTTCAACCTGTTCGAATCTTGAAATCAATAAACTAACAATTAACGACTTTAACGCGTCTGATTATTTCCCCAAAGATTATGAGATAGTAAAATACAGCGACCTCTACAAGAAAAAAGCAGAACCAACAGCATCCAGTCTTATAGGAAAAAAAGCTCCCGACTGGATATTAGAAAATATAGAAGCACAGCCGGTATCATTAGCCGACTGTAAAAGCAAAATCATACTAATCAACTTCACAGGCATTGGTTGTGGTGCCTGTCAGGCGGCTGTTCCTTTTCTGAAACAGTTAAAAGAATTATTCACCAGTGAAGAGTTTGAGTTGATTGCAATAGAATCCTGGAGCCGTAAAGTATCTGCCATCCGAAATTATGCAAACCGAAAGGAATTGAATTATACCATTCTGAATGCAACAAATGAGGTTATAAAACAATATCAGACCGGTAGTGCCGCACCTTACTTTTTCATAGTAGACCAAGAACGAATCATACGAAAAGTAATCAGAGGTTATAGTAATGAGAATACAGATAAAGAAATAATAAATGCAATAAAAGAACTACTATGAACATGAACAGACTATTTACTTGTCTTTGTTTGTCCTTGTTATTCAACCTGGCACAAGCACAATTACCCATCCCCGAATATCAGAAAGGAAAGGCCATTTTAAGTGGTACAATCGCCAATTACCATCCGAATGATAATCTGATATTCAAGATCGGAGCTCCCAATATCGTGATGGGAACAGCCGAAACTCTTTATCCGACTGTTGAGTCAGACGGAAACTTTACTATTAATATTCCTCTCTACCATCATACACAAGTACGGATGATGATAGGAAATGCTGATTTAGTCATTCTGCTAAGTCCCGAAAAAGAAACAAATGTAGCTATCAATCTAAGTAATCCACCAGGAAAACAGTTTGTATTTAGCGGTCAATATGCTACCATTAACAATGAATGGTGCCAGCCGGAACTGATAACAAAGATACCACCTGTTTATAGTGATGGCGACCTATTGGATTCCATTGTAGGCATTAGTGCCAATGAATTCAAAAAACGATGTATCAACCAATACAAACGATATGTAACGCACAACAACGCACAGTTACAATTCAGCGAAGACACTCGCACACTCGCCAATCTCTCATGCGCATTTGATTGCCTGGAAAATCTACAGGCCACCCACTATTGCCTGCAAACTGCTTATCAAAAGAAGGAAAACATTACGCGGGAACAAGCTTTTGCTGCTTTTCTTGATGTATATTTGCCTGATGATTTCCACAATTATTTGAAGGATTTCCCAGTCAATCACCCTTTAGCACTCTATTGTTATAATTACCGCAATGTAGTCATGGATTTATATGATACCCACAAAGACCCACTCGCTTACGAAAAAAATCTATTGAAAAATGCACCACTCACTAAAGAGGAACAGACACTTATCCATCAATATGAAACGGCTTTCAAAGCAGGTGTCTCCTTTCAGCAAGAAAGCGAGCTAATGGCACTTAGTGCAAAATACTTCAAAGAAAATGACCTATTCAGATGGGAGTCATTCTCCAAAACAAAAGAACGTCTTAGTAATATCATACAAGACAGCACAAGTTTAATAGTTGACTACATACGAGCAATCTATATGCGTTCCAGTTTTTACAATTTACAACCTCTGACACCCCGACAAGAGCTCATGGCTTCGGAAATCACCAATCCTATTTTCTTAGGTATCATTCAAGACATGAACCGCCAGATGCAACCCCGACAGAAAACGATAACAAAGAAATTCACTATTTGCGAAGTACCACAAGTTCCGGAAAAGGAACTGTTGACTGCTCTCATTGCCCGCCACAAAGGGAAGGTACAGTTTATCGACTTTTGGGCTACCTGGTGCGGTGGCTGCCGGCAAATCATCAAGGAATATGAACCACTAAAGAAAGAAATAGGTGAAGACAAAGTTGCTTTCATTTACCTCACAGGCCCCAGTTCTATAAAAAAGACTTGGGATATACTAATACAAGACATTGCCGGAGAACATTACTGGTTGAACAAAGAACAGTGGGGTTATCTTTGGAATCATTTTCAGATGACGGGATTACCGATGTACCTGATAATAGATAAAAAAGGAAATATCGCAAAACAATTCACCCACGTAACAGCCAAAGAGTTGAAAGAGTTGCTAGAGTTAGAAGTCAACAGATAAGGTGCCTAGCTACAAATGCAGGAAACAGGTTCTTCGTCAAATCTGGTGAAAAGTTGTCCTCTATTCATTTATATAATTCAGTAGATGCCTGTTTTTCTAAAGGATTTACCACCCAATTTGACAAAGAGCCGAAAGCAATGAGAAGTGTGCCAAAGCTCCTTAATAAACAAAGAATCACCTTTACCACAGATAATTGTGATAAAGGTGATTCTTTGTTTATTAAGGTTTTGTATTGCCCTCTTATATCGAATTCACATTGATCTACACTACATATTTAGAAATTAATCATGTGCATAATCTTCTCCGTCGCACCGGCATTGCTAGTCACATAATAACCGGCATTCGTTCCGGTTTCCCGCAAAAACGCCTCATCTGTCAGGAAACGATCCAGCAAAGTTTTCAGCTCATCATAGTCTTTGATAGAATAGGCACCTTTTGCTTCGAGCAATTGAACGGCTTCCATAAATTTCTGATACTTCGGTCCGAAAATCACCGGAATACCGTATACAGCCGCTTCCAAGGTGTTATGGATTCCTACCCCGAAACCACCGCCTATATAAGCTATTTCACCATAGCGGTAAATAGAGGACAGCAGTCCGAAGCAGTCTATAATAAGACAATCCGCTTTCAATACATTCCTCTCATCGGCACGGGTATAGCGCACATACGGACGCTTCAGTTTACCGATGATCTCAACCAGGTGATTCTCATCGATCACATGCGGAGCAATAATCAATTTCATTTCCGGATGATTATTGAAATATTCGAGGAATAAATCCTCATCAGGTCCCCATGAACTTCCGGCAACAAAAGTAAAAGAATTGTTTCCTTTAAACTTCTCCACCAACGGGAGCTCTTTAGCCTCTTCGCGGATTTGCAGTACACGGTCAAAACGGGTATCCCCCACTACTGTCACACGACTGATGCCGATTTTCGACAAATAACGTTTGGATGCCTCATTCTGAACAAACAGATGATCGAAATCTTTCAAGACATTGCGATAAGTGCCACCGTACCATTTAAAGAATATTTGTTCGCGACGGAAAATAGACGACACACTATATACCGGAATACGGCGCTTGTGAAGCTCATCCAGATAATTCTTCCAAAACTCATATTTGATAAAGAACGCCATGCAAGGATTTGCAATATCCAGGAACTTCTTCACATTCCTCGGCTTATCAAACGGCAGATAGCAGACAATATCCGCCCCCCGATAATGCTTGCGCACTTCATAACCGGAAGGAGAAAAAAATGTCAGCAATATCTTATAGTTAGGATATTTCTCACGAATCATTTCTATCAGAGGGCGTCCTTGTTCAAACTCCCCCAGTGAAGCAGCGTGAAACCAAATATACTGTTCCCCTTTTTCCACTTGTTGGCGTAAGAGTTCATACACCACCCAATGCCCCTTCATCATCTTCCGTGGCTTACGGCTAAACGGAGCAGCCAAATGGACGATAAAGTCATAAATGACTATTGCCAGGTCGTAAAGCATAGTACTGTGTCGATTACTTCAAAACCTCTACCGCTCGTTTCATACGAGCTATCGTCTCCTCTTTGCCCAATACCCAGGAAATATCGAACATGTGCGGGCCTTTTCCTTCACCCACCAATGTCAGACGGAAAGCATTCATGATATTACCGGTATGGTAACCTTTCTCTGCAATCCAGTCCATAACGACTTTTTCCTGTCCTTCAATGCTAAAATCTTCAATACCGGCAATCACTTCTGCCAATTCGGTCATACATTTGGCAGAATCTTCTTTCCAGCGTTTCTTCACCGTCTTTTCATCATATTCGGTAGGAGCCACAAAGAAGAAGCTACATACATCCCACAGTTCTTTAATGAAACTTACCCGGTCTTTCATCATGCCAACCACAGTCACTACCTTTTCGAAAGGAGCCTCTACGCCTTGTTCTTTCAAGAAAGGCAAGAACAGTTCCGCAATTTCTTCGTTAGGTTTCTGCTGTATATATTGATGATTGAACCATATTCCTTTTTTATAGTCGAACTTAGCTCCCGACTTGCTGCAACGGTGAAGATCAAACAACTTAATCAATTCATCCATCGACATCACTTCCAGATCATTACCCGGATTCCATCCCAATAAAGCCAGGAAATTAATCACAGCTTCGGGTAAATAACCGGATTCGCGATAACCAGAAGAGATTTCTCCGGATTTCGGATCGTGCCATTCCAATGGAAATACAGGGAATCCGAGACGGTCACCGTCACGCTTGCTTAATTTTCCATTACCTTCCGGTTTCAATAACAAAGGCAGGTGAGCAAATTCCGGCATCGTATCTTCCCAACCGAAAGCACGGTACAACAACACATGCAAAGGAGCGGAAGGCAACCATTCTTCACCACGAATCACGTGGGAAACTTCCATCAAATGGTCATCCACGATATTTGCCAAATGGTAAGTAGGCAGTTCGTCAGCCGATTTATAAAGCACTTTGTCATCCAGAATAGATGAGTTGATTACTACTTCGCCACGAATCAGGTCATTTACATGTATATCTTCATTCGGTTCGATTTTGAAACGAACAACATATTGTTTGCCTTCAGCAATCAGTGCATCCACTTCTTCTTTCGGCATAGTTAATGAATTGCGCATCATACCACGGGTAGATGCATCATATTGGAAGTTAGCAATTTCAGCACGCTTAGCGTCCAGCTCCTCCGGAGTATCAAAAGCGATGTAAGCTTTTCCATTTTCCAGCAAAATCTGCACATATTTCTTGTAGATTTCGCGGCGCTCCGACTGACGGTATGGACCCTGTTCACCACCGAAGCTCACTCCCTCGTCAAAGTGGATACCTAACCACTTAAAAGATTCGAGTATATACTCTTCCGCTCCCGGAACGAACCGGTTAGAGTCAGTGTCTTCAATACGAAATATCAAGTCTCCGCCGTGTTGACGTGCAAATAGATAATTATACAAAGCTGTACGCACACCACCGATGTGCAATGCTCCCGTAGGACTTGGAGCAAAACGAACTCTTACTTTTCTTTCTGCCATAATTTGGGTTAGTATAGGTAAATCGTGGCAAAATTAAACCTTTTTTTCCACACTATTGTTTTTTTTTGTACTTTTCGCAAAAATTTCAGTGGATATGGAACATTTGAAGAAGAAAAAAAGATTTTCATGGAGAGATTTACTATATAAATCACTGCTGTTTGTAGGCACTGTGGCGCTGATTGTTTATTTCCTGCCACGTGACGGAAAATTCAATTACCAGTTCGACATCAACAAGCCCTGGAAATACGGACAGTTGATCGCTACTTTCGACTTTCCTATTTATAAAGAGGATGCAGTGGTAAAAAGGGAACAAGATAGCCTGATGGCTTTCTTCCAACCTTATTATCAACTGGATAAAAATATAGAAAAAGACGCAATCGCCAAGCTGAAAGAGAATTACCATACGAATCTGAAAGGTATTCTCCCTTCCATCGATTATTTGCGGTACATTGAGCGCACTTTAAAAGAAATCTATCAGGCAGGCATCGTTTCGACAGAGAATATACAGCTGCTTCACAAAGACAGCACTTCATCTGTCATGGTGATTGATGACAAACTGGCTAATCCACAGGCTACCGAGAATCTTTACACGGTAAAAAAAGCCTATGAGCACTTGCTGTCAGCAGACTCTACTCATTTCAACCGGGAAATTTTAAGGCAATGCTCCCTGAACGAATACATCACCCCCAACCTTACCTTTGACGAGGAACGTACCCAGGCTGCCAAAGAAGAAATCCTGAACAACTATTCCTGGGCAAACGGATTAGTAGTCAGCGGGCAAAAGATTATCGACCGGGGGGAAATCGTCAGCCCGCATACCTATAATATCCTGGAGTCATTACGCAAAGAATCCATCAAACGGAATGAGTCCATGGGACAGAACCGTCTGATTCTCGGCGGACAGATTCTGTTTGTAGGAATGCTGATGCTTTGTTTTATGCTTTATCTCGACCTGTTCCGAAAAGACTACTATCAACGAAAAGGCAGTCTGTCATTGCTATTCACGTTGATTGTATTTTACAGTGTCATAACCGCTTTTATGGTAACACATAATCTATTTAATGTGTATATCATCCCGTACGCGATGCTACCCATTATCATCCGTGTTTTTCTTGATTCGAGGACTGCTTTCCTGACGCATGTCATCACTATATTGATATGCTCCATATCCCTACGCTTTCCGCATGAATTCATTCTGACACAGTTGGCAGCAGGATTGGTGGCGATATTCAGTCTAAGAGAGCTATCGCAAAGGTCCCAACTTTTCCGGACGGCTTTATTGGTTATACTGACTTATGCAGCCATTTACTTCGCCTTCGAATTGATGACAGAGAACGGTCTTTCCACCGACTTCTCGAAGTTGAACATACGAATGTACACTTACTTCATCATCAATGGAATTCTGTTATTATTCACCTATCCTTTACTCTTTTTATTGGAAAAGACTTTCGGATTTACTTCCAATGTAACGTTGGTAGAACTTTCGAATATCAATAATGACCTTTTGCGGCAAATGTCCGAGACGGTTCCGGGCACCTTCCAACATTCCATGCAAGTGGCCAATCTTGCTGCAGAAGCAGCCATCCGTATTGGAGCTAAAAGCCAGTTAGTACGTACAGGAGCTTTGTATCATGATATTGGTAAGATGGAAAACCCTGCTTTTTTCACAGAAAATCAGTCAGGAGGAGTTAACCCGCATAAGAACCTGAATTACGAACAAAGTGCGCAGGTCGTCATCAGTCATGTGACGGATGGATTGAAGTTAGCCGATAAACACAATCTGCCTAAAGCCATCAAGGACTTTATCAGCACGCATCATGGACGGGGGAAAACAAAATATTTCTATATTTCCTGGAAGAACGAGCATCCGGACGAAGAGCCGAATGAAGAACTGTTCACCTATCCCGGCCCGAATCCGTTCACCAAAGAACAGGCTATCCTGATGATGGCGGATGCCGTAGAAGCTGCCTCACGCAGTCTTCCGGAATATACAGAAGAAACAATCAGCAACCTGGTCGATAAGATTATCGATTCCCAGGTCACTGAAGGTTACTTTAAAGAATGTCCTATCACTTTCAAGGATATAGCAACAGTGAAAGCTGTGTTCAAAGAAAAACTAAAGATTGCTTATCACACCCGGATCAGTTATCCTGAGTTAAAGAAGTAAGCAAACCTGCGCAAGCATCTTCAAGAACATCAAGTACATATTCAAACCCCTCGGCCCCTCCATAATAGGGGTCGGGTACATGATCTGCAGGAATACGGGTGCAATACTCCGTCATGCGATGAATCTTCTTCCATTCTTCGGGAGAAGGAGCTTTGTCTTTCAAGTCATCTATGTTCCGGTCGTCCATACCGATAATCAGATCAAAATTATAAAAATCTTCCGTACGGACGGGGCGAGAACGATGCACCAATTGATAACCGCGACGGGCTGCATGAGCACGCATCCGGCTATCCGGCAATTCCCCCTGATGATAAGACAGGATTCCGGCAGAATCTATCACAAATTCTTTTTCCAGTCCCGCTTCTTCTATTAAATGAAGCATTACGCCTTCAGCCGTAGAGCTACGGCAGATATTTCCTAAACAGACAAATAATATTTTCTTCATATATACATGATTGTTTCTCAAAAAGAGTTCAGTATCTGATTGGCCCGGTTCACGGTTATTGCGGCCGGGATTTCCGGCATACTACCCAAATTGAACGGAGCAAGCATTTTTTCTATCTTCTTTAATCCGGCCTTATTTCCTTTTTTCTCAAATTCCTGACGAAGGATATTGATCTTCTCATGCGCCTGTATTCCTTCAATCAAACGCTCGAAACGAATACAGCTACGAGCTCCCGGATATACAAGGTAAGTATCTCCGCCTGCCCAACTACGGAAACGGGAATCGAGCAGTGGTTCCAATGGCCAGCTGTTATATGCCCAACGCAGATAACCATCCAGATGTTTCTTAGATGAATAATAACTCATCCAGGCTGCTTCTGCAGGATCAGAGAAAGTAAACGTGTTGGGATGGGCTTCCGTACAGCAGGTATAATAATTAGTACGCTTGTTCTCGGCAACACGACGCAGACGCACTTCTTCCGGGAAGTTCTGTCCGATAACAATACAATAATCATATAGATCGGGCTCAATTTCTTCATGATAGTTCCCGGCCAACGATACTTTAAAATCCGGATCAGCTTTACGAATCACTTTCAACGTCTTCTGCATCACTTCCATCGGACGTTCGTCCATTGCAATAGCACAAATATCAAACCATCCTTTTTCTTTCAGATGCTTGGAGAAAGAGGCAAGCATCGCTCCCCACATTTCTTCATAAGCCGCATCACCCGGTGCAGTTTTCACGAATTGCAGAGAGTTGGTTGCCTGATCGTAGTATTGGAATGACAATTCCCATGGAACCATTGAGTAACAATTAATCTGTTTATCAATGCCTACACTCATCATAAATTCCACCCAACGGTCGAAGATAGTATAATCAAAAGCCCATGTTCCATCTGCCCGTTTCATCCAGGTGACCATTGTATCAAAATAATCTTCTGTCTGACCATTCCAGGGTTTATGTGTCAAAGTAGCCGTGATAATCTTCTGTCCGGCATCTGCCAACATTTTCATCAAAGGACGCATAGCGTCAAAATGCTCCTGGCTCCATAAAGGAACCTGATAATAACGTGCCACTGCATAAGGACTTTGCCATAAATCCAAGTGATAAGCCCATTCCGAAGGTTGAGGAAGTTCACGGGAAGAAACGGTAATTTCGAGATTCAGGCGTTGCAATAAACGCGAGCCGTCATTGATTAACAACTCCCCTTGATAAGTTCCGGGAGTAGCCGATTGAGGAATCCAGCACTGCACCCAAACCGGTTGAACAGTGTGAGCGGGCAAAGCCATCGTTTTCAGGTTGGTATCAATAGGATCGGCCACCAATAATGAATCATAATCTATGGACTTCCGGTGTCCGCAGGCACCTCTCCCATCCTTATTCAATTCATCCGTCATCACATAACGGACAAAACCACCTGTAAATGCATCTTTGGGAAGAACATTTCCCTTTTTGTCTTTAAAATCACCAAAGCTGAAATTCAGGTCTTTCAGTTCTACGCCTGTCCACACAACAGCTTGCGCGTTCACACGTTCGCCACGCCAGCCTTTCAGGGAAACAGTCTGTTGTTTCTTCAACTGCGGGAGTTGATGTTTCGCATACCGGGTATCTGTTGTACCCCAAGAGACTTGAGTGGAAGTCACCGCTGCCCACTCTTTATCAGAAGGTGCAGTAGGATCAGGCAACTCCTGATAAGTCAGTAAAGGGAACTTCGGTTGTCCTGTCGGAACACCACATTGAGTTACTCCCTGCTGGGCAAAAACTGCACCCACGCTAAAGAGACAAGTCAGAGAAAAAATAGTAAGTCGTTTCATGGTTAGTTAATTAAATGATTAAAGGTTATTATATGGGGGAAAATTATTAAATCACATAGGGTCTACATCATAATACACAATCAAAGATTTATAGCGTTCGTCCGCCAACATCTCGCGCTGGATACGTAACAACAATTCCCGTGCACGTCCCATCGGGGCATTCTGCTCAATCTTGACGACGATCTTTTTGATAAACAAAGTCTGGATACGGGCAACAGGAGGTTTATCCGGACCTAATACCCGATTGCCAAATACAGCCCGCAACTTATTCGCCATCACTGCCGCCATCTGATCCAGCAACGCTTCATTATGATTTTTCAGATAAACATATACCAGCCGGTAATAGGGAGGATAATGGAACATCTGACGTTCCACCAATTGTCCGCCTACCATATCTTCATAATCATTGGCAATGACCTGATGAATGATAGGATGATCGATACTCTTGGTTTGCAATACCACCCGTCCGCGTTTGTTCTTACGTCCGGCACGTCCCGCTACTTGTGCCATCAACTGAAAAGCACGTTCATAGGAACGGAAATCAGGATAATTCAACATGGTATCAGCATTCAATATACCTACTATACTGACATGATCGAAATCCAACCCTTTTGATACCATTTGCGTACCAATCAATATGTCCGTCTTTCCCTGCTCAAAGTCTGCAATAATCTTCTCATAAGCCGAGCGGGTACGTGTAGTATCCAAGTCCATCCGGGCTACGGCAGCTTCCGGGAAAAGGATTTTGATGTCATCTTCAATCTTTTCCGTACCGAAACCACGGTTCACCAGTTCTGTTCCCTCGCAGGCAGGACAGGATTTCGGCAGTTGATACGTATAACCGCAGTAGTGACAGGTTAATTGATTAATTCCTTTATGATAGGTAAGGCTTACATCGCAATTCTTACACTTAGGCACCCAACCACAGGTACGACACTCCACCATCGGAGCAAACCCACGACGGTTCTGAAAAAGAATCACTTGTTCTTTCTGTTCCAAAGCCTCTTTCATATGTTGTATCAGAAGTGGCGAGAATTGTCCGACCATCCGCTTTTTGCGATGCAGTTCCTTGATATCCACCGGAATAATCTCCGGCAACTGGATTTCTTTATATCGTTCTTTCAGTTGTACGAAACCATATTTTCCCTCTCTTGCATTCTGCCATGACTCGATAGAGGGAGTGGCCGTACCCAACAGGGTTTTAGCTCCGTACATGGCGGCCAGTACAATAGCCGCGCTACGCGCATGATAGCGGGGAGCGGGATCTTGTTGCTTATACGTATTTTCGTGCTCTTCGTCCACAATCACCAATCCCAGATTTCGGAAAGGCAGGAAAATAGAAGAACGAACACCCAGAATAATATCATACCCGTTCTCTCCCAGTTGCTTCCGCCATATTTCAACCCGTTCGGCATCAGGGAACTTAGAATGATAGATACCCAGACGAGCACCGAAGACCCGTTGCAAACGCTCCGTGATTTGAGTGGTCAATGCAATTTCCGGCAACAAATATAACACCTGCTTTCCCTGACGAATCGCTTCTTCTATCAGATGGATATAAATTTCAGTCTTACCACTGGACGTTACCCCATGAAGCAGACAGACATTTTTCTCCTGAAAAGACTGCACGACTTCATCAAATGCACGCTGTTGAAACTCATTCAAAGGATTTAATTCGACAATCTCCTTCTCCTGCTTATCCAACCGCCCGATTTCATGGTAGTAGATTTCAAAAATCTTCTTATCCACCAATCCATTCAATACAGAAGGAGCCACATTAGTCCGCTGCAACAGTTCTTTCTTGGAGACTTCTTTCGGAGTTCCCGCTCCTAAAACGCCGGAACACTCCACATACTTCATGAGTAATGCCAACTGCTTCGGAGCACGAGACAGAATATCAAACAGGATATGAAGCCGCTTTTCATCCGCTGTACCCGCAAGCCGAACCCGTGCCTCTGTTTTAGGTTTATAAGTACGCCTCAACTCCTCCTTTACGAAAATCGCTTCTTTATCGAGCAAAGACTTGATGACCGTAAGAATATTTTTGATACCACTGTCCTTCTCCAGTTTAGTGACGCACTGTTGCGAATCTACGGCAAGTAAATCCAAAATACGTTGCTCACGTTCCGGCAATGGCGCATCCGCTTCAAAATCAGGATTATATTCAACGATCGTTTCACTCTCCAGTTTCAGGCCGGAGGGAAGTGCCGCTTTATAGACATCGCCTTGTGTACAGAGATAATAATCAGCTATCCACTCCCAAAATTTGAATTGAGCGGGTAACAGAATGGGAGAAGCATCCAGCAATGCAGATATATCTTTCACTTCGTACTCCGTTGGAGCACAATAATGAACGTTAAGGACGATAGCCGTATAAAACTTCTTCCGCCCGAAAGGAACTACCACACGGCAGCCTATCTTCACATCTTCCGCACATTCATCCGGCAAAGAGTAAGTAAAACTCTTCGGAAGCGGAAGCGGTAATATGACATCTACATACTTTTTCATTGCAGCTACAAAAATACAATAAAAAAATGGGGATTTAAAAGAAGGGAGAGAGAACACTTAAAAAGAAAACTCTACTTCATACGAGAATTGGAAGAAATATATTCGAGAGCGCAACAGGACAATCCCAAACAAAAAAGAGTTTCCGGTTATCGGAAACTCTTTTTCATATACTATGTAAAGTGATAGACTACTTAAAAAATATAGGCCACAGATACTTGCCAAGTCTTAGTCTTATAAGAAGCATTTGTTCCTTCAATATCAGCAGTATTACCCAATGGGATATTGTAATTAGCACCCACCTGCAAATGGTTCAGCAACTTCAAACCGGCACCCACATTGATACCTACTTCAGCTTTCTTCTTATCAATTCCCGATTTCTTTTCAAAATCGAAATAAAAGTCAGGACCTGCAGCCAGATAAATACCCGCCAGACTTCCCAAGCCAATGGTATATTTCAGGTTTACAGGAATATCAATACCGTTTTGTTTAACAGTAATATCATCATTCCCTTCTGAAACTTTGATACCCCGTTGAGCAAAAAGCAAAGATGCATCTACTCCCAACCCTACGATTGGAATATTAAACTCGGCCATCGGACCGATAAAGAAACCTGTGAAATTATCCTTTTTAAAGTTTTCGCTCACATTAGAGAAACTCGCCTTTGACAAGTTCAAACCTCCCTTTACACCAAAGTGTATCTGCGCCTGAGCAGGCATTGCCATAGCTATACATATAGCAATCATTAAAGCACCAAAAATCTTTTTCATAAATTTACGTGTTTATAATTCGGGACAAAGATATATATTTAGATTAAATAAACACAAATTATTGGTTGTTTGTTCATTTAAAGACGTCGTTGTCCCTCCTGACGAACTAATAAGAATTTCTTATAAGTTCGATTTTATCTAATTGGTACGGTTATGAAGCAATTGATATTTTAGCAAATAAGTATTGAATTAATCCGATTTTACTTCCTGATTTTCATACAGATTCTTTTCAGCCAACAGGTACAGCAAGTAGTCTGCCCCAAGACGAGTTCTTTTTCCAACTTCCGCAACCGGTCACATTGTTTCAGCCATTTGATTTGTAAGGTATCATAGAGAATTCCGGCTGCTTTATATCTTGTGATTTCTTTGTCCTGTTTTCCTAAAAGTGATAGGTATATTGAACAAAGTTTTGATTTATCTATGCAATATCGTTCCAGTTTTTCGATATACATCAAGGTAGCCCCTTTTTCATTTCGACTCATAAACTCCTGAACACTGTCATCACTGATGATGTCGATGCCCGACCTTTCGTAGTCCACAGTGATTTCTCGCATCTCTATCAAGACCCAGATATATTCTGTCTCGAATCCGTACTTTGCGGCTGCCTCTTCTATACTAATCCATTGTGCCATAGCGTTTGTTTTTTCATGTGTGATACAAATAAGGGATGAATAATATTTTATTCATGTATATTAGCACAACGGGCATCCACGCTTTTTTGCAGTCTGCCGGGTGGGGATTGGCTAGGTTAAATTGGGGCAATTTATTACCGGCCGAATACAAGAAAGACGCAGATGCTGCTGTACCATTATCCGATCTTAAGGCTAGCTACACCCGCACAAAAGATAATGATAACAGCAGACACCCACGTCAATCGTTTATATATAACACATCTCTTACGAATATGTTGATATACATCCGTTCACGTGGAGTATCTACCGTATCATCTCTCTTTGTTTGGATTGGCTATTTCTAAGATCGAGAGATAATACGCTTTTACTCCATAATGGAAATAAAAACCGCCTTCTGCCTATTCCATCACGCTGATGGGCTGAAAGCGTACGGCAAAGATATATGTTTTTTTGAAACGCAGTCGAAATATGGAAATAAATACTGGAAGTTATGTATTAAAATGAATCTGACAAAAGACGGCTCTACTTCTCGTTCTTGATTATGGAAATATTTCTCACAAATAAAAGTTATAGCAGTTTTTACCCTCACACCCTCACCCATTGGTTCAATCCCTTTATTCATCGGCATTACAGGTGTGAGGGTAAAAAAATGATGGCAGGGTGAGGGTAACTTTTACCCTCACCCTGCCATCACGTAAGCGCTTCCACTAATCTGCACCTACAACAAACTGTTATCATCTGATATACTGAACATTAATTATTTCCGCAAGAAGTATTAACAGCTATCACCTCAAGTATTAACACTGTAGACTTCAGCCATTAATAGTTGAAAAATCAGGTATTAACACATGGGAAATGGAGTGATAATACCTGATCAATGGTTTAATATCATCTGAAACAACAGGTGAAACGAGCGTATAGATACAGATGAAAGCATCATACCATAATAAGATTGCAAATGGCTTATCCATTAGGAAAGTTCCAGTTTCCAATAGGACGAATGACAGTTTCATATAATGATACTAACAGTTTCCCGGTGAGAGACTATAGTTTCCCCGTAAGGAAACCATTGTTCCCCCATAGGGGAAACTTTAGTTTCAAGCCTGCGAACAGATTGTTTCAAGCCTCTAAACAAATTATTTGAAGCTATAAAACAAATTTAAGCTGCTGACCGGAAATTAGCCAACCAGTAATCACGAGGAAAACACAACTTACCCGACAACTGAAATCAGGATGATCCACACACAGCGTATGCGACTAGAAAGACGTATTCTTACTACTCTATGAGAACAAATCATTCAACGCTTCGCTCATGCTGGGATGAGTAAAGATGAAATCACGCAGGAAAGTATAATCCTGACCTGTTTTCATTGCCATGGCAACTATATTGATGACTTCGCCGGCATCAGGCGCAAACAGCATACAACCTACTATTTTTCCCGTATTCTTATCAATGACAGCTTTCAACAGACCGTCCGTCTCTCCCAATGTCTTTGCTCTCGGTATCGCCATAACAGGCAATTTCTTGATAATCACATCCAAATCCTGCTTACGAGCCTCATCCTCATTCAATCCGATACGCGCCATTGGAGGATCAATAAATACGGAGTAAGCAACCGGATTACGGTCACTTGTTTTCCGCTCCTTATCTCCAAACAAATCTTCACAGATAATCCGATAATCATCCAATGAAATATAAGTGAACTGCAAACCACCTTTCACATCACCCACGGCACGTATATTCGGATTAGTTGTTTTCAGATATTCATCCACAATGATCGCTCCACGTGCGTCCGTCTCCACTCCGGCAACTTCCAGATTAAGATCTTTCGTATTGGGTTTGCGCCCCGTAGCCAACAAGACAGCATCAGCTTCAAGTCCGAACGCTTCACCTGTTTGTGAGTCAGAAAAAACAACGACAGCCCTATTTTCAACATGCCGCACAGATTGTACCTTCACGTTCATCCGAAAAACAATACCCTTTTTCTCCAATGTTTCCTTTACACTTGCAGCAATGTCACGATCTTCACGAGCAATTAGTTCCGGATAACTCTCAAGCACCGTCACCTGCGAACCGAACGAAGCATACATAGACGCAAACTCTAAACCAATATAACCGCCGCCAACAATAACCAGCCGACGGGGAAGATCGGTTAATTCCATGATTGAAGTACTGGTATAAACCAAAGAATTGTCCGCAATTCCTTCAATAGGCGGAATAATTGTTTCCGCTCCGGTGTTGATAATTATTTGCTTTGATGTTAACCATATTTCTTCAGTAGATGTACGGACGGAAACCACATCGGCAGATACAAAAGAACCTACACCTGTATAAACTGTTACATTAGGATGATCTGCCAGATTATGGTAATTCTTATCTCTCAACGCACTTGTCACAGACTCCTTCACAGCAATAGCATTGCGATAAAACTCTCTTCTTTCTTCAAACGTCGAATTCTTCATGCCGGAAGCAATTTTAGCCTGATGAACTAGCGTCTTTGTCGGAATACATCCGATATTGATACACGTCCCTCCATACATTTTATCAGAACGTTCAACAATGGCAACTTTCCGCCCACGTTTTGCAAACTCTGCCGCAAGGGTCTTTCCTCCCTTACCGAAACCGATAATAATAACATCAAATGCATTCATATCTATATAACTTTTAATGGGTTCAAGACTTGCTTATTAGGTTAACAACGAATGATATTGCAAAGTTCGTCGCTTTCGAAGTAATAAACAATAACCATTTCGCCGGATGAATTAGCAATTATTCCCGTATAAGGTCAAAGTAATAAATAATCAAAAATCGCCGGAACAGATCAATGATTTGCCCGGCGATATCTCATCTTAAACCAATCTCCACTTACTATATATCAATCAACGATTCGGGTGAATGTCCAACTTCACCGGTTTAATCATATTTTCCGGTTTTAAGATAGTATCCAGGTCTTCCTTGGAAAGAATGTTATGTTCCAAAACAAGTTCATAAACTCCCTTCCCTGTTTCCAATGCTTCTTTGGCTATTTTAGTAGAGTTCTTATATCCGATCACCGGATTCAGGGCTGTCACTACTCCAATGCTGTTATGCACATCTCTCCGGCATTTTTCTTCATTAGCCGTAATGCCGTCGATGCATAAGGTGCGCAAAGTGTCAAAACCATTCATTAGTAAATCGGCAGACTCGAAACAGCATTGTGCCATCACCGGCTCCATTGCATTCAGTTCCATTTGAGCTGCTTCACCGCTCATGGCCACACAAAGGTCATTTCCTATTACCTTGTAAGCCACCTGGTTCATCACTTCAGGAATCACCGGATTCACTTTTCCGGGCATGATGGATGAGCCCGGCTGCATTGCCGGCAGATTGATTTCTCCCAATCCACAACGCGGACCGGAAGCCAGCAACCGCAAGTCGTTACATATCTTATTCATTTTAACAGCAATACGCCTCATCACTCCCGAATAACCTACCATGCAGGAAGTGTCCGAAGTAGCTCCCACCAAATCGTCTGCTAGTTTGATATCCAATCCCGTAATCTTGCGCAAAGCGGCAATGCACTTCTCCGCATATTCCGGTTCGGCAGTGATTCCTGTTCCAATGGCTGTTGCTCCCATATTGACTGCCAGAAAATCTTGTGCAGCAAAATCAAGGTTCTTTACTTCATGTGACAAAATACTTGCAAAGCCATTAAAGGTTTGCCCAAGAGTCATCGGTACGGCATCTTCCAATTGGGTACGCCCCATTTTGATGACATGTGCAAACTCATTCGCTTTCTTCCGGAAAGACTCGATCAGAACCTCCAAATGCTTAACCAATTTCAAATGAGTATAATACAGTCCAATGTGAATGGCTGTAGGATAAGCATCGTTGGTAGATTGTGAACGGTTGACGTGATCGTTAGGCGAACAGAATTGATATTCTCCCCGCTGATGCCCCATCAGTTCTAATGCCCGGTTGGCAATCACTTCATTGGCATTCATGTTGGTGGTCGTACCGGCTCCTCCCTGAATCATATCTACGGGGAACTGCTCGTGATGCTTTCCTTCGAGTATTTCTTTACAGGCTCTCAAGATAGCATCCGCTTGTTCTTCAGTTAATAAGTCCAGTTCACGGTTGGCAATGGTGGCTCCCATCTTCGTAATGGCCAATGCCTGAATGAATAAAGGATATTCATTCAAATGAAACTTGCTGATGCGAAAGTTTTCAATGCCACGGAGTGTCTGTACTCCATAGAGTGCACTTTCCGGCACTTCACGACTACCTATCAGGTCACTCTCTGTACGAGTTTTTTTTGATAAATTTTGTTCCATATCGGTTGTTTTATAGTAATAACGTTTTCGTTAGTTCTTATAATAACCAACCAACGATGTTATTGTTTTAATAAATATGCAAAAACTATTCAAAGACTTTTTTGTTGTAAATAGAAGAAAAAGAAAATACAAAGAGAAGAATCGCTTACCTTTGTTTTTGAATTTAAAACAGCAATCTATGATATTACAATTAGCATTTGTTCTGACAGCCATTATTATTGGCGCACGCCTGGGAGGTATCGGACTTGGCGTAATGGGAGGCGTAGGGTTGGCAATACTCACGTTCGTTTTTGGTTTACAGCCCACTGCGCCTCCCATCGACGTTATGTTAATGATTGCCGCCGTAATCTCTGCCGCTTCCTGCATGCAGGCAGCCGGAGGTTTGGACTATATGGTGAAACTGGCAGAACATTTGCTTCGTAAAAATCCTTCACACGTCACTCTGCTTAGTCCGCTGGTGACTTACCTCTTTACTTTTGTAGCCGGAACCGGACACGTGGCTTATTCCGTACTGCCGGTAATTGCAGAGGTTGCCACCGAAACAAAAATCCGTCCGGAACGTCCGTTAGGTATTGCCGTCATCGCTTCCCAGCAGGCCATTACGGCAAGTCCGATCTCTGCCGCTACCGTGGCACTTCTCGGACTTTTAGCCGGATTCGACATTACCCTGTTCGACATTCTCAAAATTACGATTCCCGCCACCATCATTGGAGTGTTGGTAGGCGCCTTGTTTTCCATGAGAATCGGTAAGGAACTGGTGGAAGATCCCGAATATCAGAAAAGATTGAAAGAAGGTTTATTCAACAATAAAAAGGTGGAGATTAAAAGTGTCAAGAACAAACGTTCGGCAATGATTTCCGTTATCATCTTTATATTGGCAACTGCTTTTATCGTGCTTTTCGGTTCTTTTGAAGGAATGCGCCCCAGTTTCCTGATTGATGGGGAAATTGTCACCTTGGGAATGTCTTCTATCATCGAAATCGTGATGTTGTCGGCTGCCGCAATTATCCTGCTAGTAACGAAGACAGACGGGATCAAAGCAACGCAAGGTTCTGTATTTCCGGCAGGTATGCAGGCGGTGATTGCCATCTTCGGTATTGCCTGGATGGGAGATACCTTTCTTCAGGGAAATATGGGACAGCTGACTCTCTCTATCCAGGGAATTGTGCAACAAATGCCGTGGTTGTTCGGTGTCGCCCTGTTTGTGATGTCTATCCTGCTATATAGCCAGGCTGCCACTGTACGGGCACTCGTCCCTCTGGGCATTGCGTTAGGGATTTCTCCTTATATGCTGATCGCTTTATTCCCGGCCGTGAACGGATATTTCTTTATTCCGAATTATCCTACCGTGGTGGCTGCGATTAATTTCGACCGTACCGGGACAACAAAAATCGGCAAATATGTGTTGAATCATTCGTTCATGATGCCCGGTCTGGTATCGACCGTTGTGGCTATTGCACTAGGTTTGCTTTTTATACAAATATTCTAATAGATCATATTATTAACCTAAACATCATTCAGTTATGAAACAATTCAAAAGCTTTGGACTGGTAGTAGTCACACTACTGTTTTCCGTAACTATGGCATTCGCCGCAAAACCGAATATTCATATTCTTGCTACGGGAGGAACCATCGCAGGTACGGGAAGCTCGGCTACCGGAACCAGTTATACGGCAGGACAAGTTGCCATCGGCGCACTGCTCGATGCTGTGCCTGAAATTAAAGACATCGCCAACGTAACCGGAGAACAGATTGTCAAAATCGGTTCGCAGGACATGAACGACCAGGTTTGGTTGACGCTTGCCAAGAAAATCAATGAACTACTGAAACGCCCGGACATTGACGGCATCGTGATTACTCACGGAACAGACACCATGGAGGAAACTGCTTACTTCCTGAATCTGACTGTCAAGAGTGACAAACCGGTGGTATTAGTAGGCGCCATGCGTCCGTCTACCGCTCTAAGTGCCGACGGCCCGTTGAACCTTTACAATGCCGTTGTTACCGCAGCCGCAAAAGAATCGAAAGACAAAGGGGTATTGGTTGCCATGAACGGCCTGATCCTCGGAGCGCAGAGCACGGTTAAAATGAATACGGTCGATGTACAAACTTTCCAGGCTCCCAACTCCGGCGCACTGGGTTATGTACTGAACGGAAAAGTGTTCTACAACCAAGTAACGCTAAAGAAACATACTACCCAGTCCGTTTTTGATGTCACTCATCTGAACGCGCTTCCTAAAGTAGGTATCGTGTACAGCTATTCCAACATTGAGGCCGATATGGTAACTCCGATGCTTAGCAACGGGTACAAAGGCATCATCCACGCAGGAGTAGGAAACGGAAATATTCACCAGAACATCTTCCCGGTACTGACGGATGCCCGCCAAAAAGGTATTCTTGTCGTTCGTTCTTCCCGTGTCCCGACCGGACCTACCACACTGGATGCAGAGGTGGACGACGCCAAATATCAGTTTGTGGCTTCGCAGGAACTGAACCCGCAGAAATCTCGTGTTTTGTTAATGCTTGCACTAACAAAAACTACAGACTGGAAACAGATTCAGCAATATTTCAACGAATACTAAAAACCTGACTTACTTATGAAAAAATGGATATTCATGCTGCTCCTCGCGGGTAGCATACAGGGAATATATGCTCAAAAAACAGAGAAAAAGGAGAAATTCAATCCGAACACTCCCCTGTTTGAAGAGCTGACAGACGTGAAAAAGAAAACAGATAAATTCAATCTTTATCTGAATATGCAAGGGAGCTTTGACGCTCATTTCCAGAATGGTTTTCAGGAGGGTGACTTTAATATGCACCAGCTTCGTATCGAAGCCAAAGGAAATATCAACAACTGGCTGTCTTACCGCTATCGTCAGCGCCTCAACCGCTCGAACGATGCAAACGGCATGATTGATAACCTCCCGACTTCTATCGACTATGCCGGAATCGGTATCAAGCTGAATGACCAGTTTAGTCTTTTTGCAGGAAAGCAATGTGCCGCATACGGTGGTATCGAGTTCGACCTGAATCCGATTGACATCTATCAATACAGTGATATGATTGATTACATGAGTAATTTCATGACCGGATTGAATGTGGGTTATAACATTACTCCCGAACAGCAGCTTAACTTGCAGATATTGAACAGCCGTAACAGTTCTTTCGATAATACTTACGGAATCACAGAGGATGCCGAAGGTAATCTCCCCGATCTGAAATCGGGCAAAATGCCACTGGTTTATACATTGAACTGGAACGGTAATTTCAATAATGTATTTAAAACCCGTTGGTCGGCTTCTGTTATGAACGAGGCCAAAAGTCACAATATGTATTATTATGCTTTAGGTAACGAGTTAAATCTTGGAAAATGGAATGCTTTTGTCGATTTCATGTATTCAAAAGAGGATATTGACCGCAAAGGAATCATTACCAGTATCGTAGGTCGTCCGGGCGGGCATAACGCTTTTGATGCTAACTATCTTTCGGTTGTTGCCAAATGTAATTACCGCTTTCTTCCGAAATGGAATGTTTTTGTGAAGGGTATGTATGAGACGGCTTCCGTAGGCAAGGCGTCCGAGGGAATAGAGAAGGGAAATTACCGTACTTCCTGGGGATATCTGGGCGGTATCGAATATTACCCGATGGAAACCAATCTGCACTTCTTTGTTACCTACGTGGGACGTTCGTATGATTTCACTTCCCGCGCCAAGGTGCTGGGACAGGAGAATTATAGTACTAACCGTATTTCTGTAGGATTTATCTGGCAGATGCCTGTATTCTAATCCTAAAGCAAGAAACCGAGCTGACAATAAAAAATACCCGATAGCTTCTTACAACAGTTATCGGGTATTCTTATATGTTCGGTCTTTTTAAATCAATACTCTTCCTCGTTAAAGAAGAAATCCTCCTTACTAGGATAATCCGGCCAAATATCTTCGATACTCTCATAGATTTCGCCCTCATCTTCCATCTCTTGGAGATTCTCAATAACTTCAAGAGGAGCACCCGAACGCATGGCATAATCAATCAATTCGTCCTTGGTTGCCGGCCAGGGAGCATCTTCAAGTTTTGATGCTAGTTCCAATGTCCAATACATAATCTTGAGTATTTAAAATGAATACTAAATTTGTCTCGTTTTCTATTTTTCGGCAAAAGTATAATAAAATCTATCATTTCCAACTATTATCCCAAAATATTTCATTATTTTGCTCATCAAAATTAATTTTTCGGGATAATACAAACAAATAATCTGATAATCTGTTGACAAATGCTAATACTTCGGGAGAAATTGTACAAGTTTCGGATAAAGCCAGAATACGTCTCTCGGCTCTCCTGCAAATAGTACGGCAAACATGACAAACGGCTGCTCCACGACTCCCGCCGGGAATGATGAAAGCGCAAAGTTCGGGCAGTTGTTCGTCCAGCTTATCAATCTCCCGCTCAATATTCTCCACGTTTTCGGGAGTTATGATGCTGGCAGCCTTCAGTTGCGTTTTTTCCTGGTCGGTGGCCAGATGTGAACCGATGGCAAATAGCTTATGCTGAATACTCAAAATGAAATCACGATCTGATTCATCCTGCAGATAGGTGTTCAACCATCCTAAATGAGAATTTAGTTCATCCACAGTTCCGTAAGCTTCCAGACGGATATGGGTCTTTGGAACGCGACTTCCGCCGACAAGACTGGTAGTTCCTTTATCTCCGGTCTTTGTATATACAAGGCTCTTTTTCATAATCTTCTTTTTTACTTATTATAAGGTAAACGTACAAAGGTTCTTAGAAGTTGACAATATACTGCTGTTTTATCTTCGTTTTATCAAAAAATAGTAAACCGACGTCGTAGAGGTCAAAGGTGATGCCTACTCTTTCATCAGCCTGCAGCTTTTTCCAAAGTGCTTTCATCTCTTTGGAATAGCAGATGCCATGGACTACAAATACACTTTTAGGAGTGGTGCGATGTGCACAGACCCGGAAGACTTCTTCCAGTAAGTCGGGATTCCGGTAGTCATTCAGATACAGAAAGTCGACTGAAGTGTCTGCATCCAGAAACAGTTCCGACAAGTCGGAAGCAAAGAGGTAGGAAGCCGATGGTTTAGCGGATTGTAAGTAGAGGGTTGTGGAGGAAGGACGCCCAACTTCTATAATCGTAGCAGGCTGCACTTTGTTCACCAACCGGAACAGGAAACGGTTTACCTTTTGAGAACCTTTAGTCCACCCACGCTCTCTTATCATCTTTTTTTGTTCTTTTTTCAAAGAAGAATAGGCATAGTAAGGCATCTTCTCATAAATCACATCGGTAATCAGGCTAAAAGCAAAAGGGGAATGTACGCCATATCCGCAACGATAACGAAAGCGGGAAAGCCAGATAAAAGGTCTTTTTATACAGAGTAGAAGATTCATAAAACAATCATTCGTATTTTTATTCTCCCGACAAAGATATATTTTTTTATTGAAAAAGGGTCGGTTCCCATAAAGAACCGACCCTCATACTCATTTATTCCAAGTTACTACTGTAGTCTGAATGATACCGGTACAGTAAATTTCACTCGTACTTTCTTACCATTTTGCACTCCGGGAGTCCATTTCGGCATAGAACTTATCACGCGGATAGCTTCTTTATCCAAATAAGGATCAACCCCTCGCACAACTTCAGGATTGGAAATCGTTCCGTCTTTGTCTACAACAAACTGAACAATGACTTTTCCTTGTGAACCAGTTTCCTGCGAAATCGTTGGATATTTGATATTACTACTTAAATATTTCATTAAAGCAGCTGTACCTCCAATAAACTCCGGCATGACTTCAACACTTACGTGAATAACGTCTTCAACTACCGTTTCTGTTTCTACCACTGGGGGTATCCAAATAACGTTTTGAACTGCATTCATATCCTCTGACACTGTAGAAACGTTATCCGTCACCTCCGTATTGTTTTCCACTATTTCGAACAATTCTGTTACCTTAGTTTCGGGAGGAGGCGGTTCCAGTTTCTCTTCAGGGAATGTGATTGGAACTAGCTCTGTTACAAAGATGGATTCATCATCTGGTGATAGTGCTGCAACTCTGACGTCATGTTGTGTCCATTCGAACGAAACGAACATGAAGGCTAGCGCAACAACCAAACCCATCAACAACCAAGAACCCCGTTGATTCTCAATTGCAGCCTTTTTTGATTTCTTGGCTTCCATAAAAAATGTGTTTAAGTAATTAATAATAGAAAATATATAGTATATATACTACTTTTCGTTTTTCCTCTTAAGCATTACTTAAAGTGCTCTCTCGCTGCAATAAATATAATCGTTTTATGGATAGGTTGTTACGACGTCTCTTGTTTATTTTATTCTTTTCTCTTCTTTTGGATAAAATTTATGAATAATTCGGCTTTAGTGAGTTTAGTATGAGTAAACGTTTCTATACCACTATTTTTCATATCTCAATATTGAACATAAATTGTACTAAGACCAGTATGACCGGACGCCTGCAATGAATCTCCAGAATAGGTCAGATGCATAGAGATTCCGTTATAATCAATTTTCACCGGATAAGACACCTGCTGCCGGTCTATTGGAATGAGTACATCGAGTATACCTTCATCGTTCGTTTTCACTTTCAGAAAGCCAAAGTCGAATGTTACACCTATAAGTTGCTTTTCCGTTTCATTATCTACAATACAGTATTGAATATGCCCAAACGTTTCAGGATTCCGTTGAATAGGCAATGCCATCTTTGAAGTAATAGATACGATTGTGTCCAACACATAGCAACCATAAGCCTTTGCAACAATTCTCATATTCTGTCCTTTATACTTTCCCGGAATGTTGGGAAACAAAACAGCATTATCCAAATCTTTTAGAACCACTGTGCGTAGATCATTTTCACCTAGAAACAGATACAGACTGTCTGTTTCATCGGCACTAAGTGGGAGAGCCTTGCAAGGTGTTTGTGATAATTGCACTGCTAAATCGAAAGGACGTGAATGAATTGCGTTCACTGCCAGTCCGATGATAATGGAAAGAACAACAATCATCAAAGCGACCAGCTTAACGAGAAAATGCTTTCGACGGTTCCATAATACGCCAAAGTCCACATCAAGCATTCTTGCCACAAGACGGATAAATGCTTGATGGAAACGTATCGCATGGAATCTTGAATTTTCCGCCTGCACATCAATCCCCAAAAGTTCCAATCCGCCTAACGTCAGTTGAGCATGAAAACATTCCCGATCTTTGGAATGAGGAATACCGTCAATGATAAAAGGTATAATCTCTCTTTCGCGTCCCTTCGAGCGGAAGTAGGCAATCTCCTCCCCTACATATTTCGATTGTGCCGAATTCGGCGAACAAATGACAATCAGATATTTCGATTCATCCAATTTATGATGCAGTTCGTCACTAAGTACACCACTCGTCAGTTCATCAGCATCACGAAAGACTTTAAACCGTTTAGGTGCCTCCGGCTTCATTTTCTGAATCATTGTCGGCAAATTGTACGATTCTAATAAAAACTGTAATCGCTTCGCCGCCTTAATGTCCGTATGACGATAGCTAATAAAAGCAAAAAAATTGTGTGCCATTTCGTCTGATTTCTATTTAAAATTAACCACATTTGATAACATTCCACTATTTTTTCTTTTTCCTACACATTCATGGGATATATCTGCAATTGCATGCCTATCATATTATTGTTCAAATCAAAAACATTAATATATTTGTTTCTATCCTCCATCAGCACACTCAAGAACAATATAGTTTTCTGACATTCCTCGCTCAAAAGCGAAAGATCTTTTCGGTGATGGTTCCTAATATAATATGAGTTTTCATAAATTATTTTGTTGTTTCAGGGGATTGTAATACCTTACTATTAGCAGCAACATTAATCAAATCCATAATTTCCTTTGTCAAAGGATGATTTTCACCATAAACAGACAAACGGATTTTCAAGGACTTCTCATAATAGTTCAGAGCTTTGGATTTGTCACCTTGAATTATATACAAACTCCCTATGCTATAATAACTCAAAGCTACCTCAGGATGGTTCTCACCAAAAAGAGACAAACGGATTTTCAAAGACTCTTCAAAATAATATAAGGCTTTAGAATAATCTTTTTGAGCAAAATATACTTCTCCTATATGATCATAAATAGAAGATACTTGAGAATGATTTTCACCATAAACTGACAAAACTATTTTCAAAGACTTTTTAAAATAATCCAAAGCTTTGAAATCATCTCCTTGAACGGAATATATTTCTCCTATATCATTGTAAACAGAAGCTACTCGGGAATGATTTTCACCATAAACTGACAAACGAATCTTTAAAACCTCCTCAAAATATTCCAAAGCCTTAGAGTAATCCCCTTGAGCAAAATACACATACCCAATATTATAATATCCGGAAGCTACAGAAGGATGGTTCTCACCAAAAAACGACAAATCCAATTTCAAAGACTTTTTAAAATAATCCAAAGCTTTAGAATAGTCATTTTGAGCAAAATATATCTGTCCTATATAACTGTAACTTGTAGCTACAGCAGGGTGGTTATCTCCATTAAGCAACAAAAATATTTTCAAGGCCCCTTCAAAACAGACCAAGGCTTTGGAGTAATCTCCTTGATTTGAATATACACGTCCCATACCAATAGATACATTGGCTATTCCCCATGAAGCGTTCTCACCGTAAATCATCAAATAGATATTCAAAGACTTTTCATAATATTCCAAAGCTTTAGAACAGTCATCTTGAGCGAAATATATCTGTCCCATACGTTCATAATCATTAGCCACAATTTCATCATTTTCGCCATAAACAGATAGCCGAATCTTCAAAGACTTTTCATAACATTCCAAAGCTTTAGAATAGTCATCTAGCTTCTCATATATTCCCCCTATTATAATGTAACTAGTTGCTTTGTATGTATCATTGTCTGTTGTATTCAATGCAGACAACTGATAATTCATAGCCCGATTGTAATCAGCCATATAATCTTCTTCAAACCTTCCCGCTGCAATCAAATAATCCCAATTTGTTGGAGCAGCTTTCGTGAGAATCTCATAATAATGCGAAACCGAATCATTCAAATGCTGCATCTTGAATGATTCGATAGCAGTCTCCATTTTCCCAAACCATTGACTGCGTTGTTGTATCAACCGTTGTTGTTCTGACAGTCCTCTAGCTAATTCAAGCTTGGCTTGTTCTACTTTTGCATCCGCATTCCGTTGCTGTTGTTCAATCACTTTCCAGGCTTCCTCGGCTCCACCAGGCATAGACTCGCGTATCAAGTCGTTAAGTGCCTTCCATTCTCCGTTTTTTTTCAGTTCATAAATTTTCAGTTCCAAAGAGTCCAAGCTCTGATAATCGGTCAGTGCCAGCTCTTCAGCTAATTCCTTGATAACCTCATCTATCTTATCCTCATTGTTGATGTAATCAAGATAAAGTTTGCGGATGCTGTCACACTCCGCTTTCAGACGTGCATAATGTACATCCGATTCGCTCAATTCTCCAAGACGCTTATTCAGTTCATTGCGTAGTTTACGTAAAGATAACGACTGCTCTTCATACTTTTCTTTCAGTAACTCATACCGCTTCTTATACTCCATCTCCTTTTCTTCTGGTGTTATCAACGAGACTTCCAAGTCATTGGCAGATATAAATAGTCGTTTACCTTTCGATGGCGAAGCCAACATATACTTGGAACCTTGTGGCACACGCACGGCTGTCAGTGTATAACTACCCGCCTTATCCGTGACCTTCACCTTCAACGAAAATCGTCCGTCCTTATCACTTGCTTTATTAGCTTCCCCCGACACAATAACTTGTACACCCTGCACCGGAATGAAAGGATCGGAAGCCGAACGGGTAACCTTGCGGACTATCCCCTTCTGGGTATGAACCTGTGCTGTAACTCCCAATACCATGAAGACGGCAAAAAGGAATACTGTTATCAAACGTAATTTACTCATGTCATTTTCATTATAACTATAGAATTATCTAGAATCTTACCTTTATTATTCTTATAGTCCTTGCTACTTGCCTTTACTATTTTATTCATTAAAAGCGATGGTTTAATAAAACCATCGCTTTTAACTCCTTACAATGCCTGTCCACATTCCGAACAAAATTTTGCACCTTTGATATTCCGATATCCGCAGTTCGTACAGAATACCATACCGTTAATATCCAAATTCAGAGTTGTAAAAGAATCCCGATTTTTTAGCACCTCTTCAGCTATTTCGAGCGCCTTATCATCAAGTTTGGACTGTTGTACTATCCCCCAAATTTGCGTGATAAGTACCGGCCAGAAGAATAGCATAGAAATGATAGTAGGAATAGCTTGTTGCCCAAAGATCCCTATCCCAGCCTCAAACGCTATTGCATTATCTTTAGGTATCAAGCTGACTTTCAATGCAGACTTCAAACCAAGTACAGCTTTAAATAAACCGCCCTTTGATATAGAAATATCAACACCACCACTTAATAAATTATCTATTTGTACCTCAAACTGCTCGGCCGCAAATTCTGTTTTTATTTGTTCAGCAATAACAGGAATCAAAGAAGGATTGCCCTGAAGTATCTTTTTTGTTGCAAATGTTCCCATAATTCTATTTTTAAAAGTGTAATGACTGTAATGCATGATATTGGCTCGTTGTAAATAACACACCGGCTTCAACAAGCAATTCTTTAATTTCACGCTGTTGCTCTTCCGTATAGTTCTTTTCCATAGACTTCAATATAGAAACAATTCTTTCAGACTGTTCCTTGATCTCCTGTTCAGTAACTATACCATCTTCCATAATCTTCTTGAATGTGGGCTGGTTCATGACCGCCTCGTCTAAATTCAACATTCCTTGTTCATTAAAAAACATAAGCTATTATATTTAAAGTTTATTTCCACAATGTTTGCAATAGGTCCAGCCATCCACTATCGGTTGTTTGCAATTCGAGCATACCTTGCCTGATTTTTCTGCCGAAAGATAATCTACTATAGTCTTATATTGAGAACTTTTTCCCCATTTCAAGATTTCCTTAACCCGCACAGCCGAGAACGGATGATTCTGATTCATTATTGCCGCTACCTGCAATGTCTTATTCCATAATCCGTCATTACGGATAGCCTCATATTGGTCTGCCTGTTTAGCCCACTCCTCCATATCGATATTCTTTGTTATAGAAGTCGGACCTCCGGATAGACGAGCCATCGTGCTTGCCACTATGGCCGGAGTAGTCACAATACTGGCAGCTCTGTCACAGGACAACTCACTTTTACGTTCCCAATACAAAATCGCATATTGAAGAGGAGCTCCCAAACTCCCCAAAACGCCCAGCGAATCCAGACCATCCATCACATAATGAGCTATAGAATGATACAAGACATGATGACAAAGGATATGCCCGCATTCATGGGCAATCACTGCATCCAACTCCTCTTCGGTCATCATATCAACCAAACCGGAAGTGATCGTTATAAAAATCTTTGTATCGCCAAAGGTCCATGCGTTAGGATTAGGATCCATAGAGAGATAGAACTCCGGTTGCTCAATACCCAACTTTTTACAAATCGGTGGCAGACGATTATACAGTTTCGGCAATTGACTCGGTGATAAACGAATTGCAGATGCCATATTAACGCCATATTGCAGTTGTTCCAATCCCATTGACATTAACTTTTTCACTAGGGTCGGGAATCCGGGAATACTTTCCAACTGCCTCAATGCAGCTGCATCCTCAGGATGAATAAAATCTGTTGCTTTAATCATGGTTATCAATATTAATATCTATTGTTTTTATGACCTTCATTACAAAACATATCAAGTTCAGTCTTTTCATATCACTGGTATACGCAACAAACTCCTCGTAAGCACCACAGGTTAAAATCCTGATATACAATAAACCGGAAACATAAAAAGAATTATGCGAATAAATTCTTCATTTATCTGATAAAATAAGAAAGCAGCACGATAATCAGTATTAGCTTTTAACAGATACAAATATCATGCTGCTAAAATGTTGTCCTTGTGCAGTCCTTTCATTGGCGATTTCAGAGACCTGGACAAACATATTCTCCATATTCTAGTTCACCGCATCATCATTACAAGTCTCAAATATAACGAATAATATAGCAAGAAAAAATTACAAAAGCCCCAATCATGTCTAAACAGACCAAAAACAGAACTATTGATGCGAAAAACATGTCTATCATGACATTTTTTATTTTGCAAATCACAACAACAAAAAGATAGCATTCATTATAAATATATTATTTATATCTTTCATCTTTCACCGAAAGTCACAAATCCTTTTGTTCATCGTACTTTCAAACCATTGACAGTTCTTTTTCAATCTATCACCCAATCTTTCATCTTTCACCACTTATCACATTCAAAGGAACAGCTATTTCTTTCCTGAACTATTAATAGATAAGTTCCTTTTCATTAAATATAAACTTCCTTTTCATTAATAGAAAACTTATTCCTCACCTGATTCAAACTATAAATGCAAGTTCCGTTTTTATAAATGAAAGTTTCATTTATAAAAACGGAACTTGCATTTATATAATCAAAGCTTTCATTTATAGATTGCAAACAGCCAAAAGAAACTTCTCTATTAGACGAAAGAAACTTTGCATAGGGAAGAAAGGAACTTTTCTATTAATAGCCAATGTAAGAGACAGTACATAAGAAGGTCCAACAAAGAGAAGATGATATATTTGGAGAGTCCAATAATAAAACATACCTTTACTCGCCTTTTAAATAAAGAGACATAAACAAAAACACATCTATCATGAAACTTACTTTGATGCGGGACAACGGAGAAACGACAACCATGCGAACGTTGGACATAAACATACAAATAGAAACGATGAAGCATGAAACGAAAGCCCAGCCAGTCAGCAACCTACGCACGAGCATCCGTTACGCATCACCGGACAGCAAACTGGACGACGTCAAGAAATTGGTCAAAGTTGTCCCGGCTGCCACTTTTCGTAAAACAGTCAATGGTATACAAATGACCGGATATAACGGCATTATACAAATAGAAGTGAATCATCTCGCCAACCGGATGGAAGTAAACCGGGTGAAGCAGGAAGCGGCCGAACTTTCACATACATTCGCAGCCTTTATGGGTTCCGGAGGACATTCCGTGAAAATATGGATACGATTCACACGTCCCGACAAGTCACTTCCTCAAAAACGGGAAGAAGCGGAAATATTTCAGGCAAATGCCTACAGAAAAGCGGTCAGTCTATACCAGCCCGCCCTTTCCTATGCTATCGAACTGAAGAATCCTGCCCTGGAACAGTTCTGCCGACAGACTTATGACCCGGAACTTTATTACAACCCTGAATCTACCGTGATTTATATGCGGCAGCCATTGGAAATGCCTTCGGAAACAACTTACAAGGAAGCTGTGCAAACAGAAGCATCTCCATTCAAACGGTTGATTCCGGGATATGACAGTTTCGACACATTATCCGCTCTCTTCGAAGCTGCTTTATACAAGACATATCAATCACTAAGCGAATTACAGCCAAGAATCCATATTCATTCCGATGAAGACCTGAAACCTTTGCTGGTTCAGGTAGCGAAGAACTGTTTTCAGGCAGGAATACCGGAAGAAGAGACGATCCGTTGGTCTACCGCTCATTTCTATACAAAGAACAAAGAATTCCTGATCCGGCAAACCATACAGAATGTATATACGTGCGAAAAAGGTTTCGGAAAGAAATCTCCCTTATCAGCAGAACAGGAACTGGAATTTCGGACGGAAGAATTCATGCAACGCCGATATGAATTTCGCTACAATACGATGACGACAGTTACGGAATACCGCGAACGAAACACGTTTTGTTTCTGTTTCCGCCCCATCAGTAACCGCATACGGAACAGCATCGCAATGAACGCACGCCTGGAAGGGCTTAACCTATGGGACAGAGACGTCGTCCGGTATCTGGACTCCGACCGTATCCCTATTTTTAATCCTATTGAAGATTTCCTTTTCGGGTTGGACATCCGTTGGGACGGGCGTGACCGGATTCGGGAACTGGCAACCCGGGTTCCTTGCAACAATACCCACTGGCCTGACTTGTTTTACCGCTGGTTTCTGAATATGGTAGCCCACTGGCGTCAGACAGACCGGAAATACGCCAATTGTACTGTACCGTTACTGGTCGGTCCACAGGCATACCGAAAATCCACTTTTTGCCGAAGTCTGCTTCCACCTGAATTACAGGCTTATTATACCGACCGCATTGATTTCAGCAATAAGCGGGATGCCGAACTGTCTCTAAATAGGTTCGCACTCATCAATATGGATGAATTTGACCAGAACCGAGTGAGCCAGCAGGCATTTCTGAAACATATTCTTCAAAAACCGGTTGTCAACGTCCGACGTCCGCATGGCACCGCTACTCAAGAGATGCGCCGATACGCATCTTTCATTGGGACAAGCAATCACAAGGACCTACTGACTGATACTTCCGGCAGCCGACGCTATATCGTAATTAATGTGACCGGCCCCATCGATTGCTCCCCCATCGATTATGAGCAGCTTTATACACAAGCCATGCACGACTTATATAGAGGAGAACGATATTGGTTCAACACGGAAGATGAAAATGTCATGACGGAGAATAATCAAGAATTTCAAGTCATGCCGGTTGCTGAGCAGTTGTTTCACGAATATTTCCGGGGAGCAAAAGAAGGAGAAGAATGCGAGCAACTCCTTGCCATTGAAATACTGCAACAACTACAACATGACAGCAAGATTCATGTATCTATCTGCAGTATTGTCCAGTTCGGAAGAATATTACAAAAGAACAAAATACCTTCTTTGCATACGAAACGCGGTAATTTCTACAAAGTAATACGAATCAAGCCGGGAAGAGGATAAGTTTGCAATAAAAAATATCCAGTGAAAGATGACAGATCAGTGACAGATCATTTTACATCTATCACCAACGTACAACTACCATAGACAGGGAGTTTCAGCAGAAGGTGAAAGATTGAAAGATAAAAGCATGAAAAAAAACTTTAGTGGAGGGAGTATAAATATAAGACGAAACATCGTCTAACAAATTTTCGTTCTACTCAAATTGAAAAAATAGACTCATTTAAATGGAGCCTGCATTCAACTTTAGTAGAACGAAAATGGTCATGTAGATTAAATAAATTATTTATGAAAGAACCAAAAATAAGTATAGCGTCATAACAGATTATCTTTTACGATTCTCCGTTTGACAGGTTTAGATTAAACGAATAGTACTTATTTTGCTTTTTTCTTTTTCTTCGCGTTATCCTTCTTACGCATATCCTGGTATTTCTTATATTGTTCATCGGTCAGAATGCTTTTTATTTTAGCATCTATTTCCTGCCTTTTCTTTTGCATTTCTTCCCGCGTAGGTCTTTCATTCGATTTATTTTTCGCAGGTCTCATTTCTTTCATTGCAGCTTTGAAATCTTTGGCCTGCTTTTCATTCAAGCCCAGATCGGCAACAATCTGTTCCATACGTTTCTCTCTATCAGCCTTTCCATTCTGACGATTTTGAGCCATACATACAGTTGAGCCAATCAATAACGCAACTGCTAAACTTAAAATTTGCTTTCTCATCATTTTAATTCTCATATTAAATAAGTTATGTATGTTAGACCTCACAAATGGGTGAAAGTTAATTCGATAATGAGGCTAAAAACTGTTTTTTCACATTATTTATCAAAGGGCAGCTAGTATCACATCGAAAAACGAATAAACATTTTCTTATCCGGTAAAAAAACAGCAGCATCCAGTTTATCGGTTTAGAAATATTATTTCTATATTTGCAGGAAACAGATCAAAAGCTTGACATACCCTTATGCAAACCTATTACAAAACCGATTAATAATTAAAACGATGAGAACACTTTTCTTTATTCTGCCATTTATCTTTATCACTACAGGATGTATTAAACAGAATACAGAAAAAGGTGATATTTTGACAACAGAGGATATAGCCAAATTTGACAGTTTATTTAATGCCTGGGAAAAAGAAATACACAACAATCCCAAAGCACAATTAAGTTCAAGTACCCGTGCTTACACCATTTTACCCCAATTCAAAGAGCTAAAAGCTATGGGTAAGAAAATTATCCCATGTATCATAGAACAGTTTGAAAAGGACAATAATACTTTTTTTGCTTTACCTCTTTATGACGAATTACAAGATAATGACAGCCTAAAATCTCACAGAGAAACAAGCGAACAAGATAAAGTGAGCGAGATTGTGCAGAAATTCAGAGAACAGGAAAAAAGAAAGATGTGGGAAGAAGCTAATAGATACAAGACGTCTATAACCGACACTACTTTCCTGAAGACAAGAGGGACGATGTCGTATGCTGCAATAGATTTATTCACGGGACGAGGTTTCAATAAAGATTACGCATTTAATCAGGTTGTCTATTTGAAAGCCTTACAAAGAGCCCAGAAACATCTGTCTGTCGTAAATGGTCAGTTGGCATGCGACTTAAAGTCAGGTACAGAAATATATATTTCCGAAGATTTATACCTATTTATCACCGGCCTTTTTAAGGATTGGAATACGTGGCTGGAATCGGGAAAATATGAGATAATAAAAGACGAACAAGGGCTTTATACAGTGTTACCTAAGAAAACCAACCAATCATCGCAAACGAACTCCGTCATATTGCGACCTATTCCCCGTGACATTCCGACTGGAGAGAACATAAGTCCCGCTTCGCTTTCTATAGAAACAGAACACGACCATTATCCGCTATCAACTACAGAAGTAAAAATAACCATCACCAACCACTCCCACGATGAATACGAGTGCGGAGAAAAGTACAGCCTTGCTTACTATAACAAAAGTAAACGGCAATGGGAAACATTGCCGACCGACCCTGTTGTTAATGATATACTGTGGATTTTCCCACCGGAGCACCCCAGTCACCAACAGACAATTAAACTCTATACATCAGAATCCCCCAACCATCCAGGGAAATACCGTATCTACAAATCATTCAACAGAGGCACCAAAGTGGCTTATGGAGAATTTGAATTACTACCTTAATGTGAATTTCCAACAACAAGCACACTCCGGATCAGTAACATTCGGATAACAGCTAATCATTTCAGTAACAATTCTTTCGTCTATGACGCGTGCAAATCCATCATGCTCGGTAAAACCAGGCGACGCACAAGGATGAAACGGCATGCCTTTATTCTTTCGGGCAGTCTGCACCCTGCACTCATTGATACGATATATAAGAGAATCTCCTTCCTTGAAAAGGCTTACCGAAGGATTCGACAATGCAGAAAATCTGATCGCTAATGCTTTCTCCAGTCCTTCGAGTCCTGCCTGTTCAGGAAGTTCCAGAAATTTCTTGATTCTCCGGGCTTCCGTACGGGTGAATTTTCTCCATGCATTTTCATCGTGCAACATAGCTTCATCCATACCGTTCTTTCCTTCTACGGATTGAAACCATACTCCATCAAGTGCATAGATGTTTCTTGCGTATATTCTGACCAGTTCCTTTAGTTCATCTTTTGATAATAAATCCAGTTTATCAATCATCATTTCTTAATATTACATTTTACCTTATTTTTTATCCCGCTTTGATTTTATATTGATCCGAATTTCGGTATGACCAACAATTTACGAGGAGTAGAAAAGAAAAACGGAGAGAGTATTTCTACTTTCTCCGCTTCAGTACCCAGACCCGGGGTCGAACCGGGATGGAAGTGAATCCACTGGTGTTTGAGACCAGCGCGTCTACCGATTCCGCCATCTGGGCGCATACTTGATTTCTCAATTGCGGTGCAAAGATACGACATTATTTTGATTCCACAATAGTTTGGCAAAAAAAAGGAGAAAAAAATAATAAAACATATCTTAAACACTTCTCTATTCAGAGAATAAACCGTACATTAGCAGAAACTTTAAAATAGAGTCACTATCATGACAAACCAGGATAATTATTGCGTGATTATGGGTGGCGGCATTGGAAGCCGCTTCTGGCCGTTTAGCCGCAAAACATTGCCCAAACAATTCTTAGATTTCTTCGGAACGGGCCGTTCACTTTTACAACAGACTTTCGACCGGTTCCAAAAGGTTATCCCAACAGAAAATATTTTCATCGTTACCAATGCAATGTATGCGGACTTAGTGAAGGAACAATTACCTGAAGTGAGCGAAAACCAAATTCTGCTGGAACCTGCAAGACGAAATACTGCTCCATGTATAGCATGGGCTTCTTACCATATCCGGGCACTGAATCCAAATGCCAATATCGTAGTTGCGCCTTCAGACCATTTAATATTAAAAGAGGATGAGTTTCTTGCCGCTATCGAAAAAGGACTTGATTTTGTTTCACGCTCTGAAAAGCTACTGACATTAGGTATTAAACCCAATCGTCCGGAAACAGGATATGGATATATACAAATAGATGAACCCGCAGGAGGAAACTTCTATAAAGTAAAAACATTCACTGAAAAACCTGAATTAGAATTAGCTAAAGTATTCGTAGAAAGCGGAGAATTTTACTGGAATTCCGGCCTGTTTATGTGGAATGTAAATACAATCATCAAAGCAAGTGAAGACTTGTTGCCTGAATTAGCTTCCAAACTGGCACCGGGAAAAGATATTTATGCCACCGATAAGGAAAAAGCATTTATTGAAGAAAATTTCCCCGCATGTCCTAATGTATCCATCGACTTCGGTATTATGGAAAAAGCGGATAACGTGTATGTATCGTTAGGAGATTTTGGCTGGTCTGACCTTGGAACCTGGGGATCACTTTATGACTTATCGGAAAGAGACCCGGAAGGCAATGTTACTCTGAAATGCCATTCGCTTATTTATAATAGTAAAGATAATATGGTAGTACTTCCCAAAGGAAAACTGGCCGTAATCGATGGATTGGAAGGATTTCTAATAGCAGAATCCGACAATGTTCTTTTAATCTGCCGCAAAGATGAAGAACATGCCATCCGTAAATATGTGAATGACGCCCAAATGCAACTGGGTGACGATTTCATTTAGCAGCGTATAATACATAGCTGCTACAACAAAAGCCGGATAAGACAATAATATAAATAATGAACGGTGAACTCTCTGCAAACAATCATGCAGTTCGTTCACCGTTCATCGTTTATTATATCGAAAAACTTTGTGTGTCCTTAAACAATCACAGACCTTAGATAATTTCTATTCCCTGCTCTTTACAAAGCTGTAATCCCAGATCCTTCAATCTGAACTTCTGAATCTTTCCACTACCTGTCATCGGGAATTCATTCACAAAGAAGATATATTTCGGAATCTTATAACGGGATATCTTATTTCTACAAAAATCACGAACATCAGCTTCCTGCATTTTCACACCTTCCTGCAAGATAATAAATGCTCCGACCGCCTCACCGTATTTCTTAGAAGGAATACCTGCCACCTGAACATCTTTCACTCCATCAAGTTTATAAAGAAACTCCTCTATTTCGCGCGGATAAATATTCTCGCCACCCCGGATTATCATATCTTTGATACGTCCGGTAATCCGGTAATTTCCATCTTCATCCTTGATACCTAAATCACCGGAATGCAAGAAATTGTTTTCATCAAGCACTTCTGCTGTTGCTTCCGGATTTTTATAATATCCTTTCATGGTGTTATATCCACGGTTGCACATCTCACCTTGTACGCCAACCGGACATTCTTCACCAGTTTCCGGGTCGATCACTTTTACTTCCGTAAATTCAAAATCACGTCCTACCGTATTACAACGTACATCAAACGGATCATCAATACGAGAAGCTGTCATACCCGGTGCAGTCTCTGTCAGTCCATACACACTGGTCACCTTCATATACATTTTCTCCTCCACTTGCTTCATCAGTTCAACAGGACATAGAGAACCTGCCATAATACCTGTACGAAGACAAGACATATCAAAGAGATCAAACATCGGATGATGCAACTCGGCAATAAACATAGTCGGTACGCCATAAAGAGCCGTGCAACGTTCTTTATGAATGGAAGCCAATACAATCAGCGGATCGAAACGTTCCACCATTACTTGCGTACAACCATGAGTCAGACAGTTCATGGTGGCCAACACCACTCCGAAACAATGGAATAACGGAACACAGCAGCAAAGTTTATCATCCGCCGTGAACTTCATGTGTTCACCAGTCAGAAATCCATTATTGGCAATATTATAATGTGTCAGCATTACTCCCTTCGGAAAACCGGTAGTTCCCGATGTATATTGCATATTCACCACATCGTGACAATCCACCTTGCTTTTGAGTTCGCTCAAACAGTCGTCTTCCACATTATTTCCCAATAACAGAATCTCCGCTGTATTATACATACCACGATGTTTCTCCTGTCCTACATACACTACATTTCTCATGTACGGAAAACGTTCACTCTTCAAATGTCCGCGTTCACAGGTTTTCAATTCGGGAAGCATTGTATAGGTCATCTGCACAAAGTCACTGTCCTTCTCGCCATTCACGATACAAAGCGTATGCATATCCGAGTTCTGGCAAAGATACTCCAACTCCGATTGTTTATAGTTCGTATTTACAGTAACATATACCGCACCGATCTTCGCACAAGCATACAACAATGTCAACCAATCGGGAACATTAGCCGCCCAGATACCCACATGGGTACCACGTTCCACCCCAATGGCGATAAGCCCTTTCGCCATATCATCCACACGACGGTTCAACTGACTCCAGGTAAAACGGAGATTGCGGTCGGAATAAACGATATATTCCTTATCGGGAGTCTCTTCAGCCCAGTGCTCGAGCCACTGCCCCAAAGTACGATCAAATAATTGCATGTAATTATACTTAAGTCTTGGTTCCTATTATTTCATTAAATTGGCGTGTAAACTACTGCCAGGATTTTTGCAGCCTGCCCCTCGTAAGCATGTACATGATGAGGAACAATGGAATCATAATAAATGCTATCACCCTCTTCCAGCAAATAGGTACTCTTGCCGTAGCTGATTTCCATGATACCTTCCATAACCATGATAAATTCTTCCCCTTCATGAGAAGAAAGCACGAAGTCGGTATCTTCCGTTGGCATCACATCAATAATAAACGGCTCCATGTGACGATCCGCCTTTGACTTGGACAACGAGTGATATTCCATGTGTTTGCGAGAATGAATCGCGTTATTGGAGAAACTAATCGCATCTTTGGCTTCTTTCTTACGACAAACCACCGGTCCTACTTCATCCTGATCGTCAAGGAAAGTCCCCAGACGTACTCCCAATACACGCGCAATTTTAATTAGCGGTGCAAGAGAAGGTATATCAATGTTATTCTCAATACGTTCAACCTGTTCGATAGCCAAACCCGAACGTTGTGCCAACTCTTCTATGCTTATTGATTTATCTTCGCGGAGGGCTTTAATTTTTTCGCCAACAATCTTACTTGTATCCATTTTGAAAGCATTTTAGTTATCAAAGGTGATAAATTATAATAATTAAGCTGCAAAAATAGCAAAATCTTTAGATGAACACAATTATAACCGAAGAAAATACGACTATCAGGAAGAAAAAGAAGAAACTAAAAAAAGCCGCTCCTCTATAAATGAGGAACGGCTTTAAATCTTTTCGCGACAAGTAGATTACTTACGCAAACCGAGCTCTTTAACAATAGCACGATATCTTTCGATATCTCTTGCTTTCAGGTAATCAAGTAAGCGACGACGCTTACCTACCAACATTGTTAACGCTCTTTCAGTACTATAATCTTTTCTGTTGAGCTTCATGTGCTCAGTCAGGTGAGAAATACGGTAGGAAAACAATGCCACTTGGGCCTCAGCTGAGCCGGTGTCAGTGTTAGACTTTCCGTACTTTCCGAAGATTTCTTGCTTTTTAGCAGCGTCTAAATACATAATTCTTAGAATTTTAATTGATAAATTATTCTTTTGAGCGTGCAAAGATAGGCATTATCTTTATATCACACAACGATTTACAAGAAAAAATTGCTATCATTGCGCATATTTCTAATCCTATTTTCGTA
>NZ_GG774949.1:104694-236667 GCF_000162555.1 Bacteroides sp. 3_1_23
CTTTAACAATAGCACGATATCTTTCGATATCTCTTGCTTTCAGGTAATCAAGTAAGCGACGACGCTTACCTACCAACATTGTTAACGCTCTTTCAGTACTATAATCTTTTCTGTTGAGCTTCATGTGCTCAGTCAGGTGAGAAATACGGTAGGAAAACAATGCCACTTGGGCCTCAGCTGAGCCGGTGTCAGTGTTAGACTTTCCGTACTTTCCGAAGATTTCTTGCTTTTTAGCAGCGTCTAAATACATAATTCTTAGAATTTTAATTGATAAATTATTCTTTTGAGCGTGCAAAGATAGGCATTATCTTTATATCACACAACGATTTACAAGAAAAAATTGCTATCATTGCGCATATTTCTAATCCTATTTTCGTACCTTTGCAGCCAAATAATAGGTATTATATGCAAAATATTCGAAACATTGCAATCATTGCCCATGTTGACCATGGGAAAACAACGCTGGTTGACAAGATGCTATTGGCCGGAAATTTATTCCGCAGCAACCAAAATAGTGGTGAACTTATCCTGGATAACAACGATTTGGAACGTGAACGTGGTATAACGATTCTCTCCAAAAATGTATCCATCAATTACAACGGTACAAAGATTAATATTATTGATACTCCGGGACACAGCGACTTCGGTGGTGAGGTAGAACGTGTATTGAATATGGCCGACGGTTGTATTCTGTTGGTAGACGCCTTTGAAGGTCCGATGCCCCAGACTCGTTTCGTACTGCAAAAGGCACTGGAAATCGGTTTGAAACCTATCGTGGTAGTTAATAAGGTAGATAAACCTAACTGCCGTCCGGAAGAAGTTTACGAAATGGTTTTCGATTTGATGTTCAGCCTGAATGCAACGGAGGACCAACTGGACTTCCCCGTAATCTACGGTTCCGCCAAGAACAACTGGATGAGCACCGACTGGAAGCAACAGACTGACAGTATTACTCCGCTACTGGATTGTATCATCGAAAATATTCCGGCACCCAAACAATTGGAAGGTACTCCCCAGATGTTGATTACTTCTCTGGATTATTCTTCTTATACCGGTCGTATCGCTGTAGGCCGCGTACATCGCGGTACATTAAAAGAAGGTATGAATATAACGCTTGCGAAACGTAACGGTGATATGCTCAAGAGCAAAATCAAAGAGCTCCATGTTTTCGAAGGTTTAGGCCGCGTGAAAACAAACGAAGTTTCTTCCGGTGACATCTGCGCACTGGTAGGTATCGACGGTTTCGAAATTGGAGATACTGTTTGTGATTTCGAGAACCCGGAAGCATTGCCGCCAATCGCAATCGACGAACCGACCATGAGTATGCTGTTTGCTATCAACGATTCTCCTTTCTTCGGTAAAGATGGCAAGTTTGTGACTTCACGTCATATCCACGACCGTCTGATGAAGGAGCTCGACAAGAATCTGGCTCTCCGCGTAAGAAAAAGTGAAGAAGACGGTAAATGGATTGTTTCCGGCCGTGGCGTACTCCACCTTTCTGTATTAATTGAAACAATGCGCCGAGAGGGATATGAATTGCAGGTAGGTCAGCCGCAGGTTATCTTCAGAGAAATCGACGGTGTGAAATGCGAGCCGATTGAAGAACTGACCATCAACGTACCGGAAGAATATTCCAGCAAAATTATAGATATGGTTACTCGCCGTAAAGGTGAAATGGTCAAGATGGAAAATACAGGTGAACGTATCAATCTTGAGTTCAATATGCCTTCACGCGGTATCATCGGTTTGCGTACCAATGTACTGACTGCCTCTGCCGGCGAAGCCATCATGGCACACCGCTTCAAAGAATATCAACCGCACAAAGGAGAAATCGAACGTCGTACGAACGGTTCTATGATTGCTATGGAAAGCGGAACAGCTTTTGCTTATGCCATCGACAAATTGCAGGATCGCGGTAAATTCTTTATCTTCCCGCAGGACGAAGTTTATGCAGGACAAGTAGTAGGCGAACACTCTCATGACAACGACCTGGTTATCAACGTAACCAAATCGAAGAAATTGACGAATATGCGTGCTTCCGGTTCGGATGATAAAGTACGCCTGATTCCACCTATCCAGTTCTCACTTGAAGAAGCACTGGAATATATTAAGGAAGATGAATATGTAGAAGTTACTCCTAAAGCAATGCGTATGCGTAAAGTGATTTTGGACGAAATCGAACGTAAACGTGCAAACAAGAACTAACCATTCTTTCATAATATTATAAAAGAGCCCCCCGGTTAAACGCAGTGTTCAACCGGGGGGCTCTTTTTCCCATAAGTATTACTAATACAACAGTAATCCTACCACACCCGCCAGACAAATCAACAGAATAGGATGAAGATTCCATTTCCATGTAACCAAAAAGGCGGCTGCGAAAATACCGATACTTTTATAGTCTATAAAATTCTCTCTATTCATCATAAGTAATGCAGCCGAAGCAATCAGCGCGACCGACATAGGAAGCAGTCCAGACATAGCCGCTTTAATATACTTATTATCCTTACACTTCGCAAAGAAATAAGAAATGAGCAACACCAAAATAAAAGAAGGCAAGCAAACGGCTACAGTGGCCAACACAGCTCCCCAAACACTTTGTGTTACCGCATAACCTACGTAAGTAGCACTATTTATGCCAATCGGTCCCGGAGTCATCTGCGAAATTGCGACCACATCCGTAAACTGTTGAGGAGTCAGCCAATGATGAAGATCCACTATTTCATGTTGAATCAGGGAAAGCATCGCATATCCACCCCCAAAACCGAACATACCTATTTTAAGATACACCCAAAGTAATTGCCAATATATCATACCTGTTTATTCGCTATTTTTTCTTTCAACCATAATGTATATACCAATCCCCCTATAATTCCGGCCACCACAATATAAATAGGTGATAAGCCGAACTGCCAGATCAACACGGTAGCTATGGCAGGAGCAATCAACTGAAAACACTTCAGTTTCAAAGCTCTAACAGCAGAAATGCAAGGAAACAGAATCAATGCTACCACGGCAGGACGTATTCCATTAAAGATACGAATCATCACTTCATTATCCTGAAACTGTGCAAAAAACATGGCTATCAGCATCATGATAACGAAAGAGGGAAGAATCGTAGCCAATGCACACACCAGGCTACCACCCACCTTATACAACTTATATCCTACAAAAATAGAAATATTCACTGCAAACACACCCGGAAGCGACTGCGTCAAAGCAAACATCTCCATAAATTCTTCTTTATTCATCCATTGCTTGTTAACAATCTCCCGTTCAATCAACGGAATCATGGCATAACCGCCACCAATAGTAAACATTCCAATCTTCGCAAATGTCACGAATAATTTTAAATACTCCAGTACCATCCTTTCTTTCTAATTTTCCGATATTTTGTGTTTATTTTTTAATGAGCCCTTTGGCTGCATCATATCCAATCTGATAACTGCGTCCTTTCACAGTTTTAAAGGAGATAGTCTGATCCGCATACTTTATGACACAGTCGCCTCCTGCATTAGAGCGTACAACAGCTTCTTTCAATTGATGATTCTCCCAGATCACATCCACCTCAAAATTTCCTTTTGCACAGATACCACTGATAGAACCGTCTTTCCATGCATCCGGCAAAGCCGGTAATAATTGAATAAAGCCCATGTGACTTTGGAGCAGCATTTCGATGATTCCCGCTGTCCCACCAAAGTTCCCATCAATTTGGAAAGGCGGATGCGTATCCCACAAATTATCCATGGTTCCGTTCTTCAATAAATTGCCGAATAAAGTATAAGCATGATTACCATCCTGCAAACGCGCCCACTGATTCAACTTCCAACCCATACTCCAACCGGTAGCACCATCACCACGATGCACCAATACCACTTTAGCAGCTTTCGCCAGTTCGGGAGTAGTGACCGGAGAAACAGTATGTCCCGGATGCAGGCCGAACAGATGATTCACATGACGATGTTCATCTTTCGGATCATCAATATCCACCGACCATTCCATCAACTGACCATAACGACCTATTTGATAGGGAACGAGATTGGCAAGCACATGCTCCCATTGCTTACGTTCTTTCTTATCTACACCCAACACTTTACTTGCTTCAATCGCATCCATCAGAATTTCACGCACTACGGCATGCACAAAAGTAGCTCCCTGATCGATAGGACCATGCTCGGGCGAAGTGGACGGAGCAGCCGTATAGGTTCCATCCGGCTTATGCCACAGGTAATCGACTACAAAATCCGCACTACTCTTAATTAGTTCATAGCCGGTTTCTTTCAGAAATTTCAAGTCTCTTGTATAGTCGTAATACTCCCATATATGAGTAGCCAGCCAGGGACCTGCCATCGGATTGAAGTTCCACGACATATCCTGACTTTCCAACGGAGTGGTAAAGCCGAAAATATTGCCGGAGATAGATGCCGTCCATCCTCTTGCTCCGAAATAAGCTTGTGCAGTCTTCTCCCCCGGTTTCACCAGTGTACGGATAAAGTCAATCAACGGAAGCACGCACTCATTCAAGTTGGTAGAACAAGCAGGCCAATAATTCATCTGGATATTGATGTTATTATGATAATCCACACGCCACGGTCCATCGACATTATTGTGCCAAATCCCCTGTAGATTAGCAGGCATATTGCCCGGACGGGAACTGGCAATCAGAAGATAACGTCCAAATTGATAATACAACTCTTCCAGATAATAATCCGGCTGTCCTTTCCGATAATTTTTCAGACGTTGGGAAGTAGGCAGATTCACTCCTTTCACCGCTGGGTTCAGATTCAGCCGAACCCGGTTGAACAGAGTAGCATAATCATTATAATGTTGATTGAATAAAGCTGTATATCCCTGCGCCACTGCATTATTCATCCACTGCTTTGTCGTTTCTTCGGGATTAACGCCTATATATGTTTTCGGATCTTTGAAATCCGGATCAAAGTTAATCTTATAGTCAGTGTCCGCTGTGATATAAAATACAACTTCGTCTGCATCCTTCACCGTCAACTTTCCATCTGCATTAGACAGTGTTCCTCCTTTTGTTTCTGCCTGGATGCGCACAACATACTTCATTCCATTATTATCCAAAGAAGCTGTGTAAACCAGTCCTTTATTTCCATCAGAAACCATGCTGCCGGTAGACAGGGGATTGGGCGCATAACTGAAAACCAGATTTTGTTTCCCCGATTGATCCGCGCTGAAACGTACCACCATTACATTGGCGGGGTAAGAGATAAAAAAATTGCGTTGATAAGCCACACGATCCTTTTTGAATTGTACGACTGCCATAGCCGAATCCAAAGAAAGAATGCGCTTATAATCGCTCATTCCTATCATATTCAGTCCGGTTTCTACATAAAACTCTCCCATTGTAGTAAAGCTACCGAAACGGAAAGGATTTTCTCCGTCAGCTTCATACGACACTTCACTATTGAAGTTCTGTCGCGTTAGCATTTCAGCCTTTTTCTGATCTCCCTCTGTAAATGCTTTGCGTATTTCATCTAAAAGATGGGCCGATTGTTTATTGACATTCCAATAATAGTCCGCACCTTTCGCTGTGTTCGGACCACCGCGCCAAAGCGTTTTTTCATTGAAAGTGATACGTTCGGCTTCCACCGATCCCATAATATTTGCGCCGAGGCTACCGTTACCAATAGGCAATGACTGTGACTCCCAACTGGCATCCAGATTATGTCCGCTTCCTGCTGTTACCGGTTTATTTTCATCTTTCCACAAATCCGGTCTTCCGCCATACCAGGCAGCATATCCCTGCAAAGTATTCGGAGTATCAAACCAGATGGAAAGTCCTTGAGTATAATCTGTTTCTCCCGCATAAAGCCCGGAGGTAAGGAATAGGGAACTAATAAGAAGGAAATAAAAATTCTTCATGGTCGTCGCGTCGTTATTTAAGATTAATAACCTATTTATAGTCTGTACAAAAGTAGTCAAAATATATATCTAATAAAAATAAAACAGAATCTCAACAACCTCTATAATGAGGTAAAATTACATCAAACCATCCGACAGTATTTTTTTCACGACCCAATACCCGACTCTGGCCTCTGAAATCCCTGACAACAACCGATGAGGACAGACAAACGCATCATCAATAATTTCTGCTTCCATATAATAAAAGCAACAGGAAGAATCCTTTTCAAAGGCTTTCGCATATTCCAAAATATGTGTCGATATCAAGAAATGACAATGAAAGAAGCTTTTCAGTAATTCATTGACGGCAACGGAGGCTTCAAACGCATCTTTAGCATTCGTCCCGCGAAACATCTCATCTAATACCACCAAACAGCGTTTTCCGGTCACAGCTTTTTGCATCACTTCTTTAATACGGAGTACTTCCGCCATAAAATGACTTCGTCCGTCCCGCAAAGAATCCGGCAGATTAATAGAGGTATAAATCCCCTCGTAAAGAGGACAAATCATTGATTTCACAGGAACAGGCAAACCGCAATGTGCCAACCAGACAGCCAAGGTCAATGCTTTTAAAGTTGTTGACTTTCCCGCCATATTAGAGCCTGTAAAAATGCATATATTTCCCCGGGACATCTGCCAACTGTTTGGCTGCGCATCTTTCACAAAAGGATGAACGACTCCCTCCACCGAGAAGTCCATTGTCGGTACCATTATCGGCATACAACAGAAGTTCTTCTCTTTTGCCACCCGGTGAGCTGTACGGCAGACATCAAGTAGATATATAACAGACAGAAGTTCCTTCAAAGATAACAACCGAGTACACCGGAACAGATAATCGAATTTGTCTATGACAAAGTTAGATAGTCGTTTTTCCTCATCAGAGGTCTGCTCCAATACTTCCTCCAATTCACTTCCATGGAGAATATTATCAATCATAGCAGCAGATTCTTTCATGAGTTGCGGGGCGCCCTGTGGTAGTTCTGTCGCCCATTCCTTCAGACAATGCAAGAGATGAACCACTAATTTCACCCCTCTGCAGATCACATAACGGGTCGAATCATATCGCACCAGACGGTCGATAACAGTAGCACATGAAAGTAAAATATGAGCTTCCCGTATCTGGTCACGATAAGCCAGGTAATACTCAATAAAATCCAGCTCTTCTTCATTCAAAAGAAGTTCGGGCAAAGCATCCCAGACAATAGCCTCCTGTCTTTTACGGATTTCCCCCAAATCACTTAGCGGATACATAATCCAGTTCAACATCAGCGCTTTTCCTTCTTTTGTCTCTGTTTTGGAAAACAAAGAGAAAAGAAATTGCTCATTATTAGCAGTCTCTGTAATGCTTAGATCCGCATAGGTCTGTTTGTCAGTAGCTAGATATACCATAACCGCCTTTAAAGGTTAGTACTCCTGTTTTGGCAAATATAGGGAAAAGTTTTAAACAAACAGCATTTATTCTCATAGAAAGGCACAGGCATAAACAAAAAAGGCGGTTCGAAATCGAACCGCCTTCCATATTATATCTGATTCTCCAATTAGAGTTTCGGACCAGCAGCAACCAAAGCCTTACCAGCTTCGTTACCAGTAAATTTAGCGAAGTTCTTGATGAAACGTCCAGCCAAATCTTTAGCTTTTTCTTCCCATTGGCAAGCACATTCGTAAGTGTCGCGTGGGTCAAGGATCTTCGGATCAACACCCGGAAGTTCTGTAGGAACAACAAAGTCGAAGAAAGGAATAACCTTAGTAGGAGCTTTGTCAATAGAACCATCAAGGATAGCATCGATGATACCACGAGTATCTTTGATAGAGATACGTTTGCCGGAACCATTCCATCCAGTGTTAACCAAGTATGCTTTAGCACCAGTCATCTCCATCTTCTTAACCAGTTCTTCTGCATATTTAGTCGGATGCAATGACAAGAAAGCAGCACCGAAGCAAGCAGAGAATGTCGGAGTCGGTTCAGTGATACCACGTTCTGTACCAGCCAATTTAGCTGTAAATCCGGACAAGAAGTAGTATTGAGCCTGTTCCGGGTTCAGGATAGATACTGGAGGCAATACACCGAATGCATCAGCAGACAAGAAGATAACTTGTTTTGCGTGAGGACCTTTAGAAACCGGTTTAACGATGTTTTCGATGTGATAGATAGGATAAGAAACACGAGTGTTTTCAGTCACGCTCTTGTCAGTGAAATCAATCTTACCGTTAGCGTCAACAGTTACGTTTTCAAGTAAAGCGTCACGTTTGATAGCATTGTAGATATCCGGTTCACTTTCTTTATCCAGGTTGATAACCTTAGCGTAGCAACCACCTTCGTAGTTGAATACGCCTTCGTTATCCCATCCGTGTTCGTCGTCACCGATCAATTTACGTTTCGGGTCAGTAGACAAAGTAGTCTTACCTGTACCAGACAATCCGAAGAAGATAGCAGAGCTAGTTCCTTCCATATCAGTGTTAGCAGAACAGTGCATAGAAGCGATACCACGAAGCGGGTTCATGTAGTTCATGATAGAGAACATACCTTTCTTCATTTCACCACCGTACCAAGTATTCAGAATTACTTGTTCTTTAGTCTTCAGGTTGAATACTGTAGCAGTTTCAGAGTTCAAGCCCAGTTCTTTGTAGTTGTCAACTTTTGCTTTAGAAGCGTTGAAACATACGAAATCAGGTTCTCCGTAGTTAGCAAGTTCTTCAGCAGTCGGGCGGATGAACATGTTAGTTACGAAGTGAGCCTGCCAAGCTACTTCCATGATGAAACGTACTTTCATACGAGTAGCTTCGTTAGCACCACAGAAAGTATCAACAACGAACAAACGTTTGCCGGAAAGTTGTTTTACAGCTTTAGCTTTCAAGTCAGCCCAAGCTTCTTCAGTACATGGTTTGTTGTCGTTTTTGTAATCTTCAGAAGTCCACCATACAGAATCAGCAGAAGCTTCATTCTTAACGAAGAATTTATCTTTAGGAGAACGACCGGTATAGATACCTGTCATCACGTTCACAGCGCCTAATTCAGTTACTTGACCTTTTTCAAAGCCTTCCAGACTCGGTTTTGTTTCTTCAGCGAACAAAACATCATAAGACGGATTGTGCAAAATCTCGGTCACACCTGTGATGCCGTACTTGCTTAAATCTAAATTTGCCATTTTCTTTGAATTAATTAAAATTGGTATTTTGTTTTCTATCTCTTTTCACCTTAACATGGGGAGCTTTGGATAGCCCCTTGTAAATCCGGCTACAAAAGTAATACTTTCTTTGGAAAGGAAGAAGGTATTAGAGAAATTTTTCCCTAATTGAAACTCTTTTATAAATTCCTAACAATATCTGCAAACTGAATATTGCAATTTGAAAGATTATCGTTTACTTTGCAAGTCAGTATGCTAGCAATGCTGTGAAAATGAGATTAAAATCTGATTAAAATATAATATGAAAGTAATTGATTTTGGCCAAACTAATTCGATTCTAAACCAGTACATATCCGAAATTAGAAATGTAGAAGTTCAGAACGACCGCCTGCGTTTCCGCCGTAACATAGAACGGATCGGAGAAATCATGGCTTATGAAATGAGTAAAGAGTTTAAATACTCGGTAAAGAACATCCAGACACCACTGGGAATCGCTCCGGTCAGTACGCCGGACAACAATTTAGTAATCAGTACGATCCTGCGTGCTGGTCTGCCTTTCCATCAAGGTTTCCTTAGTTATTTTGACGGAGCGGAAAATGCGTTTGTTTCCGCTTACCGCAAATATAAAGATACGCTAAAATTCGATATACACATAGAATATATCGCTTCTCCCCGCATTGATGACAAAACGCTGATTATCACCGACCCTATGTTAGCAACAGGAGGCAGTATGGAACTAAGTTACCAGGCAATGTTGACGAAAGGTCATCCCGCTGAAATTCACGTTGCTTCCATTATTGCCAGCCAAAAGGCCATTGACCATATAAAGAATGTATTTCCTGAAGACAAGACAACCATTTGGTGCGCTGCCATTGATCCGGAAATCAATGAACATTCTTATATTGTTCCGGGATTGGGTGACGCAGGCGACCTTGCCTATGGTGAAAAAGAATAAACGCTTAAAGATTCTTCCGATATTGCTGCGGTGAAACCCCAACCTGTTTCTTAAAGAACGTACCGAAATAAGAGGCATTGGGGAAGCCGAAGGCATTTGAAATCTCCTGAATATCCTTCTGCGTATTTTTAAGTAACGAAATACTCTTACGAATGATCGCTTTGAATACAAGTTCCTGCACGGTATATCCGCAAATACTCTTAGAAACGGCAGAAAGATATTTAGGAGACAAACACAATTTATCCGCATAAAACTCAACGCCGCGTTCCTGCATATAATATTTTTCGATCAACTGGATCAAATGAATAAAGACTTCGTTTTTGCGTCCTCCCACTTCCCGCCCGTCATTAACGAGTTTGCGGTTATAAATGGAACAAATCCTGTACGTCAATGCAAGTAGAAGTAATTTCTGCTCATAAAGTTTAAATGAATTCTCCTCCGACTGCAACACATTGTCCAATAAAGACATATACTTTACTATTTCTTCTTCCTCACCAGTAGACCAGACACAAGAAGGTTCTTCGGGAGTAAGGCGGGAATACATATACATGGAAACAACCAGATTCCCCATAATATCCCGGATAGGTTCTATCTGATAGATCAAAATCTGCACCTCCATGTCTTCCGATTCTTGCAAAACCTGAAACTCGCCATCTTCGGGAATAAACAAACTTTCGCCCGCTTCAGCGAAATGCTTTTTCTGATTAAGCGAAAACTGGAAATTACCCTGGCGGCAAATAACCAGCCCCAGTCCTTTCATTTGGAAAGGTTTCTTCAGTGAGGGTGGAAAATTTACAAATATCCCTTCGGAGCTACATATATTTTTCCCACTTAACAAATCGCGATCAAACTGCAATAAACGATCTTGTCCGCTATCCATCATACTAATATATTAACAGATCATTATCAAAAACGACGCTAAGTTAGCAATTTTCGTTTAGGATAAGGAACAACGAGCACAAATATCATACAAATTAACCCACCATAAATTGTCCATCCCGCCATCTCTTTGAGTGCAGAGAGCGTGGCCTGCACCTGAATACGCCCTTTGGTAGATATAGCAGCCATGTTACGGGCTTCCGTCTCACTCTTTCCCTGATATTTCATACCTTGTACCGTACCAAGGAAGGAAGTGGAAGCATCCGGATTAAGCAGGTCCACATTTTGCGCATAACGGGTTATATAGTGTTGTTGGCGCTCCTGCAAAACATTTGTATAAATTGCTCCGCCAATACTCGGTCCCACAACCATACGCACAGTAAGCATAATACAGATCCAGGTGGAAAGATATTTAAAAGGCATACGTTGATTGGCATAAGCAGCCGTCAGCGCATACAGAATCATCATGCCTGTGGCACGGATGATAACTGCATATTTCAGACGCTCGTAAACTCCTGCTGTCTGTACCTCGAAATACATGAAAACAGCTGATAAAGACAGGAAGAAGAATCCCATCGCAAACAGATACTTAAAATGTAACCCTTTACCTCCCAACACCATAGCAATCACGGCGCCAATAGCATAACCTACCATACACCAACTACCTAATGAAGCATTTTGCAGATTATCGAGATGCATCCCCACTCCTGCAAACACATTGACAAACATAGCACTGGAGTTTATCACCATCAATAATAAGTAAAGTAATGCTCCCATACGTATAGTACGCAGTTTGAACGCATCCAGCAAAACATAAGGCGACCGGCGCGTTACGTCCATATATAGAAAAATTCCCGCAAAAAGAATACTTACAGCTGTCGCCCAACGGATAGATTCGTCATCATACCAGTCGAGCACTTTTCCATAAACCAGCACATACGTGAGACAAGTCAGCGAGATGCAAAATGCAGTGACATTGCCGAACTTACGGAAATTAATAGGAAACCTTCCGGGAAACTTATAATTCGGCATGGTAATAAACAAGAGCAAAATAGAGATCAGGAGAATCCCCATCATAAAGTAATACACATATTTCCACTCATATTCAAAGGACAGCCAAGCCGTCAATGCTGTGCCCGACTGTCCCAGAATCATAAAAAACAGATAAACAGCCGGCTGACTCACACATCTTTCAATGTCCAATTTATTCCAACCGGCAGTATCTTTCGGCTCCAACCCCGGAGTAATATTGCGGGTAGCTTCCATTCCACCCGCATACCAAATGAGTGTGAACAGATTGACCATCATCAGTACCATACGCAAGAAACCCGTCAGAAGACTACAAAGCGCCAACAGAAAAACGCTGTCTGTCTTTGCACAGATATAACTGAATATATACATGAACGCAAACCCGACAATACACATCATCTTCTCCCGCCGCACACACACCAACTGATATAGGAAAGGAGCAAAGGCTGCCATACCAATAGAAGTAACAAAGTTGGCAAACTGGATATGCTCGGATATAATGCCAAGCCCGCTCATCATTTCGGTGCTATTCACCGAATAAACCCCGCCTACCGTAAGAATCGGCAGAAAGAAAAATAACAGAATGATAATACCCAACGGCTTGGGCATCCAACTATAGAAAGGATAATTTTTAGGATAAGAGGGCATCGGACTAATTAAAAATATAAATTAAAAATTATAAGGCACTGTATATAGACAGAAGAGGCGGAGGGATTAGAGTCTGGCTTTCACTACTACCATCATGCCTGCTGCTAATCGTTCGTTATCTTCTTTCGATAAATCGGTGAAATCGATTCGTACGGGAATACGTTGCTGAATCTTCACAAAATTACCTGCCGAATTATCCGTCGGCACTAATGAATATTTAGACCCGGTAGCTCCTGATATAGAGGTGACTTTGCCTTTAAACTCTTTATCGCTAATGGCATCTACTGTGACAAATACTTCCTGTCCGATATGCAGGTTCTCGATTTGTGTCTCCTTATAATTGGCAACGATCCATTTCTGGGTATCGGGAAGAATATAGGTGATGGTCTGCCCTGCCGAAATAAACTGTCCTTCCTCTAATGAGCGACGACCGAGCTTTCCGTCACAAGGAGCTATTACAACCGTATAGGAAAGATTCAACCGAGCCATTTCAAGCGCAGCTGTTGCTCTTTGAATAGCCGCTTCGGTATTCATGCGACGGTAAGACACTTCATCTACACCGGAAAGAGCTGCTTTTTTCTGCCTTTTCGTAGCTTCCAGTTTCTTACGCGTAGCGTCATAATCAGTGACGATCTGCTCTAGTTGGATAGGAGTAGCCGCATTTCGTTTCACGAGGTTCTCATACCGTTTCCGGTCTTTTTCCAGTTTCGTCAACCGTACTTCAATCTCGGCAATAGACGCATCATAAACAGATGCTGTTGTCTGCGTGGTATTGAGTGTTGCATTGATGACTGTCGCACCGGCTTGCGCATCCTTCAAGGCAGCTTCAGCTTCCATTACGCGGATTTTATATTCACGATCATCCAGTATCAGCAAAGTATCTCCTTTATGTACCTCCTGATGTTCTGTAAAGTAGATTTTGTCAATGTAACCTGAGGCACGCAGATTGATAGGAGACACATATTGTTCTATTTGTGCATCGTTACTAGTCTCCGTCTGGCTATAACTCAAAAAAAGGCAGATCACTTCAATCACTCCCCAAACAATAATAGCCACTCCGAGAAGACTGATAGCAATCTGCCAGCGACGAAGTTTCTTCATTTTTTTTGCTTTCTCCTGATGAGTAGCGGAAGGAATGTTATTTTCCATTGTTTCCATATTTATGATTGTTATTTGACTAATGATTCTATTTGTCCGGTCAGTTTAAGCAACATCAGGTTAGTCACCCGATAGTTATAATGTGCGCTGATATAGTTGTTTTGAGCTTCGCTCATCTGCATTTCATCTTGCAGCACTTCCGTCATAGAAGCAATGCCTTCCCGGTAACGGTCGGAAGTGACTGCGTACACATCTTCGGCAAGCAAGTAGTTATCCTTCTGTTTCTTAAAGTTACGCTGATTGTTCATCAGGTCGTTCACAGCATTCAGATATTGAGTTTGCAGATTCTTCCGGGCATCTTCCCATGCCAGTCTTTTGTTCTTTATATCGATCATCGCCTTCTTTATTTTATAGGTTTTATCCAGTCCGTCGAAAATCGGAATACGCAAGGTTAGCCCCACTCCATAGGAACGAAACCATTGATTGGACGGACCGGAGTGAAACCAATGATAACCTTTATCCGTATATGCAGCATATCGCCAGCTGCCTGTCAGACTAAGAGAAGGGATATATCCATTAGCAATGATCTTCTTTTGCCGTTCCGCCAGTTGCACTTGCGATTGTGAGAGTTGAAGTTCATAGATATTTTCCGACAAGCCGGTCAGGGCTACCGTAGTAATGCTATCGGTATTTACCGGTGTCAACGCGATTTCCTTTTCAGCCGGATAATCCATAATGTATTTCAGCATATTCAATTGCTGTTTCATCATTGCTTGTGCATTGTCATATTGCACCTTCAGATTTTCCAAATTGATATTGACTCTTTTCAGATCGACTTCCATAGACATTCCGTTATCGAAGAAAGCCTGTGTAATATCTCTCAATTCTTCCAGACGGGTGATATTTGCTTTTATCAGCATGATTTGTTCGGCCGTGACCTGTCCGAGATAATACATCTTACTGATTTGAAGAATAACATCTTCCCTGGCTTTTCCATAAGACAGACGACTGATTTCTTCCATCACTTTAGCTATGGACATAGAAGTATAAAGAGTCTGATTGAAAAGCGGCATCTGCATTTCCAGTCCTGCATTAGCAGAATGTTGCAGCGTCTGCGTTATATTATAAGGAACACCGTAAGATGATCCGTCTGTGACGGACACCGGAGGATCAAAATTGTTACTATAACCGGCTATCGCATTTATTTGCGGCAACAGCTTCGAACGGTTTTCAGATACGCCATACTTACTTCTTTGTATTTCTTTACGTTTTCCTTCTAGCGACAAGTTATTGTCAATACCAATGCGGAGGCAATCCTCTAATGTCAGAATCTCTACCTCCTGTGTTTTTCCGTTTAACACGAACAAGAAAAAAAAGGAAAAAATGAATAGTAGTCTTTTCATAATATATGCTCTATTATTGGCTACAAATTTAGCAGCTTATAGCATAATGAGACTATCCACAAACTATTTGTTTATATTCATATTTTCCTTTTTCAATGGGTAAATGAATGGACAGTCACTCTCATAGATAAAAACAAGAATCCTCTTTCAACCTATCACCTATATTATCAAACCCTTTATTCATCGTATTTTCAGAATGGTGATAGGTTACTGTTGTAGTTTCAAGGTAGGGAACCTTCCTCCACCCCAAAGCATAATAGCATAAACCCATCGGACGAAGAAAAGTCAGGCATTTGATAGACAAATCTCCACCCTTAGTCGATTTTATTTTTATCTGCTCCAGTATCTACTTAGCTTTGAGATATTAAAACTAATAAAAGCAGTAAGAGAAATGAGAAAAAACATGAAATTGATAGGATTGGCAGTCAGCTTAACATGCTGTGCAGGTTTTATAGATGCACAAGAAGCCAATGAGCTGCAAGAAAGGCAGCAACAAGAAAAGCATCTTCCACGCGAAGTTCTGAATCCAGAGAAGGTAGCAACCCAGATGACTGAGCAAATGAATAAGTTGCTCCAACTGACAGATAAACAATATAAGAAAATATATAAGCTGAACCTGAAAGAGCAAAAAGCATTTTTCAAGGCTATGCAAAATTCGGATGACTATCGCCCACCAATGGGAGAAGGTCCCGGTATGCAGGGAGGACGTCCGCCAATGGGTGGAGGACAACCGCCAATGATGGGAGAAGATGGTTTCCCGGGCAGAATGGGAGGTGGTCCGATGATGAGCAGAGATACCAATTCTGCCGACTCACAAAAGAAAGCCGCAGAAACCAAAGAAAAGAAAATAAAAAAGATTCTGACAAAAGAACAGTATGAGAAATGGCAGGCCGAACAAAATTCCGCACGTAAAAAAGCTTCTCAAAGAAGAATGCACAAAGATAATCATCCTGACAAGGGTCCGGACTTTGAACAAAAAAATCTCTAAAACATCACACTTAATATGTTTCTATGAACAGCGTTTGTTTTTCATAATTTTTTAGTGAATGTAAAGTAGCGGCTCTCTTCGTGAGGAAGAGAGCCGCCCTTATTTGATATGAGTTTGAAAAGTCCCTAAAAAGAAAATCACCTTTGCTGCAACATATCGTGCAGTAAAGGTGATTTTTATAAGATCAAGGCTTTTGAACGACCTCTATTACATTTCGCTTAAGACTTCTTCGCAATCTTGTTTCGCTGCGTCCACGCAAGAACCATAACTCCGATCAGCAACAAAGCCAGTGCTGCATAAGCAATACTTTCTGTAACCTGTATGCTTTGTGGATCAAACCACATTTCGATGGTATGTTCCCCTGCCGGTACATTTATCGCACGCAAGATATAGTCTGCACGGGCAATATCCACCGGCTGGCCATCAATAGTCACCTGCCATCCCGGATAATATATTTCAGAGAAAACAACAACTCCGTCTTTAGGAGTGGAGGCCTTATAAACCAAACGATTTGGCTCGTAACTGGTTAACTGGATGGTAGATAGTGAATCTTTATATCCTTCTGTCACATCTTTCAGCTGTTCTTTAAACTTCACATCCACTACGGCTGTTTCCGTTGGAAGAATATCGTTCAAAGCATCTATTTCTTCATTTGCATTATTTACATACTGCACCTTATCTACGAACCATGCATTACCGTATGCATAAGGATTCATGACAGGAACAGCCTGTCCTTGCTCACCGGCAGGGAAAATGAAGTATTTTGTATTCAGCATATTCAGTACACGGAATTTGGAAGCGTCTACACTGTCCATCTGTCCGCCGGCAGTAGCCACCGCCTGATAGGTTTCCTGCATTTCGGGCATGATATGATGATCTATCATTTCCTGATAGCGACGGAGCTTCGCTGCATGATAGCCACCGACACTTTTATGCCAGTATGCTGTATTGTTTTCATTAAACGTATTACCGGGGAAGCCTATAAAGTTCAACACACGATAATTTAAAGTAGTATCCTGAAGGATCATCTCATCCGCCTGTGTTTTAACAAACGCTTCCGTCTGCTTGGATTTCGGCACAAACTGTTCGTCATTCAAATAGCGTTTATTGACGCTCCACATATCTACCAAACACAAAAGCGCAATGCCAGCCAGTGTGAAAGAAGCTTTCAACTTCCGCTGTTGATATAAGAATAAAAACAGGCAACCAATCACGATAATAAAGAAACTGCGCCATGCATCTGAAGCAACAATAGCTTTACGCATTTCGGTCAGATTGGCTACAATCGGCGCAAGATGTTGAGCACGAGATTCGGCAGGAAGCACCTGCTCCAAAGTAGCTATTTCTTGTGCTGTAACAAAGCTGGAGGAGGAGACTCCCGGAGCAACCGCCAGAATCAACGCAACACCGGCAGTCAATACCAGAGTAGCAATCACGCCTCCGCGATTCTCTTTCAATTTCAACGTATCCGGCTTGTTCAAAATCTCTTTCAAGGCAAAAATCGCTAGCAAAGGAATGGTAAATTCAGCAATCACCAGAATGGAAGAAACAGCGCGGAACTTGTTGTACATCGGAACGTAATCGATAAAGAAGTCCGTCAATCCCATGAAATTCTTTCCCCATGAAAGCAGAATCGAAAAGATAGTAGCTCCCAGCAATGCCCATTTGAGAGGACCTTTCACAATGAAACAACCTAATACGAACAGGAACATCACAAATGCCCCCACATATACCGGACCGGCTGTCCATGGCTGTTCACCGAAGTATTGTCGTGGAAACTGTGAATAAATACCGCTATACATTGGATTGGCCTTTGCCATAGCAACTTCGCTTTGCGACATCGTAGATCCTGATCCTCCCCCCTTTACATTCGGAACCAGCAACGTCAACGTTTCACCGATACCATAACTCCAGTTGGTTATATAATCACGATCCAATCCGCTACTAGTCTGACTGGCAGCAGCTCCCTCCTGCTTCAATTCACTCTTGCCGCGCATCGTCTCCTTACTATATTCATACGTATGATACAGATTGGAAATATTGATGCAGACTCCTACCACGGCAGCCAGTGCTAAAACCCCGCTAGCCTTGAAGAAATGAGGCAATTCTTTCTTTTTGTAAGCATCTTCAAAGTAAGCTCCTACAAAAAACAGAATCACAAACATGAAATAATAGCTCATCTGAATGTGATTCGACTGAATCTGAAGGGCGATGAACAGGGCCGTAACGATTCCGCCCAACAGGTATTTCTTCCGGTAAGCCAGAACGACACCTGCAATCGTAGGTGGTATATAAGCCAATGTCACAAACTTCCAAATATGCCCTGACGGTATCAGAATGAAGAAATAGGAAGAGAATGCCCATATCACTCCGCCTAATCCTGCCAGCCAGGCCGATATTCCAAACGCCCGCAAGAGGATATAGAATCCCAGCATCATGATAAAAGTCAGCACTACATAATCCGGGAGAAAGAGGCGATAAACCTTCTCCACCCCTTTCAGGGACGTTGTCGAGTCGTAACTCGGAGACATCTGATAAGTAGGCATACCTCCAAAAATCGAGTTTGTCCAGCGCGTACGTTCTCCGGTACGCTCGAGATACTCTTTCGATTCTTGTCCTGCACCGACTCCGGCAGCCGTGTCATGCTGAAACAAGATACGACCTTCGATATCAGCCGGAAAAAAATAGGCGAAAGAAAGAATGATAAAAGCCAGAATGGCTATTAAGTCAGGAAGAAACTTTTTCATTTACGATGACACGATTTACTATTTACGATTGAAGTTTGAATATAAAAATAAATACGACCGGACAATCTAACATTTACAATTGATAACAGTGGAATATCGATCTCCCTTATTTATCAATCGTAAATGGTAAATCGTCTAATCGTAAATCAAATTAGTATCTATAATGATCTGCTTTATAAGGTCCGTCCACCGATACACCAATATAAGCGGCCTGTTCGGGAGTCAGCTTAGTCAGTTTCACACCGATCTTTTCAAGATGCAGGCGAGCCACTTCCTCGTCCAGATGCTTCGGCAAGCGATATACATTGATATCATATTTCTTGTTGAACAGTTCTATCTGCGCCAATGTCTGATTGGTAAATGAATTACTCATCACGAATGACGGGTGTCCTGTTGCACATCCCAGATTTACCAGACGACCGTCGGCCAACAAGATAATGCTATGTCCATCCGGGAAATAATAACGGTCTACTTGTGGTTTGATGTTCACACATTTGATGCCCGGATAATGTTTCAAAGCATCTACCTGAATTTCATTATCGAAATGGCCGATGTTGCAAACGATAGCCTGGTCTTTCATTTTCTCCATGTGGTCGATACGGATAATATCGATATTACCTGTCGTAGTCACGAAGATGTTACCTTCCAGACAAGCCTCTTCCATCGTCACTACTTCGAAACCTTCCATTGCAGCCTGCAGTGCACAGATCGGGTCTACCTCCGTCACGAGCACCCGCGCTCCATAAGAACGCATGGAGTGAGAACAGCCTTTACCCACATCACCATAACCGCATACCACTACTACTTTTCCGGCAATCATCACATCTGTTGCACGCTTGATTCCGTCGGCCAACGATTCGCGGCAACCGTACAGATTATCAAACTTAGATTTCGTTACCGAGTCGTTTACATTGAATGCCGGGAACAGCAATTTGCCTTCTTCCTGCATCTGATACAAACGGTGTACGCCTGTCGTAGTCTCTTCAGATACGCCACGCACTTCTTCCGCTACGCGATGCCAGCGAGTACTGTCTTCTGCCAACACTTTCTTCAAGATAGCATTCAGTTCTATTTCATCCTCCGCGTGTACTTCCTTATCCAATACGGCAGCATTATTTTCAGCATCATAACCCACGTGGATCATCATTGTCGCGTCACCGCCATCATCTACAATCACATTCGGTCCCTTGCCGCCGTCAAAGCTCAATGCCTGCAACGTGCACCACCAATAATCGGCAAGAGTCTCGCCCTTCCATGCAAATACCGGTACACCGGCAGCAGCTATCGCAGCAGCAGCATGATCCTGCGTTGAATATATATTACAAGAGCACCAACGTACTTCAGCTCCTAAAGCCACTAATGTTTCAATCAGCACAGCCGTTTGAATGGTCATGTGCAACGACCCCATAATGCGGGCACCTTTTAACGGTTTGGATTCTCCATACTTTTCGCGAAGAGCCATCAGGCCGGGCATTTCTTTTTCTGCCAAATCGATTTCCTTGCGTCCGAAATCAGCAAGTGTAATATCTGCCACCTTATAGGGCAGAGTAGAGAATAATTCTGTAGACATATTGTAAATCATTTATATATAATGGATGCAAAGATAGAACATTCTGATTAGTAGGGCAAAAGTTATCCGTTTTTTTTATATTATAATAACTAGGGAGGCTGTCAGCATCTCGGAATATTGTTTTATATTTGCAACAGATAAAACAACTTCTACAACATTCTAATGAATAATAATGAATCTTCTATGAGAAATTACGAAAACAAAACAAAGGAGGATCTTTTAGAAATAATCGAACAATTAGAGAAGAAAATAGATTTCCTTTCCTCTCATTCTTCAGATTCTTCCTCTCCCTCCAAAGGACGTTTTCGTGATAAATATAGTACCCGGATACTGGATGCTCTTCCTGACATGCTCACCGTCTTCGACCATGACGCCAATATTATAGAGCTTGCTTCTTCTCCGGCAACTAATCACGTAGAAGGTATCAGCCCCAACAATATCACTACCACTAACGTAAAAGACATTCTGCCCAAAGAGGCTTATGAAAGTGTCCGCAAGAATATGGATAAGGTGATTCTCACAGGAGAAAGTTCAACAGCCAGACACGATCTTATGTTGAATGGTGTTTTACATCACTACGAAAACCGTATCTTTCCTTTGGATAAAGAGTATCTGTTGTGTATGTGCCGTGATATATCCCAACAATGGGAGGCGGAACAGACGAATGCCCAGCAACAGAAAGAACTAAAGGCTGCCAGAATCAAAGCGGAAGAGTCGGACCGATTGAAATCTGCTTTTCTGGCAAACATGAGTCATGAAATACGTACCCCGCTCAATGCCATTGTAGGATTCTCCAAACTAATCACTTACGCAACATCTGCAGAAGAGAAGAATCAATATTCGGAAATCATCGAACGAAATTCGGAAATGCTGCTGAATCTATTCAATGATATTCTGGATCTGGCATCACTTGAAGCTGATTCTCTAAAATTCAATATCCGCCCGATCAAATTAATAGATATCTGCCTGCAGCTGGAACAACAATTCTGTCATAAGACGCAAAACGGTGTCAAACTTATTCTGGACGACGTAGATACGGACATGTATACTTCGGGAGACTGGAATCGCATCATACAAATTATAAGTAACTTGCTTAGTAACGCTACGAAGTTTACCCCGAAAGGAGAAATTCATTTCGGCTATCGGGAAAAGGAGGATTTTGTAGAGTTCTACGTTAAAGATAGCGGCATCGGCATTCCGGCAGCAAGAATTGCCACAATTTTCCGGCGCTTTGGAAAGGTCGACGATTTTGTTCAGGGAACAGGATTGGGATTAACTCTTTGCAGAATGTTAGTAGAGAAGATGGGTGGACGTATCTGGTTGCGCTCCCAGGAAGGCCAGGGAAGCAGATTCTATTTTACCCTACCTTTGATTCGTCAATAAAGATCGATTAAGGACACAAATATCTGTGTCCAGGCATGACCTTACATGACTATTTACAATTAAATATAGATATACAGAAAACGCGGCTTGTTGGTAACAAAACCGCGTTTTCCGCATATATCTATGTTTGAAATATATTCATTTATTCCTTAGCAGCCGGAGCACTAAGCATTTCTTTATATTTCACCGGATCATTCAGAATTTTCATCGCTTCCTTCAAACCGTCATCATCCTTCAACTGCTGGATGATATTACCACGTTGGTAATAGTAACGCTTGATAATTTCAGTAGCAATCATCTTCTTTATATCAGATGAGAAATAATCCAAGTCGCGGTCAAGATCATGATTTAACTTCTTCTCAAGTGCCTTGAACTCCTCTGAAGCATCATCCATATACCCTTCAAACTCGGCAGCTTCTTTCAACGTTTTCAGAATTTTCTCGCTTTGCTGGTCATATTTGAAATCAGCTTTCTTCACCAACGCTTTAAAATCATTATAATCGGCATCTGTCACCTCAAACTTCTCCGGAGCAACGATGGTAGGATGTTTCAAACAATACTGAGTTGCATAATCAAAAATCAGATTATCACGTACCAGATAGAAGAGGATATTCGGTAATTTCTCCTGTTTGATAACAATATCCGGCATTACACCACCTCCGTCGCGTACTTCACGTCCGGCAGCCGTATGGAATACCTTAGTCAAACTGTCAGGAATGGTTCCTACACTTCCATCTTCATTACGATGCTTGTAGTCAATAGCCTGTACACAACGTCCACTTGGAATATAATATTTGGAGGTAGTCACTTTCATCGTTCCGCCATAAGGCAAAGAGCGGGGAACCTGTACCAGTCCTTTTCCGAAGGTACGGTTACCAACGATAACGGCACGGTCGAGATCCTGCAGAGAACCTGATAAGATTTCGGAAGCAGAAGCGGTTCCACTATTTACCAATACCGCAATCGGAATATCCAAGTCCAACGGCTCGCGCAATGTCTTATAAGTGTTACTAGCTTGTTTGATTTTCCCTTTGGTCGTTACAATCACCTTTCCACGCGGCAAGAAATAATTCGCAATTTCTACTGCTTCATCCAGCAATCCACCGCCATTACTACGGAGGTCTATCACCAACGAAGTAGCTCCCTGTTTCTTCAAATCCAGAAATGCTTTCTTAAACTCTTTGGAAGGGTTGCCGGAAAAAGTGCTAAGGCTAATGTAACCTACATTATTATCCAATACGGCAGTATAAGGAATCGCCGGATTCTGAATAGACTCACGTACAATCGTGAACTCCATCGGCGTACGTCCACCTTTCTCATTCGGGCGCTCAATCTTTAGCTTAAAACTGGTACCTGCCTGTCCGCGTAACATCTGGCTGACTTCCGCATTATTCTTACCGGCAAGATCCTGTCCGTCAATCTCCATCAGTATATCTCCCGCTTTCAGACCGGCTTTTGCAGCAGGCGTTCCCTCAAAAGGTTCAGAAATCATCGAACGTTTTAGTTTCGTATTATAAGCAATGTAAGAACCCATCCCACCAAATGATCCTTTAATCATCTGCTCCAGTTCACTCTGATCTTCTTCCGGGAAATATTCCGTATAAGGATCCAGCGTATAAAGCATATTATCGATTCCTTCCCGAATCGTTTTATTCGGATCAATGGTATCTACATAGAACATATCCAGTTCTTTCACAATCGCATTAAATATATCCAGATTCTTTGCAATCTGGAAATTACGGTCGTCTCCACTCTTGAAACTAAAGAAAGCAACTGTTGCTATCACCGCTACTGCAACAATAGCTATCTGCCTGTTCAGCAATTTTTTCATACCTCTTTCAATCTAAATGAGTCGTAAAAGTAGCTCAATCCTTTGTTATTCCGCCAGAACCCTGTTAATATTTAACTTAATTTCATCCCAGCGTTCCTGTGATATCGTTGTTCCGATTACCTGAATAACATTTCCCGAGAGAATAGAACCTATTTTTGCACATTTATCCAACGAATATCCGCAAGTCAATCCGTATAAGAATCCGGAAGCAAAATAATCACCGGCACCGGTAGTATCTACCACTTTTTGAACCGAAATGGCCGAAACCTTTATTTCTTCTGTCCCTTTGCGGATATAAGAACCATTTGCCCCGACTTTTACAATAGCAATACTGCATTTCTTGGCAATCACTCTCAAAGCTTCCTCCGGCTCCTTGCCGGTAAAGGCTTTCGCTTCCTCTTCGTTTGCAAAGACAATGTCGACATATTTGTTTATTAACAAGGTGAAGAATTCCAGATCATTAGCCACAATGTTATAACTAGCCATATCGAGACAAATCTGCAAACCGGCTTCTTTAGCCAGTTCAATGGCGTGAAGAATCATTTCGTGGTCCTGAACAAGATAGCCTTCTATAAATAGGTACGCGTAACCTTTAAACATATCCAAGGTCAGTTCCTCTGCTCTCAAAGAAGCCGCTGCTCCCAGATAGGTTCCGAAAGTGCGCTCTCCATCCGGTGAAATAAAAGTGGATGCCACACCGGAAGGCAGTCGATCCGAGGTCAATAATTTGTCTTCAATCTTATTTTTCTGCAGATTTTCACGAAAAAATTCTCCATAATTATCATTTCCCACTTTTCCGATAAACCCTGTTCCAGCACCCAAACAAGCCAGTCCGAGGATGGCATTTCCTGCCGATCCGCCTGTTGCCAAGTGAGTTTTCATCTGTGAAAATTTTGTGTTAATCTGCTGTAACTTAGCGTCATCGATGAGCTGCATGCTTCCTTTGGGTAAACCCATTTCATCCAAAAGAGTATCATCCTTCAGGGTTGCGAGTACGTCTACCAGGGCGTTGCCCAATCCTATTATTTTGTCCATTCCTAATATTTTTTTTGCAAAGATATTGCATATTTCAAAAAAACCTAGTACTTTTGCATCGCAATTGAGAAAAACATTCTTCCTTAGCTCAGTCGGTTAGAGCATCTGACTGTTAATCAGAGGGTCCTTGGTTCAAGTCCAAGAGGAAGAGCAAAAGTTGAAATCTTGATTGCAAACATTCTTCCTTAGCTCAGTCGGTTAGAGCATCTGACTGTTAATCAGAGGGTCCTTGGTTCAAGTCCAAGAGGAAGAGCAAAAAAGAAGCCACCTAGAAGGGTGGCTTTTCTATTTATTCACCTTTCTTATCATCCAAAGGACTAATAATATATCTTGTGGGATTTGGCTCAGAACAACCATATCTCTAAAAGTAGGTACATCATATCGGTACAAAAAGGAATTAAATAGTGATTAACTGGTGTGGTATTGAATCACAACAGAATTGAATAAATTCTCTTATTGGATATTTATTTTCCATTTTTCCATGTCCCCCTTCATCTTTTCTCTGTCTCTCCGATGAATAAGGAATTTGCGGGTGAAGGATAACAACTTCACCATCTCTTCTCCTGTAGCGATTAGTTTCAAAAATTGTTTCAAGGCTTGAAACAATCCGTTTCACACCGAGAAACACTTCGTTTCACTGCTTGAAACACTTTGTTTCTCGGCGTGAAACATCTAGTTTCAAATAGGGTTGAAACTAATTACGAAATAGCTTTACTAATCTTGCTTAATGGTGGAATCTGAAAGTAGCAATTTGACTTGATTCACGATGAAGAGAAGGTGAAGGGGCGGCTATTCACCTGCAAACTCCTTGTTTATCGGCAATACAGAAGAAAAGTGAAGGAGCTGGAAGAATTGAACATGTTATAGAAAAGAGCATCGAATTGTTCAAAACCCATATGGAATGAGTCGAATCGTCTATTCATAGGAAATGATTTTAATTGGGCATTTCTATTTATCCGTTTGCCTATCCAGATTCGTTCCACTTGCTATTTTTATTTCGTTCCATTATAGTGGAACGAAGTAAAAGTAGCTAATTGAGATAATCTGACTAGGCAATAAAGATAATTTGTTTGGGCAATTAAAAAAGTCTTATTGGCACACCTAACGGAGATACGGTGGCGAGGCATGCATTCGTTTAGCTCAAAACTGTGCAGGAACGAACTTTTTTGGTATAGGCTGCCCTAAAGCACATTACCCAAACTTTTAAACTGTTCCCCGATTTTTCAAACTAATCTAAAATTTATCCCCGCTGATTTGCTACTACTCCAAAGACAGCGGTTCAGTTTGAAAACGGCGGCTTAGTCTGAATATTGGGGATTTGGGGATCAGTTTGAGAACAAAGACGAAAGAATAAGGGGAACCTCCCGGATAAATCCATTAGTCCCCCTCTGATACTGGTCGTACCTCATCGTTTCTTGATAAAGGCAAGTAGTTACACATAAATGTAATGTTTTCGACCTTTTAACCGTCAGACACCACTCCGTCCCATTTGACTTGCCTTTAAAGTTTAAATAACATTAGATCTTGGCGAAAAATAGCAAACCACAACCAACTGGCTGCTATAGATTCGCCGTGACACTTCATTTGTTTAATGAAAAAATAGACGAGGCAGTCCTACCGTTTGGATATAAACCACCTCGTCTTGGGGTCTTAGCCGAACCTGTTTATTTCTCTATCTTCATTCATTTCAAATCGGTTTAAATACATAAAAGAAGGAAAGAATACCATAAGAGATGTCCAGCCGGATGATTTCTTGATTGTATGGCGATGCAGCCAAGAAGGGTATTCTCAAGCAAATCACACGATTGCTTTGAGGAGAAAGCGGGCATATCTTTTTTGTTCTTTCCATTTATAACAAATGATGGTTTGCGCCCTTTTACAAACCCTGTATATACAAAAAAAGCGGTAGGGCATTTGCCTATCCGCAAGCGAGGGAGTCGAAGCCCTATACGCACAAACAGGAAATACCCCCCGCATATCGCAAGGAGCATTTTACTGTTTCATGTGCGTATTTGAATTTTCGACTTTTCGCTTGCACAGAAATCTGCTAAACGCTTTTTTTCTTCAAAAACATAAAAACATGTCGATCTACGACAGTGCAAATATAAGAAATTATTAATTCATTCGGTTCTCAATCTCGTTTTTTTTATAAAAAGTCATCTTTGAGAAGCCCTTTATACATTCTTGAAACAAATTTAAGCCGTTGCCAACGTCAATATACTAATCCGTATTCCTTCCACATTCACTAGGCAGGAAGCACATGCCAGAGTAGTAGAACCAGTGGTCAACACATCGTCAACTATCAATATGTGTTTTCCGGCAAGTGTTTCGGGATGCTGAAGCTCGAAGATACCTTCCACATTATCCCGACGTTCAAACACAGATTTACGCGTTTGCGTTTCCGTATTTTTCTTACGCAATATGGATTCTGTATCGATGGGTATTCCTGTTACAGCAGCAATACCACGGGCAATCCACTCACTCTGATTATAACCACGGATTTGCTGTTTTTTCTTATGAAGCGGTATGGGGATTATCACATCAATTTCCTGAAAAAAATGGGAAGACAAAAGTTCGGCAGCCATATACCGCCCCATAATTGCACCTATTTCCTTTTGTCCACCATATTTCAACCGATGAAGAATCAACCGGAAGTCGCTTCCTTTCTCATAAAAGAAAAAAGAAGTAGCCCGTTCCAAAGGGATTTGTCCCCAGAAGAGCCGTTCTACCGGATTATCTTTTCGAAGATGATAATTAGTACGGGGTAGATTGATATTACATACTGTACAGATACATTCTTCACCCTTTGCTAACGGCCGGTCGCAAACAACGCAGCAACGGGGAAATAGCAAAGATAAGAAGGAACTAAGCCAGTCTTTGATAAGAAGTGTGTGTTTCATAATAATAGAAATTTGAAGTTGCAATAGCACCTACATATTCAATGGAGGGACTTCTGCTAGGAGCTTCTGAAAGAAAGGATGAAGATTCCCGTTCGTTGCGATAATATGATGTCCTTCTATGAAATGATCCTCACCATAAAAATCAGTCACCTTTCCTCCCGCCTCCTGAACAATCAGTGCTGCCGCAGAATAATCCCATTTTCCGAGAAATGCTTCCATCCAAGCATCAAAACGCCCAATAGCCACATAGCAGATTGCGGCAGCAGCCGAGCCATTCATTCGAATACCGCCCACTACCCCATAAAGCTGATCGATGAGATGAAGAGCAGTCTGTTTATATTGCAGATGATTATAAGGTAATTCTGTAATGACAAATGCATCTTTGATGTCCTCAACGTTCGACACATGAATTTCTTCACCATTCATAAACGCTTTTCCGCCTTTCCAAGCATAAAAACATTCATCCCGGCAAACTTCATAAACGACACCTAAAAGAAGTTCGGTACGGCTACGTAAAGCGATGGACACACAATAAGGAGCCTCATCATGAATATAATTCGTGGTTCCATCCAAGGGGTCAATCACCCAACAGTAGGGTTCATCCTGATAAGTGGCAGAGCCTTCTTCTGTAATGAATCCCGCTTCAGGCAATAAAGCAGTAAGGGCTTTCACCACTCGCACTTCAGATTCTTTATCCACATAAGACACATAATCGTGTGCATGTTTTTCCACCACACGCTCACGACGGAAGTTCTTTCGTTCTTCTTTCAAAAAATATCCAACTTCTGTAGCAATCCGACATACATCAGCTGTAAGTTGTTTTAAATCTAACATTCTATCTTTCATAATTTAGGCAATCCGCAAATCAATGCCAAAATTATTACTTTTTTTGATAGAAATAAGAGTTTTCCCGGAAAAAGATAAGTAATTCCAAGGTATACTCTATTGAATTACTTTTGCACAGTAAATCTATATTCCGTAACGGAATAATATTTCTCATGAGGACGCAACACACAGGATGGAAATTCAGGATGATGTGGCGTGTCCGGATGATGGATGGTTTCCAATATCAGACCACCATATTTCTGTTGTGGACCACCTTTAGCCACTATCTTTTCTGAAAGCCCGATACCGGTATAGATCAACAAGCCGGGCTCTGTAGTGTAAGTTTCTAATTGACGGCCACTTTGAGGTTCCGTGACAGTTGCAGCATAACGCAAATCTCCGTTATAATCACGAAGTATCCAGTTAGCCGAATAACCACCCATAAGTTTCATGTGTTCATTAGGAGAGGTGACACGTTCTGCAAAGCTATGAGGAGTGCGAAAATCTAAAGGTCCTCCTACTACTGATTCAACCGAAACCGGCACATACCACGGAGTATTTACCGTAACTGAATCCGCATTAATTTGTACGATATGATTTAAAACCGAACCTCCGTCATAACCCTGAAGGTTAAAATAGCAATGTTGCGACATATTAACGATAGTCGGCTGATCGGTAACTGCCTCATATTCTATACGCCAAGTATTGTCCGGAGTCCAGTAATAAGTGACTTTACAGTCCAAATTACCAGGATATCCCTCCTCTCCGTCAGGACTGCAACGAGTAAAAACAATGCCAAGCGTATCAGAACAATTGACCGGCATCGCTTTCCACATGACACGATCAAATCCCTTCACACCGCCGTGCAAATGCCCGGGACGTCCGTTTGGAGATTCATTGCACGAAAGTTGATACCGAACAGAATCAATCATAAAATTCCCGCCGGCAATACGGTTAGCATAACGTCCTAATAAAGCCCCGAAAAACCGCTCGGCTCCAGTCTCATAATCCTTTAGGTTTTCATATCCAAGCACTACATCTGCCATTTTTCCTTCCCGGTCCGGCACCATAATATTCGTCACACGACACCCATAGTCAATGACCTTGAATTGAGCTCCTGAAGCATTAGTCAGGATATATTGAGTAACGGTATCACCACCTTGAGTAACACCATAAAATGCTGTTTTCACTCCAGGAATGACCTCACATTCCGCACAAGCACTAACAAGTACGGCTAAATACAAACAAGCAAAAAATCTATTCATCTGACATTCAATAGTAAAGAATAAATATTTTATCGAATAAACAGCCACAAAAATGCAAATGCAGAAGAAGATAAGATCTCTCTTATTCGTTTGAGCGCAATGCTTATTTGTGTCTCTACTGTTTTTACAGAAATCCCGAGACGTTCGGCAATCTGCCTATAAGAAAGTCCCTCCTTCCGGCTCAAGGAAAATATCTCCCTACATCTCTCCGGAAGCTGTTCAATTGCCCGATTCACCACTTTTGTCAAGGCATCAATGTCAAAACAATCTTTATATTTCCTTTCTTCCAGTTGCTGGTTAAACCAATTCTCTAACAACTGATGCCTGTTTTCCTCATCACGAAGATAGTTTAATACCCGATTTTTGGCAGCCCGGAAAAGATAGGTTTTTATATAGGTTATTTCAATACAATCTTTATTCTCCCATAGTTTGAGAAACACCTCCTGAATAACATCTTCTATGACTGCTACATCATGCGTATAGAAGTTGAGAAAACAACAAAGTTGTTCATAGTATGTATCGTAATAATTTCGAAAGGCTTGAATATCCATCGTTCCCGGAATTGTGTTTATCAGTCTCACAAATCTACAAAAAATAATCTTCTTTCGGAATATATTTTCGTAAAGAGAACCATACCTTCAAAACACTTTCTAATACTAAAACCGAAATTACATTAATTGCACTAAACAAAGATGCTGATAATGAAGCGGATCATACAGATTCTTTCTAAATATAAATCTGTATGAATCCGCGTCCAAATGAGCTTTACAAGATCGTTCAGAATTGTCTTTCTGCAAAAATATTCAGAGCATAAGGATCACTCACCGCTGCCTGCTCAATATATTTCTGTGCCAGCTTCGTATCACCGGTGTAGCGATAAGCCAGCGCTAGTAAATAACTATAATAAGCACTCCTTTGCTGTACGGCACGATCGCAGAAACTTATAAAGAAAGGAGTAGTGGCAAAATAACCCGCATCAACAGTCTTCATGCCTTCTTTCCAATCTTGCAGTTTATAATTGATGAGCATATCCCCCTTGAAAGGCATACCCGTTTCACGATAACAAAGTGCCTGATAAAATGGCAATTCCGGTAAGTTCATATTACTAAAATAATCTACCTCAATACCCGTTATAAAATCAAAATTCTCATTGGCCTTGTCTTCCTGCCCCAAAGATTTCAAACAGATTGCTTCATAATATTTAAATGGAACCAATCTAACGATATTCCACAAACCTGCTCCCAGATTTTGAGGCAGAGTTTGCGCAGCCTTAAAACAATCAACCGCTTCTTGCATTTTATTTTCTTTCATTAATCTACGCCCTTTCAGGAAATAAGCAAACATATACTGTTCTGCTACGGCATGTTCTCCACCTTCAGCCGGGACAAAGTTACGTCCCCTAAGAAGTTCTATTGCCTTATCCTCCTGTCCTGCCATGTTATAAGCTCGTGCCCATTCAAGCATAATATCATCGCGGCTAATTACAGACTTATGATTATTCAGGAAAGAAATACGTTCAATAGGAGCAACTCCTAACTTACCCATTACATAGACCGTTTCAAAAATCAACTGTTCGTCATTCGGCTTCAAGGATAATGCCTGCTTCAATAAGGGTAACACTTCATTTTTACGATCCATGTGTGAATAGTAAGCGACAGCCAGATTTCGTGCAGCACGATAATCAGTACCGGACAAGCCTTCCCAAAGAGCGACTGCCTTCTCATAATGTCCTTTGGCGTAGAGGGCACATCCCAACAGCAACTGCGCCTTCCGACTTCCCTGTTTTGCCCAATGAGACAAACTGTTCATTTCAATTCGCCGACTTGGGAAAGCAATCCCTTCCGTTGCCGAATCATTCGGAGAACCGCCTTTTATATCTGCATATATGGCAGACAGACTAAAAATCAGAGGTTCGTGTGTTTGCAACATCTCTATCAGGGAAACAGTCTCTTTCTGCAGATTAGCGACAAGCAAAGTTTCTATAAGATCGAGACATACCTGATTCTTATCCGTCTGTATCTTTTCCATAAAATCCCGGGCACTAACTTTACCGGTCAACACACCGAAATAACGTGCCAAATGATTAAGTTTATCATTCGCTTCTACAGACAAATATTGACGTTCCGATGCTTTTTTATCTCCCTGCAAATAAGAAGCATATATCATCAACGCATTGGCTACAGCATTATCTTTATGATAAGTAATGGCAGTAGTAAGATGTTGAACAGCCTTGTCATACTCCAGCTTACGTATGTCAAGCATAGCCGCATAAGTCATGGCTGAAGAAACATAAGCACTGCTCCATGCCGCTTTCCGGAAATAATCATAGGATTTCTCCTGCTCATCGAGCGCTAAATAAACATGCCCTAACAAATAGTACAGTTTCCCATTTTCAAGACGCGTATTGAACCGTGTCAACACTTTTTCCGCCCTCAAAAGATATTCCAAAGCCTCACTGTAAAAAGCATTGCGTAATTTTGCTTCTCCTAAAGCGATCAATGCAGGAGCAAAATTCGGATCACGTTCAAGAGCTTCTTTATAATAGCTCTCTCCTTTAGTGGCAGGATCACGGTATTGGTCCACATGCAAACCTTCAAGATACAACAAATGCGGACTTTCAACCTTTTTGATATTCGGCATATCCTGTGTTGTATGAGGAATATTAAAAGTATCGTGTTTCTTCACTGTATAAGACATTAAAACAGTTCCGTCATTAGCGGTGACATCTATTGAATATCCCAACTTCATTCTTACATCCGCAGGTAGCATATATTCTTCTCTGGCTTTGACCGTAGCTTTTCCTGAATACAAAATCTGATTATCACCTTTGACCGTAATCTTCACATTACGAGTCTTGTTCAGTTGCACTTTAATCGTATCCTTGACGTATATAGCTCCTGTCGTGTTCGCAAAATCCGGAACCCCGATTTCTCCGATCGGGAACCAATATTGCGAGAAGGTTTTAGTCTCCATCGGTTCAAGCCATGTAAAGTCCGGCTGATTGTCAGAATAACTGCCTGCCATTAACTCACAATAGGCTCCATCTGTATCTGTGAGAGCATTTTCCCAAGACTGGGACAACTGATTGTAAGCCCATGTGAACATTTTCTTACCGGGTGACACATGATGATCTCCGATGTGTACAACCCCGCATTTCCTGCCCGTATCATAACCGCCAAAGAAATCATACTGTGATGCCGCACTAAAATAAGAGGTAGGCTGAATCGTATTCTTATGTTTGCTTATATCAACTGCACCGTCATAACGAATACCATTAAATATCCCCGCCGCATTTGTTGCAACCGGATAAGTGGTAACCGAACGTTTGTAATGGAAAAACACATGGCTTACATCGTGCGGAAAGAATATCTCATAATTCTTATTCGAAGGTACCGCCACATTCTCCCACCATAAAAACGAATGTCTTAACGGTGTGATATTCGACAACTTGACTCTCGTTTCAAAGATAGACTCACCAGGATTAAGCACAATACCAACCATGCCTTTCATCCGGTCTGTCGGATCATGTTCCGAAACCCAAACAATCACTCCTCCGCCCGGCAGTTTTTCTATCTCATAATCAGTAGGCATAAAAGACGAAGCCCGATGATGAAAAGGCCAGTTAAACTCCAGTCCACCGGAAATCCATGACCCCAATGCACCGATAAGAGCAGGTTTTATGACATGGTTCTTATAGAAAAAATCATATCCATTCGTTTTATCTTTGGCAGCATATATCTTACCACCAATTTCCGGCAATATTTGAAGTTCCAAATATTCATTCTCCAATTTGATTAGTGTATATTCCTTATCCACTTTTTGTTCCCGATTCACTTTCAGAACGATTTTATTAGGATAAGGATTGCCACTCGACCGTTGGTGTACCCGGTTTTCAGCAAACATCGGCAGTTCTTCACGTTCGGGTTCTGTGTATGTCGGAATACTGACTTTACTTACAGACACCTTGACCGATTGCGCTTTCGCGCTTGTAGTAAGAAACAAAATCAGAAATAAAATATTGAAATATTTCATGAATGCATGTATTATTATGATTAAAAAATATCTTTCATTTTACTCTATCCTGACACAACGGACAGATGCTGCCGAAGCACGGTCCAGACCTGTAAAATTAAGATTTGCATTATTATAATAGAAGTAATAAGCTCCTGTTGTCCCCGGATTACTAGTCCATTGATACCCCCGATATTCCTGATAAGCAATTTTATTAGCTCCCCTATCCAGATAGCCTCCTGTCGGGAAGTAAGAAGTTTGCGAACCATCAATCACAAACAGATGCCCGTAATTATTATCACATTCTGTTTTTGAAGTAAAGATAAATCCCTGATAGCAATTCTGATCGGGCACACAATAACCTTCCGGACAGGGGTCATACACTGTCTTTACATTCTTAGTCAAACCGTCTGAATTTCCCCACAGTCCGTTATTCCGCCATTCATTATGCCAGTCATTCGCAGAAAAGATTCTTGTATCAGGATTGGAGATAGTATAACTCACAGTTCCTACTTCGGCAGAAGTGGTTGCATTGGCAGTTAATTCCTTATCACTCACAGTCGTCGCACTCGAACGGACAATATCAAGCGGACGCGGGAACGGATCTTTGCGCCCCCACTGATACCATGCACCATAAGCATTCTGGTCTTTAGGAGTAACAGAAGTTGCACCCAAATTACGATCCATCATTTTGAACGTTCCCCGTTCCTCGTTAATATAGGTAAGATCCGATGCTTCAGTCACCCAAATATGGAAAGACCATACATTCTTGCCCGATGCATCTCGAATAGCCACAAGGGCATTTCCTTTCACGCCGCTTACAGGGACTTTTAAAGTAGTTCCCTCCAATGCAGGAACAGCAGAAAGAACATCTCCTGATGAAGACGAATTCGTTTGTGTCCACAAAACAGCCGCAGACACAGCCTTATCTACCAATTCCCCATTGACATTCACTCTCGGACGATTTTCATAAGTATAATCTCCTGCCAATGAATAATAAGGTGTAACATCTATTTCAAGTGTTCCTGCAGATGCCGTACGATAACAGTTTGCCTTACCATAATACAACGTCACCGGCAACAATTCCATCGGTTTTACAACTCCGGCTTCAATAGTGAAAGCACCCGGAGTTGCTTGTTCGTAAATCCGTCCGGCAGCATCCGTTATGACGAAAGTCAACCCTTTGGTATAATTTACCGCAGGAAGAAATAAAACAAAGTCTGTATGAGCCGAGGGATTATTATCCGTAGAAAGAGGTACGCTTGTATCACAAGTAACCAATGCAGTAGCCGCAGCAGAAGGAGTGGAAGACTTCCGAAGTGATACGATTCCATCCGCTACATTAACATCAGCTATACCCGACACCTGTTCTCCGTCATTACCGCGTACAGCTACAGACTTAACGCTAATTCCCATTAACTGATAATCAGTCAGTTGTATCCGTACTCCACCACACAGATTCTTAAAAGAGAAGGCTTCACCATCAGAGGCTGCCGCCATCGGCAAAGATGATATTTCACTATCGGCATTAAATGCACCCATCCATTTCTGTCCGGCAAGTGCCGAAAAGTCAACAGCAAGTGTCGTACCTTCAAGTTGGCTGCCTGACGCAGCCGACGCCGGATAAACAGCATATCGGATGGCATCATCTACAGAAGTGTCCACCGGGTCAAAAACAGCGGTACGAACACTACTGGCAGTAGTAGTATAAACAGCTCCATTCGGTGTTGAAGTGCCAAACAGCCGTATCTCATCATTTTGGGTCCAAACCACATTCATGGATGCATTAAGCGACGTGCGTGTTGTGGCGGTAACAGCACAAATGGCCGTAATGGATTTTTCTCCTCCTTTTACGGTCGGTTCCGGAGAAAACGCCTCGTCATCAGTTTGCACACAACTACCCAATGATAAACCAATTACCAGAAGAATCAGAATTTTATTTTTTTTCATGGTCTCGCAAATTTAAAATGTTATCATTATTTCCATGTACCTTCCGTATCGCCATTATTCCAGGACGGTCCGGTACCGGTATCTCCTTCCCCCGGGAGAGGTTCAGGATCCGTAGCAGCTTTCAAAACGATTGGTAACCATTTCTCATAATTCGTAGCAGTCAGTCCAGTGAAGGTATCACTACCATTCTGATCGTATAAGGTAGCATTAAATATCAAACGATCGGCCACCACCCGAAGTAAAGTCCGTGGAATAGCCATTTCGACTACATATCCCTTATCGGCTGCCGTATCACCAAAAGTTCCGTGAACCGCACCCTTACAAGTTACTGAAGAATGACTGCATTTAATGGTATATTGAACTGCATCCGGAATAAGAGAGATTTTAAGAGGAGTTCCGGTAGCATCTCCACCCTGAAAAATCAATTCCATGCTGTCGTCTGTAGTCAAGTCTTTATCAAGACGTTCCACCAGACAATATACATTTTCTGCATCATAAGCAAAGCGGAACACGGCTTGTGTAGTGGACACACTTCCGATAAATAGCGCATCACTGACTGCACTCCAATCCGAGTTGTCGGCGTCTATCACCGGTGTCATTCCGGAGGCATTAATCCGATGATTCAGAACAAACTGTCCAATCTGAATACGGGCAGCATCTTTATTCTCGCTATTGACAAAAGTAGCAGGCATGGCAGCTACAAGAGTATGCGGATCAATAATTTCCGTTGCTCCCCAATATCCTTTTCCACTGAATGGCTGATACGTTTCTCCCCATTGGGAAGCCTCTGCGTTACCCACCTGCATGGTAAAGAGAGAAGAAGCATTGTACGACAAGACAGTCTCTCCCGAGGGGAATTGTACCAGATAAGGTGCTGCAGCCTTCTGCACAAAATTGAGTTTACGGTCCGAAGGCCCTACTTCATCTCCGGTCAATGGAGCCGAAGCCCAGTTGTCGGAGCTCCATGCCATTGAAATATGATAAACGTCGCCTTCATCTCTGAAACGTGTTTCTGTAGCTACTGCAATCTTCGTCGAATTATTTAATTCGCGGGCAGAAGGCATCTGATCCGAATAAATTTGTTTGCCCGAACCATCTATAGCCAGTCCGGTCTTTTGACGGATCACCTTTCCAACGACCGTCCATGTCCGCCCATTATCCATAGAGCGCAGCATGGCAGTCCCCGAATCGGCTGTGAGAGGCTCGCTATCCGTAAAATAGACCTGTATTTCACCCGAACGAAGTTGTAATGCATAAGGTTCCCAAGTCGTTCCCTGATAAATAATCTGGGCAGTCGACCAGGTACGTCCATTATCGGAAGAACGCCTCATCATAATGCCATTACTCTGCGGATCGACCCTGTATCCCTGATTCAAGCGAAAGGAAGCGAATGCCAAAATATCCTTATTTGCCAGAACGACTGCATCACATGATGAGAAACAGCGTGTATCACTGGCACCGGAAGTTTGCCGGGCACTTTCGCTCTGAAACAGAGGACTGGATGCATTCTGCCATGTAATCAGATTAGTACTTAAAGCATAATAGACATTCCAAGCCTGTGGTCCCTGCTGGTATAATAGCAAATAGGTCCCATCACCTAATTTCTTGATACGGGGATAAAGAGCATTCACAGCCGACAGTGCCGGACTTTCCAAAGTCAGCAACCGGCGATAGTCTAATTCGAGAGAACTATTCCCCCATTCATCCGCATGAGAGTTCACTGCTACATTTTCACTTTTATTGAGCGACTGAATAGAGGTAATCTCTCCGGTGACCGGTTCAGGGTCAGGATTTGAATTAGGACGCGGATTGGGCCACTCATCCGTTGAGGTATAAGATGTACAAGCAACGAGAAGCCCCATCACTGTTACCAAAAGGTATCTATGAGTTTTTAACTTTTTCATCATATTCATTCTTTTATTTATTCAATCCGTTATCTATCAGTTTGAAGTCATACTTTTTATAAAATCAATTTCTTGTTGACTATAAGGTGTACCATCCAGACGGAATATATCATGAAACCAGATTTCAGGTTCCGGATCTCCGGCCTTGCTCGACCACTGTAAATGGAAATTACACTTTCCTGCTGTCAATCCCCAACTGATGGCACCTACCTTTTCACGCTTAAGAATCGGCATTATTTCTTCAAAAGTTGAACGGGGACGTCCCATATACTCCTGGCAGATAACCGGACGATCAAACTGCTTCATGAAAGCGATGAATTTTTCCATTTCTTCAGGTCCGTAATAACAGTGAAAGGTCATAACGTCACAATTCTCACCCAGAAAACTGATAATCGGCAAATTACTGCGTGTGCCATGTCCTCCGGGATAAATCCATATCGGAGACGACAGCGGTTGCGAGGGATTCACCTCACGCGCCCAACGGAACACTTCGCGCAACAATGGCATACTGTGTGCTTTCTGCTTGAAGTTTTCCGGTTCGTTATATAAACACCACAATAAAATACGATCATCTGCCTTAAAGGTAGTCATCACATCTTTCACGTAACGTTCCAGACGCGGATACGTTGACGGATCATTGACGGATGGCGCTCCGGGACTCTGTATCCATTGAGAGTTATGAACACCCTGTACAGAAGCCGGTTGTACACCGAGTTTCGGACTCTCAAAACGCCCGCCATTCGTAAAGAAAGTGACGATGGCACGCATGCCATGTTTCTGACAAATACCCAGAAATGTATCCAGTCGTTGTTTAAACCCTGCCGGATCCGCTTCCCACACCATATCATGCAGGAATATGCGTACCGTATTGAATCCGAGTTCCCCGGCACGTCCCAACTCCAACTCCATGGTTTTCGGATCAAAAGTCTCCTCTTGCCACATCTCAAACTGATTGATTGCCGTAGCAGTAACGTAGTTGATACCCACCGGCCATTTTTGAGATGCGTACCATGCGTTTGCTTTTTCCGTCGACCATCTTTCAGCCTGTTGGGCGCAGCCGGTTGTTGTCAATAAAAAGAGAATTGTTACAATCAATATATTCAATCTATTCATAAGAAATCAAATTAATTAAGTTGTTAATACCCAGGATTCTGGTCTTTTGTCTGATCCAATGCCATATTATAATTAAATTCATCGGTAGGGATAGGCCACCAGTAGGCTGCATCTCCCACTTCGGATAAAGCCGAAATACGTCCGGCAGCCAAAGCTGCTTCTGCAAGCTTTCCACAACGCTTCAGGTCATTGTAGCGTTTACCTTCAAAAATCGTTTCGTAGCCACGCTCCTGCAACACCAGTGCAAGGAAAGCATCTTTACTTGCATAATCGGCCAGTTTATAGTCTGAAGAAGATGCTTGTGTCGGTTTCTGTCCGTAAGCACGTCGCCGCACCATATTCAATTTTTCCATGGCATCATCGGTAGGAGCTCCTTTCCAGCGACAAACAGCTTCTGCATAATAAAGCAGAATATCAGCATAACGATATACCGGATTGTCATTGGGGGTTGTACTGCTCCCTGTCCATTCCGAGTCTCTGAATTTCGAGCAAATCATACCCGTTTTAGTCAGTGCATTAAGTGTTCCATTCTGCGTTTGTTTATACAATCCGAACTGATAGCGTAAATCATTCTGGTCCCAATTCTGAATAAATTTATTCTTCTGATAATCGGTATAAATTCCTACAGCTCCCATATTCACGAAAGGATTGGGCTTGCAGAGATACATATAGGCGATGGTCGATCCACTATCGCGGTTGAACTTTATATAGAAAATTTCTTCAGAAGTGGCATTAGCCGTATGACCGTAAAGGTCGAGGAAATCATCCGCTTTGCCAACCTCAACCAGAGAATATCGTTTGGATGAAATAATTAAACCGGCTGCTTCAGCCGCCTCTTCATAGCGACCGGCATAAAGACAAGCTTCTGTTTTCAATGCCAATGCGGCATAACGCGAAGGACGTCCGGCAGATTTAGCCACTTCCGGTAGATTGGATGCAGCATAATCAGCCTCATCAATCACAAACTTCCAGATATCAGCTTCCGGAGTACGGGGTTTATTAAAGTCATTCATGTTCTGTTCATCAAAAAAAGGAACGGCGCCCCAATTTCGTGCCAGCCATGAATAGGCGAATGCACGTAGAAAACGTGTTTCCCCGGTGAGGTTGTTATACTCCTGTTGCGAGAGTGGAGTATTACCTATACCGTCAAGAATATTATTGGCAAAACGAATGGCACGATACAACACCGCCCAGCTATCTTTGGAGAAGCCCACCCCACCACTGGTAAGCCCGGTATCATAAGCTGTGGCATAGTTACCTCTTCCAATACAATAATCCGCCAGTCCTTCTTCCAGAACAATCAGATAACGACTGAATCCCGGATCACGACGGAGTTGGAAATAGATGGAATTGATAACACTCTCCACTTCTTTGGCATTCGCCATAAAAGTCGTTGCATCCACTTTCTTCGGATGTTCTTCCAAAGAGCCCATATCTTCACAGGATGTGTTCATTGCCAGTATCATAGCAAAAGCGGCAATATATATCAATAATTTTTTCATAAGACATCAGTTTTTATATGTTAGAAAGTGAGTCGGCATCCAATCGTATAAGTACGGGCACTAGGATAACAATACGAATCTACCCCCTGAATCATCGAGCTTCCGCCACCATTGGCATTTATATCTGGATCCCAGAAAGGGTAGCTCGTAATAGTAAACAGGTTTTGGGCACTCACATAGACACGGGCGCGCTTGATGAATTTGTTACGGGCACAAGGTACATCGTAGGCCAATTCGAGGTTTTTCAGTCTGACGAAGCTGCCGTCATAAACAAACCGGTCGGACATTTTATAGGAAGTCTGGTCGAGATTGGGATATTTTGCGGTAGGATTTTCGGGTGTCCAATGGTTGTAGTACACCTCGCGCAACGTATTCCCGTTATATCCATAATCATAAGCTTGTGCAGCCATACTAAGCGAATATATATCATTACCTATTGAACTCTGGAAGAAAGCGCTTAGCGTAAACCCTTTATAACTGACTGCTGTAGTTAGATTGACCAGAAAATCAGGATTAGGATCACCGATGATGGTCTTGTCTGCTGCTGTGATGGCAGGATCGTCATCCATATTCTTATATACGATATGACCGTTCTCATCGTATCCATCTTCAACATATCCGTAGAAAACATACATTGGCTCACCCACACGCATCAGATTGAGCTGGTCTTTCAGAATGGTGTTATCCAATTCGCCACCGAAAATATCCTTATCTTCCGAAAGGACTAACACTTTGCTGCGATTGAGCGAGAAGTTGACACCCAAATCCCATTTCACAGCACGATCAATAATCCGCCCGTCGAGTTGCAACTCAAAACCCGAGTTACGGATGGAACCGATGTTACGCAGGGCAGTGGTGTATCCACTTGAACGAGGCATCTCTACATTGTTCAACAAATCAGTCGTTTTCTTCCGATAGTAATCTGCAGTCATGCGGAGGCGATTATTAAACAGGGACAGATCAACCCCCACATTAAACTGTGAGGTTGTTTCCCACTTCAAATCACCGGTGTAGGTATCTGACGGAACATACGCCACTGTTGTATTCTTATCGAATACTACATTTTCCGTCCTCAATGTGTTCTGCGTAGAATACGGTGAGATGGCAGTGCTACCGGTCACTCCGTAACTCAAACGGAACTTTAGATCCGAAAGCCACTCTACATCACGCAGAAAAGACTCTTGCGAAAGACGCCAGGCCGCTGCTGCTGAAGGGAAGTATCCCCATTTGTTTCCTTTACTATAACGTGAGGAACCGTCAGCACGAAGACTGGCAGTCAACAGATAGCGATCAGCATAATTATAGTTGACACGTCCCAGAAATGAGAACAAGCGCCAATCTGAATAAGAAGATGTCGGCAGCCCCTTAACGGTAGCTGCATCCATGTCATAGGTTTCGGTCACATCACTCAAGAAGCCTTCGGCCGTACCCGTTCCCGCAGTTTTCGATGTACTCTGTTCGTAAGTAAAACCGCCCATCACACTCAAATGGTGTTTTTTTAGAAAACTCTTATTATAGGTTATGATATTATTACTTGTGATACCGACTGTCTCTCCAAATGTAATAGAGGCAGCTCCTTGTGAATTAGGGTATTGCAATGACTTGTAATAATCTTTGCGGTTCTGGTTATTGTTAACGTTGGCAGACAACTGAATTGAAAGCCCGTCTATCGGTTTTATTGTCAATGAAGCATTTGCCATAATCCGGTTGGCGTACCATTTATTATCCACTTCTTTCACATAAGCCAACGGATTTACCGGTGCAATCGGTTGTGTTTGGAAGTCATTCCAGGTTCCGTCGTCATAATGAGGTGTCGCTGTTGGCGGCAGAATCAGTGTAGAACCGATAACAGACGTTCCCCGGCTACCTCCCTGCGAATTCATCTGATTATGATTGGAGCGGCTGAAAATCAAGTTGCTCGACACGGTGACATATTTTGATATATGATAATTCAGGCTCGAACGGATAGACATACGTTTATAGCCACTTTCCTTCACGATACCTTGCTGATCGAAATAGCTGGCGCCTAACGTTCCCTGAACTTTTTCTGTACCACCAGAGACATTCACAGAGTGGTCGGTAACAAGTGCATTACGAAACAGTTCACGCTGCCAGTTGGTACTATGCCGAGTAGATTTAATCTCTTCATCGGTATATATCGTCGGCTGATTATTAATCGCTGCTTTTTCATTCAGATAGCTCATATATTCCCAAGCATCGAGTAGCTCAAGTTCTTTAGCCAGACTCTGCACACCGAAGCTGGCATTGTATTCCACCGTAATCTTCCCCTCTTTAGCTTGCTTCGTCGTAATCAAGATGACACCATTGGCACCGCGCGAGCCATAGATAGCAGTTGCGGAAGCATCTTTCATCACTTCAACAGATTCGATATCAGCCGTATTAATCAGATTAATGTCACCCGGAAATCCGTTGATAATCCAAAGCGGTTCATTGTCACCCCGAATAGAATTGGAACCACGTACCCTCACTTGTATTCCGGCTCCCGGCTGGCCATTAGTTTGCTGAATCTGTACGCCTGACACGCGTCCCTGTAATGCTGACGCAACAGAAGTATTTGCATATTCAGTAATGATATCGCCTTTGACGGAAGCTATCGAACCGGAAAGGTCCCGTTTACGTTGTACGCCGTAACCTACCACTACTACTTCATCCAATGTCTCTGTATCTTCTTCAAGAACGAAATTCATTGAACGTACTCCGGCCACCACCTTTTTGCTCTGTGGGGCGTAACCTATAAACGTCACATCAATAGTGGCACTTTCTGGTACATTCTGCAACTCAAACTTTCCGTTAAAATCGGTAACCGTACCGTTGGTGGTACCTTTTACCAATACGCTCGCTCCGATGACCGCTTCTCCCTGCTCATCTTTCACCACACCCGAAATCGTCCGGTTGGTCTTCGTCTGCACCTTTTGTAAAACAATCTGTTTGCCTACTATTTCATACGCAATGTCACTTTTATCAAAGGCCTGTTTCAGCACATCCGAAAGATATTGAGAACCTCCTTTCAGGGAAACAATACGTGACAGAGGGATAGAATTATCGAACACAAAAGTATAATCTGTCTGTTTTTCAACAGCTTGTATCAGATTTTTTAAAGAAATCTGCCTGGCAGCGATATTGACTTTAGTCTCTTTCTGCGCCCATAGCGAAGGGCTGGAAAGCAGGCTGCCCAAAACAAGAATGCTACATAATATTTGTTTTAGCTTCAACATTGTAAACTCATTTAAGGTTAAATAAAGGAATTAATTATTACCTTTGTCTGCATAAAGCAAGGCGATACCTGTGCCATCCGTCTGACGGATAGCATACATACGCAGGTTTTGCTCTTCGGACGTGGAAGATGGCACTCTTCTGCGTCCTTTTTTATTCTTCGATTACTTTCTTCCGGTTATGCTCACCTCCTCTCCGTTAATAGTGTATGTAATCGGAGTCACCCGATTAATGATCTCAAGCATCTCTCGCAAAGATTCTGTTTTAATTGTCATCCAATAACGTTTATTTTCCGGTACATCATGCAATTGAATTTTGATGCCATACCATCGTTCCATTTTTTGAACTATTTCCTGCAGATTCTCATTTTCAATTTTCAGCTTGCCCAATCGCCATACGGATTCTACTTCAGCATCGCAAGCCGCCAATTTACACTTCTCCATTTCACGCAAAGGAATAATGGCTTTCTGATTGGGTTTCATATCTGCCAGCAGCTTGTCCGTTAAAGCCGAGACAACCGTCACGTGCCCTCTAAGCAGTACAACTTCCAATTCTGAATGGTCTCCATATCCATTGACATCGAATGCCGTACCATGAACCAACACTTTCACATCACCCACTGATACATCAAACTGTCTCTTACTGTCTCGCACCACATCAAAAAAGGCCTGTCCGTTCAATTTTACAGAACGGCGGTCTTTGGCATAATCCGTAGAATAGGTCAAAGTAGAACCGGAATTCAACCAAACTTTAGTGCCATCCGGCAAACTGACTTCAGCTTTCTGGCCAACAGGAGCTGTAAATGAGACTAATCCTACTTCTTCCTCTTCCGAAACCAGCAGAGAGAGTGAGAAGCCCAACACCAGTGCCAGCATAGCAGCAATTCCCACTGCCCGATACAACAACCGCCGCGTGTACATCTTCACAGGTTTCACCAGATTCAGATTACTCATTATCTTTCCCCACACACGTTCTTTATCAGGAATTACCGGATGTATTCCCGCATGAGCTATCTGCCAGCTCTCGCACAGTTCCTGAAATTCCTGTTCGTGCCCGGCATCAGCATTCCGCCATTCCATGATTTCTTTCTCCTCCTGCGGAGAAGCAGTTCCCAATAGATATTTAGATATGATAATATAAATGTCTTCCATATTTAAATGTGTTTTATAAGCTCTTTTATTAAATAGACCCGTAACTTTTGAATTACCCTGAAAGCATTCGACATTTTTTTCATAACACTCACTAAACAACTCTATTTTTTCTCATTTAATGCATAAGTCAATGACTTTACCCTAAAAAGAAAAATCACCCTTACTACGATATATTTGTAGTAAAGGTGATTTTAGTAAGCTCAAGGCTTTTCGGACTACTTTAACTATAGCCAATTATTAAGGAAGCATCTCAAATTCAGAGCCAACCCTCTTGATTCTTATATAAAATACATATTTTTTCATTCTTCCATTATAATAACCTTACTTCTGAACCACAATTTTCAACTTACAGGTACGTCCATAGAGTAATGCCACACCGTCATAAGTGAGTCCGGTTATGCCAGCTCCCGAATAGGCTGGCCCCTGGCTTCCTACCACTCCTGTAGGAGTAGCTATTTTACATCCTCCGGCAACTAATGCATCCATATCGTTTGCGGCTTCAATAACATGAATGACACCGTATTTGCCCGCCGCAGTAACAAAGGCAATATAAGAACCGTCTTTTATCTGCAAACTACAAGGATCATTCGGATATCCATCAGACGCATTGACTCTTTGCATTAACATATCGGCACCTCCTTTAGCTATACTTTCCAATACATTCAACGCCTCAAAAGTCTTGACGTCCGAAGCCGCGTTCGCCATCATCACATCAATACCAAGATCAGTAACCTTATCATCAGGTATAAGAGTAAACAACGTTTTGTTGGTAGCAACACCTGCCGGTTTGATCCAGTCATTCACATCATAAGCTCTCCCTATCGGCCCTCCACTAATTCTTGATGCACTGACATAAGAGAAACCTCTGTTTTTAACGGCAACAAAGCTCGGATTTCTCCATATATTGATGAAAGCAAAGTCTACACCATTTGCCTTTGAGCCATATCCTTTAATTTCCTTCAGGCTTAATACATGCTTTTGCACACCTTGTACCATTATTCCCTCTATGGAGAAAATATAAGGTTGATCCGGTTCTGTTGAATGTTCCCATTCGGGTGCCATTTCGATATCGTTGAAAACAAGCGCAACATTATTGTCAACACCCTCAAGACCTTCGATATTGATAATCTTTTCCTCTTTCAACCCCTCTATATCTTCTACCACAATCTTGATTCCATTGGTCTCTTTATTGTCTACAACAGTTTTTAGGATAAATTCCATTTCCAACGGATTGCCTGATACCGGAATAGTCGTATATTCCTTCAGGTCACCCAGTACTTTATTACACAACGTATGTTTTATAGACTTAATGCCCACAGCAGAACGAATCACTACAGAAAGAGAAACCTCTTCATCGGGTACTAAAACAGGGAATTCTGATGGTTCGGTGAATATCTGGGATGGAAGTTTGGTTATCTTTTTAATAGGTATTACCTTTTGTGCCGTTTTTGTCAAAACGTCCGTTGATGTTACCAGTATTCCGGCTGCTTCACGCGTATTGACCTTGACATTCAAGTCAAATTCAAGTGTCATATCAGTTTGCAGAGTATCTATCTTTAAACGTTGGCGTTCAGTCGCGTTTATCTCTTCATATTCTCCATTTTCATCCATCTTCAACAAGGTAGCATATATGCTATGTATACCCACAGCAGAAAAACTTTTAGCAGATACAGTCACCGTCGAGTTATACTCCACCACATCTATTTCGGAAGGAGAAGTGAGTTCTACAGTAGGTGGCGGATACGCGTTGTCGTCCGAATAATCAGACTCACTATCACTACAATTTGTCAACAACAAACCCCATGGAAGGGCAAGTATCAGGATCATTATATTTTTGATATATTGCTTCATGACCGTTCATTTTTTATTTTAAAGATTCGATTTGTAATTGAAAACAATGTAAATCTCCGCTTACACTTGTTTCGGTTACCCCCCTAAAAGCCCATTTGTGTGAAGTCAGGACAAATATACAATACTCGGAGTCTCTATTTCTATTTTCCACTTCTACGAAAGAATAGGTATCAGAAGTTAAGTTAGAAGTAATTGCCGACTCAAGATTAGGCAATAACGCACGTTTAACAGTGCCTACCAGAACCGTCTGTTCGTTTACCTTTTTCTTGAAAACGTCGACAGCCGGAGCTATCAGGTCTTCACTATTTAATGATACAGAACAGAAGAGCATATCTATTCCGTTCACTGCTTCTGTTTTTGTTTCAAGATATCTGCAATCGTTTTTTACTACATATTGTGTCATTTCGGAAATAGTAGAAGGAAAAAGAACCGTACTGCCGATTATCTTTTTCTCTCCGTTACTATAGCTGACAGGTACAAACACCGGCACTTTCTTACTCTCTCTAGCAGTCTCCGTACCCGTATTTATGATTGCAGTTTGCCCATAGACAGCGTTCGTCCTGTCCAACAATGCCACTGAATGAACAGTGTTTCTGATAGATGACGCCACCTCTTTATAACTACAAGAGCTAAATAAATTTTGCTCTGACAAGTGCGCATAAACCAATACGTTAGTTGTTCTGAACCGGTTCCATTCCGGAATATTTTCTCCCTTGTTATCCTCATCACTACACGAAACGAACAGGCAAGAGATGACACATATAAATAGCAGATATAGATAGTTTGATTTCATATTCCATTCATTTTATAAATTCAACTTCAGCAAACAAAGCCCTGTGGTCAGATACTTCCGGATTAGATAAAACTTTAAACGACTTCACTTTCCACTTATTCTGTGGAAGTCCGAATATATAATCAATCTTGATTGTCGGCTGATCTGCCGGATAGGTGAATGTATCATCGCAGATTCTCTGCCAGTTCTTCATTACCTCACAAATCACATTAGAGTCGGTCCGGGCATTAAAATCTCCCCCCCAGCAGTGTCGGGGTATCTCCCGTACCAATCCGTTCATTAATCTGTTCAGCCATTGCGCTCCTTATCAGGTCCGTCGAATGATCCAGGTGAGTCGTTCCTATCCTGATTACGTCTGAAGTTCCCGGTTCCTGAATATCTACATATAATAGTGTCCGGGGTTCTTTGGCTCCGTCTATACCTTCAAAAGTTTTGTTATTGATATAAACAAAAGGATATTTTGAAAGGATAGCTACTCCATATTCTCCACCACCAGTATCCATCGCTTTCCCGAATACGGAAAACAATCCCAACTCCGCAGCCAGTTGAGTGGTGAAATCCTGATTTTTATTCCTTTTTGTGTTGTAATCTATCTCTTGCAACATTACAACATCCGGATTGTATTTCCTGATAAATACAGCATACTCCTTCACCGAGTAACCAGTCATCTGTCCGGACATCCGGCAATTATAGCTCATTATTTTAAGAGCCTGCGCATACGTACTTTGATACGCAAAGAAGAAAAGGCATACCCATACAATGGGCTTTAAAAGTGCTTTCATAAATTTGTTTTTGTTATTAGATTAAGTTTACTTATTCAACGGTATATGTATATTCTGATATTTTTTTAAAGCTAACCGGTGTTATGGATTGCATCACCTCCAACACATAGTTCAAATCGTTCCCTTTACAAACGAAGTCGTACGTAAACGAAGCAATCTTTTCGTTTTTAACTGTAATCTCTATATCAAAATGACGCGAGAGTGTTGTAAGCACCTCTTTCAATGATGCATTTCTGAAAATAAGCCGGTTACTCTTCCAACTCGAAGCATCATCGTGATATCTATCAGTTTTTATTTTTATTACATTACTCCTTTTCTCATAAACTGCAGTTTGTCCGGGAAGCATTTGCTGCATAGGCCTGCGGCTTTGCACATGCCCGATATTTATACTTCCTTCGTCGAGTGTAGTTTTGATTACCTTATCCGAAGCGTATGCTTTTACATTGAAACACGTTCCCGTCACTTGTATTTTCACATTCTCGGCAAGTACCTGAAAAGGGGATTTCTTGTTTTCTGCTATCTCAAAATAAGCCTCTCCTTCCAGCGTAACATTCCTGTTGTATTTTGCAAACTGTTCCGGATAGGTCAATTTAGAATCGGCATTTAACCACACCCGGCTACCATCGGGAAGTAATACGAGTAGCTTCTCCCCCCTTACAGCACAGACCTCCCGATAAACAAGGTTTGCCTCATTATGACTTTGATAGAAATTATATCCCACACCTATCACTAGCAAAACAATTGCACAGGCTACCGTCCACTTAAAGAACAATGGCATCCTTATTCTCCTGTTCTTTCGTTTTTCTTCCCGCATCACGGCTTCCTGAATATTCTTATAAATGCGATATTCATCAAAAGGAGGCAATTCTCTGTCGCCCAATTCGAGCTGTTTGCCTTCTATTATCCTCTGAATGTCGTCATCCATATATTTCCCGATGCCGTCAACTACTTCAAAGTCCTGATTTGTATGTTTCTTTTTTGATTTCATATTTCAATATCTATTAGTAATACACACTGTTACAAAAAAGTATTATACAGACTACGTTAAACCGTGTTAATTCAAAAGAACGTTCCATATCAGCAAAAAGTGATAAAACTACATCATACAATAAAGCAACAACAAGCTAAGCTCTCCCACTGTCGCGCGAATCTGCTTCAAAGATTGGCTATATTGAAATTTAATTGTATTGATCGAAAGATTAAGTTTATCAGCTATTTCCTGATTGGAGTATTTTCCCGAAACTTTCATTTCAAAAACCTTGCGGCGTTGCGGCGAAAGTTGCTCAAGAGCTTGCTGTATAATGTTCATTTGTTCTTGCTTAAGGTTTTCATTTTGAGAATTGTCTTCCAATTCCAAAACCATTGAAAGACAATCCTCAAGCAAATAGATATTTTTCTTTGAATCTCTCAACGTATTGAGCAGATCGTTCTTCAACATCGTAAAAAGGTATCTGTTTATAGGTTTTGTTTCGTCGATCTCTTCTTTTTTCAGCCAGAGTTTTAAGAATAAGTTCTGCACGGCATCTTCAGCCAATTCTTTATTCAGCAAATATTTAAATGCCAAAGAAAAGGTCTGCGCCGCATACGTCTTGTATACAATACTAAATGCCAGCTGGTTCCCCTCTTTCAGAGCCTTAACCAAAGCTTGGGCTTCATCCTGTGAGTATTTCTGGGACATCTTAATCATTTTAAATATGAAAATAAAAAGCTTATTATATCAAGTCCTTATTTTCAAATATATTAATTCTTTCTGATATAGCATGATTCGCGAACAACAAATGAAACAGGCCTCTTATTTATTTCACCAGTCTTTGATATTTGCTGAATAAAAAGGTGGAGAAGGATAATAATCCGTCAGTTGTTGAATGAACATCTTTTCGAGTATCCTTCCGATCAGTTGCATTTACCCAACCTTCTTCTATTTCTTTTAATTCATCTTCAAGTTGCTTCTGATCCACCTCTACACCTTCCCCAACCGCTTTGATGAATGTATTGATATACACCTCCCAGCGTTTTGCATAATAATCTCTTATCAGTCCTGCCCACGAACGGCTGGCATAATCGTTCAGGCTTCCTCCCCAAGTCGTAATCAAGTTGCGAGCGTTCTTTTCATAATAGTCTTTCAACTGGGGAGAATCTCCCATCTTCCGTGCATCATCAATCCATTTATCCAGCGAACAGTAAGGATGAAAAGCATTCAGCTTATCCAAATCATGCAATATCTCCTTCATTTTCTCGCCGCAAGCTTTCAAAGCCTGATAGTCTTTAGCTTCAACCATCCTGTCAAACTCCATTTTCACATCAAGAAAGTAGTTTCCAAGCACCTGTCTGCCTACAGTAATCAAATCCAGGCGAAAAGCATCTCTCCGGTCAGAAGGTGCTTCGTTCAGTTTTCTCCAGACCTCTAGTAGTTCAACATTGCTGTACACATTACTTGTCCGTTTTTCACTGTTCTTATTCAATGCAGGGCGATACCCGGGTAAAGTACCCAATGTGCGCGGCACTTGTGCATAAATGTCATTGAATAATCGTTTCCAAGCATCGCGCACAGACTGCGACACGCATCCCACATGCCTGTCAGCCAGACATTCAATCCATTTATTATCATCTACATTCAGGTTCCATGCTTTCTCAAGAATGTATTCGTAGGGAAATTGCATCACATCCAATCCTTCCAGCGTAGAGCCGATTCCTTTAAGGTTGCCTCCACCGTTAATAAGAGCATTCTCAAGTCGTGCGCCACTTTCTTTGACGTTACCTGTCAAAGTCGTGTTTCCCCCGAAATTGCCCAGATAACACCAAATATAGGGCTGATCATGAAAATGCTCTGTTCTTTTCCATAATTCAACATTTTCACAATGATAATCAAGTAATATCATTTTATTCTGTGGCACTCCTGTCAGCAAAGCCTTCATTCGCTCGGAAGTCCATTTATCTTTATCAAAATAAAACATCCATGTCATTTGCATCCATTGGGCTTTGGGATCGGCAGCCGTCAATGTAGCGTACATATCCGAAACTATCTTCCGCAAATATTCGGGTTCGAAACTGGGCGGGTCAACCTCATTGAAAGGATCTAAACCATAAATATGATCGATTCCGAAAAGTTTTTTTTGTTCATCAAGAAATAGCTTCTGAATTTTCGCAAACAAAGCATCGTTAGGGTTCAGAAAATTACAACGGTATGCATCAGCAAAGCCGGCCCATTTGCCCAAATGTTGAATATCGGCCTCGGGATAGAGCCGTTTTAAATCGGCAGGTACATGTCCGGCAAAGGCTGGCAATACAGGCTTCATATTCAATTCACGCTCACGCGCGAGTATTTTTTTCTGCAAGCTTACCTGGTGTTCCAGCCATTCCATCGGCAACGGACCGTTCCAACGATCTATGTTAGCCATCCGATGCCAGGGCAGATACGGCGGTCCCGTGAAGTAAGAGCGTATTTCGATGTCCGACATTCCCATTTTCGACCAGACTTTATACCACACGGCTTCTTGTCCAGTAATTGCCAAAGGCATATTTATACCATTAAGGGCCATCCAGTCAATAAAACGTTCCCATTCTTTCCATTGCCACCAAGGCATCGTGTAACCATACGTGCAGTAATTCAGGAAAAAACGAGTATCCACTCTCGCTTCCGAAATCACCTTCTCACCAACCATCGGCAATTCTTCAGGAATTTCAACGGCTATATCCGCATACCAAGACACTGTAGTGAGACAGTAATATTTCAAGTAATGGTTCAGTCCCATCGCCATTGAATTGGCGTTGTTTCCACCGATTACAATTTTATCTTTTACGGACTCTATTGTAAAGCAGTCTTTCTCTCCTTTTAACTTTTGAAACTGAAAACTCTCGATGTATGACGGTAGCAAACGTTTCAATAATGCTTCCGCAACAGCTACGTCTTTGTCTTTAGCCTGAAGAGCCAACGACATAAGCAGCATAACCAGACACGTGTATACACTTTTTCTTTTCATCCTGATTTATAATTTTATATAGATTTTTCTTTTTAACAAAATATATCCCAACAGCCCATTGCACAACAGGAAAAATACACCGTACATAAATGAACCGAAGTAATTTCCGAATAACGGGTTAAGCAAATTATTGAATACAGCCGTATGGATATGCCAATGCACAAGCAATCCTCCGGCTATGCAGCTAAACACATAAATTACAAGCGGATTCGCTCCAAATGCTTCAAAAAACGAAAACCACTTTTTATTCTGCTTCACATCAATGATATAAAGCAGCAATGCCAATGACAATGCCGCAATCCCACAAGTAAGCAAAACAAACGAAGGAGACCACAAACGTTTATTCAAAGGACAGGCATAGCTTAACAAATAGCCGGCAAACAACAGCGTGGTACCTATAAGGAATAGATTCAGCATCCGGCGGTCATTGTCTTTAATATCGATGATTATCTTTCCGCAAACAAAACCTATCATCACTTGAGACACAGCGGGAATCGTACTAAGTATCCCCTCGGGATCGACAAACTGGCGGCCCTGAAGATACATGTGGTTAGACCCTAAAATAGCCGAATCAATCATCCCGACGATATTATCCGCACTTTTTTCAAATCCGTTTCCAAATAACTGAAATATAAAGTAGACAATCAGCAAAATGATGGCTAATGGCATAAACCGCTTATGTGGTATTGTTACAGCCAATAAGGCTGTAATGCCATAACAAATTCCGAGCCGTTGCATAACTCCCATCAACCGGAGCTGACTCAAATCAAAATAGTTACCACTATCTATTGCTGTTATGAACCACTCCATAACCAGACCAATAAATATTAATAAGAGACTTCTTTTTATGATTTTCGCAATGGCCGGTCGACACTGGAAGTTATACTTACACAAGGAAATGTAGGTCGAAATACCCATCAGGAACATAAACATCGGGAATACCAGATCGGCCGGCGAAAAACCATCCCACTTGGCGTGTGCAAAAGCGGCAAAGTTATACCCGCACTTTCCTGTATTGTTGACCAAGATCATCCCGGCAACAGTAATACCCCGAAGTACATCAAGCGAAAGTAACCGTTTGTTCGGATTCATAATATTTGATTCTTTTAATTACTTATTATATATAAAATAGTCGTTCCGGCAGCTAACACTATCCCTATAAGCGATTCATAAGGTATCAGCTTCAGACGTTCCTTAAAATTGAGTTCGCATACGCCTCCTGTCGCATGAAAGAACGAACCATGTGGCAAATGGTCAAGAACTGTAGCTCCGGAATTAATCATAGCCGCTCCCCAAACTGCAGAAATGCCTATAGCCAATATCGTTTCAGCAAACGAAGAAGAAGCCAGTGTCGCTCCGGCTGTTGTCGATGCGGTAGCCGCCGACATCAACGCGCCTGATATAGGAGCAATCAATGCATCACTAATATGAGCATGATCTAATCCTGTAAGAATCCAGTCTTTCAAAGAAGAGTTCTTTATGATGCCGGCAATAGTCCCGGTTCCTATCAACAGAATAGCTACCACAGACATCTTTTGCAGTCCATATTCTATACTCGGAAGAATGTTTTTCCATTGTTTCATACAGATAGCACCACATAAGCCACCTACCGGCAAAGCTATCAAAGGATCAATATTGATTCCTGCCGCAGGACGTAATGCCAATAAAACAATCGTAACAACAGGAGCAATCAGACTGGTTCTTAACGAGGGCAGATTTCTCTCTTCCTCTTTATCCTCTGTTTGCATCATCATTTTTTTGTTTTTTACCGATTGAGGCATCAGACGGACAATAACGAAAACAGTGAAAAACAAACCGACCACTGCCGGTAAAATATTGGCAAACATTACAGACGATAAATCCGCATTAAAATTTCCGGCTGCTATAATAGTGTTCGGGTTAGGTGATATGATATTTCCACATTTACCTCCCCCGATCATAGCAATAAGCAATACAGATGGAGACAGGTTTAGACGCTTGCCTATCGAAAGAGCCACCGGCGCAACGGTTATCACAGCCACATCAATAAAGACGCCTACCGTACAAAGCAACATCGTTGCGAGTGCCAATGCCATAAATACCCGTTTTTCACCCATTTTGTTTATAATCGCATTGGAGATGACCGTGGTAGCCCCGGTTTGTATTAATATGCCTGACAAGACTCCAGCTGTCAGAATCCGCAATACCGCCGGGGTGACCTCTTTCACCCCTTCGGTCATCACCGTAACGGTCTCATTTAAAGATAGTCCTCCCAACAACCCTCCGACTATCGCTCCGATAATCAGACTGTATGTCGGAGAAAGCTTTCTTATGATTAACAGTATGGATAATGAAAGCCCGATTAATGCGCCTATCGCTGTCATTGAGTATTATTTAGTAAATTGTTTTATGATTCTCACCACCTGTCGCACCGTTCTCTCTATGTTTTCTTTCGTAAACTCCGATCGCATCGCCTCTTCAAGTGTTACCGGAAAAGGTTGAATAGGCAGTACGGCAGTAAACCCCATCCTATTTAGCGCTTCGGTGGCTTCGACCGCTCCCCCCAACGCTATCACCGGAACCTGACATCTCTCACCGACACATAAAACTCCGTCCAGCGCCTTTCCCATACCAGTCTGGCGATCCAGTTTCCCCTCTCCGGTCAGTATCAGGTCTGCCTGTCGGACGACCTCTTCGAAACGAAGCGTTTTCAATATAACTTCTATTCCGGATTGCAATTCTGCATTCAAAAACGGAAGCAGGCCACCTCCCATTCCTCCGGCTGCTCCGGCACCGGGAAACTGCGATATATCCATATTTGTATATTCCTTTATCACCTGTGCATAATGCCGCAACCCATTGTCCAACTCTATCACTTGCAAACTATTTGCCCCTTTTTGGGGAGCATATACATAGGCCGCACCCTCTTTTCCAAAAAATGGATTACTAACATCACAGGCGATCGTAAAGTGACTCTCCTTCAATGCCGGATTCAATTGGGAAATATCTATTTGATAAACTTTTATCAGATTTTCACCGACAGGCTCCAACTCACCGTTTCCGCTATCTAAAAAGCGTGCACCTAAAGCCTTCAGCATACCAATTCCCGCATCATTCGTAGCACTTCCGCCGATACCGATAATGAATTCCCGACACCCGCGTTTTAATGCATCAGCAACCATCTCTCCAACTCCATAAGTCGTAGTCTTCATGGGGTTTCTCCGATTTGAATCAATCAATGGCAGACCGCAGGCCGAGGCCATTTCGATAATAGCCATCGCACCATTGTTTACGATACCATACGATACTTCAATTGGCTTCATGAATGGATCATGCACCCGACATGACACCGTTTGGGCATGAAGGGCAGAGCATAGAGCTTCTGTAGTCCCTTCGCCGCCATCAGCTATGGGGAAACGTATAATCTGACAGTCGGGTAATTCCTCCTGAATCGCTTTTTCGGCAGCTTTCGCTATCTCGAAAGAACCGACCGAACCTTTAAACGAGTCGAATGCCAATACAATCTTTTTCATAAAAGCTATCACTTATTTGTTTTCTCTATTAAACTCAATGCAGCCTCGACCGGATCATCAAACGGAGTCGTACTGTTACTCCAGGGAGATGTAATCCATTGCTCCTCCCATTCTCGGATTTTATTCCGGTCTTTTGTGAAATAGAGCTGTATACGAGGGATATAGTAGTCTTTAATCAGCCCGCTCCAGAAACGAGCAGCATAATCCTCCTGAATACCACCCCAACTTGTAATCAAGCGTTTGGCATTTGCTTCATAAGCATCTTTTTCCTGAAGAGTTGTTCCGCTATTGCGCGCAAGTTCCACCCATTCTTCTAATCGATATAAAGGATGAGAAGCCAATAGCCTGTCAACGTCCATCAACAAATCAACAGTTTGTTGCAGATTACGTTGCGCTGCGAGAACACGATTCTCCGAATCATCTTTCAGGGCCTGCTTATAAAAATTTTCAGCTTTAGCCGCCACATAATACGAAACAAACTCTATGAGGTCGTTTCTGTATAATTCAGAGCTTTTCAGTTCGTCAGCGCAACTAGCATACAAACGTATAGCCTGCAAGTAATCATCACTAAGGTCGATTTTACTAATCCGCCGTTGATCGGGTACTACAGTTTGCCAGGTAAAACGGGGGTATGAATATAAAGAACTATATGCTGTTTTCCGAAAAAGTTTCCAAGCTTCCTCCATGGCATCGGGATATCCTCCATAACGGGCCTCGCAGTATATCTTCATCCAATCGTCCAGGTCGATACTATCCGATGACCATCCCATATCGGCTAACAGTTCGTAAACAACCTCATTGTTTTCGAGTCCTTCAGGGGCAGAACCGAACCCAATCAAGTTACCTTTATTTGCGGCACGTAATGCTTTGACCGAGGAACTAGCATACATGTCCAAGTCTCCTGTCATGGTGTTTTTCCCACCAAAGTTGGGTACATAGCTGAATATCCATTTCTTTCCGTAAAACCCATCATGTACTTTCCATGTCTGCTCGGTGTTCCACACCCATTTCGGATAATCATTGCCCAAATCAATGATAATCATTTTATCATCAGGTACATTGCTTAACAAGGCTTTAAGCGATTCTTTATCCCAGAATGAATGTTGATATCCGAATGTCCATCCCTGTGTAACCCAAACGGCATCCGGGTTTCCGGCTGTAATTGATTTATAGATCGTTTCTCCATACTCGGCCAATAACTTATATTTCGCTTCTTTATCTGCCTTATCGATAGGCAGTTCCATCTCATTAAAACTATCCGAGAGATAATACGTATTTTCTCCAAACTCTTTTTCCCACTCTTCGACAAACAGTTTGCCTATCTCTTCGAAAAAAGGTGAATCCGGTGGCAATACATAGGCGTTGTACTCTTCATCAAAACCACCCCACCGCATGTGCCGGAATTGTGTGTCGGGATGTTTCTGGACGAATCCTTCCGGCACGAAACCTGCAAACGCAGGCGCTATGGGCTGCATACCCAACTCGCGCATACGGGTCAGGATTTGATGCTGCAAAGCGATTTGGTTCTGTTGCCAGGCATCAGATAAGGGACCGTCCCACTTGTTCAGATTGCCCATGCGATGCCAGGGAAGGTGTGCAGGGGCAGTGAAAAACTCACGGATTTCTTCTTTGTTCAATCCCATACGCAGCCATACCCGTTCCGCAATGGCTTCGCTGGCCACGGTAGCCAAGGGCATATTTACACCATAAAGAGCCATCCTGTCAATTTCCTTTTCCCAACGCTCCCAGTCCCAGTAAGGGGTAGTGTAGCCGAATGTACAAACATTAAGGAAATAGCGCAACTCATAAGGGGACACCTGTTCATACAATTCATAATCGGGCCACAGCATCACCGACGTTATGTGTTCACCGCTCCATGTTTTCATACTCTTGCAGGCCTCTTTCATGTACGTATGAAAAGCGTAACAGATAGCAACGGAGCTACTTCCCCTTAAGGTAAGCCGGCCGTCGCTTGCTATCACTTCGAATATATCTTTACCGTCGGATGGTTCGATATATTCAAAGTGGATAGACTGTGCTCTTTCCCCAATCTGACGTTCTATTAACTGTTTGGCGGGGGTGATAATATCCGTCTTAGGCTTGTGGCATGAGCAGAAAAAAAGCGTTGCTGAAATCAGTAAATACTTGATTATTGTATGTATCATAGAAAATCATAAATGTTATAAGTGAGTATCAATATTTTTTCTTTGACGCTTCTTTCACATATTCCAGTTCCGTAATAATCGGTAAATGGTCTGACAAAAGCGACTGAACAGTTTGTGTACTAATCACGCGCCATCCTTTTTGCGGGTAAGCAAACAAGTAATCGATCTTAATCACAGGTTTCCATGCCGGCATTCCAAAATCATCGTTGCTTGCAGCAAACCAGCTATCCATACCACGTATTGCCTCGGAGTAATGACGCGCGTTGAAATCACCTCCCAAAATTACAGGATATTTATAATTTTTGAAATGCCCGGTAATAAATTTTATTTGCTCCGCCCGTGTTTCTTGAGAGTTGACGTCCAGATGCGTAGAGGTAAAAACAATGGTATCATTACCCATTTCGAATAATCCCTCCAACATGGCCCGTCTCTCATGCTCTTTGACCGGATGGGGCAACATTATCTTTTGGACAGAAATATATGGATATTTACTTAACATCCCAATACCGTAATAACCGGTAGAATAGTCAATCGTTTTTCCGTAAAGCCCAAACATCCCTGTATGATAGGCAAGTTCGGATATAAAATCCTTCCCCTTCTGATGCGGGGTACGCTTACGGTCTGTTTTGCTATCCACTTCCTGAAGCGCCACAAAATCAGGTTTGAAGGATTTGATGTGATGAGCAAGTTCCTCTAAAGATGCCAGTTCGCCAAATCTTAAATTATAGGTCATTACCCGCACCCGTAGAGTATCTTGCGCATAGGCAACACCCAAAGTCAGGCATAAAAACAATAATAAATATTTCTTCATTGAATACATGGTTTCTATTTTTTAATGATTACTTTTCCCAGCCCGGATTTTGTCCTAACAGAGGATTCTTCTGACGCTCGGGATTAGGCACGGGCCACAAATAATGTTTCGTTGCGTCGAAGTAGCGTGCTCCGCCTTCCGCAGTAGACTTTTCGTAGATAACATCACCAAACTCATCTACTCCGGTATCGGGATATGGGTTAGCGCCCAAATCATTCATACAAACTTTCAGGCTGGGACCGGTGATGGCACGTCCAAAGCGAAGTTCGCCTTCACGCCAGCGCATCACATCGGCGTATCTTGTTCCTTCACCTGCCAACTCAATGCGACGTTCTCTTCTCAATTCGGTTTCGAGATCCATCCCCCATGCGCTAAGTTCGTCAAGGTTCATACGATGCATATTCACACGATCTCTAAGCCTGTTGATGGAGTAATCAATCTGTGTTTGTGTCAGTTTCTTGCCTTGTAGTTCGAAAGTGGCCTCGGCATAAATCAGCAAGATTTCGGCAAAGCGGATGACATTGAGATTTCCATGCCCACCCACACTTGAGCCGGCCAAATCAATATCGTTATACTTTTTCAGATAGAAACCTGTACGGCTATTTGCCCCCACACGGTTATTATCTTGCAATGAAGCAAAACGAGGCAGATTAAATATCTCGTTGGCCTTATCCGTATCAGGGTCACCGTCATCTCCTCCCGGCCATTTGTCACCCGGAGCATATAAAGTCATCTTCATTCTAGGATCTCTGTTCTGGAAGTAATCCACATAATGCTCTTCAGGCGACTTGTATAACGATGAGGTCTGCACACCGGTCTTTTTATAATATTCCAATCCGGTTTTTGCCGGTTTACCGTCCGTACACAGATAGGCATCCACTAATGACTTCGTTGGATTGAGACGTATATAGTCTGTCGGACTGCAAGTTTCATTGGGCAGACTTTGTGTACGGATTTCAGGTACAAAAAGGCTATATACGATGGCTTCGATATTTTTCGGATCATTCTCGACATCCCCTTCGTGATGAAATAGTTTTTCATATTCATACAGACCATAGGGACTGTTTTCGATGATATATTCACTCGTTTTTGCAGCCAGTTCCCATCTTTCGTTTTGCAAAGCAATACGTGCCAATATGGCTAAAGCGCCCCAGCGGTCAAGCCTTCCCAGCTTATCGCCTGTATACCTTTCTTCAGGCATGCGCTCTGCCGCCCATTTCAAATCCTCGACGAGCTGGTCAATGACTTTCTCTCTGGGAGTACGTTCGATATATGCATCTTCGGGCTGAATGACTTCTCCTACCCAAGGTACATCACCCCAAAATGTCGTGAGGTAAAAGTACATAAGCGCCCGGATAGTTTTTACTTCTGCGGCATAAACGTCCTTCTTATTTTGAGCTACCTGCGCTTTATTATAGTTGTCCAGAAAATTATTGCAGCGATAAATATAGCTATATGCTCCTGTCCAATAGGTAGTGAAGGGGAAGCCGTCAGTATAAGAGTGCTTGCCTCCCGAAACCTTACTTAGTCCACTAGTAATATTCCCCCACATAACAGTTTCGGCCGTCGATTCACTCCAATTCACGAGATAGTCTTTTTGTAAAGCTTCGTAACAGGGAGGCAAGGCATTTTTAAGCTGATCTTCATTTACCCAGAATGTTACATTGTCCGGCTCGTTAGGGTTCGTTCTATCCAGAAAATCGCTACATGAGGTAACTATACCAAAGAAAGCAATGATTAAAAAGTATTTTGAGTATTTCATCTTTATAGTCGTTTAATAGGTTAGAATGTTATTGATAATCCAAAAACATAGGTTTTTACTTGCGGATAGACATCTCCGCTGGTGGTTCTCACTTCAGGGTCATAAGCTCCGAAGTAATCGGTTTTAGTAAACAAGTTATCTGCCGAAGCATATACTCTAAGACTATTAATGCCAAGAGGTGCCACCATTCGGGCAGGAAAACGATAACCTATCTGAATATTCTTCAGACGCAAGTACGATGCATCCTCTTTCCAGTAGTCACTGAAGAGCCTGTTGTGCTCCTGCGACTGATAAAGTCTGGGATAAGAAGCATTTGGATTCATAGGCGTCCATCTGTCAAGATGCTCTTTTTTAGGGATTGAGTAGTCATTGATAAACGCATGCCGAGCCTCATCCTCAAGGTAACCGGCAACTTTGCCTACGCCTTGCAAATAGAAACTGAAATCAATGCCTTTCCATTCTAAACCACCCTTGATTGCATAGGTGTAATGGGGTTCTTTCTCGCCAAACACCACTTTGTCGTAGTCATCAATTACCCCGTCAGGAGTGCCGTCAGGACCACTGATGTCCCGATACTTAATATCTCCGGGCTGTACAATGCCGTTTTGTGATGCAACAAGAGGAAATTTTGGTTTCTGGTACTTACCTGTAGTTGTATTCACTGATTCAAAGTCATACACTTGCGCCAGCCCATCAGTCAGATAACCATAGAAAGCACCTATCGGATCACCTACCCGACGATACGAACCGGAAGCCGTACTGGTCAGCGACTCCGGAGTTCCACCCAAATCGGTAATCTTATTACGAGCGTCCGACAGATTGAACCCGAGATTGTAATTTACACTTCCGATCTTATCACGCCATGACAAATTAAGCTCCCATCCTTTGACATCAATCTTACCAAGATTGACATAACCTACGTTACTACTGGAAACCCCGACAATAGCCGGAACATCGGGACGAACCAATGCATCAATATTTTCTTTCTTATACCAATCAAAGTCCACATTCAGTCTATTGTTCAAAAAACTAAGGTCTACCCCGAAATTAAGCATGCGGATGGTTTCCCACTTGATGTCGGGATTACCGATTTTATTTTGCCAAAGTCCCATAACAGGTGTATTAGAAGCTCCGATAGGATAAGACTCTTCGGTTATGATAGGTGACAAGTAAGGGTAGTAATTACCGGGAATGTTCTGATTTCCCAACTCACCCCAGGAAGCACGCAGCTTACCCGAGCTCAATACCGAAGTAGCGAACTCCATGAATTTTTCACGTGAAAAGTTCCATCCTGCCGAGAACGATGGAAAATATCCCCAACGATTGCCCTTGGCAAATCTTGAAGTTCCATCGGCGCGCAGGTTAGCTTCAAACAGGTATTTACCGTCAAAAGCATAGTTGACACGACCAAAGTAAGAACGCAAAGCCCACTCGTCTTTTGTTCCGCTATTCATAAAATTAATCATTCCGGCACTAATAACGTGAATATCCTCAACCATCACATTATCACGCGTAGCACCCAGTGTGCTTCTGTTTTCCCACTCTTGCGAAAATCCCAACAATGCTCCCAACTCGTGGCGTCCTATGGTTTTATTAAAGTTCAGGGTGAATTGCAGCGTTTGGGTCATAACGTCAAGATGGCTTTGTGAGATATAGTCCTTGGCATCTTCATTTGCTTTCAACGGGCTACCGTCCGAGTAATAAGACAACATCTTCGGGTTAAACTCATCCACCTGGCGGGTATATATATTAGCAGAGTACTGCATACCTGCATTCAGTCCGTCTATAATTTTGAGATCTGCATTGAAAATACCATTGAGCACACGTGTTTTCCGTTCTTCCATTCCCGACTCATAGGCTACCTGCAAGGGGTTACGCACCGAACCGTACGACCAGTTCTCACTATCTACCATCCGGCCATTCTCATCAGGAATTTGCCACATGACGGGAAGTAACGGAGACATACGCTGTGACAGGCGAAATACTCCTGATGTGCCGCTATAACCTAAGTCCTTTTTATAGAAATCGACATAGCTCATCTGTCCGGTCAGTTTCAAACGATCATATACCTCCGTGTTTACACTGATACGCGCATTATGTCTTTTGGAACTATATCCGTCACCTACAACCAGTCCATCCTGATCCAGGAAACCATACGACATAAAAAATCCGGTTTTCTCGCTTCCACCCCGTGCGCTCACATTATGCCCCGTTTGAAAAGCCCGGCTTTTGTATATTTCGTCAATCCAGTCTGTATTGGAATATTCGTTGGGGTACAATCCCGAATCATATTTATCGAAAGCCTCTTGTGTATAGGGCTTGGAAAATCCGGCAGCACTCATGGCTTCATTGGAGAGTTCCATGTATTCCCTTCCATTAACAAGTTCGGGCAATGCTGTGGGAGTCTGGAATCCGGCATATCCGTTATATTGGAATACTACGCGCTCTTTCTTTTCTCCCTTTTTAGTCGTTACAAGAATAACACCGTTAGCGGCACGTGCTCCATAAATAGCTGATGAGGCGGCATCTTTCAGTACTGATACGCTTTCGATGTCCGAAGGATTCAATAAGTTGATGTCTCCCCCGGCTACTCCGTCAATCAAGATCAAAGGTGCTGTACTACTATTGATGGTTCCCGTACCACGAATGTTGATGCTGGGCACAGCACCCGGCTGCCCCGAAGAGGAAACGATACTAACTCCAGGCAACAATCCTTGCAGACCCGTAGTTACGTTAGTAATAGGTCTGTTCTCAATAGCCTCCGCTTTAACCATAGATACGGCACCTGTTACATTCACTTTCTTTTGCACGCCATAGCCTACAACTACTACATCTTCCAAGCTGACAGCATTTTCTTTCATCACTACGTTTACTGTCGTTGCTTTCGCTATGACGCTTTCTTCACGGTAGCCGACGTATGAGTACCGAAGTGTACTTCCATAGGGTACCTTAATGGAATACTGACCATTGACATCGGTGATTGTACCTGTAGTCGAGCCTTTTACCGATACGGTGGCTCCGATGATCGGCTCCGCATTCTCGTCAGTAACTTTACCTTTCACATACAGTTCCTTTTTCTCTCCTTGCGAATCAACAGGTTCAGTTTTATTTTGATATTCTTTATTATAAAATAAAATACTGTCATCCAGGAAACGGAACCCAATGTTAGTCCCTTTTAGCAAAAGAGTTAGCGCTTTGTTTACCTCTGTGTCTTTTACCTCCAATGACACTTTCCTACTCGTATCCACAAATTCTTTGCTATAGGCTACATTCATCGATGCCTTCTCTGCTATCTGACTGATAGCCTCTTTAAGAGGAAGCTCTTTGATACTAACCGATATTTTTTGCTGTTGTGCATAAACAAAAGCAGTGACAAATATGCACATTAGGGTTACAATACACCTTCTGCCGGTGGATGAAAAAGGAGAATCTTTTTCCATAATATTAGTCTTTAAAGTTAATAGTTCAATATCTATTAGCTAATACACAAGAGATATTAAAAAGTATTACGGCAAATAAGTTAATGAATATTAATTCGGAAAATATAGGAGAACTTGCCGGAAATCAATCCATACTTGATAAAAAGAAAGAAAACACTTCAAAGGTATCGTTTTTAATAGCAAAAATAGAAAGGGGTAGATAGTATTTTCTCATTTAATGCATAAATTAGTGTCTTTACCTGAAATAATTAATACCTTTGAGTGCACGAATTAACTCGTCGGACTATAGTTTATCTTTCGAAGAACTATAGTCCAACGAAAGGAATACTATAGTCAATGTTGCGTCGGACTATAGTCCGACGAACAAAATCATGCAGCCGGAGACTATATTTACTGAATAACTAAAAACAAAATAAAACATGAGTGTTTATTACGATCTTTATGCCAGTGGCAACCCACAAAAAAAGGATGAGCAACAGCCACTTCACGCACGAGTGATTCCATCGGGAACTCTTGATGCCAAGAAATTCATAGAGTTGGTATCTAAAAGCAATGGTTTCAGCCAAGCCACTATTGAAGGATGCCTGCAAGCAGTTACTGATGAATTACAGCATTGGTTAAAGCAAGGCTGGATTGTGGAAGTCGGAGAATTAGGCCATTTCTCTTTATCGCTGAAATGCGGACGACCAGTAATGGAAAAGAAAGAAATCCGCTCTCCTTCCATTCATCTGAACAAAATAAACCTTCGCGTCAACAAGAAATTCCGCGAAAACATGGAGCTGTTACAGTTGGAACGTATGGAATCTCCCTATCGCAACGATAGCAAACCCGATGAAGACAACTGCCGCGCTGTCCTTATACAACACTTGGAAAAACAAGGTTGCATCACCCGAGCTGATTTTATGAGATTGGCTGGAATAAACCGGGACAAGGCTATCGGACTATTAAATAAATACATAGAAGAAGGAATGATACGAAAGTATGGAGGAGGTAAGACGGTAGTATATTTAAAGAAATAAAGCGACTAAAAAATGTGTCAAAAGTGAAGCTATAGAAAAATGCTTCAGGCTTTTGACACATTCATTTTTTACTATTCAAAGCGAACTTCAGAGATACCTACGGATTTTCCCTGTTGAGCATCTATATTCAAGCGTATAGCCTCTACCTCAACATTACTACTCGGATGGATAACATTAAACCTGTCCTTACCCAACTGATAAGAATCCGTAACATATAATTCAAGAACTTTCCAGATTCCTTTTGATTTATATTCTACCTTCCAGCTTACAGGTAGCAGAACGTTTTCTTGAGGATTCTCCAACCAATATACGGAAAGAGAGTTTAAAGTATACGGAGTTTTAAAATCGAACGTCAATTGTTGTCCTTTTCCATTCTCTGCAGGAATAGAGACCCATCTCTCCAAACTAAAATCAGCAGAAGAAGTAGCCACTTTCCCATCGCAAACTGCCTGCTCTGATATTGCATTCCCACTTGCGACAGACGAAGCCGATATTTTCCCAATCGAATCCATATACTTCATTTCTCCTTGTTGCAACCCTACAGTCGAAACCTCCTTATTCAGCCAGACAAGCATTGTACGATTATCTCCTCTGTTACACCAGGCATAATAAGGCACTAAAGAAATTCCGCCCACTTTTATAAAATCAAGCCCCTTCAGTTCACCGGTTTCTTCAATCGTAACCTGTGCCTTTTCTTCCGTCGCATCGCCCAGGAATAATTGCTGAACAGGTCTTCCATTATCTATTTCTTCCGCACAATAAACCAATGGACCACGTGTCACAGCAGTTTTCCCCACATTATCCTTCACTTCCGGAATACAGTCGACAAAACGAACAGGCATTGGCAATTCAAGCTCTACTATATCGCCACTCACCCAGTCACGTTCTATTACTGCGAAACCTTTCTTCATCACATACTTCACTTTTTCTCCGTTTACACGCATCTCAACTGGCAGGTGCCGCTGTTCTTCGTAAGGATAAAGTCCGCCCGGCACAAATTCATCTTTCGTTGCCCAAGTAGGAATACGCATGCTTATTGAAAAACGTTCTTTCTTCTCCGGAATAACAACAAGGCGTACTTTTCCGTCAAATGGATACCCTGACTCTTGCTCCAAAGCAACTCTTCCTCCTTTCAAAGGAATCGTTGTCCTGCTTCCACCATAAAGAGTAAGATAGATATTATCTTTACTATAAGCATACATATATCCCGGAACTTGCAGGATGAGGCGAGAGATATTAGGAGGACAGCATGCGCATCCGAACCATTCGGCCCGGCCACCATTACCATGATTAAAACGCCTTTCTCCATCAGCTTCCAAAGGGTTCACATAGAAGAAACGATCCCCCTTCAAGTTAATTCCGGCTAAAGCATTATTGAATAAAGACAGCTCGGCAATATCCCAGAATTTCGCATCACCGCTACCTAGAAATAATCCTTGATTAAAAAACACATTTGCTACAGCAGCACATGTCTCGTTATAAGCTGTCAGATTAGGTAACTCATAAGGAGCACCGAAACCCTCCATACCTTCTACTGCCCCCAGCCCTCCGGTTATATGCATACGTGTTGTTACCAGATTATTCCATATAGCCTGAAGTGCCTTGTCATAATCATGGAGTCCGGTCAGTGCGTCCACCTGTGCCATAGCCGTATAAAGATAAGCCGCCCGCACGGCATGTCCCACCGCTTCCGTCTGTTGGCTGACCGGTGCATGTTGTTGTGCATAAGTAGCTGCCATCACCCCTTCTCCCTCCGGACGGTAAGTAACTCCGCGAATCTCCAGAAATTTTTTAGCCATATCAAGATACAATGGATCATTCGTCACCCGATATAATTTACAAAGAGCCAGTTCTATTTCCTCATGTCCGGGGGCCTGATTAACCGGTTTTCCATTATTATAATTTGGATCTCCTCCTTCAAAGAAAACCTTATTCACATGTTTGGCACTCTTAATAGCAACATTTAACAGTTTATCTTTACCCGTTGCCTGATAATAAGCAACAGCGGCCTCATACAGATGCCCTACATTATAGAGTTCATGGCTATGCACCAACCAAGAATAAGGTTTCTCTCCCATCTCACGAGGATCGGGATTACCACAAATATGAGAAATGTACAGATACCCGTCTTCTTGTTGCGAAGCAGCGATCAACTCTGTCACATCATCCATGAACTTTTCCAGTTTCTCATCCGGCTGTATCATAAGTGAGTAGGCAACTCCCTCCATTACCTTATATAAATCTGAACTGATGAAGCGATGTGTTTCCGGCAGTTCGGTGGGTTTACCTGCACGAAAAGCTGCACAACGCCTGAAGCGTTCAACAGCCGGTGCACTCTGATAAACAGAAAAAGGGACTGTAACGCTTATCTCTGTCTTCATTCTTTCTTTCCAAAAACCATCAGTCAACGTTACCTGATTAAAGGGGATGGGGATGATCTGCTGTTCTTCCTCCACACAAGCCGTCGACAAGATGCACAAACTAAATCCTACTAATAGATGTCTCATTCCTATTTCTTTTTAATTATTACTTGCGTATATTTATCCATGACTGGTATTTCCAGCCGACAAAACGGATGCGCCTGATTCATTATTTCAAAATCTTCCACTTCTTTTTGTCCAACTATAACAGTATACTTTCCTTCAGGAAGTTTACCTTCAAGAGTCATCTTTGTATGATGAGGTTTCCCAGAACGATTTTCGATGACAAAAGCAAGCTCATTTGTTTTTTTCAACGTAACAGGATAATCCTTTCTGAAACCATCCTGCTCTAATTCTACCGAAAATTGGACAGGTGTAAGAAACCGTATCTGTCTGCGTACTCCGTCATACGGAACCATACTAATTGTTCCTTCTTTATCCACAGCCACATTGCCTCCATAAGCTATCAGCCCAAAATCGGGATCATCCACTAAATAGACTCCGGCTCCATGAATTCCTCCCGTAAGCCCGTGATCTATTTCACCATCATATCGCCACGGTGCGCGTCCGGTTTTTATGTAACTCATATAGGTACGGGAATTCTGATAAGGAGAAAACGCCCAGCCCACAGCTCCATCATTTTCTTTCCCTTTATACCAATATCCAAAGTCAGTTTGTTGCGTACCTGTATTCATCAACGCCCATGAAGCTAACAAAGAATTATAGCCATAATTAATATACTTCTCCGGTTCACTGGAAAATTTATACGCATAATCCAGCAATGCCACACCCCCCATCTGCGTCATATAATCGAGATTTACGTACTGTCCGCTCCATGCCGTACCCAAATTGGCATATCCAGGTTCAAAAATTCCGCGCAAAGCAAGATTCCCATCCAACTGATTTTGCATGAAACGCTCTATGGAGACAGTGTCAAATGAGGTATACGAATACCATTTTTTCTTATTCTTATCATACCAGAATTGCTCCTCCGGTTGCATCGGATTCAATTTTGCATATTCGGCAATGTAATAGGAGGATTCAAAGGCAGTGCGATCAACAAACATCTCGGAACCGAACGGCCAGGGATCTTCATAAATCATATATGTCACCTTCTTTTCCCATTCGCGACGTAATCTAGCTGCTGCTTCTTTCCTGCCTGTATTTTCTAAAGCAGAAATAATATATAACAAATACCTTTCATGAAAATTTCCTTGCTTATAAGCCCAGTCAGTCCAACCGTGGAAAGCCCACTGCTTTCCCATCAATATATTGTATGGCACTTCAAAATAGGCCATCGCCGTACGGTAAGCCCGTTCTAAATATCCATTCGCATCCAGGTAAGTCACCATATCCGGATGATCTTTCGCAATCCTGTACAGATTATAATAAATAGCAAAATGAGTGGTATAATCAAACGTTCTCCACATGCGTCCTTTGCCTGAACCTCCATCCTCATATCCTCCATATTTACCACTACGATTCTGATACCAGTTTTCACTTCCATAGATACCATACGGATAAGGGAATTCCTTATCTGTACGTTGCAGTTTACCCCAAACAAAATTCTTCTGATAATATTCCAACGAAGCTATTTCATCCTTATCCGGATATATCACATTCTTCTCACTTACATAAATAGGCTTACTATTCGAAGGATCATCAGAACCTCCCACCATAAATTCTTCCCGAAGTTCTCCTAAATAGTCGGGTGAAAGCAGTTCTGCTTTTTTCATATCCCACAAACTATACAAACCATTATACCACTTCGTCGAATCCCGATGCTGCTGTTTGTCTACAATAAAACGGGCACGTTTCTTTATGAGCGTTTCTAAAGGTTCTGTTACAAAAAAATCCAAATAACACATTTGTCCGTTTCCATAGTTTACTGTTATCAGATTCTCACCTAAACGGGAAAAACGAAACTTATAAATATGCTTGTTATCTTTCGTCTTGCCTATATTAGTTACTTTGATTTGCCCCGGATGCTCAACAGTTAACTGCTCAACAGGCAACTGTGTCTGTAAAGCACAATACACTTCCATTTCAGGGGTTACTACCATTCCCGGAGCAACTTTCACCAAGACATTTCCTTTATCATACAATTTTCCCCTTAAATCAGTGTGGTCTTTGGCTACAGTAAAATTAAAGCCTGTGAGGTAACGCTGATAAGGGGCCACCGTCTTTGAGGTAGAGGGTATTCTCCAAGTATCATTCGCCCGATCGACAACATTCGTTGCATGCAAATAATACTTACCATCCCAAGTTGCATATTCCATAGCAGTCCCTTTTTTCATTGACATCAATAAAATGTCGCCTTGACCGGTATATGGTATCCAATAGAGAAAAGAAGAATTTCCATTTAAAGAGAAATGCCTATTCAGATTCTGACAAGCTTGTACGGATTCATCAATTGCTCCAATCGGCACTGTCAGACACATATCCAGAATATTAACCGCATGACGGCTACGATTGAAGAATTCAATATCCCATTCAATCTCTTCTCCACTAACAGCGAAGGTCTGATAAAGCCGGACTCCGGCAGGAAGTTGCCAGAATATCTGTATTTTTCCCGCCGTATTTTCCAGTATTTCAGACTGCAAATCAGAAACCTTAACAGAGTAAGTCTTATTGTCAACAAGGTAATTAAAATATAAATCTCCCAGAATCTTTCCTCGATCGACATAATTCCTGTGATGATCGCTTCCTTCGAAAACTAGTAATTTAAGCCCCTTTCCATCTGGATTGACCTCAATTCGTGGAACTACAGCTGCCACTGTACTCCCACAAAAAACTAGCCAAGCCAACAAAACGGTCATACAAAGCTTCATTCTCATAAGTTCAATTTTTCACTGTTATCTTGAATGTACTTAAAGATCTTTTGTGAGCATAATCGTTCAATGAATTACTTCTTTGATCGCTATAATCTATACCACTATAGTTCTTATCACCTACATTGGTAGCTACAACCGTAATGGTAAATTCACCAGGTTCGGTATAAATATACTTATAAGTTTTCTGAATTCCTCCAGTCGCATATACAGAGCCCAAAGAAACACCTGTATGCCACGGTTCATATTCGTCCGTTCCCATTTCGATAAACGAAAGGTATACGTCTCCCTGAAAACCTCTATACTTGGCATAATCTGCTTCGTGGACGGGCAAGCCTGTTGCAGGATTAAGTTCACATTCGTAAGCCTCATCTATTCCATCCCCATCCAAATCATATTTATAAGGTGAATCATCAGCCGCTGCATAAGTAGGACGCCCATTCACATACATATCGACTTGACGGAGCACTAGCTTTTCTCCATCATTCAGAAACTGCTGCAAATATGAATCACGGTTATACATCTCTCCAAGTTTATAGAAGCCTTCTGTCGGTCTGCCCGAAAGAGGATCATTTGTCTGAAATGCTCCGTAAGAACGTTCGTCCATAAGAGTGTTGTATTTATAACCGGCAGCATGTCCGGCAAAATCCGCCAGTTGCTCTGTATATAATCCAAAATAGGCAGCTACCCAAGGATCATTAGAATATTTTCGGATAGCACGGTCCGCATCACAAGCAACAAAGCGGCTCTCAATCACCGTATTACCAGGCTGATTATCAAGGCCTCCTAAAATATGAATATCCGGTTTCATCCGTATGCCTGAAGGAATCCTGCGATCTGATACTGTAAACTTCAACTGATTAGTCCCGATATAGCTCATTTCCATCAATGCTTCCGGAAAATCCCCTTTCTTATAAGGAATCAGTTGGATATTTTCTATCGCACCAAAAAATTCAAAATCCTTTTTCACCTCTTCAACAGTCTGATAATTTTTGAAGTACTTATAGAATAATGTCTTCTCTCCATTCTTCGCATAAGAAACCCGATAGCCTTTTTCATAGAAACTATTCCAGTCATTTTCCATGATTGCCTTAATGCGCGAACGTTCGAACATTTTTCCTTCATCTCCCGTAAAGAGAGAAAGATATTGGGCATCCGTAGAAATTGTAATTGTCACTTCGTCTCCAACTTTGGGATTCTCCGGAGATACGGTTACCTGAACGGACGGAGCTTCCACATCTGAACCAAACTTTTCACATGATGCCATAACAGACATCATTATTATCATAATTAAAATCGATTGATATGTTTTCATATTATTCTGACAATTAAGTTAATAGCCCGGATTCTGTTTCATTTCCGGAAAGAATGACAACTCTGTAAATGGTATAGGCATCAATACACGATATACTTTTTCGTCATTGAAAAGATGCCATAAATATTCTCCTCGAGCAGGGTCACCATAAGGTGCGTAGAATTGTAAAGGATCACGATAACGGCAAATATCTTCCAGATCTTTCATTGCAATGTCCGGAAAACGGGCTACATCGAGCCAGCCACAATCATCTTCAGCCGCAAGTTCCCTCAAACGTTCATACATCAATTCTTTCAATGCATTATTTGCACTTATATCCTCCGGAATCATCATAACAGAACCTTCCTGATAGGTATAAGAAGCATCACCCTGACTGGTAAACATGTCTTTTACAGTGCCTTGATTACAAGCTCTATTCCGGACAATATTCATCGCTTTCACTCCTTGCGAAACTGTCCCTTGCATAATCAGGGCTTCTGCTTTGAGTAAATAAATCTCGGCCAATCGTAAAACCGGATAATCAACTCCTGCATAATTAATATCAAAAGTCGAAGCGATCTCACTCGGATTCAAATTACGGAACTTGCCAAGTTGCCACCAGTTACAATTCCACAAGTTAGGTCTGTTTGCTCCATTGGCTTCATTTTGCCACCAGTTTCTTTCGTGTGTTTCCAGTGCCACTTCCATTACTTTCAATTGATCTTCAGAATAATGATTTCCTTTACCCGGCTCAATATAGAAATTCGAACCAAGTTCACGTCCGGCAGGTTCAAATACCCATAGTCCGACTGGAGCACTTCCACTGCTAGGACCGGTGACCCACCCTTTCACAGAGCTCCACATACGGCGGGTGAAATCGCCCGTAATTGTATATTTCCCTGTGCTTTCATACAGATTCTGTAAATCATTAGGAGTGGTTCCGGCTTTAGGAGATTCTGCATTAAATCTATCTATCTGCCCATAGTCACGACATACCTCCTTGAAACTATAATTATGTCCCCACATCGGAATATCATACAATAATGTCAGCCAGGAAGTCAGGTGCACACCATTGGTCGCTCCATACTTGGCTTCTCCTGCAAATCCCATCGGTATCTTATTACCGGTTCCATTACCTTCTTCTGCTAGTACACTGAACATAATTTCTTTATTGCGTTTCGTAAATACGGCTGGATAATAATCTTCCAACTCATAACTGCCATAAACTCCGGAGATAATATCATCACATAATTTAACTGCATCTGCATAAAGAGAAACAGTAGATAATTCCCCTGTTGTATTTTCTGCAATTTTATCTCCATACATTTCGGCACGACGAATATAGGACGCATGAAATATCTTCGTCTTTGCCAGCATACCAGCTACTGCTCCCCTAGTCACACGTCCATAAGCGATTCCCGAATTATTATCAGCACACTTACTCAAAGCATACTCCATTTCGTCATATAAAAATCTGAAAACTTCCTGCCGAGTAGCACGTGGCACGTAAGCAGGCTTGGGCCCCGTCGGTTTGGTTATTAAAGGTACGCCGCCATAATAACGGTAAAGGGTAAAATAAGCGTATGCACGTAAAAAACGGACTTCACCTATCAACATTTCAGTAGCAGAGCCTTGTATGGCAGCCTTCTCTAATGAGGAACTGCTTATACTGGAATCAATAGCGTCCTGATGTGCCTCCAAATTCTCTAAAATCTGATTAGCCTGGGCAATATAAGCATACAGTTTTGACCATAAATTCAATACGCTACCCGAACTAGCTGTCAGATCAAAAGGACCTTCGTTTATCAGAGATGGCATCATAAAACGGTCTTCCGTCATAATTCCATCATTGGTGTTACCGGCATTAGCATATAAAATTGCGACGTTACGTAAGGCAGCATCATAGGAAGTATAGAATGTCTCTGCCGGAAGTTCGGTTTTCGGCAACTGATCGAAGTAACCCTCGCACGATACCAGTACAAGAGATGATAAAAGGATAAATAATATTTTTTTCATAACAGTACCAGATTAATATTTAAAATTAAATGAAAATACATGTGATCTTGCATACGGATAGGATGAAATATCAACTCCCGGCAAAATCCGATTACTGATAGAGTTTCCACTACGTACTTCCGGGTCGTACCCTGAATATTTCGTGAGACAGAACACATTATTAATAGAATAGGTAAAAGACATATCTTTTATCTTCCAGGCATTCAATATCTTTTTAGGTAAATGGCAGGTAATTGCCAGATTATTCATCTTCAGGAAGGAACCATCTTCCACCATCTCGGAATTGGACGCTGCCCACATATATCCTGACCAGGAAATAGGACCGGGACCGGTAAACGTACCTGTCGGGTTGTTAGCAAACCAAGCATTTTTATAATAGACAGATGACTTATTACGAATATCACCGTTATTCATCAGATTATATATATTACCATTAATAATATCATTTCCATACGACCAGCTGAAATCCATAGCCAACTCAATAAACTTCCAGCGGAAATGTGTATTCAAACCTCCGATAAATACCGGATTCACGTCTCCAATCACAACGCGGTCTTCCATATTAATTTTACCATCCCCGTTTATATCGGCAAAGGACGGGAATCCGTAAGGCATCTCTCTCTCTGTTGCATACCACCAGGGAGAATCGGCACTCCCCACACCATTACTATCGGAATACCAGTTACTACGGATACCTTCCATTTGTAATCCGTAAAACAGTCCTAACGGATAACCCTCTTTGATAAGTACATTCTCCGTACCCGAAGCAGAACCGACAGGACGGCTTTCAAGCATTTGGTTCTCTGTACCCAAACTTAACACTTTGGACTGATTGGCACTAAAATTAATCGTAGCATTCCAACTAAAATCTTTTTTATCGATGATTAGCCCACCCACACTGATCTCAAATCCACGGTTACGAACAGAACCAATATTTCTCGTCACTTTACTAAATCCGGACATACGCGGTAAATTTTGTTCCAGAAGCATGTCTTTGGTCTTTTTAGTATATAAGTCTACAGAAATATTGAGACGATTATTAAACATATCCAAATCCAGACCACCATTAAACTCTTCTGTCACTTCCCAACTTATATCAGGGTTCGCCATGCGATTGGTATATAATGCAGAGATTGTACCATCACCAAAGACAGCTTGCCGACTACTTGACGCCAACGTCTGTGCATAAGCATAAGACGCAATCTGGTCATTACCAACCTGACCATAGCTGAAACGCAGCTTCAGATTATCAACATTCTTTTTCAACCATGACACATTCTTGAAGAAACTCTCATCCGAAACTCTCCAACCAATAGCACCTGAAGGGAAAAATCCCCACCGATTGTCCGGAGAGAACTTGGAAGAACCGTCCGCACGCATAGAGGCTTTGAGAAGATAACGGCCTTTATAAGAATAGTTTGCCATAAACACACCGGAAAGCATGGCTACCTTTTCATAACCAATCGTTGGAGACTTCACATGATTTCCACTCTTTGCATCATATATTCCTTCCCAACCCAAATCTGTATTAAACTGGGAATATTCCTGACCAAAGGTTTCATATTTATTCGTATTGGCTTCATATACAGCGTTTACAGACAAATTGTGCACTTCGTTAAATACTTTATTAAAGCCTGCTTGTACTACCCCTCTTAAATTCAGTGCATTTTGCGTCCCATAAGATGCCCATCCATTATTGTCATAACCTCGCTGAATAGTTTTAGGAACAAATTCTTTTATTTCCCCTTTAGGAGTGCGTACACCCATTCCCGCTTTCACAAACCAATTATCTGTGATGTTATAGACAAGTTCCGCCTGACCAAAAAAAGTATGATTTTTATTAGAATAATCAATATCCTTGAGTTTTCGATAAGGATTATCCATTTTACCTGTGTAATATAAATTATCATCTATTTCCTGAAAAGTCCATTCTTTGGGAACTAACGGAGAGAATGTCTGTATTTCATTGAAGATATTGCCTTCTGTCCAAAAAGCACCGCTGCGTATATTATGTTCATAAGATATATTTGTATTCAATGTCAACTGCGGAAGGAGTTTTATGCTGTTATTCGTTTGGAAATAAAAACGCTTAAACCCTGTATTAACTGCAATTCCGTCTTCATTCATAAAGGATAGAACCGTAGAATTTTGTATTTTCTCTGTTCCGCCTCTATAAGAAACTTCATAGTTTTGTTTGGTTCCATTTTGAAGACAAAGATCCGGATAGAACTGAAAACGGGAAGGATCTGTATTCCATATCTGGTCTTTATATTCCTGATAGAAATCTGCATTCTGCCATTGACCATTCATTACCATATCCCGCATATAAGCTCGCATATAGTCCTCCGCACCCAACATAGAGATAGAGTTTGCCAGTTTACTAATTCCATAGGAGGCTTTTACCGAAATCTCACTCATCCCCGCAGAACCTTTTTTGGTAGTTATCAGCACTACTCCGTTAGCACCTTGTGCACCATAAACTGCGGTGGAAGATACATCTTTCAATATAGAAATGCTTTCAATAGCATCAGGAGAGATGGTAGCCAGAGGGTTGTCAAGCGGATCATCCGAAATCGGGATGGGAAAACCGTCAACCACATAAAGAGGAGAACTTCCCGCTGTAATAGAACTGGCTCCACGCACCTTGATGGTAATTCCTCCCCCTGGGGCTCCATCATTGTTCATCACCTGAACTCCTGCAATTTTTCCCTTCAACGCTTGTTCCATACTTAATGGATTGGTTTTCATAAATTGTTCGGAATTTAAACTGGACACAGAACCTGTCAAATCAATTTTACGCTGTGTCTGATATCCTGTAACAATAACTTCATCAATCTCGATACCTGATTTCATCACGACATTGATCTGTTGCTGATTTCCCACAGTTTTTTCAACTGTTGCCATTCCAATCATTGAATATACGATAACCTGACCCGGAGTCACATTATTCAGAGTATACTTCCCATCTATATCAGTGATAGTTCCATTTTGTGTGCCTTTCACTTTTACATTTACTCCCACTAAAGGCTGCTCATCTGTTTCTTTGACGTAGCCATAGATACTTTTCTTTTCCTGTGCAAAGCTCCCGATCGATAGAGATAAAAACAGGCATAACAGCAGAAAGGACCTCGCCATATTCCCCATACCTGTTTTGAGTTTTGGTAGATAACTTTGATTCATAATATTAGTAATTTAGTCATTAAGATTATATTATTCTTATTTTAGAGAAGGTGTCAACTTTAAAAGGAAGGATATCCCGCTGACATGAAATAAAGAAGGTCTGTTCATAGGCATTATAATTAGTTGGTTTCGATGGCAAATGTAGAGAAAAAAGCTTCTAAACCATAAAACTATAAATTATTCACTTATACTTATGTTCACATTTGTACCACCAATGCACAGAGTGAACATAAATACCACTTTATAACCAATAGTTACAGTCTAATTCATTTTTATTTCAGACATTTGTGACGTACACAATTCTTATACGCATGAAAATATTTACATTAACCCTGATACTATTATTCTCGACTATTACTTATGCACAGCAGAATGAGTTCATTTTCCATAATTTGGGAAGTAAACACGGGTTGACCTATAGCGCAGTCAGGGATATTGTACAAGACAACAATGGATATATCTGGATCGCTACTTTAAAAGGACTTAACCGATATGACGGATATAATATCAAGCAATTTTATAAATCAAAAGACGGATTATCATCTAATTGCATTGAACGCATACTCCTCATCGGCAAAGACTCCTTATTGTTGGGAACTAATGAAGGATTATGTTTGTATGATGCACAAAAAGAAAAGTTCTCATCGATTCCTTCCCCAGACAATAGCAATTTTTACGTGTCAGACATGGCCGAAAACGGAACAAAAGTTTTTATAGCTTCCACGGCAGGATTACATATCTACGACAAACGTTCACAAAACATAAACCGCTTATTTAAAGGCAGGCTCCTCAAAATTTCCCTTGACATCAATAGCAATATATGGGGAGTAACTCCAGATACAATTTATTGCTTTCGCAATAGTGGATATATTATAAGGAAGTATGCGGCTACAGAAGTATCGCCACAATATTCCATCCAATTTTCAGCTATTTACAGGGATTCACAAGGAACTATATGGCTGGGAACTACCGAAGATGGACTATACCGTTATAATAAAAGCCGGGAAACCTTTCTCCCTGTTACTCTCTCATCTCAAGATAGAAAAAAAATCCGTTATATACGTTGTCTGAAAGAAGACATGCGCGGAAATTTATGGATTGGGACAGAAAACGGCCTCTTCATTTACGACTATACGGATGATAGTTACAAACACTATCTGCAAGATTCCAATCTATCACAAACCGGATTGTCTGACAATGCCATATATTCCATCTATAAAAGCCGGGAGGAAATGATGTGGATCGGTTCTTTCTTTGGCGGAGTGAACTACACAAGCCTCATTGATAATAAATTCAGCTATATACTGCCTGACAATGGGAAACAAGCATTGAAAGGAAAAGCAATCAGCAATATCATAAGAGATAGTAAAGGTGCTTTATGGTTCGCATCTGAAGATAACGGTATCTCTATCATATATCCCGACCAAAATATACAGCACCTCAATAAATCAACCTTTCCTAAATTGAATGGAAACAATGTACATGCATTAATTGAAGATCCTTCAGGAAATATCTGGGCAGGAAATTTCGTAGACGGACTGCATAAAATAGATGGCAACCGGCATGTCCAGTCTTACAAGAACATAACAGGAGACAGTATCGGGCTGTCAGATAATTCAATATACAAACTATATATCCATAATAACGATTCAATGTTCATAGGGACTAGTTCCGGCATAGATATTTACCATTTCAAAGATGACAGGTTTACTCGCTTTCTCCCCCATATTTTTAAAACAATACGCGTAGATGATATTCTTCGGGATGCTCATAACTGTCTATGGTTCGCAACACACTTTGATGGAGTTTTCATGTATAATCCGGACACTCGAAAGATTACTCAATACCGGAAAGGAAAGAAAGGATGCGAAGAAATAATCAGTGATAATATTTATTGCAACTTTATGGATTCCAGAAAAAGAATATGGTTTGGCACAAGCAACGGAGGACTTATGTTATACAATCGCTCCAACAACAGTATGGAGATATACGGCAAGGACAATGAACTGAAACAAAGAGATATCTACTCCATACAAGAAGATTTGTCGGGGCTGTTATGGATGAGTACAGATAATGGCATTTACTGTTTCAATCCCGACAACAAAAGCTTTACTCACTATCTGGTAGCCGACAATCTTATCTCAAATCAATTTAACGCATGTTCAGGATATAGAGACACTGATGGTACTATTTACTTTGGAAGTATTAATGGAGTCTGCTTTTTCCATCCGGAAGAATTAAACCAAACTAACACTACACAAAATATTCATATCACTTTCTCCGAATTTAAAATTTTCAACAAGCATATACAACCGGATAAAAACGGAATATTAGAAAACAACATCGACAACACCTCTAATATTGATTTAAAACATGACATGAATACACTTACTTTTGATTTTCTAATCATTAACTATAATGATAATTATCAATCACAATATATCTGCGAGTATCGTCTGGAAGGTATAGAAGAGAATTGGAATATTGCACAACAAATGCCACAGTCCATTACTTATACACTTCCTCCGGGGAAATACAAGTTCCATGTACGGGTCATTCATAAGAACGGCTCAATCATTGAACAACGTGAAATAAATGTTCATATCCAGCCCCATTTTCTCGCTAGCAAATTCATGATAGCTGTTTATTTCATTATAGGTATCTGCATAGCATATATGATCATTCGTTTCTACAGGACACGTATGAAAGACAAAATGGATATCAAGATAGAACGAATGGAAAAGAATAACTTACGAGAGCTGAATAAACATAAACTTAATTTTTTCACTTTTATAACCCATGAATTCAAAACTCCCTTATCCATACTCATGGCTATATTCGAAGATATATCCATAGGAAAAGAAAAACAATTGGAAAAAGAGGAAATTAATATCATCAAACGGAATATCCAGCGACTTCAGTTTCTCATCAATCAGTTACTGGATTTCCGCTCTGTGGAAACAGACCATGCCAGTATAAAATATGTAAAAGCAGACATCATGGGTTATGGAAAGGTTATATTCGATTTGTTTACTCCTGTTTTCAAGCAAAAACAAATACGATATCTATACAAATCAAGTCCGGAAGCTTTTTATACGATTTTTGACCAAGACAAAATAGAAAAGATTATCAGCAATTTATTAAGCAATGCTTTTAAACACTCTGATGTCCAAAGTGAAATAAACTTTAGTATTGAAGTGGATAAAAACACGGAACGGCTCATTCTTTCATGCCAAAACACAAGTTCTTATATCCATCCCGAACAACGCGAAGCTGTTCTGCAACCGTTCCATAAAACAGGTTCAAAAGATACGAAATATTCCAATACCGGGATCGGATTGGCACTGGTAAACGGATTAGTACAATTATTATCGGGTACTATCGACATAGAAAGCAAACAAGAAACCGGAACTACTTTTATTATTCAATTACCGTTAGTAAAAGATACAAAAGACATGATTGTGCCGGACAAAATGCCAAATATTGTGAATTCACCTGATATTGTCGCCGACACAGTCTATTTGCTGGACAACTCTATACAAGAAGAAGACATTAATTATCAGGAAAAAGAAAAAAAGTTATCGATACTTCTAGTTGATGACAATCCGGATATTAACAAAATCCTAAAAAGTAAACTTTGTAAAATATATAAGGTTAAAAGCGCCTATAACGGACGTGAAGCAGTTGAGATTCTTAAAAATCACATTATCGACATAGTTATCAGCGATATTATGATGCCTTTTATGGATGGATATGATTTAAGTAAATATATAAAAACATCACATGAATATTCACATATACCGGTTATTCTAATCACGTCACAACCTTCTAAAGAGAATGAATTGCAAGGCTTATCAGCCGGTGCGGACGCATATATCGAAAAGCCTTTCACTTTCGACGAACTGAACTTGAGAATTACTAATCTGCTAAAAGCTAAAAATAATATCCGTGCACATTATCAGGATATGAAAATATTCGAACTTAATGAAAAACTGAATAATAAAGATGAGGAATTCATCAATACTCTAACTCAATATATCCTGGAACACATACAGGAATCTGATTTAAATGTCAACCATTTAGTAGAACACATGCAAATCAGTAGAACACATCTATACAATAAGCTCAAGAAACTGCTCAATTTAAGTATCACAGAGTTTATCAACAAAATAAAAATCGATGTTGCCAAGCTCAAAATTATTGAGACAAATCTTTCTTTTGCGGAAATCTCATGGCAACTGGGATTCAATAACCCAAGCTATTTCAGCAAAACATTCAAACGCTTTACAGGAATGACGCCAAACGAATTCAAGAATAACCGAAAAAGAAACACACCTATTGAATAATTATCGGTCAGGCACAATATAATTAACGAAACGTATATTTTATCAAAGAAAAACATAATGCCGACACTGAAATATAATAAAATTGCCCAACAAACTATCCTCATAAAAAAGGAGGCCGAGCCTATGTAAATATTACAGAACACACAAATACTTATCACACAAAGTTTTATTTCAATATTAATTATTTTATTAACGCACTTCTTCAAAATCGCTTGCACAGCAAATTCCGATACCATATCTTTGCAACGTGATCACAAAACAATAACTAGATTTACTAACGATTAAAACTATTAAGAATTATGGCACTGAAATATGTAGTCAAGAAAACAACCTTTGGCTTTGATAAGGAAAAAGCCGAAAAATATGTAGCAAGACCATTCAACGTGGTTACTGTTGATTTTAAAATGCTATGCGATCAGATAACAAAAGTAGGATTCGTTCCACGCGGTACTGTAAAATCAGTACTTGACGGATTGATAGATTCACTGATAACCTATATGGAAATCGGAGCTTCAGTAAGCCTTGGAGAATTCGGAACGTTTCGTCCATCTTTCGGGTGCAAAAGTCAGGATAATGAAAAAGAAGTGACTACGGACACATTAAAGAACCGTAAAATAATTTTCACTCCAGGAAGTATATTTAAAGGCATGATAAAATCAATAAGTATCCAGAAATTGGATAGTTCTAAAACCAATAGTCCTATCACCCCTGATGATGGAAAGGGAGACGATAAAGGAGAAGGAGGTGGTAGCGGGGAAGCACCGGATCCGGCAGCATAAGTAACGCAACATCATTATTTTTTTGAGACAAATCCGGTTTAAACTCGTTTAAGCCGGATTTGTTAATTTCTAAAATAGCTTGTTTTTCTCACAGAAAATCCCGATTATTGCAGCCTAATACTAATTGAAAGGGCTTCCATGAAAAGAGTCGATTCTGTTATATCTCTTATATATTCTCTATCAAAATCAGAAAAAAAACACTTCTCCTTGCAAGTCATCAAAGACAAGGAGGAAAAAGACTATCTGGTGATTTATGACATTATTACTAAGAGTAAACAGCCAAATGGGAATATAGTAAAAGAGGAGTTTTATAAACGCCGCCCCAATGGTTCTTTTGAAGTATCTATTCAATATCTATATGAAAAACTAGTAGATACTTTGCTCACTCTGCGCAAAAAGAAAGATGTTTATTATGATCTGCTGAACGATTTGTGCAAGGCTCGTATGCTATATGAACGTTCATTATTTGAAGAATGCTTCGAAATCTTATCCGATACAATAAAACAGGCGCAATTTTACGAAAACAATGAAATATTGACAATTGCACAAAAGTTAGAATTAGAATATTTGCTTCGACTAAACTTCCCCAACATGACGGAGCAGGAACTTTTCCATAAACATTTCATCCAAAACGAAGCACTAAAAAAGATCCGGAAAATCACAGAACAATCTTCTTTACACAATTTATTAAAATATCGTCTTTCGCACATTGGCGTCATCCGAACAGCTAAACAAAAACAAGACATGAATGACCTGATGGTCAACGAACTTTATATAGCAGCTTCCTCCGAAGCGGAAGGGAACTTTGAATTGACACGAAATCATAAACTTTTTCAAGCAAATTATTTAATGGGAGCAGGGGACTATAGAGCTGCCCTGAACTCTTACAAAGAACTGAACCGTCTATTTGAACAGAACCAACAATTCTGGTCAAACCCACCCATTTATTATTTATCCGTACTTGAAGGAGTACTCGGAAGTCTACGATCAGTAGGCAACTATGATGAGATGCCCTACTTTATTGAAAAATTAAAAGAATTGATAGCAGAAGACTCGTCACTTGAGTTCAAAGTGAATGCTACCTGCCTGCTCTTTCAATACGAACTGTTTCCTTATCTGGATAAAGGTGACTTCCTTAATTGTACAGAACTCATGAACCACTATCAGGATTCGCTCTACGACAAAGAAGCATGGTTAAGTCCCATACGTAAAAGTGAATTATTACTTTATACAACCCTCGTACATATTGGTAACCAAAACTATAAAGCAGCAAAGAAATATATAAGTAACGCTATCATCGACCACAATATTAAATATCTACCACTGATGAGAACTATTCGCTTGGTTCGCCTCATCGCCTATTACGAAACACAAGAATACGAACTGATCAGACACGAATCACGCTCCATCACCAGAAGTCTCTCCTCTCCTAAAGAGCAAACATTTAAAACCGAACGAATTATTCTATGGTTCCTGAATAAAAGGAATCTCCCTATTCTGCTTAAAGACCGGGAAGCTTTTTGGGAAAAGCTATCCCCGGAAATACAAGAATTATATAATGATAAATACGAAAACCAACTTTTACGCCTCTTCGATTTTACAGCATGGATAGAATCAAAAATCCGGAAAGAGAAACTGTCAGAAGTCCTTAGATGGCATACAAAGACTAAAGAACTTTAAAATAGAAGGTTATTAATGCCTTTTATCATCACAAAAAAGCTGTATTCAAATTCATTTTTTCTCTTTGTAATTATATAAATAGACTTTATATATTTATCCTATCATTCCTTGCTATTCAAATAAAAGATCACATTATATCACTTTTGAAATTATATAAACCAATTATTAATGTAGAAAACGATGCATTATTATTTCTTTCATTTGTATCGTCTTAATTTTTAATACCATGGAAACTGTATCTATTCATAAACCCAAAGTAGTAGTGATTGGAAGTTGCAACACTGACATGGTTGTAAAAGCCAACAGACTACCAGTACCAGGCGAAACCGTCTTAGGCGGAACATTTTATATGAACCCCGGCGGCAAAGGAGCCAACCAAGCTATCGCTGCATCCCGACTAGGAGCAGAAGTTACTTTCATCTCCAAAATCGGATATGACTTATTCGGATTACAAGCTTTGGAAATATATAAATCAGAAAAGATAAACACTGAATTTATCTTCACTGATCAAAAGAGCCCATCAGGCGTAGCACTTATTTCTGTTGATTCTTTCGGAGAAAACAGTATTATTGTTGCACCAGGTGCAAGCCGCTCTCTCTCAATAGAGGACATCAATAAAGCGGAAGAGAAAATCAGGGAAGCGGATATCATACTTATGCAACTTGAAGTTCCGATAGAAACTGCAGAGTATGCAGCTACTATCGCCAATAAGTACAACAAAAAGGTAATACTCAATCCTGCGCCTGCATCTACCTTGAGCAACGCATTTCTTAGAAACATACACACCATACTTCCTAACCGAATTGAAGCCGAAATGCTATCCGGAATTAAGGTCATGGATATAGAAAGCGCCCATCGAGCCGCCAAAACGATAGGGGACAAAGGTATAGAAAATGTTGTCATCACATTAGGTAAAGATGGTGCTTATGTAAAGGAAAAAGATAAATATGCAATGATTCCCGCTAAACAAGTAGAGACAATAGACACTACCGGAGCCGGAGATGTATTCTGCGGTGCATTTAGTGTTTGTCTATCCGAAAAGCATTCATTGACAGAAGCTGTCGAATTTGCCAACGCAGCAGCGGCAATTGCCGTTACCCGTATTGGTGCACAGAGTGCCATCCCTTATAAAATGGAAGTTACTTTATAAAACATAAAAGACCTAGGTTAAATATAAATCTGATTCACATGAAAGTAGTAGTTATTGGAAGCTCAAACATCGACATGGTTGCCCAAGTCAACCATTTACCGGCACCCGGCGAAACTGTCGGCGATGCCTCTTTTATGCAATCCCTTGGAGGAAAAGGAGCAAACCAGGCCGTGGCTGCAGCGCGACTGGGAGGTTCCGTCATTTTTGTCACTTCATTAGGGAATGATATGTATGCCGATATACTCAAAAAGAATTTTGAAAAAGAAGGAATCACTACGGATTACATCATCAATGATAACCAGCATCCTACAGGAACAGCATTAATCTTTGTAGCAGATAGTGGGGAAAATTGTATAGCCGTAGCTCCGGGAGCAAACTACTCTTTATCTCCCGAATCAATCAATCACTTTTCCAAAGTAATTGATGAGACGGAAATAGTAGTAATGCAAGCCGAGATTCCTTACAATACAATTAAGAGTATTGCCCTATTAGCACAACAAAAAGGTAAAAAGGTTTTGTTTAATCCCGCACCTGCCTGTCTGATTGATGCAGAGCTGATGAAAGCTATTGATATTTTGGTAGTCAACGAAGTAGAAGCAGCTTTTGTATCAGGTATCAAACATACAGGAGACAATCTGGAAGAAATTGCCGAAGCATTGATTACGGCAGGTGCACAAAATGTTGTGATAACACTGGGAAGCCATGGCGTATATATGAAAAACGCTTATACAAGCGGCAGGCTTCCCAGTTACAAAGTGAATGCTATTGACACAATTGCGGCAGGCGATACATTCTGTGGTGCTTTGGCTGTAATGTGCGCTCAAAAAGAGATAGATATTGAAGCCCTCAAATTTGCTAATGCAGCGGCGGCAATTGCCGTCACTCGTTCAGGGGCTCAACCATCCATCCCTACTCTCGAAGAAGTGAACCACTTCATCCTAAAAAACGAATTACCTTATCGCTCAACTTCTAAATTTAATGAACATGAAAACCTACTCGAACCGACGATTCATTCTATCAGGTAGAAATCTTCTGTCAGCAACTGACGGTATAAGACATAGACTTATACTGTTACTTAGCTGTCTATTCATCTTCTCAATGAATATACATGCGCAAAACACTGTATCAGGTACTGTTAAAGATGGTAATGGGGAACCCCTACTCGGAGTTTCCGTTATCGTTAAACATGGAAAAACAACTACGGGAACCGTCACAGACCTCAATGGACATTATCAAGTGAAAGCAGAACCGAACGCTACTATTGAGTTCAGCTTTATTGGATTCAAATCAGTAACAGTACCGGCCAATCAGAAAATGATTAATGTGACCCTACATGACGATAATCAATTGCTGGATGAGGTAGTCGTTGTCGGCTATGGAACTCAAAAGAAGGTTAATTTGACAGGAGCCGTTAGTCAGGTCACAGCCGAAATACTGGAAAACCGCTCCACATCTTCCGTTACGCAAATGTTGCAAGGAGCTATGCCAAACGTCAACATTCAGGTAAATACCGGTAGCCCCGGAGCAGGCGGAACAATCTCCATTCGTGGAATGGGTTCCGTGAATTCCAGTTCTCCTCTTATTCTGGTAGACGGTATTCCCGGTAGTATAGATCAACTGAATCCGAATGATATAGAATCTATCTCCGTTCTTAAAGACGCTTCTTCAGCAGCCATTTATGGTGCGCGTGCAGCATTCGGCGTAGTCTTAGTTACCACTAAGAAAGCAAAATCCGGAAAAGCAAAAGTTTCTTATGATGGTTATTTCTCTTGGTCGAAGCCGACAGTCTCCACCGACTTTGTTACTTCGGGATATGACCACGCTTATATTTACGATACTTCATACATGGGACAAAAGGGGTTCATGGGAGCTGCTACCGGATATACAGAAGAAGATTATAAAGAGCTGGAAGCACGTCGGTATGATACAACAGAGCATCCGGATCGTCCCTGGGTAGTTACAACAACAGAAAGTGATGGCAGACAAAAATACAACTACTATGCCAATTTCGACTGGTGGAACTGGATGTATAAAGAAAGAATGCCATCCCAATCTCACAATGTCAGCATCTCCGGGGGCACCGACAAAATCCAATATTATGTATCCGCAAATTTCTATTCAAAGGATGGTATGATGAAACGGGTAGACGAGAAATATACGCAATACACTTTAACTTCGAAATTCAATGCAGAAATCAAATCATGGCTGAGAATTGGAAACCAGACGAACTATTTTGACAGCTCGCACACTTATCCTGGTGAAAATGCTGCCAATGCAGCTTTTGCCAGAACCATGATCAACTGTGCACCTTACTATGTACCCATCGGACCGGATGGCAACTATACCGGTTTGATGAAAAATGGAAAAGTCATCAACGAAGGTCGTGTAGCAGATATATATGGAGGCGTCTCCAAAGGGAATGTAGGAAAAAGACGTTTCCGAAATACATTCTCTGTTGAAATTACTCCCATCAAGAATTTATCCATAAACGCTGATTATACATTCGGATTCACGATGGATGATAACTGGAAACGCCAGGGATTAGTATATATCTCTAACGGGTATGCCAACGAAACGCAGTTAAGCACCACTTCCACTCACAAAAAAGACTATATACAGAAATCAATGTCTTATGACCCTTCACATGTATTCAATGCATACGCTACCTACGGTAACACTTTTGCAAAAGTTCATAACGTATCGGCAACAATAGGTATGAACTACGAAAAACAGCAAACACACGATTTACTTGGCTACCGGACAGATGTATTATCTGAAACATTGAATGATTTGAATCTGGCAACAGGAACAGGCGCATCAGACCTCAAAGCTACAGGAGGTGCATCCGCTTACGAACTATTCGGCCTTTTTTTCAGAGCCAATTATAATTATAAGGAACGCTATTTATTAGAAGTAAACGGAAGATATGACGGTTCTTCCAGATTCCTCTCCGGAAACAGATATGGTTTCTTTCCCTCCGTATCTGCAGGATGGAGAATAAGCGAAGAGCAATTTATGAAAGACCTAAACATCTTCGATAACCTGAAGATAAGAGCTTCATATGGTGTCCTCGGTAATCAATTGGGAGTAAGCATGTATCCCTATTCTACAATTACCCAAAAACAGTCTTCTTATATTGTTGGTAATTCGCTTGCCTATTACTTGACTACCCCCGCTCCCGTAGCAGGTGACTACACGTGGGAAAAAGTAGGCACCCTTAACATGGGTATAGATATCAGCGTATTGAATAACAGATTAAACTTCAGCGGAGACTATTTTATCAGAAAAACATCAGATATGTTCGTTGACGGTATTACACTTCCTGCTGTTTATGGCGCGAATCCTCCCCGACAAAATGCCGGAGAAATGAAAACAAAAGGGTATGAAATAACCGTAACCTGGCGTGACAATTTCAAATTGGCTGGAAAACCACTGAATTATGAGGTTTTCGGTTCTTTGGGTGATGCTACCTCTGAAATTACTAAATATCAAGGAAATGACACGAATATCTTAACTGATTATTACGTAGGAAAGAAAATCGGAGAAATTTGGGGTTATAAAACCGGTGGATTATTCCAATCGGATGAAGAAGCAACTGAATGGACAAGTAAGATAGACCAGTCGGCAGTAAACAGGGATATTTTAAAGAGCCAGGGAAAATGGTCTGTTGCTCGTGGAGGAGACGTAAAATTCCTCGACAAGGATGGTAATAATATTATCAACAATGGAGCAAATACACTTGACGATCATGGCGACCTTGAAGTTATCGGCAATGAAACACCACGTTATAATTATGGGTTTGGAGCAAATATCAACTGGTATGGGTTTGACTTTTCTATCTCATTCCAGGGTATTGGAAAAAGAGATTTGTATCCGAACAAAGAAATGGAAAAATTCTGGGGTTCATGGGGGCGTGTCAACAGCGCTTTCCTTCCCAAGGGAATTGCCGAACAAGCATGGTCGGAAGAAAACAAAGGTGCATACTTCCCTCGCCTCGAACGTGGTAGTGCAGCATACAATGATGATGGACAGATGCAAGTTGTCAACGATAGATACTTACAAAATCTGGCATATCTGCGTTTGAAAAATCTCTCGATAGGTTATACACTGCCGAGTAAACTTACAACTAAAGCAGGAATCGAACGATTAAGAATCTATTTCGCTGGTGAAAACCTATGTTATTGGTCACCTTTCAAGACTGACTATATAGATCCAGAACAAGCGATGTCTGCCAACGATGCACGTATTTATCCGTTCTCTAAAACGGTGTCCATTGGTGTAAACCTGACATTCTAAATTCCCCAAACTAAACATCTATTAAGTATGAAAACAACAACGATTATAAAGAAAGCCTTTTTGATAAGTTCATTATCGCTTTCGTTTTGCGCTTGTGATTTAGATCAGTTACCGCAAGATCAAATGACTCCGGAGAACTCTCTGAAGAATGAAACGGAACTTAAGTTATACATCAACGGACTTCTGCCCATGCTGTCAGGAGCATCCAATGTAGATAATGGAGCCAGCGTAGCCGCCGGAAGAATGATGGAAAAGACTGACGACGTGATATGGCCCACACTTCCCGATTATATGACTGGCAAAAGAAGCTCAACGCAATCAGCCGGAAGCTGGGACTGGGACAATCTGCGAAAGATTAACATCTTCCTAAAATATTCTGTAAACTGTCCGGATGAGACTATACGTGAAAAATACAATGCAATGGCCTACTATCTGAGAGCACAGTTTTACTATGACAAACTGAAGACATTCGGTGGAGTGCCTTGGTACGATACTGTACTCGAAGATAATAGTCCGGAATTGTACAAACCGCGTGACTCTCGCGAAACGATTGCGAACAAGATTCTGGAAGATTTGGATAAAGCCATAAAAAACGGTGTGGAAACCAAAAGTCTGAATGAGATAACCAAATGGACTGCATTGGCTCTGAAGAGTCGTTTCTGCTTATTCGAAGGAACGTTCAGAAAATACCATAACATAGAAGGAGCAGAGGATTTTCTGAAAGAATGTGTATCGGCTTCTGAGGCACTAATGACTTCGGGGAAATACACTATTGACAAAGGAGAAGGAACGGATGTTGCTTACAGAGATTTATTTGCACAACCTGTTACAAACAATGCCAGTGACGTAGAAGTTATAACCGCCTATGCTTATAGCATTTCATTAGGCGTAAAACATAACACCAACTATTCTATCATTAACGCCAGTGGAAACCAGATTGGACTTAGTAAAGCATTCATGGATTCTTATCTGATGAATGATGGTAGCCGTTTTACAGACAGACCAGGCTATGAGACTATGATTTTTGGTGAAGAATTTGAAAACAGAGATCCACGTATGTTTCAGACAGTCAGATGTCCCGGTTACGCCCGCATTGGCAAGACCCATGATGTAAATAGGCTCTATGAGGCCATGCAAATCTCCGCCACTGGATACATGCCGATTAAGTATATACAATCTGGCGATTATGATAAACAGACCAGCAACGAAAATGATATCATCCTGTATCGTTATGCAGAAGTTCTGTTGAATTATGCCGAAGCAAAAGCCGAGTTAGGTACGCTTATCCAGACAGACTTGGATCAAAGTATCAAACTAATACGGGATCGTATCGGGATGCCGAATATGAATATGGCAGCTGCAAATGCTAACCCGGACCCAGTGTTGGCAGTACAGTATCCACTTGTATCAGGAAATAACAAAGGAGTAATTCTTGAAATCCGAAGAGAACGCAGAGTTGAAATGGTTATGGAAAATCTGCGTTATGATGATCTGATGCGTTGGAAAGCCGGCCATTTATTTACCGAACAATTCAGGGGAGTTTATTTTTCAACAGTCACCGCTCCTTCTACCAAGTATGATTTGGATAAACCGGCATATACAGTTAGAAACGCCAACTTTTACATTTATATAGGTGAACGTCCCGCCAATCTTACCGAAAAGAACTCAATCGGGCTAAATGTAGGTATCTTCTTGAGCAATGGCAATTCTGGTAATAAAGTACTCAATACAGATAAAGTAAAAACCTGGAATGAGGAACGTGACTACCTGGCTCCGCTACCAAGTTCCGCCCTTGTTATCAATCCGAATCTAAAACAAAATCCGCATTGGGACAGTCCTTCAGATTAACTAATCTATAAAAAAATAGCAAATAAATGAAACGACGTGATTTTATAAAAAACGCAAGTCTAGCATTATCTGCTGCATTTGTACCTAATATAGCATTCCCCTCTTTCTTAAGGGGGGGGGCTCCTCTAAACAATGTTCTGTACAACGGTGTCGCATTACCTGACGTTTGGCCTCCCAGAAATATTGGCATGAATTACGATCCTATGCCAACGCCTTATTTAATCAACCGACCGGAAATCATTCCAATCGACCTAGGAAGACAACTTTTGGTTGACAATTTCCTGATTGAACAGACAGATATGGAACGCAGGTCATATACACCACGTAAAATGAGTTTCAATCCGGTACTCAAACCGGAGACAGAATTGGAACAGGGTATTTACGGCATTCCCGGAGCCAGTGCCAAAGATGGTGGTGTATGGTGGGATCCGAAAGAGCAACTCTTCAAAATGTGGTATGAAGCTGGCTGGTTACACAGAATGGCCTACGCTACAAGTAAAGACGGAATATATTGGGAGCGTCCCAATCTTGATATAGTGCCGGGCACTAATCAGATTGTACCGGAAATCGTAGCAGACTCATCTACTGTGTGGCTGGATCATTTTACCCAAAATGATGAAGAGCGTTTCAAAATGTTCCTACGCTCTCCTAATTCTATTCCCGGTTCCACAGAACGCTTTAATTATGGATTCAGTATGGTTTCTCCAGATGGAATTCACTGGGGTAAACCAGTCAAAACCGGACCATGTGGAGACCGGAGCACCATGTTCTACAATCCTTTCCGCCAAAAATGGGTATACAGCCTCCGGAATCCGGAAAATATAAACCGTGTACCTATCGGACGCTTCCGCTATTACCATGAACATTCCAATTTCCTGGAAGGAGCGAAATGGACAAAAGAAGACCTTATTTTTTGGTTGGGAGCAGACTATCTGGATGATCCGGATCCATATATCGGTGATAAAGCACAACTATATAACTTGTCCGCAGTACCTTATGAAAGCATTATGCTGTCATTACCTCAAATACACCTGGGACCATCTAACGAAAGATGTAGAGAAGCCGGAGTCCCTAAAATAACCGAGTTAAAAGTTGCTTACAGCCGCGACGGTTTCCACTGGGATCGTACCGACCGGCATACCTTTATTCCCGCTGAACGAAAAGAAGGTTCATGGGACAGAGGATATGTACAATCCGTGGGAGGATTATGCGCAATTGTGGGGGATCAACTCTGGTTCTACTATATAGGATTCGAGGGAAACAGGAAAAAGAAAAGTTCGGTTTACGAAAAGAACGGAATGCATGCCAATGGAAGTACCGGCATAGCTGTATTACGCAGAGACGGCTTCGTATCTTATTCCACTTCAAAGGAAAAAAGTACATTATTAACCCGTCCAGTAACATTCACTGGCGAATACCTGTTCGTAAATGTAAATTGTCCAAACGGAGAGTTAAAAGTGGAGGTGTTAGATACTGACAATAATGTAATTCCAGGGTTCTCCGCAGGTGACTGTAAGCCTCTCTCAATAGACAGCACGATTGCACAAATAAAATGGAAAAACAAAAAGGATCTGTCTATTTTAAAAAACCAACCAGTCCGATTCAAATTTTATTTAGCCAACGGTGATTTGTATTCATTCTGGGTAAGTCCCGATATAGAAGGTGCCAGTAACGGATACAACGCAGCAGGAGGTCCGGGTTTTAGCGGAGGTATAGACATTGAAGGCAAAAAGGCCTATAAAAAAGCTGAAAATTTCCCTAACCTGTTAGAAAGATGTTAAAACAATTAATAAATAAAATAATATAAATAACGATGGATAAAAAATTATTTGAAGGCGTGATTACCCCAATGGTGACCCCCCTTATTGACAGAGAGAATATTGATATTAAAGGTTTGGAAAAATTGCTGGATCATTTGATAAATGGCGGAGTCAGTGGAATTTTTCTTATGGGTACTACTGGTGAAGGAACAAGTATTTCTCTTCGAATGAGAAAGGAACTCATTAAATATTCAGTAGCATATGTAAATGGCCGTGTACCTGTATTTGCCAGCATTGCTGATTGTTGTATTGAAGAAAGTCTGAATATGGCATGTTATGCAAAAGAATGTGGAGTCAGCTATTTAGTATCCGCACTACCTTTTTATCTGGGATTAACTCAAAAAGAAATAGTCGACTATTACACGACGATTGCCGACAATGTATCCCTGCCTCTGTTCTTATACAACATTCCGGCACAAACTAAATTAATGATTTCCGTAGAAGCAATCAAGACATTGGCTAAGCACCCGAACATCATCGGAATAAAAGATAGTTCTGGTAACGGTACTTACTTCAATACGCTACTTGCGGAAGTGAAAGCTGAACATTCTGATTTTACCATTCTCGTAGGACCAGATGAAATGTTGGCTTCTACAATGGCATTAGGTGGCAATGGAGGTGTAAACTCCGGTTCCAATCTATTCCCTGAACTTTATGTCAACTTGTTCAAAGCGTGTAAAGCTAAAGATGCGGAAAAAATATTCAATTTACAGAAGCTAGTAATGAAAGTTTCTACCAAGATTTACTCGGTTGACAAATCAAGCGTGTCTTTCCTCAAAGGGTTAAAAGCCGCATTATTTACAGAAGGCCTAATAACCGATTACATCTGCGAACCCCTACAAAAAGTAAATGACACTGACCTGGAAATAATCAGAAAAAATGTAGCGGAATTGAAGAAACTAATTATTCAGGCATTATGAAAACAACCAGCAAATTAATCACTTTATTAATGATCATTACTATGACTTGTTCCTGTGGAAACCCTAAAAAGAAAGCTGAAACTATCACTTCTGACACTGATTCTACAGAAGTAGACTGGAAATATGGTTGGCCGATAGTTGCCAGTCCGACACTCGACATGAATGCTTTAAAGAAACATCAAGCCCAATACCCTGAAAGATGGAAAGCTACATTCGAGTATCTGAAAAGTACAGAATTAAGTAAATTAACTCCTGGTGAATATGAAATTATAGGGCGAGACATATATGCCATTGTTAGTGAATATGCTCCTAAAGAAGAAACAGAATGTAACTTTGAAGCACATCGCAAATATATCGATCTCCAATACCTGATCAATGGAAAAGAGAAAATGGGAGTAACAACATTGGATAAAGTAGTCCCTGTTTGCGAATATGACGAGAAAAAGGATATTGTTTTCTTCAAACCCGATGCACCGGCCATATATGAAGTGGCAACTCCCGGTTTTTTTTATGTTTTCTTCCCTAAAGATGCTCACCGTCCCAGTATAAAAGAGGAAGATGGGATGATTGTGAAGAAAATAGTTATTAAAATCAAAATATAGATATGCTGAAAGATAAGAAATTTTATCCATGGATGGTAGTAGGGATGCTCGTCGTAGTGTCTCTACTCAACTATTTAGATAGACAGATGCTAGCTACGATGCGGCCGTTCATCATGGTAGATATCAAAGAGCTGGAATCTATCACTAATTTCGGACGACTGATGGCTATATTCCTCTGGGTATATGCTATTATGAGCCCCATATCAGGAATGATTGCAGACCGCTTGAACCGTAAATGGCTGATTGTCGTCAGTTTATTCGTATGGTCTACCGTCACTCTTATGATGGGATATGTGCATGATATTAACCACCTGTATATATTAAGAGCATTAATGGGTGTTAGCGAAGCATTTTACATACCTGCCGCTTTATCTCTCACAGCCGACTACCACCAAGGGAAAACAAGATCTATTGCTATCGGCGCACTGACTTCCGGTATTTATTTAGGGCAAGCTATCGGTGGCTTCGGAGCTACAGTAGCCGCTCACACTTCCTGGCAATTTACTTTCCACTCTTTTGGGATGGTCGGTATCATTTATAGTTTTGTGCTTATCGCACTGCTGCATGAGAAAAAAACTTATGTAGTAAATACAGAACAAAGGAGAAGTATAAAGGAAAATCTTTCAATGACCTTCAAAGGATTGGCAGTATTGTTTAGTAATATTGCATTTTGGGTAATGCTATATTATTTTGCGGCACTTAATCTCCCTGGATGGACCACCAAAAATTGGTTGCCGACAATGGTCTCCGATACATTAAATATGGATATGGAGTTTGCTGGTCCGCTTTCTACCACAACTTTGGCCCTTTCTTCTTTTGTCGGGGTATTCCTCGGAGGTTTTATCTCCGATAGATGGGTACAGAAGAATATCAAAGGAAGAGTTTACACCAGTGCCACCGGATTGTCACTGATTGTTCCCGCTCTTTTAATGATGGTTTACGGAAACAATATTATATTTATTGTTGCAGGAGCCATACTCTTCGGACTTGGCTTCGGTATGTATGATACCAATAATATGCCTATTCTTTGCCAGTTCATCCCTTCCCGATATCGCGCTACTGGTTACGGACTCATGAATTTTGTTGGAATAGCCGCCGGAGCCATTATCACAAACGAGCTAGGCAAAGCGTTCGAAGCTAATTATAAGGATCTTGTCTTTTTGATAATGATCTTCTCTGTATGTCTGTCCATATTCCTTCAGTTAAAAGTGCTAAACCCAAAAACTACGGATATGACCGATGAACTAATGACCAAGTCAAAAAATAAATAAAAAACGTAAACTGAACGATTATGAAGTATACATACTCACTTATTAGGTCAATAAAACCATATGTAAACATTATCATGTTTTTACTGTGTTTGGTATCTTATAGTTGCGGCGGTTCAGATGATGGTATATCCGGTCCCCCCGGAAAATTCCGGAACTGATCCGGCCCCCGACCCTGATGACCCGTCAGACGATTGGAGAACTCTCTACAATGGAATCATTCTGCCCTCTGTATGGCCACCAAAAGATATAAATATCAGTTCATATGAACCGATGAAGGTTCCCTATCTACAGACGCCTCCGGAAGTAATTCCCATTGATGTAGGCCGTCAGTTATTTTTTGATAATTTCCTGATAGACAACACCGATCTGGTACGCAAATTCTATAAGCCCAAGAAATACGCACAGAATCCTATACTAAAGCCAGAAACAACTTTGGAGACATCAAATATTCCTGGTGCTTCTGCCAAAGATGGCGGAGTATGGTGGGAACCCAGAGAACAGATCTTCAAAATGTGGTATGAAGCCGGATGGCTCAACAAAATGGCTTATGCAACAAGTAATGATGGTGTCAACTGGGTACGTCCAGATTTGAATAACGGTTCGAATGAGCTATTGACATTGTCCAGATTCCCCGCAAATTCATGTGCTGTCGTATTGGATTATGAGGCATCCGACAATGAAAGATATAAGATGTTTTTACGTTCACCAAACGCTAATGCAACAGATAATGCTGGTTACTGCATGATATCTTCGAATGGAAAACAATGGAGCTGGTTCACAAAAACAGGTCCTTGTGGTGACAGAAGTACAATGTTCTACAATCCTTTCCGTAAAAAATGGGTGTTCAGCATACGAACTCTAGGTGTGCTAGGCAATTCTCCTCATGGAAGAGCCAGATATTATCGGGAACATTCTGATTTTCTGACTGGAGCAGTCTGGACTAAAGCAGATGTAGTATTCTGGTGTAATGCGGATAATAAAGACACTCCAGATCCGGAATTCAATCTACCACCCGAACTTTATAATTTGAATGCTGTAGGTTATGAAAGTATTATGCTGGGGTTGCACCAAATTTTATTGGACGAGAATGAAATTGCCAAAGCTGCCAACAGACCGAAAATCACAGAATTAAAAGTTTCTTTCAGCCGTGACGGCTTCCATTGGGACAGACCTTACAGAGAGGCATTTATTCCTGCTACCCGAGTACCTGGCAGTTGGGATCGTGGATATGTACAATCGGTAGGTGGTATTTGTACAGTAGTAGGGGATCAATTAAGGTTCTACTACATCGGATTTAAAGGTGGAGACCCCTCAAGCTATATGCATTCAAATGGTGCCACCGGCATGGCTATTCTACGCAGAGATGGATTTGCTTCCATGTCTACAACGGGAGAAGGCAGCCTTACGACTCGTCCTGTCACATTTACTGGTAAATATTTGTTCGTCAATGTCGATTGTTCGTCCGGTGAACTTAAAGTTGAGATTCTGGATAAAAATAATAAGGTTATTGATGATCTTTCAGCAGATAAATGTAAAGCCGTTAGTATAGATTCTACTATTCAACAAATAGAATGGAATGGAAGCAGTGACTTATCTTCATTGGTTGGTCAAGAAGTAAAGTTCAGATTCAAACTTAAAAATGGTGATTTATATGCATTTTGGGTAAGCCCGAGTACCAATGGCGAAAGTAATGGATATGTAGCCGGTGGTGGTCCCGGATATATCAGCAATAAGGATACAGAAGGAAAAAAAGCATATGAACAAGCAAGTGGTCTCCAAAAATTCTAATTAATGTAATAGAAACATTTAAAGAAACTGCAGGACAAATCATCAATCTGATCTCAATCCTACATGAAAAAGCCACAGGAAAACAATCAATAACCCTGTGGCTTTTATCTTATGTGACCTAATTCATATTCAAACTGTCATATCCAACAAAGTTTCTCCCTTCGTATTCAATACTTTTATTCTTAACACCTCTTTTTTCTTTTCCAGAATTATCACCGTAGCACTGTCCATCTTATATCCTCCACCAATAATAACCGGATAATTATTACCCAGTTCCCCTCTTGGATGGTAAGCGTATTTATGAGTATGTGCGTTCAGGCTGATATTGAAAGGTGCTTTTTCTAATAATTTAGTCCAAAGATTCGCACAGAGATTCTTTTCATAATTACCGTAAAGCGGAATATGATGAATAAGGACACGTTTCTTTGCTTTCTTGAATTCTTTGGCAGACAGTTCTTTTTTCAGAAAATCAACCTGTTCATTACGCAATTGAGTAAAATCGTTCAAGCCATAATATACCCAATGGTCGTCCGGTTTATCTTCTCCACAATCCAACATGACGATACGGGTGTCTCCCCAGTTAAAAGAGGCATAAGTTTTATCTCCCACATAATCAAAATGGTCACGCAAACCGATAGAATAGGCATTGCGGATTTCATGGTTGCCACGCATAAAGAAAGTCGGCATGCGATCGCCACACACTCCTTCGGTCAGTTCACTGATAAATGTGGTTGCCTGCTCGTGATCCACAGGATCATCCACACAGTCACCATTGAAAACAACAAAATCATATTTAACATCCTGTATTTGTTTACACAGAGTACGGAAAGTATTGGCATGTTGATGCAAATCATTAAAAACAATAGCGGTAAAAGACTCTGTATCAGCAACAGGAAGAGTAAATTCACTGAAGGTCGATTGTGCAGTATTTCCAAATACCTTTTTATATGCCTGATAAAGCAACATCTCTTGCGAACACACACGATAATAATATTTCTGTCCGGGCTGTAAGCCATCTATACGTATTTTATGCAGCTTGTTATTGCAGACCACCTGACCGTCAACAATCATACGCGCACGTTCCAGCCGGGTAGTATCTGTGCCATATTCCACCCAGCAATAAGAAGGAACGGTTGTTTCCCACATCACAGTAATGCCATTACCCACAGGATTCTGCAAATAAGGTTTAGTACGGAATATCTTGTCTGCCTTTTCAGCAGTACGCAATTCCACAAGTATGGGACGATGGTCGGAAGCCATTGGTTCATTAACTACTCTCGCAGATATGACAGCAAATCCGGTAGCGTTTTGCTTTGATGCGGCAATATAATCAATGGTTTCTTTTGGGGCGGGAGCAGGATAAGTATGCTTTTCCGGATTGGAGAGTATTTGAAAATCCTTTTGCAATTCTTTGATGAAATCGGATTCAGGTTCAGCATTCATATCCCCGGCTAGAAAAAGAGGCTTTTTATAGGAAGCAATCAATGACTTCACTATTTCCAAAGATTTCATACGGTCTTCTTCCGTTAATGACAGATGAGTACAACAATAAATATAATCCTCAAATTCTGCCAGAATCAAGGTGCGGGCCTCTTCTCTACCAGGTAAAGGGATAGTTTGTAAACGTAGCGGAACTTGCTTTGTCAACAGTCCGATTCCATATTTACCTCCTTCAAACTCTATAGCAGGTGCAAAACAGGCATGCATCTGTGTACGTTCAGCTATTTCACCCAGCACATATTTCTGTCTGCTCCGACGGGTCATACTGTCTACCTCTTGTATAGCCACAACATCAGGAGAAGCATTATTTATCACATTGGCTACCCGTTGAAAACTACAAATATCATCCATGCCGTTCGCATTTTTAATATTATAAGTCATCAGTCTCAATGTATGTTGAGCCTGTACTGGAAAAATAAATAGGATGACGGAAATGAGTAAAAAGATCTTTTTCATGTTCTTCATTTTTGGGGGTTATGTTAAGTTTCCCCAAAGGTAAGAAAAAAATAAAAAGCCACAAAGATATGGATTCATACCTTTGCGGCCTCTTATTGTTAAGAATAACTTTTCTCTAAATGGGGGGATGAGAATAAAGCTATATTATTTACAAGGTCGATTTATTATCTTATTATTTCTTTTGCCACTTTGCGGTAGTATCCCACATTTGCGGATCTACGCTATTAAAGTGCCAAAAACCGATTTGAGAGATTCCCAGTTCATCAGCTAGTTCAAGTAGCGCTTCCGTACTTCTGGCATCACTTGCATAAAACAGATGCCGATTACCATCAGTGCCATCATACAGATACATGTTTACCTTTTCATAACATAACCAGGTAGGAGAAGGCAAAATTCCATTTATACTGTCAGGCACAGATTGATAAACCTGCCTTCCTTTGATGCCGCCAGTTACAGCATAATCATTTGCATAAGCAGGTAGCGCCATCACTAATTTATCATTTGGAATATGTTTCATCCAGAAAAGCATCGCCTCTCTAGTCCATAGATAATTAGACGTAGGCCCAATGCCCATACAATCATCCCTATGTTTGAGCTCGGGCTTATCTATCCCAGGTGCAAAATACATATCGTAACACATCACTCTAACTAAGTCGCAAGTAGTATTCAAAACTGCCGGATCGTGAAACATCTTAGTTTCGTTATCCTGATACAAAGCCGGATAAAAACTAACGCAATGGCTTAATTTCTTTCCAACAGCATGGAGTTCTTTTGAAGCCAGTTTCAGGAATTCGGTATATGCATCCTGAATATCAGGGTTCAAATGTTCGAGATCAAGATCTATTCCATCATATCCGTTTGCATTGCAATCACTTACATACTTCTCAACAAGCGCCTTTCTTTTCTGTGGCGTATCAATCGTTTCTTCATTCCCACCTACAGCCTGATATACTTCGATATGATTCTGATGACATTCATCGATAAATGATTTCGGAGGATTCCCGAAAACGCTAATGGAACTAATAATCTCTTTCACTGGCTCTATATCCTTAAAAGAGCTTCCATCTATATAGACATACCAAGGAGCTACTTTCTTCTCCTGGGTGGTGGAAGAGAGTGTTTCCTGCTTGCAGGAAACACTCGTCATTACCAACATTACACAGCATATAGCTGTTCCAATTATACTTAAATACCTCATTGAATGTAAAGTAAACTGTTATTCTTCATCATAATTATACTTCTTATATTCTATATAGTCATATTTGACTGTATATGTCTTTGCAGTAGGCTTATCTCCTTGCCAGCCACCTCCATCAGCAAAGGTCATCATTGAGAATCCAAATTTAAACTGTGCCGGAGTATACCAAGTAGTAAATGTTTTCGCCACTTCACCATCTATAATCCATGCCGCCCAATATGCACCATCTGCATTAAGTCTAAGGTCAATAGTCAAAGTGTGTTTACCCGGATCAATAGGTACACCGTAAACTCCCATAGCTTCCGTATAACAACGTACCAGCATCTGACCAGGAACAGGAGGAACCGTACAAGCCGCACGATCATTTTCAGTACCCGAGAAAACAAACATAGAGAATGACCTTTCTTCAGCGTTAGTTGCAGCGATATTACCACCTGCCAACCACTTTTCACCTACTCCTACCAAAGGAACATCTATTTCCCATGTATATTTTCCAGCTCCCACTTCCGGACCATAAACGAAGTTATTCCCGTTAGATAGATTCAAACTTCCATCCGCAATCGTTCCTCCATTGTTAGTCCATCCAACAGGAACAAAACCAGCTTCCTCAAAGTCCCACTTCACTGTTGTTCCCTCTGGTTCGGGAGGAAGTTGACCTTCGATAATCGGCTTCATTGAATAATCATAAGGAACATATTCAAGATAATCAAATAAGGCATAATTTTCTTGAGTTGCCGCATGATCGCCCATACCATAAAGATTCTCGACACTAGATATAGCACGGAAATAAGCCTCTTCACCATAATCTAATTGTGCCCTCTTTAAAACTTTACCATCAACCGACCACTCCGCCAGATATTTCTTATTTTCTAACTTCAAATCCAATACAAACGTATGCCAAGCATCCCCCTTAATAGGCGTGAATTCAGAGAAAAAAGGATTAGCCTGACTCGTCACAAGGCACAGCATATCATCTGGTCCGGCACTATGTGCTGCACGGTCTGCAGCCGTACCGGAACAAATTTCAAAATCCAATTCATGCCCATCGTCAAAATATAAAAATGCTCCAATACTAGCCCGGTCATTCATTCCGAATTTAGGGACATATACCCTCCATTCATAACGACCTGATCCGAATTGCGTTGTTGTCTGCACCTTGAAACGGTCCCCATTAGTACCTTCATACTCTTCACCTGCCCGGGTATAGATTCTTAACGCTTTTCCATCTTCACATTCGTCATTATCTACGATAGTGATCGGATTGATCCCTGCCACAAGCCCCGTCTTTTGCAATCCAGTAAAGTCACCATAATTATAAATGGTTCCTTTATAGCCATCCTGAATAACTGTGATGGTTCGAAGTTCAGCACCTTTCGCCGCTATGGTCAAGGTTGCACTACGTTTTGGGCCGTTATTCTTATCAGCAGCAATTGTTAGCGTACCATTACCAGTTCCTTTCAAAGGAGAAACAGTAAGCCAATTACCACCTGCCTGATCCACTGCTACTTCCCAAGCTGCTTCTGACGTAATATCTACAGTCTGAACTTCAGTAGAGGAGACTCCGAATGTCAAAGCATTTGTGGAGATTCCGCATGCAACAATCTCTGTTTTCTCTTTGAAGCTATCGCCGCATGATACTAAAGAGGCATTACATAATACACCTATTGCTAAATATAAATATCTTAGTTTCATAATGATTGTTTTTATTGTTTCATTCAGTTCTTCAAATTCGGATTAATAGACGAATCTACAAAAGGACGGGGAAGATACATCTTACTGTCATTCCACGTACCTGATACGGAAACAGCTTCTTTCCTGAAGACTCCGGGAGCCACTTCAATCTCCGGATTTAATTTTCTGTATTCAAAATGATCTTTAATGCGATTCATGCGAAACATATCCCTCGCTCTAGTGGCAATATTTCCCCAATAATATCCGGCTATTTCCCAGCCATGTTCATTATAGGCAGCTTCTGCCAGATCATCATACGACATGGTTGTCTTATAGATATCCCGGTCTGCAACAACAGATCCATTGGCACGATTACGTACCTCATTCAATAAGTTGACAGCTTCCGTGATACTGCCTGTTTTTGAACGACCCACAGCTTCGGCATACCAGCAATATACTTCTGCCAAGCGAATAATCTGATGCGTCTTTTCTCCATTCTGATTCATCGAAATCTTCGGATTCGTATAATCGAATTCTTCTCCAGTGGTCGTTTCTACTTTCTTCATGAAACAGGGAGCAACAACCACACGCGGCGCTTCCGGATTGGGGTCTTCCCACCAATCACGCAACTTAGTTTCATTCTTCAATATGATTTTCGGGAAATAAGATGCATCTTTGCGTGAGCCTTCCGGGAAATCATACCAGAATTTAATTTCTCCGTTCGTATCTCCCCATCCACCGCCACCATAAGCATAGTCTGCCAGGAAATCAGCTAAAGGGGCATTGGTAAGTGCATCTATTCCCAAATTATAGTAAACGCCAAGCAATACTTCAGGATTATTCTTATTATACTCCATCGAATATACTTGCTTATAATCAGGTAATAACTTGTAGTAATAAGTACCTTTCTTCGAAGCATCGATTACTTCCTTTGCCTTTGCAGCGGCTAGTTGATAATATTCTGTTCCCTTGTTCAACGGCCATCCTGCCATTGCCATATACACATAAGCCAATGTTGCTTTTACAGCTCCTTGACTAACAGCAATGTTTACCCCGTTTCTTGCGTAGGGTTCTTTAGTATAATTGGCAGGGACCATTGTCTCTGCCTTTTTCAGGTCAGAAACAATCAGTTCGTAAATTTCAGAAACGGTTGCCAATGGCATGTTATAATTGATTTCATCTTTCACAACCATAGGTACCTCTCCCCAAGCCATTACAAAATAAAAGTAAGAATAGGCACGCCAATAATAAGCTTGTCCAATGGCCGCATCTTTCTCTTCCTGGCTCACTTCCGGAGTTCGTCCGGCATTATCTATAATGAAATTAGCCGCTTTTACCAATCTCCAACGAGCACCCCACAATTCAGTCACCCAAGTGTTGTTGTCCGAAACATTATAAGTATCTACCTCACGCAGCCCCTGCTTATTAGCTGCAGGGTGTGTAGAAATATCATCACCCATCACTGATTCGAAACCTGCCCAAATATTTGCATACATATCACTTGCAACTTTGGAATACATTCCATTCAGAGCCAAGTCCAGATCACCTTTTGAATTGAAGAAATTAGTTACCGCCAACTGCCCTTTAGGATCTTCTGTCAGTAAATCCTGGCAAGACACCATCCAAAGTGCTATCAATGCTAGTCCGACAGATTTGAATATTCTATATATTGTTTTCATATCCATGTATAGTTAAAAGATTAAAAGTTAAGTTTCATACCAAAAGTGAATGTTCTTGGAACAGGATAAGATCCCATATCCACACCATTAAAGCCATAATCGGATTCACTGTACACTTCTGGGTCCATACCTGTGTATTTCGTTAATGTAAACAGGTTTTGAGCACTGACCGACAGTTGAATATCGGCTACTTTCGTTATCTTCTTAGGAATATTATACGTAAGGCTTATATTTTTCAGTTTCACAAATGATGCATCTTCAAGCCAGAAATCGGAATCAGGATAGTTTCTATTATCTGAATTTTTATGACTTGCATACACAGCATCTGCTTTATTGGCTACTTTATCCCAACTTTTGTAATAAGCATCAGATAAAGAGATGAAACGATATACACCTGTCATAGATCCCATCGCATAGCGGCTTACATTCAGTCTATCTTGTCCTAATGCAGCATTGATAAAGAGATTGAGCGTCCAGTTTTTCCAAGTAAATGTATTATTCCATCCGAAAGTCCAATTAGGCTCGGCCTGCCCTTTAGTAACCAGATCGTCAGCACCCGGATTGGTTGTCAAACTTCCATTAGATTGATGTTTATACAAGTTGGCGCCCTGGTCATTAAAGTTTGCCCATTCATAAAGATAGAAAGAACCAATCGGATACCCTACTTTTTTAATTTGAATGGGACCACCGCCAATACTTGTATAATTCTCCCCAACGATAAAATCACTACCTGCCAGATCGATTATCTTATTCTTTAAATAAGATGCATTCAGCGATGTTTCCCAACCAAATATATCTTTGTCTGTCAAAGGAGTAGCTGTAATGGTGAATTCAACACCAGAGTTTCTAACTTCACCTTGGTTGACCCAGAAAGAGCCACCTCCGTTATACTGAGGAGCAGGTTTGCGAAGCAACAGGTCCTTAGTATCCTTTCGGAACCATTCGGCTGTAAAACTCAAGCGACCGTCTAAAACACTGGCGTCCAAACCTATGTTATACTGATAGGTGCTTTCCCAAGTTACATCCGGTGTAGCGAGATTTCCAGTCCAATAACCGGTATGGATTGCATCGCTACCATAACCGTCATAATTTGTAGGAGCCAACATACCCAATGTTGTGTAAGCACCGATACTTTGATTACCAACAACACCAAAACTGGCTCTTAGTTTCAATTGCTGGACAATGTTTTGTTTGCTCATAAAGTTTTCTTTAGCAACATCCCAAGCAACAGCTGCTGACGGAAAATATCCCCATTTATTCTTCTTCTGAAACTTAGATGAACCATCGGCACGGAAAGTACCTGTCAGCATATACTTTCCTTTGTAATTGTACATAATTCGACCAAGCCCGGACACAATAGCTTCTGCGGAATAGCCATTCTCTCCATCGCGTGTCTTTGCATTTTTTGCATTCCAATAACCAACAAACTCATTGGCTAAATCACTTCCGGTCAGTTTTAGATTTCTGCCTTCGGCACCACTTGCTTCAAATACAGCTGTTGCAGTCAAATGATGATCGCCGAAACTTGTGTTATAAGTCACATTATTGGTATTCTGCCAGAATAGATTCATCCTGCTCGCATTTTCCATACCACTAATTTGTCCGGGTTTTGCTAACGACGAGGTGAAAGAGTAACTCGGAACATGAGAGTAATTAGCAGCACCCTGTACAGACAATGTCAACCCTTTCATTATTTTGAAAGTCAAATCCATATTAGTATTCAAAGCATACACATATGAATCGCCATAATTTGCCACACGGGCACCATAAGGGTTTCCGTTTACTGAATTATAAGGGTCCATATTATAAACGCCCGTCACCGGATCTTTCATTTCCATCGTAGGAGAATAGTTCAGAAAGTTCATAATGTCAATGCCCCCGTTATGACTGTGAGTACGTGAAGCATTAATTTTGGTAGAAAGTGTCAACCACTTGGTGAGTTCATTATCCAAATTTATCCGTAACTGTGCACGTTGATACTTGGTCGTGATGGTCATGGCTGTCATATTCAATACATTGGCTGAAATAAGGTACTTGTTTTTAGCCGTTCCACCCGAAATGCCTAATTTATAGTCTTGACTAATACCAGTCTGCAACATCAAATTCTGCCAGTCAATGCCCTTGGAGCCATTCTTATAGGCTTCCATCTCATCATCTGCAAATGAGATACCATTATACTCCTTTAGTGCAGTCGCATATTCATAAGCATTCAGTAAGTCATATTTTTTAAGGATGTTCGATACGCCTATAGCCACATCTGCATAAATCTGCACTTTACCTTCCACCCCTTTTTTAGTAGTTACCAACACCACACCATTAGCACCGCGTGAGCCATAAATAGCTGTTGCCGAAGCATCTTTCAGAACTTCAATAGATTGAATGTCAGCTGGATTTACATCCAGTCCACCAGACATAATACCATCAATGACATACAGGGGGTCATTGCTGGTATTAAGAGAAGTGGTACCACGAACACGAACTTTAACTGTACCACCAGGTAAACCATTTACGCTCGTCACTGCCACACCTGCAGTACGTCCTTGCAGAATATCTTCCACCCGCTTTACCGGCTGATCCTTAAATTGTTTGGAAGAAACAGAAGCCACAGCACCTGTTATATCTGATTTTTTCACTACACCATAGCCAATGACCACTACTTCACTCAATTGGTTCTGATCTTCCTGCATTGTAATCTTCAAACTGGTATTCGTTCCCAGTTTAACCTCTTTAGTCACGTATCCGATATAAGAAAATGATAGTGTAGAGCCAACAGGAGCACTAATCGAGAACTTTCCGGAAATATCCGTTACGGTACCAGTTTGTGCATCTTTAAGGGTTACGTTGACACCGATGATAGGTTCATTGCTGTCGGCATCCATAACAGTACCCGAATACTGTTTTGCAACCTGTGCATAAGTAGATGTAACTGCTGCAAAAAGAAATAGTAGCAAGCAGCCAAGCGTTTTTCTTAGATTATCCATATACTTTTCATTTAGTTAGAATATAATAATATTAGATTTTTAGGAATTTTAGATACAAGTCAAGGCATTCAAAATGTTCCCAACATTACTCCGCCACCTCTTCATTCTACAGTTTTAGGATGTATTCATAGTAAATAGTCTTTTTTTTAAGGTTTAATACTATTCCGTATTTAGTGTCAACTATGCAAATATAGGTGCAAAGCGTGGAAATAGAGATCAAATAACATCCATAATTAGTCCGCTACTGTTCAAAAGGAGTATTCTGAATATCCTTTCGAGCTATCTAATGAGCTTTGTGGACAAAAGAAGATGAAATCTATTGTACAGTTTCATAACTTCTTTTATATTTGCTCTATCAAAAGAACATAACTATGTCAAAAGCACACGTACTAAAGAGGTATTCTTTTCTAATCTGGATATTATTCTTTGTTCTTTCTACCAAGGCTGAACAACAAGACTACTACTTCAGACAAATTTCTTTGGAACAGGGATTGTCACAATCAAGAGTGCAGTGCATTTACAGAGATCATTTAGGAGTCATATGGATAGGTACCAAATGGGGATTAAATAGTTATGACCAATCTGAACTGAAAAGTTATTTTCATGACCGGGAGCAGCCCAACTCATTGCCCGACAATTTCATTCGTTTTATTACAGAGGATCGTTTAGGCGATTTATACGTTTCTACCAATAAAGGAATTGCCATCTACAATAAAGCAGAAAATCAGTTTCAGCCATTGAAATATAACGGGAAGCCATTTAACGCTTGGTCTTATCTTCAAATAGGTGACAATTTCCTGTTTGGAGGAGAAGAAACTTTATACCAATACAATCTGACGGATAAAAGTATTACGACGATCTTCCCCGACATCGATGGAGACAAGTTAAAATGTATCAACCGCATCTTTCAGTGGAGTCCCGATGTGCTGATAACCAGCAGTAAAAAAGACGGGCTTTGGATGTACGACTTGATAAAAAAGAAAATGTATCGATGTCCATTTGTAAAAGAGCGCGAGATAAACACCATATTTGTTGACTCTCAAAACCGGCTTTGGGTATCATTCTATGGCAAAGGAATAGCCTGCTACTCGAAAGAGGGGAAAAGGCTTTTCAGTTTATCCACCAAAAACTCCGGGCTCAACAACGATATCATTTTTGATTTTCTTGAAAAAGACAACCAACTTTGGATAGCTACTGACGGAGGAGGTATCAACATACTTGACTTCCAGACTATGAAGTTCTCTCATCTTAAACATATTTCCGATGATGAACAATCCTTGCCGAATAACTCTATCTACCGGCTGTATAAAGATCAGATGGACAATATATGGATAGGCAGTATACACGGAGGATTATTCGCCATTAAGAAAGTGTTCATCAAAACCTATAAAGATGTTCCACTGAACAATCTCAATGGAATTAGCGAACGTACCGTGGTTAGCATCTTTGAAGATAAGGATACATTGCTTTGGATTGGAACAGACGGAGGAGGTATCAACTCATTTGACCAAAAAACGAATACATTTCATCATTACCCTACTACATACGGGGAGAAAGTTACCTCTATCACAGATTTTTCTGAAAATGAGCTCTTATTATCATGTTTTAATAAAGGGGTCTTTACCTTTAATAAGAGAACCGCACAGATGCAACCTTTTCCCATTATCAATGACTCTATTTCGAAAAGAGAATTTTCATCCGGTGATTTGGTAAATCTATATGCTACAAAAGATAATATTTACATATTAGGAGCAAAAGTCTATATCTACAACAAGCATACCCGGCAAACATCTATTCTCTACGCACCCCAAATAGACATTCAACGCCAAATAGCTATGCAGGCAATTTATTCCGACGATACGCATCTGTATCTAATGGGAACCAATAACCTGTTTAAACTAAACTTCAAAACTAACGAACTATCTTCATTAGTCAATATGAAAGAGGGAGATGATTTCACATCGGCCTGCCGGGATGATAAAGGTAACTTCTGGATAGGAAGTAATTTCGGACTGCTCTTCTATAATAAACAGACTGGAAAAACAGAAAAAATACATACCAACTTGTTCAACAGTGTATCCAGCCTTGCCTATGATAAAAAAGGAAAAGTCTGGATAGGAGCGCAGAACATGTTCTTTGCGTATATTATCAACGAAAAACGTTTTGTTATCCTGGACGAATCCGATGGAGTTCCTTCCAACGAATTGATATTTACCCCTATTCCTGCTCTTCGTACTCCCAATCTGTATATGGGAGGTACTATGGGACTGGTACGCATTAATACGGATATTATTTTCGAAAGTAATTCGTCTCCTATTCTCAAGCTACTTGAAGTAAAACTGAATGGTAAATCAACTCTGAAACAGGTTAATAATAACTGTATTTCGATTCCTTGGAATCATTCATCGTTCAACATTAAAGTGATTGCTGACGAAAAGAACTCCTTCCGAAAACACCTTTTCCGGTATGTCATCACAGGAAAAGACAAAATGGTGATCGAGAGTTATCTCCAGACACTCGAATTGGGTACATTCGCATCAGGAGAATATACCATCAGCGTATCCTGCGACACCTCCAACGGTGAATGGAGCCAGCCGATAGAGATCTTAACTATTATAGTCTCACCTCCTTGGTGGAAATCTATCTGGTTTATTATACTATGCATTTTCTTTGCATTTTTAGTGGCAGGAGTGGTCTTCTTTAGTTTGATAAGAAAAAAAGAAAATCGGCTGAAACGTGAGATGCGGGAACATGAGAAGAAGATATATGAAGAGAAAATACGCTTCTTAATCAATATCAGCCATGAGCTACGTACCCCTTTGACACTCATCTATGCTTCCCTGAAACGAATTCTAAATAAAGAGGTGAAGCAAGACGAGCTACCGGAATATCTACAGGGGGCATTCAAACAGGCGAATCAGATGAAAGATATTATCAACATTGTGCTTGATGCACGCAAAATGGAGGTAGGACAGGAAGTGCTACACATCTCTTCGCATCCTTTGCACAAGTGGATACAGGAAGTGGCAGAAACATTTCAAACTGCATCTAAAGCCAAAGAAATTGAAATTACATACGACTTTGACGACAGTATACAATCTATCGCGTATGATGACACAAAATGCAAAGTTGTTCTTTCCAATCTGATTATGAATGCTTTGAAATATAGTCCTAATCAGACTCGTATTGTTATAAAAACCATCCGTACAAATGAAAGTATACAAGTACACGTACAAGACCAGGGAATCGGATTGGATAATGTAGATATAAAGAAACTCTTTACCCGTTTCTACCAAGGCAAACATAATGAGGGAGGAAGTGGTATCGGTTTATCTTATGCTAAAATGTTGATTGACTTACATGGAGGTAGGATGGGCGCTTTCAATAATAAAGACAGAGGGGCCACATTCTTTTATGAAATACCGGCTAATCTACAAGAACAAGAAGTATCATGTCCTCAACATTCCTACCTCAACGAACTTTTAAGTTCTCCGGAGGAAGAAGAGAAAATAGAATCCGGGGCTTTCTCTCTACAAGGATACTCACTGTTGATTGTAGAAGATAAACAGGACTTAAGAGAATTCTTAAAAAATGCTCTTAAGGATAAATTCAAGAAGATCTATCAGGCAGAAAATGGATTGGTAGCGCTGGAAGTTATTAAGCAACAGCAACCGGACATTATAGTAAGTGATGTAATGATGCCACAAATGAATGGCTATCAGCTATGCAAGGAAATTAAAGAAAATCTGAATATTAGCCATATCCCTGTCATTCTGCTTACCGCCAGAGCCGATTCTGAAAGCCAGATGTTAGGATACAAATTAGGAGCCGACGCCTATCTACCTAAACCTTTTGAAATGGAAATGCTCCTTAGCGTGATCCAGAACCAGATGAGAAATCGTGAATATATTAAATCCAGATACAGGGGCAATCAATTCATTCTGTCTCCGCAAGAGGCTACTTTCAGCAATGCGGATGAACAATTTATGATTAAATTGAATGAAATGATTGATCAGAATCTGTCTCAACCAGATCTGGACGTAAAATTCCTGACTGCTCAAATGGCTATGAGCCGGACATCCTTATATAATAAGGTCAAGGAACTGACCGGCATGGGAGCAAACGATTATATCAATCGTAGAAGAATCGACAAAGCAATCATTCTTTTAACTCAGTCTGACATGAGCATTACTGAAATATCAGAGCAGGTAGGTTTCACTTATCAACGATATTTCAGTACGCTATTTAAAGAAATGAAAGGAATGACTCCTTCTCAATTCAGAGCACAACACGGTTCTACCCAACAACAATCAGAATAGATTCAGCACTTTAGTTTATCATTTATATAGAAATTATACTCCCCGGAACAGAGCGATTAGGATTTCCAGTGCAGATTTGGACGTTTCATGATTTGAAATGACTAAAATCTGATGAGTAGAATAAAGCATTCGACTACTTTTGCAGCAAGCAATTGATAGAAAACGAATACACTTAAATTCAATTATTATGAGAAACTACTATTTAACTCTGTTACTAATATGCATTTGCGGCCTTTGCTTTGCACAGCAACAGACCAATGACATCAGTACTAAAAATCCGCCAAACAAAGAATGGAATTTCAACAATCTGGATGGATGGAAATACGGACATCAGGATAACAACCCGGATAATCAATGCATATTAGAGAATGGTTACTTACGGATCTTTACCCGGGCTAACTCGGTGGATCGGAAAAAGGTTCATACTGTAGAACGGATTTATACAACAGGAAGATATACCTGGCGTACTCATATCCCGCAAATGGGAATAGGAGATCAATGTAGCGTGGGTTCGTGGATATACCATGACGACCAACATGAATTGGATTTTGAAGTCGGATATGGTAAAGATACAGTTCGCAAGGAGTTAAATGCAGCTCCGGACGAAATGATTGCTTATATGACATCGCAGGCATATCCTTTTTCTTCCGTTCCTGTAGTAATCAAGACCGGATGGCATCTGTTCGAAATTGATCTGACATTAAAAAACGGGAACTATTACATCACCTGGTTAATAGACAACGAGCCCAAACATGAACTTCAACTGGAATTTGGGAAAGACATTGCATTCCATATTTTTTGCAGTGTAGAGAATCTTAAATTTATTGGAGACCAACCGGCACAGCAGGAAAATTCCGGATTGTTTGATTTCGTCAGATATACATATCATGACTAAATAAATGAACTTAACACACATTTCTTAAAAGCCCAAAAATTTAATGCCATGAGAACAACGTTCATTTCACTTTCTCGGATATTCATGAACATTTGTCTCCATGCACAGGATAGAGTAGTCGATGAAGGTCATGCTCTCTAAATATAAAATAGCCCTCGCTACAAATTTGTAACGGGGGTATTTTTTAGAGGAGTTATTCCTCCTCCTGCTAATATTTTGTTTATGTGCTTTTTATATCTGAATACATCAATCAGATAATCCCTCTCACTCTATCGTCAAATGCAGAAAGCGCAGCTTTCGCTCCTTCGCCCATAGAGATAATAATTTGCTTATAAGGAACCGTAGAAACATCTCCGGCTGCATAGATACCCGTCACATTCGTACGGCAATGTGCATCAATCATGATTTCGCCCGGACGGTTGGTTTCCACTATGTCGCGGAATACACTGCTATTCGCAGAAAGCCCGATTTGTACAAATACACCATCCAACTCAACCAAACGTTCTTCTTCCGTTTTGCGATCTTTGATGCGCAGGGCAGTCAGTTTATCACCATTTCCTATCACTTCCGTAGTCTGTGAACTTACAAACACTTCCACGTTCGGCAATGATTTAAGTCGATCTTGAAGTACACTGTCTGCTTTCAACTCATCCATAAATTCAAAAACAGTGACTTTGGAGCAGATACCAGCCAAGTCAATCGCTGCCTCAATGCCGGAATTTCCTCCACCTACTACTGCTACATGCTTTCCCTTATAAAACGGCCCATCACAATGAGGGCAGAAAGCAACACCACGACCGATATACTCCGCTTCTCCCGGAACATTCAGTTTACGCCAGCTTGCACCGGTTGCAATAATCAGTGCCGGAGCCAGGAATTTCTCCCCAACAGAGGTAGTGATCTGCTTTTGTTTTCCAACCACTTCTACTTTTTCTACTTTACGATGCTCCAGCAAATCCACCGGATAACACAACAAGTGAGTTTTCAGATTATCGGCAAGTTCATTTCCTGTCGTTTCCGGAACAGAGATTAAATTCTCAATACCTACCGTTTCTTTCACCTGTCCGCCAATACGCTCGGCCACAATAGCTACACGCAACCCTTTACGAGCAGAATAAATAGCTGCCGATACTCCTGCAGGTCCTCCACCGGCTACAATCACATCATATTCTTTCACCTCTGCATTCGCTTTGGTGTCGTCAATACCATATTGTTCTTCCAACTTGGCAAGCAATTCGCCAAATTCACCACGGCCTACATGAAGTAATTTTCCATCTGCAAAGACAGAGGGTACTCCTTGTATCTTCAGTGCATCTACTTCATCCTGATAAAGCGCACCGTCTACCATTTCATGCGTAATAGCCGGATTCAAAGTAGTCATTGCATTCAGAGCCTGCACTACGTCAGGGCAGTTCGTACAAGTCAACGAAACATAAGTGGTCAAATGTATCGGGCCTTTCAGTGCTTTCACACGGTTGCAAACGGCCTCATCGGGAAAGTTCTTTCCTTTGCCATCCAGATTCAGAATAGCCAAAAGCAATGACGTGAACTCATGTCCGTTAGGAATACCCCGGAATGTAATTCCGGTGCGGTCGCCATTCTTCAGTAAAGTAAACTTCAATGCGTCTCCCTCATTCACTACACAAGTGATATGATCGGAACAATCCGCTACATCTCCCAGCAGCTCCAATAATTCTGTTTTGTTTTCGTGGCTGGATGATACGGATATATCAAAAGTAAAGTTTGCCTCCAGCCCAGCAAAAATACCCTTTAGTTGTTCTTTTAATGCAGATTCTAACATATCTTTTTTCCTTTCATTTTTTTAAAAGAAAGGCCGGCAGCGTCTCCCGTTACCGGCCTCCCATAATCACCATTATCAAGATCTATCAAATCTTACCTACCAGGTCAATGCTTGGTTTCAGGGTAGACTCACCCTTCTTCCATTTAGCCGGGCAAACTTCTCCGTCATGGCTGGCTACAAACTGTGCAGCTTCCACTTTACGAAGCAATTCACTTGCATCACGGCCAATATTGTTATCATTCAGTTCCACCACTTTAATCTTTCCTTCCGGATTGACAACGAATGTACCGCGATAAGCCATACCTTCTTCTTCGATATATACACCCAGTGCACGGCTCAAAGCGCCAGTCGGGTCTGCCAACATCGGATATTGAATCTTGCGAATACTTTCAGAAGCATCATGCCAAGCTTTGTGCACGAAATGAGAGTCAGTACTTACCGAATAGATTTCTACACCCATCGCTTTGAACTGGTCGTACTTTTCAGCCATATCCACCAATTCAGTAGGACATACGAAAGTAAAGTCGGCAGGATAGAAGAAAAGAATCGCCCATTTACCTTTCAGGTCATTGCTGGTTACAGTCTTGAAAGCTCCGTTGTGAAAAGCCTGAACACTGAATTCAGGAAGTTGAGAATTTAAAATTGGTTCCATAATCTTTATTGCTTTTATTGTTATTAATTGATTTGACTTATAACATCAGAAACAACGTTTTGTTTTTTGTTTCTGATACAAAGATAAAGGCAGAAACCCCGCCTTTGCAAAAAAAGCCCAATCGAATATTTCTATGCACTGATAGATGAAATTAATAAAAGCATTTTATACCTTTGCATGCATAAACAAAAAAACTGGAAAATATATACGATTATGGAACATCCTCTTGACCAATTCTTATATTGCCCTAAATGTGGTTCCTCTCATTTTGAGATTAACAACGAGAAATCTAAAAAATGTGCAGATTGCGGCTTTGTCTATTATTTCAATCCTTCTGCCGCCACAGTAGCACTCATCTTGAATGAGAAAAATGAACTGCTTGTCTGCAAACGTGCCAAAGAGCCAGCCAAAGGGACTCTCGATCTTCCCGGCGGATTCATCGATATGAATGAAACAGGCGAAGAAGGTGTTGCCCGCGAAGTACTGGAAGAAACAGGGCTGAAAGTTAAAAAAGCCGTTTACCAGTTCACACTTCCCAATATTTATGTTTATTCAGGTTTCCCTGTACATACTCTCGATATGTTTTTCCTCTGCACTGTAGAAGACATGAGCCATTTCTCCGCCATGGATGATGTAGCAGATTCTTTCTTCCTACCTCTCTCCGAGATTCATCCGGAAGATTTTGGGTTGGATTCTATCCGTCGCGGACTTAGCTTGTTTCTAGCTCAATGCCGCTAAGATAATCTCATCAGCCTGATAGATTGAGAGTATTTCATCTATAGTTATGTCCCATTTTTAAGATATTCCTCCAAAACATCAGATAAAAAAATAATGATCTGGAGAATAAAATGCATAAAAACATGCAACTGTATGCAAAATCACAGGCTAATACCGTATAAATTCAAGTCGAATATGCATCTTTTTCTATCAAGAAAAGATTCGTTGGTTTAAAACCAAGGAGTTCTTCCCCACCGAGGAACGCTTCCTTTCTCACCGACGAAGCAGCTTTTGCTCGGTGAGGAAGACAAATAAGGGAAAATTAAGACCGTTTTTCTTCTATTTCATCACAAATATCGAAAAGGCAACAAACAACAAAATGCCAGTTTCTAACCACATTTCAGTTTACACAACAAGTGAAAAAGAAGAAAAGCATTACAATTTAATCGACAAACATCTCATATAACAAAAAGAAAGAATTTCGCACCTACAAATCTCTGCGTTTTTTTATATTTCTCAATCCTCCCAGTAATTACGCCTTTTATTCTCGTTTAAATATTCCTTTTCTTAAGATGGGCCATTTTTCAGTAGCCAATTGATGTATTTGTAAAATAGAAGTTCATCTCAACCAAATAGATCAAAGTAATTTATCACATAATCTTAAACAATCATATTATATTACTATAAATGAACAAAATACAACATATTGTGTTATCTTTGTAACCACCATTAATTTAATGGCCATTAAATTAACTGCCATTAAGATAGCAATAATATGAAGTTCTACGACCGAAAGAAAGAAATGGCGATACTGTATGCAGCTAAAAAGCAATCACAAACGAGCGCTTGCTTTACTGTAATGACCGGACGCCGACGAATCGGAAAAACAGCTCTACTCTTAGAGTCTGTCAAAGACACCCGATTCGTATATATATTTGTAGCAAGAAAGAGTGAAGTCCTGCTTTGCGCACAATATCAACCTGTCATTCAGGAAACGCTTGGCATTCGTATCTATGGAGAAATCAGAGAGTTCGCACAGCTCTTTGAACTGCTGATGCAACATTCCCAAAAGGAAAATTTCACATTAATCATTGACGAATTTCAAGAATTTCTCTATGTCAATCCGTCTATCGTCAGTGACATACAACGTATTTGGGACCAATATCACGCGACTTCCAAAATCAATTTCATTGTATGCGGTTCCGTTTATTCAATGATGAAAAGAATATTCGAAGACCGCAAGGAGCCACTATACGGACGCCTTACCGCCCGAATTTCTCTGCATCCATTCACCACCACCGTTATCAAAGAGATTCTAGCAGACCATGCCCCCCAATTCACATCGGAAGATTTGCTTTGCTTGTATTTGCTGACAGGTGGAGTAGCCAAATACATCACCCTATTGATGGAAGCGAAAGCATTTAATAAAACAGCCATGATAGATTATGCGCTTTCCGAAGGCTCACCATTTCTGACAGAAGGCAAAGACATGTTGATTTCCGAGTTCGGGAAAGACTATGCCAATTATTTTTCTATCCTATCTCTCATTGCAGAAGGAAAAACAACACAACGAGAGATTGATTCCATCATCAATAAAAACACCGGTTCCTATTTAGCCAACCTTGAGGATGAATATTCATTAATCAAAAAAGTGAAACCGATGTTCGCTAAACCTAATAGTCGTGCTACCCGTTATTGCCTGCAAGACAATTTTCTACGATTCTGGTTTCGCTTTATTTTCCCAAACAACGCAGTACTGGAAATGGGGAAAAACCATTTACTGATAGAATATGTAGAAAAGAACTATGAACAATACAGCGGCCTATTGTTAGAAAAATATTTCCGTGAACTTATCGCTGAAGAAGAGGAAGTTACCGACGTAGGTAACTATTGGGACAAAAACGGAGAAAATGAAATAGACCTGATCGCCCTCAACCGGTTTAACAAAACAGCACTTATCGGAGAAGTAAAAAGAAATCCGAGAAAAATAAGTATCCCGGCATTGGAAAAGAAAGGAGAAACTTTACATAAAGAATTAAATGATTATAAAATAACTTTCAAAGGATTCTCATTGAAAGATATGTAGTACTTTTGCATAAACACCCGATTATGAAAAAAGAAATTACTAGACTCATTTGTGCCGCCATCTGCTGCACGCCCATTATAGGATTTGCCCAGACAGGTGATAAGTTCACTTCGACTGACAACCTTTATAAAGAAGGGAAAGAACTTTTCCAGGAAAAGAATTATGCAGCTGCTCTGCCGGCATTGAAAGCATTTGTAAAACAAAAGCCTGCAGCCAGCCTTCTTCAGGACGCAGAGTATATGCTAGTCAGTTCGGCTTACGAACTGAAAGACAAAAACCGCATCGAACTCCTCCGCAAATATCTCGACCGTTATCCTGATACTCCATACGCTAACCGCATTTATGCGCTGTTAGCCTCCTGCTATTTCTACGAAGGAAAATATGATGAAGCACTAGCACTCTTCAACTCTGCCGACCTCGATTTGTTAGGTAATGAAGAACGGGACGACTGCACCTACCAACTGGCTACCTGTTATCTGAAAACCGATAATCTAAGAGAAGCAGCCATCTGGTTTGAAACTTTGCGCGCCAACAGCCCCAAATACGCCAAAGATTGTGATTACTATCTTTCCTACATCCGCTATACACAAAAACGCTATAGTGAAGCATTGAAAGGTTTCCTTCCATTGCAGGACGACTCGAAGTACAAAGCACTCGTCCCTTATTATATAGCCGAAATTTATACGCAGCTCAAAAACTATGATAAGGCACAAATTGTAGCACAAAACTACCTGTCAGCCTACCCGAATAACGAGCACGCCGCAGAAATGTACCGTATTCTTGGAGATGCCTATTACCATTTCGGACAATATCACCAAGCCGTAGAAGCATTCAACAATTACCTGAATAAGGATCGCTCGGCTCCCCGCCGGGATGCCCTTTATATGCTGGGACTCTCCTACTACCAAACAAAAGTATACTCCAAAGCAGCCGAAACATTAGGTAAAGTGACAACTGACAACGATGCTCTTACCCAAAATGCGTATCTCCACATGGGACTCTCTTATCTGCAACTGGCAGAGAAAAACAAAGCACGCATGGCTTTTGAACAAGCAGCCGCCTCCAATGCTAATATGCAAATCAAGGAACAGGCAGCTTACAATTACGCTCTTTGCCTGCACGAGACTTCTTTCTCCGCTTTCGGTGAATCAGTTACTGCCTTCGAGAAATTCCTGAATGAATTTCCGACTTCTCCTTATGCTGAAAAAGTCAGCAGCTACCTGGTAGAAGTTTACATGAATACACGTAGCTACGACGCAGCTTTGAAATCAATCGACCGGATTGCCAAACCAAGCGCGCAAATATTGGAAGCCAAACAAAAGATACTGTTCCAATTAGGAACTCAATCTTTCGCTAACGCCGACTTCGAACAAGCTCTGAAATATCTGAACCAATCCATTGCCATCGGACAATATAATCGTCAGACCAAGGCAGACGCTTACTATTGGTGCGGAGAATCCTATTACCGTCTAAACCGAATGGTAGAAGCCGCACGTGATTTTAATGCTTATCTGCAACTCACCACCCAACCCAATAACGAAATGTATGCGCTTGCCAATTATAACTTAGGGTATATCGCTTTCCACCGGAAAGACTATACGCAAGCAAGCAATTATTTCCAAAAATACGTTCAACTGGAGAAAGGTGAAAATGCAACCGCACTTGCCGATGCATACAATCGTATTGGTGACTGCCACCTGCATGTACGTAACTTTGAAGAAGCCAAACAGTATTATTCACAAGCCGAGCAGATGAATACTTCTTCCGGAGACTATTCTTTCTATCAGCTGGCTCTTGTATCCGGTCTGCAGAAAGACTATACCGGTAAGATTACCTTGCTGAACCGTCTGGTAGGAAAGTACCCTGCTTCTCCTTATGCCGTAAACGCTATTTACGAGAAAGGACGTTCCTATGTTTTGATGGACAACAACAATCAAGCCATTACCTCTTTCAAAGAATTGCTTACTAAATATCCTGAAAGCCCGGTCAGCCGGAAAGCTGCCGCCGAAATCGGATTATTATATTACCAAAAAGGAGATTACAACCAAGCAATCGAAGCCTACAAACAGGTTATCGAAAAATATCCGGGCAGTGAAGAAGCCCGCCTTGCCATGCGTGATTTGAAATCTATTTATGTAGACCTCAACCGTATCGACGAATTTGCTGCTTTAGCAAATGCCATGCCGGGACACATCCGTTTCGATGCTAACGAACAAGACTCGCTTACGTATGCCGCCGCAGAAAAGATTTATGCACGAGGCAGAATGGAAGAAGCCAAAACAAGCCTCAACAAATACCTGCAAACTTTCCCGGAAGGAGCCTTCAGCCTGAACGCACATTATTATCTCTGCCTGATCGGAAACGAGCAGAAGAATTATGATATGATTCTTCTCCATTCCGGTAAGTTGTTGGAATATCCAAACAATCCGTTTGCAGAAGAAGCACTGATCTTGCGTGCTGAAGTGCAATTCAACCAGCAAAATATGGCTGAAGCATTGGCTAGCTACAAAATGCTGAAAGAAAAAGCAACCAACGTAGAGCGCCGCCAACTTGCTGAAACGGGTATTCTGCGTTGCGCCTTCCTATTGCGAGATGACATAGAAACCATCCATGCAGCTACCGACTTGCTTGCAGAGGCCAAACTTAGTCCGGAGCTAAGAAATGAAGCTCTTTATTACCGTGCTAAAGCCTATACCAAGCAAAAGGCTGACAAGAAAGCAATGGAAGACTATCGTGAACTGGCCAAAGACACACGTAACTCTTACGGTGCCGAAGCTAAATATCAGGTTGCACAATCCCTCTACGACGCAAAAGAATATGCCGCTGCAGAGAAAGAATTGCTCAACTATATAGAACAGAGCACACCTCATGCTTATTGGCTGGCACGTAGTTTTATCCTTCTATCCGACGTCTATCATGCTACGGGTAAAGATCTGGACGCACGCCAATATCTGCTAAGTCTGCAACAAAATTATCAAGGGAATGACGATATTGAAAGCATGATTGAAAGCAGACTTAGTAAATTGAAAGTTGAGAATTGAGAATTAAAAAATAGAAAAGTATGAAACGATCTCATTATATAATAGGAGGACTCGCATTGGCAATCTCAATGCCATCCTGCCTTCAAGCCCAAACCACCCAACCGAAGGATACAACAATGACCCGCACGGTCGTTGTGGAACAAGAATATAACCCGGACATTATGGACGCCTCGAAAGTAAACGTCCTGCCTAAAGTAGAAGAACCGACAGTGAGCAAGAAAGAAGTAGAGTATGCTACAACATTCTTTCCGGCCACTTCCGTTCCGGCAGGCCTGATGCGCCCCTATACCGGAAAAGAAGTTCAACCCGGCACTACCCCGGGATATGTACGTGCCGGATATGGTAATTATGGCAATTTGGATGTTCTCGCCAATTATCTATTCCGCCTGTCAAAAAAAGATAGGCTGAATGTTCGTTTCCAAATGGATGGAATGGATGGTAAGTTAACTCTTCCTTTCACAAATGGAGAGAAATGGAATGCTTTCTACTACCGCACACGTGCTAATGTGGATTATACGCATCAATTCGATAAGTTGGATTTAAATATTGCCGGAAACTTCGGATTGAGCAACTTCAACTTCCAACCGGAAAGCGTAAACAGCAAGCAGAAATTCACATCCGGTGACTTTCATGCGGGCATTCATTTCATTGATGAGACTGCACCACTGCGTTTCAATGCAGAAACAAACCTGTTGATGTATGAACGTCAGCATAACATGTTCAATGAATCTGAAGCCAATACAGGTATCAAGGAAACAATCATACGTACCAAAGGCGATGTCACGGGAGCTATCGGCGACCAACAATTAATAACTATCGCTTTGGAAATGAACAATCTTCTCTACAACGGATATACAAAGAATGTTTCCACCGGAGATGAATACTTCAAAAACTACACAACGCTTCTTTTAAATCCATATTACGAACTGGATAATGATGACTGGAAACTGCATATCGGAGCCAATGTAGATTTATCTTTCGGATTTGACAAGTCTTTCCGTATCTCACCCGATATCACTGCACAGTATATTTTTTCTGATAGCTACATTGTTTATGCAAAAGCAACCGGCGGTAAGCAATTGAATGATTTCCGCAGATTAGAAAGTATCTGTCCTTACGGTGAACTGCCGGAGGCAAATACCACTGCCACTTTGGGATACGTACAACGTCCTTATGATACTTACGAGCAAATCAACGGTAGTATCGGATTCAAAGCAAGCCCTTATCCGGGACTTTGGTTCAACGTGTTCGGTGGTTATCAAAATCTAAAGAACGACTTATCTTATTTAGGTTTTGCCCCAAGTAATATTCATTCAGGTTCTTACCTTTCTTTTGCTCAAGATAATACAGAAAATCTCTACCTTGGCGGTGAAATCAGTTACGATTACAAAGATATTCTCGGAATATCAGCTAAATATACTTACCGTAATTGGGACAGCAAAACAGAGGAATATCTGTTGGCTGTGAAACCTGTCAGTGAAATGTCTTTCAATGTACGTATTCATCCGATCTCTGCTCTTAACATAAATCTAGGTTATGATTACATCAACCGGAAAGAAGTGAAAGAGTATGCAAAAATGACCGCAATTAATGATTTGCATATCGGAGCCAGCTATAATGTATTCAAAGGAGTATCTGTTTATGCGCAAGTACATAACCTGCTAAACAAGAAATATCAATATTATTTAGGTTATCCTACGGAAGGATTCAATTTCTTAGGAGGATTGAGTTTCCGGTTCTAAGGGAAATAGACAGAATATAATAAAAACACAATATGCCCATCCCGTACTATTCGAGATGGGCATATTGCATTAAATATCATCTTATTTCATTTTAATATATACCACCGAACGTCCTGAATCAAATTTTAAGATTTACCATATTAGCCTTTACCTTCACAGATGTAAATTTCAAGATTTTATTAAATTCTCCTTATAATATAAGGTAGGGAGAATCTTTTTTTTTACTTTTGTCCCCGAATATTGTGGTACAAGCCATTATAAAAGAAAGAATTATGCAGAAAAACCTTGTCATTGTCGAGTCTCCGGCAAAAGCAAAAACGATTGAAAAGTTTCTGGGGAAAGATTTCAAAGTCCTTTCTAGTTACGGACACATACGCGATCTGAAGAAAAAAGATTTCAGTATCGACGTAAATAATGATTTTAAACCCAGCTACGAAATCCCGGCAGACAAAAAGGCGCTGGTTAGCACACTGAAGACAGAAGCTAAAGAGGCAGAAACCGTATGGCTCGCATCCGATGAGGACCGCGAGGGAGAGGCGATTGCCTGGCATCTGTATGAGGTCTTGAAACTAAAACCGGAAAACACAAAACGAATCGTATTTCATGAAATTACGAAAAGCGCTATTTTAAAAGCGATTGAGCAACCACGCGACATTGACCTCAACCTCGTAAATGCACAGCAAGCACGACGGATTCTGGATCGTATCGTAGGTTTCGAACTCTCTCCCGTGCTTTGGAGAAAAGTGAAACCGGCACTTTCTGCCGGACGTGTTCAGTCAGTTGCTGTCCGCCTGATCGTTGAACGTGAACGTGAAATACATGCTTTCCAAACGGAAGCTGCTTATCGCATCACTGCCGTATTCCTCGTCCCGGACACGGATGGAAAACTGGTAGAAATGAAAGCTGAACTGGCTCGCCGCATTAAAACAAAAGAAGAAGCAAAAGCCTTCCTCAACGCATGTCAGGGAGCAAGCTTTGCTATCGACGATATTACTACCCGCCCGGTCAAGAAAACACCTCCTGCTCCATTCACAACATCTACGTTGCAACAGGAAGCCGCACGCAAACTGGGATATACCGTAGCGCAGACCATGATGCTCGCGCAACGCTTATACGAATCGGGATTCATCACTTATATGCGTACGGACTCTGTCAACCTCTCGGAATTTGCGACAGCAGGCAGTAAAGACGCTATCATCAAAATGATGGGTGACCGCTACGTACACCCCCGCCATTTCGAAACAAAGACTAAGGGTGCACAAGAAGCGCATGAGGCTATCCGCCCTACCTATATGGAAAACCAATCCATTGAAGGAACAGCACAGGAAAAGAAACTGTACGACTTGATATGGAAACGCACCATTGCCTCACAAATGGCAGATGCAGAACTGGAAAAGACAACTGCTACCATAACAATAAGTGGCAGCAGCGACGTGTTTACAGCCATCGGCGAAGTGATTAAGTTTGACGGGTTCCTCCGTGTATACCGTGAATCTTATGACGATGACAACGAACAGGAAGATGAGAGCCACCTGCTTCCTCCTCTGAAAAAAGGTCAGAAGCTGGAACACGGCCCTATCATCGCAACCGAACGTTTCACCCAACGTCCTCCACGCTATACGGAAGCAAGTCTTGTACGCAAGTTGGAAGAACTGGGTATCGGACGTCCGTCTACGTATGCACCTACTATCTCTACCATCCAACAACGCGAATACGTGGAGAAAGGTAATAAAGACGGGGAAGAACGACAGTTTAATGTCATGACATTGAAAGATCGTCAGATTAAGGATGAAAACCATACTGAAATTACCGGTGCAGAAAAGGCGAAGTTGTTCCCAACGGATACCGGCACTGTGGTAAATGATTTCCTTACCGAATATTTCCCAGACATTCTGGATTTCAACTTTACCGCCAGTGTAGAAAAGGAATTTGACGAGATTGCAGAAGGAGAAGTGAAATGGACTTCTATCATGAAGAATTTCTATGATAAATTCCACCCATCTGTAGAAAACACATTGGCTATCAAGACGGAACATAAAGTAGGCGAACGTATTCTGGGAGAAGAACCGGGAACAGGCAAGACTGTTTCTGTTAAGATTGGTCGCTTCGGTCCTGTTGTACAGATTGGTACTGTAGAAGATGAAGAAAAACCACGCTTCGCACAAATGAAGAAAGGTCAATCCATGGAAACCATCACTTTGGAAGAAGCACTGGAATTATTCAAATTACCTCGTACACTGGGCGAATATGAAGGAAAATCAGTCAGTGTAGGCGTAGGCCGTTTCGGTCCGTATGTCCTGCATAATAAGGTATATGTATCGCTCCCGAAAACACTTGATCCGATGGAAATTACTTTGGAAGAGGCAGAACAGCTGATTCTGGAGAAACGCCAGAAAGAAACGGAACGCCACATCAAGAAGTTTGAAGAGGAGCCGGAACTTGAGATTCTGAACGGACGTTACGGACCTTATATTACCTATAAGGGTTCCAATTATAAAATTCCTAAAGATATCGTCCCGCAAGATTTGAGTTTGGCTAGCTGTTTGGAACTCATCAAATTACAAGATGAAAAAGGACCAGCGACCACAAAAAAAGGACGATTCGCAAAAAAGAAATAAAAAAACTAGAAAAAGAGCAAATTATATAATTAAATGTATATATTTGCTCTTTATCTTTTAATACACAAACTTATGAAGCAAACAAATTTAAAGTATTTAATGATAGGAGTGCTTACCATAGCTTCCATCAGTTGTATGGACAAAGAGCGTGACTTATCTTGGGAGAGAAGGCATATGCCAAAAGAAGCATACTTCGACTTCAACATGACCCAAGCTGTCGCTTTGGATATCAATTATTGTTTCAAAAGCGAAAATTATCGTGTCCTTTTTGACATTTACGATCAAGATCCCATTGAATACTCAGCTGACGGCAGCGTGTCCCAAAAGGACATAGAGCCTATCTACCGTGCAGTTACAGACGAAGAAGGCAAATTCAGCGGAGAGATGAATATTCCGGCGGACCTCTCGGAAGTATGGTTATCATCGGATTATTTAGCCACCGTATCTCCTCTTAAACTAACGATTGACGACAGTCGTCGGCTTTCATTTAATCAAGATGCATATATCGCTACCTTACGTTCACAAACGGCATCAAAAACCAGAGGAGTGACCGTGAACCAACATACCTATCTAAAAGAATGGCATGTTCTTCCCGATGCAGACTGGGATGACAGCGGAAGACCAACCAACCTGGAACCTAAAATAAATATACCTCCGGCAGACGTACTATACAACATCAAGTATGTTTTCAGAAAGGTTACAGTCAAAGATGAGAGCGGTAAAAGCAAGGTTATGAACATCAGTCAGAATTATCCGGAGTTTTTTGATGGTTCCATTAAAATGACTTCAGATATTCCAATTGTTAACCCGACCGAAGTAAGCCTCGTATTTATAAACAGCTCTGCTGCATGGTACAATACAGTTGGATATTACACCTATCCGACCAACAATCCGCCCCAGAGCACGAGTGATATAAACCAAATAATTGCATTCCCAAACACCTCTCCTGTTTACAAGACTTTAGGGGTAGGAGCATTAGTGTGTGGCGAAGAAATAAAACTCAAATATTGGAATGAAGAGACACAGGAATACGAAGACAAATTTCCTGCAGGAGTCACAATTGGCTGGTGCCTTCAAGGTATGGGATTCAAGAGTAAACTCACCTCAGAAACAGATAAAGACAAAGTGGGCGATATCATAAATGGTATGGGGGCACGCTACTCCACCAGGAATCTAAACACGAATAATACACAAAGAACTGTATCTCTCCGTGATTCCAAGTCCGGGCAGATTGTAGCAGTAGGATTCGAAGATAATATTGACTTCGATTATGCAGATGCCATCTTCTATATTCATACGTCAGAAAAGAATGCTATTGACCCGATATTGCCTCCATTGCCTGAAGACCCCGAAGCAATCCCCGAGCAATATAAAATTTCTTATTCCGGTACACTGGCTTTTGAAGACTTATGGCCTAAGTTAGGTGATTACGATATGAATGACGTAATGGTAAAGTACACCAGTACGATGACCCGAAATGCTCTTGACAATCGCATTTACGAAATTGAAGACAAGTTTATCTTACAGCACTGTGGCGGTTATCTGCAAAACGGATTTGGATATCAATTACACAAGCTCTCAAACAGCAATGTCAAGAGTGTAAAAATAACGGGGCCTGATGCCAGTGGTTTATCAAGTTCTATATACATGGAAGGAAAAGAAACAGAGCCTGGACAGTCTCACCCAACCATATTGTTGTATGACGACATGACAAAATTCAAAAATATCACTGATGAATCAAAGAAAGAATATACTGTAACCATCACGCTTGATGGAGCTAGTGAGAAAGAGGTGGTACCTCCTTACAACCCGTTTATCTTCATCAGTTCCAACGAGGGTAGAGGCAAAGAATTACATCTGATAAATTATCCCCCGACTGACAAAGCCGACTTATCGTTACTGGGAACCGGAAAAGACATCTACAGACCAGAAGAAGGGATGTATTATGTTTCTGCAGACTTGATGCCGTTTGCTATCAATATGCCAGTAAGTAATCTCCCGGTTCCAGAGGAAGGGAAACGAATCGATCAATCATATCCCAAGTTCTCTGGATGGGTATCATCGAATGGGAAACAAAATAAAGATTGGTACAAATAAAGATTGATACGATTTAAATAAAAGCAGCCCGGATATTGTACGGAATCGCTATCGGGACTTCGCATTGCGAACCATCGATGAAAAAGACATAATAGACATCTGTTTAGAAAGGCGCGAATTACGCAGTTCACACAACTTCTCGAATACTCACCAAGAATTCGTGTGAACTGTGTTTTTATTTTAAGCCACAACATTATAGGATGTAAGTATTATCCGTTATGAATAGGCTTCCATCATTAAATCTTCGGCTCCCATTTTATCTTAAAACCTTTATTAGGGAATAGCATATCAAACACAATCACGAATATAAAAACAGATGTTACCAAGATATTCATCGTCAATAAAGAAATGTGATAAGGCCAGGGAAGCAGTAAAGCCAAAGCTATTACAGCAATAATATGTGATAAAGGAAGCATACGGCACGTGACATATTTATAGATACTATTTGCCAGAATATAAACGATTGGTCCGATAATCAGAACAAAAACAACTTCCGCTCTCATTTCTTGTTCGGGATAGGCAACAATCAGCTCGTCTCCTACCGCACAAATAATCAATGCTCCCACCAGTACAATATGAATTGCATTATAAATCAACCCCAGCTTTCCGGGATCTTTCACTTCCTGTATTTTCCGACTACCGGCTTCACTGCTCACATCAAAGTAAACCCACCACATAGCCAAACTACCAATAAAAGATATGACAGCAGAAATAATCACGAGAGGCGTCCATTCTTCTACTTCACTCAAAGAAGCTCCTGTCATCAATAGAGTTTCTCCAAAAGCAATAATCACAAACAACTGGCAACGTTCCACCAAATGATGCCCCTCAATAGTCCATTCCTTGCTACTGTCCGAACGTCCCAGACGAGGTAAAGCAAATCCGTGCATCGGGGCTGTATAATCACAGATGGCGGCTATAATCCACAGTAGAATTTGCCATTCTCCCTGCAATATGGCACCCGTAATCCAAAAGACGGCAGATATACAGAACCAGCCCATAATTCGCTTAAAATTAGCAGCCAGATGATGATCTCCTAACACCCCGATAATATAAAGTGTTCTCCCTGCCTGTATCAGAACATAGCAGACAGCAAATATCAATCCCCGGTAAGTAAAGGCATAAGGAATAGCAGCCGCCATCACCAGCCCCACCAGCATACTGATAAAAAGAAGAATACGTATCGGCCGGGTATCCGGGTTGAACCAGTTAGTCACCCAGATGGTATGTTGCCACAACATCCAGACTGCAAACCACAGGATTGTTTCTTTCAATAATCCTTCCCAAGTGAGATTATGAAGCAAATAATGTGAAAGTTGCGTGACCGAGAAAACATAAATCAGGTCAAACAGCAGTTCGGAATAAGAGACAGTAGCAGTTTCCGTTTCTCTCTTCCGAAGCAATGGATGGGGGGGAGTAAAACATACGAGGTTCCTTTTATATATATAAAAGAAACCCCGCAGAAGTCTATTTTGTTCAGAGAAAGTCTTACATTCTGGAAGGAACTTCGATACCCAGCAAATTCATTCCCAAGCGAACAACTTTAGCTACATTAGCAGACAGAGCGATACGGAATACTTTCACCGCCTCATTCTCTTCGCGCAGAATACTATAGTCATGATAGAACTGATTGTATTCTTTCACCAAGTCATAAGTATAATTAGCAATAATAGACGGGCTGTAATCTTCACCGGCTTGTTTTACAACAGCAGCAAAGTCGGCAACCATCTGAATCAGCCCTTCTTCCTTTTCACTCAATTCAATACCAGCCGGAATCTGTTCAGGAATTACGATACCTGATTCGGCAGCTTTCCGAAGTACAGACTGGATACGTGCATAAGTATATTGAATAAACGGACCTGTATTACCATTGAAGTCGATAGATTCTTTCGGATTGAATGTCATATTCTTACGGGCATCGACTTTCAGAATGAAATATTTCAATGCTCCCAGACCCACAATACGGGCAATATCATCAGCTTCTTCCTGTGTCAAACCATCCAGTTTGCCTAGTTCTTGTGAAGTTTCTTTAGCAGTGGCAATCATTTCCTCCATTAAGTCGTCAGCATCAACTACCGTACCCTCACGGGATTTCATCTTACCTTCCGGCAGTTCCACCATTCCGTAAGAGAAGTGTACCAGACTCTTACCCCATTCGAAACCAAGTTTATCGAGCAAGATAGAAAGCACCTGGAAGTGATAGTTCTGTTCGTTACCTACTACATAAATCATCTTATTAATCGGGTAATCGGCAAAACGAAGTTTAGCCGTACCGATATCCTGAGTCATGTAGACAGAAGTACCGTCACCACGGAGAAGGAGCTTATGATCCAGTCCTTCGGCAGTCAGGTCGGCCCATACGGAACCATCTTCTTTCTTGTAGAAGAAACCTTTTTCCAGACCTTCCATTACCTTTTCTTTTCCTTCGAGATAAGTATTGGATTCATAATAGATCTTGTCAAAGCTAACCCCCATCTTCTTGTAGGTTTCGTCGAATCCTGCATATACCCAGTTGTTCATCATTTCCCACAATCCGCGTACTTCCGGATCACCGGCTTCCCACTTCACCAACATTTCGCGGGCTTCTTGCATCAAAGGAGAATTCCGCTCAACTAATGATTTAATACCTGATTCAAAATCATTAATTTGGTTTTGGAGATAATCAATTTCTTCAAAGAAAGGAAGAAAATCATTTAATTGGTCTTGATTTAAGATTTCGGGTAATTCTTTAAAAAAGCCATTCCAATCTCCATTATCATGAGCAGTTTCAGCAAGAATCTCAATTTCAGAAGTCAAAAAAGGAATACTTTCAAATGGCAATGAATAATATGCCTCTATAAGCCTATTTTTATAATCTTCTATAAGCCTAAGATTATTCTTAATATTATCTGCAATAATATCCGGCAACTCATCCCAAGATTCACTAATACAAATAGTATTTATCTCTTCTTTAAGTTTATTATTAAAAATTACATAATAATCGCCAACCAGATGGTCGCCTTTCTTTCCGGAAGTCTCCGGAGTTTCGCCGTTTCCATATTTCTTCCATGCCAGCATGGATTTACAGATATGGATACCACGGTCGTTTACGATATTAGTCTTTACTACCTTGTTGCCGTTGGCAGCTACGATATTTGCCAGCGCATTTCCCAAAAGATTGTTACGCACGTGTCCCAAGTGAAGCGGTTTGTTTGTATTCGGAGAAGAATACTCGATCATCACCAACGGAGAAGTTTCGGTAGCTTTTACCAGACCGTACTGTTCATCTGCCTGAATCTCGTTCAGCAACTCAATCCATGTAGCCGATGCAATAGTCAGGTTCAAGAACCCTTTTATCACATTAAACGCTGCTACAGCCGGATCGTTTGCCTTCAGATATTCACCGATTTCCTGTGCCGTTTGCTCCGGTCCTTTTTTTGACATCTTCAGGAAAGGAAATACCACCAACGTCAAATGTCCTTCAAATTCTTTCTTCGTTTTTTGCAACTGCACCATCTTTTCAGGGACTTCCTGACCGTAAAGTGCTTTGAGTCCGCTGATAACGGACGCTACAAGTTTATCTTCTATCTTCATAATCAAGTTATTTCTTGCGCGCAAAGATACAAAAAAAGGAGACGCATCGCGTCTCCTCTCCTAATTTCTTTCAACTATCTATCTTATTCAACAGCTGCAGATAATTCAGCACCAGCTTTAAATTTAGCTACTTTCTTAGCAGGAATAGTAATAGTTGCCTTTGTAGAAGGGTTAATACCAGTTCTTTCAGCTCTTTCGCTTACTGAGAAAGTACCAAAACCTACGAGAGATACTTTGTCACCAGCTTTCATAGCATTAGTAACTGAAGTGATGAAAGCATCAAGTGCTTTTTTTGCATCGGCTTTGCTCATTTGAGCTTCAGCAGCCATTGCGCTAATAAGATCAGACTTATTCATAATACGTAAAATGATTAATTAATATATATGTTACACAAAAGATTATCCCACAATGGATTAATTCCACAAATATAGCCGAACAAAACAACATATCAAATAAAAACATAAAAAAAACGCAGCAAATTATTGAAAAAGAGCTAATAGGAAGCGTTTTTCATGCTTTAAAACAGAATTTATTCGTACTTTTGCGTCTATTATCTAAATATTCAGAAATTAAAATGATGCCAACTGTAACTAAAAACCTGATAATTATCAATGTACTAGTATTTTTCGGGACAATCGTAGCCCAACGTTACGGCCTGGATTTAACGAATTATCTGGGATTACATTTTTTCCTCGCAAGTGACTTTAATCCGGCACAGCTTATCACTTATATGTTCATGCACGGCGGATTCAGCCACATTTTCTTTAATATGTTTGCCGTTTTTATGTTCGGACCGATTCTCGAACAAACCTGGGGACCCAAACGTTTCCTCTTTTACTATATTCTCTGCGGTATCGGTGCGGGACTTATCCAGGAAGGGGTACAGTATATTCAATATGTAACGGAACTTAGCCACTACGCACAAGTGAATATAGGTACAGGTGTTATCCCAATGGAAGAGTATCTGAACATGATGACCACCGTAGGTGCTTCGGGAGCCGTTTACGCCATATTGCTGGCATTCGGTATGTTATTTCCCAATAACCGGTTGTTTATCTTCCCGCTGCCATTTCCTATCAAAGCGAAGTTCTTCGTTATAGGATACGCCGCGATTGAATTATGGTCAGGACTTGCCAATAGCGCCGGAGACAATGTCGCTCACTTTGCTCACCTGGGAGGAATGTTATTTGGATTGATCCTGATTTTGTATTGGAGAAAAAAAAGCAATAACAATGGGACATATTATAGCTGATTTAAAGGAGACATTCAGAAGAGGAAATATTTTCATCCAACTGATTTATATCAACGTAGGCATCTTTCTGATCGGCACGTTGATTAACGTTTTCTTGCGACTGTTTGAAGTAAGTACCCCCGATATATTCGGTATATTTGCCCTGCCGGCATCCTTTATCGGATTTATTCATCAGCCGTGGTCGTTATTTACTTATATGTTTATGCATGCCGGTATCCTGCATATTCTATTCAATATGCTTTGGCTGTATTGGTTCGGAAGTTTGTTTCTCTACTTTTTCTCGGCCAAGCATTTAAGAGGACTATATGTATTAGGAGGTATCTGTGGAGGTTTACTGTATATGGTTGCCTACAATGTATTTCCTTTATTCAGTTCGCAAGTGGCGGGTGCAACATTGGTAGGAGCATCAGCTTCCGTATTAGCCATCGTAGCTGCTACGGCTTATCGTGAACCAAATTACAGGGTGCAACTTTTTCTTTTCGGTGCTATCCGTCTCAAATATCTGGCACTGGTTGTTATCGGAATCGATGTATTATCCATCACCTCAAGTAATGCCGGAGGACATATCGCCCACCTGGGCGGTGCTCTTGCAGGACTTTGGTTTGCCGCCAGCCTAAGTAAAGGAACCGATTTGACTTCCTGGATCAACTGGATTCTGGATGGTTTCACCTCCTTGTTTCAAAAGAAAACATGGAAACGGAAACCGAAAATGAAGGTACACTATGGAAACAGTGCCACCGGTCGCGAGAAGGATTATGATTACAATGCCCACAAAAAAGCACAGTCTGATGAAGTGGACCGTATTTTGGAAAAACTAAAGAAATCCGGTTACGACAGTCTGACAACTGAAGAAAAGAAAAGCTTGTTC
>NZ_GG774949.1:236888-453631 GCF_000162555.1 Bacteroides sp. 3_1_23
TAAGCGCTTATAGCCCTTACCTTAACCCGAAAATAAATCCACTTGCTTCCAGCTTGGGACTTGCATTTCCGATATTCCTGACGATTAATCTGATTTTTATCGGCTTCTGGGCATTTGTCAATTACCGCTATGCGCTCTTGCCTGCCATCGGTTTTCTAATTTGTATTCCGCAGATACGGACTTATATTCCTTTTAACTCCACCACTAAAACCATACCGGAAGGAAGCATCAAAATCCTATCCTACAACGTAATGAGTTTCAACAATTTGGAGAAGAAAGATGGAAAAAACCCGGTATTGTCTTATCTTGTAGATAGTAACGCCGATATTATCTGTCTGCAAGAATATAACACCGCTACCAACAAGAAATACCTGACGGAACAGGACATTAAAAAAGCATTGAAAGCCTATCCTTACCAATCCGTCCACCAACAAGGGAAAGGAGATGTGCAACTTGCCTGTTTCTCTAAGTTCCCCATACTCTCGATACATCCCATCGAATATGAAAGTAATTATAACGGCTCCATGAAATATGTACTGAATGTGAATAACGACACTCTTACATTAATCAACAACCACCTGGAATCCAACAAGCTCACCAAAGAAGACAGAGGGATGTATGAGGATATGATTAAAGACCCGAATGCCAAGAAAGTAAAAACCGGACTTAGGCAATTAATAAGAAAACTGGCGGAAGCATCGGCTATCCGGGCTACACAAGCAGATTCTGTGGCTAAAACCATTGCAGAAAGTAAATATCCGACAACCATAGTATGCGGCGATTTCAACGACGGTTCTATCTCATATACCCATCGCATCCTGACTCAAAAACTAGACGATGCATTCACACAGTCCGGTAAAGGATTGGGTATTTCCTACAATCAGAACAAGTTCTATTTCCGCATAGACAATATCTTGATCAGCCCCAACCTGAAAGCCTACAATTGCACGGTAGACCGGTCTATCAAGGCATCAGACCATTACCCGATCTGGTGCTATATCAGTAAACGATAAGAACTGAAAACTCTAATAAAAAACACTTATGATGATTAAAAAGACACTAACCATTTTAGCAGTAAGTTGTATGATGTACTCCTGTGCTACGAAAACAGAAAGCAATCCTTTCTTTACAGAGTTTCAAACCGAGTATGGTGTTCCTTCTTTCGACAAGATTAAATTAGAGCACTATGAACCTGCCTTTCTAAAAGGTATAGAAGAACAGAATCAAAATATCGAAGCCATCATCGAAAGCCCGGAAATTCCGACATTCGAAAATACGATTGTGGCTTTGGATAACAGCGCACCCATCTTAGACCGGGTAAGCATCATTTTCTTCAATATGACAGATGCAGAAACTACTGATTCGCTGACCGCACTTTCCATCAAACTGGCACCGGTTCTTTCGGAACATAATGACAATATCTCCCTGAATGGGAAACTATTCAAACGGGTGAACGATGTCTACCAAAAGAAAGATTCATTGAACCTGACGTCGGAACAAGAACGTCTGCTGGACAAGACTTATAAAAGATTTATCCGCTCCGGAGCGAACCTTGGCGAAAAGGACCAAGCTCGCCTCCGCGAAATCAACAAGGAGCTTTCTACACTTGGCATCACTTTCAGCAACAATGTGCTGAATGAGAATAATGCCTTCCAACTTTTCGTTGACAAGGAAGAAGATCTGGCAGGATTGCCTGAATGGTTCCGCCAAAGTGCGGCCGAAGAAGCGAAAGCAGCCGGACAACCGGGAAAATGGTTGTTCACCCTGCACAATGCCAGCCGTCTGCCTTTCCTGCAATATTCTGAAAATCGCCCGCTCCGGGAGCAAATATACAAAGCTTATATCAACCGCGGCAACAACAACGACGGGAACGATAACAAGGAAAACATCCGCAAGATCGTTTCTCTCCGCCTGGAAAAAGCGAACTTATTAGGTTTCGACTGTTATGCAAACTTCGTCCTGGATGAAACCATGGCAAAGAACGCCAACAACGTAATGAGCCTTTTAAATAACCTCTGGAGCTACGCACTGCCAAAAGCAAAAGCAGAAGCTGGCGAACTCCAGAAGTTAATGGACAAGGAAGGAAAAGGAGAAAAACTGGAAGCATGGGACTGGTGGTATTACACCGAAAAACTGCGGAAAGAAAAATATAATCTGTCTGAAGAGGATACAAAACCTTATTTCAAACTGGAAAATGTACGCAATGGTGCTTTCGCCGTAGCCAACAAATTATATGGCATCACCCTAAGCAAACTGGAAGGCATACCAACTTATCACCCTGATGTAGAAGTCTTTGAAGTGAAAGACGCAGACGGTTCCCAGCTCGGTATCTTCTATGTAGACTATTTCCCACGTCCCGGGAAAAGCGGTGGTGCATGGATGAGCAACTATCGTGAGCAACACGGAACAACCCGTCCATTGGTATGCAACGTTTGCAGCTTTACCAAGCCGGTAGGCGACACCCCCTCTTTATTGACCATGGATGAAGTGGAAACCCTGTTTCACGAATTTGGTCACGCCCTGCACGGACTGCTGACAAAATGCGAATACAAAGGAACATCGGGAACCAACGTGGTACGCGACTTTGTAGAGCTTCCTTCTCAAATCAACGAACACTGGGCGACTGAACCCGAAGTGCTGAAAATGTATGCCAAACATTATCAGACAGGAGAAGTGATACCCGACGAAATCATCGAGAAGATACTGCAACAGAAAACTTTCAACCAGGGCTTCATGACCACCGAATTACTGGCCGCCGCCATCCTCGACATGAACCTGCACACGATAACAGATGTAAAGAATCTGGATATGCTTGCATTCGAAAAAGAAGCGATGGACAAGCTTAATTTGATTCCCGAAATAGCACCGCGTTATCGCGTGACTTACTTTAATCATATCATTGGCGGATACGCAGCCGGATACTATAGTTACCTATGGGCCAACGTATTGGACAATGATGCTTTCGAAGCTTTCAAAGAACATGGTATTTTTGATAAAAACACCGCCGACCTGTTCCGCCATAACGTATTGGAGAAGGGAGACAGCGAAGACCCGATGGTGCTTTATAAGAATTTCCGTGGAGCGGAACCAAGCCTGGAACCACTACTGAAAAACAGAGGAATGAAATAATTCAGCAAAAAAGCCCTTAAACATCAAATATTTGAGGGCTTATTACACATGAATGTGAAAAAAAAACTATATTTGCAGCCTTGTATGCGGCAAAAAGAACTTGTGTACGACAGAATTTAACTGAAAATTAAATTAAAAAAGTAATCATCATAAATTAAAAGTAAAATGCAAAACAAAGGATTTGTAAAGGTTTTTGCGGTATTACTCACACTGGTATGTGTGTTCTATCTCTCCTTCTCCTTCGTAACACGCCATTATACCAACAAGGCGAAAGAAATTGCGAACGGCGACCCGAAAGTGGAACAAGACTACCTCGACTCTCTCTCCAATGAGAAAGTGTGGTTGGGTAACTGGACGCTGAAACAATGTCGTGAGATGGAGATTAGTTTAGGTTTGGACCTAAAAGGTGGTATGAACGTTATCCTTGAAGTTTCTGTACCTGATGTTATCAAAGCACTGGCTGACAACAAGCCGGATGAAGCTTTCAACAATGCATTGGCAGAAGCTGCAAAACAGGCTGTAAACAGCCAGGATGATATCATCACGCTATTTGTCAGAGAATACCACAAAGCTGCTCCTAACGCAAAACTTTCCGAACTCTTCGCAACACAACAGTTGAAAGACAAAGTTAACCAGAAATCATCGGATGCAGAAGTTGAAAAAGTATTGAGAGCAGAAGTAAAAGCTGCTGTTGAAAACTCATATAACGTACTTCGTACCCGTATCGACCGTTTCGGTGTTGTTCAGCCGAATATCCAGAGCCTGGAAGACAAAATGGGTCGTATCATGGTGGAATTGCCGGGTATCAAAGAGCCGGAACGTGTGAGAAAACTTCTCCAAGGTTCTGCTAACCTGGAATTCTGGGAAACTTATACAGCTAAAGAAGTTCTTCCTGCTATGCAATCTGCTGATGCTAAATTGCGCGCTGTATTAGCGCAGGAGACAGGTGCAGACTCTACCGCTGTAGATTCCACCAAAGAAGCTCCGCTTGCAGAAGCTACTCCGGCCAAGAAAAGCGTAAGTGCTGCCGACAGTCTTGCTGCTGCCCTGAAAGGAGATGCTACAACTACTGAAGATAATTCAACAGCTAACCTGGCAGAAATTAAAAAGCAATACCCTCTGTTGGCTATCCTGCAGTTGAACTCTAGCGGACAAGGTCCTGTGATCGGTTACGCTAACTACAAAGACACTGCTGATATCAACAAATATCTGGCTATGCCGGAAGTTAAAGCAGAACTCCCGAAAGACCTTCGTTTGAAATGGGGTGTTTCTCCTTCTGAATTTGACAAGAAAGGACAGACGTTCGAATTATATGCTATCAAGTCTACCGAACGCAACGGTAAAGCTCCGTTGGAAGGTGATGTAGTAACAGACGCGAAAGATGAATTCGACCAATACAGCAAACCGGCTGTCAGCATGACAATGAACTCTGACGGTGCACGTCGTTGGGCACAGCTGACCAAACAGAACATCGGTCGTTCTATCGCTATCGTTCTTGACAACTATGTATATTCTGCACCAAACGTAAACTCTGAAATCACAGGTGGACGTTCACAGATTACAGGTCATTTCACTCCTGAACAGGCAAAGGACTTAGCAAACGTATTGAAATCAGGTAAGATGCCGGCTCCGGCTCACATCGTACAGGAAGATATCGTTGGTCCGTCATTGGGTCAGGAATCTATCAATGCAGGTGTATTCTCATTCGTAGTGGCTCTGATTCTGTTGATGATCTATATGTGTATGATGTACGGCTTCATACCGGGTATGATTGCCAATGGTGCATTGTTCCTGAACTTCTTCTTCGTATTAGGTGTCCTCTCCTCCTTCCAGGCAGCATTGACAATGTCCGGTATTGCCGGTATGGTGTTGTCACTAGGTATGGCAGTGGATGCGAACGTACTTATCTACGAACGTACTAAAGAAGAACTTCGTGCCGGTAAAGGTGTGAAGAAAGCACTTGCTGACGGTTATTCCAACGCATTCTCCGCTATCTTCGACTCGAACCTGACATCCATCATCACAGGTGTCATTCTGTTTAACTTCGGTACCGGTCCGATCCGTGGTTTTGCTACGACATTGATTATCGGTATTCTAGTATCCTTCTTCACCGCTGTGTTCATGACCCGTATAGTTTACGAACACTTCATGAACAAGGACAAACTATTGAACCTTACATTCACAACCCCTGTTTCAAGAAACTTGATGACCAACACACGTTTTGATTTTATGGGAACAAACAAAAAATCCCTTATCATCACTGTAGCCATCATCCTCGTTTGTATCGGTTCATTTGCCATGCGCGGTTTAAGCCAGAGTATCGACTTTACCGGTGGACGTAACTTCAAGGTACAGTTCGAGAATCCGGTAGAACCCGAACAGATTCGTGAATTGATCTCCAGCAAGTTCGGTGATGCTAACGTTAGTGTTATCGCTATCGGTACAGATAAGAAAACTGTACGTATCAGCACCAACTACCGTATTGAAGATGCAGGAAACGATGTTGACTCTCAAATCGAAGCATATTTATATGAGACTTTGAAACCTGTGCTGACTCAAAACATCACTCTAGCTACCTTTATCGACCGTGACAATCACACTGGTGGTAGTATTGTAAGTTCTCAAAAAGTAGGTCCGAGTATCGCAGACGATATCAAAACAGGTGCCATCTATTCCGTAGTACTGGCTTTGATCGCTATCGGTCTGTATATCTTAATCCGTTTCCGTAACATCGCATATAGTATTGGCTCTATCGTAGCTCTATCATGCGATACCATCATGATTATCGGTGCTTACTCATTGTTATGGGGTATCGTTCCATTCTCACTGGAAATTGACCAAACGTTTATCGGTGCTATCCTGACAGCTATCGGTTACTCTATCAATGACAAGGTGGTAATCTTCGACCGTGTACGTGAGTTCTTCGGCCTGTATCCGAAACGTGACAAACGTCAGTTGTTCAATGATTCATTGAATACTACACTTGCACGTACTATCAATACATCATTAAGTACATTGATCGTATTGCTGTGTATCTTCATCCTTGGCGGTGATTCAATCCGCAGCTTTGCATTCGCAATGATCTTGGGTGTTGTTATCGGTACATTGTCATCACTGTTCATTGCATCTCCGATTGCATACAACATGATGAAGAACAAAAAAGTCGTACCAGTAACTACGGAAGAATAATAAATTCCAAAAATAGAAAAAGCCTCTTCCGAACATTCGGTAGAGGCTTTTTCTATTGATTATTAAAACAAATAGAAGCTATAAGACGTTCATCTTAAAAGAAGCCATTGTTAAACTCAAAACCAGATACGATATGAAAGCAAAACAAAACAACTTCTCACAGATTCTTCGTAGTAGCCCCGAGGGGAATCGAACCCCTATCTAAAGTTTAGGAAACTTCTATTCTATCCGTTGAACTACAAGGCCGCTTCAAATTTGCTTGCAAAGATAACGGTTTCTGTCGATTTAACAAGAATAAAAATACAGGTTCCTTTCAGATATTTCAAATATTTGGCGTCAATAGGACAATAAAGTTCGATTTATTTTGATAATTCGATTAACTTTCCGACCTTTGCGCTCACAAATTGAAAGTAAAATCAGTTTTTAAATTAAATATAGTAATTAAAGTTATGGCAGACGAAATGATGGTTAAAGAATTGGAGGAAGTAGTAGTACGTTTCTCCGGCGACTCCGGCGACGGTATGCAGCTGGCCGGCAACATCTTCTCGAACGTGTCGGCTACGGTAGGAAATGACATCTGTACATTCCCTGACTATCCGGCAGACATCCGCGCCCCGCAAGGTTCACTGACCGGTGTTTCCGGTTTTCAGGTCCACATCGGTGCCGGACAGGTTTACACTCCCGGAGACCGTTGCCACGTGTTGGTGGCTATGAATCCTTCCGCACTGAAAACACAAATCAAATTCTGTAAACCGCAAGGACTTATCATTACCGACTCCGACTCATTCGAAGCCAGAGATTTGGAAAAGGCACAATTCAAGACCGACAATCCTTTTGAAGAATTAGGCATAAAACAGGAAGTACTTGAAGTTCCCATCTCTTCCATGTGCAAAGAGAGCCTGAAAGACTCCGGACTAGACAATAAATCAGCACTCCGTTGTAAGAACATGTTCGCACTCGGACTGGTTTGCTGGCTGTTCAACCGTAACCTTGCCGCTGCTGAAAAAATGCTGCGTGAGAAATTCGCCAAGAAGCCCGAAATTGCAGAAGCTAATATTAAGGTATTAAACGATGGTTTCAACTATGGTGCCAACACACATGCTTCTGTCTCTACTTATAAGATTGAAAGTAAAGCTCCGAAATCAAAAGGACTTTATACAGATATCAACGGAAATAAAGCAACTGCTTATGGCTTGATTGCTGCTGCCGAGAAAGCAGGTCTGGAACTCTACTTGGGTTCTTATCCTATCACTCCGGCCACTGATATTCTGCACGAATTAGCTAAACATAAATCACTGGGAGTAAAAACCGTACAGTGCGAAGATGAAATCGCGGGTTGTGCTTCTGCCGTTGGTGCCGCTTTTGCCGGTGCTTTGGCTGTAACGACTACTTCCGGGCCCGGTGTTTGTTTGAAGAGTGAGGCCATGAACCTTGCTGTAATTGGCGAACTTCCATTAGTGATTGTAAATGTGCAACGTGGCGGTCCGTCAACAGGTTTGCCTACTAAATCAGAACAGACAGACTTATTGCAAGCTCTTTACGGACGTAATGGTGAAAGCCCGATGCCGGTGATTGCCGCAACTTCACCAACGAACTGTTTTGATGCCGCATACATGGCATGTAAGATTGCTCTGGAACACATGACTCCGGTTGTATTACTGACGGATGCTTTCGTAGCCAACGGCTCGGCAGCTTGGAAACTTCCTAACTTAAATGAATATCCTGCCATCAATCCTCCATACGTGACTCCGGACATGGCTGGTAACTGGACTCCATACCAACGCAATGAAGAAACCGGTGCACGTTACTGGGCAATTCCGGGAACTGAAGGATTCATGCACCGCATCGGTGGTCTTGAAAAGAGCAATGAAACAGGTGCGATCTCTACCGAACCAGAAAACCATAATAAGATGGTTCATCTCCGCCAAACTAAAGTAGATAAAATTGCAGACTATATCCCCGAACTCGAAGTACTAGGTGATGAAGATGCAGATTTACTGATTGTTGGCTGGGGCGGCACGTATGGGCATCTCCGTCTGGCTATGGACTTTATGCGCGATCATGGAAAGAAAATGGCTTTCGCACACTTCCAATACATCAACCCGTTGCCGAAGAATACAGCCGATGTATTGCGTAAATACAAGAAGATCGTAGTAGCTGAACAGAATTTGGGACAATTCGCAGGTTATTTACGGATGAAGATACCCGGATTGAACATCAGCCAGTTCAACCAAGTGAAAGGACAGCCTTTCGTTACGAGAGAATTGATAGATGCATTCACTAAATTATTGGAGGAATAAAAGATGAGCGATAAAGTATATACCGTACAAGATTATAAATCAGGCCAACCTCGCTGGTGTCCGGGATGCGGTGACCACGCTTTCCTGAACTCACTGCACAAAGCTATGGCCGAACTGGGAGTAGCTCCGCACAATATTGCCGTCATTTCCGGTATCGGTTGTTCTTCCCGCCTGCCTTACTACGTAAATACGTATGGGTTCCACACTATTCACGGACGTGCCGCTGCTGTTGCAACAGGAGCAAAAGTAGCCAATCCAAATTTGACTATCTGGCAGATTTCCGGTGACGGTGACGGTTTGGCAATCGGTGGTAATCACTTCATCCATGCCGTTCGCCGCAACATTGACTTGAACATGATTCTGTTGAACAACCGTATCTATGGTTTGACAAAGGGACAATATTCACCGACTTCAGAACGCGGATTCGTCAGCAAATCATCTCCTTACGGAACAGTGGAAGACCCGTTCCATCCGGCAGAGCTGGCTTTCGGTGCCCGCGGACGTTTCTTCGCACGTTGTATTGCAGTAGATGGTGCCGCTTCCGTAGAAGTGTTGAAAGCAGCAGCTAATCACAAAGGTGCTTCTGTTGTAGAAGTTCTGCAAAACTGCGTGATCTTCAACGACGGAACTCACGCCAGTGTTGCTACCAAAGAAGGACGCGCTAAGAACGCTATCTACCTGGAACATGGCAAACCGATGTTATTTGGTGAAAATAAGGAATTCGGATTGATGCAGGAAGGCTTCGGGCTGAAAGTAGTGAAACTTGGTGAGAACGGTGTCACAGAAAAAGATATCCTTATCCACGACGCACACTGCCAGGACAATACGCTTCAATTGAAACTGGCGTTAATGGAAGGTCCTGATTTCCCGATTGCACTCGGTGTGATCCGCGATGTAGATGCTCCAACTTACAATGATGCTGTAATTGGACAGATTGAAGAAATCAAAGGCAAGAAGAAATATCATAATTTCCAGGAATTGCTAATGACTAATGATACTTGGGAAGTGAAGTAATTCACCACTTCAATCCATAAAATAATAAAGGCGTAGACAAGAGAATCAACTCTCTTTCTACGCCTTTCATTCTTTCTATCGTGTAACCTATATTTATATCAACCTATTCGAGAGCAGTGCCACCCACTTTTTCCGGCCAATACGGATTCTGATAAATAACAGAATTATCTGTACTATTATCAGGAGACGCAAGTCTCATTTCATTAATAGCAACCGGACTCAAATAGTTGGCTTTAGCCCAAGAATATCCATCATATACCTGATTATTGATTCTCACCTTGCTAAAAGGACGAATATACTTGAATGCTCTGGAGGAAATATTAGAAGTAGCATCATCCGGATCATCTTTTAAAGTAACGTCTTCCGGAAGTTCATAAGTTTTATAAGCCTCTTCCCAAAAGTTATACCCTTCAGGAATAAACTTATTAGTAAGTACGCCATCCCAAGCTCTCCAACGCACCAGGTCATCCCAACGCATTCCTTCGCCAATAAACTCGCAACGACGTTCGCGACGGATATTATATAAGGTAGCATCCACTTCATACGAACCGGGATGAGCGGCCAAATCCGTCTCCTTATTCATATCGGTATTGTCAATGGTTGTCTGGAAATTGCCTGTAATGCCTGCCCGATTGCGTACTGCATCCCAATAGCTTTTCGCTTTACCGTCTACCTTATTATTACGCAAATAGTAGGCTTCCAGATAATTCAGATAAGCTTCGACACCACGAAAGATAATGCACCCTGTAGTCGATTGCGACTGACCGGAAATAATCTGCTTATTATTATATGTCAAGCATTTCCGAATCCGATACCCGGTATTATCAGATGTTTGGGCTTCCAATGATATAATATTAGGTTGTTTGAATTCTTTAAGTGCAGGTTCTTCTGTCGAACTGGATGGAAGCAAATCCTTCTCGCCCAAAACAAACATTTGCAGACGCAGATCACGATTCTCTTTCACATCCATGATAGTTTTGTCACCTTTATATTCATCTCCTGCTGCATAATAGGGAAGTCCGTCTTTCATGACAAAACAGTCTACAAAGCTCTTCAGCATACCATTATTACCTCCAGTAAAAATATAAGCCGGTGTGCCATGCGTGATTGACACGCCACCACCATTCATATATTGCTTCCAGAAAAGAACTTCGGAATAACTACTCATATCTTCTTCCGCAAACATCTCGAAATATGGATTCCAGCCAACAATCCCCGATATGTTTTTCGGATTGGTCAGACCGGTATTATTGGTCAAAGTAATATCATCAGCCACCTGTTCCGCTGCTTTCATAGCCTCATCCAGAAAGAAATTGATTTCATTATCCATGTTCGTGGAGAAATCGGTATGTATTCTCTTACCCGGCCAGGTTGCATCCCCCGGCACACGCCCTGTTCCCTTATGATACTTTTCAAACGTAGCCTCATACAAAGCAACGCGCGACTTTATCAATAACGCGCAATTCTTTGTTAATCGCGTTTTGTTTCCTGAAATATCATCCACCATATATTTGGCGGCGGAATCGAGCTGATTGATGATAAAACGAGCTACGAGATTACGCGGCTGACGAACAGATTTCTCTGTCAAAACAGACTGATTATCCGGCAATACTTCGGTTATAATTGGAAAATCTCCGAATGATTTCAGTTTACTGTAATAAATCCATGCACGGATAAAGTACATTTCGCCGACATAGTGAAGAATCTGTTCACAATTGCCCTCAATCTTGCCTGCCTCGAATTTAGGAAGCACATTTTCGAAGAAATAATTGCAATAGCGAATTTGAGTAAAATCCCAGCCACCTCCAGTATTAGGAACACGCCACTGACCTTTCTCAAAATAGGTGGAAGAATATCCTCCGGCTACCATATTATCTGTATTCTGGTCATTGTTCACTGTACCGACTCCATATCCACCATGCGTTGAAAAGATGTTGTTGTACTGCGAAATACTATATGCAACCAAGTGGTCCGTCGTATTAAAATACTCTTGCGGAGTCACCTGATCCAGAGGCGCCATATCCAGAAAATCATTACAAGATGTAAGCGACCACGTAGCTCCTGCCATCAAGATTGTTTGTAATGTAATATGTTTCAGTTTCATAAGCCTTAAAATTAGAAGTTAACATTTAAACCTACCGAGATGGTGCGCTGCAACGGATAGAGTTTACCATTATTCGCATCATAAGTGCTTTCCAAAGCCTCCGGGTCGAAAATCTTGGACATATGAGAGAATGTCAACAGATTGTCACCTGACACGTATACTCGAACTGAAGACATTCCGGCTTTATTTGTCCATTGCTTGGGCAATGTATAGCCTATCTGAACATTCTTAATACGGCAGTAAGCTGCATTCTGAATATAGCGGCTCTGCACTGCCATGTTTCTCGAATCACTTTTCAATACGCGTGGATAATAGGCATTTGTATTAGCACCCAACGGGTCACCCTCCGGACGCCAGAAGTCCCAATGTTCCTTAAATCCGGTAGCCTGCCATTCGTCCACTCCATTGGCTCCCCAGAAATAGGGGCCGCTCAACACATAATCGCGCTTGGCCACTCCTTGCAGAAATATGCGGAAATCGACACCTTTCCATGCTGCATCCAACGTGATACCATATTTAAATCGAGGTGTATTATTGCCCAAAATCACACGGTCACCGGGTTTCTCTGTGGTATTTTCACCTGTCGAGATCACTCCATCGCCGTCTACATCCTTATACATGATATCACCTGCTCCCCACTTGCTTCCCAAAGAAGACTGATCCACTTTGGCCAAGTGAGCGTCCATCTCTTCCTGTGATTGTGCGATACCTACCGTTTCATATCCCCAGATTTCTCCTTTCATCATTCCCGGATAATATGCTTCGGAAAGTTTGTTGTTTTCATTCGGATAGCGAGTGATTTTCTGTTGGTCATCGGCTAACGTAAATTTAGCACCATAAGAGAAATCACCAATCATATCTCTCCACCCCAGTTCCAGCTCAAAACCATAGGATTTCATATCGGAATTGTTGATTTTCGGAGGAGTAGCACCCAGTACGGAAGACAATTCCGGAGCCGGGCCAATCATATCATACGTCCAACGCACAAAGTAGTCGAACGAACCGGTCAAGCGATTATTAAACAGCCCCCAGTCCAAACCGATATCCCAGGTTTCAATCGTTTCCCAAGTCTTCAAGCTGGAGACGATACCGGGTAGGCTTGCATAATTCGGTCTTTTTCCATTCACCAACCAGTTATAATCAGTGCCTTGTGGCATCGTCTGATAGAAAGGATACCATGCATCCTTAGTATCCGTATTACCCAACTGCCCCCATGAACCTCTTAATTTCAATACATCAATATGAGCTTTATCGGCTATATTCCTGAAGAAATCTTCACGTGCTATATTCCATCCGACTGACAATGACGGGAAAAATCCCCAACTCTTGTCATTAATGAAACGGGACGAACCGTCATAACGACCGTTCAACTCTATCAGATAGCGTTCTTTATAATTATAGTTGATACGCCCGAAGAATCCGGCTACCCCATTGTGTGCATATCCACCGGAAGTAGTAGGAGATTCCGTTGCTGTATTCAGTGTAGGCACAGAATTGGAGATCAGCGTATTCTTCTGCCCCGACAAACTTCTTGTCTTATACAACTCCGCATTAAAACCTGCCATCACTTTAAAGTAATGACCGCTTTCATATTGTTTAAAATAATCGGAATAGATATTCGTGCTGTAATAATTCTCTTTATAATTATATTCGTTCACAACGGAACTGCCGGCTCCATAACTTCCCCATGGTATAGAATACGGATTACCGTCACCGTCATGAGAGAAGATAGGTAATACTTCCCAATGTTCATTTTTGTTTTCCGTTCTTAGAGCACCCTCGATATTAATTGTCCAGTTCTTGACCGGTTCAAACACAAACTGCAACTGTTGAGTATTCAAGTCTTTCTGGTTGGTTTGTCGGCCACCATCCTCCAATTCTGTAATTTCCACACCATTCATGGGATAGCCATTAGGATCGTAAGCCGGACAGGTGGGCCAGCGGCGAGCGATATTATGGAAGAATAGCCCGGTCAGATAAGAGGGTCGGTCAAAGTCCTCACGTGTCCATTTGGTAGAATAGTTCACTCTGAACCAATCTGTGATCTGCGCTGTAATGGTGCTGTTCATTGTATAACGTTGCAAATTATCTTCACCATGCCGCAACAGACCGTTCTGGTCCATAAAACTACCGCTCAATGAAAATTGGATTTTCTCATTACCTCCCGAAATACTTAGATTATGTTCTTGAGATGGCACCCAGTCATTGTAGAATTCTTTAAACCAATCCGTATTGGCATTCGCTCCGCCATAATTGTTCCAACGGTTATTATTCGTATTCAGTGTTGTGACGGATGTTATCTTTCCCTCCTGATAATCTTTTATTTTCTGTAACTGCTCGGATGAGAACGGAGCCTCACCGGATCTGCCCGCATTCTCTGCGGCACGATTAAAGTACTGTGCAAAAGTATATGAGTCCATCATTTCAGGCACTGATACCGCGTCGCTGAAACGGACATTTCCATTATAACTGACTCTGGCTTTACCCGCTTTCCCTTTCTTGGTCTGAATCAGAATAACACCAAAAGCAGCACGCGCTCCATAAATAGAGGCAGAAGCAGCGTCTTTCAAAACAGAAACCGTTTCTATATCATTCGGATTCAACGAATTAAGATTACCTTCGATACCGTCAATCAACACAAGTGGAGACGACCCGGAACCATCACCGATTGTTCCTGCACCACGAATATTAAAACTCATCGAACCATCCAAGGCTCCACCTTCACTTCCTACCGTGAAGTTCAAGCCTGGCACTGTACCCTGTAGGGCCTGCGCCACATTGGTTACAGGACGTGCAGCCAACACTTTCGCATCGACCATACCTACCGCACCGGTTACATTTACTTTTTTTTGTGGTCCGTAGCCTACAACGACTACTTCGTCGAGCTGTTCCGAATCTTCTTTCATAACGATATTAAGGGGTGTCCCATCAGCTTTCACGGTAATAGTTTTATAACCAATAAACGAAAGTGAGAGAACTGCTCCTTTGGGGGAATCGATAGAGAAGCGTCCGTTGAGATCAGTAACAGTACCTGTGGCAGTACCTTGCACCTTTACAGAGACTCCAATAAGAGGTTCTCCGTTTTCATCCACTACAACACCTGTAGTCTTTACTTTTTGCTGCTGTATATCAGCAGTTTCCTATGTTTCATTAGTATTAGCTACTGCTTGCATAGGTTGTGTGCACCATAACAATAAAGTAGCAACTGCTGCTATTTTCAGGCAACGTGTTCCCCGTCCTTCCATAAAGGCCGGGCATCGGTTAGTTTTTCTTGTCATACTTTAATTTATTCAGTTAGACATTAGTAAGTTAGAATTTCTAAGATTTTATGGTGCCTTCATATATTATTTGACACCATGTTTCAGGCAATTTGTGTGTTTAGTTTTCCATAGGCTTTTCTATTTTTATCTTAGGTTAATACTTGCCAGAGTTCTTAACGAACTTGGTTTTACCTATGCTTGGAAACACAACTTGGAAGGACATTTTAGATAAAACAGTCATCCATACACTCGCACCGCTTTGAGTTTGAGACGATTTGTATGTAAATTGCTATATAATAAATACTTATTTTGATACCAAAGGCAAGTTGATAAAACTGTTATCCCATTTTGTTGCCAGAAAACACAACAATCCAGCTATCCCGTTTTAAAATATTTTAGTAGATTTACTTGCGTAATATTTCATTTTATTCTACTTTTGCTTCACCATAATGATATTCTAAACGATTCTTTTGTTGTTATTAAGAATTAAAAATAATAAGGCATTCGTTTTCATATCAAAATAAAACCAAGTTCGTTAAGAACTCGGTTTTCATTTCTCTCCTTCTCTAATCGATATTGCAATATACACTACTCATTTCCTTTGACTAAATAACACCTATTTATCAATATCATTAACTTTATGGATAGAGAACTGATGATAAGAAGCTATTTTAACAGGTACTTATTTATAAATAAAAAATGGAGAAGGATGGAGAAAAGGGTAGAAAACTGGAACCAGGTTCATAGCTATAAACTCAACACTAAATTTCTGAAAACGAATATACAACTATTAAGAAGCATTTAGAAGGTTCACAGGTTTCACCTTCAGCTGAACAGCTATGAGTCAACGGTTTACAGTGACATAAAGCACAAAATACAGAAGAAAGTATCCTTCACCTCCTTCACCATGTAGAGTCTTTCATATAGATTAAGGACATATATATCCAATATACAGGGCATATATGCGCAACGTGTTGGATATATATGTCCAACACGTTGCGTATATATACTCTACAATTCAGGTATTAATATCCTAGAGATAGAGTATTAGTGTCTGATTACTTAGGTGCTAATTTCCGGTTGACGGCAGTTTTATTTTGTTTTAAACCTGCAAACAGTTTGTTTCAAGCGTATGAAACAAATAGTTTCCCGCCTTGAAACACTTTGTTTCGTGCCTCGAAACAGATTGTTTCACACGTTGAAACAGATTGTTTTGCGCCTTGAAACAGATTGTTTACCGGCATGAACAAGACATTTGATGCATGGATTCTACAAATTACTACATAGTCTTCTATAAATATGCCAAGATTCTTACACACGAGACAGCGTGTGAGATAAAGGTATCTTACACACATCTGCAACCGTATCTTGCACTGCATAAAACAATTGTATATCAGCTAATTGAATCCGATTAGTGTAAGGTGCAAGATGTTTTTGCATTTTCAAACTTTATAGAGTCGATTAAGTTTTAATTATTTATTTGTCAGTTCACTATTCAGTAATTATAATTCAATCGCAGCCTTTAAAGGTAATTGATTGGAAGCCGGACCGACAAGAATCTCAAATACCCCCTTTTCTACTACAAAGCGGTGTTGATTCATATCGTAATAAGAAAATGCGTCTTCATTCAATACAATAGAAAGGCGTTGTGTCTCTCCTTTCTTCAAGAACACCTTATCATAGCCTTTCAGTTCTTTCAAAGGACGGGGAACGGAAGATTCTACATCATGCACATATACCTGGGCTATTTCCGAAGCATCCATTTTTCCTGTATTCTTTATATCAAAGCTAACCGTCACCTGATGTTCACCGGTTTTCTCCACAGCTAAATTACTATAAGCGAAAGTAGAATAAGACAACCCATAGCCAAATGGATAAAAAGGTTCTTTACCCGAACGGTCATATCCCCGATAGCCAACAAAAACACCCTCTGAATAATCGACACGTTTAATTTCCGCTTTCAGATTCTCATAATAGCTGTCATGCACCGGATTATCTTCCCATTTCTTTTCGATAGAAATCGGCAACTTACCACTCGGAGAAATCTTTCCAGTCAATATTTCGGCTATTGCCTGTCCACCCTCCTGTCCGGGATACCATGCCATCAAAATCGCTTTTGCAGCCTCATGCCAAGAGGTAAAGTCAACTCCACCGCCAGCATTTAACACTACTACCAGATTCGGATGCAGAGAAGCTACTTTCTGAATGAATAATTCCTGATAATGTAACAGAGCAAACGGGCGATCGAACCCCTCTCCTTCTGTATTGCTATTGAAACCAGTACAGAATACAACATTATCCACCTTTGCCAATCCTTGACGAAGTTTCTCTTCATTCAGCCTGGATGCTTTAAAACGGATAATTGCTGAAGAGATATTATCAAAAAACTCGATTCGGAAGCTGTATTCTTTACCTGCCTCAACCGGCAGTTCCACTTCACGGCTTGAATATGAATGATTACCCCAGTCGCCTGTAATATGCTTATCATTCACAAACAGGCGATAACCATCATCGCCACCAATGGATAGTTTTAATAATCCATCCTTTTGAGACATATAACTGGCTGTCCAACGGACAGAAAATCCATCTTCCGGAAAACCTTCCAGTGGTGCTCCATATTGCCAGTCATAATCAACTGATGCTTCTGTACGAATGACCTCCGGTTGTCCCGAAAGCGTTTTATTCTTAAAATATTCGGCTTTAAATCCTTTCGTCTGCCGAGCGGCATCCGCGTAAAATTCATGAAGAATATCCTCATAAATCACATCGTCCGTCAACAGAACGAGGTTCTTTTTTTTCAGTTTTTCCAGTCCCTCACTAACAGATACCGTAGAAAATGGAGTTACAAAACCACTTCCACCACCCGTAGGAATGCGGTCGGCATTGGGCCCCATCACAGCAGTCTTTCCTTTCAAGGGGAGTAGATTTCCTTCATTCTTCAGTAAGACTACACCTTCGCGTGCCAGTTCTAAAGCAGCCTGGCGGGAAAAAGGATTATCCTGCGCGATGTTACTGTCTTTCTGTTCCTTATCCAGCATGCCGTAAGCAATCAAGGTCTGCAAGATATGCTGCACTTTCAGATTGATGGTTTCTTCTGTCACCGTACCGTTTTTGATAGCAGGTATAAGATTGTCGACATTCATAAAACGTCCTTTCGGCATTTCAAGATCAAGTCCGGCATTAGCGGCTCCTACGGCAGAATATACGGAAGTCCAGTCCGACATTAAGATACCTTTAAATCCCCAGAGATTACGCAAGATATCAATATTCAACCATTTATGTTCGGTAGCATGGACACCGTTCAGAAGATTATAGCTGTTCATTACAGCACTTACATTCGCTTCCTGTACAGCTTTCCGAAAGGCCGGAAAATAAATCTCGTGCAAAGTACGTTCGTCTATGTCCGAACTGGCATGATGACGGCTCCATTCCTGATTATTAGCTGCAAAGTGCTTGATGGTGGCAATAACTCCTTCCGATTGCACGCCTAGGATATATTGTTTAGCCGTTTCACCCGTTAAATAAGGGTCTTCGCCAAAGTATTCAAAGTTACGTCCACACATAGGAGCACGGTAGATATTTACTCCCGGTCCGAGCAGTATATTCACTCCTCTGGCTTTGGCATCCTGTCCCAATCCTTGCCCCAGTTGATAAAGCAGACTCCGGTTCCAGGTAGAAGCGGAAAGTATTCCGGAAGGATAGAGAGTGCTCTTGGGGGCATGATTACGAATTCCCTGCGGTCCGTCCGCCAGTTTTATTTCAGGAATCCCCAGACGGGGGATTGCACGAAGCGAGAAGCTGGTATATCCGGAGATATACTCTATTTTCTCTTGCAAAGTCATTTTAGATACAATTTCCCTGGCACGTTGTTCGGCTTGGGGAGTGATTGTCTGCGCACAGGTTAATATGCTCCATGCAAGCATACATAAACCTATGCCTCCTATTTTCTTTTTCATGGTGATTTTGTATTAATATAGCATTGTTAAAAACCAACTAGTCTATCAGTTCTATTTTAACGGTCTGTCCCTGTACCAAAATATGATATTCTCCGGCTTCAAGGAACCGTTTACCATCCTCATTGACAAAACCGAAATCACGTTCCAGGTCTATGTCAAAACGGAAAGTCTTCGTTTCTCCGGCTCTAATCAACTGTTTTTCAAAGTGTTTCAGTTCTTTCACCGGGCGGGTAATCGAGCAATACGGATCGGATATAAACCAATGAACAGTCTCTGCTCCATCGCGAGCACCGACATTAGTGACAGTCACTTCTACAGACAATCGATCGCCGCGCTTCACTTTAGTAACAGAAGGGGTAACGGTGCCATACTTAAATTCGGTATAACTTAATCCATGCCCGAACGGATATAACGGATCGCTTGTTATATCTTTATAGAATCCTTGATGTCCACGTCCGCTCTTGCGGCGATTGTAATAAATAGGAATTTGTCCCGTTGAATAAGGGAATGTCATGGCAAGTTTACCGGATGGGTTGATACGTCCTGATAATATACCGGCCATCGGCAACGCGCCATTCACACCCGGTTGCCAGATTTCCAGTATAGCATCGGAAATTAGTTCCAGACGATTCAATTCCAACGGACGTCCATTCACCAATACCAGTACGATAGGCTTTCCGGCTTTCTTCAGTTCTGCGGCCAGTTCTTCCTGAATCTGCGGTAATGCGATAGAAGAACGGGAAGCATTCTCCCCACTCCAGGTCATCATCTCACCCAAACAAAGAACAACTACATCAGACCAGCGTGCAGCTTCCAATGCTTCTGCAAATCCTTCTTTGTTATCTCCTTTCGTAGCACAGCCTGCTGCATAACGCAATTCAGCTTTTCCTGCAAATTCAGTAGCCAGTCCATTATAGAGCATGGCAACATCCGTATCTTTTCCATGACCACACCAGGAACCCAACAAGTCCCAACCATTTTTTGCCATTGGTCCTATCACGGCAATCTTCTTTTTATCAGTCAGCGGTAATGTTTTGTTTTCATTTTTCAGCAAGACCATGGATTCCGCCGCAAGCCGGGCTGCAATATCCATACTTTGCGGACGGAAGAAACGTTCTTTCTCACTTGTTGCGGGAGTATAAGGACGTTCGAACAGGCCGAGACGGAATTTCAAAAGTAGAACACGACGTACAGCTTCATCTACTTGAGCTACCGATACTCTGCCCTCTTCTACCAACTCCTGCAAATGGCGGTCGTAAGCATGAGACATCATATCCATTTCAAGACCGGCAGTAAACGCATGCCAGGCTGCTTCTTTTTTGGTCGCTGCCAATCCCTGATTTTTCAACTGTTCGATGGCTCCCCAATCGGAAACAATAAATCCATCATGCCCCCAACGTTTCTTTAATATCTCGGTCATTATGTAAGGATTGGCCGAACCCGGCACACCGCTGATATCATTAAAGGAACTCATCAGTGTTGCCGCACCTGCTTTCACACCCATCTCGTAAGGGAGCAGATAAGTATCCCAAAGAGTTTGTTTGGATATCTCGGTATAGACATAGTCACGCCCGGCTTCGGATGCCCCGTAACCTACATAATGTTTCAGACAAGCTGCCATACGGTTTTCTGCTGACAAGTCATCTCCTTGATAACCTTTGACGGAAGCTGCACCGAATACCCCGTTTGTATAAGGATCTTCACCATAACCCTCTGCCACACGTCCCCAGCGGGGATCACGAGCCACATCAATCATCGGTGAGAAAGTCCAGTCCACTCCCGACATACGCGCTTCCTGTGCAGATACAGCACACGCCTGCTCTACCAAATCCGGATTCCAGGAACAAGCCTGTGCCAACGAAATAGGATACACGGTACGGAAACCATGAATTGCATCGTAGCCGAAAATAATAGGAATACCCAGACGAGACTCTTCCATTGCTTTTTTCTGCATACTATTACGCAGTGCGGGATTTGTTTCGAAGTAAATCAGAGAACCGATTTCTGCGGGCACTTTCTTCACTTCTTCACCTACATTATTCACATTGTTATTCCGTCCCAGGGTATATTGATTAAGCTGCATCACTTTCTCTTCCAAAGTCATGCGGGATAGGAGATCATTTACGCGTTTCTCTATCGGAGCCTTCGGATCTTTATATAGTGCAACATCTTTTTTATCTTTTGCCGAAAGGGTGCATATAGAACCTAGCAAACATAATCCGTAAACCAATACTTTCTTTCTCATCGGTGTTTTCGTCGGTTAATTAGTATATAAATATAGCTTTATCAGACAGCCACAACATGGCTTCTTTTTATCGTCTTTCAGATAAATCAGTCACCTTATACGGATGCTTCACTGCTGCATGAGCAGCTTTCTGGGCAACAGCTTTTCGAGCCTCATCCAGGCTCTCCGGGGCATAAGGATTTCCGATTACATTGCGTTTGAAGATACGTTCGAACCAAGTGCAGGCAGCAGTATAACGTCCGACTTTCACATCCAGATGATGTCCGTCCCGGTTCATATGATCGCCAATGAAAGAGGTACGGGCATTCTGTATGGCAGTGCCCGTAGGGATAATCATCTTAATCTTATATGCCTTACCTGCTTTTTTCACTGCATCTACAATTGCGTGATACATCGTCAGCTGATCGCGGTTGTAGTTTTTAAATCCACCGTGATTGGAAGTGGATGCATAGGCCCAAGTCTGGTGCAGCATCAACTTTGTTTTCTTGGGAAGACGGGCTTTTACATACTCTATGAGCTCGGGAAGAGAGGCTTCATACGTCTCATACATTCCGGAAAAAGTACTTGCCTGTTGCAGGCTGACATAATCCCAGTCTTCATCCGCCAACACCATTTCCAAAGACATCTTGCCTTTTTCCCGTTTCTTTCCATCCGTACCGATTTTCCGGTAGGCATAGGCAGGAGCATTTTCACGTGCATTCTTCACATGGCGTTCCAGAGAACAGCCACCAATAAACATATTGCCGATTATGGTTGAAATGCCTTCGGCTTCCGCAAGTTCATGCAGATATTGCTCAACGGCATCTTGGGAAAAGCTGTTGCCAATGGCAAGTATTCTGACCGTTTTTTGCTGGGCATATGCTCCTCCGGCAAGAAGGAGCAGTATGCACATACAAATCACTATATTTCTATATTGCTTCATTGTAATCAATATGATAAAAAACAAACCTTATTTCGCCAGGCTAATGCATAGTGCATTGATATGTCCTTCCGCGGCACTACCGGTATCAAGCCCTTTCACCTCGACAATGACCTTTCCCTCCGAATCCGGTTCTACATTCTCAAACTTGGCAATGTACTCCTCGAAGTTTGCGGCAGCAAACGAGGCAGCATCCTTGATACCTGTCTTCACTTCTTTAACCGCACTCTCCGTTTTACCTACCAATTTATAAGAAGAGATACGGGCGTCTTTGCTTCCATTGAAACGGATGGCTAAAATAGTGAAATTATATTTCCGGGCTACATCCAGTTGAGAGATTTCTATTCTTCCTGGACCTACATCACCCTGGTTTTTCTCTCCTTTCACTAACAAACCGTCTTTCCATGCAGTCAGAGGAAATTCCACGCCATCCACCGTCACTGGGCTAGCCGGTTCGGAACCGACTCCAGCATGAGTCGCAGTAAATCCGTCAAGCACTCTGACACCAATATTCGTATAATTGTTTTCCACATCTTTTATCCAGCTGGTGGTTGAACTTTCCTGATGAGAAGTTATATTATTCCACGGAGTGGCAGAAAGTGAAGTCGGACCGAAATCAATATAGATGGGGGCTTTCAAGTCGGTGTCAGATATCTCCGGTTGCTTGAAGTCAACCAAATCGGTCACTTCATCAGGTTTCTGCACAGCGTAATGGGCAGCATTTTGTGCAATCTTCACTACCTGCGGGTCAATCGTTTCGGGAGCATACGGGTTGCCAACAACGTTTTGTCCCGTAATCATCTCAAACCAGGTGCAGGCAGCAGTATATCGCCCGTAAGTAACCTCCAGATGATAACCGTCACGGTTGAATGCATCACCCAGGAATGAGGTGCGGCCGTTCTGTATGGCTGTCCCCGAAGGAATCAACAGGCTCAAATCCGTATGATTCGTCATAGCCTGTCGTGCAGCCGTTACGATAGAAGAATACATCGTCATCTGGTTGCTATCATAATCCGGGAAACTTTCATGAGTGGAACTGGAAGCGTATGCCCAAGTCTGATGCCACAGCAGTTTAGCTTTCGGACAACGTTCCTTTATTCCTGCAATCAAATCAGCCAATACCGTATATGTTTCGTATTTACCGGATTTACCGCTCGCCTGTTGCAGACTGATATAATCCCAGTTTTCATCCGCCAATCCCTGTGATAGTTTATAACCGGTTTTACCTACTTTCTCGCCTTTTACTATTTTACGATATTCATAAGCAGCGGCATCCGACTGGAAGTTAGCCCAATGCTTATCCAGGTCACAGCCGCCAATATACATATTTCCGATAATTAACTCATAGCCTGCCGCTTCTGCCAGTTCATACAGATATTGCTCAACGGCATCCTGCGAGAAACTATTGCCAATTGCCAGTATTCGTATAGCATTTTGCTTTACGGTCACCGGAATTGTAGCAACTAGCGGTTTTGTATTTGTAGGACATTCGATAGAAATCGCTGTGCTACCATCCGCAACACCCGTAATAATAATGCTATTATTATCTTCGCTGACAGCTACTGTAGCGATGTTTGCATCTTTGGAAGTACAGGTATATTCCGGTTTCAGCTCTTCTTCACCACCAACCGATACGTTCAGAGTGACAGATTCACCAGTCATGACAGTGACTTCCTTAGAAGCAACCACCATCCAGTTTCCATCTACATATACTATTTTTTCTTCTGTCTGGGTTACAATCTTCTCCGAGTCCGAGCAGGAAACCAACGAACTGCCAACAGAAAATAACGTTACTAAAAAGAATAATCCGCTCAACAGAAAATTATTCTTTATTCTGAAATGCTTTATCATAAGTACTTTTAGTTATTTCTTTTTTTCATGTAATAATCTCTCATCAGATACCATGCCTTCTTGCGCATTCCCTGATCGGATATTAACCCTTTGCGGTTCCAGCCATCCTGATTAGTGGGGTGGAAACGGAACGGAGAACGGAAGTCGAACAGAATCCAGGGAGATACTCCACGCAGGTTAGGGATATTGTCGAACATACGGATATTGTCTCTATACAGACGTGCCTGATACTCTTCACTCCAGGAGCTGACTACATTCTCATCGCCGGACTGACCGTACAGTGCTTCACCACCAAATTCAGAAATAATCAACGGTTTGTCCGTCACTACTTCCCAGATTGCATCTTTCGGTTCAACAGGCCATGGATGATACCAGCCCATATATTTATTGATTGCTACGACATCCAATTGGGAAGTAAAGGAATCTTCCATTACAAAACGCTGTTTCTCACTGTTAAAGCGCACAAGGTCAAAAGCGGCGACATACAGACGGGTAGTATCCAGTTGTTTGCCTGTTTCAAGCAGGGAAGTCAAAAAATCATTCCGTTCTTTGGAAGGCTGTGTTTCATTGGCAACACCCCAGTAACCTACTGCACAACGATTCTGATCGCGCTTTATCATTTCAGAAAGCATCTTCTGTGCTTTCTTACGGGTATCTTTGTCTGTAAAGTCAATGCCTTGCCAAATAGGAATTTCCTGCCAGAGAAGGAAACCCATCTTTTCTGCCAAGCGTACCGTGTATTCATTCTGCGGATAATGTGCCAGACGAATCATGTTCACACCAAGCGCCTTAGCTTCATTCAGCAACATAGCTGCATCGGCTTCCGAGAAAGCACGTCCCATGCGCTGCGGAATCTCCTCATGGAAAGAGATGCAACACATAAATGTCGGTTTCCCGTTCAGGTAAATATCCGTTCCTTTCACTGTGATGTTACGGAAGCCTATTTGTTCCTCCACGCGGTCGGTACTTGAAGAAATGGCCACACCATAGAGTTTCGGTTCTTCGGGCGACCAGCGTTGCAGTTTCTTTGCATTCAATACGGTTTCCGCTTTTCCTTCCGCATCAGTGGTAAGTTCCGCATTGATTTTAAGTTCGGGGATGGCGACTGTCACCTTTTCACCTGCCTTTTTATCAGAAAGACGTACACGGGCAATGATCCGGTCGGGAGCATTTTTATCCAGTTGGATGAAGTAATCTTCTATAAATGTGCGGGGAGTTTTCACCAGCAACACATCTCTTGTGATGCCGCCATAATTCCACCAATCGAACGCCATAGCAGGAATGGCGTCCTTGGTACGACGATTGTTCACTTCTATTGCCAGGAAGTTATCGCCATCTTTCAACAGGTCCGTCACTTCTACTTGGAAAGGGGTGAAGCCACCTTCATGTTCTGCTATTTCTTTTCCGTTCAGGTAGACTTTGCAACGATAGCTGACAGCACCAAAATAAAGAAACTGACGCTTGTCTGCCAGACGTTTGGCATCAAAATGACGCGCATACCATACAGTACCCTCATAATATTTCAGTTCGGGCGACTGCGAGTTCCAGTCTCTCGGGACATTAAGACGCAAGCCGCCTTCGAATGCATATTCGTAGAAATCAGTATTTCCTTTCGGTTGCTGATTTTCATAGATTTTCATTCGTTGTCCCTGATCGTACAGGTCGATAATGGCATTCCATTTACCATTCAGTGAATGAATGTCACGACCGTAGACATTCGTTATCAGTTCTTGTGCCGCAACGCTTCCTGCAAAAGCGATCAGCAACAACAGACATAGATTTAATTTCTTACCTATTTTCATTTATCTATTAGTTTGTGGTATTTATACATTATTCGTTTCTCGATTCATTCTTCAGGAAATTCATCACCCAGTTCCAGGCAGCACTCCACTGCTCTGCATAGGCATAATGGGCAGTCGTTTCGGCCACGAACAACTCTTTCGGAGCATTAATCATGTTGTAAGCCGAATAAGTGGTGGTAGGCGGACAGACCATATCATTATAACCGAAAGTATAGAATCCCGGTACTTTAACCTGCCGGGCAAAGTTGACTACATCAAAGTACTGAATGGTTTTAATCTTCTCCGGTGTCCGGTTCCTTTCATCCTTAAACATGTGCGGCCAACCTCCTGCGCGACCATGAGCATAGCCTGCAATATCACACAAAGCCGGATAGAAAGAAACTAATCCTTTGACACGGTTATCCAGTCCGGCAATCACTATGGAAAGTGCTCCGCCCTGACTTCCACCGAAAGTTGCCAGATTACCATTAAATTCGGGAAGTGTGTAAATGAAATCAATGGCTCTTACACAGCCTGTATAAACCCGTTTATAATAATACTTATCCCGATCGTCCGTATTGAATGAATGGTAATTCTTCAAGGCCCCGTTATAAAGTCGGTGATATACATCCCCCGTCAGGTTGACCGGAATGCCGTGAATACCGATCTCCAAAATGATAAAACCATTTCCGGCACGTTCGGGCTCCCCGTTATATGCGCGGATACCCGCACCCGGTACTTTCAAGATGGCCGGATATTTTCCGGGAGCTTTCGGCACACAAAGGATGCCATACATGCGGGATGCATAGTCATTATTCGCAAAAGAAACATGATATACATTCACTTTGTCCGTACACTTTTCCGGCAATAAAGTCATTATAGGTTCCAGCGCCCACTTTTCAGCGGCTTCTTTGGTGCTCTTCCAGAATTCAAGAAAATCGGCGGGCAACGGAGTAGTCGGTTGTAGCTTCTCCGGATCAAAGCCGACGGTAGCTACACCTTCATATTCACGCCCTTGATAACTGACAAAAGCACGGCAACGCAGGAAACCCTCTTTTTTCATTGTACCTGCATTAATTTCGAGCTTTTCATTCTTCAAAGGTTGTTTACCTGTCTGATGAGGTTTCATCATATCTTCCGAAATCTCATAACGCACTTCCAGATGATCCTGTGGAATATTGCATTTCAGTACAGCTACTTTGAATTTCACTTTTTCTCCCGGTTGATACAACCAATTGGTGTGGTCGGGAGTGACCAGCACTTGAATCAGCCTTTCCGCCGGTTGCCCGTACACAACGAATTGCACGGCAACAAACAAAGCAAGAAAAACAGAACGCAAACTTTTTATCATAATTCCATTATTGTTTATAGTCTTTTCATGGTTTTACCTGGTATTGATAAAGAGTGAAAGAATTCTTATCATTCAACTCGAAACTTACTTTACCCTGTACACCGACTTCAGCAACAAACTTTTTGCCATTTCCCATCAAAGGAGTAAAAGTTACCTTCTTGCCCTCCGGAAGCCAAGTATCAATGGTTCTTTTGGCTATATCATTGTCTTCGCGGTAAATAATGAGATAACCTTGCGTGTCAGAGACTATTGATTGAAATCCTGTCCACGAGCGTCCCGAAGGTTCTTCACCAATGGGTAATATGATGCCTTGATGAAATTGAAGTTGCAAGGGTTGATATTCCTTGAGCAGAGTTGCCGTAGCATAAGCCTCTTCGGGCAGGTTCGAAGCCTCCATCCAAGCCAATGGCTGTGCCGCCAGGGTGATGGCAAAGAGGTAGTCGAAACTATAACGAGCGGGAGCAAATGGATCGGTAGTGCTGTACTTATCGGCATTACGCCATTTATTAAGGAATTCTATCTGCATCTTCTCGGCCGGTACATAGCGAGACAGCATCCAAAGATTACGCAAGGTGCGATAGGGATAATAGTTGCCCCAATCGGTATAACGGTTTTCCAGGAAGATATTGCCATACTCATTCATATAATGATATCCACCGCGACGACCGGCAGTGGCATCGAGGTTGAAAATCACCTCATGGTTGGTTTGTGCTAACACGGCATCAAACAACCGGCGCAAATTCTGTTCGGCTGTTTTAGTAGGTATTTGTAAGCCATCTATCTTGAAACAGCAGATGCCATACTCCTTGTAAAGCCCGATAATGACTTGCGCGTCTTTTTGCCAATCGGCAAAATCATTCTGTATACTAGGATTGAACCATAATCCGATACGAATACCCAATTTCTTTCCTTTCTCTACAATGCGTTTCAGTCCATGAGGGAATTTCGTGGGGTTGGGCGTCCAGTAATCGGCATTTTTCCAAATATCTTTAAAGCTGCCTCCGGCTGTCTTTGAGTTGGGACTTTTTCCGCTCTGCCAACCATCGTCCAGTTGAAAGAGGGTGACACCCAGACGTGCGGCACGATCCAGCTCAGCCAGACAGAAAGCCTCATCTATTTTGGCATCCTGACTACGGTCACCCCAGGTATTGAGCATAATCATCTCATCCTGTGCGGCAGTGTGGTGGCGCAGTTGTTTTTGATAAAGGCGCAATGCTGTTAGTGCTTCTTGTTCATCTCCGGTATAGACACCGGTAACGCATCCATAAACACGAGTCCAGCTATCCGGTTTCACATCATCAGATGCAATGCCCAGACCCACTACCATAAAATCGCTAAAGTCGGCCACGAAGTCGGAACCATTATAATGTAATTGGGTACTGCTGCAAGGAGCCTCTTTCAAGAAAAAGAAACCTTGCCGGGTAGCCACATCGTGAGCAAAAAGCAGATTACCACGATAGGTATTGCGACGGTAAGGAAGCCAGGTACGTTCTGTCACCAGATTGTCGTTCCAATCAGTATAGTCGAAGAACTCTACCGTACGGGCACGCCAATGATTACCGGAGAGTTGCAATCTGTCAATCGTCGGAGTTTTCACCCCCGTAGTCATATCGGCTGTGTGCTCTATATTTTTACGATCGGCATTAGAACGATTGTCATCTTTATTCTGGTAAAGTTCTACTTGTCCTTTCAGATAGGTATCGCAGGCAATGGCGGGACAGTCTGCATAAATGCGATAGCGACGTTCTATACTTAGAGAACCGATGGTGCAAGCCACAGTGGCTTGCAGATAGCTGGCATGTATACCATTCGTTGGAATCTCATTCACAGTGAAAGTAGCAGCTGTAGAGATGCCTTTCACAATCGAGAAGTCGGGCTCTTTGCCTTGAGCCGGGATTATTTTTCCACATAGCTTATCGGTGAGGCTAATGGTGACAGGTGTACCATTATTCCACAGCATGGTACGCTCCATGTAGTTATTGCCCATACGTAGTGTATCACCTTTCAGGAAAGCATAATAGTGTTGTCCCCCCCAAAGCGGCAATCCCAATATGGTTGAGAGAAATATCGTGATAATACTTTTTTTACTCATAGTTTGTCTGCGGTTTGATGTAAGCCGGAGCCTCCAACAATTTGTTGGGTTCGTTGAAACGTTGGTTATCGGGTACATTGTGTTTGCCCAAGCCTGCCTGCATAAGCTGCTTTAATTCGGGCAGATGATGATGATAGATATCACGCGGTTCTACGCCATGCTTATGACAGAGTCCGGCTGCCATACCTACTACTTCGCCCATCATACCAGTAGTACGCATCACACGCACCGTACCCAAGGCTACGTGTGTGCAACTCATATTACGACCTGCCATAAAGAGGTTATCCACATTGCGCGAATAAAGACAACGATAAGGGACAGCATAAGGATGAATCCAACGATGCACCGTTGCCGACTTGAATTCATTATCAGGAAAACGCACACTGTTCACGCTATCGGGGAAGTGGAGGTCGATACTCCAAGTGGTAGTAAACGAAGCATCCTCGTGCGCCACATTTTTGTCTATATCGTCTTGTGCTAACACATAGTCGCCCAGAAGGCGGCGAGATTCACGTTTACCGGAAACATACGCCACCCAATCGAGTGAACGGTTGGCATACTTTTTACGATCCGCATAGTGATTCTTCAGATAGCTCCAATTGGAATATACCACCAAAAGTCCATAGTCGCGTATGCGTTCAGCCTCGGTGATTTGATTACGGTTCATTCCTGTTTCCCATTTCCATTCGCCCATAGTTACAGGCTCGCAATTATCAGCGCCAAAGCGCATACCATATTCGAAGCGGGGGAAAGAGGTCTTCTTCTTCATGTCCTTGCTATACCATTGTACCGATGCGCCCATCACTAGCGAGTCGGGCTGCTCGGGAGCGAGACTTTCGCCATATTCATCGCGGCCTTCACGTCCCATAGTCCAATCGGCACCGGCTAAGTAGCCTATGGTAGCATCGCCAGTGCAGTCACTAAAAAGAGGAGCGGTAAGTTCCGTTTGTTCACCTGTCTCAATGTGTTGAATAGTGACTGATGCTATGCGATCACCCTGCATCTTTACGGCCACAGCACGTTGCGAAGCATAAAGGGTGATATTCTTTTCGGCAGCTATAAAGTCTTCCTTTTTCTGATCTTCATAATAGTCACCCGGTTGGGCATTACCGGAACGTTCATGACCGAATTCGCGTATCATACGACCTAACCCCTCGTTGGGTCCCTTTTCGATAATACCACCCAGGTGTACACGTATCTCCGACGAGTTATTACCACCCAGTACAGGACGATCGTTCACTAATGCCACCCTACAACCTAACCGGGCAGCAGCCGTAGCGGCACACATGCCGGCTACGCCTCCTCCCACTACCACAAAGTCGTACTGATGGGTGGGCACCGTTTGTTGTTGTTGCAAGCGGGCACGAAGTGCAGCTGTCTCTGCCTCGCCCCATGCAGTGGGTTGCGCATTCATATCAGTCGTGAGATAGATGGCATCACAACGACCATTAAAACCTGTAAGGTCTTTCAAAGCAAGGGTAATAGTACCTGCCTTCAATACGACCTTACCGGCGGACTGCCATTGCCAGGAATTACCGGTGTGTCCCAACGTAGTTTTCAGTAACTTACCACCTAAAGCCAGACGAAACTTTCCGGGTCCTTCGGCATCGGTCCAAGGTGAAGTCCAGTTGTAGGTGCGGGCATATACATAGTAAGTGCCCGCCTGGGGAATATTGATTTCTGCCGTAGCATCGGCCACAGGAATACCCATGCCATGTGCCATGAGATAGGGTGAACCCATTTGATCCATGAACTGCTGGTCGAGCACCCAGCCGCCTCGCTGGCTGAAGCTTTCTGCTTCGATGAGCAGTTCTCCGGCTACAGCCACAAGGCTACAGGCTACGGCTATGCATGTCAGTAAGATTTTTTTCATCATAGCACAGCGTTTTTTAATTATTGAATAGTTATATCACCCACTTTCACCCAACCTTTGGAGGTTTGATACTCATCGCGGGCTGAAATTAAGATACCAATGGCATTCTCTTTGGTAGTATCTACCAATCCTACTGCCCAAATGTAATTCCCTGCGGCTACATCAGTGAGTTTGATATTAGTAGTGTAAGTCTTGGGAGCTCCCTTCATCCAAGTGGCAATGTTTGCTTTGTCTTCTATATAGATGCGGACGGGCTCCTCTGTATTCTTATCGAGCAGAGCGATAGCAAGTTTGTACTTGTCACCATACTGCGGCAAATTGGTAGGACAGTAACCCCAACCCAAGTTCGACCAGCGGTGAGTAAGTGATACACTACTGCCACTACGAGCTATAGTAGGAATAGACAGACGGTCGGGATAGAGACGGTAACCACCTTCGGCAATAAACTCCTTCACCAAATGGAAAGCTGTATTGAACCAAGAATGAGTTTCACCTTTGTTCACATTGGTATCAAAGCGGAGGTCCATCATGTTGACATAACCACCCTTGGCTTCATCATATTCTCCCTGGCGCACCTCGGCAAAATTCTTGTAACCATCGCCGGCAATAGAACCACCGTGTGATGATTCTACCCAACCACCTTCCATAGTAATAGGTACGATACCATGATAGGTAGTACTGATGCCACGCTCCCAATCCTTATAATATTGCTTCATGCCGAAAGCATCGTGACGCAAACAGAAGCCTTTAGCTACGGCACGTTTCACCATATCGGCAGCTACATCGGTATCGGTATCACTAAACTCTTTGCCACTAAGCAAACAGCGATGATAATTAATCATGATAGGCACTTTAGTGAAAAGGCGTGACATTACGTCTGTAATCCATTCAAATACTGCTTGTCTAGGAGCTTCATCACCTGTAGAGTATTTCAGGGTGTGAGTCTCGCCCCATTTGCCTAATCCAAAACCACTCACAAATTGAGTGACATCAGGATCATTGTATTTGGCTGCAAAAGCAGTAAGAAACTCTTCATACTCCCTCTGGAAAATGGGATCGTCCGGATAAGGTGTCCATACGTTTACACTACCGGTAGTAGTGGTAAATCCTTCAGCACCGGCCTCTTTTACATAATCGGGACAGGCATCTTCATGTTTGTCACGACTATCACACACAAAGGTAAAGGCGAGCTTCAAGTTTCGTTCTTTAGCTCCTTCCACCAGCATACGAAAACGCTTGGCAGGTTCGGTCTGTACACTTTCATCCCATACATATTTGCCTTTTTCAGGATTAAAGTTACTCCAAAGACCACGTACGTAGAGCGTATTGCCATAGTCAGATACCTTCACAGTACCTTCTGACGACTCGAAGTTATCATAAAGATCCCAGAAATCCATCATCATACCACTTCCAATACCCGCGTAAATGACCCATCCACTCATAGGGTTACGCTGCAGTTGGTAGCGTTCGGGCATGATATTGACGGTCGTGTTGCCTTCAATGTTCCAACTATAATCGGTTATAGGGGCATCATCGTCTGAACAAGCAGTGCCAATGAAAGACGTAGTAGCCAGCAGACACATCGACAAGGTCTTGATGCTGTTTTTTATTATTTTGTTCATAAAATATATCTCGTTTATTGTTATCATTTAAAGGTAGAATAAGAAGTGAAGTGATAAAAGCTCCACCTCTTATTCTTTCATTTTGGATTTATTTAATATCAAAGAGTACAGTGTTGTTCTCCAGGTCCACTACCACATAGTTACAGCCCTCCGGGATGAGGAAATAAGCATAGCGGTTATTGCCCTGACCTGTTACGGCTCCTTCTATCTTACCCGCTGTTACTGTGGTGTATCCATTGTAGCTATTACGAACAGCATCAGCAGTAGAACCAACGAACCATCCGTTATTAGCATATCGCAGCGTGCTGAAGTTCACCCAACCGGCATTTGTCTTCCCATAATTATCCTTATATTCATTACGTGGCAATACATCACCTTTATAAACGAATACTTTCGGATTGGCAACACTCTGAATAAGATTATACTTCACTTGACAGTACTTGAAGCTTTTTCCGGTTTCTTCATCAATACCCGAATCGTAAGCAAAACTATTGAAACCACCATACATGTGCAGTACATTGACTTCCTGACTCCATGGGTTTTTCCCCAGTTCGGTATTGTTGAACGATACGGTGAGTGGTTTCAGATCGGTAGCGGTCGAATAGATGGTAATAGATTTCTCCTCCTTATTCAATACAATGCGGTAAGTTCCATCGGCCGGAATTGTCCAATATTGTTTATCCACTTTGCTAATGAGTACTTGTCCGAATGTTGACAATTGACCATCTTCGATGTCATGACTATCAGCTATTTCCGGTACAATGGCCATCGCTTGTTCACCTTCGAAGGTGAGCGGGATGTAAAGGTTACCAGCTTTCAGTGCACCACGCCAAGCATAAATCTGGTCATTTTCGAGGACTTGAGCCATCTCAATCTGTTCCCCACCTACGGCACTACCAGCCAGGAATATCTGATCGGCTTCAACTACAGCACCAGCTTCTACTATCTTCACCGTCTGTTTACTCATATTCACAGTGATACGATAGGTAGCTGCAGATGGAATTAACCACGAATTGGCTTCAGCGCGATCGGATATGACGCCTGCCATTTCACCTGTGGTGATAGGGGCATCGGCGGTTTCCGGGCCAATGGCATTCAATTCGTCGGCATAGTCAACGGGGAAGTTTATCTTACCGGCAACCAAAGCTCCTTCGTAACTATAAATTCTGTTTGTCTCGTCTTTCAACGTCATCTTAATATTATCATCGCCTACGGCAGTACCTCCCACATAAAGGTTATCAGCTTTATACTGTTTGGGGCCATAAGTTTTGAACTTCACCGTTGCAGTAGCAATATCGGGCACCATAAGACGGGGACCTTCAAAGTTGGCTGTAACAGTAAAAAGGACTTCGCCAATGGTACTGGTGGTTAGACCGAAGTAATCGACCAATATATCCTGCATCTCTTTGTTGGTGTACGAGCGAAGAAATTCACCATCATCATCAAATTCCTTGATATTTGCAACATCGCTACCGATAAGCTGCATCTCATATTTATAAGTTGTGATATAATCTTCACCAAAATTGTGAGCGGTGCTCCACTTCAGCGTAAAAGCTGTCTCGTTGGGTTTACTTTCATCGAGCTTAATATATTCGCCCGAAGGAGTCAACTCAATCTCCGACTGGTTGCGTGAGGCAGTATTGTCTATCTCCTCTTCGCACGAGGTGGCAAGCATGCTCATCATTCCCACAGCCACCATTCCAAGGTTTCTATATAAATGCATTGTTTTCATGTTCGTAATAGTTTATAGGATTAATAACCCGGATTGTTGGGTAACAAGTTGGGACACAACTCCACATCATGTGTAGGCAGCGGCCACAAATATTCGCGTTCGGGGAAGATGCGTTTAGCACCCTGCGAACAATAACCGGCATTAAAGAGAGCTGCAAAGTCTGCTAAACCATCTTCGTCGATTTGCGGAGTCATTCCCCAGAACCAGAGGTTCTTGTTCACGATATTGTTCAGCAATTCTGTGGGGTCAATAAGCATGATGTAATTGTAACCATTCAATGCTTTTCCTGCCAATTTCCAACGCATCAAGTCTTGCAGGCGTTGGTTCTCCATAGCAAACTCCATGCGGCGCTCTATACGCAGGGCACGTCGCAGTTCGGTTTGGTTGGTAGTGGTCACGGCAGGATAACTATCAGTAGCTGTTACATTCACACCATAAGCACGAGCACGTACCATATTAATGGCTTTCAGCACGCTGTCGTCAATCAGGTTCTGTTCTATCATGGCTTCAGCATAAATCAACAGTACGTCAGCATAGCGCATTATGATATAGTCTTGTTCTACCTTTTGGTCTACTGTCCACGTAGCATCAATACCTTTCTTCCACAACAATCCTGTATATGAACTATATTGATTCACGATACGGGTATCTTGGTTGCTTTGTGTCTTACCTGTGGTATAGTTCATTACAGTTTTAGCTGCAGGACTGGGGTCGTATTCGAAACCACAGTGCTCGGTATTGAATTCAACGATGGTCATTGTACAACGCGGGTCACGGTTCTTGAAAGGCTTGCGAGGATCAAACAACGGTGATTCGTCAATAGGTAGCCCGTCAGTACAGAGATATGAGGCCAAGAGGTCCCATGAGGGATTGTATGAGCCATATCCTCCGGCATTACGAGGAAGACCGTTCTTCACAATCCAGGAATCGAGCATCACTTCGTTTTCAATGGAGCGAGGTATCACGAACACTTTCTCGTCATTCAGTTTGGTGCTCTGCTTGAAAAGTTTAGCATAGTCAGGTTCCAAAGAATAGAGTTTAAGATCCATACAAGCTTTGGCGGCTTGTGCAGCTATCTCATAATCACCCATATAGAGGGCAAAGCGCGCTTTCATAGCCAGGGCTGCTCCTTTGGTAGGATGGATATTTTCGTCTTTTCCATAGCTTTCAGGCAAACCGGCAATGGCTTTATCGAAATCAGCATACACCAAAGGAATCACTTCCGCTTTAGGTCTGCGACCACGTTGCAAAGCTTCGGAAATGGTTATAGTCTCTTCCTGATAGGGCACATCACCATAAAAGAAGATCAGTTCAGCATATTTGCAGGCACGACAGAAATAAGCCTCACCGGCATAACGATTATAAACTTCCTCGGTCACAGCACCCTTTGCCTTGTGAATATTTTCGAGCATTGTGTTGGTGCGGGCAATAAGTTTGAATGATTGCTGCCACAAAGCATATACTTCATACTGCTGGCCGTTCAGGGTTCCATCAAGCACGGTTCCACCACTTCCCGGGTTACGGTTCGTCTGACGATAGGTTGTGTTGTCCGACCATTGTTCGGATGAGCTAAGAGGTTCTTGCCAATAACCTAAAATATAGAAATCATTGGAAGCCAAACGCAATTCTGTTTCGGATGTGTACCAAGACTCGGTATTACCTTGCGATTTGGGTACCAAGTCCATGCTCTCGCAAGCAGCAAGACTCAGGCACATTCCGGCTAATAATATCTTTGTTTTCATATTCTATTCCTATTTATTTAAAAGTTAACTTGTATGCCCATTACTAAAGAGGTGGTAATAGGATAATCCGATGTACCCATTTCAGGATCCCAACCACTAGGGAAATTGCTCAAACAGAAGAGGTCACTACCACTCACATAGAAGCGGGCACGGTTTATACCGGCTTTTTGTGTCCAACTCTTAGGCAGGGTATAGCCTAATGTGATATTCTTCAAACGGAAGTATGAACCGTTGAACATCCAGAAGTTAGAGGTAGCATAGTTATTGCTCTTCGACACATTCGAAAGGCGGGGATACTTGGCTGCTAAATTCTCTTCAGTAGTATTGAAAGGACTCCAATATTTACCCTCGAGAATGGCTGGTACGTTACCATAGTTATCACGCAAAGGTTGTACCATAGAAGTAGAGAGGTAAGAATTTTGCTTGCCGATGCCTTGGAAAGCAAGACTGAAGTCAATGCCTTTGTACGAAGCGTTAAGGCTACCACCATACTGGAAACGAGGCAGTGAGTTACCCAAAGGTACACGGTCGTATTCGGGACTGATTACGCCATCGGGTACACCATCGGGACCACTGATGTCACGATACTTCAAGTCACCAACTGTAACGGTAGTACTAGTGCGAGCCGAGTTGTTCACTTCTTCTTGAGTTTGATAGATGCCCTCGCACACATAACCATAGAATTCATTGAAGAGCACGCCGGCACGTTTAATCTTACCACCACTGATTTGCTCACCATCATTCATATAATCAATCTTTGAAAGGAAGTCGGAGAAATTCACATTTACACCATACTTAAAATCTCCTATCTGGTCGTTCCATGCCACTTCAATATCATAACCATGAGTGGACATCTTACCTGCATTCGTACTAGGGTTGTTATATCCCATAAAATAAGGGATTTCGATATTCAGCAACATGTCCTTGGTCTCTTTCCAATAGTAATCGAAATGAAACTGCAGACGGTTGTTCAAAAAGTTGACATCCAGACCTAAGTCAGTACTGGTAGTCGTTTCCCAAGTAATATCTTCTACAGCCAACACAGCAGGACGAGCAGTTTTATCAGAAACTACACTTCCATCAGCCATATAGAAAAGTGAATTACCAAAACTCATCAAAGCAATGTAGGGGAAGTAGTTGCTGCCGATACGTTCGTTACCTAACATACCCCATGAACCACGCAACTTCAAGAATGAAAGCCAATCCCATTTGAGGTTCTTCATGAACTTCTCTTCACTCGCTACCCAACCAGCTGAAAATGAAGGGAAAGTACCCCAACGATAACCTTTGGCAAAACGTGAACTACCATCGTGACGCACGTTAGCCTGGAACAGGTAACGATCGGCATACGAATAAATAACACGGCCAAAAACAGAGTTTGAAGTATACTCTGAACCTGTACCGCTATTGGTTTGGAAATCTTCCGAACCGATATTGAGGTAAGGATAACCGGTCAGTTCATATTTATCGCGCGCAGCACCGAGACTTTCGCTCTTCATATAGTAGTTTTCGAAACCGGCCATTACTGTGAGATTATGACTGCCAAAGGTTCCCATATAGTTGGCAATTGCCTGGCTAGTGACATTATAATCATCGTTACGAGTTTCTGTGAGCGAATTGGTAGTCCAAGTGCTCCCGGAGTCGAAATAACCGCCAAAGGTTTCGGGATCATCGGGCAAGGTGTATCCACATGAATTTTTAAACGCTTTCTTCTTTTGATAGTTGATAAAAGGAGATACGATACCCGAGATGCTTAGCCCCTTGATAGGCTTGAAGGTTAGCGAACCTTTACCTGCCACCTGCGTACTGTGAGCTACCGAATTACCACCGGCTACAAGCAATCCATAAGGATTTGCACCACTCTTACCCGAAGCTAAACGACCATCATCCCAGGTTGCGGGGTAAATGGCGGGCATTTTACGCATGGTATCAAAAGGGTCATAGTTTGTGGCAGTACTCTTAGCATGACGGATATTTACGTCTATTTGAGCACTAAGTTTATCATTGATATTAAAGTCGTTGTTCGAACGGAACATGTAGCGTTGGAAACCACGACCGTCATAAAGACCGTCTACTTCGTCATACGAAAGGGTAGCTACCGACTTTACCGCTTTGTTACCGCCTGATACAGAGAGAGTATGAGTCATACGGGGAGCACTTGACTTCAAAATCAGATCAGTCCAATCGGTAATGGGGTAGTTGTTCGGATCAGTAGCATTATACTTCACCCAATTCTTGGTTTTGTCAGCCGTATATTCTTGGAAAAAACCACCAGTAGGGTTATCGTTGTATTTCAACTCGTTGCTCATCTCCAAGTAGCGAGTGACTCCCACCATACTAGGTTGTTTAGTAGGAATTTCCCAACCAAATTCAGCATTATATTTCAGATTGATTTTACCGGTATCGTTACCGCGCTTGGTAGTAACTAAGATAACACCAGCAGCAGCTTTCGAACCATAGATACTGGCAGCCGCAGCATCTTTCAATACAGATATGCTCTCTACATCATTAGAATTCACATAGTCGAGCGAACTCTGCACACCGTCTACAATCACTAACGGGCTCGATTCACCCATAGTGGTAATACCACGCACACGAATAGAGGCGGCTCCTGCACCGGGAGCAGAGCTATTACGCGTCACCATCACACCAGAGAGTGATCCTTGCAATGCATTGGAAAGCATGGCTGTACGCTTGTTCACCAGCTCTTCTCCCTTCACGGCTGCCACCGCACCGGTAAGGTCTTTCTTCTTTACCACACCGTAACCGATAACAACTACTTCGTTGAGCGCTCTGCTAGCTTCTTCCATTACTATGGCATACATATTTTTGCTATCTATCCGCACGATTTTATCCACAAAGCCCACATAGCTAATGAGCAATTCGCTACCCTCGGGAACGTCTATCTGAAACTTACCATCAAGGTCGGTGATAGTAGCTGCATCACTACCTTTCACACGAACCGTAGCACCAATCATCGGAAGATCAGTTGCATCGACTACCTGACCAGAGATGCGCTTCGCCTTTTTCACTTGAGTAGTAGCCTTTTTAGAAGGATTAGCAGTGATGGTTACTTGACGGTTCTGAATGGTATATTTCAAATCGGCTAGCCGACATACTTCCGTCAAAATAGCATCGATCGACTTTCCTTTCAACTCGATGTTCACTTTGTTGTTGAGACGATCTTTTACAGGTTGATCATAGACAAAAACATATTGGCTATGTTTTTCAATGTAGTCGAACACTTGTTTCACTGTCGAATCTTCGGCTTTAAGGATATACATCCCATTTACCTTTTCGAACGAAACAGTCGACGCACTAGAATAAGCGGGCACAGACAGTAGTCCAGCCAAACAGAAAGCTTTTGCCAAGCTTACCACCGTAGTTGTGATTGTTTTTCGATTCATAATATAAGATTAATAATTAATATTTATTGCATAACGATTTATGAGTAATCTACCAGTTAATTGTTGATTTTAAGTTTACCGACTTTGCACCATCCCTCAAATAGAAGATTCTTGTCGACCGCCATTTTCAAGCCCGGCTGGCATGCTTTGGTTGTATCAACCAAACCAATAAGCCAAGTGTAGTTTCCCTTTTGAAGTCCATCCAATTTGACAGTTGTGGTATAATGACCATCACGCCCTTGTACCCAAGTTGAGAGATCAGCCTCATCTGCAAGCTGTTTTTTCACAATGTTATGATTGTCATCCATCAAAGCGATGCAGACTTTATATTTTCCTTTCCATTGAGGAATATTGGTAGGACAGTATCCCCAACCCAGATTGCGCCAATTGTGTTGCACGCTCACACGCTCGCCTGAACGGGCTTTATTTACAAAACTGACCTCTGTGGGATAGAGCCGGTATCCTCCCTCACGTTCGAAACGCTTCACCAAATCGAAAGAGCGATTAAACCACGAGGCTACTTCATCACCAATGCGAAGATCCATCATATTGACATGGGCATTACGGCTTTCTTCGTACTCGCCCCAGCGCACATCTTCCGAATGCCCCTGGCGATACTTGCCACTAGGATCAATCCAGTAACGGTGGTGCGCTCCGGTAATCCATCCTCCCTCCATAATGATGGGCAAGCGAAAGCGGTAAGCACGGGCAAAATCTTTTTCCCACTGTTCGTAGTAACCAGTCATGCCAAAAGCGTCGTGACGAATGGTGTATCCTTTGGCAATGGCTCTTTCGAGCAATCTTTTACTATCAGGGTGTGGTTCTGCCCAGCTGATGGTATCTCCCACCAAACGATGGTAGTTTATCACCAATGGTACACGTTTGAAAGCTTTTGCATAGGTATCGGTAATCCATTCGAATACTTCTACTTTATTTGAGTAGTTATTATACTTCACGCCATGTGCTTCTCCCCATTTACCAAGCCCATAAGCATCAATAAAATCTACTTTATCGGGATCGTCAAAAGCAACAGCAAAGGCTTGAAGAAACTTTTCGTATTTCTGTTGAAACACGGCATCGTCAGGATAAGGCGACCATATTTGGGGATTATTAGGATCTTGAAAACCTTTCGCACCGGCTTCCTTTACATAAAGAGGTGTGTTCTGTCCTTGGTCGCGGCTGTCTACATTGATACGGAAAGCCAGTCGCATACCACGTTCACGCACCGAAGCAAGCAATTTATAGATACGTGAGTCCGGATCGTTCCATACATAATCTCCCTCTTTACTCTCAAGCATATTCCAATTGATGCGAATGTAACATGTACCGGCGTAATCGCTCACGCGAACAGTGGAATCCCCACCATTTACGGGCATAGCATCATAATGGTGAGTTTGCCAAAAGTTTTCATCCCATGCACGTCCCAAATACATCACCCAACCTGTAAGGGGATTTTTGAGTACAGAGGTAGTATCAGACTCAAAACATACTGTTTGTTCGGGCGCTTTTAGTCCTTTAGTTATAGATATTTGTGTATGTGCCGAAGACCATCCACAGAGTATCAGAGCTGCTATAAAAAGCATAAATGTGCGTAACAAAGTGTATCTTTTCATATTTTTCACTGGTATTAATAAAGCATAGCTTCTCCTTACGAGAAGGCGTATAAGTTTCCTCTACCTTGCTATGAAGGCATTATAAATTGGTTAATAATAAGTTTCTATGTAATTATTTTATTCAGGAATAATCAATAACAAATATAATTACTCCTTCACTAAGTAGATCGTATCACCATGAATTTTCATTCGGGTTTGCGTCATGGTTTCAATGGCTTTCAATACATCCTTTACCTGATCGTCAAGTACTAGTTTGCCATAAAGTTTATTAGCCGACATCTTATCATCAAACAGAATAGTCACTCCGTAATAATGACTGAGCCGTTGGGCTACAGACTCTACACTTTCACCGGCAAGGTTTATCATCCCTTGCATCCAGCAAGTATATTCATCGGTATTCACTAACCGTTTCTCAGCAAAACCACCCTCCTGCAAATTTACCAGTTCATTCGGTTTCATGCGAACCCTGTCATTGTTGGACGTTTTGAGTTCTACCGAACCTTGTACCAACACAACCTGCGAATCCGAAGCATCGTAATTGTTCACATTAAATTTAGTTCCAAGCACCTTCACTCTAAAATTATCAGAATTAACTAAAAAAGGATGCTCCGCATCGTGTGCCACATCAAAGTAGGCTTCACCTTTCACGTATACCTCACGATACTCGCCATTAAAACGTTTGGGATAGCGGACAACGGTACGCGAATTGGCTATGATTCTGGTACCATCTGCCAACATCAACGTCATCTTTTCGCCAACAGGCACTTCGACCTCTTCATCGTAAACATCAGCCATCATTTCCATAACTTCCGCACGGTACAAACCGTCCGTTGTATTCTCCCCGATTATATATTTAATACCTATTAAAAGAAGCAGCGTCGCAGCCACCGAGCCAACATACATCATAATGCGTCTCTGCCTAGATTTACGCTCTTGTTGGTGCATTTTCAAAAAAGCTCTTTTCTTAATGGCGGAGATATCTATCTCAGCCGGAGTGCTATGTTGTATGAACGACTTCAACTTGATGTCGTCCAGCAAATCACCATATTTATAATCATTTATATCTTTATCCATCTTCAATTCTTTTTATCCTTTCAATTTCTTTTTCCTGCAAACAATCTTTTCACCTAAAACTTCTTTCTATTTATAAAGACGCAGAGGTTGAATTTATCTATAGGTTTAATTTCCACTTTTTTTCTTTCAGTGCTGTTTTTTTCTGAATCACCCGCCTACAAGTCTCTTTCGCAAAGCATTCATAGCATACCCTATATGGTAGTTCACTGTAGGAAGTGAAATTTGCAACATACGCGCAATTTCCGCATAAGGCATTTGTTCCAGTTTTGCCAGGAAGAATACATGCTTGCACTTGGGCGGCAAACTATTGATTGCTTCATTCAAACACTGTATCTCTTCACGCGAAAGCATATCATCCATCGGAGTCTGCATATCAGGGAAAGAGAAATTCTGAAGTTCCTCAAAAGAGATCTCCTGATTACTCTTCACCTCTTTACGCAAATAAGAGATTGATTTACGATAAACAATCGTATTCAACCAACTCGACATACTGGCAATTTCCAAAAGCGTACTACGTAGTTTCCACACTTCAAAGAAAACATCGCCTACCACTTCTTCCGCCATTTCCTTATTACTAAGGATACCAAAAGCGTGATAGTATAACCTCTTCGAATATCGGTTCATAAAACTGTTAAAAGCCAGTTCATCCCCTTTGGAAATCAACAAAAGTTCTCTTTCCAGGTCTTCCATTTAATTAGATTACTATTTTATATATTGACAGGCGCAGAATTCTTATGTATTATATAGGTCAAGTCTCATAATATTAACTTTCTTTATCAATTAGCCTATTTTCCCCCAACAATGAGAAAAGCTATATCATCACTCGGAAAACGGAGTTTGATATAGCTCTTCCACACTTAACAGCTACCATCTGGACCTTACAGAACGAGCTTTTTAGTTTTGCTACAGTTCTTCTCCATAAAGACACAAATTATCTTGCCATTTTATAGATTTCATTGCCCGCCATCAAGAAAGCGCCGACTCCATAAACTTCCGTCATATCACGAGTCACTTTCTTCGGATCAGCACCGATTTGCTGCACATAGCCTAGTTTCCCATCCGGTTCCACTGCCGATAACAATGCCTTCCATCCCTTTATCATCACAGGAAGATAAGTCACCTTATCCAACAACCCTTCGTTAATACCATAGGCTATGGAATAAACTATAAAAGTAGTGCAACTGGTTTCCGGTGACGGATAAGAAGCAGGGTCTAACAGACTTGCGTGCCAGAAGCCATCAGGATGCTGCAATCCGGCAATCCGTGTAGCCAGTTTCACAAACAGTTCCTCATAGAATTTGCGGTTCTTGTCTTTTCGAGGTAACTCTTTCAATATTTCAACCAGACCACCAAGCACCCAACCATTACCACGACCCCAAAAGACTTTCTTGCCATTAGCTTCACGCTTATCAAAATAGCGCCAGTCACGGTAGAATAAATTTTCTTCCTTATCGAACAAGTAATCATAAGTCGCTTTATACTCACGGTTCATAAACTTGATGTATTTCTTGTCTCCGGTCAGCATATACAGTTTGGCATATACAGGGGGAGCCATGAAGAGGGCGTCACACCAAGTCCACCGTTCCAAAGTTTTCAAGTCACCTTCCACTAATTTGAAACTGCCTTTAGAAGGATGATTGATAATCCATTCCGTACGAGCCAATGTTGGTACAATCATCTCTTCATCCTTATATTTGCGATATAAATCCAAAAAGGATTGTGACACGGCAATATCATCAGCATGATAAAACCGTTTGTCCGGCTGCCAGCAATTCCGGCGACCTATACGGGTCAACCATTTATAGTAAGTATCATCACCGTCTTCTTTCTCTGCCAATTCAGCCCAATCGACCATACCGACATAGAGAGCACCTTGCGGCCAGTTCAGGTCGTCATGTTCAGGAGCCGGATGTGGATTGGCAATTTGCCAATCCGCAACCTTTCTCATGATAGACTTAACTTCGGACTTTTGGAAAGGGATTTCTACCGCTCTCACGAAAACACTGCATAAAAGGTATGCGCTTAACAAGAATATCTTTCTCATATTATCAATTCTTTACTTTCAGTCTATCAATTCCAATTTCACCTTTTTATCCTTCACTTGTACATAATAAGTACCTTTTTCCAAAAAGCGTTTACCGTCTCCATCAATAAAGCCCAAGTCACGTAATAAATCCACTTCAAATCTGAAAGTTCTGGTTTCACCGGCCCTAATCGTTTGCTTCTCAAAATATTTCAATTCTTTTACCGGACGGGTAATCGTTGAATAAGGGTCTGTAATGAACCAATGGACAGTTTCCGCACCATCCCTGTCGCCTGTGTTGGTCACCGCAACTTCTACTGACAGTTTATCTCCCCTTTTTAGTTGAGTAGCAGATGCCTTGAGGTCGCCATACTCAAAAGTAGTGTAGCTCAATCCATGTCCGAACTCATAGAGCGGTTCTATCGTCAGGTCTTGATACTTGCCCTGATGAGGACGGGCACTCTGCCGCCGATTATAATAGATGGGAATCTGTCCGGTTGCATACGGAAAAGTAATGGGCAACTTGCCGGAAGGATTGATTCTTCCTGTCAAAATGCCCGCAAGCGGTTTGCCTCCGGCAATGCCCGGTTGCCAGATTTCAACAATGGCGTCACAAACCGGCTCCAGACGGCAAAGTTCCAACGGACGTCCGTTGGAGAGAATCAGCACAATCGGTTTGCCGGTCTTCTTCAGTTCCATCGCTAATTTCTCCTGTATCTTCGGCAAGGCAATGGAAGCACGCGAAGCATTCTCCCCGCTCCAGTTCCGCTTTTCACCTAGACAAAGCAGGATGACATCCGCCTTCCCGGCCGTAGCGACAGCTTCGGCAAAGCCCGATTCATCCTTACCGTCAAAGTCGCATCCTTTGGCATACAGCAGTTGTGACAAGTCTTTCAGTTCCAGTTTCAGCCCGTCATAAATTCCTACCACATCACCGTCCTTGCCGTGAGCAGTCCAGGAGCCTAACAAGTTCCAGCGATTTTTACCTAACGGACCTATGACCGCCACCTTTGTATCCGCCGCCAATGGCAAACGTTTCTCCTTGTTCTTTAACAGCACAAAAGACTCTTCCGCCAATTTCTCTGCTATTTTTATATCTTCCGGCTGCAAGAAGCGCTCCTTTTCTGTCGTCTCTCTTATGTAAGGATTCTCAAACAAGCCCAGGCGGAACTTCAAACGAAGGATGCGGCGAACGGCATCGTCCACAATCTCCACCGGCACCTTGCCCTCCCCTACTAGTTCTTTCAGGTATTTGTCATATCCGCGGGACATCATGTCCATATCCACGCCTGCCATGATTGCTTTTTCGCTGGCTTCCTTCAGGTCTTCCGCTGCTCCCTGGGAAATCAACTGTACAATGGAACCCCAATCCGAAACTACAAATCCGTCATGACTCCAACGACCTTTCAATACCTCTCTCATCGTATAATGATTGGCAGAGGCGGGTACACCGCTTATATCATGAAAGCCACTCATCAGGGTAACGGCACCCGCCTTCACTCCCATTTCATAGGGAAGCATATAGGTATCCCAAAGAGTCTGCGGAGAGATTTCCGTATATACGTAGTCACGTCCCGCTTCCGAAGCTCCATAACCGATATAATGTTTCAGGCAAGCGGCAATATGCTCCCCGTCCGCCAAATTATTACCTTGATATCCTTTCACTGAAGCGACAGCAAAAACTCCGTTCGTATACGGGTCTTCCCCATATCCTTCGGAAACGCGCCCCCAGCGAGGATCGCGTGCCACATCAATCATCGGCGAGAACGTCCAGTCCAGTCCTGCCAGACGCGCTTCCCTGGCAGCCATGGCGCAAGCTTTCTCCACCAAAGCCGGATTCCACGAACAAGCCTGCGCAATGGAAATCGGGTAAACAGTACGGAATCCGTGAATCACATCGTGCCCGAACAGTACAGGTATCCCCAACCGCGACTCTTCCATAGCTTTCTTCTGTATGTTGTTACGCAGGTGGGGACTAGTGCTATAATAAAGAAGCGCACCGATTTCCGCAGGGATATTCTTCACCTCCTCACCAATATTGTTCGCGTTCGTATTCCGTCCCGCAACATACTGGCTCAGTTGAAGCACTTTCTCTTCCATTGTCATGCGCAAGAGTAAATCCTCCACACGCTTCTCCGTCGGAGCTTTCGCGTCTTTATATACGGCAGGCTTCTCATTCCTCGCCTCAAGCATGCAAAACGCCGTCCAAAGGCACACCCCACACGCTATCAACCTTTTTTCATCATGGTTTCTTTCATTTAATTAAATATAGCTTTATCTGACAGGCGCATGGTGCGCTTGCCGTTACTTTTCAGTTCAAAAACGGTCAGGGAATTTGCTCCCTTTTGCAATGTTTCTGCTGGAAGTTGTATAGATTGCTGCGCATTCTGTTCCCAGTAAGAGCCCGCATAATGTCCGTTCACCCATACTTCTCCCATTCCCCAACCGGAGACATCCAGATAAGTATCAGCGGGGATTTCTACTGTAAAAGTCCCTTTATAGAAACAAGGGCGACCACCGTCCGTTTGTGGTGCGAAAGTCAGTTCACCGACTGCACAATCGCGTACCGCCAAAGGAATCATTCTCCAATTCCCTATTTCCGTATCCGACAAGGTGATACTGCCAAAAAGCCCTTTGGAATTATCCAATATCTCCGGCCCATAGGTGATACGGCCGATATTTTCCGCATATAATTGCAAGGTGTGCTTGCCTGCAAGCACCTGTAAGGGGATTGCTTTCTTCTCTTCCGTCATCCATCCCTGTAACTTTCCATCTACATATACGGCGGCATAGTCTCTTACATTTTCCACCGTCAATACCGGGTTCTCCTCCTCTGCCGTGATTGTGGCCTCATAAAGGGCGTATCCGAACTCAAGTCCCAACTCATTCATCGGCAGCAATTCCTCTGCCTCCTGCACTTCTCCGTAAATTTGCTCCAAAGAAGCCGTCTCCGACATCTGTATTTCCTGTGCCGATACAGATGTCAGAAACAAAAGACTTAGAATAAAACTAAAACTTCTCATTCTTTCCCTATTTTCTTAAGAACGATTCTATAAACGACGCTTCTACATCTACTTGCGGGTTGAAGCGGTCACTCTTCACATAGCGGTCGATACTAACCAGCAGTTGTTGAGTGGCAGGCCGTTTCTCCATTTCTTTCTTTGTATCCAGTGCCAACACCATCAGCTTCCCATTTCCTATTCTGGCTTCAAAACCGATTCCCAGTTTGTGGTTAGTTTCATAACTGTCTATCACCTGAATGAACGGACGCAACTGACGTGGCGCCTCATCCATTTCGATTACTTTGGCATGCGTTAAGATGTCCCACCATTGCCAGTCAAGGTGTTTTTCCGTAATGAAATCGTCGAACATCGCCTTGTCTGTATGAATCAGACAACCCAGTGTCATCGGTTTCCATTTGAACATGATAGGATTCCAGAAATGATTATGGAAATTGGAACTACGCCCTATAACCTTAGCCGGCATGGGGCATAGGACAACTTTCCTTCCTTCTTTAAGGAATTGTTTAGCCCTGTCGTCAAATACCGTCGTATAGAGAACATCCGCCGTAGACTGCATCAGTTCTTTCAGTTCCCGACGAGGATATACCCAAATATCCCAGCTATTATTGATTGTATTATTCACCGATAAATGAACAGTCAGCTTTTGAGGAGCGGTGATACCGTTAAGTGCATAACTAAATTCTCCTGCGGAAAAAACACCATGATTACCGATATTTTGTGTTTTTAGCTTTCCACTTTTCAGCACCTTGCCGTCCGCATCTGTCACCCACCACTTAAACTTAGCGTTTTTCAGGGCAGAGGGACTATAATTATAGATTTCCGCTTTTCCTGTGAATACGTCGTCGTTATAGTACGAACGTTTCGAAAAACGCAGCAGAGCCACAGTCGGAGCACAGAATTCCCGGAACTTCTCCGGTGTAATCAGTCCTTTAGAGTTCCAGAAAGGATCGAGGATACCGACAGGCGCATATCCTTGCCCCGTAAAGTCATTAATAGACAAAAGCTGGAAACCGGATTTCAGATAAGTACGCAGTTGAGCTTCAATCACGTCTTTATATTCGAGTACGGTTTGCGCACCGGAAACCTGATAGAAATCATCTGCCTGATCCAACATGCCATGTGCTTTCAAGGAATCACGATACACTTCAAAATTGCGTGCTTGTACAGGGCCGGTAAAGTTAGGAATCTCCTTAAAATTAGGATAGATACAGCGTTGTCCCGATTCATGGGAAATGACAGGTACGTCAATACCCAACTCTTTGTTTTTATCCCAGTCGGTAGATGGTCGTCCTTCATAAATAGCCATGTGACCTTTGGTAGTCTGGTGAGTGATATAGAATTGGTCGGACTTGACACGGGTACGGGCCGTCGAACCGCTGTACAGTCTGCGGCTGTCAGTGGTACGTCCATAATGAGTAAGTTCTTCGATAAAATCAAAATTACCGGTAATCTCATTACCATTGCAATAGAGAACAAAGGAAGGATGATTGCCATACTCTTTCAGAATGGCTTTCTGCTCGCGACGGAAGAAATTATAACGGGCTTCGTCCGGTTCAGCATCTTTTCCCCACATCGGCATTTCCACTTCAAGATATACTCCCAATTTATCAGCCACCCGAAATGCAGCCGCAGGCGGACACCAAGAATGAAAACGCATGTGATTCATTCCATAGTCTTTCAGGATAGTCAGCACACGTTCCCAAGACGCATCATCCACCGGCGCATAGCCTGTTTTAGGGAAGACAGCGTTCTCTACTGTTCCACGTAAGTGTATCCGGTTACCATTGAGATAGATTTTATCCTTATCCGCCGTTATCTCACGCATTCCGAAAGTAGTAGAACGGCTATGTTGATAGTTTGCATTGTCAGCACGGATAGTCAGGTCACATTGCAATGTATAAAGATTGGGAGTAAATTCATCCCACAACCGGACATTCTTTCCTAATGCGATAACATCTTCTACATAAAAGACAGAATCATTTCCACTGACGGTTATCTCTTTATTCAAATCATACGAATTGCCTGATATTGTAAAAGCCGCTTTTCCGGTAACCGGTTTATGAGTATGATTCAGTATTTTCATTTTCACTTTTACCGAACGGTCTGACACATCCGGATATAACTGCATATCATCAATGTACACAGGGTCTACAGCCATTAACTTCATTTCACCCAATATGCCATTCCAGTTGATTTGCGTAAATTCGGAATGAGCATGATCCCATTTGTGGGTATCATACTGATAACGATTGTCAATACATACGGTAATAACGTGTGTCTTACCCGGTTTCACAAAATCTGTCAGTTCATGATTATGAGGAACACTGACATAATCAATCTTACTAACCTCTTTCGTATCCACATAAATGGAACTTAGCCAATGTGTCCGTTCAAAATACACGAAGATACGTTTCCCTTTCCACTCCTTCGGAATAGCAATCTCACGTTGATACCAAGCCGGCCCCATGTATTCATATACACGGGTCAGACGGTCAATATGCCGATACGGAGATTTGTAACCTATCTTGTAATCATCCGTAATGGCCGGCAGGACAATCGATTCTTGCAAACGATGTATATAACGCACATCTAACGAACCACGCCGGAAATCCATCACATCCGTCTGAAATCCCCACTTACCGGATAAATCTATTTCCTGCGTCTGCGCTTTCAAAGGTGATAATTGGGTTATCAGCGCAAATGCAACAAAAACTAACTTTATAAACTTGTTCTTCATATAAATATCTATTAGTGATCTTACTTCAAATGTTTATCGGCAAACTTCACAAACTGCGTCCAGTCATACAGATTAATATCATGTTTTCCCGAACGGATATGATAACCTATAGTGCCTGACAATACAGGCTGATTAACAGCCGGCATTTCTTTTACCTGCAATCCCGGCAGCCCGAACAACTCATAAACAGGAGAGGCATATACACCGGAAAGAAATTCCCCTTTCGGGTCAGCCCAGCGGTCTTCTTCCGCACTGGCAATATAGACCGGACGGGGAGCCATCAGAGCAATCAATTCATGCTGGTCGACAGGAAGAGTGTCTTCTTTATCATTGTATTGCCAGAAATTCCGGCAAAACCAATGTGTAAACTGACAGTTCACAGCCCGTACAGTCTCTCCGAACTTTCTCCGCGACAATGCCGCACCACCACAACCGGAATCATTAGAAATAACCAAAGCAAAACGTGGGTCTATCGCACCGGCCCATAAAGTCGTTTTTCCGAGACGTGAATGTCCGAAGATGGCTATACGTTTGGCGTCAATGTCTTTATCCGTTTCAAAATAATCCATCGCACAACTCATTCCCCATGCCCAGGCAGCCAGAGTTCCCCACTCATCTTCAGCAGGCCGTGTCTGTCCCTTTTTGTAGTACAACGGATGAACTCCGTTCTGAAAACCATCATCAAAATCCGGATCAATGTCCCCACGGTAGAAAGTGGCCAGTCCATATCCATGTTCCATCAACATCTCTACCGGCCATCTGGAAGCTGCACTACCCCGGGGAAACATACGTTTTCTGCCATAAGCAATCATTCTCTCTTCTGACGGGAAAGTGATGCCCTCATCCGGGTGAATGGCATGATTACCTTTGAAATTTATTCCGAAAAACATGGGAACAGTCCCTTTTCGCCGATTAGGCAGATACATAAGTACTGTCAGATAATGCTTCTCATCTTTTGTGAGATAAACGGCTACTTCCTTACGGGTAGCCAAACCGCCCAAAGCTTCTCTATCTTCGTTCAGTAGCCGGAAATGCAAGTCCTTCGAGCGAACTGGAGCTTTACCATATATTTGAGTTTCGAACAGGCGGAGCAGTTCCGGACGCCGCTTTTCCACCCATTCTTTTTTAGTCGTCACTTTTCTGCCATTAGTCAGGGTCAGGACATCAGGAAGCGTATAGACAGGCACCTTACTCTCATCATAATTTACTTTTGTGATAACTTGTTCCAGTTCCGCAAGTTCTGATGTAGACTTGGAGCGAAGCCCTGTTTCATGGGCCGATTTCTGTTGGGCTTTCATTTCTCCTCCAAGAAATGAAAGCCCAAAAAGCAAACATACAAACCGAAAGCTATTTTGTCTCATGGATATTTAAGATTACATCCTAATTAATTTCTACTCACCAAACTTTGTTTTATAATACTCCCTCATCAAGTACCACGCCTTTTTGCGTATTCCCTGATCCGAGACTAATCCCTTACGATTCCAGCCATCCTGATTGGTCGGATGAAAACGGAACGGAGAACGGAAATCAAATAAAATCCATGGAGATACCCCCCGAAGATTCGGTATATTGTCGAACATACGGATATTGTCTCTGTAAAGCCGGGCTTGGTATTCTTCACTCCAGGAGCTTGCTACATTTTCATCTCCCGACTGCCCGTATAATGCCTCACCGCCAAACTCCGATATAATCAGCGGTTTATCCGGTATTACTTCCCATACCGCATTTTCCGGCTCGATGGGCCACGGATGATACCAACCCATGTATTTGTTGACCGCTACAACATCCAGTTGTGAGGTAAATGAATCTTCCATCACAAAACGTTTCTTCTCACGATTAAAACGTACCAAATCGAAAGCAGCCACATACAAACGGGTCGTATCCAATTGTTTGCCTGTTTCCAGCAAAGAGGTAAGAAATTCATTCCGTGCTTTGGAAGGCTGCGTTTCATTGGCAATTCCCCAATATCCGACTGCACAGCGATTCTGGTCACGCTTTATCATTTCAGACAACATCCTTTGCGCTTTCTTACGGGTATTGTTGTTCGTAAAGTCAATACCCTGCCAGACAGGTATCTCCTGCCAAAGGATAAAGCCCATCTTTTCTGCCAGTCGCACCGTATATTCGTTTTGCGGATAATGTGCCAGCCGAATCATATTTACGCCAAGCGCTTTTGCCTCATTCAGCAGCATCGCCGCATCTGCTTCCGAGAAAGCACGCCCCATGCGCTGAGGGATTTCTTCATGAAAGGAAATGCTGCACATAAATGTCGGCTTGCCATTCAGATAAATATCCGTTCCTTTCACCGTGATATTGCGGAAGCCGATTTGTTCTTCTACACGATCATTGGCTGAGGAAACGATTACTTCATAAAGTTTAGGATTCTCCGACGACCAACGTTCTAACTTCTTTATATTGAATACCGTTTCAGCCTTTCCTTCGGCATCAGTCAGCATATCAATGCTTGTTTTCAGTTCAGGGATAGAAACCGTAATCTTCTCACCTGCCTTTTTGTCCGAGAGAGCGACTTTGGCAATCATCCGGTTGGGAGATTCCTTATCCAGTTGGATGAAATAGTCTTCCAGATAAGTTTGTGGGGTAGTGACCAATAATACATCACGTGTGATACCGCCATAATTCCACCAGTCAAATGACATGGCAGGTATGGCATCTTTGGTACGACGGTTGTTTACTTCAATGGCAATAAAATTTTCTCCCTCATTCAGCAAGTCCGTCACTTCTATCTGGAAGGGAGTAAATCCTCCTTCATGACTTCCGATCTCTGCCCCATTCAAATAAACACGGCAACGATAGCTGACAGCTCCGAAATAAAGGAACTGACGTTTATGTGTCAAACGCTTTGCATCAAAATGACGTGCATACCATACTGTGCCTTCATAGTATTTAAGCTCCGGCGTTTGTGAATTCCAGTCACCAGGAACATTCAGCCGCAATCCTCCTTGAAAAGAATATTCATAGAAATCAGTGTTTCCTTTAGGACTTTGATTTCTATATACCTTCATTCCCCGACCTTGGTCATACAAGTCAATGATAGCATTCCATTTGCCGTTTAAAGAACGGATATCCCGACCATATACATTAGTTATCAGGTTTTGAGCTACTGCATTCCCTACAAAAAGGATAAACAGCAACATACACACGATTGTCTTTTTTCTGATTTGCATTAAATTATCTATTTATAAGATTAATATTCTTAACTATCAACGATTTACGCTCACGTTACTGAGTATATATATCCAGCATGGTGAGTATATATATCCAGCGTGGTGTATCTATATACCCACCACGCTGTATATATATGGCCTGTAAACAGGATAATTATCTTATTTCATAGCGATATAGCATAAAGTCATTCTTCTCAGGTAGAGAGACTTTTATTGTTCCTTTTCTGCCGACAGTCGTTACCATCAGTTTCCCATTCCCCAGTATCGGCGTACACATAACTTCTGCACCTTCGGGCAACCATGTTTCCACCCATGTCTCCTCCCGTGCATTATCTTCCCTGTAAATAAGGAGATAACCGTTTTTTGAATGACAAAGAGACTGAAATCCAGTCCACGAGCGCCCCGAAGGCTCTTCACCAATCGGTAAAATAGTTCCTTGATGGAAATCATACTGCACTTTCTTATACTTCTCCATTAAGTCTCTAATGCCAAATGCTTCTTCCGGCAAGTTGGAAGCCTCAAACCATGCCAATGGTTGCCCCGCCATAGTGGTCGCAAACAAATATTCAAAAGAATATCGGTGCGGGGCAAACGGATCATCTCCATATTTCTCCGTATTTCTCCATTTATTCAGAAACTCGATTTGTAATTTCTCTGCCGGAACATATTTGGACAGCATCCACAGGTTGCGAAGCGTCCAGTACGGATAGTAATTCTGCCAATCCGTATAACGGTTCTCTAAAAAGATGTTTCCATATTCGTTGAACATATGATAACCTCCCCGCCGACTGGCTGTCGCATCCAAATTGAACATGACTTTATTATCCGTTTCCGCCAATACTTTATCAAACAAGTTCCGGAGATTAATCTCCGCTTTCTTGGTAGGAATAGTCAATCCGTCAATCTTAAAAATACGGATACCATATTCACGATACAATCCTATCAGTGTTTCGGCATCTTTCTCCCAGTCGACAAAATCATTCTGCACACTCGGATTAAACCACAAACCAATTTCAATGCCCAGTTTCTTTCCTTTCTTTACTATCGGAGCCAATCCGCGGGGATATTTGACAGGATCCGGTTTCCAATAGTCCTTATTGTCCCAGATATTCTTAAAAGAACCTTTAGCTACCGCTGAGTTCGGGCTCTTGCCCACCTGCCATCCATCATCTATTTGAAAATGAGTGATTCCCAGTTTTGCGGCACGTTCCAACTCTTGCAGGCAAAATGCCTCATTGACTTTTGTGTCCTGACTACGGTCGCCCCAAGTGTTCATCATAACCATTTCATCACGATTCCGGAAATGACGACGAATATTCTTCTGGTAACTGCGGAGCGCTGTCAGTGCCTGCAATTCACCATCGCCATATACCCCTGTGACGCAACTATATGTTCTTGTCCATGTATCTTCCTGAATATTCTTTTCAGTAATTCCCAGTCCTGTAATCATGAATTTTCCGAATTCTGCGATGAAATCAGCACCTTTATAGGCTAACTGGACACTGGAACAAGGGGATTCTTTCAGAAAGAAAAAGCCGGTGCCTTCTTCCCCGTTTCGAACAAAGAGCAAATTCCCCCGATAACTGTTTTTACGATAGGCTATAACATCCCTCTCTGCCAACAAATTGTTGTTCCAATCTGTCACATCCCAAAATTCAACAGCCTTGGCATGCCAATGCTGCCCTTTAAGATATAATTGATCCAAAATAGCCGTAACGGATTTGGATTTCATGTCTTCAACGAACTCGATGTTTTTCCGGTCAGCCGCATTTTCTTCCCGTCCGCCAAAAACGCTGTTAACACTCCCTTTCAGATAAGTGTCACATGCTATGGCCGGACAACCGTCATATATACGATAAATCCGTTGTATATCCAATGTTCCCAAAGAGAATGTAACTATCGTCTTCAAGTAGGCCGGATGAATATCAGTCGCAGCCACCTTTTCTACCCGACAAGCTCCTTTGGAAGCTTCCCGGGTATCTTTGGAGATAAAGAAGTCCGGTGCCTGCTTTACCGTGAAAGTTGTTTTCCGGTTTGCCTTATCGCTCAGACTATAAGTGACAAGATTACCGTCATTCCAAATGAATTTTCGTTCAATACACTCATTTCCAATCACTAATGTATCTCCCTTCAACTCACTATAGCAGGTTTTCTGTGCATAAAGAGAAGACAGAGTACAGGCCAAGGCCAATACTATCAATAGTTTTTTCATGGTTAAAAAGTTATTATTATTTCTTCAAGGTACACGAATCCTGTAACCTTTCGTTAACCCCATCAAGTAGCTGATTGCCTGTTACCTTACGGTTACTTCCTGTAATTTAGCCCATCCGGCATTCAACATGTTCTCCGGCACAGCCATTTCCAAGCCGATCGCATTATCCTTGGTAGTATCAACAAGCCCCACTGCCCAATAATAACTCCCCGGAGTTACTCCTTTGAGACGTAAATCAAAAGTGTAAACTGCAGGGATGCCTTGCATCCATTTGGATAAGTCTGTCTGTTTGTCCACAAACACCTTCTGCACCCTATTCCGACTGTCCATCAGCGCGAAAGCCACTTTATATTTTTGGTTCCATTGCGGAATATTGGTGGGGCAATATCCCCAGCCAAGATTATTCCAACGGTGTATAATCCGAAGTTTCTGATTTTTTGCCACATCTGTAGGTAAAGAAATCATATCCGGATAGAGACGATAGCCGCCTTCCGAAATAAACCGTTGCACAAGAGGGAATGTATTGTGAAACCACGATTCCGTTTCACCCACACGGAAGTCCATCATATTGACACGCGCCTCTTTACTATCATCGAATTCTCCCTGACGCACATCTTCGGGATGTCCCTTCCGATAATTGCGGGGATCCACCCAAAAGCTGTGGATTTTGCCTGTAATCCATCCGCCTTCCATCAGTATGGGGCGAACGCCGAAATATTTCTTGGCAAAGTCACGTTCCCATTCACCATAATACAGCCCCATACCGAATGCGTCATGACGCAAAGAATATCCTTTTTCAACTACTTCATCAAGCAAGAACTCACTGTCAAGGTCATACTTATTATCGTCCCAGTCCTTACCGGCACCCACAAAACGATGATAGTTGATGACAACCGGAACGTCTCTGAATGCTTTCAGATACAAGTCTGCCAGCCAGTCAAGTACAGGTTTACGGGGCTTTTCATCTCCCGTAGAATAAAGCGTAGTGTGATACTCGCCCCACTTTCCCAGACCTGTTCCGTCGATAAAGTCCACCTCGTCAGGATTGCCAAAGTCTTTGGCTAAAGCCCAAACGAATTTTTCATAATACTTTTGAAAAATAGGGTCATCAGGATAAGGTGACCATCTTCCTCTCCACACGAAGCCCTTCGTACCAGCCTCCCGCACAAAGTCGGGCGTAAAGTCATAGCCTTTATCACGGCTGTCGACCACCACCCGGAAAGCAAGACGCATTTTTCTTGCACGTGCTCCCTCAATCAGCATTTTCAGCATGGGATCCGTATTCCAGCCATAAACGTTTTCTTCAGGATTCAACTTCCTCCAACTGGTACGGATATAAAGAGTATGGGCATAATCGGACACCTTTACCGTTCCCACACCGGGTACCTGCATATTGTCACACTTCTCCCAGAAATCTTCCTTCACACCGGGGGTGGCATAAAGCACCCAGCCGGTTTGTGGGTTACGCAACAAGCGCTGCCTGTCTGGTTCTATTCTTATTATCTTGTTATCCCGTGCCAAGTTCTGTTTCAAGGTTCCGGCATCCGACCCGCCGCTTATGGCAGCGGCTTGAAGCGCAAACGACCCTAAAAATATAGGCATCAAAAGTCCTGATCTCATTTTACCTTTAATCATACAACTCATTATACGTATTTACTTATTTTACCGTAAGTGTCTGTAATTTCAACCAACCGGAATCCAGTAGGTTGGCATCCTTGTTCACGGCCATTTCGAGTCCGATTTCATTGTCTTTGGTAACGTCCACCAAACCTACCGCCCATGAATAGGCACCAACAGAAACGCCTTTCAGATTCAACTTGGTGGTATAAGTAGTCGGGGCTTCCTTCAGCCAAGTCGACAGGTCGGTTTGCTCGTCCACAAATATCTTTTTCACTTCATTATTATCATTCAGCAATGCAAAAGCCACTTTATATTTCTGATTCCAAGTTCTGATATTAGTAGGACAATATCCCCAACCCATATTGCGCCAGCGGTGAACAACAGTAACATCCTGACCACCATTTGCCGAAACAGGCAAAGAAACCATGTCCGGATAGAGACGGTAACCGCCTTCCGCTATAAAACGCTGTACATAAGAGAACGTTTTTTCAAACCATGATTCCGTTTCACCCAAACGGAAGTCCATCGTATTGACACATGCCAGCATGGAATCTTCAAACTCTCCCTTGCGGACATCTTCGGGATGACCTTCCCGATAACGATAAGCATCATCGAAATACCAATAACGGTGCGTGTCGGTCACCCATCCACCTTCCATAATGATAGGAAGCTTATATCTGTATTTCAAGGCAATATTTTTCTCCCAATCTTTATAATAGCCACTCATACCAAAAGCGTCGTGACGCAGGATGTATCCGTTATTGAGGGCTATGTTCAGCAACGGCTCCGCATCAGGCGGCACTGTTTCCTGCCAAGAATCCTGATAAGTATCGCCCAACATACGGTGATAGTTGATCACCAGAGGCACTTTCGTGAAATGACGTGCATACAACGCTGTAATCCACTCCATTACCTGAAACTTATTTCCATCGTTAGCATAAATCATAGCATGCGACTCTCCCCATTTACCCAATCCGTAACCGTCAATAAAATCTACCTTATCGGGGTCATTGTATTGGCGGGCAAAAGCCTCGATAAACTCTCCATAGTGCTTTTGGAACACTTGGTCATCAGGATAAGGACACTTATTGTTTGCTGTATTATACCATTTACAGCCTTCATCGAATACGAACTCAGGAGTATTCTGTTTTTGGTCGCGCCCATCCACCAGTACACGCAAGGCGATACGTAATCCTCTATCATGTACACTTTTAATGATACGTGAGATATCGGAGCTAGGGTCATCCCAAGCATATTTTCCCTTTTGGGGCTCCAATGTCTTCCAATTCGTACGCAAGTAGCAGGAAGAAGCGTAATCGGAGACTTTTACGTATTTTGCCAGATCGGGTACATACATGTGGTCATAGCCTCTTTCTTCCCAAAATGTCTCGTTTTTCTCACGCGCCAGATACAGTACCCAGCCATTCAGAGGATTCCGAAGAACACGTGTCTTATTAGGGTTAATCCGCACCGTTACATTCTCGGCAGGCAAATCCCCATCACCGGTATTTCCCGTTTCACTTTCACTATCCGAGCAGGCAATTGCTACCATAGCCCCGAAGAGCAACACTCCCAAAGGCATCATTATTCGTTTCCAGTTCATTCTCATATAATTATTCTTTAAAAAGAAGGATATGCCGCCCTAAAAACAGGGCAGGCACACCCTCTTCAGTAAATGACTTTAATATTCGCTCATGTATATCCGCATATTTCTTAAGTCGACGATGGTGAGCAACGGTCTCATGTACCATGTGAACATAGCTTCACGATACTGTTCACGAGCTTCGCTTTCCGCATGGATAGGTGTCCAGGTGTTCAGTTTCAACTCTTGCTTGTATTTCCATCGGCTATCACTCTTGTCCAGCGCAAGTATATCGTCAGGAATTACAGGAACAAGACACCATGAGAAATGGGGACCACCGGGATAACCGCCTTCGAAATGCGGAACATCAAGAACAAACTTACCGTTTTCTTTCTTATCCGAACCGCCTCCCCAAGCGGAAGTCCATGAAATCTTGCCGACAAGCAGTTGCGGATCGACCAAACTCGGCTTGAAGCCGCCGCCCTTCAGATCATTCCCCCACTTGGTAATGTCGCCATATGCCCAAAGGTTGGTAACATCTACATCATGCCATCCATTAAGTTTATCCTTAAAATGCGCCTTATATGGTTCCAGCTTCTTATCCGGTGAGTAAATTTTCAGTTTCCGGGTTTCCGTGTTCAATATTACACGATATTCTCCGTCTTTAGGCAAATTCAGCATCGCAGGCTCATCTCCCAATACAACATCTACCTCTTCACCGTCTACCCAGTTGTTAACGCCTTCTGCCAGTTGGATATAAGATTCACCCTGTTCTGTTTCCAAAGCAATCCCCATCTCACCCTGCACTAAATCTTGTACAAACGCATATTGGAACTCATTCTCCATGGTTTTGCTCATTACCAGCTTATCATTGTCGGTAGAAGTTCCGGAAAGAACAATGCGATTGGCTTCCCATACCAATGGACGGTAAGGACGCACATTTACAGTAACAGTACGCACTTCGGGCATAGCATAACGGGGACCACCCTCCCATTTTGCAATGACACGAAACTGCACGGGCACCACTTTGGAGTAGTTCTGTCCCCACTTATCCACCAGCAACATTTGCAGCTCTTCAGTGGTATAACTCTTACTAAATACTCCATAGTCCTCATCAACACGTACACAGCTTTCAAACTCGTGTCCTTCAATATCTATTTTAGTCACATAAGAGATAGCATAGTCTTCGGGCATCTCACGAGCCGGTGTCCACTCAAAACTCACCGCCACTTCATTCGGTCTGTCCCTATCTAATTCTATATCGGTAGCCGAAACAGTCAGTTCCATCTTCTCACCGGGGTTGGTGAGCCATGTCAAATCAGCTTCTTTATCATCTTTACATCCGCCAAGGATAAACAGTACTACCAATGGCAGATATGCATAAAATAGTTTGTTTCTCATATTTCTTATTGATTTTATAGTGTTAATCAATTCATCCAACCCGGCATCTGTTTCAAGTTCGGATTCTTGTCTATCTCATCCTGAGGTATCGGCCACCAATAACTTTTGAACTTACGAGTTTGATAACGCACACGTTTATAAAACTCATCTCTATTCCCCTTTTCAGCCAGCATGTTCATACCATAGAAGTTACCATTCAGCACATTCTCCGCCTCTTTCCAGCGACGCAGGTCGAACCAGCGCAAACCACCTTCGCAGTTCATCTCAACTCTTCTCTCACGACGAATCAGTTTACGCATCTCTTCCGGGTCGGTAGGAATTCCGAGCTTTTTTTCTCCTGCTGCATATTGCGGAATGCCGGCTCTTTCACGAATTTTATCAATGTATTTCACAATATCTGTCTTGTCGGCATCATAAGTACCTTTAGCAATACTATACTCGAGTGCTGATTCTGCATAGCTCAGATAGGCTTCAGCAAGGCGATAAAGAATACCTTGACGCGACTTATAGCTACCGGTATTCGTTGAATGAACGAAAGTAGGATCAACATGCTTCCGAATCAGGTAACCGGCTGACGGGTTATCGTGCGACGGCTGCCCATCTTCACCATTAAAAAAGAAGTTGGTCGCTTTCCCTTTCCCCCAATGGTACTGTTCGTTGTAGACCACCGAAATATAGAAACGAGGTTCACGATTACAATACATATTGAACGTATTCTTTGGAGCAACGACATGACGGTCTCCACTAGCTTTGGAACCGGCTACGGCATAATGCCAATTAGTAGCACGCACATCATCTTCTGTAGAATAACCTGTTTCACTATATCCGGACTCCAAATCAACAATGGCTGTTTGTGTTTCACCACTATTGTTGTATCCTAAGATAGGCATTTTACCGTCTTTCATAAAGAAATCGTCCACCAGCAACTGAGTAACACCTAGCGAACCAGACCCACCAGCACCACGAGGAAGAGCTTGGTCGTCAAACCAACCTGCATTATCCTTAGTACGCGGGAAAATAATTTCCGTATTGCCGTCCTTATAACGAAGCATCATCATGTTCTGATAAGAAAGGAACGGATCAATAGTTACTCCATCAGACAAATATTCCTTATATAAAGCGTGTCCCGCTTTCTCGGCTTCTTCAATCAGCAGTTTATTGGCGTCTTTTGCCCGTTTCCAATGATTTTCATTGAAAGTGGAATTAAAGATTTTCACTCCATCTACATTAGTCATAGCCTGCATTTCAGGATCCATATCTTTCCCAGGACTAGGATTCACCAAATCACTGGCAGCAAACGTCAGCAAACGGGCACGCATAGCAAGACAAATCAGTGAAGTGATACGACCGTATTTATTGGCTTCGTCATAAGAAGCGGGTAACTGTCGGGAAGCTTCCAACAACTCGTTAGCCGCCCAGTCTACAACAACATCAAAAGGTTCTTGTTTCAGTAATAAAGATTCCCCCGATAGTTCTACAGCCGCTTCCCGAATAATAGGAACTGCTCCGTACGTCATCGCCATCATAGCGTGGTAGTAAGCAATGAAAAAACGACACTCCGCTTTCATATAATTAATCTCCTTTTCAGATACATCGGACAAAGGATGCGCATATTTAATCAAAGTGTATGCTTGACGAATTGCCTTTGGATACTTATCCCAATAAGTCACTACTCCCGGACTGATAGGCGTCCAGTTTCCATTCTGATACTGAATCGCCTTAAATCCCTGTGACTCCCACCCTACAGAAGGTGCAAGTTCGTCACCAATGGCGTCCGGACCGTCATAAATATAAAACTCCGGCATTACAGAATAGAGATAGGAAAGCCAACGTTCCAGATTGCCCCTGTTGGAAAATACATTCTCCAATGTCAGCTGGTCATCCGGCATTTTGTCCAGATAATCAGAGCATGAAGTTAAAGGCAATACACCCAAAACGCCCAATAATATATATGTAATAATTCTGTTTTTCATATCATATTTATTTTAGAAAGTAATGTCAAAACCTACTGATACTGATTTCATAGCCGGATATTTAGCACCGTCACCGGTTGCCAGCTCCGGATCCCACAGATTGAACTTGGAGAAGGTTAGCAGGTTCGTTCCACGCACGAAAACACGGGCATTGGAAATCACAAACCCCTGCAACCATTTCTTCGGACAGGAGTATCCTAATTCTAAATTTTTCAGACGCAGGAAACTCATATTGCGCAACCACCAGGTAGACTTCTGGCTATTATTGGCATTCGGTCCGTAATCGGCACGCGGATAGAATACATCCTGGCTTTGGTTATCCACCGTCCAACGGTCTTGATAGTTATCAAAGATATTATACATGGAGCCTTTATTGGATGCCGGCATAATATTTGAAGAAAGGATACGCCAAGTACGTCCAATACCCTGAAACATTGCTCCAAAGTCAAGCTCTTTCCAGCGTAAATTCACTCCGAATCCGTAAACTATCTCCGGATTCTCGGTACCTCCGATAGCCATTTGGTCATAAGTATCGATAAATCCGTTCTTGTCCAGATCCACATACTTGATATCACCCGGGCGAACTTTTGCTGTAAAAGTTTGTTTCGGAACACCATCTTTCAAAACTCCGTTCTCCACATCTTTAAAATCATCTTCTGTAAACAAACGGTCGTGGACATAGCCGAAAATCTGCCCTACCGGATGACCGGTTTCAGCACGAGTTGTTCCAATGGTTCCCAAAGGTTCATCTTTGTCGATGATTTCATTATGGGCATAAGTGAAGCTACCCATCAGACCGATAAAGAAATCTTTGCCGATTTGCTTGTTGACATTCAACGTTACTTCCGCTCCCTGATTCTTCACTTTACCACGGTTGCCCCATGGGTTCCTATAGAAACCGGAGGTAGCAGGAATAGAGTTCAACTCTACAAGGATGTTGTTACGGCGTTCGTCGAAAAAATCTACCTGAAGGTCTACCATACCATTGAACAGACCCAGTTCCAAGCCAACGTTGGCTTTGTTTACAATTTCCCAAGTCAAGTCAGGAATACCGAAGTCGCCCTCTACCATGTTATTACGTCCATAATCTCCGTCCAACCCCCAACGGTATAAGTCAGGCACATCATTCCATTGATCAAGGATAGTGGATATATAGGCGAAACGACGTCCTTTCAGATTAGCATTACCTACCTGTCCGTAGGAAGCACGCAACTTCAATTTAGAAATCGTGTTGCGAAAAGGCTGCATGAAAGGTTCTTCCGAAACAATCCAGCCAACAGCAGCCGACGGAAAGAAACCATAGCGTTTTCCTTTGGCGAAGTTTTCAGTACCGTTGTACCCAAAATTGAATTCGGCTACATACTTTCCACTGTAGGTATATGAAGCACGTCCGGCCAATCCCTGATTACGGTAAGGCAGCGATTCCCCCTTATCGTAATGGCGACGGTTGAAGAGTAGCATGGCAGATACGGCATGTTTGTCAGCAAAGGTACGGTCATAATTCAGGCTGGCTTCCATATAGATACTCTTGTCACCATATTCTGCCGATTTGGAAGTACCCAAGAAGTTACCACCTTGTTGTTTTTGGGCCAGAATCAATTCGCCCTCTTCGTTTCTGCCGCTAGCGGCATTCCAATATTCTATTTTCTTGGAACGAGTCACTTTGCCGGTAGAATAACGGTCAAATGAGAAAGTTCCTTTTATTTTCAAACCGGGAGTCAAAAATTTCAGGTCTTGCTCCAGAGAAAACAGCGTCTCAATCTTACTGGCAGTGGAACGGGCGAAACCGCTCTGAGTAGCCATTGCCCAAGGATTACCCTCTTCCTGCCAAGCAGGAATCTCACCGGATGAATAGCGGATGGGAAACATGAAGGGAGTGAAACGGAACGCACGGCTGAAAATTTGGTCCGTACTTTCAGGTGAAGAGTTACGATCCTGAAGATATCCCCCGATATTAAAACGAACTTGAGTGGTGGGAGAGAGTTTCAAGTCAACATTGGAACGTACATTGTAACGTTGCAATTTGATAGTAGGATCCCAATCCAGGCTCTTGTCGCGTGTAAGAATGCCACGTTCGTTGTAAACCGCAGCCACAAACGAATAACGCAAATTTTCCGAACCACCGGATACATCTACTGTAATACGTTGGTTGGCAGCATGGTCTCTAGAAATAGCATCAATCCAGTTTACATCAGGATACAAATCGGGGTCATATCCCGCACGTGTTTTGGCAATCCGGTCGGCATACATCGGAGACTGTCCGGTATCATCCAATACATCATCCAGCAACTGCATATAATCGGCAGCCCCGATATAGCTGGGAAGTTTTATCGGTTGCGTGAACGCAAATTCCGATTTCACCACTACCCGAGGCTTACCCACATGTCCGCGCTTGGTATTAATCAAAATCACACCATTCGCACCACGTACACCATACACTGCACTGGCAGCCGCATCTTTCAATACGGAGAACGACTCGATTTCTTCTACATCAATATTATTCAGGCTACGTTCAATACCATCTACCAGCACCAATGGGTCTTTACCCACATCCTGAAAGGTACTGATACCACGGATCCAAAACGAAGAGTTATCGTATCCCGGTTCTCCGGAACGCTGCACACCAATCACACCTGTCACTGTGCCAGCCAAATTGTTACTCAATGAACGGGAAGTAGAAACATTCAATTTTGCCGGTTCAACAGTTGTGATAGAACCCACTACAGACTCTTTCTTTTGTGCGCCATAAGCCACAACAACAACTTCATCTAACTGACCAACATCTTCTACCATTATCACATTCAGTACTCTACGATTATTGACCTTTTCATCTTTCGGGACAAAGCCGATATAGCGGAAGGAAAGTTCAGCATATTTATCCGGCACAGCAATGCTATATGCACCATTCATATCTGTTATCGCATTCACCGTAGAGTCTTTTTTCATAAAGATTGAAACACCAATCAAAGGTTCACCCTTCTCATCGGTAACGTTACCCACAATCTTAAAACCTCGAACTTGCTTTATCGCAGGAGCCTGTTCCGGCACTGAAATCGTAATCTGTCTTCCCGACATTTTATAATTCAACCCCGTTTTTGAGAACAGCTCATTTAATACAGCATCTATTTTCTTATTGGAAACTGAAATGGAGACTTTGTTATTCAGATTCTTTTTCACATTCTCTGAATAAATAAATATGTACTTACTATGTTTCTCGATATAATCTAAGATATCTTTAACTGTAGCATTCTCATACTGTACTGAGAATAGATCTTCTTCGGAATTCCAACTAATAGAATTAGCACCGAATGAAGAAAATGGAATCATAAAAAAGACGTTTATAATGCAAAAAAGCTTAAGTCTTTTCTTTAAGTGTAAAAAATACTTTTCTTTACCATAAAAATTTCTTTTTAGGTTAACAATTTTGGATTTATTGATTTAACGAAGGAATTAATATCGGGTAAATACGCCAATATTTATCCGATTTTTTTGTGTATCATGAATAGTATTATCTGTTTCTCATAGGCTATATTGGTTTTATAAGATTAATTAAATTGTCATTATTTACTCAAGTATATACTAGTATCACTTTTTTCTACTTCAATAGGGATTGTCTGCCGGATACATTCAATCACCTCATCAATATCATCTTTCAAATCCAGTTTTCCATAAACCTTTTCTTTACCTACCATCGGATCGCATTGAATAGGAATGCCATAATAAATACTCAACTTCTGAATGATATGAGATAAATCATTACCATTTAACAACATGACACCATCCACCCAGCTAATATATTCGGCTACGTCCACTTGCTTCTGATAGGCAATTGCGCCATTGGCTATATTCAGCAAATCACTAGGTACCAGTTGCGCTTTTCTCTCATTCCTATCGGTCACCTCAACAGAACCTTCCACCAATACAATATTAGTTGCCCCCCCCTTGTAGTTTGAAATATTAAACTTCGTACCTAATACCCGTAATTTGAAATCTTCAGATTCTACAATGAAAGGGTGTTGCTTATCATGAGCAACTTCCAGAAACACCTCTCCCTGGGCATATATTTTACGAATATCTCCATTAAAACGACAAGGATAAATCACTTTTGATTGAGAGTTGACAACCAATCGGGTTCCGTCAGACAGTTCAACCCGCACTCTTTTCCCTGCAGGAACAAGTAACTGGTTATATTCCGGTTCGGCCTTTACTTTCTTTTCCTCTTTTTCTCTTATTACTTTAGAATTAACAGTAACCTTTCCTTCTTTTGAATAGGTAACAAAAGCATCCTCATCCAAATTGAGCTGTTCTTTAGCAGTGATAAGAGTCACTTCTTCAACAGACTGGCTGTCCATCTGTTCGGCAATAGCCTGAAAATCTAAATTAGTGTTTTCACTATGAGTTAAGAAGTGGATGGTTGAAATACAAATTAAAATAGAAGCTGCGACAGAAGCAGAAGCTACTAAGAAATAATTTCTTCGACGCCTCATTACATCTCTCCGGATCTTTTGTTTGGTTCGCTCTATTATAGAAGAAGCATCAATCTTTTCATGCCCGCATTTTTCCCAAAAGAATTTCAGTTTCCCGCCTTCAGGTATAGTAGTAAAATCATCCTCAAGCTTTTCTTGAGAATTCAGTTTACCAAATAAATCAGCAAGGCAATGGTATCCTTTTAAGTCCATAATCTTCTTTAATGTTGTTTTATAAATAAAGACGCAACATTAAAAAAAATCTCCTAGTTAAAAATGAACTTTTTTTATTTTTCTCGAAAAGTAAAAATAGCAAGAAGCTCTTTTAAACAATTAAGCCATTAAAATACAGACAATTAACAGTATACCTTCTATCATTTCTTACGCAAAACCAGATTCAGATTTTTAGCAATTTCTTCTAAAGCAAAAGCAATATGATTATTGATAGTCTTCACAGATATATTTAATATGTCTGCAATCTCTTTATAAGGTAACCCTTCTATCTTCGCCAAGAAAAAGACATGTTTACATTTAGGTGGTAGCTGTTGGATAGCATTGTTTATTTTCTCCATCTCCTCTTTACTAATCATCGCCTCGTCAGGTGACTGGATAGGAGCAAATATAAAATCCCCTATACCGTCAAGCGATAATTCAGTTTTTCCCGTTTCCTTCCTCAAATAAGAAATAGCTTTCCGATAAGTAATCGTCTGTATCCAGGCATTCATATTTTCTATACCACCCAAGGTTTTTCTGTTTTTCCAAACCTCATAGAAAACATCACTTACAACCTCTTCAGCCGGTTCCTTTTGACCAATCAAAGCAAAAACATAATGATATAGACGTGAAGAATAACGTTCCATAAAACGGCAAAAAGCCGCTTCATCACTGTTTATAATTCTGTCTATGTCATTACTTTCAGGTTTCACGGAAGTGTTTTACAGATTATTTCTAATTAACAAAATTGTGCCAAATATAGTAGTATATTAGCAATTATAAAAATAAAAAACCACAAAAACGAATTAAAAGTTATCAATTACGAAAGATTAAAAAGTAACTTGGTAGGACGTGCCATCAGAGACAGATTCTTTTACGCCTCACGCAATAAGTTTTCAAACATGGGGTTCACCTTTCACCTTTTCGTCGAAACCCTTTATTCATCGATGGTAGCGGGTGAAGGCTCTTCTTTTCACCGAATTTTTCTCTCTGAATGCTGTATCGTCCTTACTCTAGTGGTTCTTTTTCAATTTAGTTGACTAGTCATTGTAACCCACTACTTCATCTCCAATCTATTAATAGATAAGTTCTGTTTCATTAGGAGTAAAGTTACTTTCGTCTAATAGTAAAGTTATTTCCGATAGTACGGAAACTATAAACGCAAATTCTGATCATATAAATGCAAGCTTTGTTTTTATAAACGCAAGTTTCATTTATAAAAACAAAACTTGCATTTATAGTTTGCATCCATTGAAAAACAACTTTACTCCTAGACCAAAAGAAGTTTGCATAGGAGCAAAAGCAACTTATCCAGTAATAGACTACATGTAAGCTATTACTAAATTACATAAAAGAATGACTCAATCATCATTCATGCATTTGCATCCGGTACAATTCATTTTTCTAATTAAATACGAGGTGAAGGAGTGCCCCTTCACCCGCTATCGCTGATGAATAAAGGATTTCGAAGAAAAGGTGAAGAGTGAAGGGTATGTTCTCAACATTTCCTGTATGGTCACTTAAAGTGATGCTTTTAGCAATCAGAAAGCATCGGGACTTTTGAAAGACCCAAATATTGATTTATAAAAGCCTCTTACTTAAATAACGTACAGGATACCACACAGAAAGGAATCCGACTGCCAAAACGGTGATAAAAATAAGTACCACATCCCAAGCATGAACGCTGACAGGATAGGCGTCTACAACAAAAGTACCACCACCGCCTCCCAATGAAATTATACCAAATTTCTGTTGGATAAAACATAGGATTAAGCCCAGGGCAATACCGGAGATAGCGCCAAAAAGAGAAATGAGACGTCCTTCAAAGAGGAATATTCGGGAGATGAGTTTATCACTAGCTCCAAGACTCCGCAAAGTTACTACATCATCCTTCTTATCCAAGATCAACATAGAAAGAGAGCCTATCACATTAAAACAGGCTATCATTAAAATAAAAGTGAGGAACAAATAAGAGATTAGTTTCTCTATCTCCATAATACGGAAAACATCTGCCTGTTGCTGATAACGATTCTGAACAACAAAATCATCACCTAGTATGTTTTCTATTTTAGATTGTACCGATGAAGTATTTACATTAGGTTTCAATTTCAATTCCATCGCAGAGACTTCTGTTGTATAATCCAGAAGCTGACGAAGAAAATCGAGAGAAGTCAGAATATATTTTCCATCATATTCTTGCTGATTCACCACAAATACGACACCTGGAGAATACAGATAATCACGGTTAAAAGAAGCGCCGGGATTTGCCATGTTCACTTTGACATTTCGCTTGGGAAGATATACCTGAAGAGGATCGACAAACTCCAAACCAGTTCCCAAGGTCGCAACCAATTCCACTCCCATGACGCCATAATTCACGATCGAATCATGAAGAACGAATTCTCCCGCGCCATAAAGTATGCTGTCTATGGCCGTCAACTCTTCAAAATTATCTTCCACCCCTTTTAGTACAACCATAGCCTGACGGTCCTTGTATTGCACCATTGCATTCTCTTCGAGCGTCTCTGTAAACACCTCCACTTCAGGAAGCGCACAAACGGCACGAATCCGTTCATCTTGTGCATCAAAAACCTTTCCTTCACGGACCGTAATTTTCAACTGCGGATCAAAAGCCGTAAAAAAGCTGGCCACCATATCCTGAAAACCATTAAAAACAGAAAGAGTGCAAACCAAAGCAAGCGTAGCAAGAGCCACCCCACATACGGAAATGCCGGATATGATATTAATAGCATTATGCTTTTTCTTTGAAAAAAGATAACGCCTGGCTATATAAAAAGGGAAGTTCACCTCTGCAATGAGTTATTTCACTTCAGCAATGAATCTATTTTCTCAATATAATCCAATGAATCATCCACGAAGAATTTCAGTTCAGGAATGATACGTAGCTGGTGACGTACACGAGTCCCAAGCTCATAACGAATGGATTTCATATTGTTATTGATATTCTTCACCATCTCTTCTGCTTTCTCTGAAGGGAAAACACTGAGGTAGACACGGGCAATACTCATATCAGGACTAATGCGAACTGCGCTAACAGAGACCAATGTACCCGGCATGGACTTTGTTTGAAGCAGGAATATCTCACTTAGCTCTTTCTGCAACAGGCGAGATATCTTATTCTGTCTGGTTGTTTCCATAAGTTATTTACTGTTTTACGATTTACTACTTACTATTTTCTTCCTTATGATCGTTAATCCGTCACGCAAAGGAAGTATTACTTTTTCCACTCGCACATCTTGTGCTACCAAATCATTAAAGGCTTTAATACCAATTGTTTGAGCGTCCGTATTACGAGGCTGTTCAAGCACATGTCCGTCCCACAAAGTATTATCAGCAATGATATATCCGCCTTCGGAAAGATACGCCAATGTCATCTCGTAGTATTCAATATACTTACGTTTATCGCCATCAATAAAAGCCATATCAAAAGTAACACCTAAACGCGGAACAAGTTCTAAAGCATCACCTATATAAAAACGAATTTTATCGGCAAACGGTGATTTCTCCAACCATGGACGGGTAAAGTCCTCTTGTTCATCATTGATCTCAAACGTATGCAACAGTCCACCTTCCGGCAGACCTTCCGCCAAACAAAGGGCAGAATAGCCGCTATACGTTCCGATTTCCAATATCTGACGAGGCTGAATCATTTCTACAAACATCTTCAGCATCCGTCCCTGCAAATGCCCGGAAGCCATACGAGGACGAAGGAGCTTTACATGCGTATCCCGATAGAGCGATTTCAAGTAATCGCTCTCGGGATCAATATGCTGCAAAATATATTCGTCTATCGATTCGGTTTCCTGCATAAAACTTACCTCTTTAAAAATTAAAGATAACGGTTGTTGTTAGGTAATACAGTCTCCTCTGCATGCTTCAAAGCATCTTCCACTACATTAATTTCGAGGAATGAGGTCTTTGTTCCTGCCTTACCACTACTCAAATATCCTACCATATCGGAAGGCTGCAAACGGCCTTCTTTCAACAGACGGCGCAATGCCGCAAAGTAATATTGCTGTCCGTTAGCCAATTCCGGCATATAGATAGCTTCCACACCATAAGACAAAGCCAAATGACGCATTGTCTTTTCTTTATAGCAGATAGCCAGCACTGGATACTTTCCACGGAAAGCAGCCAGGTTACGAGCAGTGCGTCCGCTATAACTATCAGTGATAATAGCACGTATTTTTAGCTTAGAAGTAGCTTTTACTGCTTGTTTAGCAAGGAACGCCGTAACATCATTACTATTCTCATCTAACGGAATACGGATATCATTTTCTTCCAGTTTATCTTTTTCTGCCTGAGCCGCAACTTTAGTCATTGTTTTCACCGCTTCTACCGGATACTTACCATAAGCGGTTTCTCCGCTCAACATCAAAGCATCTGTACGATAGTAGATTGCATTGGCAATATCAGTCACTTCCGCACGAGTCGGACGAGGATTATTTATCATTGTATGGAGCATTTGAGTAGCAACGATTACCGGCTTCTTTGCCAGAATACACTTGCGAATCAATACACGCTGGATTCCCGGAATACGTTCTTGAGGCACTTCGATACCCAAGTCACCACGGGCAACCATTACGCCATCTGCCACTTCCAGAATTTCATCGATATTATCCACCCCTTCCTGATTCTCAATCTTAGCAATAATCTTAATATCACTATTATGTGCATCCAGAATTTCACGTATGTCAAGTACATCCTGACGGTTGCGCACGAAAGAGTGAGCGATAAAATCAATATCCTTTTCGATAGCATAAAGAATATTGTTACGGTCTTTTTCCGTTAATGAAGGAAGATTGATGCGAACACCCGGGACATTTACGCTTTTACGGCTTCCCAAAGTAGCATCGTTCTTAACTTCACACAGCAAATAACCATCCGTCTTATCAATAACTTCCAGTTCCAGATCGCCATCATCAATCAGAATCGTACCACCGATATTCAGGTCAGACACAAAGTTCGGATATGAAACAGCAATACATTCACGAGTTGTTTCCAAATCCGGATTACCTACAATCTTTACTTTCTCTCCTATTTTATATGGAATCGGCTCTGCATTAGCCGTCGTACGAACTTCCGGACCTTTTGTATCCATCAAAATCGCAATACGGTTGGACACAGCACGTACATTTGCAATCAAAGCTTCAAAACCTTCACGGCTAGCATGCGCTGTATTCATACGCACTACATTCATCCCAGCTTCAAACAACTGTTTTATAAAATCCACATCACAACGTCTATCCGAGATGGAAGCCACAATCTTAGTCTGTTTCAATAACATAGTCTTTCTACCTATTATATATTATTACCTTATTTATTATCTATCCAATAAAGCCTCCAAAGCCAAACGGTACGAATTTAGCCCAAAGCCACAAATCACTCCTTTACAAGCACAAGCAATCATCGATACGTGCCGGAAAGACTCGCGACTATGCACATTGGAAATATGCACCTCAATCACCGGAGATGTCACAGAACGAATAGCATCCTGCAAAGCTATGGAAGTATGTGTATACGCACCTGCATTCAAGATTATACCATCCACATCAAATCCCACCTGCTGTATGCAGTCTATCATTTCTCCCTCGATGTTCGATTGAAAATAGTCGATCTCCACGTCAACGTATCTTTTGCGAAGATCAGCCAAGTAATCTTCAAATGTAACGCTTCCGTAAATGGAAGGTTCACGCTTACCCAACAGATTAATATTCGGGCCATTAATAATTTGTATCTTCATCGCGCAATCCTGTTTTTTTATACCTTTGTATCTGAAAGAATGTGCAAAGGTAGAAAAAAGAAATGGAAATCAACGAAAAAAAGCATAAGAAGGAACAACAAGAGCTGATAATCAGGAAGTATCAGCAGTATCTCAAACTGGAAAAGTCCTTATCTCTTAATACGCTGGATGCCTATCTGACGGATCTGGACAAACTGATGAGCTTTCTGACATTGGAAGGGATTAACGTATTGGACGTATGCCTGTCCGATCTTCAACGTTTTGCGGCCGGATTACATGACATCGGTATTCATCCCCGTTCACAAGCCCGCATCTTATCAGGAATCAAATCATTTTTCCGTTTTCTCATCCTCGAAAACTATCTGGAAGCAGACCCCAGTGAACTATTAGAAGGCCCTAAAATAGGTTTCAAACTTCCTGAAGTACTGACTGTGGAGGAAATTGACCGGATTATCTCCGCCGTCGACCGCAGCAAAGCTGAAGGACAGCGAAACAGAGCTATTTTAGAAACACTATACAGCTGCGGACTTCGGGTATCAGAACTTATCACCCTTAAACTATCCGACCTCTATTTTGATGAAGGCTTTATCAAAGTAGAAGGAAAAGGAAGCAAACAACGACTCGTACCAATCTCCCCCCGGGCTATTAATGAAATAAAACTTTACATACCAGACCGTAACCAAATTGAAGTAAAAAAAGGGCATGAGGATTTCGTTTTCGTCAGCCAACGGAGAGGCAAAGGCCTTTCCCGGATTATGATCTTTCACATGATAAAAGAATTAGCGGAAAAAGCAGGCATTACCAAAAACATCAGTCCGCACACTTTCCGGCATTCCTTCGCCACTCATTTACTGGAAGGTGGAGCCAATTTGCGAGCCATTCAATGCATGCTCGGACATGAATCTATTGCGACAACGGAAATCTATACACACATTGACCGCAACATGCTTCGTAGTGAGATTATTGAGCATCACCCGCGAAATATCAAGTACCGGAAAGAAAAAGAGGAGTTGTTTCATTAAATTATGATAAAATCGCCCCCTTATCTATATAATTATATTAAGAATTAATATCTTTGCGTTACTTTTTCTGTGTGAGCAGAAGGAGGTTGGCAAATAGACGATATTTCAATTACAAACATTTAATTTATACCTAAAATGACTAAGAAGTTGTACTTGCCTTTACTCATGGCAATGGTTGTTGCATTATTCTCTTCTTGCAGCAAAAAAATGGGTGAATTATCAGCTGATTACTTCACTGTTACTCCGCAAGTGCTGGAGGCAGTAGGTGGTAAAGTTCCTGCGACCATCAATGGTAAATTTCCTGAAAAGTATTTCAACAAGAAAGCGGTTGTAGAAGTTACTCCGGTTTTGAAATGGAATGGCGGCGAAGCTAAAGGCCAACCAGCTACTTTCCAAGGTGAAAAAGTGGAAGGTAACGACCAGACTATCTCTTACAAGATGGGCGGTAGCTACACTATGAAAACTTCTTTTGACTATGTTCCGGAAATGGCTAAGTCTGAATTGTACCTGGAATTCAAAGCTACTATCGGTAAGAAAGTAGTTACTATTCCTGCTGTGAAAATTGCTGATGGTGTAATCTCTACTTCTGAATTAGTAAACAATACATTAGGTAACGCCAACCCTGCATTGGGCGAAGACGCTTTCCAACGTATTATCAAAGAAAAACACGATGCTAACATCATGTTCTTGATCCAACAAGCTAACATTCGTTCCAGCGAGTTGAAGACTGCTAAAGAATTCAACAAAGAAGTAGCTAACGTAAACGAAGCTGCTAACAAGAAGATCAGCAACATCGAAGTTTCTGCATACGCTTCTCCTGATGGTGGTGTAAGCTTGAATACTACTCTTGCTGAAAACCGCGAAAACAACACAACCAAGCTGTTGAGCAAAGACCTGAAGAAAGCAAAAATCGACGCTCCGATCGATGCTAAATATACTGCACAGGACTGGGAAGGTTTCCAAGAACTGGTTTCTAAATCTAACATCCAAGACAAAGAGTTGATCCTCCGCGTTATTGCAATGTATCAAGACCCTGCTCAAAGAGAAAGCGAAATCAAAAACATCTCTGCTGTATACAAAGAATTGGCTAACACTATTCTTCCTCAGTTGCGTCGTTCTCGTTTGACTTTGAACTATGAAATCATCGGTAAGTCTGACGAAGAAATCACTAAACTGGCTTCTTCTAATCCTTCTGAACTGAATGTAGAAGAATTGCTGTATGCTGCTACACTGACTAGCGATCCTGCTAAACAAGAAGCTATCTATACTCAAGCTACCAAACAATTCCCGAACGATTACCGTGGTTACAACAACTTGGGTAAATTAGCTTACCAGGCTGGTAACATTGACAAAGCTGAATCTTACTTCAAGAAAGCTGCCAGTGTTAATGCTACTCCTGAAGTTAACATGAACTTAGGTTTGGTTTCTTTGATGAAGGGTGACAAAACTGCTGCAGAAGCATACTTCGGTAAAGCTGCCGGAACAAAAGAACTTGGCGAATCTATGGGTAACCTGTACATCGCTCAAGGTCAATATGAAAGAGCAGTTAACTCATTCGGTGACTCTAAGACTAACAGTGCTGCTTTGGCTCAAATCCTTGCTAAGGACTACAACAAAGCTAAAAACACATTGGCTAACGTAACAAGACCGGATGCTTACACTGACTACCTGATGGCAGTTTTAGGTGCTAGAACTAACAATTCTTCTATGGTAACAAGCAGCTTAAAGAGCGCAGTTGCTAAAGATTCGTCATTAGCTAAGAAAGCAGCTACTGACTTGGAATTTGCAAAATACTTCACAAATGCAGATTTCATGAACATCATTAAATAAGAGAATTACCACTCTATTTTAAATATTAAGAATTGCCTGTCATTATAAATGACGGGCAATTCTTTTTTTTTATCTGTAAAAACCGTACTTTCGCAGAAAAGAAATCAAAGCAATGAAAAAGAGTAGCATTTTAATCCTCATAATCATTTGTCTATGCAGTTGTGGTAAATCTTCAAAGAAGGTTAGCATAACCGGGGAAATCAAAGGCCTGGGCACAGATACGCTTTATCTGTATGGAATGGACGAATCATTCGACCGGATAGATACCATTTTCGCGAAGAACGATAAATTCTCTTATACAGCTTCAATAGACACCATTACTTCTGCCTTTTTACTTATTGACAATCAGACAGAATATCCAATCTTCCTTGACAAAGGAAATCAGATCAAAATAAAAGGAGATATCAATCACCCGGAATATCTGGATATCAATGGTAATATATATAATGAAGAGTTTACAAACTTTCAGAAAGAACTAAATAGCCTGCCTACCCCATCCGAGAAAGATTTAGAGCAAAAAGCAGAAGAATTCATCATGAAGCATCATTCTTCTTTTGTCAGCCTCTACTTGTTGGATAAATACTTTGTTCAGAAAGATTCGCCCGATTTCAACAAAATAAAGAAGCTAATTGAAGTCATGACAGGAATATTGCAAGACAAGCTGTATATTGAACAGCTCAACGAAGCCATCTCACTGTCAGAGAAAACAGAAACAGGCAAATATGCTCCCTTCTTCAGTCTATCTAACATAAAAGGAGAGAAAATTACCCGGTCATCAGAAGATTTCAAGAAAAAGAACTTGTTAATCAACTTTTGGGCTTCATGGGGAGATAGCATTTCCAATCACCAAAGCAATACCGAGTTAAAAGAGATCTATCAGAAATATAAGAAGAACAAACATATAGCCATGCTCGGTATCTCCCTTGATATGGATAAACAAGAATGGCAGGATGCTATAAAACGTGATACGCTCAATTGGGAGCAAGTCTGTGATTTTGGCGGACTAAATTCCGAAGTAGCCAAACAATACGCCATCAAGCAAGTTCCCAGCAACATTCTTCTGTCGGCAGACGGTAAGATTCTCGCGAAAAACCTCAAAGGAGAACAATTGAAGAAGAAAATTGAGGAAGTAGTCACTGCTGCTGAAGAAAAGGAAAAACAAGACAATAAGAAGAAAAAATAATCAATAATCAAACGTGTTAATTAAAGTATTCGGAGCGGCTGTTCAAGGGATTGATGCAACACTCATCACAATCGAAGTTAACAGCTCGCGCGGCTGTATGTTCTATCTCGTCGGCCTTCCGGATTCTGCGGTCAAAGAAAGCCATCAACGTATTATCTCCGCACTGCTGGTGAATGGTTATAAAATGCCCACTAGCAATATAGTAGTCAATATGGCACCAGCCGACATCCGTAAAGAGGGTTCAGCTTATGACTTGCCTCTTGCCATCGGGTTGTTAGGAGCTAATGAAACAATCTCTTCCGAGAAGTTTTCCCGCTATTTGTTAATGGGCGAACTAAGCCTGGACGGAAGTATACAACCTATCAAAGGTGCGCTTCCCATTGCTATTAAAGCGCGCGAAGATGGTTTCGAAGGACTAATCATCCCCCAACAAAACGCACGGGAAGCTGCCGTTGTCAATCAATTAAAAATATACGGAGTCAGTAATATCAAGGAGGTCGTCGAATTCTTCAATAATGAACGCGAATTAGAGCCGACTGTTGTTAATACACGGGAAGAATTCTATCAACAACAGACGAACTGCGACTTGGATTTTGCAGACGTTAAAGGGCAAGAGAATGTAAAAAGGGCACTAGAAGTTGCAGCAGCCGGAGGGCATAATTTAATAATGGTAGGTGCTCCGGGTAGCGGTAAATCGATGATGGCCAAACGCCTTCCTTCCATTCTTCCTCCTCTTTCACTGGGTGAAAGTCTGGAAACCACCAAGATACATTCAGTTGCCGGACAACTAAAACGCGGGTCCTCATTGATTTCCCAACGCCCATTCCGCGACCCTCACCACACAATTTCCCAAGTGGCGATGGTTGGTGGAGGTAGTTTTCCACAACCCGGAGAAATCAGTCTGGCGCATAATGGGGTACTTTTTTTAGATGAATTGCCGGAATTCAACCGAGGAGTGCTGGAAGTGTTGCGTCAACCATTGGAAGACCGCCAGATCACTATTTCCCGCATCAAAAGTACTATCAGCTATCCGGCCAATCTGATGCTGATTGCATCCATGAACCCATGCCCCTGTGGATATTACAACCATCCGACAAAAGCATGCGTATGCAGCCCCGGACAGGTTCAAAAGTACTTGAATAAGATATCCGGTCCATTATTAGATCGCATCGACATTCAGATAGAGATTGTACCTGTACCCTTTGATAAGATTTCCGATCAAAGACAGGGAGAATCGAGCAATATCATCAGACAGCGAGTGATAAAAGCCCGTCAAATGCAGGAAAGACGCTACACCGAATATACCGGAATTTATTGCAATGCACAAATGAACAGCAAACTGCTTGCAATGTACGCTCAACCGGATGCCAAAGGACTTGCATTACTGAAAAATGCAATGGAACGACTCAATTTATCTGCCCGAGCCTACGACCGGATTTTAAAAGTTGCCCGTACAATCGCCGATTTGGAAGGAGCAGAACAAATACTCCCCAATCATTTGGCAGAGGCTATCAGTTATCGGAATCTCGACAGAGAGAACTGGGCTGGATAATAACAATGAATATAAACATAAGAGAATTATTTCATCGATAACACTATCTTTTTTCATATATTTGTTTTACATTTGTGACAAACAAATATGCAATCATATGAAAACATCAATAACAAGTCTTTTAATGATATTTTGTTTGAGCATATTGGCTTATGCGCAAACTCCCCAGGACAGAGCCACAGAACTAAAAAAACAAGCGCAAAGCAGTCTCAATCAAAAAGATTACATCAAAGCGCGTTACTTATTCAAAAAAGCATACGAAGCATTTGCAACCCGCGGAAACTATCCACAGGCGATAGAATGTGGTGTTCAGGCCAATGCTTTATACGTCAGAGAGAACTTTTACAAAGAAGGATTCGAACTTTGTCGTGACATGGACCAACTTATATGGACCGGAGAGCAAAATCAGAAGAAAGTCTTTTATGACCTCCGCTTCCTCGTAAACAAGGAGCGGTTGCAGATGTACACGGCACTTAAAAATCCAGCCCAAGCAAAAACACAGCTGAATAAATTGGAAGAAACCGCTAACCTTGCCAAGAATGACTCACTGACAGAGGTTTTACTGTATACAAAAGCCAACTATTACTATACATTTAACCAAAACACGCAAGGTGATGCCTGTTTCCGCAAACTGATTAATCAATATAAGGAAAAGAAAGACTATGCCAAAGTGAATGATTGCTACAAGAACCTTATCGGAATTGCCCGTAAAGCCAATAATGCCCCTTTAATGGAACGCACCTATGAAAGTTACATCGTTTGGACAGACTCCGTGAAAGCTCTGACAGCTCAAGACGAACTGAATGTACTGAAAAGGAAATATGACGAAAGCCAACTGACTATACAAGAAAAAGACGACACACTATCAGCCAAACAATACATCATTATAGGTCTGTGTGTTCTTGTAGTCATCCTCGTTGCCGGACTGGCAATACTGGCCGCCATATTACTGAAATTTATAGCCGGCAACCGCAAATTAAAGAAAAGTGTGAAGATTGCCAATGAACATAATGAATTAAAAACCAAATTCATTCAGAACATATCCTCACAGATGGAACCGACTTTGAATACGTTGGCTACCTCTGCGAATGAACTTTTACAGAAAGCCCCTCAAGAAGCGAGCCAAATGCAGAGCCAAGTCGCTGCTCTGAAGAAATTCAGCGATGATATCCAGGAACTGTCTTCATTAGAGAATTCATTAACCGAACTCTATGAATTGGGTGAAATCAACGTAGGTACTTTCTGCGAAAATGTAATGGATAAGGTTAAGGAGCATATAAAAATAGATGTTACTCCTTCAGTCAACGCTCCCAAACTTCAGGTAAAGACAAACAAGGAGCAACTGGAACGTATCCTTCTCTATTTACTGAAAAATGCAGCCTACTACACCGAACAAGGACGTATCAGCCTTGAGTTCAAGAAACGTGGTGCACATACTCATCAATTTATCGTGACGGATACGGGAATCGGTATTCCGGCAGAGCAACAGGAAAATATTTTCAAGCCTTTCACGGAAGTGAAAGACCTCACTACAGGAGATGGGCTAGGATTACCAATCTGCTCACTTATCGCCGCAAAAATGAATGGTAGCCTGACGCTAGATACCAGTTATACCAAAGGAACCCGTTTCATACTGGAACTTCACGTCTAAATTTTGCATAAAACGAATAACTTGTATCATTAGATTACTTTCTAATTTGTTTATTATAGTTACCTTTAGCAAAGAGTATTCCAAACGCAAACTTGAAAACATACAAAAATATGAACAATTTCCCATATAAACGGATATCACGTTTTAAATAAACCTTTGAGTAGTTTATTAAGAACAGTATTTGAGTTTATTAAAAACTTTGCAATCGGATTTCCGAGTTCTCAACTCTATCTATTACAACAAAAAGGCTGCAAATTTCATGAAATTTGTAGCCTTTTTGCCTATAGCCGATACACCATTTCTGATACTAATCAGGAAATAAAAAGCATTTGTCAAGAACCTATTGTTTTTTTGCTGAAAAAATAAAGAGAAAACTAACTTATATATAATAAGATAGCCTTCTCTCTATTTATAAACTGACTTTCCGCTTTATTCTACAGAATATCATCTCACGATATTTTGTATCAATAAATATCAGACAATAAGATCTTACTCTTGCGGCATATTTCCCATTTTTACCACTGAATAGCTTGGTCTGTATCAGGAATCAAGCTATTAACTTTTCGTTCCATCAACATACTACCTTCAGCACGACAAGGTACAACGATATCTTTATCTTCATACGTTGTCACATCATCATACGTATATGACATATAAATCGTCGTGAAATGATGTTCCAAATAAGGAGTTACTTCATCTAAAGACATGCTAGTCGTATAAGTAGGCGCATCTCCTATAAGTCGGAAGTTCATGGCATTAGTCGGATCGGCAGGTTCAGCTGTCAGTGTCCCATTTTCGTTAAAAGTCAACACAATCTTATATTTATCTCTATCCTTCAATTCTTCACTAATGACTCCGGCATAGAAGAAGCATTGATTCTCACTCACTACATGCAAGGTACGTGTACTTGAAACCATAGCACTCGTATTATCCATCATATATACAAACATATTGGTGGCCCCATAAGCTCCTGAATGATCATTAAACGGCATCACACGGAGAAGTGCTTTACGATAATTCTTGCGTGGATTCGGATCATACGAGTCACTATCCAAAATCGTCAATGGAAGTACCCATTTATCAACAAGATCCAGTCCGCTAAATTTGAATTTAATATCAAACAAACCTTGACATTCCCCAGCCGGAATATGACAAGTAGGAGAGGCAAACTCATAGTGTTTCTTATCCAGCAATTGAAAATACAAGTCTTCACGTTGTTTCCAGCGAGCTTCATTCAAACCAATCAATGTATCCGGATCCACATCAATAGCAACATCCAGATCTCTTTCATTCATAGTAGAGCCACCTACAATCACCGGTAGCCGATAAGTCACTTCACCGTTCGCTTGATAACGCAAATATACATCAGTCACTCCCTTACTATTGACAGGGGCTTTCAATCCGACATTTTGCACATACACTTCTTCCACCCATTCATTGTTACATGCACCAGTCAGAACAAGCGTTAATAACAATATAAAATATACGATATAATTTTTCATATTTTTCCATTTAATAAGGTTAATCATAATATGTCCATCCCGGGTTCTGAGTCAGACGCAAGTTTCTTCTCAACTGATCATGGGAAATCGGCCAGAAATACATTTTACGGCTAAAAGTAGTCGGCAAGTTCGAATTGATCACTTGAGTATGAAATAAGTCTCTTTCTGTTTTACTCATATATGCATTGCAACCATACATCTGCTGCGACTCCTCATATTCGGCATCCTTCCAACGGCGCAGATCAAAGTAACGACTGTTTTCTGCAAATAACTCTATCTGGCGCTCATGCTTCAAATGCTTGCGGAACTCATCAGCATTCTCATAAACATCTGATCCAAAATCGGGAACTCCTCCACGAATACGAACTCTGGAAATAGCATAACTCATTTCATTCTTATCACGTGAAATATCATAAGACTGAGTTCCATCCCATGAAGGAATCTGATAAGTACTCGCACCTAATTCATTTAATGCCTCTGCATACCATAACAACACGTCAGCATAACGAATACCAATCACAGGCTTTGAGATAACCCCTCCCTCTGTCTTAAAGTTGTCACGAGAACTAACAAATTTCCTGATCCCAATACCAGTAGCCAACCAACGATCACCTGAATTACTCCAGCCACTCTCTTCACCACGATAATACCATATGATTAGATTCCGGTCATACGACTGTACAGCATTAGTACCATTCCATAAGCAACCATTGTATGCTACCGTAGCATAAAAACGTGGTTCACGATGTCCATATTGTTTATTCACACCTTCCACCAATGGTGCCCAATCACCACTAGCTGCTTCCTCGGCACTCACATAATTTTCATCACCCGTCCAGTCTTTCGTCTTATCAAAAGGTTTTCCGGTATTCATCTGATAGGCATCGCATTGCTTACCTGTCATAGCATGACAATTATAACCTCCGAATGCTATTGGCATCTGATGTTGAATCATCGTATTGATATCTCCGTTGTTCTGTCCGGTTGTAAAAATCATCTCTTTGTTTTCCGAAGGAAAAATCACTCCATTAAAAAGTGTCTCGTAAGACTGTAACGGGTCAATATTCCGCCATCCTGCAGGAAAATCCGCATGAGAATATACCGCATGCGTAGGAGGAGCAATCGTTGCCGGATTATCAATTGTACCAGTAGAGTGAGCTGAGACCGTATGTAGCTCATACACACCCTTACGACCAAGTTCTACCACATCACGAGCAGCTGCTGCCGCCTTTGCCCACTTTTCTTCATTGTATTCTTGAGCCATCAGATAGCGTCCTTCATCATCCACCAAATCCGTGAAACGTTCAGTATCGGTTGGACGCGGATTATTGAGAGGGCTGGCAGCATAAAGCAATGCTTTTGCGCGAGTTGCCAAAGCTGCTCCGCGAGTAGGACGTGCCATATTACGTGTATCACGTTTCAATGGTAAGTCTTTCGCTGCAAGCTTCATTTCCTCTGCAATGTAGTTGACACAATCGTCATACGTGCTACGTGGGATATAAAGATCCTCATAAGCAGCATTATAGTCCATCACACCATCATTAGGTATAATTGGTATAGGCCCGTACTTTTGCAACAACTTCCAGTAGAAATAAGCGCGTACAAAACGAGCCTGTGCCTTATAATCAACAATTTCATCCGGAGTCATTTCTTTATTTCTGTCAATATTATGAATAAAAATCGAGGCATGACGGATACCATCATAAGCTTGTGCCCAGGAGTCTTGTTTCCAATTCTCATCATATTCACAATATTTGAATACACGATATTCAAGATTACGGTCGCTATAACACATATCGTCAGAAAAGTTAGTAATACAGTTATCTTTCGAACCAATATCGATGTTACTCCATGTCAGCCAAGCGTATGCAGTCGCCAACCATTGTTCCGACCATTCTTTATTTTCGAATATATTTTCCAAACTCTGGGTATTTTCTCCCAATTTCCCCTCCACGCTCAAATAATCTGAACAAGAGGAAACCATCATTCCCATACTGATAATGGTGGAAAACAATATATGTTTCTTTTTCATATTTCGTATTATATATTAACAGTTAAACCTAAAGTGAGCATTTTAGACAATGGATACTGCTGCCCGTTAGAGCTCCCCATTTCAGGATCCCATAATTTGAACTTAGAGAATGTTAACAGATTTGTCCCGATAAAGAAGATGCGTACATTATTCATCAAGATTGCACGACTGATGTTCTTTGGAAGTGTATAACCCACCTCTACCGTTTTCAGGCGCAGATATGAACCATCACGCAACCAATATGTCGATTCACGGTTATTGTTACTGTTATTCTGCCAGGTCAAACGAGGATATTTGGCATCAGGATTCTCATTCGTGCCAAGACTCCAGTAGTTTCCTACTACATCCGTAAGAATGTTACCCCAGTCACCACCACTAAATGGTCTGACTCCAAAACCATCAATAAAGAAAGAGGATTTACCAGCACCTTGGAAATGTAGATTCACATCGAACCCTTTCCATGTAGCAGACATACCAAAGCCGTAAATCAAATTCGGACGGGTTGTAGAACCAATAGGTACCCTATCACTATCATTAATCACGCCATCACTGTTCACATCTTTATATTTAATATCACCAGGCATTACTGTTCCCCATTCTGTTTGTTGAGGACTGTTACGTATATCATCATAATCCTTAAATAAGCCAAGAGCTATCAGACCTTTCGCTTGATTGACACGATACCCTGTATCACGTATATAAGGATATGCGCTATTTGCCTCGTCAGCAGCCAGAATCTTATTATTACTATAAGTGAAATTACCGCGTACAGTCAGACTGACATTGCCTATATCCTGTTTGAAAGCCACATTTCCATCAAAACCGGTAGAACGTACCTTACCTACATTCGCACTAGGTGTAAGATAACTCAAACCTAAAGTTCCTGGCAAACTTTGACGCTGCATAAAGATTCCATCACGTGTTTCATGAAAATAATCTACAGTACCAGTAAACCTGTCATCCCATAACGAGAAGTCAACACCTATATCATGCTTAGTAGCAATCTCCCATGTCACACCAGAAGAAGATATCTGCTTATAAATCTGTCCATTATCCACATTAGGAGTATTGTAATCTCCCCAATTATAAGGATTTCTACTTTCAAAAAGCTCCAGATAAGGGAAACGAGTTCCAATATTGTCACTACCTACCTTACCATAAGAATAACGAAGCTTAAACATATTCATCCATTTCAGATTCTTCTTAATAATAGGTTCTTCCGCAATATTCCATGCTACTGAGTATGCAGGAAAGAAGCCAAACTGGTTGCCTGGGGCAAAATTTTCTGAACCATTGTAACCAAAGTTGAAATCAACCATATAGCGATATTTCCATCCATAGGTAATACGACCAGCAAGTCCCATGTGTCTATTAGGTAGCCAATCATAGCCGGCTGTACTTTGTGTGTTGACATATTCATCCTGAGTATATTTCAACGTACCGCCCACCGAATGATCACCGAATCGACGATCATATTGCAAAATAGCCTCCAAAAACTGCCTACGGTTACCTGAAGCAGAAGACTCATGAAACATCAGCTGTTTCTCTGCCACTTTTTTGAAAACGATTTCCCCGTTAGAATCTCGCTGACGTTCGGCTTGCCATTGTTCAGGCCACTGCTTATGATTACGATAGTTATTGTTATAAGTATCAAATCCAAAACGTCCGGTAAACTTCAAACCTTTCGTTATAAAATCCAATTTCTGATCCAAAGTCGCATTCGTTTGAATTACGTTCTGCCACTCCTCATAATAACCGGTTTGTGTAGCAATTACCCATGGATTAGTACGTTCACTTGTTCCTGCAGCCGGAATTCTTCCGTTCGAAAAAATCACCGGCATATTAATAGGTGTTTGTCCCATTACGGACTTCCACAATGCATCAGAGCCAAGTCCCGGATCATTCTGAGTAGAAAGCCAGCCTGAAACACCTACCGTCACCATGGTGGTCTTTGTAACATCAAAATCTACATTCATACGATAGTTCCAACGCTGGTAATTGGCATTTGTATTATAATCTTTCAACTTACCGTCTGTCTTATACATACCTCCCTCGCTAACATAGCTTGCTGACACAAAGTAGCGTGCCACAGAACCACCGCCACTTATATCAAGATTAGCACGATAAGTCATTGCACCGTCTCTTAACAATACATCCATCCAGTCTACATTCGGATACAAATCCGGATCCAGTCCTGTCTGAATCAGTCTCAACTCATCTTGGGAATACATCGGCTGTTGAGAACGAGTTGTACGTGATTCGTTCAGCATGGTAGCGTAAGTATAACCATCTACAAAGTCAGGAGTCATGGTACGTGTATTATAAGAAGTTTCCACTTTCGCATTGATATTAATTTTACCAGCCTTACCTCTCTTAGTAGTAATCAACACTACGCCATTTGCACCACGACTACCATAAATTGCTGTAGCTGAAGCATCCTTCAATACAGAGAATGACTCAATATCTTCCACATTGACTTCATTCAGGCTACGTTCGAATCCATCTACTAAAACCAATGCTCCGGAACCTGCCCCAAAAGTAGAGATACCACGAATCCAGAATTCTGACATATTGGCTCCCGGTCTACCGGAAGTCTGCCTTGCTAACACACCAGGAACATTTCCAGCCAATGCATTTGCCAGACTTGAAGTAGGAGATGACTTCAACACATTCACATCTACCGTAGAAACTGCACCTGTCATTGTTATTTTCTTTTGAGCACCTGTACCGGTGATAACCACTTCATCAATCACACTAGCAGAAGATTCTCGCAATGTGACATCAATCTTACTCATATTATCCTTTATCAGGACTTCTTGTGTTTCAAATCCTATATAAGAAAAGATCAGCGTACTGTAAGGAGCTATTTTAATCTTATACTCACCATCAATGTTGGTGATAACTCCCAAACCTGCAACATTCTTTACCGAAATATTGACTCCAGCCAAAGGTATCTTTTCGGCATCTCTGACCATACCGGTTACCTCTATCGTCTGACTCTGGGCATACATATCAATGACGTAACCTGTTGTCAATAATAATATCATAAATAAAAATTTCCTCATAAAATAAGAATTGTGTGTTAATCATCAATTTACTGTAATGCAATGGTACGAACACGGTGATTACCGTTGTCACCAACATAGAAAGTACCTGTAGACTCTTCATAACAAAGTCCTAAAGGATAGTTGAAACGTGCTGTTTCACGAGGATCACCGTCAATATATCCTGACACGATCTGATCTGTCGAATAACTTCCACGACCGGCAAACGTTGTAACAATACCATCAGGAGTGATCTTACGAATACAATGATTGGCAGCATCAGTAAGATAAAAATCATATATATCCGCACGTTGCTCTGCCACATATTCTTCGTTCAACACAAAACACCCTTGCATTGGATTATCAAAACGGGCAGAATTCTGGGATGCGTCCTTGTAACCATATGATCCGAACTCTCCAGCAAAAGTAATAGGAGTTTCCAGATATTTACCAGCCCAATTATATTCTGCTTTCATCACACATTGCTTGTCACGTGCTATTAAATAGGCAAAATTTCCACTTGGATGAAAAGTAACACATTGGAACCAGCCGCTTGGTCCCATCTTGGCAATCTGCTTCGGATCCCACATTTGTGTCTTCTCATTCCAAACCGCTTTATGAAGCGTAGCATCACGACCACGACACAAAAAGATAGTACCATCTATAGGATGCGTGAATAATGTATTGAAATCATCTCCATTTAAAGCCGGATAAGAGTTTTTAAAATTTTCTTTACGAAGTAGGTAATAAGCTCCTGCACGTTCTACATTCCCCTGCGGACAGTTCACAAACATAGTATCCCTGTCCACACTCCAGCCAAGTCCACTCGGAGCACTACTCCAACCAGCAGCACCATTAGTAATCACAGTAGCTATGGAATCCTTATCTAGATAAATTTTACGTAAACTATGTTCATTCTCGAAAAAATAAATGCAACGTTCGCCTGATGATTCGTCATAGTACATGGCAAGAGGAGTTTGAGTTCCTGCTTTATCAAAATTACCATCCGTAATAGAAGTATTGCCTTCACTATCTACTACACCGCACAACGTGCCGACAACTACATTATACTGATAAGAGAACTTTTGGTCAAATGTATAGGTAGCATTCAAACTTTTATCTTTATTCAATATATCCACCTGCACAGACCCTCCATCCGCACGGGAAGGAACAATACAATAAATCTGTGTACCGGAAGAGCTAACAACCTTCGCTTCCTTACCACCGACAACCACTCGTATCAGTGAGGGATCAGTCCCAAAATTACTACCATTGATAAACATGTTCGTGCGTACAGCACCTTCCAAAGGAGAATAGTCAGTAAAAACAACTTCAACATTAGGATCAGAAGCTACATAAGACGGAAGATTTACTTCCACATTTTTGTCCATGCAACTACCCAATCCACCCAAGCAAATCAAGGAAAACAATACAAACCTAACCTGTTTCCCTCCTTTTTTTGTTTTAAAAAGACTTTTCATTGTATTAAATTATTCGTTAAACAATAAATATAAAAATCAAAAGAAAAAATAACTATGCATTATTCCAATGTGCACTATTAACGAAATGCAAAATAAAACGCTATCCTATTAATAGAATAAAAATAACGGTTCAATAAATGACAAAAACAGGTCAAAAACCTATAAAACAGCTATCCTAGTATGTTTTGGAGCACTTTTACTATTTTAGCTTATGTTGTGTGCTTTTCTCTATTATCATCCAACCTATATCTCCCCCCCCGAAAGTGATATTACATATAGCATAGTTGTATAAATGGTCATAAAAATACAAACTCTTTCTAAAATGGAGCAACATCAGAAAATATCAACTACAGTAGTATCTGGCTTGCCCTTCATTACTTATATAAAAAAATAGTGGGAGCTTTTATCACCCCACTATTACATTTCTCATACTATTGCTTGCTCCAGCAAATAGATTGCAAAAACCAAGCTTTATTTTCGTCATTCAAACCCTGACGCTTCAAAACCTCCGGGAGGTCAGTATAACTTTTCCAAAAATCGGAAACTAAAGAAGAGATCTTCTCCGGTGCATAGATTACCGCTTCACTCAGACTTCCCATTTTACCAAATTCTTCCTTAAAGCAAATATATGAATCACGGTATTTTAACTGCTCCATAGATTTAGCTATTCGTCTAGATACTCCCAACAAGCCGTTCATATCAGCTGTTTCCGTAGGATAAACTATTTTAATAACCTTTTCCTGATCACATGACAAAACAGGCAAATCAACCGAAAGAGCAAACTCTTCACCCAAATATTCATATTTGGCAGGTTGACCATTTACAGTGACAGACTGAGGAACAAGTGATGAGAGCACTTTCACTTTGAATGAACGAGATTCAGGCATATCTTTATATCGGCCATCACGTTTACCGATAACAATCGTTCGTTCCTGCCCTTGGCTGAAAGATGTTAATTTAGTCACAGCATATTCCGAAGCATAGTTCTTATCATTTCCATTATCTTCATAAAAATTAAAGGACGAAATTCCATTTCCACCAGGGAATACGGTAACAACAACCTCCTCATCATTACCGTTCAGGTTCATCACCTTTCTTGTATACATCGGCAATACCGCTCCCGCTTTTACATAAATCGGATATTCGTCAATAGCAAAAGGACGTTCCACTATTTGTCCTCCTTTCAGTAAGGTACCTGTATGCAACTCATACCATTCACCTTCGGGCAGCCACACACGCACTTGTACATAACCATCTTTTGCAGGAGCTGTGGCAGGAGCAACCAGAATATCATCTCCAAACATATATTCATTACGGAACTCATATGCTTCCTTATTATCCGGATGATCATAATACATCGGACGGCAAAGTGATAATCCTTCATCATAACCTTTACGAGCCATTGTATAAATATAAGGCGCCATCTCATAACGTTGCTGGATTGTCTTACGAAGAACATCACAATATTCTTTGTTGAATACCCATGGTTCCTTATTCAAACCGGCACTTTTTTGAGAATGTGTACGCATAATCGGGCTTAAGGCTCCGAATTGCAACCAACGAGTGTACATTTCCGGATCTATACTTTCACCGATATGTCCTCCTAGGTCATGACTCCAATAACCATATAATACATTGGAAGCTGTCGAGTTGAAGTAAGGCTGAAAATCTAATGATTTCCATGAAACAACTGCATCACCGGAGAACCCCACCTGATAGCGATGATTACCCAAACCTCCCCAACGGTGATATAGCATCGGACGTGTGTCCCTGTTCTTTTCCATATTACTAAAGAAAGCATAATTAATCCACCAAGTGTTGCTCAAATTCTTCACCTTCGGATCATATATCCTTTGTTGCCAGTCCAGCCACCAAAAATCAACACCATCTTTCTCCATTGGCGTCAATACATTCTTAAACATATTTTTAATAAACTTCTTATCTGAATTTATCCATGGAATAGTCTGTTTGGACTGAGGATCAACTCCCATATCTTTTGCTAATCCAGAATATTTTTCTTCATAAGAAGCTACTCCATCCGCCGGATGTAAGTTAAGGGTGATTTTCACATCATTCTGTTTCAAGTATCCCAAAAACTCCTTTGGGTTCGGGAATAAATCACGATTCCATGTCCAACCGGTCCAACCACCTTTTCCTTGTTCTGTATAATGCCAGTCCATATCTACCACCAATACATCCAAAGGAATCTGATAAGTATGGAAATTATCAATCAGATTACGGAACTCCCTGTCAGAATATAACCAATAGCGTGACCACCAATAACCAAATGCATACCGGGGAGGTAATGGTACTTTTCCCGCAAAGAGGGTATAATCTTTCAAGGCAGCTTTATAGTCATGTCCATATGCCATGAAATACCAATCCTGTCCGCCATTAGCCGGACGCTCTTTCACCCAATCCCAATCTTTATTATCATCAAACAAAAGTCCCTGAGAATCATCAATCAGAGTCCAACCGTCCGTAGCCAACAGGCCATCTTCCAGTTTCAGTTTATCACCTTTCTTTGTATCAGCCACCCATGTTTGTGTCTGTGTATCACCATCCATACCATCCAATGTACGATAGGTTCCTTTCAAGTTGCCCTTCTGTTGCATACCGGGTTTCCAAGTAAAAGGTAATATTTCTTTAGAGGCAGTGATAACCAAGTTCTTATCTGTAAACTGTCCACTCTTTTTCTTATAACGCATCTTCATTTTGGAAGTCGTTATTTCAACCCATCCTCCTCTTGTTTTTAGCTTGTAATCTACCTGGGGATAGTTACGATTCACAACGATGTGAGATCTATCGTCCACGAATTTCCCATCCGGTGCATATTCCAGACGGATTGCTCCATCAGAAATGACTGTAAATCTTACATTGCCATCTGTATAAGCAATATTTCGCTGTGTGTTTTGCGCATGCAATACAAATATAAAACTCTGCATGACACAGAGTAAAAGCAATAATCCTCTTTTCATGATAACATTTAAAAGCAATAAATTTATAATTCGAGAATAAAATAGGGTCGTTGCAGTTATCATAGCTACAACCACCCTATGTCAACTACTTACTCTTCTTGAAAGTCGGAGCTTCCGCCTTCACAACCGGTCCGTCCCCTACGAGATACGGCCAATCATCGTCATCCCAATAAACTCTATCAAGCAATACTACACGACCTAAAGATGGATCGGCAGTCCGGTAAGCATGATAGATAATCCAATCTTTACCTTCATCATCCTGCACTATTTCAGCATTGTGCCCTGTCCCCAGAAACGCATCATTTCTGTGTATCAGTACCTCATGTTTATTATCATTCATGTTGTCACCTGATTTATTCAAATAAGGACCAAAAAGCTCGGTGGAACGACATACAACTGTCTGGTATGTACTATTTGCACCGTCACAGCAAGTACCTGTAGAGCAGAACAAATAATAGTATTTACCTCTTTTCAAGATATATGATCCTTCATAAGCATTGGTACCTCCAGTATTGGCAGCAACCTGTATTTTTGTCGCTTTTGCATTTTCAATACCTCCTTTCAGTCCAAGACCGTCTTCAGTCAATTCAATACCCCAAATACCATACCAGCTTCCCCAGAAAAGATATTTTTTACCATTATCTTCAATATAGAAAGGGTCGATACTATTATGAACATCGATCTCATTGCTACGGAATAATTTGCCTTGATCGGTAAACGGTCCTTCCGGCTTGTCCGAAACAGAAACACCAATACCACAAGTTGCTCCACCTCCCCACTTGGACAAGGAGTAATACATCACATATTTTCCATTGATATAATTGATATCCGGCGCCCAAATACCTGCTTCCGGTTCCCATGACGGTTTTTTATCATCCTCGTAAGCACCGCCCACATAAGTCCAGTGAACCAAGTCTTTGGATTTGTGTATCCATGTATTTCCTCCGGTAGCATACAAATAGAAATATCCGTCTTCCGCTTTTATCACTGTCGGATCCGGATTATCGGAATCGATGACAGGATTTGAATACCACACTTTGTCTGCCAATGGAGCTTGTTCTGCTTCACCTTTCTGTTTATCGCTGTTACCACACCCCCATGTAAGCAGGGAAAATATTCCAAGCGTAATTGTATGTTGTAAGTATAACATAAGTTCTCAGTTTTTATTAATTTTACTAATCTATTCCATACTCGAATTCAATTCAACACCAGGTCCCAATACAATATGGATTATGGAAGTCTTTGATTCTTTGTCCGTTTCTGAAGTAATTGGCATACCATCCGACTGAAACGCTTCCAATGTAATGCTAAACTGAGCTTCTTTTTCGTCCACTCCAAAAGCTTTCATATATTCCATTATCTGTTGATTGGTAAAAAGCTGTTCGCGTACTCCGTTATAAGTAAGTATGCTTTTATCTTCCACACCCATTGTTTCAGTTATTTCTCCATCTACCTGCAGTCCTAAAGTCATAACATACTTCGATGCTGTTTCTATATCCAGCCAACGGTAGACAAAAGCAACCCCATCCATATTTTCCTGTGTAATCTGTACATAATAATCATCAGATTCCACTTCTACTCTCGGTACACGTGGTTGTGGGTCACCCTCACTTTCCACATCTCCACATGCTCCCAATACAAATATATTAGTAAGCAGATATAGTATTATAAACAGTTTTTTCATGATTTTCATATTTTAATTTACTTCTTATGGAGATTATTCAGTCGGCTCCAAATATATCTTCATCTCATTAAGGTCTACTGTCAAAATGTATTTACCATCAGCAGCAACAATCCATTTCAAGTCACCGCCATTATCCTGATACCTTGCTTCTCCGAGTTCATGTTCTACGCCCGGATTTGCTCCTTGTGAAGGAGCAAAAAAGAATTTTCCTGCAAAATCTGCTCCATTCGGCTCCAACGCCAACTTAAACTCTTTACCGCCATAAAAGTTACCTGTATACGTCCAACGTTCTGGATGGCGTGGATCATTATTCACAAATGCACCTTCCTTTTTCATTTTACCCCAATCCCATCCGATGGTACTGGCATCGCCAACAATCCAAATCCCACCTTGCGGTAAAGGGTAAATACTAACGATATTCACATCCAAACGATTTAAGTCCACAACTATTGTATAGGTACCGCTTTTTGTGTTTTCAAACATCTCACCATTCCCTGCTTCTGCCACATATTGCAAAGAATTATCTCCATTCTCAGCTTTCATGTAGCATGGATAATCAGAATCCGGACTAAGTGCAAAGAAGTACTCACATGGCTTCAATTCTGCTGTCGACTGATATACTCCTGAACCCACAACCTTCTCGGTCATTCGGCGAACAGTTTTCTCTCCAGCATCATCCACCATCACCATATATATCGCAGTAGCATTCTTATCATATCCGATCACATTCAATTGCGTCTTCGACAACTCCGGTTTCAAGTATTCTACAGATGAATTGACCTGTCCTATAACCTCTGCTTCAATAGTCACCTTATCCCCAGGAAGTATACTCCAAGAAGCCAGTATATCATTTAACTCCTTATGCGTGAAACTAATGGAACGCTCTTCCGATTCAATCTCATACAAATCTGTCACATTAGAGTGTAAGTCTGCCATATACATTCTGAAAAAATAGGTGATAGTAGCATCAGCTCCTCCACGTTGAGCTGCAGCATCCCATGTAAATATAACAGCTGCTTCATTCTCTTTTTCTTTCTCCAAAGTAATTTCAGAAGAAGAAGCCTTCAAAAGCATCTGATCTACAGGAGTTTCAAGCGTGTAATACTCCGGATCTTTATTACAGCTCGCTACTATCAACATAAGAAAGAGCAAGCATATTAGTTTCATTATCTTATTCATAATTATGCTTTTCATTTAATTAATTCCAGAAAGGCGCCTGAACCAAGTTCGTGTTCTTATTCATTTCATCTATATATACCGGGAACCAGTACATCGCCCTTTTCCACACACGTGTCTGGAATACGGTTCTCTTATAAAATTCCTGACTATTTGTTCCTGCGAAATTCATACCATAATCATCTCCACACATCTCCGGGAGCTGTTCCACAATTCTCCATCGACGGATATCCGACCAGCGTGATCCTTCACAGCAAAGTTCAACACGGCGTTCCATACGAACTGCCTCACGTACTGCCAGTTGATTGTCATCTACATGAATGTATTTTGCATCATCTGCCGCTACGGCATCCAACGTATATTGGCGCACGCCTGCACGTTCACGGACTTTATTCACATATTTTAATGCATCCTCACGAGATGCTCTATTATCATAAGCCTCATTAACAGCCTCAGCATAATCCAAATAGGAAGCAGCTAAACGATATAGGAACATTTGACGCCATTTGTAACTACCATTCTTCGGATTATCCTGTGAATATACTTTCTTACGAACCAAATAACCATTTTGGGGTGCATCATGTGTATAATCATTATCTTTCTGATTCTTAAAGAATTCGAATTTACGCTCTGCCAAAGCATACCAAGAACCATTATAACTTACTGTAGTATAAAAACGAGGTTCGCGATTACAATACATATTATATGTACCTTCGGCAGTTATTTCTCCCTTTTGCCCTGTACCACCAGTCCAATTAGTAGATCGGGTTTCTGTCTCCGTTGAAAAACCTTCTTCTACATATTTCGAATTATCATCGTCTTTCGGAAGCCCATTCTTCATGAAGAACGCGTCCACCAAACCTTGATATACACCTAAACCATTTCCACCACCATATTCTTTAGTTACAGCTTTATTCGTATAGAACTGGTAACTTTGATAAGCATCTTCTTTTGTATATGGGAACAATATCTCCTTATTTCCATCTTGAAATTTCGTAAACCAAAGATTTTCAAGCGAAGTAAACGGGTCTATTTCTCCCTCATCATTATATTCTACGTACAAACGATAACCGGCTTGCTCTGCTACATCAAGCAATCGTTTGCAGGCTTCTGCCGCTTTCACCCATTTTTCCTGGCTATAAGTAGAATTGAACAATTCCTCACCTTCTTTATTCTTATGTCCAATGTACCACTCATTTCCATTTACCAACGGACTTGCAGCAAATAATAACATCTTCGCACGAACAGTTAGACACATAACTGAAGTTATACGACCATATTTCTCCACACTCTGCCATACAGCAGGCAATTGTTTAGATGCTTCCAACATCTCATTATCCAAATGGCTGACAATCTCATCAAAAGGTCTTTGTCCGACCATTAAATCTGAAAGAGTAAAGTCAGTCGGAGCAATGTAATTCGGTCTAAATGGGATAGGACCGTATGTCTCCAATAATTGCCACCAATAATAGGCCGCAAGGAAACGTGCTTCCGCTTTCATATAATCCACTTCTCTCTGAGGAAGGTCGGAATCAGGTAATGCATGTACACGTTCTATAAAAATATAAGCCTGACGTATTTTTCTCGGAAGACCATCCCAGAAATTTCCTGCCCATTGTGTATTCGGTGTCCATCCACCAAAAATCTTGGTGATATTGGGCCAGTCCCATTGCTGCCAACGTGCAGAAGCAGTCAAGTCATCTGCAAACACTTCCCAACCATACGTATTTAACCAGTCATTACCCGGATTAGGGATACGGCTGTATACATTGGCCAGCCATGATTCTACTTTTGTCTTATTCTCAAAGACCATGTCTATATCAATTTCCGTATCCGGTTCTTTATCAAGATACGTACAGGAACCCAACGATACGATGCCTATTAAACCAGCAACTATATATTTCTTAAGTTTCATTATCGTCATTTTTTTTAATTAGAAATTCAGGTCAACTCCAAACATTACAGAACGCATAGCCGGGTAACGCAGACCGGTGTTCGTATTTAATTCCGGATCCCACAGTTTGAAAGGAGAGAAACAGAATAAATTATTACCACTCACGTAAAAACGAATAGCTTTAGAATGTATCTTATCAGTTACAGATTGCGGTAAAGTATATCCAAGTTCCAGCGTTTTCAAACGCATAAAACGCATATTCTTTTTCCACCATGTAGAATTCCGGTAGTTCTGTCTGTTAGGTTCCTCCGTCAATCTCGGCCAGAATACATCTTGGGAAGGATTCTCTTCTGTCCATCTGTCGTTATAATTAGAGTAGACATTGCCTTGTAATGTTTGTCCACTACCCGGAATGAAATACGTAGTTCCACCAATCACACGATAAGTATCACCTGTTCCCTGGAAGAAGAAATTCAAATCCCAGTTTTTGTAGCTCACATTACCTCCGAAACCATAAACAATACGCGGGTCTACCGTTCCACCAATGTATCCTTCATCCGCATCAGTGATAATGCCATCGCCATTCATATCTATATATTTGATATCACCGGGACGTACTTTTGAAGCTCCAACGTCCTGTGTCGGTATACCGAATTTCAAATTACCATTCGCATCGAAATCATCTTCTGTAAACAATCTTTCTGCCTGCAATCCATACAAAGTATTTAATGAACGGCCTGTCAATCCTCTGTATGTACCTTTCACAGTTTCTGGCTCATCGTATTCGTCCACCCTATTAATAGCATATGTGAAATTAGAACGGAAACCTACAAACCAATCTTTATTAATTTGTTTATTATAGTTTAAGGAGAATTCCACACCGCGGTTAGTCACTTCACCAAAATTGGCCCAAGGGTTAGTCAAGAATCCTGTCTGTGAAGGAATAATCTTACGCTGCATAAAGATATTGGTACGTTTTTCTTTGAAAACATCTACCTGTAATTCCAATTCATTCCATAATCCCAGTTCAAAACCAAGGTTCATTTTCAGAGCTGTTTCCCAGGTAAGATTTTCAACTCCAACTTCTCCTTCTGAAATACCGGTACGACCAATCTGTCCTGTATCACCCCAGTTATACTTATCTGCATTGGTATTCAATGTTGTTATATAGGCAAAACGGCGTCCTCCGATATCATCATTACCAACTTTTCCTATAGAACCTCTTAATTTCAATTTACTCAATGTATTTCTGAAACGATCCATGAAAGGTTCTTCAGACAATAACCATCCGACTGCCACAGAAGGGAAAAAGCCGAAACGTTTACCTTTAGCAAAATTCTCTGAACCATTATATCCAAAGTTGAACTCCGTCACATAACGGCTATCGAAAGTATAAGACAATCTACCCGCAATACCTTGTTTTCTATAAGGTTGTACACTACCATTATCATAACTTTGCTGATTATACAGAAACAATGCATCTACGTCATGCTTTCCGAAAGTGTGAGCATACGTTAATGTTCCTTCAAAATAAACCCTCGAATTTCCATATTCCCCTTTATTTCCATGTCCCAAAGAGTCATCTCCATATTTAAGTACAGAATGAATCAGATTACCTTCAATGTCACGTCCGGTAGCAATACTATGATAAGTAGCATCCTTTCCCCTTGTAATCGAACTCTGATTCCAACGGTCGAAAGAAAAGGTTACTTTCGCTTTTAATCCCGGCGTGATCATCTTCAGATTCTGTTCAATAGCAAAGAGTGACTGAATCTGTGAAGCTGTAACTACGTCGTAACCTTGCTGTGTCACCGCTGCCCAAGGGTTCACATCATTAATAGCCATAATTGGAATAGTCCCATCTGAATAGCGGGCAGGATACACGAAAGGAGAAGTTATAAACGCTCTATCAAAAGCATCGTCCGTACTAAATGCCTGTTTGCGGTGTGTTTGGAGGAACCCACCGACATTTAAACGCAGCACTGTTGTCTTAGTCACATCCAAGTCAACATTCGCACGCATATTATAACGAGTTAGTTTCGTTCCTGTATCATAAGGCAAAGACTTATCCGTCTCCATGATTCCCTTCTCACCGAAATAAGAACCAACCAACGAATAGCGCAGGAAATCGGAACCACCTGATACAGTCAGATTCGCACGAGTAGAATAAGCATAATCCTTTGTTATTTCATCCAGCCAATTTACATCCGGATACAAATCTCTGTCATAACCATCTCTCGTTCTGTCAATCTGCTCCTGACTGAAAGGCAAACGCGACTTATTCTCTGTTATTTCATTTATCAATGCCATATGATCGGCTGCCCCAATAAAATCCGGAAGTTTTGTCGGCTCTGCAATAGAATGTTCCACACGCAAATTGACAGAAGGAGCTCCTACTTTACCACGCTTCGTATTGATAACAATGACACCATTTGCACCACGTACACCATACATAGCACTCGCCGATGCATCTTTCAATACTGAGAAAGATTCAATTTCAGCGGGGTCTATGTTATTCAAGTCGCGCTCGATACCATCTACCAACACTAACGGAGATTGTCCACCGGAGAAAGAAGCAATACCGCGAATCCAAAAATTCGAGGAATCGTAACCCGGTTCTCCCGAACGTTGAACCGCTATCACACCGGCAATCTGTCCTGCCAGATTATTAGACAAAGAGCGTGTGGCACCAACCTGTAACTTCTTAGGCTGTAATGTCTCGATAGAACCGATAACCGACATTTTCTTCTGACTACCATATCCAGTAACTACAACTTCATCCAAGGCTTCAATATCTTCTTCTAAAATTACATCAAAATTAATCTTACTTCCAACTTTTATTTGTTGAGTTTTGAAGCCAATATACGAAATCTCTATTACAGAATTCTTTCCGGGTACATTCAAATAAAAATGTCCGTCCATATCCGTAATCACTCCAGTCCCTGTCTGTTCCAGTACACGTACATTCACACCAGGAAGAGGATTCTTGTCCTTATCGGTTATCGTACCACTGATACGAATACCTTTCGCTTGCTCCGACATATTAGTCTTACCAGACATAGAAGAATGTTCCGGTAAAGCGGAGTTAGCGCTTGTTCCATAATAGAACAACAAGCAAACAAACAATGCTTTCTTCAAGTCCATAATATTAAATTTAAAAAACTCATAATAAATACTTTATCTCATATTGAGTGAGAGCAAAAGTAGACAATTAATACAAAATGTAATAAAATAGATAGACCAATAATTAAAAAAAATCGTTCAAAATGAAATTAAAATATAATTGAGATATCTTCTGACCTATTTCTGTCATTTTAAGAAATGTTCCGCACGCCCCGGAGTCAATAACTCCCACAAAGAAGCGACTGTCCATCCCGGTGCGAAGATATCGTTATAATACCCTTTCCCATTTTTGCCATAATCCCAGTTGGTATGTTGAACGACTTCCGGATAAAAACCGGATTTGGCAATTCCACATAGATGCCCTTCATGAGGTAACAATTGGCGCATGGAAGTAGAAATCACCTCCGCGAAATGGGCAAAACGTGGCTCCTTATATTCCTTTGACAACCATTGCAGTACCGAAGCAAATTCAAAAACAAACACATCAATATGGTTATTTTCTACAGAAACATTACCCCAACCACGAGTTTTTAGACCGATATCACCCAACATCTGACCTTGAGCAAAAGGAACGTCCCATACATAATACCATGACAATGCAAAATAAGCAGCCTTTCTTGTCAGGTCGGCATAATGACGATGCTCATCTCCTTTCGTTATCAACGAAAGATAATAAGTTGCCGTAGCAGCATAAAGAGAAGCCTCTTTATCTTCACAATTGGCATCGAGAGTAGATGAAAAATAGTCAGCTTTAGATATCAAGACTTTCTCCAAATAATCTGCTGTCCTTTTAGCACTAGCTAAATAACGTTTATCCTTAAAATATTTATATCCCATTATTAAAGGTAAAGTGGCCGAGGGTGTACTTCCTCCACTATTATCGACTATTGTAAAATCATCGTGGAATTTACGGGGGAAACTGCCATCTTCATGTTGCAACTGCAGAAGTATATCGAGCATATTTTTCATCTTTTGTTCCCATTCAGGATGACGACGGCCATTCTCCCTTTCATAAGCAAGAAAATGAAGCATAGCATAAACTCCTTCTGATTGACGACGAATACTATGTACAGGATCTTCATACCCTCTATCAAAGTTTACCGATTCTTTAAAGAAACCAGCCTGGGTAAAGCCATTCTTCAAATAACTATCGAATACTTTCATACTGTTTTCTTTCAGATCTTCTCTGCCACATTGCCAACTATATTCCCAAGCATTGAATGCATTAAGGAGTACACGGCCAATAAAACCAACTTCTGCCTGACCGTTACTCTGACAATCAGCAGTCCGCAAATGAATACCCGAATTAAAAGTCAACGAATTACCAGTCACCAGACTATTCACAAAAAAACGGCTCATAACTTCTTTCATATCCTCAATAGAATAAGGAGTATCAACCGGAACCGGAGCATAAGTGTCATAGCTATACTCCCACGCATTCCGAATAAAATCAGAATAATCATCAGCTTTATTCTCCAAGATCTCCCATGTCAGTAACATTGTTTCTCCTTTTCTCAGAGACTGAAAAGCCTCTACCGCCGGAGCCAATGTTAATTTTCGAATATAGCTTTTAGGTGCTTCACGGTAAGGAAAACCGAAAGAAAGTGTTGCCACTCCATTCTGATTTTCGAATCCAGTAAAACCTATTGAAGTTTTACCTGAAAGAATGATTTCTCCCTCTCGATGAGTAGACAAAACCTCATTAGCAAAATTGTCTATACGACTCACCGTCACAAAGCTTTTTTCCTTTTCTGAATAAATACCTGTAAGAGGAGCACTCAATCTATCCTCACGCACCAACCAGCTGTCTGATGTATGAAATGAAGGTGCTTCCTTAGGAGATCGCAGATTGCGACGATACCAGAACCCCGGCATATAGAACTGGCAATCATCATGATTAAAACCGGTTGACAACTGCTCGCTAAAATTAAAATAAACATCCTCTAATGCAGTTAGACTGACATTGATACGTAACTTACCATTCATATCCTCCATTCTCTGAGTTATTACCATCGGAATACCTTTGGAAGGTTCCAACAGATAAGATGAACAGTCATTCTTCAACTGCCGCATATCCAGCGAGTATTTTTCCGATTCATTTCCCGGTACTTTTAAGGAAATAGATGCTGAAATCTTTTCTGGAGTATAATTGACGGCTTCAACAGCCTCAACATATAACCCAATAAGTATTCCACAAAATAAGCATTTTAAATTCATGTAAATTCAATTAAATGAATCAGTAATAAAATAAATACTGGTTCTGTTAATACACTAATAATTCATTTTCAAACTTGAGCAACAGCTAATATTTTGTAGCCTGTGTGATACGCAACAAAAGTATGGAATTCTACCAGCTTAGGATATTAAAAACAGGTCAATAAATGAAATTCCAGTCTCAATTTCCCTCCCAAAGTATACATCTTCTGACTCTTATTTACGCAACCGAAAAAATTGAACTCATTTCTGAAGCCGGACATATGTTTTACCATCCGGTCCGACTCCTTTAACTACCAACTTCTTCCAATGTCCTGGCAATTTCGAAGGCAATTGTTTAATACCGCTATCTGTAATTTCCAAACCACAAAAGCCATTGATTACAGCCTGCAAAAGTCCTCCCGCACCAGTTGAGAAATAAGGATTAGTACCTCCTGCACCTTCAGAAAGTACACCGAACGGAGGTAGCTGGTTGGGACGGAAGCTTTGCACAAATAATTCATAAGCCTTATCCCCTTCACCAAGGCGTGCATATTGCAAAGCCAATACAGAGAATGACATTGCGGGGCCTCCTTTGTCAATCTTTCCCTCATAATACTCCAAATCCTTACGAATTTCTTCCGGACGGGTAATCAGGTTCAATGGATATACCAGTAAATTAGCATCCGCCTGCTTGATAACCTGTCCATTATAACCATCATACTCCATAGTCACTCCATTTTCAAATTTGGGGATGCGCAACTTTGCTGCTATTTCCTTCCAAATTACTGGAGCTTTAAGCCCACATATGGAAGCAGCTTTAGCAGCATCCTGTAATGCGCGTATAACAGTACCGTTCGTGAAGGCATTATCATCACCCTCTGCGTATTCATCGGCACAAACCACATTACGAATCGAATAAGAACCATCGTCATTCTTTTCTACACGACTTACCCAAAATTCTGCCACTTTCTCCATTAAAGGGAATCCTTCTTCACGCAACCATCGCTGATCGCCACTCATACAGTAATAATTCCAGGCCGCAATGGCGATATCAGCTGTGATATGATGTTCAAAAGGACCAGTCAACGCCCAAGTCGGACACGCTTCTTCTCCTGCATCATCACTTTCCCAAGGAAACATAGCCCCATCATATCCATAACTTAATGCTTTCTGGCAAGCAGCTTCCAGCCTATCTGTACGATAATCCATCATTGTTCGTGCAATGCCCTGATTCATAAAGAGCATAGGCGGATACATCCAAAATTCGGTATCCCAGAAAATATGCCCATTATATCCCTGTGAAGAAAGTCCAAAAGGAGGTATACTCAACCGACTTCCTTTGCGTGCATTGGAATACAGATTATAAAGTGCAAAACGCACAGTACGCTGTGCTTCATCATCCCCCTCAATCACAATATCACCTTTCCACATCTCGTTCCAGAGTTTCCGATGCCCATCCATCAGACGCGTCAATCCCTCTTTCGCACCATAAATCACTTCACGGTCTGACTCATTGTATGGATCTATAAAATCACGTCCGGTACAAACAGCACCTAATAAAGTAAAAAAGAATTTCTCTCCTTTCTTTAATGAAATAGAAATCTGACCACTCCCATTATATTGTTGCTGCACACTGGAATTCTTATCATAAATAAATGCGGAAGAAGCTGAAACTTTTTGTTCGCGGTATTTTGATAAAGCCCAAGTACGCACTATTTTTATATCATTCCCATTAACATTCACATTGACCAGTTTCGAACCTATGTTTTTATACTCATCAGGTATCTCAATAGGATTTGACACTGTCAAATACATATCCCCCAGTGCCACAACCTCCACACGAACCAGTCCTGCATAAGGTAAATTTCTTAGAGCACAGATGCTATAAGATACATCCGCTTTTCCATCACAAGTGAAGTGCGTATTATGGGTAGCCTCTTTCATATCTATACACTGTTCCCATCTCGAAATATTATCACCATTTACAGTCTGTCCATTAATTTGCATCTGCAAATTGAATGGATTGATTCCTCGTAAAACACGACTCACATCTTGAGGAGTAGCAGAATCAAAAACATGGTTTAGCATGACATGGCGAATAGAAAACGGTTCTTTCCACGGCAGGATACCAATCCCCCCATTGGCAACTGTTGCCCCGTAATAAGTTCCGTGATAATCAGTTGTCTGTATCTTCCACAAACTATCCTGTCCATTTGCCTTAATAGTAAGAGCTGATACCAGACAATAAAATACGATAAATAGATTTCTCATATAAAAAATAAGATATTTAATTTGTTAATGACATCCGACACAAAAATAGGGCGTATCTGCCAATCATTAGGAAATAACCTGACCAAATGATGTGACAAATAAACCAAAAGCGTACTAAAAATAATATTTAAGCCAATTTTGTTACCAAAATTGGCTTAAATCAAAAGACAGATTATTTTATCTTATTTAAATACGTACTTCAATCGGTTTTCCATTCGTAATCTTACTTCTTTTTACAATCTTATGATCCTTTTTTATCAGAACCAACAGTTTGTCATCTTTATCGCGCTTCACCTCAATATCGAATATGGAACCAAATGCACAGATACGTTTCAATGACATCGTATTCCAACTTTCCGGTAGCTGCGGTGTCATCATAAAAGCATCCAATGCAATGGGACGGATACCGAACAACCCCTCGGTCATAATGCGACAATACAAAGCACTTTCTGTGGATAAATGCCTTTGGTTTCCCTCCGGCCACGCTTCCACTGCGTAAGGAACATGATCACCCAACAAACGAGTAGCAGAGTATTTATCCAAATATTCAGTAGCTATATCTCTGGCACCACAAGAGTAAGCCCCCCGGAAAGCATAGAGTGTAGAACGATCCCAATAAGTAGAAGTACCCGATTGAGTTAACAACCCATTCTCCATCCACAGTTTATCAGAGAATAGAGCCTCCACAGTACCTTTCGCCTGATCATAAATACCCATAGTCAGAGGAATGCAAATCCATGAACGCAGCACTGTATTACCATCATAATAACGATAGGTGTCATACCCCTCTACATTACGGGCAAAATATGCATCAATATTCTTATAAAGTTCAGCAGCCCTATCCTGATAAGACTTTATCTGTTTATGTTCTTTTTTCAGTGCCTTTCCCAAATAAGCAGCTGAAACCAAGGCATCATAATATAATGAAGATGTACATAGATTGGCTTTTCCGGCAGGAAAACGATTTTCAAGTTCATCAGAATCAGATTTTACCACCCCATCCGCATTCAGCTGGCGATGACAATATTCCAGACACCATTCAATCAGCGGCCACAATTTTTCAGCCTCATTACAATTACCGGATGCCAAAGCATAACGTGCTGCGCCATAGCCAACCATTGCTACATCACCACGATCACCCGCAACACCAAAACAATCAATCCCTTCTGCAATTATAGATGAAGGTAAAGGTTTATACTCATCATTCATATAGCGCATAAACAACCCGAATGAATCCATAGCCGAACGGTTTCCGGCTTGATAACCTAAATATGGAAAAAATGGATTGATATATTCGGCCTGATCATTCGCCCAAACAGCAGCGTAATAAGCTTCTCCACCTGGGCTCTGCATATATCCGCCTTTAGTATCAAATATGCTTTCCGAACCACGTATCTTGGCAAAAGAAAACATAGTATTGATTACGTCACTCGGAGTCTCTAACACAAGGTTACCCTGTATCTGACTCAAAAATCTCCGACGTGCCAGAAGTTCATTATTAACATCCAACGCCAACTCCTGATCATGTTTCTTATATCCTGCATAGATTACCTGAAACCAGGCCTTTTCTCCGGCTTTCAGTAGATAAGTACCATCTTTTACCGGAGAAGAAAGGGTAGCCGTTAATGTATAACTGCCTTCCACTCCTTTTGCCTCATCAGTATAATAAGAAAGAGTGGTCGATGGGAGCTGAACTGTCTGTGGGTGATCTGTCGTATTCTCCAACTCATATTTCTCACAGAAGGCCGGTTGTGACGTGGAAGGAAAAAGTGTACGTGTCAACGAAATCCCTCTAGTAGCATATACACTCTTTACAGTCATAATTCCATTCAGCGATACAGTCTCTACCTTTTCACCTACTAACGGCTGGCCATTTACAAGGCATAAATGTGCCCAGTCTCCATTAAAATGATGCTGCAAACTACCATGGGTATCATTAGGGATAGTACGAAAAGTAGGTAAAACCATATTCCGGTCAATCACCCATTCACCAGCTTCATTAACACCATAGCGCAATACTGTTGAAACTTTCAGTCCACTCATTTCAATATGGTCATTATGCACACCATTCACTCTCCAGCAAATACTGTCAGGTGAAGTAATCACCCATCTCGTTATCTCACTGGCATTCAGAAAACTGGTATACAATCCAATTAGTAATAGTGTAAACCACAAAGTCTTTTGTCTGGTCATCATATCTTATCGTATTATTAAAATTTTCACACTTATAAATTATAAATCCTCAATATAACAGATGATATAGAGTGAAATACAACTCTATATATAATCTACTCTTCTTTCGAATTAACAAAATCCTTAGGCAATACCCCAAATTGCTTTTGGAAACATTTAGCAAAGTAAGACGGAGAATTAAATCCCACCATGTAGCAGATTTCATTCACCCGGTTTTCTCCCTCTTTCAACAATTGAGCTGCCTTTTTCAAACGCTCCAGGCGTAAGAACTCATTCGGACTCAAATCCAACACTCCCTTTATTTTCCGATAAAAGTTAGACCTGCTCATATTCAGGTTATCTGCCATGTCATCCATGCTAAATTCAGGATTGGCATAATTAATCTGAATTACTTCGTTCAACCTTTTGATAAATTCCTCATCAGCTTTTGTTAAAGCCATTGTATTAGCAGCTATAAAAGGAGACTCCGCAAAAGCTTGACGCAGTTTCTCTCTATTCTGAATAAGGTTAGAAGCACACGCTTGTAGATATTCTACAGAGAAAGGTTTTTCAATATAAGCATCTGCTCCCAGTTCCATCCCCTCTATCTTTGATTGTATATTGGTCTTGGCAGTCAGCAGGATAACCGGAATATGGCTGTAATTCAAATCCGACTTAATCGTCTTACACAATTCGAAACCATCCATCACGGGCATCACAACATCACTTATCACCAGATTCACATAGTTACCATCAAGCACCTTCAATGCTTCTGCACCATTAGTAGCTGTCAACACTGTATAATCTCTCGACAATTGACGAACAACAAAAGTAAGCATATCAGGATTATCTTCTACTACCAGCACAGTGGGACGGTTATCTTTCCTTCCCGCCTGTTCGGCAGGGATTTCGTTTACCCTATCAATTTCCACCTCCGCCTCTGGGGTTAAAGTGATTGTCATATCCTGAACGACCGGTAAAGTCAGACAGAAAATGTTACTTTCTTCTCCTGTCTCCATAGCCAAAGTTCCCTGATGTAATTCAGCCAACGAGCGAGAGAGTGCCAAACCGATTCCAGTGCCAGTAGTCACCTTTCCATCCTCTTGCTCATTGAAACGAACAAAAGGTTTAAAAATCTCCTCTTTCATTTCATCAGGAATGATTACTCCATCGTTTACTGTGCGAATACGGAATAGATTATCATCATCAGTTTCGGGTATTTCCAGCATTACATGTACATAACTCTCGGCATATTTCATTCCATTGTTCAACAAGTTGCTGATGATCTTCGTAAATGCTTCCTGATTAACATGGGCATAGAAATCTTTTTCTGGTACCTGTAAGGTAAATTCCAACCCTTTCTGTTTTGCAAGAGAAGTGAAACGTACATGAGTTTCCTTCAAGACCTCTGTTATATTGCATTTTGCAAAGTTCAACCGGAATCCCTGGCTTTCCGTCTTGCGGAAGTCAAGTAGCTGATTGGTCAGATTGAGTAATCGTTCCGTGTTCTGTTTCATGACGTTCAAGTCTTCACGGGTTTCAGCATCCACTTGTTTTTTCAGTATGATATTTTCCAACGGACCTTTAATCAATGTCAACGGTGTACGTATTTCATGAGCTACATTCGTAAAAAAGTCAATCTTTGCATGATAAACTTCACGTTCTTTCTCCTGCTCAAACTTCTCCATCTGCCTGCGATGCTTGTTGTTACTACGCCTCTTGAAATATATAATTACATACAAAGAACAACCTATAATCAACAAAGCATATACAAAATAAGCCCAAACAGAAAGATAGAAAGGAGGAAGAATATGTACTTTTAATGATATTCCATTTTCATTCCATACTCCATCACTATTAGAAACCTTCACTTTGAATGTATAATTGCCATATCGCAGATTGGAATAAGTAACAATAGGGCTTTCGCCAATTGTCAGCCAATCCGCATCAAAACCATCCAATTTATACATGATTTTACTCATTCTTGGAGCTTGAAAGTCCAATGCTGTTACCCGGAAAGAGAAAGAGTTCTGACTAGACTGAAGAATAAGTTCATCAGAGAAAGTGATACTCTTTTCCAATGGAGATCCCGGTTCACCGACATACACTTCTTTGCCAAACAATAGGAAATCCGTAATCACAATAGATGGGAGCGACCTATTCTCTGAAAAGGTCTTCGGATTGAAAGCGATAAAGCCGTCGATACTTCCCAGATAAATCGTACCATCTTCCGTCTCCAGGCTGGAGTGGTAATTAAACTGATCGCCCAGCAAACCATTGGAGGTAGTATATACTTTCATTGCTCCGGTAGTAGGTTGGAAACATACGAGGCCATTATTCGTTGTCAGCCAGAAAAGTCCATCTTTATCTTCCACAATCTGATAAACGACATCATTTGGCAATCCGTCTGCCAGATTATAGCTGGTAAAGGTTTCCGTTTCCGGATGAAACAAACAGAACCCTCCACCTTGAGTTGTCAACCAAACTTGTCGGTGAGAATCTTCGAAGATACTTACCACTTTATCATAAGGAAGGCTTTTCGGATTATTTTCATTATGCAAATAATTCTTCCATTTCTTCTCACTTACATTATAACAGTAAGCACCGTTTGCGTAAGTGGCCAGCCAGAGGTTTCCTCCCGAATCTTCTTTTATATCATATACAAACCGGCCATTCAGTTCCGGTATCCGGTCAAAATCATCAGATTGTCTGTTGTAGCGCAACAAACCGAATAAAGTACCCAGATAAATATCCCCCGTCGTCGTTCGGCAAATGGAGAAAACGCTATTATCTATCAATGAACGGGGCGAGTCTGTCTTCTGATAGGTTTTCACAATAGCTCCTGTACGAGTATCCACCACTTTTACTCCTTTCGAGAAAGTTCCCACCCAAAGATTATCATCAACCAGGCACAGTCCGTGAACATTTGTAAAAGCATTACTTGGCGTAAAGAAAGAAAAAGTCTTGGTTTTAGGATTAAAACGATTCAAGCCACCATCTTCCGTACCAATCCATAGAATTCCCTGGTTATCTTGACAGAACTCACGCACTCGTTTCCCGTGCAGGCCATTCTCTATTCCTTTCGGATAATATTTCTCGAAGTTCGTATAAAAACGAGGATAGTAGTTTATACCGCCGAAGTAAGAGCCAATCCAAATGCCACCCTCACGATCTTTACACAATGAATAAATGGCATTATCGGATAAAGAATAAGGATCATTAATCGAACTGCGCAAATGAACGTACTTACCTAGCCGGAGATTATAGATATAAAGTCCCGACTCTGCACCAATCCATAGTTCATTGTCAGAAGCAACCAACAGTTCACGACAGAAAACAGACTCCCCGGATTCATCTTCGAAAAGTAAATCATGCAATTTGTTTGAAGTCAGATTCAATTCTTTCACTCCTCCTTTTAAAGAACTTATATACAAGCAGTTGTATGCACCTTTTACAATACAGGTCACTACGTCGTTCGCATAAATTTCCTTGTTATTCACAGGCGATAAATAAGGATGGAGAGTTTTCAGACGGTCTTTCGAATAGAAAAGTCCATCGCCATAACAGCCGATCCAAAGGGTTCCGCTATTGTCAAAAGCAAAAGTCTCAACATTGGTGGTAAGAAAGGAGAAGTTCTGTAAGGTATAGTTCTGAAGCTCTCCTTTTTCCAGATTATAACAGAACAATCCCTGTGATTCCACTGCCATCCAGACACACCCCTGATTATCTCCGGAGATAGCCGTCACAGTATGTTCTATCCTTGTATTCTCTACACTTTGTTTGGTAAAATGCTCGAAAGAATCTTTTTCCGGATAATAGATATAAAGCCCTACGTCCGTACCCACCCAGATACTTCCTTTTTCATCCTCGTAAAGTGCCGTGATGAAATTATTGCCTATGCTCCGCTGACTACGGTCATCATGCTTAAATTTACGGAATGACAGACCGTCATATCTGTTCAGTCCATCCTTGGTGCCGAACCACATAAAGCCCTGCTTATCCTGTAAAATTGTATTTACTGTATTCTGCGATAATCCATTCTGTACACTTAGATTTTTGAAATAATAGTGTTCGTCTGCCACTTGAGCGTGACAGAGTATCTGATAACAAATAAGACAGATTAAAAGAGTCAGGGTTTTCTTCATACTATGTGTTTTCTATCCTTTCGTTTTGAGTTACCAAATGTAGGCAAAATCATAGCGGAAAGATAGTAAATATGTCTCAATGAATGAAAGAATAGTCCTATTTTTCTATTCGGATACACGCATCAACTGTTATAACGGCTCTTTGCGCAGCTAAAAACGGATTTATATCCATTTCTTTGATTTCTGTAGCGAAATGTAGCAAGGCGGACAAACGAACAATAGTTTCAGCAAATTTATCTTCTTTGACTCTCTTTTGTCCACGTGTTCCCTGAATAATTATATAAGCACGCAGTGAATGAATCAGAAATCTGCACCGACGAACGAAAGCTACTAGCTCCTCTTTATTATCGGAAACAAACTCATCTACCAGCGGAGTACCGGCAGCATGCAGTAATGCTTGTACGTAATTGGAAGCAATATAACCATTCTCCGGAATAGAATCAATAATGCGACGAATCCTCAAAATGTCTACCCCGCACCTTCGGCATAGACGATAATGTTCCTACAAAGACAAAATAAATTCCGAATAATGAAAAAGGTATATCAAAAATTCCATAATGAAAGTTTTTTTTAACATACCTCACATTCTTTTTACCTATCTGTTTCAGTCTTTACAGCTGAACCGTTACCCAAAAGATTAGGCCAAGCTTTATCATCCCAGTAAACTCTATCAAGCAATACCACACGCCCTAAAAAAATACCTAGTAACCAATAAAGAAAAAACGGTTTAATACAGAAGAAGATTCAGCCAGCAAAGCCTTACGCTGTTCGCTGTCAGCAGCAAATAAACTGGTAGACAAGATTTCCCCTATTGATCCGTTAGTTGTTACTACAGCAATTTGTTTGACGCCCTCCACCAATTTTCCATTTTGGGGAGAAACAATGTGCCGACGGCTGGGAGAGTCATTGCCGGAGGTTGTAAGGCATTCGTTGTGAAGAAGTATATCATTAATTTTCCATCCCGAACCTACCGGATGATTACCCAAAGCAAGAATAGAACTGTTTCCCATATTTATCAATGCATTTTCTATCAGAGCCTCATTCAATATACCTCTGATTGTTTCCAAAGCATATCCCTTGAGAAAGCCGGACAAATTGATAGTTACTCCCGGCTGTGAAAAAGCGACACTACGATCTCCGGCAGATAAATGTACTGAATGTATAGTGTTCTGATTGTAATTTTCCGAATGAACTGTGATATCGAAGCATCCCAAAGTCCTACCATTATATTCCAGACATAAATCGATCATTGAATAAAGTTCTTCGCTAAGAACAACGGGAGAAACAGAGGCTGTCCGGTTGAGAATAGACAATTCGCTGGCCGGATCATAAAAGTTCGCCATCTTTTCCAGCCGACACAATGCATCATAAATACGATTGACCACAAGCAGCAACTCCCCTTCCGGTTTCCGGCTGCATAAGATAATATCCACCCGTGTATGCATGGAAAGGAACCAGGCATAAAACAAGGAGTTACCATCATTTGACGGTTTGTATAGATGTTGAATAGTGGTCTGCATCGTATAAAACACAAATTAGGCACGGATTACACAGATTACGCGGTTTTTATTTCATTAGAGTAACCGTGAAACCCGTGTAATCCGTGCCTGAATAAAAATCATAAAGGAGTTTTGACGTATCTCCTAATAACTAGAAAACGGAACTATTTCAGTTCTTTAATCTTCACGTTCTTGAACCATACTTCATCTCCGTGGTCCTGAAGAAGTATATTACCTTCCTCCGGATTTCCGAAATTAGGCCAGTTTTTATATTTACTGTATGCTACCAATGCATTCCACATATCATTGTTACGATCATACTCAATCAGCTTAACTCCGTTCAGCCAATGTTCTACATGATTGCCTTTTACAATGATAGTAGCAGTATTGAATTCTTTCTTGTTGAATGGTTTATCTTTAGGAGCCGGAATCAGGTCATACAACGAGCCCAGCTTTCTGTTGCCTTTCACACCCAGTTTTGCATCAGGATGCTTGTCATCGTCAAGAATCTGGAATTCGCAACCGATAGCAGAGCCTTCCCCTTTATTCAGCCCCGGATTCACAAAATATTTAACTCCGCTATTTGCACCTTCAGTAATCTTGAAGTCTACTTTCAGAATAAAGTTCTTGTATTTACGGGTAGTCACAATATCACCACCATTTGCAGATTCAGCTCCACCACTCTTCATTACTTTCAAAATACCATTTTCTATCTTCCAGCCTTTTGCAGGGAAAGTAGAAAGTTTAGCGCCTCTCCATCCGTCAGTAGTCTTACCATCCCATAATAGAGCCCAGCCTTCTTTTGCTTCGCTCGGAGAAATCGTGTTGGCAATCAGATTCACTTCCGGTGCAGCTTGCGCTTCCGGTGTCTGATAGCGTTCTACATCCGTCGTACAAATACGGATATCCTTCCAACGAACTGTTTTTCCTTCATCAGCCGCATTTCCAATAGCGTGCACTTGCAAAGCAATGAAACCTACAGGAGTCATATCATCCCAGATATTAGCACAAGGAACTCCGTTTATCCAGGTACGGATCGAATTACCAACAGCTTCAATACGGGCTTTATTCCATGCGTTATTCTTAAAAGCGGTTTTTGCCGACGGATTCAGTGTCAAAGGATAAAGCCAGTTTCTACGTGCCTCATCATAAATGCCACCCGACCAAGCGCGCTTCGAAGGATCAATCTCAAACTGATAACCGTGTACGCGGCCTTTCTTATAATCCTTCTTGCTTTCACTGCGAAGCTGTACGCCGGAATTTAAACCATCATCTATCTTGAAATCAAATTCAAGGATAAAGTCACCATAATTCTTTGTCGTTGCCAGGAATGTATTGGGAGTTCCCATCTTAGATACACCGACAATAGCGCCATCTACAATTTTATACTCGGCTTTGCCATTCAATTTCTTCCATCCTTTCAGGTTTTTCCCGTTGAAAAGAGGTTCCCAGTTTTGTGCGCCCAACGAAGCGGCACAAAATAAAAGTAAAGTTAATACAATATTTTTCATGATTATTTATTGGTCCTTCTCCATCCCCTTCTCCTAAAGAAAGGAATGGAAAAAGCTGTTTCTATTTATAATTTATAAAATTCATCCCAACCTTTACGCGGCGGAAGTCCCGCCAACATTGCATTAGCAAATTCATTATTTGTAATCTGTTTCGTGCGGCTGTCAAAGAATAGCTGTGTATTAAGCCGTTGAGCCATTACACCCAGTGAGAACACCTGACTCAAAACACCGTTGATTTCGAACGGTGAGCGCGTCTTTTCAATACCGTTACATGCCAATAAGAAGTTTTCGAAGTGATTGGAAGGACTTTTAGGAACCTTCGGTAATTTGCCAGCCATCTCTTTCGCTTTCTCTTCCGGAATAATAGACAAAGTGCTTCCATGACTCCCCCCTTTAAAGATTAAATCTTTCGTATAGATAATCTTTCCCGGATTCAATTTAGCCGCAGGAGTATCTCCCTGATTTGTCGCAGGAATGTTCGGGTCCAGTCCCGATACTCCATAACCGGCAGGAATAGGAGGAAGATTATCCAGACCGTCATACCAAGTAATGTCTACCGGTGGCATCCCTTTACGTTGCGGGAAGCGGAAGAGAATCGTGGAAGAATAAGGGAAGAAATAATCATTATGACCATTTGCGTATTGCATGGTAACTTCATAAGGCAATCCCAGTTCCAGAAACTCGTGAGCCGTATCGAGGATATGCGCCCCCCAGTCGCCCAATGCACCCATACCAAAATCATACCAGCAACGCCATTGTCCTAAATGATAATCTTTATTATATTCGTGATAAGGGGTAACTCCGAGCCAGGTATCCCAGTCCATATCTTTCGGCAGTTGCTGTCCCGAAGGAAGTTTATAGATATTAGTGTCCCATTTATGCCAACGGCGCGGGTTATTCATGTGGGCAGTGATAGCAGTTACGTCTTTGATAATTCCCGCATCCATCCAAGCTTTAAACTGGAAATAGTTTGCTTCAGAATGTCCCTGATTTCCTACCTGGGTAACCAAGTTAGGACGTTTAAGCGCAGCTTGCATCAACAATTCCGCTTCATAGAAAGTACGGGCCAGCGGTTTTTCTACATATACATGTTTTCCGGATGCCAATGCCAGCATACTGATCGGGAAATGTGAATGGTCGGGAGTAGCAATCGCCACAGCATCAAACTCATTACCGGCTTTATCAAACATCTGGCGGAAATCTCTAAACTGTTTTGCCTTCGGATATTTAGCCATAATCTTTTGCGTATGTTTGGCACCCATGTCCACATCACATAACGCTACCACTTCTACCATACCTGTCCGCGCAAAATCTTCAATAATCTGTTCACCGCGGTTACCAATGCCGATATAGGCTATCTTTACCTTGTCACCTCTTCCTTTCTTGGGTGAAATCGTTTGAGCATGCAGTAAGTCACCTGCCCCCAACGCCAATCCGGCAGAAGCCATTGACATCGTTTTCAGAAAATCTCTTCGTGTTACCATAAGTTATTTATTTTCATTGATATTGATTAAGTTCGTGAACGAGTAAACAATGCCCGTAGCCCATTAAACAAGAGACGCAAAATCCCCCAAAAAGCATAAAGCACAAAAGTAAATATGATGATATAAAAAATAGAAGTTATCATCTCCGTAAATGGCGCATGATAAGCTATAATTGCATAGAGGTGTATCAAATTGGATACTACGAAACAAACGAGTAAAGTAATTAACTCTATTTTCTTTCGTCGTGCGGTTACAATCGTGTCTTTCATACTGCTTCGGGTGTTTTTACAGATTGATGGTTCAGATAATCTATTTTATATTCATCGGGGAAGTAGAGCATCCGCTCTTCCTCCAGTGCCTGATGTCCCAGCAAACAAAGCATACTTGCATAGTATCCTTCTTCCGCTATTCTTTCCGGTTGTTTTTGTGTTATGACGGCTTCAACGAACGCTTCCAGCAACAAGGACGTACCGTCACTCTTAGGACGTTCTCCAATAATGAACTCTCCAGTGTTCTCATTTGCAGTTTCCGGAGCCCAACTCGTTCCGGCAAAAGGAAGAGAATCGAAAACTTTGTTTTCCCAATCATTCACCATCTGCAGGAAAGCCGGTGCAGGAGCCACATTCTCAAAGTAATATTTTCCCTTTTCCGGTTCTACCGTACCAAGGTTACCCATGATCTGTTCTTCCAGTCCATAGAATTTATTGGATATAACGGAGTCGAACGTCATCTTCACCCCATCATCAAAGACATATACACAACTCACATTATCATACACATCCCTGCCATCCTTCCAATAAGTAATGGCACCATGCCCCATCACCTTCTCGGGAATCTTACGCAAAGCCCAATTTCCGATCTGAAGCTGGTGGCAAGCGAGTTCCGTCATCAGTCCCTTCGAGAATTCCTTGTAAAGACGCCAGTTTATCAGGCGTTCCAGATTGGGTGAAGGTACCGAGCGTCTCCAATCGCCATTCCGGTTCCAAAAGGTACGGATTGCATTTATTTCACCAAAGGTACCCGCATGAATCATCTCCATCGCTTTGATGTAACGAGGGTCGAACAAACGTTGTTGACCAGTGAAGAAAATCTTTCCCGTGCTACGATGTTTCTGATACATACGGTAACACTCTTCCATCGTAAAACCTATCGACTTCTCACAAAATACATGCTTTCCTGCGTCGAAAGCATCCAAGACGATTTTACAATGCGAACTAAGAGGGGTAGCTACGAGTATGGCATCTATCGACTTATCTTCCAGCACTTCCCGGTAGTCACCATACACTTTGGCATTAGGCACAAGTTCCAATGCGCTCTCGATAGACGGTTTATAAATGTCGCACAATGCTACGATCTCGACTTTGGGGTTCTTAGCCAGAAATCCCATTAAAAAACGTCCCCGGGAACCAGGACCGATTATTGCCAGACGGCACTTTTCGTTTGAGGTGTTCGTCACCTCCGAAAAAGCAGAAAGCCAAGGGCTTGCTGCAAGAAGAGTGCCAGCCCCGGCTATGCCTAAATTCTTTAGAAAATCCCGCCTGCTAATAGGGGTATGTTTCATGCTTGTGGTATTTAAGATTATAATTAGTTTATTTGAAAATCAGTTATTAAATACAGGTGCTTTTTGTGTTTCGTAAGAAGGAGATTCTCCTTCTACATAAGGCCATCCTTCTTTATCCCATTTGATTTGGTCCAGCAACAGAATACGTCCGTTCTCCGGGATCGATCTTGAAAAACCATGATACAGAAGCCAGTCTTGTCCGGCATCATCCCGGATAATCTGCGAACCGTGCCCATTGCCTACAAAATGATCATTCGCACCTATCACCAAAGAATAACCATTCTTCAACATCGGTTTGCCCGACTTATCTTTGTAGGGTCCCCAGACTTTTTTAGAGCGGCCCACTACAACTTTATAAGTACTCCTAATCCCCTCGCAACAACTTCCGATAGAGGCAAACATATAATAATAATCGCCGTGCTTATGAATATAGGCAGCTTCAAAAGCAGTTCCTGCTATTCTCTTTTTTTCCGCTCCCGGCTTCAATGACAGACCATCTTCAGTCAGCTCAATAACATATATTCCCCGGAAGCTGCCCCATACCAAATAGTTTCTCCCCTCATACTGCAGGAGACTAGGATCGATCGAGTTCTGTACACCAATCTCATTGCTACGGAGCATCTTACCATGATCCGTAAAAGGTCCCTGCGGAGAGTTGGCCGTAGCTACCCCTATTCCACACGTTTGTTCTCCTCCCCACACTGACATTGCATAATAAAGCACATATTTACCGTTAATATAATTAATGTCAGGTGCCCAGATTCCAGCTTTAGGTTCAAATCTGGGACGAGTTTTATTCGTGAATGCAGTGTTGCAATACGTCCATTCCACCAAATCTTTCGACTTCATGATCGGAACGTTTCTGGTAGATTCGGTAGCATACACATAAAAATAACCATCTGCAGCTTTAATCACCGTAGGATCGGGCATGGCAATATCTACAACCGGATTCTTATAACTCACTGCAGACTTTGTCTGTGCTCTCCCCTGCGAAAGACAAGCACCTATCATGAATACGAAAACGAACAAATTTACATACTTTTTCATCAAATCATTCTTTTAAAAGCTCCTTTTTACCTTATCTTTATAGCTATAAATTAATATTAACTTACAAAATCCTTTGGAAGCACTCCAAATTGCTTCTGGAAACACTTGGCAAAATAAGACGGAGAATTAAACCCTACCATATAGCAAATCTCATTTACCCGGTTTTCTCCTTCTTTCAATAATTGAGCAGCCTTCTTCAAACGTTCCAGTCGAAGATATTCATTCGGACTCAAATCCAAGACTCCCTTTATCTTCCGATAGAAATTAGAACGGCTCATATTCAGGCTATCCGCCATATCATCCATGCTAAATTCCGGATTACTATAATTCACCTGGATAACCTCATTCAACTTCTTTATAAAATCTTCGTCAGCTTTTGTCAACGCCATCGTATTGGCTGCCACAAAAGGAGACTGTGCAAAAGCCTTGCGCAGTTTCTCCCTATTCTGAATAAGGCTGGAAGCACAAGCCTGTAAATATTCCACAGAAAAAGGTTTCTCCAGATAAGCATCTGCTCCCAGTTCCATTCCCTCTATCTTAGACTGGATATTCGTCTTCGCAGTCAACAAAATAACGGGAATATGGCTATAATTCAAATCTGACTTGATCGTCTTACACAATTCAAAACCATCCATCACAGGCATCACAACATCACTAACCACCAAGTTCACATAATTACCATCCAACACTTGCAACGCTTCCGCACCATTAGTGGCAGTCAATACAGTATATTCTTTCGATAGCTGACGCACTACAAAGGCAAGCATATCCGGATTATCTTCTACAACCAGCACTGTAGGCCGATTATCTTTCTTTTCCGTCTCTCCAACAGGAATTTCATTCATCCTGTCTATTTCAACTTCCGGTTCCGGTGTTAAGGTTATTGTCATATCCTGAACGATCGGCAAAGTCAGACAGAAGGTATTATTTTCTTCCCCTGCTCCCATAGCCAGGGTTCCTTGATGCAGTTCTGCCAATGAACGGGAAAGAGCTAAGCCGATTCCTGTTCCAGTGGTCACTTTTCCGTCTTCTTTTTCATTGAAACGAACGAAAGGTTTAAATATCTCCTCCTTCATCTCATTGGGAATAATCACCCCATCATTCTCTGTACGAATACGGAATGAATTATTATCATCCGCTTCCGGCACTTCCAAAGATATGTGTACGTAGCTTTCAGCATACTTCACCCCATTGTTCAACAAATTACTGATAATCTTCGTAAACGCCTCCCGGTTCACATGTGCATAAAAGTCCTTTTCAGGCACTTGCAAGGTGAATTCCAAACCTTTTTGTTTGGCAAGGGAAGTGAAACGTACATGAGTCTCCTTCAAGACCTCCGTTACATTACATTTCGCAAAATTCAAACGGAATCCCTGACTTTCCGTTTTACGGAAGTCAAGTAACTGGTTAGTCAGGTTCAACAATCGTTCCGTATTCTGTTTCATTACGTTCAGGTCTTCCCGTGTTTCCGCATCAACCTGTTTCTTCAATATAATGTTTTCCAACGGACCTTTAATCAATGTCAACGGCGTACGTATTTCATGGGCCACATTGGTAAAGAAATCAATCTTTGCATGGTAAACTTCACGTTCTTTCTCCTGCTCGAATTTTTCCATCTGCCTGCGGTGTTTGTTGTTACTACGCCTCTTGAAATACATAACTGTATATAAAGAACAGCCAATAATCAGCAAAGCATACACACAATACGCCCATATAGAAAGATAGAAAGGAGGAAGAATATGCACTTCCAATATCACTTCATCGTCACTCCATACTCCATCACTATTGGCAACTTTCACCCGGAAGGTATAATCACCATATCGAAGATTGGAGTAGGTAACAATAGGGCTTTCACCAACTGTCAACCAGTCTGTATCAAAGCCTTCCAACTTATACATAATCCGACTTGTCTTAGGAGCCTGAAAATCCAGCGCAGCTACACGGAAAGAGAAAGAATTCTGATTAGACTGGAGAACAAGCTGGTCAGAGAAAGTGATACTCTTTTCCAACGGAAAGCCCGGTTCACCAGCATATACTTCCTTTCCAAACAGAAAGAAATCAGTAATTACAATAGACGGGAGAAACTTGTTCTCCGAGAAATTCTTGGGATTAAAAGCGATAAATCCATCGATACTACCCAAATAAATCGTACCATCCTCGGCCTCAAAACTCGAACGATAATTAAACTGGTCGCCCAACAATCCATTGGAAGTGGTATATACTTTCATCACTCCGGTTGTGGGCTGGAAGCAGACCAAACCGTTGTTGGTTGTCAACCACAAAAGACCGTCCTTGTCTTCTACAATCTGATATACGACATCATTCGGCAAACCAGCAGATAAATTATAGTTGGCAAATGTCTCCGTATCCGGCTGAAAACGACAGAATCCTCCTCCTTGGGTAGTCAGCCAGATTTGCCGGTGAGAATCTTCAAAGATGCTCAAGACCTTGTCATACGGAAGGCTCTTCGGATTATTTTCATCGTGCAAATAATTCTTCCATTTCTTTTCACTCACATTGTAGCAATAGGCTCCATTAGCATAAGTTGCCAACCATAGATTTCCTCCGGAGTCCTCCTTTATGTCATACACAAACCGACCGTTCAGTTCCGGTATCCGGTCGAAATCATCAGACTGTTTATTATATCGGAGCAAGCCGAACAAAGTTCCCAAGTAAATATCACCAGTCGTTGTGCAGCAAATAGAGAAAACACTATTATCTATCAATGAACGGGGAGAATCCGTTTTCTGATAGGTTTTCACGATAGCTCCCGTACGCGTATCTACTACTTTCACTCCTTTTGAAAAGGTTCCTACCCAAATATGATCTCCAATTAAACATAAACCATGCACATTGGTAAAAGCACTACTGGGCGTAAAGAAGGAGAATGTTTTGGTCTTGGGGTTGAAACGATTCAGACCACCGTCCTCCGTACCAATCCACAAAATACCTTGATTATCCTGACAGAACTCACGTACTCGTTTCCCACGCAAACCATTATCAGTCCCTTTGGGATAATATTTCTCGAAATACGTATAAAAACGAGGATAGTAATTCACACCGCCAAAATAAGAGCCAATCCAGATGCCACCCTCGCGATCCTTACACAATGAATAAATAGCATTGTCGGATAAAGAATAAGGGTCGTTGATCGAACTGCGCAAATGAACATACTTACCCATTCGGAGATTATAAATATAGAGTCCCGATTCTGCACCAATCCACAATTCATTGTCAGAAGCAACCAGCAGTTCACGACAAAAAACAGACTCTCCACTTTCATCTTTAGAGAGTAAATCATGCAGTTTGTTAGAGGTCAGGTTCAGTTCTTTCACTCCTCCTTTTAAAGAGCCTATATATAGACAATTATATGCTCCTTTCACCAGGCCTATCACGACATCATTCTCATAAGTTTTTTGATCGTCTACAGGTGATACATAAGGATGAAGGGTTTGCAAACGGTCTTTCGAATAAAAAAGTCCATCGCCATAGCAGCCAATCCAAAGGGTTCCGCTATTATCGAAAACAAAAGACTGGACATTGGTGGAGATAAAAGAAAAGTTCTTCAATGTGTGGTTCTGGAGTATTCCTTCCTCCAGATCATAACAAAATAGCCCCTGCGACTCTACCGCTACCCAGACACATCCTTTGTTGTCTCCGGAGATTGCAGTTACGGTATGCTCTATTTTCGTGTTTTCTGCGCTCAATTCAGCAAAATGCCGGAAAGAATCTTTTTCCGGATTATAGATATAAAGTCCTACATCCGTACCTACCCAGATATTTCCTTTTGCATCCTCATAAAGAGCTGTGATAAAATTATTACCAATGCTCCGCCGTGTGCGGTCATCATGTTTGAATTTGCGGAATGACAAACCGTCATATCTATTCAAACCATCTTTTGTGCCGAACCACATAAAGCCCTGCTTATCCTGCAAAATCGCATTGACCGTATTTTGAGATAACCCGTTCTGTACACTAAGATTTTTGAAATAATAATGCTCGTCCGCCATTTGCGCATGGCAGCCGATCTGATAGCCGATTAAACAGATTAAAAATATGAGAACTTTCTTCATAAACATACGTGTTTTCTATCCTTCCGTTTGAGTTACCAAATGTAGGCAAAATCACAGCGGAAAGATAGTAAATATGTCTCAATGAATGAAAGAATAGTCCTATTTTTCTATTCTGATACGCGCGTCAACTGCTACAACGGCCTTTTCTGTTGCTAAGAGCGGATTTATATCCATTTCTTTGATCTCTGTAGCGAAACGTAGCAAAGTGGACAAACGGACAATAATTTCAGCAAATTTATCTTCGTTGACTCCCTTTTGCCCACGTGTTCCCTGAATGATTTTATAAGCACGCAAAGAATGAATCATTGAATAAGCTTCTTCGTAAGAAAGCGGAGCCAAACCGGAAGATACATCTTTCAGCACCTCCACAAAAATACCTCCCAAACCACAAAGTACCACGTGGCCGAACTTCTCTTCATATTTTGCGCCAACAAACAGTTCCGTACCTTTCAGCATCGGCTGTACCATAATTGCTCTTGCATCAGGTATCTGCATCATACGATCAAATTCCAGTGCCAGATGTTGCTCACTTTTAATGTTCAGAACGACACCGCCGACATCTGATTTGTGCACAGGACCAACAACCTTGGCAACTACCGGAAATCCGCACCGACGGGCAAAAGCTACTATCTCCTCTTTATTGTCGGAAACAAATTCATCTACCAACGGAATACCGGCAGCGTGCAACAATGCCTGTACATAATTGGGAGCGATATAACCATCCTCCGGAATAGAATCAATAATACGACGAATCCTCGGAACGTCCACTCCGAACAGTTCTATTTCAGGAACTGCCGGTTTAGGAGCATTGACGATACGTGAAAGGGCAGTACCCAAGGTCACTTCGTCTGCAAAATTCACATGCCCTTTTGCCAGGAAGGCGGAAACCTCTGCTCCGGCTGTATTAATGGAAGGAAGAATGGGAAAAATCGGTTTCTTGCAAGTCTGCATCTTTTCGTGAAGCACATCATACATTTCAAACATAGTAACCAATCCCGGAGTTCCGAAGATGGCCATCATGGCGTCTATATTGTCAAGCTTTTCCTCGCAGTAGTCAATGCAAAGGCGCAGATGTTCCGGTGTTCCGGTAGCCAGAATATCAATAGGATTTCCGACGGCAGCACCGGGGAATAGTTGGGCTTTTAGTTCCTCGGCTACTTCTCCCTCCAGCTTAGGCACATTCAGTCCGCCTTTACTCAACGCATCTGTCAGCATCACTCCCGGCCCTCCGGCATGAGTGATAATGGCAAAATTCTTTCCTTTCAATTCGGGTAAAGTAAACACGCAACCCACAGTAGTCAATTCTTCACGAGAGAAGCAACGCACAATGCCTGCTTTACGGAACAAAGCCTCTACTGCCGAATCGGAACTGGCGATTGCTCCTGTATGGGAAGATGCCGCCCGGCTTCCGCTCTCCGAACTTCCGGCTTTGATTGCCGCAATCTTGCACCCTTTTCTAATCAAAGACGAAGCATGGAATAACAACCTGTCCGGATTCTGAATACTTTCAATATAGAGTAGTTTCAGATGAGAATCTTTTTCGGGATCGAAGTTCTCATCCATAAATTGCAATACATCTTCTACACCGATCTGCTTGGCGTTTCCCACCGACCAGACTGAATTGAACTGCAAACCTTTTGTTACGGCACTTTCGAGAATAAATACCGCCGTAGCACCGGAGCTGGAAATCAAGTCCACCCCTCTCGGATTTAAATTGGGAATTGGCTGGCTGAACACGCTATGATGCCATGTGTTCATCAATCCGATGCAATTAGGACCAATCAATGAGGCTCCGTATTTATTGACTGTTTCCAGAATACGCTCTTCCAACAGTGCTCCTTCGTGGGTTTCTTCACCAAAACCTGCAGAAAGTATGATAAATGCCCTGGTTTGCTTCTTGCTGGCCAATGTTTCCACAATATCGGGACACATTACAGCAGGTATAGCCAACACTGCCAGATCCGTATCCGGCAGATCGCTCACATCCGCAAAAGCAGGAACTCCCTGTACTTCCTTCTCCTTCGGATTCACCGCTCGAAGCTCTCCCCGATAACCTCCATTTATCAAATTCTTTAATATTGCGCCACCCGGCTTATGTACATTATTCGATGCCCCTACTACAACAATGCTTTCAGGACGAAGCAACTGGGTTGTTATCATATCATGCTTTGGTTTTCGTTTAACTTAGGTACAAATATATTCTTTCTTACGAGAAAAAAGAAAGAAAAAAGGGAGAAATATAGATGGAAATAGATGATAAAAGAGGAAATGAGCAAGAAATTATATAGATTATACTGACTTATTGAAATGCAAAGCTATAATCTTACCATGTAATTCTTATCATTAGAACAGAATATTACTTTATGCAGAAAAAATGGACATAAAACTCATACAGAATCAAAAATATACAAGATGAGTCCGGAGTATATTGGAAAACTTGAAGGATAAGCAAGTTGCATAATCCATATTCACACAAAACAGACTTTAAATCATTCGATTCAACATCAAAAAGGCAAAATTCCTAATTTCAGGAGCAGATTATTGCAAATATAAGTTCAAATAGAAACAACTCACATGTTACCTATTCGACAGCAACCAGCACAAAACAAGTATTCTAAATGCCCTTTTGTCCTTTCGTTTAAAAGCAAGAAAGTACTTCTCACTGACCAATAAACCGTTTCTTTAAAAGGAACGAAGTCTTCCTTTAAAAGCAATGATTCATGATTCTATCAACAATCATGAATATTCACTCATTTGTATTCAAGAAAGATTACTTATTCCGCATATTCATACAGTATTTTATACGTCACTTCTTTTATTAGAATACAATTTAGATACTCCTAATCTGTTTCAATCTTAAAAATAGAACATAATAGAAAATATAAAAATACCCCGATACAAATTCGCTATTTTCTAGCCAACTTATATCAGGGTAAAACACTTTCTTTTTACCTGTTTTTTTATTACGAAACGTTCCTGTTTCATTCTGTGACCACTTTTCAATGAAATAATCTGTGTTAATCCGTGTAATCTGTGGTGAAAAGTCATTATCTTTGCACATTGCAAAGTTGAAAACAACAAAAATCACACTATATAATGGAAAAGAAATTCAAAAGAACCACCGTCACATCGGCACTGCCGTATGCGAACGGTCCTGTCCATATCGGTCACCTGGCGGGTGTATACGTGCCGGCAGATATCTATGTACGCTATCTGCGTCTGAAAAAAGAAGATGTATTATTCATCGGAGGTTCGGACGAACACGGAGTGCCTATCACCATCCGTGCCAAGAAAGAAGGAATTACTCCACAGGATGTAGTAGACCGTTACCATTCACTGATTAAAAAATCATTCGAAGAATTCGGTATCTCATTCGACGTGTATAGCCGCACCACTTCACCGACGCATCACCAACTGGCTTCGGATTTCTTCAAAACATTGTACAATAAAGGAGAATTCATCGAAAAAACGTCTGAACAATATTATGACGAGGAAGCAAAAACATTCCTTGCCGACCGTTATATCACTGGAGAATGTCCCCACTGCCATTCGGAAGGCGCTTACGGCGACCAATGCGAAAAGTGCGGAACCTCACTTTCTCCTACAGATCTTATCAACCCGAAAAGCGCCATCAGCGGTAGCAAACCGGTAATGAAAGAAACCAAACACTGGTATCTTCCTCTCGACAAACACGAAGCATGGCTGCGCAAATGGATTCTGGAAGATCACAAAGAATGGCGTCCGAACGTATACGGTCAATGCAAAAGCTGGCTCGACATGGGTCTGCAACCACGTGCCGTGAGCCGTGACCTTGATTGGGGTATCCCTGTTCCCGTAGAAGGAGCAGAAGGAAAAGTGCTCTATGTATGGTTTGACGCTCCGATCGGATACATCTCCAACACCAAAGAACTTCTTCCCGACAGCTGGGAAACATGGTGGAAAGATCCAGAAACGCGTCTGATTCACTTCATCGGAAAAGATAATATCGTATTCCATTGCATCGTATTCCCTGCCATGCTGAAAGCAGAAGGCAGCTATATCCTGCCGGACAACGTGCCGAGCAACGAATTCCTCAACCTCGAAGGAGACAAGATCTCTACTTCCCGCAATTGGGCCGTATGGTTGCACGAATATCTGGCTGATTTCCCCGGAAAGCAAGACGTACTCCGCTACGTACTGACCGCCAACGCACCGGAAACGAAAGACAACGACTTCACTTGGAAAGACTTCCAAGCACGCAATAACAACGAACTGGTAGCCGTATACGGCAACTTCGTAAACCGTGCAATGGTGCTGACTCAAAAATACTTCGACGGTCGCGTACCCGCACAAGGCAGCTTAACCGACTACGACAAGGAAACGCTGAAAGAATTCGCAGACGTGAAAGCAGAAGTAGAAAAACTGCTCGACGTATTCAAATTCCGCGATGCACAGAAAGAGGCCATGAATCTGGCACGTATCGGAAACAAATACCTGGCCGACACCGAACCGTGGAAACTGGCTAAGACAGATATGGAACGTGTAGGAACCATCCTCAACATTTCCCTGCAACTGGTTGCCAACCTTGCCATCGCCTTCGACCCATTCTTGCCGTTCAGCTCGGAAAAACTCCGCAAAATGCTGAACATGGATACTTTCGAATGGTCTGAACTGGGAAAAGATAACCTGCTTCCTGTAGGCCATCAGTTAAACAAACCGGAGTTATTGTTCGAGAAGATCGAAGACGCTACTATCGAAGCACAGGTACAAAAGCTGCTCGATACAAAGAAGGCAAATGAAGAAGCCAACTACAAAGCTAATCCTATCCGCCCGAACATCGAATTCGACGACTTCACGAAACTGGATATCCGTGTAGGTACCATTCTTGAATGTCAGAAAGTACCGAAAGCGGATAAATTGCTGCAATTCAAAATCGATGACGGACTGGAGACACGTACCATCGTATCAGGTATTGCCAAGCATTATCAACCGGAAGAGCTGGTAGGCAAACAAGTTTGCTTCATCGCTAATCTCGCTCCGCGCAAACTGAAAGGAATCGTCAGCGAAGGCATGATTCTTAGTGCCGAAAACAACGACGGCAGTCTGGCAGTTATCATGCCGGGACGTGAAGTGAAGCCGGGCAGCGAAGTAAAATAATAAAACTAGAATAGGGAATACATGAAAAGCTATCATCACGCATAGCCTTTTCATGTATTCTTTGCAAATAACATGAGCGAGAATCAGTCACTAAAAGAAAAGACAGCCAAAGGACTATTTTGGGGAGGATTCAGCAACGGCATACAGCAGTTGCTAAACCTACTTTTCGGAATATTCCTCGCGCGATTACTCACTCCGTCAGATTATGGAATGGTGGGAATGTTGGCCATCTTCTCCCTCATTGCCAGCTCGATACAAGAAAGTGGTTTCACAGCTGCCCTTGTTAATAAGAAAGAAGTGACGCACAATGATTACAATGCCGTATTCTGGTTCAACGCGGCCATCAGTCTGTCGCTGTACCTGCTGTTATTCCTCTGTGCACCGCTTATCGCTGACTTTTACGATACTCCCGAACTGACACCACTGGCACGTTATTCTTTTATCGGCTTCTTCATTGCCAGTCTGGGAATATCCCACAGTGCCTATCTCCTGCGTAATCTGATGGTCAAACAGCGGGCATTGTCTTCGGTTATCGGACTCACCGTGTCCGGAATCACCGGAGTCACTCTTGCCTACTTTGGTTTCTCTTATTGGGGAATTGCTACGCAAAGCATCGTTTACGTAACCATCAACACAGCCTGTTACTGGCATTTCACCCGTTGGCGACCAAGCTTGCAGTTCAACTTCACCCCGATTAAGGAAATGTTCGGATTCAGTGGGAAACTACTGGTTACCAATGTATTCAATCACATCAATAACAATCTGTTTTCCGTGATACTGGGTAAATTCTACAGCGAAAAAGAAGTAGGATATTACAACCAAGCCAATAAATGGTGCGGCATGGGACAACTCTTCATCTCCGGCATGATAAACGGAGTAGCGCAACCGGTACTCACCAAAGTGTCCGACGACCTTGAACGGCAAAAACGGGTATTTCGCAAAATGCTGCGTTTCACCGCTTTTGTCTCGTTTCCCGCCATGTTGGGATTGGGAATCGTATCGGAAGAGCTGATTATCATCACCATCACCGACAAGTGGTATTCCAGCATATTAATCATGCAAATACTGTGTATCAGCGGAGCCTTTGCTCCCATCGCATACCTCTATCAACAACTGATTATCAGTAAAGGAAAATCCCGCATCTATATGTGGAACACCATAGCGCTCGGCATCATCTTACTGTCAAGCGTTCTATTAGCCCACTCTTATGGGATCTTTACCATGCTCACCGTCTATGTATCCATCAACATACTGTGGCTACTGACATGGCACTACTTTGTATGGCAGGAAATAGGATTGAAGCTTCGCCATGCCCTGATGGACATACTTCCTTATGCTGCCATTGCGGCTACGGTTATGGTAATCACCTATTACACCACCCGCTCCATCGAGAATATTTATCTCCGCCTGGCAAGCAAGATAGTGCTTGCTGCAGCACTCTACGTAGCAACCATGTGGGGCAGCCGATCGGTTACTTTTAAAGAAAGCATTCAATATTTCATCAAAAAGAAGACACATGAACCCAAATGACCTTGCCACCCGATACCATCTTCTGAATAGTTCTTTCAAAAAGACGATGATTTATCACATAGGTATAGATGCCGGTTTCTTCACCGAATATACCTATATGCTTCACGCAATGCTTTATTGCCTGCAACACAAAATACAGTTCAAGCTCTACTCCGACGACGCCAACTTCGGATGGGAAAAAGGTTGGGAAGATTGTTTCGCCCCCTTCTGCGAGCAAGTGCACGAACCGTTTCATCACACTTATAACACCCATCGCCTCCCCTCCTGGCAGGCATTGATGAAAGACAAAAAGCTGCCTAAGACGAAGTTACTGAAATGGAAACTGAAAGTAACCTGTAAGAACATCATCGGAAAAGCCCTTGCTTTCTTCACGTATGGCAAACCGGTCCGACTCAACTTTCAAGTGACGTTCAACCCCAACCAGCATTTCCATATCCCCGAACTGGGAATAGACGGTGACTACCTCCACACCTTCCAAAAGCTGACGGAAATCACCTGGAAACTCAACGACACCACCGCACAGGAATGTCTCCAATTTGCCGCCAGCCTGCAACTTCCGCCTCAATACGCAGGATGCCAAATACGCGGAGGAGACAAGATCACCGAAACCAACCTGCTTCCACCGGAACATTACATACGCCTCATCAAAGAAAAAACAGCCATCCGCGACGTCTTTGTATTGACCGACGACTACCGCCTCTTCGAGCAATTGCAAACCCTTGCCCCGGACATACACTGGTACACCCTTTGCAGCCCCGACGAAAAAGGATACGTCAACAGCGCTTTCACGCAGACCACCAAAGAGCTGAAACAGAGACAAATGACACGTTTCCTTTCCTCGATACAGATATTGATGAATGCCTCCGTCTTTATAGGAAGCATCACCACCGGTCCCAGCCTGTTCCTATTGAAGAAATTCTATCCGGACATTAATCCGGCAGACTGTCTGCTCAAGGACTTTCCGCAAGCATCCGTCCTCCCCATCCCGGGACGCGGACAAGTGGCCACCGAATTTATGCAAGGAAACTTAAAGTGATAGTAACTCAAAGTTATAGTAACTTAGCAATATAATTACTACTTTTGTAGCACAACGTGCATTAACCATTTCCGATGAACAAGAAATATACAGCCGAAGAGCTTGATTTATTACATGCCGAACTCTACGACATATTGGGAGAAACCATCCGGGTGTGTCAGAAGCACAACATTCCCTATTTTGTGATTGGCGGCACGGCAATCGGTGCACTCTACGACCAGGCGATTCTCCCCTGGGATGATGATATTGACATAGGCATGACGCGGGAGAACTACAACAAATTTCTGAAAGTAGCTCCCGGGGAACTGGGTCCTTCCTACTTCCTTTCATGGATAGAGACAGACCCTCATACCCCGTATTATTTTGCCAAAGTCAAGAAAAACGACACCCTTTTTGTAGAAGAAATGTTCAAGAATGTCCCGATGCATCCGGGCATTTTTGTCGATATATTCCCATTCGACAAAATTCCCGACAACAAGCTGCTGCGAAGAATACAATCCGAAGCACTCGGCTTCCTCAAATGCTGCCTGATGGGAAAAGAGATATGGATGTGGAAACACTTCGGTACATGTGAAATAGAGAACCCCACGAACCGGGGAGCCTTCTCCTGTTTCCTGAACAGGGTAGTCGACCTGCTTTTCTCTAAAAAAGCAATCTACCGCATGCTGGTGTCAGTTCAAAGCTGTTTCAACTCACGAAACACCCGTTACTATAACAACGTAATGGCCACTGCCGACCACGTAACCGTAGAAAGCATCCGCCACCTGCAACCCGTGAAATTCGGCCCTCTCACAGTGACCGCCCCCGACGACCTGGAAGGATTTTTGCGTTACAACTATCCAACCCTGCATCGATTTACAGAAGAAGAGCAGGAAAAAGTGAACAACCACTATCCTGCCGCCCTGTCATTCAGTACAACCCCAAAACAAGAACTATGAATATGAAATCCGCTTTAGTAGACGTCCCGGTACTTATCCTGTTCTTCAACCGCCCGCAACAGTTGTCGCAAGTGTTCGAGCAAGTGAAGAAAGCGCGTCCGTCCCGCCTCTTCCTCTATCAGGACGGAGCACGAAACGAACGTGACCTGCCCGGAATAAAAGCCTGCCGTGAAATCGTATCACAGATAGACTGGGAATGTGAAGTAGAACGGCTTTATCAGGAAAAGAATTTCGGCTGCGACCCTTCGGAGTACATTTCGCAGAAATGGGCCTTTTCGAAAGTCGACAAGTGCATCGTATTGGAAGACGACGATGTGCCCGCCGTCTCCTTTTTCCAATTCTGCAAGGAGATGCTGGATAAATACGAATATGACACCCGCATCAGCATGATTGCCGGATTTAACCCCGAAGAAATCACCCAAGATATGCCCTACGACTATTTCTTTACCACCACCTTCTCTATCTGGGGATGGGCAAGCTGGAAACGGGTAGTCGACCAATGGGATGAGTTCTACAACTTCCTGGACGACTCCTTCAATATGCAACAACTGGAACAGCTTATCAAGGAACGCAAATTCCGGAGCGACTTTATCTACATGTGCCAGCGTCACCGGGAACAGCAGAAAGCCTTTTATGAAACGATCTTCCACGCCTCCATACTGTTCAACTCCGGGCTAAGCATCGTGCCTACCCGCAACATGATTAATAACTTGGGAGCAACGGCAGATTCCACCCATTTCGCCGGCTCGATTCATACCCTGCCCAAAGGTTACCGCCGCATCTTCACGATGAAGCGCTATGAGGTGGATTTTCCACTGAAACATCCCCGCTACGTCATCGAAAACGTTGCCTACAAAGAGAGCGTTTACCGCATCATGGGCTGGGATCATCCGTGGATCAAGATCGGACGTTCGTTCGAAGAACTGTTCCTCAACCTGAAATACGGCAATTTCTCCATCATTACGAAAGCTGTCAAAAACCGAATCAACAAATGGCTGAAAAGAAACAAGCACCACTAAATAAGTTGCTTACTATTTATTTTTACCATACCCGCCTCACACGGGAAAGCTACGAGGAATGGAAAGAATATAAATTCCCCGGACACATCTTATACGGACTTCCTTTACTGGAGAATTACGGAATACACTCCGTGATGCACAAATGCAAATATTTCTCCGGCCGTCTGAAACTCATGCTTTACGCCACCAAAGAGATTCTCTTCTGCAAGGAGAAATACGACGTCCTCTACGCCACCTCTTTCCGGGGTATAGAGCCCGTCATCTTCCTCCGTGCACTGGGACTGTACCGCAAGCCCATCGTGATCTGGCATCATACGGCTGTCGTCACCAATCCCAAACCGTGGCGCGAACAAATCTCCCGCCTTTTCTACAAAGGTATAGACCAAATGTTCCTGTTCAGTCGGAAACTGATTCAGGACTCGCAGAAAACCCGGAAAGCACCGTCCCACAAACTGAAACTCATCCATTGGGGACCGGATCTTCCTTTCTACGACCACCTGCTTGCAGAAATGCCCGACCGGAAGCCCGAAGGATTTATCTCCACCGGCAAAGAAAACCGGGACGTAGACACCTTGCTCCAGGCATTTGCCGCAACGAACGAGAAACTGGATTTGTACATTGCCGTCTCATGCGGTAACATCAACTATAAAAAGATCATCGACCCGTATGCATTGCCCGACTCCATTCGCATCCATTATACCGACGGAGTGATTCCCTACGAACTGGGGAAACTGGTGGCACGCAAAAGTTGTATCGTGATCTGCTGCCTGGACTTCCCCTATACCGTAGGACTGACCACGCTCGTGGAAGCATTCGCCCTCGGCATCCCCGTCATCTGTTCGCGCAACCCCAACTTCGAAATAGACATCGACAAGGAAGGAATAGGCATCACCGTAGAATATAACGACGTACAAGGCTGGATAGACGCTATCCGCTACATCGCCGACCACCCCGAAGAGGCACGGCGCATGGGAGAGAATGCCCGCAAACTGGCGGAAGAACGTTTCAACCTCGAAATCTTTTCACGCGAAATAGCAGAAAGCTTGCTGGAAATATCAAACATTTCCTCTAAAAACCGTACATTTGCATAAACTTTTGCCCATGAGAGTCCTGATTATAAATACATCTGAACGAATAGGAGGAGCAGCCATCGCAGCAAGCCGGTTGATGGAGTCACTGAAAAACAACGGCATCAAAGCCAAAATGCTGGTACGTGACAAACAGACCGACCAAATCAGTGTTGTCCGCTTAAAAAGTAACTGGTTGCAAGTGTGGAAGTTCATGTGGGAACGGATTGTGATCTGGAGTGCCAACCGTTTCCGGCGTTACCATTTGTTTGACGTAGACATCGCCAACACAGGTACAGACATCACCTCACTCCCGGAATTCCGCCAGGCCGACGTGATCCATCTGCATTGGATCAACCAGGGAATGCTCTCACTGAACGATATACGAAAGATACTGACCTCCGGCAAACCCGTAGTCTGGACCATGCACGATATGTGGCCATGCACCGGCATCTGCCATTACGCACGGGAGTGCAACAACTATCAGCAGGAATGTCACGACTGTCCGTACATCTACAAAGGCGGGGGACGAAAGGATTTATCCTATCGCACGTTCCGCAAAAAACAGAAGTTATACAGCTACGCTCCCATTCATTTCGTCACGTGCAGCCATTGGCTGAAGGAACAAGCCCAGACCAGTGCATTATTTGAAGGGAAAAGCGTGACCAATATTCCGAACGCTATTAATACCAACTTGTTCAAACCCATGAACAAGAAGGAAGCGCGTGCCAAATTCATGTTGCCGGAAGGTAAGAAACTAGTTTTGTTCGGTTCATTAAAGATCACCGATAAACGAAAAGGGGTCGACTATCTGATTGGGGCATGCAAACTGTTGGCAGAAAAGCATCCGGAATGGAAAGACTCACTGGGTGTAGTCGTATTCGGCAACCAGTCGCAGCAGTTACAGGAACAACTTCCTTTCCATGTATACCCGCTCCCTTATATCAAAAATGAGCATGAAGTAGTGAATATCTACAATGCCGTAGACCTCTTCGCCATCCCGTCTCTGGAAGAGAATCTTCCCAATATGATTATGGAAGCAATGGCCTGTGGAGTGCCTTGTGTCGGTTTTAATGTGGGAGGTATCCCCGAAATGATCGATCATCTGCACAACGGCTACGTGGCACAATACAAATCCTCGGAAGATTTTGCCAACGGCATACATTGGATATTGACGGAACCGGAATACAACGAACTCTCTGCACAGGCCTGCCGCAAGGTTCTGGGTAATTATTCGGAGAGTATCGTTGCAAAGAAATATACAGATGTCTACAATAAAATAACGGGGAAATATGCATAGTGTCCATCCTACTCCCAAGTTCTCTATCATTACGGTGACATACAATGCTGAAAAGGTATTGGAAGACACGATTCAAAGTGTAATCTCACAAACCTATCATCATATAGAATACATTATCGTGGATGGAGCTTCCAAGGATGGAACCCTCTCTATTATCAACCGCTACCGGTCACGCATACACACCGTCGTCAGCGAACCCGACAAAGGACTGTATGACGCTATGAATAAGGGCATCGCCCTTGCCAGCGGTGATTATCTCTGTTTCCTGAATGCAGGCGACTGTTTTCATGAGGATGATACGCTGCAACAAATGGTGCACACCATCAACGGCAATGAACTGCCCGATATACTTTACGGAGAAACCGCTATCGTAGACAAGGACAGGCATTTCCTGCGGATGCGCAGATTGTCCGCCCCTGAAACGCTCACCTGGAAAAGTTTCAAACAGGGAATGTTAGTCTGCCACCAGGCATTCTTCCCCCGCCACACGCTCGTAGAGCCATATAATCTGCAATATCGCTTTTCTGCAGATTTCGACTGGTGCATCCGCATCATGAAGAAAGCACGTACTTTGCACAATACCCACCTGACAATCATCGACTATCTGGAGGAGGGAATGACTACCCGGAATCAGAAAGCATCCCTCAAAGAAAGATTTCGGATCATGGCAAAGCATTACGGGCTGATTGGAACCGTGGCGCATCATGCATGGTTCGTGATCCGTGCAGTTACTCACCAGTAGGCGAAGGCATATAAAGCATCACCTGGTCTAATATCACTCCTTCGTCCAATGCCTTGATTACCAATTTGTGGGACTTCTTTCCGGATACCGGAAGTCGAACCGTTCGGATGGCTTGATTGCGCAGCACGTTCTCTTTCCATTCTTCACTCCGTCCTTTCGTTTCATAAGAGATCACTTCAGGCGCTGCATCGTCCAACGATATTGAGAAACGTAATTGATCTCCTCTCACAGGATGATTAGGCAACAAGCGGATGTCAACCTCTACCGAGTCTGTTTTCCAGTTGTCAAAAGAGAACATCAGTGCATCTCCCTTGTCAATGCCTGTCGCTTTGCTTTCATATCCCAGGCCCTCACAAATAGCAGAAGTTCCTTTCCGCGCATTCAAGGTCTTACTATTCGGGATATTCTTCCCATCCAAGCCGTTCCATTTATAGATAGCTACACGCTCTTTCATCATCGGAGAAGTAGCCGTTTTTCTTTCCACGCGATTGAATACGGGGAGTTTTCGGGGTTGGAAATCCATCATGCGGTTCCACTTTCCATCTTCCAGTGAGTTATACTGTTTTGTCAATACTACAATGCTGTCATAGGCAAGATCACTTTTCTCCCAGTCCGCTTTTCCGTGGCGGGCTAATTGGGCATATAGCAATTTCCGGTTCATCTGTGTAGCAGCTTGCACCGGGTATTTCACCAATTCAAAATAGGCACTTTGTCTGCCGGATGGGATTTTCGAAGCTGCCCGTTCCACTGTCTCCGACAATTTATCATAAGCCTGCAAACGTCCGTTGATTTCTTTTTCACTCCATGGGAGATCTTTGACAACACGATAAACAGGATCTTTCTCCTCTTCCCTCGTATTTCCCATAAATTCAGGTTTACGAATATGGGCCAGACGATAGTGTTCCTGCATCACAGGTAATACTGCCTTTGCGCACGAAGCTCCCAATTCCCGTTCCAGCCAGTGTTTCAGATGAGAGGTCACTCCTTCCGAGGCCACAGCTTCTATATTCCAGGCCATATCCATAAACAACTCTATCTGATACTCGGCAGGCTTGATATCTCCGACGTTCAGTATCCACATCTTCTGTATGCCTCGATCGTAAGCCAGCTTCATTTGTTGGAAAATCAGATACGGGCTCATCGTACTCAACCAGAGATGGTCATGCGGACGTCCCCAATAAGAAACATGATAATAGACTCCATTCCCTCCTTTACGTGCGCATTCTTCGGCCGTAGGAAAATGACGGATATAGCCATAGTTATCGTCACACCACATCAATGTTACATCATCGGGCACCTGTAATCCGGCATGATAAATGTCGAGTACCTCTTTATAAGGGATAAAAACCTGCGGGACTTTAGTTACATCCTTATCAACATATTTTTCAATCAACCCGCGTTGATCTGCAAACACACGATCTATTACGGCCTTCTGTTCTTCCACCGTCTTCGCTCCCTGCATCTTGCCATCGTGTACACCACGCATACCCAACGTATAGAGTATTTCCTGATCTGCCACCTCTTTTACACGGTCTTCCCAGAATTTGTAAACAGCCGGAGCATTATTCACATAATCATAAGCCCCTTCTCCTCTTCGTTTCCACTCGCCGGCAGCGCTGCAAGCCATCGGTTCGCAATGGGAAGCACCGATGAAGATTCCATATTTCTTGGCAGCTTCCTGATTGCCTTTGGTCAGGAAGAAAGGAAGTGTACATTCGTGCATTGCAGGCCAATAGGTGTTGGCACGCAGACGAAGTAAGAGTTCAAAAATACGCTCGTTGGTACGCGGGCCTATCTCACCTTTCACTTTTGAAGGTTCATAGGTCCGACTGCTCCATGGCATCAAGCCCCAGTCTTCATCATTAATAAATATACCCCGATATTCCACCGAAGGAGCCTGAAGACTTTGGAATTTGGAAGATAGCTTAAAAAGTTTCTTCTTTTCCGGAGTTACGTCCGCCCACCATTCCCAGGGAGAGACACCTAACAAACGGGATATTTCGAGTATTCCATAAGCCGTACCATGTTTGTCACTACCGGCTACGATCAATTTACCCTCCGGAGAAACAGATAATAGAAAAGCCTGCTTCTTGCCTCTTAACGCAGAAACATCTATGCCGGTCCGGCTGATAAGCTCACTCTGCCCCACCGTTCCTATCACAATTTCACCTGTTTTCTCATTCGCTTGGGTAGTCGACGACAATACTGTCTGAATATCACGCCCCAGCATTTCCAATGCGGTTCGTACAACCAGTTCTTCAGAAGGGCTGCAAGCGATGACAACTGTTTGACCGGAAGTCAAAACAAAATCCTTACTACGAATCGGTAAAGCAACTATCAAGAAGATGAAAAAAGAAAACAGAAGTTTATGTCTCATAGGTTCTATTATTTATAGAAAACAAAATTACAGGTTTGCAGAAAATGTACTATAGAATAGTGTACAATTTCATAGAATTCCATCCGGCCTATTTAAAATGTAGCAGGCAACGCAAGCAACTGATACATCAGCGTTCGTGCCATGCGTATCTGTCCTTTCGTGCTGGGATGCAAACGGTCATATCCTGCATCATAGAAATAAATCAGTTGTTCTTCCACCATCGGATTCAATCCGGTTACCGCATTAAAATCAATCACGGGGACTCCCCACACATTGCCGGCTTCTTTAACAGCCTGCACGTAGGCATCTACATATTCGCCACAACTGTTCTGGTAGTTTTCATCCGGTTGCACATTCGTTTCTCCAAAATTGGCCAGTGAGCGGTGCAACGGGGTCAGCAACACAATCTGCTTGTCCGGGAAGAGTTGTTTCAGCCTATTGATTCCTATGTTGATACGTCCCTTATACGTGCTTCCATCCATTATAGGAGTACGTTTCTTACGGGTTTCCAGCTTTTGAGTTTGCCCACGGGCTGCCATCACTTGTTCTTCTGTTTCCGTAAACCATTCTCCAATAGGTACACCATCATTAAAATCATTCGTACCCATCAAAATCACGATAGCATCTACTTCTCCGCCGTGTTCTTTCTTCAGTTGTTCGGCTTGACGAGGCACATCATTCCATTGCCTGCCACTGATACCATATACATAAGGAGTAATTCCCAGCCATTCCTGCAGAAAATCCCAGTATTTCTTTATCTTGTCACCATAACAGTTGGGATCTGTAATAGAGTCTCCCAAATATCCCACTCTTTTTCCTTGCCACGGGTGCCGGATGCATCCATTATTCGTTTCAACAGAGTTTGCCACTTTAGAAGATTGATTCTGTCCGCACAGAAAAGAGGAACAGAAAAACAGGATGGTACATGTGAGTAATAATTTGCTTTTCATCGGTATCATACATTAAATGAGAGATTTGTATTTAATATTCGACAAAAATAACTCAAAAAAATGTAGTTTCAATCAATTTGGACGATCAATCTCATCCATGCAACCGGATATATAAACATATTCCTATTTGACTATTCTTGCTAAAATACAGGTTTACAGTCTTTTTTCAATCAAGTTATCATTGAGTTTTGCAGCTAAAACCCTATCTTTGTCACAAACTAAAAGAAATAATCGGATGTTTAACTCATTTTCATTCCATAAGGATTCCGTTCTGTAAATAATCTGTAAGCCTTCCTCTCATTACAGATTATCCCTTATGTTTTCTGACATACTCTTGTCAGAGTTATTTTCTATATCTAAATTTTCAAACTATTTGTATGGTCAAATGGTTGCAAGCATCATTATATGCCTCCATTCGCCGTACAACTAAAATATTAAAACAATGAGTAACGATTTTAAATCAATCCACGAATTCGATTTTACACTGATATGTAATTACTTCAAGGCATTAAAACGTCAAGGTCCCGGAAGTCCTGAAGTCACACAAAAAGCCGTAAGCTTCATCAACGAACTGTCCGACAAGGCACGAATAGCCGACATTGGCTGTGGCACAGGCGGTCAGACAATGGCATTAGCCAACTATACGAAAGGACAAATTACAGGTATCGACCTTTTCCCCGACTTTATCGAGCTATTCAACAAAAATGCAATAGAAGCCCATTGTGAAGACAGAGTAAAGGGTATCGTCGGTTCCATGGACGCTCTGCCATTTCAAGAGGAAGAACTCGATCTGATCTGGTCCGAAGGCGCTATCTATAACATAGGATTCGAACGCGGCATGAACGAATGGAACAAATTCCTGAAAAAGAACGGATTTATCGCTGTAACGGAAGCCTCCTGGTTCACCCCGGAACGTCCCTCCGAAATAGAAGACTTCTGGATGGCCAATTACCCGGAAATCGATACGATTCCAAGAAAGATAATGCAAATGGAAAAAGCAGGATATATCCCGACAGCCCATTTCATTTTACCGGAAAATTGCTGGCTTGAGCATTTCTACGCTCCCCAGTTCCCTGTTCAGGAAGCTTTTTTGAAGGAATATGCAGGAAATGACGCAGCCGCAGACCTCATCACCGGGCAACGGTATGAAGAGAGCCTATATAATAAGTATAAAGAATACTACGGCTACGTATTCTATATAGGACAAAAAAAAGATTGATTATCTGCCGGAGAAGTTAGCAAGATAGGACAACTCTCCGGCATTTATAATCCTTTACTTTGCAGAAAACATGGAGACGAAAGATATCAATAAACAGGAATATCAGTTACGGATCAATAAAGTGACCGACTATATTCACAATCACATAGACCAGCCGTTATCATTACAGAAAATGGCAGGTATCGCCTGCTTTTCTCCTTTCCACTTCCATCGCGTATTTACAATCCTGACGGGCGAAACGCCTACGGATTATATCAAACGCACCCGGATTGAAAAAGCAGCCCTATTATTAAAACGAAACAAGGAACTTTCCGCCACCGAAATCGCCCGTCTTTGCGGCTTTAGCAGCCTTTCACTTTTAAGTCGCAATTTCAGGTTGCATTTCAGTATGACGATCCGGGAGTTCCGTTCATTAAAATAAAACCCTAAAGAATATGGAAAAAGAAAATAAGATTCTGATTTTTCGAACTTCTATCACCCAAAGGCGTGACATCAAGCGCATAGGAGAGCTTTTGGCAGAGTTCCCCCAAATAGACAAATGGAATGTGGACTTTGAAGACTGGGAGAAAATATTAAGAATCGAGTGCAGGGATATCTCTGCACTCGAAATATCGGAAGTACTCCGGAACAATCATATTTTTGCCACCGAACTGGAATAAAACCGGGAAAAGAAAACCTCTCAAACTCCCAACAACTGTTTCAATTCAGCCACTCCTTCAGAAGCTCCCTTCTGAATTACATGTATCGAACGGGAAGTATGCGTATCTACCGGTTTCGGATCAATCAGATACACCTCTGCTCCTCTCGGTACATAATGAAGCAGCCCCGCCGCAGGATATACGTTAAGCGACGTACCGATAATGACGAAAATATCCGCTTTCTCCACATATTGGATGGCGGTTTCAATTTCCGGCACAGCTTCTCCAAACCATACGATAAAAGGTCGCAATTGAGTGCCGTCGCCGGCCTTGTCTCCCATCTTCACTTCATATTCTTCCGGTTTCAGTTCTTTTATGTAGTGGGGATTATGAGGATCTCTGCTGGAACACACTTTCGTCAGTTCGCCATGCAGATGAATGATGTGGCTACTCCCGGCACGTTCGTGCAAGTTATCAATATTCTGTGTCACCACCGTCACATGGAAGTTTTTCTCCAGTTCCGCCAACAATTCATGTCCACGGTTCGGTTTCACCTCCAACAACTGCTTCCGACGCTCATTATAGAAATTAATCACCAAAGCCGGGTCACGCTGATAACCTTCAGGAGTGGCCACCTGCTCCACAGGATACCTATCCCACAAACCGCCTGCATCGCGAAATGTACTAATCCCACTCTCGGCACTCATACCCGCACCCGTCAAAACTACCAGATTCTTCATTACTATTCCTCCTTCTTTTTTAATAGCCACACAAATGTAATCAGAATCATCGAATAAAAGAACACTTTCTCACGCTTAATATAATCCAATTTATGCAGAACTTTAAGATGAAAGATGCAGATAGTTAGCATCATTTATGGCAACAACTATTCGTCTGACTACTGTTACTCTTTCGTCTGACAGTTGTCAGACGAAAGAGTAACAGTAGTCAGACGAAAGTTCAACAGCTGTCAGACGATTAATTATCTACATAAACCAACCTAAATAATAAGAATAAGCCGATTAAATCCTACGAACAAAAAAACTAATTCTTTAAAGAAAAGCGATTAACTTTCACAGATATAAGAATTTTTAAATAGCAAATGCTAAATCATTCAAATAAAACACGTACTTTTGCGATTCATAAATTTGCAATTGATTGAAAGCTAAAACCATGATGGTGATACATTTCAATCGCCAACAAAAAACATTATATGGATAAATTCAGTTACTCTATTGGCCTCGGAATTGGTCAAAACTTATCAAGCATGGGAATCGGAAACCTTGCGGTAGATGATTTCGCACAAGCAATCAAAGACGTATTGGAAGGCAATCAGACGGCTATCAGCCACAATGAAGCCCGCGAAATAGTAAACAAGTATTTCGAAGAACTGGAAGCTAAAATGGGTGCCGTTGCTATCGAGCAAGGACAAGCTTTCCTCGAAGAAAACAAAAAAGGACCGGGCGTAGTTGTTCTTCCCAGCGGACTACAATATGAAATCATCAAAGAAGGTACAGGCAAAAAGCCGAAAGCTACCGACCAGGTAAGATGCCACTATGAAGGAACATTGATTGACGGTACACTGTTCGACAGCTCTATCCAACGCGGAGAACCGGCTGTATTCGGTGTCAACCAAGTAATCCCGGGATGGGTGGAAGCTTTGCAGCTGATGCCGGAAGGTTCTAAATGGAAACTGTATATTCCGTCAGAACTTGGTTATGGCGCAAGAGGTGCCGGAGAAATGATCCCTCCTCATAGCACACTCATTTTTGAAGTAGAATTACTCGAAGTATTATAAATAAAAAATTTCAAAGCAAAATGAAAAAAGTTAGTATTTTTATGGCAATCGCCGCTGCTGCAAGCCTTGCTTCTTGTACAGCTCAAGCTCCTAAAGCAAATCTGAAATCAGACATCGACTCACTGTCTTATTCTATCGGTATGGCGCAGACTCAAGGTCTGAAAGGCTATCTGACAGGTCGTCTGGACGTTGATACTGCTTATATGGCAGACTTCATCAAAGGTTTGAATGAAGGTGCAAACAAGACTAGCAAAAAAGACATCGCTTACATGGCAGGTCTGCAAATCGGTCAGCAAATCAGCAACCAGATGATGAAAGGTATCAACCAGGAATTGTTTGGCACTGACTCTACTAAAACCATCAGCAAAGAAAACTTCCTGGCAGGTTTCATCGCAGGTACTTTAGAAAAAGGTGGCGTAATGACTATGGAAGCAGCTCAAGAATATACTCGTACAGCTATGGAAACTATCAAAGCAAAAGCTTTGGCAGAAAAATATGCTGACTACAAAGCTGAAAACGAAAAATTCCTCGCTGAAAACAAGACTAAAGACGGCGTAAAAACAACTGCAAGCGGTCTGCAATACAAAGTAATCACTGAAGGCAAAGGTGAAATTCCTGCTGACACTTGCAAAGTGAAAGTGAACTACAAAGGTACTTTGATCGACGGAACAGAATTCGACAGCTCTTACAAACGTAACGAACCGTCTACTTTCCGTGCCAACCAAGTAATCAAAGGTTGGACAGAAGCATTGACTATGATGCCTGTAGGTTCTAAATGGGAACTTTACATCCCGCAAGAACTTGCTTACGGTGCTAGAGAATCTGGCAATCAAATCAAACCGTTCTCTACTTTGATTTTCGAAGTTGAACTGTTGGGCATCGAAAAAGATAAGAAATAAGAAAGTTCTTTTCTAAATAGAAAAAGGAAAGAGGTGCAAAACGTTTGTGCCTCTTTTTTTTGCTTTTTCCTATTTTTTTTCTCCGAAAAGAAGAATAATTAAAATAAATCTCTATATTTGCTTACTATTTGATAACAACAGGAAATTACAATTTATTATTATGGAAAGAATAGACAACCTCGACAGGCAGATCCTAGAGATTATCTCCCAGAATGCCCGCATCCCTTTTAAAGACGTAGCAGCCGAATGTGGAGTGTCACGCGCAGCTATTCATCAGCGTGTGCAAAGACTGATTGACCTAGGTGTCATTGTAGGCTCTGGTTACCATGTGAACCCGAAATCATTGGGCTACAGAACTTGTACCTACGTGGGTATCAAGCTGGAAAAAGGCTCCATGTACAAATCTGTCGTAGCAGAATTACAAAAGATTCCCGAAATTGTGGAATGTCATTTCACTACAGGACCGTACACAATGCTGACAAAACTTTATGCATGCGACAACGAACATCTGATGGATTTGCTGAATAACAAAATGCAAGAAATACCGGGTGTGGTAGCTACCGAGACATTGATTTCTCTGGAACAGAGTATCAAGAAAGAAATCCCCATCCGCGTTGAAAAATAATTGTGATGGAGTTTCTAAATGAATATCACCTTGCAGGGTTATTCATCGGAATCTGTACCTTTTTGATTATCGGCCTTTTTCACCCCGTCGTGGTAAAGGCCGAATACTATTGGGGTACAAAATGTTGGTGGATATTTCTGGTACTCGGCATAGCCGGTGTGGTCGCCTCATTAAGCATCGATAATGTGATTTTATCTTCTTTGCTTGGCGTGTTTGCATTTTCTTCCTTCTGGACGATTAAAGAGGTCTTCGAACAGGAAGAACGGGTACAAAAAGGATGGTTCCCCAAGAACCCGAAGCGCAAATATAAGTTCTAAAAATAAAGTATCGTAGTTTTTTATCAAAAGGATTTGCATAATTCGAGGGAAAATACTACTTTTGTCACCGCATCCAACAAAGGATACATCGGACTTGTAGCTCAGTTGGTTAGAGCAACAGACTCATAATCTGGAGGTCCCTGGTTCAAGCCCAGGCTGGTCCACAAACTAAGAGGCTCATTCCTAAGGGAATAGAGCCTCTTTTAGTTTGTAAACCCACCAGATATAAGTCTGTTGCTTCGGTAATATTAGCCTTAATTTAGGTAGTTGTTGACCTATTGTTGACCCCAAATTAATAGGTTAAAATGCTAACAATTAAAGCAGAAGTCCAACAGGACAAACAGAGGAGTGATAAGACATACAATGTCAAGGTAAGGTTTACAATGAATAGAAAGGTAAGAAGATTATCTACAAACCTATTCATAACACCTAAAGAACTTACTAAAGACTTCAAATTCAAGGAAGGTACTCCTATTAAGAAGGAGATTGATAATCTGGTAGTATACTACAAAGAACGGTGTAACAAACTTCAAATAGACCAGAATAATTACACATTAGAGGACATATTGGAGTTATTAAACCATGAACATGAGAAGAACCAAGTAATAGATTTCATTAAATTCAGTCGTGAATGGATAGCCTCAACTACAATCAAAGGTGCACCCAATTATACAACTGCCATTAATGCTTTAGTGCGTTTCATAGGTAAGGAGGAGTTGGATATTAATCTAATTACTCTTGACTTCTTAGAAGACTTCAAATCATTCTTGAATAAAGAACGTGAGATACGGACTAAAAGATTAATGCAGCAAGGCAAACGTGTACCTTCTAATCGTTCACTCTCCCTTTATTTGATAAGTATCAAGAAGTTGTTCAATGAAGCCAAGAAGAGGTATAATAAGAAGGATAAGAATTTAATCTTAATTCCCAACTCACCCTTCATAGAACTTGAAATACCCAAACAAGAAGCTACCCGTAAAAGAGCTATATCTGCAGATATTATAAAGAAGGTATGGAAGTTACCATATAAGGACATGAAGAAAGGTTACAAAGCTACGTGCCGTTATAATTTGGCTAAAGATTGCTTCATTCTATCATTCTGCCTTATGGGGATGAATTCAGCAGACTTATACAATGCCACTGAAATGAAAGACAATACAATTATATATAATCGTACCAAGACTAAAGACCGCAGACTGGATAAAGCTCAAATGAAGGTTGATATACCTAAATTAGCCCAACCACTCATTGAGAAGTATAAGGATGAGACAGGTAAACGCCTCTTCAATTTCTATCAATATTACGTTGACGAGAAAGGTTTTAATAAAGCCATAAACTATGGTTTAAAGGAGATTGGAACATTATTAGAGATTGACGACTTGGAATATTATGCAGCAAGGCACTCATGGGCTACCATAGCACTCAATAAAGTGGGAATTGACAAATATACAGTCCATGCAGCGTTAAACCATGTTGATGAAACAATGAGGGTAACGGACATCTACATTGAGCGGGATTTCGCCAACGAGAACAGAGCTAATGCGAAGGTCGTGAAGTACGTATTTGGTAGAATGTAATTACATTCTGTAGTAATTTGTAATGCTGTTCTATTGTGTAATGGAGCAGCATTATTTATCTTTACAGCACTAATAAGAAGCGATATGAGAGATTACATACTACCAATTCCAGAATTAAAGAAGATAGAACCCATACTCACGGAATACTTTGGCTATAAGCGTGCCATGTTTGAGAATGAACTGTCAGCTACTTACTACCATGAATATCCCAACGGAATCAGTGAAGATATTTGTAAGAACTACATGACAGACTATTCATTTCTAAACACTATCGCAGTAGATAACGGAGTATTTGATTATAAACGGTATGCTCCCAAATCGACTTCTACCAGTAAGGCGTTTAATCCAAGTAGCTTCATTATGGATTCAGAACACAATATACTTATCACTCTGCCAAGTGATAATTTATTGGAACGGCTGATTGATTTATTACAGAAGCATGGTGAAACTGATAATGACGGAGTAATTGGAATAAGTATGCTTGTTGTAGCTGCCATATATGAGAAGTATAAGAATGGTGAACTTTACACAGAAGTTGTCATATCAGAGAACACACTGCCTTATCTGGAACAAGTCCGTCCAGAAATGCTAAAGCTATATGAGTTGCTGAATACCAAGAGATACTCACCTTCCAAGAAGAAGGAGCTAAGGGTATTCAGTCCTATAACCATTGATAACGGAGTTAAGAAGATTACTCTTGATAACTCTTGCTATTGGCTGAGTGATTTATTGGATAACTACCTTCACATCTATTTAGGAGTAAACAGTTTGGAAGAAGCCCAACAGGAATTGAAGGAAGTATATTCACAGAAGAAGGGCAGGAAAGCCAATAATGCAGCCCATAATCTAATCATGTATGGTACATTCCACCTGTTACAAAGATATTCCTCAATAAAGACCAAGAGTGAACAGATACGTATGACTTTAGACTACATGGAATTATTATTTGAAGCAGGCAGTTTCAATAATGATGAGAACTACACCAATGCAGCAATAGCCTATTTGGTGAAACAAGGCTATAAACCGCAATGGAAGACCAAACAGACAGAAGACTACAATTTCTCACCCAATAATCAGTCTACAGAACATCTCTGGTAATTAATAATCCACCAATCCTTACAGACTACCATGTAATCACGTGGTAGTTATTTTTATGTCTTTAAATTAGCTAATTCGCTGATATTCTTACATCTAAAGAATGCACTTCAAATCGCCTTCTATTCTTTATAACACACCTTCCGACTATTCCTCACCTTTGCAATGTAATCAGAAACGATAAGGCGCCAAGTTGAAGATTGCACCAATTTATAAACTTAATTATTAATTTAAATTTAAACTATCATGAAGAAGATTTATTTAGAAGTTAAAGTTGTTGCAAATAATGAAGTAAGAAACGTAGCTTTTGCTAAAGGTATTAACCGTGCCATCAACTTGGGCAATGTAGAGAAGATATTAGCCATGATGAAGGTCAAGGGTTATAGAAAGGCAGAAATGGTACAGGTCGTTAAGGCAGAAGATGTAATCACAACAGGTGACATTCGTCTGGTTGACATTAACGGACAGGATATAAATCCAGAAGATGCAGCCAAATACTTCCTTGTATTGGACGGTCAGCACAGAACCATTGCCGCATCCCTCTATAATGAATGGGCAGCGGAGAACGGAGAGGAAGCAATAAATGTACCCGCCATTGAAGTTGAACTGCAAGGGAATGAAACCATTGCAGAATACATCAACGAGATTAATATTACCAAGAAGGAATGGACTACCCCAGACTATGTGCGTGGTGCAGCCAATATTAACCCAGACAATGAATTTCTGCAACGGTACAACGAATTAATAAAGAGCGAGAAGAACCCAGACGGTTATCCAATCTCAACACTGAACCTTATCTTTTGTGGCAATAATAACGCTATATCAAAGTCTGACTTCTCTTTATTATGCTCTGGTAAGGATGAGAAGGGGAAGAAGGTGAAGAAGCCTATCATTCCAGCCTATAACATGGAGATAGGTAACAAGTTCATCCAAATCTGCAAGGATAAAGGCTTTGATGACAAGGATATTGCCAAGAGATACTTAAGTAACCAATTCAATAATATCAAGACAATTACAGGAGATGTCAAGGAAGCTGTCAAGATATTCCAGTCCATTACACAGAACGACAAGGCGGCAATGTTCAATACACACGGAAATCTGGACGAGAATTTAGTAATGGAACAGTTTGAGAAGATAAGAGAACGGTACAATCGCCCTACTACTGTCATCTCAATTAAAGACAGCAAGGAAGTGACCGCCAATGATGACACAGAGGACATTCCTTATCTGGAAGCGGAAGAAGTCTGACCATGTAAAGAGCCTATGTGACAGGTAGGCTCTTCTACTCCAGATTCTTCCAGAGTGGTGAATTTCCATTATATAATAATACGGGTTACCCTAATAAATGAAGCTGAGAGTAACTTAAAGTCTGATTATTGAGGTGACAGGTAGCTGTTTTCCAATCACCAAGCAGAAGTGGGGATAAAGTTGGAATCTCCAAAGAGTGGTGAATTATCCCTATATAAAACGGTCAGTTACCCCAATATTCAGAGTTTAGGATTATTTAAAGTCCAATAATTAGGGGCACAGGTAACATATTTAAAATCACAAAAGATAACTTATGGTAAAGTTAGAAATTCAAGAGCGGGACGGCTTCCTCATTATGAAGGACTTCCCAAAGAACTGTATCTTCAACAAGGTGAAGACAGGATGTGGTGCTACTACGATAGCACTTACCAATGACGAGAATTACATTATAGCCGTACCTACGACAGAGTTAGTAATTAATAAGTGTTATCCACCTAAGGATAAGAATGGTAAGGACATTACTTGGAAGAGGTCACAGATTCAAGCAGGCGTAAGTCCTACTAATGACAGACTGTTCGGCTTGTATGGCAGTTTCAATAAAACAGTGCAAGCCAAGTTAAGGAAGTTTCTTGATAAGGACGGAGTGAAGAAGATAATCTGCACTTATGACAAGGTTGACAAGTTGATTCCTGTTATCAATCCACTGGAATTTAAAATACTTGTGGATGAGTACCACAACCTGTTAAAACAGTACGGGTTTAGGACAATAGTGATAAATCAAATCATAGAGAACTTCAAATGCTTCAAATCCCATTGCTTCCTGACCGCAACCCCTATCCCAGAACTGTTCAAGCCCAAAGTCTTTGCTGAAATGACAGAGTACGTGGCTGATTGGAAGACAGTGGATAAGATTACAGTCTACCCTTATCCATGTAAAAGCGCAAGCAGTACGGCTGCCAAGATTATAAGGCATTATAAAGACAACGGTTACTTTGTACTGGACGGGATTAAGAGTGAGGAAGCTTACTTCTTTGTTAATAGCGTAAGAGAGATGAAGGAGATACTTGAAGAAGCCAGACTGACTAATGATGATTGCAGAATTATATGTGCGGATGACGAGACGAACCATTACAAACTGGAAGGCTTTGAAATCTCCAGTTCAACAGCTCCCGCCAAACGGTTTACATTTATAACCTGTAAGGCGTTTGAAGGAGTGGATTATTATTCTGAAACGGCAATATGCTTCATTGTCAGCAACGGTTACAACAAGCATACCCTAATCAGCATTGACATGGATATTCCCCAGATTGCAGGACGTATCAGAACCAAATCCAATCCGTTCAGAAACAAGATAGTCCATATCTTTAATCCAAAGGTTATGAACTACTACCTTCCATTTGCTGAAATGAAGCAGAAGATAGCTAAGGAGCTTACAGCGGCAGAGGAACGGATACAGGTATTGAATGAGAGCAAGTTAGGGGAAGTTGCAAGGAAACAGCAGGACGATGAACTTAAGAAACTGGGGGCTGATACATATATCATCAAGAAGGGTGACAGGTATGAAGTCAATGACATGGTTGCCCAGTTAAAACTCTACCAACACTGGACTACACGTATAGTGTACAGGTCGGCAGAAGCATTGCAGGAAGGCTACAGACAGTTGGGCATGGCAATAGTCCAGACGTATGAATGGGACATTGCAGACGAGAATATTATCAAAGGCATACTTACCACTCCCCAATTCAGAGACAGGCTCAAACGCTTCTGTGACTTGAAGGAGAAATCCGCTCTGACTGATAACGAGTGGCAGGAGTTGGAAAGCCTTATGAAGAGAGACCCAATATTAGAACAGGGATATCAGCAGCTTGGATTAAGCCAACTAAGGAGAACAAGAACCAAGAAGGCTATCAAGGCTTTGATTGAATAAGAGTAAAACTCCAGACCACTAATACGGTTTGGAGTTTCTTATTATATACCCCAACCCAAGAATAGGGTATCTAAAATCATACCCCCGCCCTTTAGATTTAGGTTGTGTTTCTATTTAGACTTTATGCAGTGATAGGGTGAAATATTTGATTCGTCAGTGAGCGTATCAGATGTATATCGTGCATAAGCCCCCTCTATTACCCCTAATACCCCTCACCAATCATTAGGAGAAATGAAAGGATAACATGAATCGCTATTCAGTCAACAAACGCTTTGAACTTCTGAAATATGCGGACTTATCAACGATTTGTATATGTCTACATATAAAGATGCACAAAGATAAGTGAATGAATAGAACTTCATGTTAAGCCCTCATTTTGTCCTCAAATGCAGTATTTACTAATCATATTAACTTAATAATTTATCAGATTATGGAATCAACATTACAGATTATGCCAGTGCAGAGAATTAGTAGAAACTTTGGTGAATATGCAGAAGAAGCGGTAATAATTGAAGAGCCAATTATTAAGCAGAAACGCCCGTTATTTATTGAAGCCAATACGATTGAAGCCAGTTTGGAACATCTAAGGAATGATTGTATTATCCCTGTATTTGCCAAAGATAACGAAGCTACATTATCTCATGTGGCTTTTATCGAAGCGGTACAGGATGCAACCAATACATTCTTTAGCGGTGAACAAATTGAATCGCCAGATATTCGTGTTTCTCATGTAATCAAAGGCAGGATTCCCGAAGCAATTCATAAGCCAGCCAATCAGTTATTAGAGAGTGACAAGACTATCTACTATGAGAGGTGCGCTTTTGTTATTGAAGTTCCTACTATCTATGAGACAGTACACGGTAACAGGCTAACACTTACTATTGGTGGTGTCAGAGCTTATAACCACACCAATCTTTATTCAAAGAAGGGTGCGGAGCGGTTTAAAGTGTTTATTGGCTTCACCTGTAAGGTTTGCACAAATCTATGTGTATCTACAGACGGTTATCTTAGTTGTTTGGAAGTTACCAATACAAGGGATTTATATCAAGCGGTATTGGAAATGTTCCACAAATACGATGCAGCCAAACACATACATTTGATGCAGTCTTTAGGCAATACCTGTATGACAGAGCATCAATTCTGCCAACTATTAGGCAGAATGAGACTTTATCAATCATTACCACAGGGGTATCAAAAGGATATTCCTAAAATGTTGCTTACTGATACACAGGTTAACAATGTGGCTAAAGCGTATATCAATGACGAGAACTTTGGCAGCTTGGGAAATGACTTGTCTATGTGGAAGTTCTACAACTTGCTCACAGGCGCTAATAAGAGTAGCTATATAGATTCATTCTTGGATAGAGCCTATAATGCTACAGAACTTGCAACAGGTATATGTTCCGCTTTACACGGTGATGACAAATACCAATGGTTTCTTAGTTAGTGGTATTACACAGTATTTAACAGGGGCATCCATATAATAAGGGTGTCCCTTAATTTATTCATTACTTAATTAATAATTAAAGATTTATGTTAGTAGCATTATTCGCTGTTATATTTTGGACTATTATGTTCTTTATTGCATGTGCAGTTTCGCCTATTGTATTCTTCTTCATGATTATTTGGGCTATATATCAATATTTCAAATTATTATGTTGAAGTAGTACATGAAGTACTAATAAGGGTATCTATATACTATATATAGGTACTCTTGCTATTTATAAACCTCTTAAATATTATAAATATGGTAATAGAAGGCAGTCGCGAATACAAGGCAGCGCAAGAACTTGAAAGAGCCTTGAATGATTATAGTTGGAATCCTAGAAGGTTTGCAGAGAGTACAAGGTGTTATCACCGTACACTACAGCAGGAATTAATAAAGACCATTGTGGAGATTATTCGCATGGTTGGCAGTAAGGACTATGGTACAGACCTTAGGAATCAGGCATCGCACGAACTTTGTCAACGGATAGTTGACAGTGGCGTGTTGGATGAAGCTCACCTACCTTTTATATAGGTTGAATGAAGTAAGGACATTATTTACTTAGTGTCCTTGCTTTATAATATTCACTTCTGTTATTAGTGAATGTTTAGCTAATAATCAGCAAGTTAGATATTCCAGTTTAAAATTAATATTCACTTATATTAGTTTCACTATAAAACAGAACGTTATGTCACTTAAATATTCAAGTACAACAGCAGATTATCTGCAATGGAGCGAAGCGATGAACTTAATAAGAAAATTGGCAAGGGATAGTAATTATAAGATGTCACTTCTTATTGCTTTAGGTTGCTTCACAGGTCTAAGAATTTCTGATATTCTTGCTTTGAGGTGGAATCAGATACTAGATGCAGAAGAGTTTACCATTACAGAGATTAAGACAGGGAAGCAAAGGACAATTAGGATTAACATGCAGCTACAACAACATATCAGAGATTGTTATGAGCATATAAATCCAGTTGGCATAAATGCTCCTGTATTGATAAGTCAGAAGGGGACAGTGTATACAGTTCAGAGAATCAATGTCATGTTGAAGGAGATTAAGAAGAAGTACAGGTTACATATAGGCAATTTCAGTTGCCATTCTCTTAGGAAGACCTTTGGCAGACAGGTCTACAACATGAATAACGATAATTCGGAGCTTGCACTTGTCAAGCTCATGGAGCTATTCAATCATTCCAGTGTATCAATTACTAAGAGATACTTGGGATTAAGGCAAGAGGAACTACTTAATACCTATGATTGTCTTAGCTTCTGATAATTAGGTTGGTATGGAAGCTCAGAATTTCTACTTATATGGGGATTTGGCAAGTTTCATACCAACCTTGAATTATTGAGTAGAGACAGCTCTCAATGATTAATGAACAATAGTTCTTGCAAATATAAACATCTTTCGTAACTTTGTGGCAGTTTCAGCCTTTAGCGTTAAGGTTGACTTGTATTTATTACGAAAGGTGTTATTGATATTATCTTCTATTGACAAATTCTCGCAAGATTTGGAAGTAGTATGAAGATGATAGCAATAGCACCCATATCTGTTTGATTATGTTTCCCTTTATGGGATTTCATAGCTCTAAATAGGTGTGGGGTTGCTGTTGCTTTATCCATACTACAGGCAATGCGAGAAGCCAGTCAATAGGATGAAGTTAATAGTTCCCTGCACCTTCTTTATTTAATAATGCCTACCGTAGGGGAACAGGTTGGCAGAATTAAATTTATATCAATTATGAGAACATTGAGATTTATTGGAACGACCTTGTTAATGGTTGTGTTGTGTTTGAACTTTACCGCTTGTGGTGATGATGACGATGATGATACTCCTACTTCCGAGAAACTTGTAGGTCAGTGGATATTGGTTTATGAAGAAGGATATGAGAAGAATCCTGCATATCCCGAATATGATGAAGAGTGGTCGAGAGTCCCCGAAGGAGAATGTTATGATTATGGACATTTGACATTTAGAGCAGACGGAACATTCACTGAATATGAATTAGATAACTCTGTTATTGGTAATGGTAAATGGACATTAAGTAATGGTCTTCTATCTTTACGCTATGGTTCAGATACAGATGTGTATGATTTGAAAGTTACAGAGTTGACTTCTACCAAGTTGGTACTTGAATGTTATGAAGAGAAGTCAGATGGTGACAAGGAATATTCTAAAATGACATATCAGAGGAAATAACTACTATGAGAATCAGACTATTCACTATATTATTAACCTTCACTCTCTGTATTAGTAATGTGTACAGTGTTAATCCCGAAAGACAGAGAGGTATGAGGTACGCAGTAGAAGGACATTTCGCAGTCGGTGCATCAAGCGTAGAGAGTGCCATGAACTTTGGTTTCACAGCTTCCATAGGCTATCAACTTAATTCAAACATCTTCCTTGGTATAGGTGGAGGGTATATCAATTATCCGCAATACGCAGACGGCTATGTAGATAACGCCTTCCCTATTTATGCAGATGCCAAGTACAACTTCAATGACAAGAAGGTTTCACCGTTTGTACAGTTGAAAGCAGGATATGATGTTTCATGTAATAATGGCTTCTACACCAATCCAACCGTGGGAACAAGCTTTGCATTGGGACGTAATATGTTTCTTAATGTAGGACTTGGATATATCATAGACATAAACGAGGGGTATACAGGTTCAACCAAAGAGAACAAGACATGTGGTTCTGTCAATCTCAAGATTGGGTTTGAGTTTTAACAACAAAGAGAGGTCGTAGGTTTATTAACTTACTACCTCTCTTTACCTTCTAATTGCTGCCTTATTAATTACCTCCTTCTCTTCTTAACTAATTTATGCTTATCCTTCTTAGCTGAATTTGAGAATAGTTGTTCTAACATTTCCCTTGTAATAGGTAAATATGTAACCTCTGTTAATCTAGTCTCTCTAATCTCTTGTGGTAAATAATGAATTGTGTTAGTCTTCTTGGGTGTTACTTGCATATTTGTGTAGCAATAAATAGGTTGGTAATTGATTTATCTACAGTAAAGATACTAAGAAGCAGTGGAAGAATATAATACATGGAGCGAAGTTTTAAATATAGCATAGCAGGTACACATATATAAAAAATTCTGCATTTGGGTATAATAAGAAACAGTGATTTAATTCTTGATATGAGGAATTATTGCTAACTTTGCAGAGTAAGTTCAATGTTGACCTATTGTTGACCTCTGAACTTACATAGAGATAATTAATGTGTTGACAATCTGCCTTATACAAGGTTAGTATTAGAGTCTCATAATCTGGAGGTCCTAGGTTCAAGCCCTAGCTGGTCCACATTAATAATCAGCGACTTACGCACAAACGTAAGTCGCTGATTTTCGTTTTGCGAAAACAATGCGAAAACAAAAGGTTTGAGTTTCACATTATTACAAATAGAATATTAGTTAATCTCTGTGATATTTTATTTGTTATTGGGTAGAATTTGATGTTATTCAAGTCCAAGTCGCTTTTCTAATTCTTGAATGTGATCATTCACTATGCGTTTTCGTGTATCTTCCGAAACAAATTTATCACAATATACTTTCATGTTGCCACAAACAGAAAAGCAAACAGATGAAATGAATAGTGTTATTGGTTTTACCAATTCTTGCTTTTCTTCATAAACAGCTCTTTTCGTTGCGTGTGACAACTCTCCGCGATAACAATACATTATGTCAATAAGAGAATCAAAATTCAGTTCTTTGTGTTTATCGGTGCATTTCTGTTTAATCTCTAAATACAAATCATAGTTCCGCTCTTTAATCATGCTTATTGTCGATAATACAGCATATTTAAGCATGTTAGATTTCTTAAAATTCTGTTTTTGATCTCCAGAAAATTTGCCCTTTGCAAAACAATATTCTAAAATCATGTAAAAATGAATATAAGCAGAAATATAATCTAGTTTGTCTAGATAGCTATTAGCTTCTCGAAAGAAATTATATGGAACTTTGGCTTCTGGTATAAATGTTTTATCAAGCATTAGTTTAGAGAAATTGTCACTAGTAATTAATACCTTTTTCTGTTTGTTTAATGATTTTCTCATAGAAAACAATAACTCTTTTTTAGCCTTGTCTGTCCATGATAAGTCTAAGTATTCATTATAATAGACTTTCATTATGCCATGTTGAAATCCACCATAAACTTCTATATTACGAAATATATCAAGCATCCTACTGTCAAGGTATTTGTCCACATTCATGGTAAATGATTTGTTTTCTCCATTTTTAGACAATTCGACTAAATCTGAATGCTCAATACTAATCTCTTTGGAAACAGATAACATGTACATTCCGCCCTCAAGATATAGACTAATTTTATGTAAACAATATAATATCTGTACTGGCTCTTTCAGTACAAAGTTTCCATCAATAATTGTTTTGGCAGTAAATATAATATTCATATAGCCTATCTGATTTAAATATCCGAGTGTAAAGTTAATAAATTTATTGCTAAACAATAACGAAAATGAAAAATAATCATTATTTTTGCAATCAAAAGATACAATAATGGAAGACGTAAACAGAATCAAACTCGTTTTAGTAGAGAAAAAACGCACTAGTAAATGGCTTTCAGAACAAATGGGAGTTAACCCATCAACTGTGTCAAAATGGTGTACAAACACATCACAACCAGATATAGCAAGTCTGCTAAAGATTGCAGATTTATTGGAAGTAGATATTAAAGAACTGATTGTTCGCGAGTATAAACCATACATATTGTCTCAAAAGCCATGAAAAGGGATTTGTGGTTCATAAAGGATTTTCGTCCTATACATGGTTGCGATGGCGAGACAGCAAATCTTGTGGATGATGATTTGTCCGAGATTCCAGCAAAGGACGGAGTATATATTATTGCTTCACCACAAACGAAATTTGTATATCCCAAAGGAATGTCGAAAGTCATATACATAGGCAAAGCAAACAGCATTAGAAGAAGGCTGAAAGAACATCAGGTAAATCTTCGAAATGCTGTCAACGATTTACAAGACGAGTGGTGGCGATTTGACAGGTACAACTACATGAAATATCATGGAGCAAAAGTCTATTATTACCTTTGTCAAGGTAAGCAGGCATCCAAAAACCTTGAATCTGATATTTTGGGAATGTTTTATGACAGATTCGGTGCTATGCCTGTTGGGAACGGGGCAAGATCATTTCAATGTGAAATAACGGAGGGCGAAGAATGAAGCAGTTTAGTGAAGCGACACGGGTACAGATGCCGGCAATGGTTCATCTCACCCGAATAGGATATACATATTTTGGCAAGTTGAGTGAAGATAAAAATGGCACGGTCTATGACGGTGACACAAATATCCTTTTGCCGATTTTTGAGCAACAATTCAAAAAGCTGAACCCTGGTCATGAGGGTGAATGGATGCAAGTACAGAAAGACATCCGCAAAGAATTAAATGACGATGACCTTGGTCGTGGTTTTTACAATCGCCTCAAAGCGGTATCTCCTATAAAACTAATAGACTTTGACAATATCGGAAACAATACTTTCCATTTTACAGCTGAGTTTACTTGCAAAAACGGTCAAGACGAGTTTCGACCAGACATTACTCTGTTTGTGAACGGTTTGCCTCTTTGCTTTGTGGAAGTAAAGAAGCCCAATAATCATGGCGGTATGTTGGCAGAGAGCGCACGAATGAATAAAGAGCGTTTCCCAAATAAGAAATTCCGTCGCTTTATCAATATAACCCAACTGATGATTTTTAGTAATAATATGGAATACGATGCGTTGGGTGGTATCGTACCCATACAAGGGGCATTCTATTGTACAGGCGCACGCACTTATTCTCCATTCAATTGCTTCCGTGAGGAAAACCCCAGCGGACAGAAAATGGCTTCATACCATCGTGATTATCCATATAAGGAGATTGACAGGGTAGCGGAAAAGAAAATACTGTCTGATTACAACTGTCAAGTAATCCATACCAGTCCCGAATATCAAACGAATCTCGATTTCAATACGCCCACAAACCGCATATTGACTTCCATGTGTTCGCCAGAACGCTTACTGTATATCATTAGATATGGTATTGCTTACGTCCGCATGGAACGAGAGGTGGACGGCAGGATTGAATCTACCGACCAAAAGCACATCATGCGTTACCAGCAGTTGTTTGCATCGTTGGCTATTCGTAAGAAACTTGCCGAGGGGGTAAAATCGGGCGTAGTTTGGCATACACAGGGTAGTGGCAAGACCGCTTTATCCTATTACTTGACTTATATTCTTAATGATTTCTATTCCAAACAGAATAAGGTTGCCAAATTCTATTTTATCGTTGACCGCCTTGATTTGTTGGAGCAAGCCACACAGGAATTTGAAGCCCGTGGGCTGGTGGTTTCAACTGCTAACACAAGAGCAGAACTGATGGAGCAGTTCCGTTGCAACCAAGCACAACAAGGAACAAGCGGTCAAGCTGAAATTACAGTCGTGAATATACAACGCTTTGCAGAGGATAAGGAAAAAGTACGCATCAATGATTATGCTACAAATCTGCAACGTATCTTCATTCTCGACGAAGCACACCGTGGCTATAAGCCCGGTGGGTGTTTTCTTGCCAACCTTTTTGATGCGGACACCGATGCAATAAAGATAGCCCTCACGGGTACTCCGTTGTTAAAAGAGGAACGTGCAAGTTGCAAGGTCTTCGGCACTTACCTGCATACCTATTATTATGACAAGTCCATCGCAGACGGTTATACGCTGAAAATCATTCGTGAAGATATAGAAACATCCTACAAAGAACGACTTTCGGACGTGTACGACAAGCTGGACACATTGGTGCAAAAGAAAGACATCCGCAAATCGGAAATCATAGAGCACCCCAGTTATGTGAACGAGCTGGCTCACTATATCATGAAGGACTTGAAAGAGTTTCGTAAGATACAAGGAGATGATACATTAGGCGGTATGGTCATCTGCGAAACCAGTGAACAAGCAAGACGGCTTTATGATGTATTCCAAGAGGAGTGGCAGAAATACCAACCAAAGCCTATCAAGATTAAGCTCCCTGACGGGACGTTTGTGGTAGGTGAACCCGAAGTGGATTACAAATCAAAGTATAGACCACTGAAAGCCGGAATCATTCTCCACGACACAGACGACAAGGAAACGAGAAAACAGACAGTCAAGGATTTCAAAAAGAATATGACCGTAGATATTCTTATTGTCTTCAACATGCTATTGACTGGTTTTGATGCACCTCGTTTGAAGCGTTTGTATTTCGGTCGTAAGCTGAAAGACCATAATCTACTTCAAGCCATTACCCGTGTAAATCGTCCATATCCGGGAATGCGTTACGGATTTGTCATTGACTTTGCCGACATTAAACGTAACTTCAAAGAAACAAACGAGGCTTATCTGCAAGAGTTGAATCGTTTTAACGATGTGGAAGAGACTGGTGACGGCAATGCCACAGACACTTTCACTCAAGTGATTGAGGACAAGGACGAGATTGTGGCACAAATGAAAAAAGTACGCCAGACCCTCTTCGATTATTCCTACGATAATGCGGAAGAGTTTTCTTCGGAGATTTCCACGGAAGAAGACAAGGCTGTTCTGCTTGACCTAAAACAGGCTTTGGAATCTGCGAAAAATATGGCAAACCTCGTACGTACTTTCGGCGACGAGGACATGAAGGAACAATTCGCCAAACTTGAAATCACGAAGTTGCCTCAATTGCTTTCCGAAGTGCAGAGGCGCATTGGTATCATCAACCAAAAGGAAGCTTTTAGCATCGGTGATGAAACAAAGACACTAATCAATGAGGCGATGATGGATATAGAGTTCACCTTCTCTAAGATTGGACAGGAAGAAATGCGCCTTATTTCGGGTGGAGCGGAATTGAAAGAGAAATGGCAACGCACCATTGCTTCGTTTACCCAGAACTTCGACCAAGACGATCCTGAATTTATGTCGTTGCGGGATGCCTTTATGGAACGCTTCAAGGAACATGGCTTTGTGATTGATAGCATTGCCAAGTTCAACGAAGAAACTCAGGCTTTGGATGAAATAATAACCCGTTTGCAGGACTTACAAAAACGAAATAATGCTTTGCTAAAGAAATATAAAGGGGATGAGAAGTTTGCCCGAGTACATAAGCGCATCCGTGAGGTAAACAAACAAAGGGAAGAGAAAGGGCAGAAGCCTATGTTCTCATTCCTTGATGACGAGATAGTAACCATACTCAATATTATCAAAGAGGATGTGGATGCCAAAGTGTACGACCGTAACGATATTCTGAAAAAGGATGCCTATTTTGGGCGCACGGTAATGGCTCTTATCAATGGGTGCTTATATCATTTTCCACAAATAAAACCGGAAATGGACGATTATAAGTTCATCCAGCAACGAATTTCACAACAATACATCAACCAATACAATGCCACATACGGCATGGCTTAAAAAGAAAGAATTATGTCAGATATAAAAGAAAAAACATTAAAGCTCATTGACGGACTGAAAGCGACCTGCCAGTCTTATGGTATGGGTAACGATGGCAACGAATATAAGATTATCACTCAGGTGTTTCTCTATAAATTCTTGAACGACAAGTTTGGCTATGAGTTGAAAAACGCCAAAAGCGATATTGCCAAGAAACTGATAGGGGATGTGAAATGGGAAACGGCATACAAGAACCTTTCGGATGATGAGCGTATGCTTATCCAAAGTGCCATTTCTCCCGATGTTCCGATGCTGGAGCCTTATCACTTAATAGCCAACCTCTGGAACCAACAAGGTAAAGGGGATTTCGATACAATCTTTGATTCCACAATGACGGACATTGCGGAGCAAAATGCGGAAATATTCTCCACGCAGACAACTGCCAACACAAAAATTCCTTTGTTCGAGGCTCTTACTCCGTTTGTAACGGACACAGCGCAACGTGCACCATTCGCCCGTGCATTGGTAGATAAACTCGTGAACTTCTCTTTTGAGGAGGCATTTGCACAAAACTACGACTTCTTCTCCAGCATCTTTGAGTACCTGATAAAGGATTACAATACAGCCGGAGGTGGTAAGTATGCAGAATACTATACTCCTCATGCCATCGCCACCATTATGGCTCGTCTTTTGGTAGGTGACAATGCCGACCTACATAGCATGGAATGTTATGACCCATCAGCAGGAACTGGTACTCTTCTTATGGCACTTAGTCACCAGATTGGTGAAGACCGTTGTACCATCTTCTCGCAAGATATTTCTCAACGAAGCAACAAGATGCTGAAGCTAAATCTGTTGCTCAACGGACTTGTATCTTCACTCGATAATGCCATCCAAGGCGACACTCTTGTCAATCCTTATCATAAGAGCGATGATGGACAGCAACTGCGTCAGTTTGATTTCGTGGTCAGCAATCCACCCTTCAAGATGGATTTCTCAGATACAAGAGAAAAGATAGCTGCCATGCCTGCACGTTTCTGGGCAGGAGTGCCTAACGTGCCTGCTAAGAAAAAAGAATCAATGGCAATCTATACTTGCTTTATCCAGCATGTTATCAACTCGCTGAAAAAGACAGGCAAGGGTGCGATTGTCATCCCAACCGGATTTATCACAGCTAAAAGTGGTATTGAGAACAAGATACTTCATAAAATAGTAGATGACAAGATTGTATATGGCTGTGTTTCCATGCCAAGCAATGTATTTGCCAATACGGGTACGAATGTTAGTGTGTTATTCTTCGACAAGTCGGCAACCACAGATAAGGTAATTCTGATTGATGCCAGCAAATTGGGTGAGGAATACAAGGATGCCAACGGATTGAAGAAAGTACGTCTAAACGATGAGGAGATAGAAAAGATTGTCGGCACATTCCAACGCAAGGAGGCCGTAGATGATTTTTCTGTAGCCGTTACCTACGATGAGATTAAGAAAAAAGGATATTCGCTCTCAGCCGGACAATATTTCGACATCAAGATTGATTATGTAGATATTACCGAGGACGAATTTAACCAACGTATGGCGAACTACAAGCAAACCCTTGCCGAGCAGTTTGCTGAGAGCCATCGGTTGGAAGAAGAAATCATAAACCAGTTGAATGCTTTGCAATTCAACGTAAATGTAGGTGACAATGAGTAAAGGATTGACCATCATAGACAAAGACTATACCCAGTGGGTAGAAGATCTTAGTGTGCGTTATCGGCAAAGTCAAATCAAAGCCGCCGTAAGAGTAAACCGAGAATTGCTCAAGTATTATTGGGAACTTGGTCGAGACATAGAAGAAATGCACGTTGAAGAGCGTTGGGGACAGAGTGTCATTAAGAATCTCTCTGTGGATTTACAACTCAAGAATCCGAATTCAACGGGACTTTCACGTACCAACATCTACTATGCAAAGAAATTTTATTTGCTTTATTCCCAATACCTAAAAGTTGTCCCACAAGCTGTGGGACAATTAGAAGATGAAAATGGGCCACAATCTGCGGAAGACTCTTCTGAAGTTGTCCCACAGCCTGTGGGACAATTGAAAGAAATGCTTTTTTCCATACCTTGGGGGCACCACCGTTATTTGATTGACAGGTATGGAACTGAACCTGAAAAGGCTTTCTTTTATGTTAAAAAAACCATGAAAGAGGGTTGGAGTCGTGATGTGCTTCTCAACTTTATGGACTCAGGGTTATATGAACGAGAAGGCAAGGCACTAACAAACTTCACCCGAACATTACCGGACGAAGCAAGCGATCTCGCACAAGAACTGACGAAAGACCCTTACAATTTTGCCTTTACAGGAATCACAAAACCCTACAACGAGCAGATTCTTAAAGATGCTTTGCTGGCCAATATATCGCAATTTTTATTGGAACTCGGCACGGGATTCGCCTACGTTGGAAAAGAATATCGGCTTCAAATCGGGCAAAAGGAAAAGTTCATAGATTTGCTTTTCTACAACATAAATTTGTCATGTTATGTGGTAATTGAAGTCAAAATCGGCGAGTTTGACTTTCAAGACTTGGGACAGTTAAGCGGTTATGTTGTTGCATGCAACCATATCCTTAAAAAAGAAGGACGAGACAATCCAACAATTGGTTTGCTCATTTGTCGTCAAAAGGATTCATTACTTGCGCAATACGCATTGGAGGGAAGTAATCTTCCTTTAGGAATATCTGAATATGAGTTATCTAAACTCTATCCAGAAAAGGTGGATGGAACAATACCAACGATTGAAGAGATAGAAGCAAAATTGGGCAATAAAGATAAAAGTTGAAAGAAAAATATGATAGATTATGATAAAATAACCGAATATATGACCACTATGGGATTGAATGCGAATGGTGGTTTTCAGTTGTCTGCATTTGCGATAAATGAAATGTTAGGCAATCATTACTCTATATCCGAAAAAGACTTGCACGATGGTGTAGAATGGCTAAAAGCTAAGATGAAAAAAGAAGTTGAAGAAAATCCATATTGGACTACAGAGCATAAAGAAGATGTAAAAAATGGACAAGAATACTTTTTGAATTGCTTTGAACATGAAGCCAAATCATATCTAAAAAATCAAAATAGATTATTATGATTTTGACGAAATATAAATTGGGAGAAATCCTTGATGTTACAAGAGGTGCAAGTCTCAGTGGCGAGTATTACGCCACTGAGGGTGAATATATCCGTCTGACTTGTGGCAATTTCGACTATCAGAACAACTGTTTTAAGGAGAACAAGTCCAAGGACAATCTTTATTATGTCGGAGACTTCAAATCTGAGTTTCTAATGGAAGAGGGAGATATTATTACCCCTTTGACAGAACAGGCAATAGGCTTGCTTGGTTCTACTGCCATTATTCCTGAAAGCGGCAAATACATACAAAGTCAAGATGTAGCAAAGATTATCTGCAAGGAAGACTTGTTAGATAAGGATTTCGCATTTTATCTCATATCCTCCGCCCTCGTTAAGCAACAGCTAAGTGCTGCTGCCCAACAGACTAAAATTCGTCACACTTCACCTGATAAAATCAAGGATTGCACAGTGTGGATTCCCGAATTATCTGAGCAAAAACGCATCGGTAAGTTATTGCGCTCCATTGACCGCAAGATAGAACTTAACCGAGCGATAAATCAGAATTTAGAGGCGATGATGAAACTGCTCTATGATTATTGGTTTGTGCAGTTTGATTTTCTAAATGAAGGGGGTAAACCTTATAAAGCAAGCGGCGGAAAAATGGTTTGGAATGAAGAGTTAAAACGAGAAATTCCGCAAGGATGGGGTAATATGTCTATTGGAGATTATGCACCTTGTAAGAGTGGCTATGCATTTAAATCTAAAGATTTTGGATGCAAAGGTCTACCAGTTATTAAAATTGGAAATATCCAAGAAAATTATACGCTTGATATGGCTGATAGTCAATGTATAGACCTGTTTAATAAAACATTATTCCTTGCTAAAAGATATGATTTAGTGATAGCAATGACAGGAGCCACTATTGGAAAATTTGCAATATCTCAAAGAAATTATTGGGTAAACCAGCGTGTTGGTCGTTTTGATTTAGGAGATAGCCCATTATTAAGATTAGGCTTTCTTTTTAACTCTTTGAAACAAGAATACTTTAGAGAACAGATTTTCCAAATAGCTTGTGGATGTGCTCAGCCTAATATAAGCGGTGAACAAATTGATTCAATCTTGTTATTGAAGCCTAATAATACAGTCCTTAATCAATTTAATAAAATATGTAAGTCTTTATTAGAACTGCAAAGCGAAAATTATCTTCAAATAGAAGAATTGACTAAGCAGCGCAACGAACTTCTTCCACTCTTGATGAATGGTCAAGTATCGGTAAATTCTGATTTATCCGACGATTGAGTTCAATCTTCTTGTCTAATGCAGAGAATATTTCGCCAATTCGCTTTTGATCACGTAATGGAATCATAGGAACTGGAAACGAATTGAGTGCTTCAACGGATAACGCATAGCGTTGTCCGCTTCCAGACGCATTACAAGCGAAATACTTCTTTGCATAGTCAGTATGCAGAAGGGCGTTTAGGTAACGTCCGTCTAAAATATCTTTGTTTGGGGTAATCAGGGCACAATGGTACCCCAAGATAACATCATCAAAATCATCGGCAATATAAGTGGGAATACCAATGTCATCACGGGTCTCACTATCCTTGGTTAAAGCTACTTGACCTTTCTTTAATTGGAACTTGGAAATCTCATTGGGACGGGCAGTCGCAAACATAAAGCCATCATGCTGAGCTGTAGTTATAGCCCAGTTATAATAGACATCAACAAAGTTGCAAAGCCGGATTTCTTGTTCACCGTCTTTTGTTTTCTTGTCAACCCCACTAATTTCTACAGTGGCAATGTCTTCCAGTTTCTGTTTTTCCATTTGCATCCTATTTTGGATGCAAAGTTATACATTTTCAGGCAGAATCCAGTACGATTACCTATCCCAAGTATTTCTTATGGGCTAACTTTACATTGTTTTGGTTCACAATGGCATAGTGCAGTGTAGTATCAATGCGAACATGGCCAAGCAAGCGTTGCACCTGTTCGATAGGCATGCCTTTGTCAATAGCCATAGTTGCAAGCGTACGACGGAACTTATGAGGGTGAACCTTTGGCATAGAAAGGGATTTCCCTAAATCTCGAATTCTCACTTCTACACCGCTAATTGTTAAACGTGTATGAGGTAAATGGAGGGAAACGAATAAAGCAGGATTGTCATCTGTGCGTTCATCAAGATATTGCTGCAAATGTAGTTTAGTTCGGGCATTGAAGTAAACAATACGTTCTTTGTTGCCCTTACCAAATACCACGCACTGGCGTTCATGGAAGTCAATATCTTCACGATTCAACTTAACCAATTCACCCACACGAATGCCTGTGGAAGAAAGGATGTCTATAAGAGCAAGGTCTCGTTTGTTGGTACAACTATCTCGAAGTTGCTCCAACTGTTCATCGGACAAAACCTCTTTTACAAGCGAATCCGTCTTAACCTTGTGGATGCGCCTAACAGGACTTTTGGCAATATAATCTTCATCTTCCAGCCATGCAAAGAAACTGGAAAAGATGCGTCTCATGTTGTCCATAGTCACCTTACTGGATTGGTGCTCTTCTTGATAATCGGATAGATAGGCTCGAATATCTGATGTCGTAATATGACAAATTGCTATAGAAAGCGTAAGTAATAATCGCTCAATAGTATTACGGTAATATGCCAATGTCTTCTCTGAGCACCCCTCTATCTTCTTTGCCGAAATAAACGAGCTTAGAAGATGCTCATTCTCTTGCGCTTGTTGTTTGGAACAATCTTCTTTTTCGACTATTTCTACATTATGTAACTCTGATGCAAGCACAGCTTTAAGCCGTGCCATTTGTCGGCAGTCCAAGTCACGCTGCATCTCCGCAACTATTGCCTGAATGATGTTTTCTTTCATAATTCTATAAAAATGATGTATTATAATATAGAATATAAGCAAGAGAGACCTGATAGCCTCTCTTGTGCATTTTTAATTAGTCTTCGTTCCAATGCCTTTCACATTCAGGACAGCAATTGACACTAGATTCTGCATAGAACTCATGTCCACAACATTCACAAACGATTCTAAGGAATCTCTTTCGAATAATTCTATACCTCAAAATGTAATTATTGAAGGTCATGTGGGAATATGCCCATGTATATATGAATAGTAATTTAGCAGCACAACGGGCTAAAAAGAGTCGATAAATCAGAATTTAGAGGCTTGATAAATTCTGGTTGTAGTCTAAAGGCATCGGCATTTACACACATTTGGTAAAGATTGATATGTGGGTTCAGTTTTTTACGGACAAACTGAATTATTTTTTCTTTCTCTTGCTCATCTATGTTGACACCAAAATAAATCGACTCAAAACATTCTCCTTTCAACGGCATATAATGGTGTATCTCTCGCCAATCCCATATTTCCTTAGGATGTTTGGCTTGCGCCGGAGTCAAGGCTGCATATATGGAACTTGGTTTAGGCATTACTAATCTGACCTCCTGCTCATATTCCCATTCCTTCGCTTTTGTTTGCCATTGGTAATTGAAAATATCCTGTGCTGAATTATATGCGCTTGGACGTTCGATGATATTATAATATTGAACATCAAGGACAATAGGCTTAATGTATATTGAGCCAAACATTGGAGGAACAGATTCCATTATTTTATCCAAATCAAGACCGATGCAGATACCTTTGTGGTTATAACAATAATGTGCCCACATGAGTATAGAGTCATTGATTTTTGACAAGCTGCACAGCCATGTCTCGTTACGCAGATTAAGTGCATCGTTTTCTTCTTTCATTTTCCACCATTCCTCTGGTATCCATCCTTGCAGTTTCCGTTCTGGCACACTCGAATAGTCGAGCAGTTTAGGATGACAATCGAATGGGTCGTTCAATTGAGACGCATTAGTAAATTGAAGATTTTGGTTTCCAATCATGCACTTAGCCCCCGTTATGTCCAAATATTTGTATAGAATGCGAGCCATTTATTCTATTGTTATTTGTCCATTTATCAGCAACGGCAACAGTTCGTCACGTTGCTTCGTTAAAGAAAGTATCTGTTTTTTATTCTCTATTACCAAAGCAAGCAATCCATCTAATGTCTTTCGAGGATTGAAAGCTCTTGTTTTTAGTGGCTTTATCAGATACAATCCCTTCAAGTCCTTATCTGAAAGATGCCCAACGGTAGAACCCTTGGCATTTTGTTCTTTAGCCTTTATATATGGTTTGATACTATGAAGAATTTGAATTGACGATATTGTTGAATCAGAATGTGCTCGTAATCTCACACATCGTTGATTAAGATAGGCAATATTATCATGCCAGAAATTCATGTGAAAATTACCGTCCATTCCTACAAGTACATCATTTTCGTTCAGATGGTATTTTTCATCTGCTTTTTCCAAAGAATACGCAGAAGTAGTTCCTTCGAGTATGTCTCGGATGCGCACTACAGGAACATTCGTTTCTTCTTCTGTAAATTGTTCAGTCGCAAAAGGAAAACCATATTGTACACTAACGGCATCAAACAATGGAAGTACTTCCCAATCTATAGGTATTTCTCTTTTTAGTTTTTCATTCCAGACCATCTCGCCCCCGCTTGACTTATACGGTTTGCCCTCTTCATTCGGAAAGTCAAACTGTACAAACCAGTAGTCGTAGAGTTGCTTTGCCATCGCTTCTAAATTCTGATTTATCAACGTACACAATTCTGTCTTTCATTTTGCTTATACAGAAATACAAGAGCATTAATTTAATTTGCTGGTAACTTGCTGGTAAGCAGAATAACCGCCATAGACAGACTGTAACAGGGGAGGAAGGCCGTCCCTGTTAGTTTTATGTGATACAATATACAACTAGTCCCAGCTCCATTGTATAAACAAGCAGGGATATCACCAAGACTTTCATCCAGAAGTCCGAGTACCATACGCCCTCATTCCGTCTGAGGATTTTGCGTATATTGGATTCATGCTCGGTAATAAGTTTCGATTGTTCGGCGCGGTGATTAGCCAATACCGAAATCCAACTTTCTACAGAATGGTCTATAAGTTGCCTAAGCTTCGTAAGTTGCTCTGGGGTAATTGTTGTCTTGAATTTCGTGTCCCGTTCAGCTTTCACAATTGCATTACAGATGCCACTGACTATATTCTCACAACTGCCAGCTGCCGCTTTGAGCGCACCCTCAATGTGACATTCGGCAGCGATAGCTTTCTCCAAATCCTCATTGAACTTTATCAGCGTTTCTTTTGCCTCTCTGATTTCTACGAGAAGTTTATCTACTTCTGATTTTTCAGCTTCAATTTGCTGGTTGATTTCAACCTTCTCCAGCATGTCGTTGACATTTATGGGCGAAGTGCCCCTTGATTTTCCTATACCCATATCTTTCTTTTTATAAAAGGTGAATTATCTGCGAAGTCCTCTCCTGCGCTTGCACATGCTGTTTGCCATTCGTGCGCAACGGCGTGCCCATTCAAGTTCATCTTCGTCCTTGTCTCTTCCCCAGCCTCCTGTGTCAGAACCGCCACCGCCACTTGAAACAGCTATACTGGTAGCAGCATCCATATATCCTGCAAAGAGTAAAAGAGCCGTGTGTTGTATCTCTTCAATCTTAGCCAACGGATGAGTTTCCTCCAAAGAACACTCCTGTCTGATGATATTGTCAGCAGCGTCGGGTATCTCCACATGGTAGCTGTGATATTCGTCTGTCGCAATATCGTAATGATTTATAACAGGCAGTGAAATAGGAGTCAAATCTGCTGTCCGTGTTTGTTGAGGAATAGATTTTGTTGGCTCGGATTTCCTTTCCTGCTGATGTAGTTTTGCCCAAGTAGCCTCTATCTTTGATGGAGTCAGATTTCGCCCGACACCCAGCACGGACGATTTATAATTGGAGTTGCCCCGTTTGATGGAATAGCCATAAACCTTGCCGTCATCATTCTTTTGCAGATGTACTTGGTAACCTCGTTTTGCCAGCTCCAGTTCATACTGTTGCCAACTGAATTTATCCATTGTACGAAGTATATCTATGCAACAGTCTGATATTTTCTGTCTGTGCCGTATGCCGATTTCTTCCGACTGTACCCAACCACGCCTTTCGTTGATGATATTCGCAGCCATGACAGCCCTCTTACCAATCTTATGACTATCGTTGATTTTGCCATCCATGTCCACACGGTTGGCATCTATATGCAGATGGAGTATGCCACTTTTGGAATCCCGATGCAGGGCAACGATGTACTGAGAACCTTTGAGATTCGTCTGCTTTGACGATGCTCGTTTGGTCTTCTCGGAAAGGTCTATGGAATCAAATACGTGGATGAACTCATTTGCCAAATGTACCCAATCATCCATCGTCCAGTTCCGGCTCTCTTCCGCAGCTGGGGAAATCTCAATTCTTATCACGTTCCTACCAAGTGGTCTGCCTTTATTGATTTTCTCGGCAAACATTTTCTGCACAAGCATCATTCGTCCGTACATGGCTTCCGGCGAAATATCGTCAGGCAGCAGATTGGCTTTAACAATATCCGACCTATCCTTGTTGACAGAATATCTTATGGCATTTGCGCCATGCGGTATGGTACTGGCTTTTGCTATCATAACAAGTGGGGATTTTTATTCGGTAAGGTAATTCTCGATCTGGCCCCAGCGGTTGATAAGCTGTGTAGCTGCTATCATCCATCGCTCTACGAAGCGTGTATCACTGAAATACAAGGCTCGTTTGTCCGCTTGGATAGATTTCACGGCTGCCACAATACGGATAAGGTCACCCCTTGCATCCGTCAGGCTGCACAAGGCTTCTACTTCACGCTCGGTCAGCCGCTGACGAGGATGTTGCCCCAAAGCTGTGCGGCGCACATAGTTACTCATGGATAAACCGCATGTCTTGGCAAGTTCTTTCGCTTTGGCATATTCCTGTTCCGTTACTCTGGCTTCAAGCCGTAGGGTGCGTCTGATAACTTTCTTGTCGTTTTCTTCATCAACTTCGTTGTCGGTATTCTTTTTCTTCTTCATGCTCTGTTGTGTTATGGATGAAACTTCTTTCTAAAATTGGACATCACGGTGGGAGCTTGCGACTTCCGGAATATGCCTATGAAGTACGGATGAGCGCAGCGAATTTGTGCGACATAGGAACTTCTTGCAAGACCCCACACGAAAACATAGGCTCCATTGCCATTTCTAATATGATGATGTTGGGCTATCCGCAGAAATATCCTTATTGGATTCTTCCTCTGCCGCAGACTGTGAAGAAACAGAAATAAGGGAAGAAGGAATTTCTCCATTATCAGATATAACAGGCATTTTGCCTGCGAAGGAAAAATCTGAATCGGAAACGCGCCCCTCATTCATTGCTTCTGTTTGCCTGCAATCATCCTCTCCTTCTTCTTGCCGGTCTTTTATTCGGACATAAAAAGGATTGTCTATTCGGTTGCCATCCAACATCCATGCCGATATACATTTCAGGGTATGAACGCTTGTTCGGTTGCTCTGCATGGATGCGACAATTCCCAATTGGTTCATCTTGTCAAGTACACGGGATATAGTCTTCTTGTCATAGCCTAACTTGCAGGATAAATCCACTTCCGAAAGGATGGCTTGCCCCACTTGTAAGGTTGTGGAAAATCCTTTTATGACATAATCTGTTTCTTCCAACACAGCCGCTTCAATAAGTCGGTGCAATATTTTCATACGGTCAATGCCGTATTTGCTTCCTGCCAGATATGCAAGCTGCTCTGACGAAAGCACGATACAATAATTCAAGTTTGTTTTCATCGTCTGTCTGTTTGAAGATGGTTTATAAATGGTGCAGCCAAAAGAGAAAGTCATCGGTGCATTCCGCAACCTCTCTCCGGCATATAATACTTCCTGTCGTATGCGATGTGGTTAAGTACGTTTTGCAACCTGTCCAGTTGTTGGCTGTCCAGCACACGGATGGCGGCAATGGTAATATTCTGTGATGCGATACGGCGGTGTTCACAATTTCTTTCCGATATAGTTCCGTCCCCATCGGCATGGACACTTCGCAGGTAATCGTTCACCGCCTCGGTCTGTTCCTTGCTCGGAAAAGTGGAAGGGTAACGGTCTTGAACATACGTAACCATGTGGCTGACCGCATTTGCCAGCAACGAGTCACGTTCTTGTAGCTGTTTGATAAGTTCTTCTTTTCTCATATTGTGATTTATATTGTCCCGTGTCCCAAGCGTTTCTTATAATTTTCTATTTTGCTCACTTTATGTTTTTATTCTTTTTTCGAGGGCAAAAGGGACAAGGGGACATTAGTTTTTTCCTTTTCCCTTATTTTAAAGTTAGAATGGCAATTCCTGTTTACTTGGCAGTGTCGCGCAGGACTCTTCACATGGAGCGTCCACCCTCACCCATGGGTATTTAGTCCGTCCCGTCTTATCGCAGTAGGCTGGATGCAACCCCTTGACCTTCTCCTGTTCACTCCGTTTCCAATTGGGAAACATGGACATCAGGCGGTTGATGTATTGCGAAGTGTATTTGGACGGATTTCGTCTGACTAAATCATTGGGCAGTTCCTCTATTATCTGCCGGGCACAAACCATATTGAGTGAGGTAATTGTGGAATTTGGCTCTGAGTATGCTCCTTTCTGATAAGCTAGTCGTGTCGGGATCATCCAGTTTGCATACTGCATGGGAACCTCACGTTCCAGATACATTTCTATGTCCTCCATAATTGGGTCAACAAGAATGTTGGAATGTTGCATCTGCACTTCGTTGGCCTCATTCTCCATGTCCGGCGACAAATAGAGTTTCATACCTTGCTTATAATATGTATATGCCTCTGCCCATAGTTGAGGAACGGAACACTGTAGTTTATCCAGCCAATCCGACACATGACCGTTGCCTTTGACCGGGATAATCCACCATCGGCGGTTTCCATTGTCTCCTTGCAGAAAGTTCATTTCATTAGTAGTCGCTGCAAAGACATTGTGCCGCATGAACTCCACTACCTTGTGTCCATAAGCCGGACGCATATAATCACTGCAACGGCTTAGAAAAGCCTTGGCAGCTTCCGCATCATTCGCCCGTTTCAAACCATTCAACTCACTGATTTCAATAATCCAGCCATTGGTTATGGTCTCCACTTTCTCTTTGTCACCGCTGGCAAAAGAGAACGAATCGTTGAACCATCTCCCGCTGATGGCTTTGAAAAAGGTGCTTTTACCAATGCCTTGGGGACCGGGCAAGGTCAATACGTTGTCAAACTTGCAACCTGGATTGAATATTCTGGTTACAGCCGCCACAAACCAAAGTTTTGTCTGTTCCCGGACAAGCGGAGTGTCCTCGGCTCCAAGATAATCTATGATGGTTGTGGCTATGCGAGGTTGTCCGTCCCATGTCTCTTGTGTGATGAATTCCTGTACAGGATTGAAACTCCGTTCAGAAGAAGTGGTCTTCAGTATCTCAAATACCTTATTCTGCGTCAGACGTATTCTGTATGTCCTTTCCAGATAGTCCTGTATCTTTCCTGCCGATTCTTCATCAATTTTGTTACCATTGACATTGCGGAACAAAGGGCAGAAACACACATCGTCCTGACAGAAGGTATCGTACCTTATCTGACTAAGATTCTCATCCAGCGTAAAAATAAGCCGAAGATTACTGATGGAACGAACCGGATTCCCGTAACTGTCTGTTGCCAGATTCTTTTTCCAATTCTCTTCCATACCGCTATTCTTTGATATGGATGCCACCTGATTCCTTTGCCAAAGACAGTGCGAGGTCTGCATCCACTACGATTTTTCGTCCTATCTGTGTGATAGCCTTATCTATGATACCGCTTTTCTTAATGCGGTTTGCCGTGGGTACACTGCATCCGAACACACGGGCGATTCCCTCTATGCCATAGTAGTTGCCTTTGGATGCCACTTGGGGAGTAACCGTTTCTGTGTTTTCCACGCTCTTGGTGATGAGAAAGCAAAGTTCTTCGCCCGTCATCATGGCGATAGGCTTTTGGAGTAATTGGTTGAGATTGAGTTTTTCTTCCATACCTTTACTTGTTTGATGATTAAATACTTTAAGTATCGGTTCAACTCTGTGAAACCGATTTCGCAAGCAAAGGTAGTGTATGAAACTCTGTGTGTTGGTCGGTTTATTTATACCTTAATTTTACCGACCGTATTACAACAGTTGTTTGCAAAGTAAATACGGATAGCTGGATTTCCCAACTACCCGTTATTGGCAAAATAGTCCGTCCATCGGTCTATTATCCGTTTTGCTTTGGTGTAACTGCTTCCTCTTTGGGGTGAGTTTAAAGTAAGTTCCTTGATTTCCCCGTATCGCTTCTGCGGTATATCGTGCCCGTAATGCCGGTGGGAGAACTGTTCGATGGCACGGTGGAATGTCATGTATCTTGTGGACGCTTTGATTTTGCCGGACTTTACCAATGATTTCAACAGATAGGCAAGACTTATGTCCTCTGTATTCTCTTCAAGAAACAAAAGGATCCCCTGCTTGATACGTTCCTTGTCGTCCAAAAGAATATCGTCCAATGACTGTATCACTTTCTTGTTTCCACGTCTGCCTTTTACTTTTCGCAAGGCAAACATTACTTCTTTCCAGATTTCTGGGTTACACTTCTCAACGGTGTTTTCCCAATCCGCTTTGGTTTCTGCACCCATCTCTATACTTCTATTGACAAGCAGGGTAACACATGATTTTACCAAAAGCATATCGCCATGGTCAACCTCTTCACTGTTCAGCAAACGATTAAGCAACTTGGCCATACGTGAAAGACCGTGGTCAAATACCACGAAATAATATATGCAATAAGCCAAGTCTTCTTTCTTTTCCATTACACGGTCATAGAGATTAGCCATGAACCCGCCAATGAATACCGCATGAGAAAGAAAAACAATTTGAGAGATATAGGTCAGGAACTGATAAACCATTTTTCTTTCCAGCTTACTCAACAGATAACATCCCTTGCTGTTTTTCATGAACATATCTAATTGCCCAATCAAGTAGGACCTTAACTCCTGCGGCAGACGATTCCATATTTCAATAGGTGTTTCAGAATGAACCATCAGCAGCCCTGACTTTGGAGAAGTGAGCAGTTCTATTGTCCCCATTTTGATATTGGCACCTATCCACAAACGCTTGTTGGTGACACATTGGGCTATGGTCTCGGTATATTGACCAGCCCATTGTTGATTGGCTATATTTTGTACGTCTTTACCATTTGCCAAATTAGAAAGCCAGTCATACATCATCAAGGCTTCGGGAGGTGTGCATTTCTGCATCATTAGATACATGTCCATCAGGACAGACACATCACCTTTTGCCACAGCATCCATGCGCTTACAAAAGTCGGCATACACTTCTTCATGGGCTGATTTCCATGCACGGATAGCCATATCAGCAGTATCCCTCCTTTTGGAATAAGATTTTATCCTTTCTATGAGATTTATCATCAGCATTACGGATTAAGGTTGTCTGAATAATTTGAGCAGTTCTTCTGTGGACATGCTGGCCAGCTTCGTCAACAGAGCGTCCCTTTCAGAAGTGTTATCCAAGTTTAGCAGTTTTGAATTGTTCTGCATCTGTATATCGAGAGGATAATGCTCAATGTAGATTTGAGTAATGGCATGATCAGAAGTTGAATGCCCCATGCTTTCAGAGATATAATCCATATCCACTCCGGCATTATGCAGATTAGTAGCAAACGAATGTCGGCACCATGTACCGGATGGACAGATGGACTTATCCCAATTCAATGCCTCATGGCAAATCTTAATGACGCGGTCTTTCACGTTTGAGTTTTCTTGTACCGTGTATTTGCGGCGCAGTTCTTCTGTCTCCGCTCCCTTTAATATGTCGGGGAACACCAAGCCATCACGAGTCGGAGGCGCAGCAATCTCATTCAAGATATATTGTAAGGGAGGGATAATAGGAACTATCACCTCGGAACCATCGGGGCATCTTCGGGAAGTCTTTTTGCGATTGAAGCGGAACGCCTTGCCTTCTGTCTGGTAATAATAACTGTTGTAAGTCAGCCGTCCGGCATCAGCCATGTTGAAACCATTACACAGGTATTGCGCAAGGAATAGCCCTAATGAATAATGGGCACGTTTCATATAATCTTCCGTCCAATGTTCGGGGTATTGCTTTGAAACGAAAAGGTTATAAAGCTCTGTCATCTGGTTTACGTTCAGGAAACTCTGCTTGCGCTTTGCGCTCTTGGGAATGCTTACCAAGCCTTTCTCTTTCTTGTTAGAAAAAGGATAAGGAACATCTTTGAGGTAGCCCTCATGCACACACCTGTTCCATACAGCACGGCAACAACGCAAATAGATGCCAGCGGTAGTGTCGCTGATTTTCCCGACAATCACACCATTCTCGTCTTTTACCCCATTGTGCATTCCGTCCTTCCATTTCTGAAGTTCTGCCGCACTGATACAAAAGTCTTTTATGGCATTCTCTCCAAGAATCTTTCTGAATGATTTGAGAGAACACTCGTAACTTTCGGCTGTGGTAAAGCGTACTCCGCCATCTTCTGTTCGGAGGTCATGGATGACTTGCTCCCAAATGCCAACAAAAGATTGAGAGGCAGTAGCGTTGTCATCTATGGATGTTGCTTCTTCACCGTCTATTATACATCGACGTACCATTTCGTATGTGAGGATGCCTCCCTTGTTCAGATTCGTCAAGATTTCCTTGTACTTGGGAATAAACGTGTCCTTCCATTCCTTTTGCAACTTATAGTTCTCGCTCCTACATTTTACAGCACTACAAATGTCCGAAAACTCTTTTGCAGTATAAGACCCACCAACGGGATAATAAAAAGCTCTACGTTCTAATGTAAAACGCACAGATAAAGGGTACTCACTTGATTTCCTCCTGTTGGTTCGAATATCAAGGGCAAGTGATACAGTACAACCACGCTCTTTGAAAAGGGGCATGGATTTGGTTAATTTTTCCATTGCATTCAATAGTTTATGTTCAACATAACCTCTGAACACAGCCGCTTTGTAATGTGAGGCGTACATATACAAAACGCTGCATATAACCACTGAGTCCCTATCCTTTGACGGATAAAAACATTGTCGTTATATGCAGCGGTGCAATCTCGTTGTCTTCTGTCGCTGACTGGTAACCGGGCTTCTGCTAATCGGTCTCAACCCCTGAAGCAACTCTCACGTATTGTTTGAAATAGAGTATTCTCCGACTAATACTCCCTCTACGCTTCGATTCATCGGAATGGGATGACCCTCCCACGAAGGTTAGGCAAACTCACTTTTCCTTTTGGGGAAAGAGCACCTTTTGGTCATGGCTCACCTTACATAATGATGCAAAGGTAATGAATTATCTTCATTTTCGTGCAATAACAAGATGAAAATCAAGTCTCATAGACACTATTTAACTTTCATACTCATGTCAAACGCCACTATCATACTCTATTTATGTGTTTTCTCCATCATTTCTGCGAAAACAATGCGAAAACAATGCGAAAACAATGCGAAAACAAATGGTTTCAGTTAGGGGTATTTAGTGAGTTTCATAGGGAATAGTAAAATTTACAACTAATTGATACACAGCGAAAACGTGCGAAGTAGACTATCACAGAATATCATATTGCCGTTCTCATAATCTGGAGGTCCCTGGTTCAAGCCCAGGCTGGTCCACTGAAAAATTCCTGTAAGTGCTTCACTTGCAGGAATTTTTCCTTTTTATAGCCATCCTCCAACTAGAATAAAAGATAACTAATTGTTCCCAAATAGGTAAAAACAACAGCAACGGACAAAGCAGAAATGGCGAAGAATAAGCAATAGGGGAATAACACCTATAATATTAAGCTATAGAGTACCCAATATTAAATAATTCCAAAATGTTTCAGCGCTTTACAAAGCCCGTCATTCTCCACCGTATCAGTAACAAAATTGGCTGAAGCCTTGACTATCTCCGATGCATTTCCCATAGCCACTCCGATTCCGGCAACTTCCAACATAGGAATATCATTACCACCATCGCCGCAAGCCATTATTTCCGTCATTCCGATCCCATAATAATCAGCAAATACCGAAAGGCCGGTTGCTTTACTTATTCCTGCCACATTTACGTCAGCAAATAAAGGATGCCAGCGCGACAAGGAAAGATTAGGCAGAAACGACATCACTTTTTGTTCCATCTCATCATCGATATAAAAACAAAGCTGACAACACTCTTTCTTTTCAAACAGGTTTTCAATGTCTACAACGGTCGGGATAGGGTGTTCCACGATTTTAGCAATCTGTTCGACAGTCGGAGTCAGACGATTAACAAACACACCTTCATCCAATTCAATAGCGACTGCAAAATCAAAGGTCTTTGCTATTTCCATGGCTTTCTTAAAATCATCTTTCGGAATAAGGTGCTTTCTTATCACGGTGCCATCCCGCAAAACACAGTCGGCACCATTCAATGCAATAATTCCGTCATACGGAACATCAGCTATTTCATGAAGGTCGCCTGCCGCTCTACCGGTAGCAATGACTATTCGAATTCCACCGTCATGAATCTTCCTAAGGGCATCAACAGAGGATGGCAACACTTTATGAGTTTCAAAACTTACCAATGTTCCATCCACATCGAGCATGATCGCTTTTATCATAACATTTATATCTTTATTCATTCTTCGACAATTTAGAGAAGCAAATCGACTATCCTTGACTGATAAGTCAGAGCAGTCAATTAAACAGTGACAAAGTTACTGAAAAAATTCCCATAACAAATACAAACCTCCAACACATAAAATAAAAAAGGCAAAAGGAAACGAGATCCTTTTGCCCTATACCTATTGATACCAACTGAAAATTGATAGTAAACGTTTAGCGGAAGTCCTTTAATTCTTCCTGCAATTTCTGACGGGTAAAGAATATGCGGCTCTTTACAGTACCTAACGGAAGATTCAGCTTTTCTGCAATCTCACGGTACTTGAATCCTGAAACGTGCATAGCAAACGGAACTCTGTATTCTTTCGGCAGAGCATTGACTACACGGTGCATTTCTTTTAAATCGTAAGCTCTTTCCGTACTTTCAAAACCTGAATCTTGCGGCAGGTTTAAGTGATAGAGGTTTTCAGTCTGATCGACAAATGTCTGATCGCGCACTACTTTGCGGTAATTATTAATAAAGATGTTCCGCATTATAGTATACATCCATCCTTTGAAATTTGTGTCGGGGGTATATTTGTCTTCGTTATCCAATGCTTTTAATGAGGTTTCCTGTAACAAATCGTTTGCTTCTTCACGATCGGTTGTCAGTTTATATGCAAAACGGAGTAATTCATCCTGTACTCCTATCAGATCTTTCCTGAAGCTTAAACTTTTCATATACGTTATTTTTAAATTGTGAGTATTCGTCATCATCATTTCGATGTTGCAAGTTTACGGGTTTTCAACAAATGTGGCAGGTGAAGAACAGACATTGTTTAGGGGAAAATCTATCCACTGATAGAATTTAGCTCATTTCTGATAGTATTCAGGTGGTTTTGAGACTGTCCTTATAGCGAAAATCCCATTTTGAAGTCACACCTGACTCAAAATGGGATAACACAAACAAAACAAACAATATTAGCGATTTTCACAAACAGCTGTCTTTTTCATCTTTAAAAATTCATAAGACTTAATTTAGAATCTGTTACTAAAACATTCTAATTATGGGAACAAAAGTATTATTTTCCGGCAAAAAGGAACGTAGAAATTAAGAATAGTTATAAATAATAGTTGTTTTATGTATAAAAAATTGTGCCTGACTATAAAGAATTGTATTTAATATTTGCTGCCAAAAGAGGCATAAATGCTTCATTTGACGATATTTTATAATATCAGTATTCCAAAGCGATGTAAATTCTCCTACTTCTTTTTTTCACTAAGAATTAATTTCTATATTTGGAGAATATACAACCAAATTCAGATTTACTATCTATGACTGATACCATCTCTTACCAATATGCAGCTCCTTCCGCACTGCAACGGTCAGCCGATCAGGACGAACTGTTTCTTGCCAAATACAGCGAAATAGAAAAGAAAGAAACACCCTGTTTCTTTTGGGGAAAGTTGACACAACCCTACATGACAGCACGCTGCCTCATCGCATTATCCAATGTTGTGCAGTCCAGTTTTAATCTGACACCGTCACAGCTTTCCATGCTGAAAGATCCGATTGTAACCGCAGGAAATGACCGCCTGCGTTTTGAAGGATTCTCTAATTGTGCAGGTGTATATGCCAGAGTCGACGTGCTTCCTGACGGACACGACGGAGAATTTCTGGAAAACGGGACAACAAACGTAGATTTTAATCCCGGAATGATTTCTGCCTTAGGAGGAATAGGCAGACAGGAGAATATGGTAATGTCGGTCGGTCCCAAAGAGGTGGGACTTTATCATAAAGGTGAGAAAGTAATAGAACGAAAAGTACCTCTTCCCGTGAAATGGATAAAAGGGCTGACTACGGTACAGATTTATCAATCCGTTGCGGAACAGCTCTACTCCTTCAATCGCATACAAACCTTACAACTCTTCCAGACTCTTCCGAAAAGTAGTGTGAAATGCGACTATTATTTAGTGATGCGCGGTCAAAAACCCGCCTTTTCACCGGTGAAAAGCATGAATGCCGTCTGCATTGGAGGACTTCATCGCTTACGTCTGCTCGAGCCCTTGCTTCCATTTGCCGATGAGCTGAAAGTCTTTGCGCATCCCACCATGCAATCTACCATTTGGCAACTTTATTTCGGTCCGGTACGCTTCAGCCTTTCTCTTTCCCGCGAATGTTGGAGAGGATTTTCCGGAGAAGGCGCCGCACTGGAATCTCTGCTCGAAGATGTCCCCGAAAGATGGATAGAGGCAATGGACAAATACAGTTATGCCAACCAACAGTTCAACCCCACTCTTTTTGCCATAGAGGAACATATTGACCTGGATAAGGTAGATTCTCTCGCGGCACGGCTGGCAGCCATGGGGTTATTGGGATTCGATTTGGATGAAAACAGCTTCTTCTACCGTCGCCTGCCTTTCAAAACCGAACGTATTTTAAGTCTCAATCCTCGAATGATAGCTGCAGAAAAACTATTGGAAGAAGAAAAAGTAGAAATCATATCGAATGACGAGAAACGGACAGAAGCACGCGTGGCAGGAAGTGGAGGTGTCAGGCATACGGTCATTCTCGACAGAGAGAGTGAGAAGGAGCGTTGCACTTGCACCTGGTTCAGCAGCAATCAGGGAGAACGGGGAGCTTGCAAACATATTCTGGCAGTAAAGAAACTAGTACAATGGAAGAACTAAAAAAAGAACTCGAGAAATTATCCAAGGCTTATGTGGATACTCCGGAGAATGAAGAGAAGATATTAATCCCTTTTGTCAAGAGATTACTGGAGTTACCAATGAAAGAAAGGCGGAAGCTGCTGCCGGTTATCCGGGATTTACAATGGATAAAAAGTAAGTTTGCCGGTTTCAGTAGTGAGACAACCTGCAGTGCGGCACGGGCACATTTTCTATCTGCTGTCCAGTTTGTCTGCGCCAACAAACGGGAGATGGATATGGCATATCATGTGAAGTTTGATATGCTTTGCAAACTACTCCCGCTCTACTACCCCACCTGGCTGACTGATTTTATCAATGATGACAAAACTTGGTTTAATTTCAATCTCAATTACGAACAGCTGATGCAGCTCATGGATATGGGATACCTCAAAGAAATTGCTCCAAGCCGCATTGCACATGTACTCCCCTGGATTACCCGCATCAGAAATAAGGAACCTAAAGGAAACGATACTTTCAACAGTGAGTTATTACTCAAGCGGGACATCACCCTGAAAGAACATATCTGGACGATTTTCGAATACGAATCGTCCATCGGCTATCAAGATGATTGCGCCAAAGAGGCTTATAAAAAAGGAGTTACCGCACGGGATGAAAGTATCAGTGCCGCTCTCTACCGCTTTTCGCTGGACGGCCATCTGGATAGAGAACGCCTATTAAAAGCCACACTCGCCACCTTCCACCGGAGTTTCAAAAAAGATATGGCAGGATGGTTTGCCGGATTCTTCGAAACTCTGCAACCAACTACCGGAGAACTGTTATCCTTGCAAGAAGAAATGATGCAAATATTCACCTCTTCCTATACCAAACCGGTGAACGTGATGTTGCAACAGTTGAAAAATATTGCATCCGAAGAAGGATTCCGTTATCAGGAATTCATCGAACGTGCAACCACCCTTTTCTTCTCCAGCCCCAAAAACTCGCTGCTTACCATTTACGCCCTCTTTGAAAAGATCGTCGCACAACATCCCGAGATGAAAGAGCCCTGCTGCATCACTCTCTGCCAACTCTTCTTGAAGAAAGACGAAAGCCTTCAAAAGAAAGCCGCTAATTTTATATCAAAATATGGAGACGCCTCTTCATCCAATCTCCAGGAAACACTGCAATCTTATCAACCGGAGATGTTTCAAAGCGTGCATGCGATACTCTCATCTTTCAAACCGCAGCCTGCGGAAGATACCCTTGAACCCGATGCAAGTGTGGGAGAAACGGTACGCATCTGCAGGGAAGACAACCCTATTCCCTTCCCCGCCAACAAAGAAGATTTCCTGTTCCAGCTTAGTCGTTTGTTCGACATGGAGGAAAGTTGGGAGATAGAAACAACCATCGCCGCCATCATTGCTTTCCATCCCCAATTGGTCAAAGAAGATCTCAACCAGATGGAACCTGTTTTCCAACGGGCTGCCACTATCGTTGCCAATAGCTGGGAGCCATACGAAGATCTTCTCGCTACCTTCCTACTGGAATATCAACGCTTATGGGCACAGAAAGATACCTCCAACACAGGATTTTTGAGAAATATGTTCACCCGACTGGAAGAAAGGCTGAAAGGAATAGATGAAAACAGAGGAGCTTATGACGAGCGCTCTTTCAAACGACTTGCCGACTGGAAACCCGGCTACAGCAACGCAACCTGTTTCACACCCATCAAACATTTATGGCTAAATGTGATCCGTAAAATAAAAGGAGGCAATGCCTTCCCCCTACTTTCTACTCCCACCCATACCCCGGCATACGTACAGGCTACCGAACTGGTACGCCGGCTTGCCGTATATCAGAAAGCAGAAACGAAACCCTGTCCATGGGATTTCCAGCTAGCTATTGCCCGATGTGCCATGGAAGACAAAGAAGAAGCCATCGCCACCGCCCGGCAACTGTTGCAAGATGAATACCTGCATCTCTTTCTGTTCCTGTTGGATGAAAACACGCTACCCGAACCGCCCTACAATCATCCAACCGCCTGGATGGCCGCCGGACTGGTAAAAGCACCGGAGACGGAATTCGAAGCATTCAAATCTTTCGCCTGTAACACATTACCTCACAACTATCTGACAGGAGACTACGAGTGGAAAGAGGTGAAACCCAAAGAGAAATCATACGAAACTGACAGGCGTCTGCTCCAACTCGAGTTCTACAAATGGCATACATATGCCGAATGCAACAGCCACCAGTTATGGCAGGAACATCTGATTATCAATAGTAAATATAACATGGATGATTCCTGTTACATGGAACCTCTGCTATGCTGTTTCCCCAACCGCCCGGAACCATTGATAGCCCAAATTATCACTTGCTACATGACTTTCGGCACTCCGCAGGAAGACAGCAAACGCACCCTCGCCTGTGCCTTGCGCATGTTGTTGTCTTTCCACTGCCCGCTCAAAGAGATGAGTTTGCTCCTACTAAGTGGTTCGCTGCTTTTTGTAGACAAAACAGTCCGTTCCTATGCAGCCGAATTATGGGTAGAAGGAATATCCACAGGAAGAATAAACAATCACCGGGTAGGAGAAATCCTGGCCCGCCTCATCCAGATGGAACTTGCTCCGCTAAAACGCTTCACCACACAAGTGTACGAAAGCATGTACAAACGAAGTACTTTCCACAACCAGCAACTGGAAGCACTGCTCACAGAATTTATAGGCGGATTGCCAGACAAACCCGTTACCGGACTCAAACAACTGCTCGAACTTTATCTGGAGCTATTGACCATCAACCACAGCAAGGTTACAGACGAACAAATCCTGCAACGCCTACAAGAATGGGGCACAAACAGCAACCTGAAAAAAGTGACGACTTCACTCAACAACCTATAACAAATTCATGATTATGACCATAGAAGAACGCCTCAACGAGATAGTAGAAAAAGGACAAGGCGACGCCATCATCCCTTTTCTGCAAGGACTAACGCAGGAAGAACGAAAAACGCTTGTTCCCTGCCTTAACAAATTGGAAGAACACTACAATAAATTCGTGCAACTTAACGAGAACACATACGGTACACGCGGAACTCCCGAACAGCATCGTATCATCAATCTTACCGCCCTCGTCATCTATTCGCTAAAAGAATTCCGCAAACACGAATGGGGAATCTATACGGAACAACTGAATGAATTGATCCCATGGTACATTCCTTCCTGGATCGACAGTTTCTTCAAAGAGGGTGAAAGCAAGGAATTCGGCGGTTTCTATGGAATGAATTACGAAACTCTGATGGATTGGATAGAACAGGGAGTACTCACCCTAACACCCTCTCCGCAAACCATCGCCGGTTATCTGGTGAACTACATGAACAATACCGATTTCCTGCAAAAGCGGGCAATCACACTCAAAGAACATATCTGGTATCTGTTCCAATACGATTGCGGACAAAACTGGACGGATAATCGTACAAGCGGACAGCCTTATTTCTCTTTCAGATACTTCGTAGAACACGGTCAACTAGATCGTATGCGTGTATTAAAAGAATCTCTGCTTGCCGTCAACCGGAATCTGAACAAAAACCTAAGTAGTTGGTTTGCAGGCATGTTTACCGCACTTAACCCCAGCACAGAAGAACAACTGACACTACAACCGGAAATATTTGCCGTTCTGTCCGCCCCTCACAGCCGTCCGGTAAATATCATACTCGGACTGCTGAAGAACTTATGCACTCACCCACAATTCCAGGTTGAAGAGTTTCTAAGTCAGACTTCCGTGCTTTTTGCTTCGGACGTGAAAGCGATTCACCAAAACACACTGGCAATACTCCATAAGCTGGCAAAAGAAAGAAAAGAACATCGCGACACTATCTGTTGTGCAGCCGCACAAGGACTGATGAGCCGGGAAGAATCCACCCAAAGTAAGATAGTCAAACTTATTCAGACGTATGGAGAGACGGCATCTACTACATTAAAAGAGGTACTTTCCATATATACGGAAACCATGTTGGCTAATACTAAAAAGGAGCTGAAAGCGTATTTGGAGAATAATGAGCCGGAAGATTCCGCCTCTTTCACGTATGAGCCAATACTCCCTATCATCCGTGAAGACAACCGGATACAGGAAATCACTTCCACTGAAGACCTGATATTTCTAGCCAGCCAAGTGCTCGACGTGAACGAGATCTATCACTTCGACCTGTTACTCGGAGCCTTAGTGAAATGGGACCGGCAACAGGAAGCAAAACAAATCTCTCAATGGACCCCTATTCTCCAACGTGCCTACAAATTGCTGATGAGCGGAGGAAGTTCCCGAAATGGTATATTAGACCAGTTAATGGCCACCTTCCTCCTTGACTATGCCAAACTGCTGATTAAACGTTTCCCTGAAGAAGCCCAAGAGTTAAACAACTTACATCTGAAAATGGTACAAAAAGACGAACTTCAAAAAGGCAAATGGGGGTATCGTAATCTACAAAAACTCACCATTCGTGAAAAGACGAACAAAAAAATAAAGTTCCCCGTTCATAAGCAACTGTTATGCCGGACATTAGACCTTCTGGAAAGCAAGGAGAAACCTTTGCCCCTATTGTCCACTCCCACTCATACACCGATGTTTATCGCTCCGGAAACCCTGATAGAAAGGTTAAAACAATATCAGCAGGCAAATGCCGAACCGGACGATATGGATATGCAAACAGCACTTTCACGAGTGGCACTGGAAAGTTCGTCGCAAGAGCTTCCTCTGCTCCTCCGAAGTTTGAAAGGAGAATACCGGCACCTGCTCACTTTTTTGCTGGGAGAAAAAGACGTACTTCCCCAAGCACCTTTCAATCATCCTTCCTGGTGGATGATGGCAGGATTAATGAAATCACCGGAAACAATCTATGCTGAATTTAAAGATTTCTCCTATAATAAAAGTCCACGTGAATTTCTGACCGGAAACTTTAAATGGAGAACCTATCAGTATACTGACTCGTACACGGATTATAACAAGAAAACGGTAGAATGGATTTGTTCAACTCTTACTTTCGATATTCCGGAAAGCGAGAACTCTCATGTCATCAATAAAGACAAATATAATGAAAGAGTCAGTTACTATTCATACGATCCGCATCCGTTACTGGTTGAAATGTACCCACAGATAGAACGTTTTGACGACATACAGAACGACTTGCCACGTTTGGCATGGTTAACTCCCAATATACCGGAGCCACTATTGGTATGGTGCATCCGCAGCGCCATATACGACCCGACGTTAAATGAGGTAAGGGAAGCAGGTATCACCCAAGCTGCCATTGAAGCGCTTCATCAGTTAAGGCATACATGGCACGAAGTGTCTTATCTACTGGAAGCCACTTGCATGCTGGTAGCCGATAAAACTTCCCGTTCCTATGCTGCCGAAATCTGGATAGAGCGTGTAGGTCAAGGCTGCATAGACAGTGGACGCATAGGCAGCATCTTAAGTTCGCATCAACATACCGGCTGGGGACCGCTGAAAAGACTCACTGATCTGATACAGCAACAAATGATAAACGTCAGTCCGCTGCATAACCGGGAATTGGAGAAACTAATCGTGGCAATGTTGGCCGGACTTCCAGAAAAGCCTGTCAAAGACTTAAAGAAATTACTGGAAATATATGCGGAGCTGTTATCCATCAACCATAGCAAAGCCGAAGACGAACATGTTTTGCACCTGCTTGACGCATGGAAAGGAGTGGCCAATCTGAAGAAAGCAGCAGCTAATATCCAACGGTAAGAGAGGTAGCTTATTGGAGCTAAAGCCAAAAAGAAGTATCTTTGGCACACTAAATACAAAAGGTTGAATGATTATTCTAAAATATAGTTTAGCTATTTTCTGTTTACTGCTGACAGGATGCTCCTTCTTTTCCAGTCATAAGGAAAAGGAGAGCACTCCCCTCATGGAATACGAACAAACGACGGAGGATATACAACCACGCGAAGAATGTTCCACCGTTTCACCACCGGAGCGAAGCGAAATGGCTCTCTACATGGACTCATTAGGACTCGTCAATATAGCTGACCTGGATAGCAGTCTCGTTGTAAAACTGATGTATACACAGGCTGATAATTTCACAGGCGAAGTGCTTTACGACAACTTAACGGAAGCCTACCTGCATCCGGATGCGGCATACGCTCTGATAGAAGCACAAAAAGCCTTAAAGAAACTACACCCGTCTTATAGTCTTATCATTTACGATGCGGCGCGTCCAATGTCGGTACAGAAAAAGATGTGGAACGTAGTGAAAGGAACGTCCAAATATAAATATGTCTCCAACCCCAACCGTGGAGGCGGGTTACACAACTACGGACTGGCAGTAGACATCAGTATCCAAGACTCTCTGGGACAGCCCCTACCGATGGGAACCAAAGTAGACCACTTAGGCATGGAAGCACACATCACAGACGAGATCGGATTGGTACATAATGGAAAAATGAGTGAAACAGAGCGTCAGAACCGGTTACTGCTACGAAAAGTGATGAAAGAGGCCGGATTCCGTGCATTACCCAGCGAATGGTGGCATTTCAATTTTTGCAGCCGGGACGTAGCCAAACAGAAGTATAAGTTAATACCATAACCGACACTCAACAACCCCATAATCAGAGCTCGACGATTCATTGTAATATCCTATAACACAATAACACCATGATGCAAATCTCTCCTGAAACCCAACTTTTTATTCGCGAACATTCATCGGACGATGTACGTGTGCTGGCTTTACAAGCTAAAAAGTACCCGGATATAGATATGCCAACTGCCATCACCCAAATTGCAGGAAGGAAGGTAGCAGCCGAAAAGATTCCCTCATGGTGGGAGATCGAAAAGATATGGTATCCGAAACATCTGTCGCTGGAACAATGCTCTTCAGAAATCACCGCCCGCTACAAAGCACGTCTTTTGCAGGGAGATTCTCTGACCGACCTCACCGGCGGATTCGGCATTGACTGTTCTTTTCTTGCCACCGGATTCAAGTCCGCCACTTACGTAGAACGTCAGGAGGAACTCTGCGAAATAGCAGCACATAACTTTCCCGTACTGAATCTAAACCATATAAACATAAAAAACGAAGATGGAGTAACCTACCTGCAAGCAATGTCCCCCGTAGACTGCCTTTTCCTCGACCCCGCGCGTCGCAATGAGCACGGCGGAAAAACGGTTGCCATCTCCGACTGCGAACCAAACGTAGCCGAACTGGAAGAGCTTTTACTTCAAAAAGCCAACCGGGTAATGATAAAACTCTCCCCCATGCTCGATCTTTCATTGGCACTGAAGGAGTTGAAACAGACACAGGAAGTTCACATTCTGTCTGTCAACAACGAATGTAAGGAACTACTTATCCTACTCGGACAAACATCACCGACAGAAATCTCCATTCATTGCGTGAACCTCTCCACGAAAGGGACTCAAGAAGAACAACACTTTGTATTCACCCGCGAACAGGAGCAATGCAGTGAATGTACATATACGGATTCTTTAGAAACCTATCTTTACGAACCGAATGCCTCCCTTCTGAAAGCCGGTGCTTTCCGTAGCATTGCAGCAGCTTACCCTGTCCGCAAACTGCATCCCAATAGCCATCTTTATACTTCCGATACTTTCATTGAAAACTTCCCCGGAAGAATATTCCGTATTGTCAACCAGTGCAGTTTCAATAAAAAAGAAGTAAAGGAGAATCTGGCAGACCTGAAAAAAGCAAATGTAACTGTCCGTAACTTCCCCGCCACAGTAGCCGAACTCCGCAAACGAATCCATTTGGCTGAAGGAGGAGATACCTACTTATTTGCCAGTACATTAAATAATGGGCAAAAAGTTCTGATTCGCTGTGAGAAAGTCTGAACTATTTTCTATTTTTGCAAAAAAGAAACACAATCTAAACTAATCCAGATGAATCAAACACTCATAAAAGCCATTCTATTACTAATCGCATTCACCTTGTCCTGTCACACTCCACTTTTCTCACAGAGAGATTTTGAGCGACACGAGTTCTCTTTTCACGCGGGCTACGGTGTTATGTTCCATCACCCTCCTACACTCACGTTAAGTACCCATAGTTACCAACGTACACTCGCACAAGGCGTAAGCTGGGATGGACAATATAATTTCCGCCCTCTCAAACGTTTTGTCTTTGGAGGAATCTACTCCGGATTTTCTTCCAAAGGAAGTCATCCGGAAGGGAAGGACCATTTATGGGTTCATTTCATTGGTACTCAAATCGGAATGTGTAATGCTAACACCAAACATTGGCAAATCCGTGTAACAACTGGTCCCGGTGGAGTCATTCTACGGAACAACAGTGAGGTGTTCGGCAAAACACGGAAAGTGAAAGCCTTCACTATTGGTCTCCTGACCAATGCCAATCTTACCTATAAGCTGAATCCCAATCTGGGAGTCAGTTTAGGAGTACAATATATGTATAGCGAACTGCTTAGAATGAGAACCCACTATCACGGAGAAAGGGTTATTGTAAAACTCGATGGCAATAATGATACCAACCTCACACGAATAAATTTCACTACGGGATTATCCTATTATTTTTAACATTCACTCAAAAAAAGCACTATGAAGAAATATATACTCATTCTTTTTTCCATTATCAGCTTTTGGAGCTGTACGGAAGATGAATCGATTGACATTACAGTTTTACCTTCTGTCACCACTACAGGTGCCAACACCTTTGGCTGTCTGATGGACGGATGGATTTATGTGGGAGGACGATACCTGAATTGGGGGCACTCGTATGTCTGGACGTATGATTCATTCCACTACTATCCGGAGGAGGACAAACTATCCGTCAATGTTTCCGTCAAACCTGACATCAACATACACTTCATCATTTTATCTCCCCAGGAAGGCAAAGAAGCAACTCTCACCGATATACGGTTCAGAGGAGAAGAACTGGAAGACGGAACAGCTTTTATAAGCCATTTCGACCCAGAATTGAATATTATCAGTGCAACCTTCGGCAACGGCAAACGTCTGACTAACGGACGTTTTGATATTCATTATACAACACAACAGCAATAATGGCGGCGACAGTAATAACTATTCAGATTTACTTTCTTCCCCCGCCTTATTGGAAGGATTGTTACTTTTCTGATACTCTTTGGGAGTGGTTGTCTCATTTCCATCCCGTACAGCCATATAGTGCGGCGACATAATTTCAATGCCGGCTTCATTAAATTTATCCTGAATATTCTGATGCAAATCCGAATAAATCTGTGCCATTTTATCTGCCTGTTTGATATAAGCATTAATTTGATAGACCGGATACCAGTCGCTCAAAGAAGTCTCTAACACAAACGGACGCGGATCATCCACCACTCCGGGAGTATTCAACGCAGCATCAATCAGTATCTGATTAACCTGTCGCCAGGGAATATCATAACCGATAGATACTTCCGAGTGAATAATCAGTCCATATTCACGTGCCGAAGTACTGTAGTTTACCGTATGAGACGACATGATAAATGAATTGGGAACAGTCACAACCTCATTTTTAGGAGTCCGAATACGTGTCACTAGAGGAGTCTTTTCGATGATATCTCCGGTGGTATCATTCAATTTGATCCGGTCACCCATCTTAAACGGACGCATATAAGTGATAACCAATCCAGCGATGATATTACCAATAACCGTACTTGATCCGAGCGAAACAATCAATCCGACAAATACCGAAATACCTTGGAACACTCCGGAATCGGAACCCGGGAGATAAGGATAAATCATCGCAATCATAAATGCATAGAGCAGGAAACGAGCGATATGGAAAGTTGGCATCGCCCAGTCCGGATAGAAGCCGTTGATTTTGAGCCGTCCTGCTTCCACCTCACGTGCCAGATACAAGACGAGACGTACCAAGTATTTCACGGCATACCAGATAACGATGATAGTAAACAATTTGGGCACATAGTCGATAATACCCACAAAGATACCGCGAATCGGATTCCATATATATCCTAACAGTTGGTATGCCAGTCCTTCCGTCTGGGGGAAGATGATGAAAATCAACGGTACGGTAAACAGTAGTTGCAATCCCATCAATATATACCGCCCGATACTGGACAGGAATACCAACAGGTTCGCCTGTTTCTGCGCATCCAGCAATTCATACCCCTGGATGGATACCGGTTTTATCTTCGTATCTTTCAGGCGCAGGATACGCGCTTTCAGTTTACGGAACAACCAATTGGTCAAGCGGAACAGGAAATACTGTCCCACAATTACCAACACAAAATAGAGCACACGCTTTGCCATCCGCCAAAGTCCGTGCTCCGCTTTCATCTCATGCAGTTTGGTAATGACGTTCTGCTGTCTTTCCTTAGCTAACGAATCACGGGAAACTCCTTCCCACAAAGCATCCTGATCGGTAAGAGAAAGCAGGACTTTGCTGCCGTACATCAAATCGGAAACAATGTCCGAATGGTCGATAGACACAGAATCGGGTTGTAGATTAAAGCGTCTTCCTATCTCTTCAATCGCTGCACCGGTCATTTGGGCACGTTGCTGAGGAGTATATCCGCCTCGTTTGGTGAAAAGGTAGAATAAGGTATCATCGTCCGCCACTACCGGTATTCCCTTAGTGAACTGACGCAGAGAGTCAATACGCTGTCGCTGCTGTACATACTTGACGGAGTCGGCAGTAGCCATCTGGAGCTTCATCTGCTCCATTTCCATCCGCATATTCGCTTCATTGAGCCGGGCTTCTTCCAACGATTTCCGCATATCCGCCAGATGGATAGAGTCCGAATCCCGTTTCAAAGGAACATGTCCGTTCGTTATTGTATCTCCGGCAAATATCTTCTTAACCGCCTGTTCCAACTGTGCCTGCGCCCCGATTGCCAGAAAAGAAAGGAACAACACCAGTAACGACCGTTTTATTTTATTTATTTCCATACCTTATATCCCTTGATTATAATTAAGGTTAATCTAACTTTTCATAAAAAACAGAGCAAACATACGGATTGTTTTTGACATTACCATTTCCAAATTGATTATCTTTGCCACTAAAAGAGAAAAAGCATGAATATATTATTACTTATCGGGGGATTAATCCTCATTCTTCTAGGAGCTAACGGATTAACAGACGGTGCCGCCTCGGTAGCCAAGCGTTTCCGCATCCCTCCCATCGTGATCGGACTTACCATCGTTGCATTCGGTACTTCTGCCCCGGAACTGACGGTCAGTGTATCTTCTGCTCTCAAAGGAAGCGCGGATATTGCCATAGGCAACGTGGTGGGAAGTAACATTTTCAATACATTGATGATTGTAGGCTGCACGGCATTATTCGCCCCGATTGTCATCACCCGCAATACACTTAGAAAAGAGATTCCGCTCTGCATACTTTCTTCTATTGTCTTGCTGATTTGTGCCAATGATGTATTTTTGGATAAAGCTCCGGAGAATATCCTGAACAGAGTAGACGGCTTGTTGTTGCTTTGCTTCTTTGTCATTTTCATGGGCTACACTTTTGCCATCGCTTCCAAGCCGGTTACAATGGAACAACAAGCAGAACATCCGGTCATAGAAGAGGAAACAGAAATCAAATCACTGCCTTGGTGGCAATCCATTCTTTATATCATCGGAGGCTTGGCCGCCCTTATTTATGGAGGGCAGTTGTTTGTCGACGGTGCCACGGGCATCGCCCGCAACCTGGGTGTCAGCGAATCGATTATCGGACTGACACTGGTTGCAGGAGGGACTTCTCTTCCGGAACTGGCTACGTCTATCGTTGCCGCATTAAAGAAAAATCCGGAAATTGCCATTGGAAATGTGATTGGTAGTAACCTCTTCAATATATTCTTTGTACTGGGATGCAGCGCGAGCATCACTCCTCTCCATCTTAGTGGAATCACCAATTTCGACCTGTTTACATTAGTAGGTTCCGGTATTCTGCTTTGGTTATTCGGACTGTTTTTTGCCAAAAGAACAATTACAAGAATCGAAGGAGCGATTATGATACTTTGTTATGTGGCGTACACGGTAGTATTAATTTATAATACATAAAAATAGAAAAAGGCTTCCGGCAGTAACACCGGAAGCCTTTTATTCCCACTAGCCAATTAAATTCTGATATTTATTTCACTTCCACAGTTGTCAGTATATTGACACCATATTTTCCATCGTCAGATGTCCACCAGGTAGTATTCCCATTCGCACAACGGATAGCATAACGGGGATTATACTTCAATCGATCTGAACCATCAGGTATCCACAAACCTAGTTTATACTCTCCGGCAGCCATTGAACCGGGTAATTGAACAACTTGTTCTACAGAATGTGTCAATGGTTTACATAATATATCACCCGGTTGGAAAGGTTGCCAATCCAACGGGTTGGTTTCCGTCAGGAACTCTGTGACTTTTCCTTTATCATCAATCAACACGAAGTAGACAGGATGTTCTCCAAAGACAGTGGCAAAACCTCTGTTCACCAGGTTCAGATTCAGTCGGTTTTCTTTTCCAGCTTGCAGATAATTCGGTAATTGAAGGGATTGCAATTCTATACGATAACCTAGATGATCGCGTATATAATCGAACATATTGCGTTTCACTTTCGTTCCGTCCTGTTTCCGGAAATAGCTGTCGGACACAGGCATGAGATGCTGGCGAAGAGAATCTTCCGTTATCATTGTCTTCTTCCAGACAATCATGGAGTATTCGGGAGGATTATTCTCATCAAATCTGTTATTAGGATGCTGTTCCTTATAATTATGGATAACGCTCAAGGAAGTGTAATGCTGGAGGAACAAACGTCTCGCTGCTTGCAGTCCGTCAATAATCCATCCGGCAGACGGACTGTCGGGATCGGCTCCTACACTCCAGAATCCCCAGGGGAGTTCTCCGTCCACTACGAGATAAGGAGATTCTGCTACAATCTGATCGAATTTGGAAGTCCCTTCGTGCATGTCGGCATCCCATCTATCAGGTCGTATGACGATAAAATCATCGTGGAATGAAAGTCTTTTATACAGTTCCGGTTTATCTTTCAACAGGTTTTTAAATTCCGGAAGTCTCACCTGCACATTTCTGCCTTCGGGCACTACTGACAGTAATTTTTCCAATACCGCAGCCTTTGTCTCTTCCGAGTTCTCAAGCCCCTGAATAGAACTATGCCATTCGCCCCATGCACCAATCATTCCGGCTTGTACCACCAGAATCAAATCTTTATTCTTTTCCAGGAAAGGTTTCAACTGGTCCAGATGTTCCAAAATCTGTTCGCCGGTGGGACCAACGGCAGCTCTTCCCATGAAATCTCTTTCATAAGCAAAACGCAATACGGCTTTCTTTCCCTGCTTCTGTAATTCATCAAAATACGTCTGCATGGTCAGGAAATTTTCCTCCGATAGTTTCTCACCTATTAAATAGGTAAGATAAAAATAGCTTTGAGCCAGTGAAACACTATCTTCCACATATTTCTCCGACAATTCTACCAGCTCTTTAGGAGGGCTATCCTTCTCATGCAGTACATCTACCGCTGTCTCCAGCCGGAATCCTCTTCCAGGATTATAGAGCCCATTCTCACCGTGTAAATCATCGACACAGATTCCGCGAAACTCAACAGTCTGCCGGGATTCACCGCATCCACTTGCCAACGAGGCAAATAAAACAGCCATCACACTGCCATACATCCAATTCTTCTTCATAGTAATATATTATTTATCCACAAATATATAACAAATCGAAACACAGCAATCTGTTATCACTCATTTCGCACAGTAAAGTATCAGTTTGGGATAAATAATGCAAAAGTATTGGATAATGCTAAGATTGTATTTGTCCCACCGCAGGAATTGCCCTACCTTTGTCTGCATCTCAAAAATTAAGGTAATACATGAAAAAACAAAATTGGCTACTCTTACTTGTCATTCTTCTGCTTCCGGCAGAAAGTATGATTGCTAAAAAGAAAACAGAAAAAAGCGATAGAGAAATCTGGTGTGAAATTATGTACCGGATGGCGACCCCTGTATTAAAGAATATGAGTGATGGTCTGTTGAAACAGAATATGCTTGTAGAATTAAGCCCAACATGGGATGGTCGCAATAAAGAGGTCACTTACATGGAATGTTTCGGGCGACTGATGGCAGGGTTGGCCCCCTGGCTATCATTACCGGATGATGATACGGCAGAAGGCATACAGCGCGAGCAGCTACGGGAATGGGCTTTGAACAGCTATAAGCAGGCTGTTGACCCTGCAGCACCGGATTATCTGCTGTGGCGCCAGGAAGGACAGACTTTAGTTGATGCAGCATATATTGCAGAGAGTTTTTTAAGAGGGTACGATGCTTTATGGATGCCTTTAGACAGTGTTACCAAACAACGATATATCAACGAATTCACCCAGCTCAGGCGAGTGGACCCTTCATACAGCAACAGGTTATTGTTTAGCGCAACTGTCGAATCGTTTCTTCGAAAAGCAGGCGCACCTAGCGACACCTACCGTATCAGCTCCTCTTTACGAAAAATAGAAGAATGGTACGTAGGTGACGGCTGGTATTCCGACGGCCCTCATTTCGCATTCGATTATTATAATAGTTTTGTGATACACCCCATGTATATCGAAGCATTGGAAATTATCACCGAAGCCGGCAAACATAAAAAGATATGGAACATGCCCGGCTGTGATTACCACAAAGCGATCACGCGTGCACAGCGATTCGGAGTGATCCTTGAACGTCTCATCTCTCCGGAAGGAACACTACCCGTTGTCGGACGTTCCATCACTTACCGTACCGGTTCCCTGCAAACACTGGCATTACTCGCCTGGCGCAAATGGCTTCCCGAAGAATTGACAAACGGACAAGTACGTGCCGGCATGACGGCCGTCATCAACCGCATGTTTGGAAATAACCGCAATTTCAATAAGAAAGATTTTCTTACGCTAGGTTTCAACGGTTCCCAACCCGGTATTTCAGACTATTACACCAACAATGGTAGTTTATATATGGCTTCCCTTGCTTTTCTGCCGTTAGGCCTTCCTGCCGACGATCCCTTTTGGACAGATGCTTCACAGCCCTGGACTTCGAAAAAGGCATGGGATGGAGAGGATTTTCCAAGAGATCATTCTTACCATGAGGAATAATTGATAATCAGCATCATATAATAGCTTCCAGTAAGACTGAAAACTATTATCCATTACGAATGGAAACTATCATGTAACACAGCTCCTTGTTTTTATTTATTATAAGTAAGAAAATCAATAAATATCACTTTTTGTGTTGTGGACAAAACAAGTAAAGAAGAGAACAATTTAATAGTAGCCAAATCCTTGACTTCTCCTGTTTTATTTCGTATCTTTGAGAAAACAAAAAGAAGAAAAGCAAGATGAGACATACAAATATCAAGACATAAAGACGTATTATCAAGCATAGATTTCCATATATACAAGAATAAGAATGGGAGAAGATCAGCACTGATTTTCTCCCATTTTGTTTATATAATTCACAAACATTTCTGATATTCATCAAAAATAGTTTCTAATAAACTCGAATACCGTTCTTAATAAACTCTTCAACTATTTATTAAAAACGATATTCGGATTTATTATAGAACTGTAAACATATTATCTTTATAAAGCAACAGACTGATTCATATTAAAATAAGAGAGATCGCTATATAGTCAATATTACATACAAATTCACCACGATATTTTTCTTACATATATTAATAGTACATCCTTTCTCTCTAAAAAAACAGTTACCAAATAAAAAAATCAAAAAGCAAATCATGTAGTTTCAGAGGAAATAGAAAAAAAGTATTAGTATCTGCTAATATTATATTTGTCTCCCGTTCAAAATAGCCCTACCTTTGCTTATCGTCAATTACAGCATCTCATTAAACAACGAATAAAACATTAACCCTTTAAATAAAAGTATCATGAATAGACAAAACCTTTTCACTTTATTTGCTACATTCTCATTACTCTTCTGTTTCACATATTCTTGCAATGCCAAAGGAAAAGACAAAGCCAAACACGTTGTCTTCATCGGTTTGGACGGCTGGGGTGCGTACAGTCTCCCTAAAGCGGATATGCCCAATGTCAAAAAATTAATGGAAGACGGTGCCTATACATTAAAGAAACGCTCTGCACTACCTTCGTCCAGTGCCATCAACTGGGCTTCCATGTTCATGGGAGCCGGACCGGAACTGCACGGATATACCGAGTGGGGGTCTAAAACTCCGGAACTTCCCTCACGAGTATTAAACCAGCATGGCATTTTCCCAACTGTTTTCCAATTGCTGCGTGATGCTCGTCCTGAAGCAGAAATCGGCTGTTTATACGAATGGGAGGGAATCAAGTATTTGGTAGATACTCTTTCCATGAGCTATCATTATCACGTTGCTGATTGCAACAAAACTCCTAAAGAATTGGGAAATATGGCATCTGCTTATATTAAAGAAAAACAGCCAGCACTGGTTGCAATATGCTTTGACAGCCCCGATCACACAGGGCATACTGAAGGACATGACACCCCTGCATATTATACCAAATTAGCAGAATTGGATACGTACATGGGACAAATAGTACAAGCCGTAAAAGATGCCGGAATACTTGATGATACTATTTTCATATTGACTGCCGATCATGGAGGTATTGACAAAGGACACGGAGGAAAAACAATGCAGGAAATGGAAACTCCGTTTATCATATCCGGAAAGAATATCAAAAAAGGACTTAGATTTGATGATATAAGTATGATGCAATACGATGTAGCTTCTACAATAGCATCTATTTTCAATCTTGAACAACCACAAGTCTGGATAGGCAGACCGATGAAAGTAGTTTTCAAATAATCTCTCGAGATTATATAAAAAAGGAAAGGAGAAGCTAAACACAGAATTTAACTTCTCCTTTTATTTTTTCCTCTCTCGTCAATCAACTGTTTATGACCGCTACAAGATTCAAAAGATTTCTTCCATCCGTTCCAATTCGCAACCACGGAACTGCATCACAATGCAATGCAACTCTGTACCCTGCACCAACTGGCGCACCTTCGGCGCAGCAGCATATTCCTTTATCTGCACCGTTGCCTCCTGCCATTGTACTTTAGCTTTTGCATCAGTCTCCTTCGAAGAAAGATATTTCAGTTCCAATATATAGCTATGTTTCACCTCATAACGCAGCAAGTCCGGCATCAAGAATAAATCACAGTATCCATGATTTAACTCCACTTCCGGAGCTATCAGATAATAGGCATTCACACTTAGATAAGCAGTAAAAAATCCCTGAATATTACGCTCGCCCTCAATGGAGCTTCGCACAGAGGAATTATCCTTATAGGCATGGGCTATGAACTCCAAAGCCTCATGCCATCGGCCATCATAAGCCATATCGTAGAACATTAAACCCAGATTATTCAAATTGATATACCGTTTCTCCTGATATTCTTCTAACAGAAATTCATAATACTGTTTGCGCACATTATTGTTAGGAATACTCAATACTACATAATTTCCACGCGTACCAGTAATAGTCAGCATACCATAATAAAAGAGCAAGCTGGGAAAGATTTCCGGATTAGCTATTTCGGTTGCAGGAAAAGTAGTAATCAGGTTGGTTACGATTTGTCCCTCGTCGGTAATTCTACGCAAGACGCCCTTTCGGTCACCGTCCAGACGATCCAAACGAATAAGCTTCTTCATCTTGTTATAGTCCGTACGGGTGTTAGGATCTATCATCTGCTCGGGAGCTTTGCCTAATGTTATATAATTACGCAGATAATAAAGCACCATATCGCAGTTAAACATCTTCGGGTCACGCGTCAAACTCTCTTTTGCAAAACAATAATTGTCATACCACGGTTTCATTTCCAGCATCATCGCCTCTATGTCCGTATCTGCAGGCAGTTGTCCGGCATCCTTATAATATTGAAGCATCGTACGTACATCTGTCTCACTGAAACCCAGCATCATATTAAATTGAAAGTCGGTACTAATATTCCAACCAATATTAAACCCACTAGTCAAATCGTCTAATGTGACAGGACTGACACCAGTCATAAAGATACGCTCAAACATACCTTTGAATTTCTTAAAGATCTCCCGATAAAATCCACTGGCATGAGTCAGAGCATGATAAACTTCATTACCTTGCTCGTTGAGTACCACATTGGTGAAATTATCATATTCATCAATAATAAGATAAAGCCGAGAGGCATTATTTCGAGCTTTTCGGTCGAGAAAGTTTAGTTTATTAGCGGATCCTTCCTGTTTTTGCATCTCCTGTGCAAATCCCGGATAATAGTATGATTCATAAATGGATGCGAAATCGTCCAACCCGCCACAGCAATAATCATCGAAATTCTGCGCTAGTGTTCCTTCAATTCCACCGATGCGTGAGAAGTCGAGATGAAGAATCTGAAACTGTCCCTGCAAAGAAGTAGGCTGACTGCCTATCCAAAGACTACCAAAACGCTTTTGGAACTTTTCTTTCTGTGTGATGTCATAATAAGCCCGGAGCATACTCAAAAAAATACTTTTACCAAAACGACGCGGACGGATAAAGAACAGATATCTTGGCTGTTTTTCCAGCAAAGGCAGATACATCGTTTTATCCACATAATACATATTCTGCTCCGCCACTTCCACAAAATTGGAAACGCCATAAGGGATTTCTTTTACTTCTTCCATATTTACTCCTGTTTCTCGTTTAGCCTATCTGTAACGGCATGAGACAAAGGTACTTTATTCCGTCTAAAAGAACAAAAGAAAGGGACAGAAAGTTGAGAATTCGAAAGAAATGCGGAGAATGCAGGTTTCGGCATAGACAAAATGAAGAGTTGGAAACAATTGACAGGAAACGAAGTTTCAATTCTAAATGAAATAGACTATGTGACAGTAACATTTAAAATAAAAGGGCAAAACAGAAATCGCAAACGAGGTGGTCAAATAGGTGGTCAAATGCCAAAAAATCGTATCGAGATATTACGCCTTGTCATTGAGAATAATTATATAACCCGCAAAGAGCTTACCCAAAAAGTAGGAATAGCCTCTTCCGCCATCCAAAAACATTTGGAAGTATTAGTGAACGAAGGCTATATAAAACGTGAGGGCAAAACAAAATCCAGTTATTGGGTTATATTAAAACAAGACGACTCAAGCATACATAAAGAATGAATCAAAAGTAGATTATTACAAAAAGGTAATATAGAAGCATTCTTCTATTGGAATGAGATTCAGGAATTGATATAATAGACAAAGTACATCACTTCTTTCTAAAAAATGCGCTTTATTATCGGTATATTTTGCAGTAAATAGAATCATTATATTCTGTATCGGAAAAATAAAGTATCCCCTTTCTTTTTATAAGCAAACAATCCGTTTTAGTAAAGGAAAAGATAGACGAAATATACGTGTATCTAATCTTCATATCAACAAACACATCTATTTATAGCGTTTTAGTATTACATTAAAGATGTTTAATCACTCTTTTTACCCATTTTTATGCTTTTTGTTAATTTTGTATTAGTATTTGATAAAATTATATTTGTCCCTCACCGCAAACCACCCTACCTTTGCCCACAGAGTTTAACATCATAAAAATATATGCAATGAAAAACAAATTATTTTATCTTATTGGAGTAGCCTCCCTTTTGAGCTACACTGGTACATTTACTTCTTGTGTAAACGGAGTTGATGACGAATATCTTGAACAGAAGTTTACTGATAATGGTGGAACTGATGATGAAAGTGAGGAACTTCCTGATTTGAACGGAGAGTATAGTATAGAGGGTGATTATGATCTGGTGATGACTTGTAACGGCGATAAGCTTGAGGGAAAGAAAATGATCATGACAGTAGACGAAAATAACGAAACTGCCTCTATTACGTTTGCAGCAGCACAAACAGATTTGGAAACAGCAATCGCTACTGCAATCCCAGGCGGTGTGGGAGGATTGGTCTCAGGCTGGGGACTCAAATACACAGGCAACAGCCCTGTTCCGGGAGTAAAGGAAATTACTGTAACTAATGTTCCTTTATATAGAAATGGAACAGATTATATATTTGAAGGAAGCTACGTCCAACCAACATATACTATGGATTATAGGGGGAAGATTGGAAACGAAAAAGCAACAGTAGCCATCAATTATGAACTGACAAATAAGAAATTAGTAGGTAAGTGGTATTCAGCAAAGATGAGCCAAAGCGGTGGAATAGCTAACCACGCTCCCTTTTGGGCTGATTGGAAATCAGACGTAATGCTCAGCCCTGGCAAAGCATTTGGTGTTAATATATCCGGTACACCTAACACAATGCTCGGCACAGTGGACGGCATGATTTTCAGTGCGAAGATTATGGAGGCAATAACTGGCAAAAATATAAAAATGAATCAAATTGTATTCAATTTATTAGAATATGTAGAAGCAGAACCTAACGGAGGTATGCTTGCCAGCTACTCCTACAACGAAGATATAACACAAGCAGGACCTTACAGCACGGAAGGGACTCACAATGTATTGCGATATTATTATGATCCTGAAAAACCGGATGAAAGAATTTACTTGGAACTCAACTCCGGCTTCCTCATAGATATGATCAACAGTCTAGGAACTTCTCTTTCTGGCAGCACTCGTACTGATGGCAGTACTCGTGCGGATGATGGTGATCTTCGCGACAAAGCTAAAGCACTAATCAAATTATTGGTTCCAGTCCTTGAGCAAGGTATTCTTTGCGAATATAAAATCGATGGTAACAATATGGCAATCAATATCGAAGGGGTTACACTGAGAAATATTTTGGCCAAGGCGATGGTAGTAGTGAATGACCCGACTGTAAAATCGTATTTAGACGGAGCATTTGATAGTTTGGGGGACACCAAAGACTTTGTAGTCAATCTATTAGAAGGTCTCCCGACAGCATTAAGAGAGGATGAATGCCAATACGTTAAAATAGGCTTGAAGTTTATCAAAAAATAGCGCCAAGCAAGAAAAAGGAGTTTTCAGGAAACATCACTATCATTGAATTAAAAAGAAAGTTGAAGAGGAGAGAATCAACATATTCTCTCCACACTTTCAAACCACATTTTTATAGACCGATGCATAAACATTAATTATCGGTCAGGAAATGAATGTGCGTTACCTTTAAAAATACCCCAAAAACAGCACATGTTTAATACCCAAGTATTATGAAAAAAGAACTTTATATATTCTTTATATTATGCCTCATTACCCTTTCCGGATTCGCCCAGGAAATAAAGGTAACAGGTATAGTTACAGAGGCTTCGACCAATGAGCCGATGCCCGGAGTTACTGTCCAGGTGAAAGGAACCACCAACGGGACTATCTCAAATGTAGATGGTCAATATACCATTCAGGTGAAGATGAATGACATTCTTGTCTTTTCAACCATTGGCATGAAAACAGTTGAAAGAAAAGTATCTTCCAACTCTCCAATCAATATCTCAATGGCAGAAGATAATGTCCAACTGGATCAAGTGGTAGTCATCGGTTACGGTACAGTAAAGAAAAGCCATCTCTCAGGATCGGTAAGTTCCGTAGGAACAAAAGAGCTGAATGGAGATGTGGCAACCACTGCCGCTACCGCCCTACAAGGAAAAATTGCAGGCGTATCCGTTATGAGTTCCAGCGGTAATCCGAATGATGGAACCACCATCAACGTGCGTGGCGTCAGTTCTTTATCAAACAATGCGCCACTATACGTAGTAGACGGTGCATTTGGTGATATCAACATGGTAGACCCTAACGATATCCAGTCTATCGAAGTTTTGAAAGATGCTGCTGCAGCAGCCATCTATGGTTCGCGCGCTGCCGGTGGTGTAGTATTGATTACTACTAAAGGCGGTCGCAAAGAAATGCCGACCAAAGTCGACGTTAACTTCTTCACAGGCGTTCAACAGAACCCTAAAAAACTGAATGTATTGAATGGAGAAGAATACAGCCGTTTCGCACGTTACTACGGTCTTGCCGCTGATGGTTACGGTGCAGAAACCGATGCTGTGCCATACATTGGGAAAGGCACAGACTGGCAGGACGTCATGTTGAACACAGCGATGGTATACAAAGCCAATATTGCCGTTACAGGAGGCTCAAAAAATGCATCTTTCAGCGCATCAGGTGGTTATCTGAACAAAGATGGTATTATGCGTAACAGCAGCCACGAGTCTTACAATATTCGTCTAAAAAGTGATTTCAGCTTCCTCAACAATCGTGTAACTGTAGGTGAATCTTTAATTCTTCGCCTAGCAGAGGGTAAAGGCGGTACAGATCAAGACACAATGAACGGCTTACTGCGTTTCCCTAGCGTTGTTCCTATTTTTGACTCGGAAAACGCTACAGGATGGGGTACATCTGCCGATATCAATCTTCCGAACCCTTATGCAATCTCTGAAATCAATGATATTACAAGTGAAAGCACGCAAATCTTCCTGAATGCTTACCTCCAGGCCGAAATCATCAATGGTTTGAAATACAAGCTGAATCTGGGTCTAAGAAGAAACCACACCAAAAACCGTAATTATACAGACGCATATGATCTGGGAACTTACGGGATCAACGAATCACCAGACCTTTCAGAAAGCTTCTCAAGTTTCGACTCATGGGTACTTGAAAACACATTGAACTACGACCGTACTTTCGGCAAGCACAATATCTCCGCTATGATGGGGTATTCTGCACAGAAAGACAAGAGCTATTCTTTAAATGGAAGCAACTCGGACCTTCCCAAATATATCGACACAATGACCGGAAACGTAACGACGATGAAAGCCGGAAGTTCTTTGTATGAACAGGCATTGGTTTCTCTCTTCGGACGTGTGATGTACTCTTACGATGATCGCTATCTGTTGTCTGCTTCTATCCGTCGTGACGGTTCGTCACGCTTCAAGGATGGACACCGCTATGGCAGCTTCCCCTCTGTTTCCGTAGGATGGAATATCAACCGCGAGAAATTCTTCCGCCCATTGGAGAATATCTTCGACCAAGTAAAACTGCGTTTAAGCTACGGTAAATTGGGTAATCAGGAAATGGACAGCTACTACCCTACACTGAGTGTGGTAAGTGACGGCATGAACTATCTGCAAGGCAACAGTATCTGGTTTGGTAAACTGCCTTTTGTAAACGCAGTATCTCCAGACAACCTGACATGGGAAAATACAGAAACTTACAATATCGGTCTGGATGTAACTTTACTAAATGGAAAATTGGCACTGACGGCAGATGCCTATATCAAAAATACAAATAATGTATTGCTACCGATTCCTTATGCTTCTTCCACCGGTATCAGTGGGCTCTCTATCCAGAATGCAGGACAGGTACAAAACAAAGGTATCGAAGTATCAGCTACATGGCGCAGTTCTATCGGCGATAAAGTAAACTACTACGTTGGTGCCAACTTGAGCACAGCAAATAATAAAGTTACCGAAATCACTGCAGGCGGAAAATATATGTCTATCTCCGGATATTCAGCTCACGGAGCAGGCGGACGTGGTATCAACATGTTCAAGAAAGGACATTCCATGTCTTACTTCAACCTGATTGAAACAGATGGAATCTTCCGCAGCATGGAAGAAATCGAAAACTACAAGAACAGCAAAGGCGAATTGATTCAACCAGGTGCACTGGTAGGTGATATCCGCTACAAAGACTGGAATGGTGACGGAAAGATTGACACAAACGACCAGCATGATGTAGGCAGCCCGCTTCCTAACTTTAATTTTGGTCTGAGACTGGGCGGTGACTGGAATAACTTCGACCTCAACATCTTTATTGATGGTGTAGCCGGTAACAAGATTTATAACTATCCCCGTTATTGTCTCGAGTCAGGCGCATTCAACGGTAACTTAAGCACAAATGTTGCCAACTCATGGAGACCGGACAACCCGAACGCTGACATGCCTCGTTTCTCTAAAGTAGATGGTACGGACAACAAACTGGCTTATACCGACAGATGGCTGGAAGACGGTTCCTATGTACGTTTGAAAACAATTGACCTCGGATACACTTTCCCGAAACAATGGTTACAGAAAGCAATGATTCAAAACCTGCGCATTTATGTATCTATGGAAAATCTGTTGACACTAACCAAATATACCGGTTATACTCCCGACTTGGGTGAAAGTTCTTCAACCGGTGTGAGCTACAATGTATTCTCAAGAGGAATTGACCAGGGACGCTACCCCATTCCACGTACGTTCTCTTTTGGTATCCAATTAGGATTATAAATACTAAGATTAATACACAGAAAAATGAAATTATGAAAAAGAATTGGTTATCATATATGCTTATATCAGCCCTCCTATCAGGGGCGCTGACATCCTGCAGTGACTCTTTTTTGGATCTGAAAGACCCAAACCACTTTACTAACGAAAACTTCTGGAAAGATAAAACAGATGCAGAAAGTGCATTAGCGGCAGCTTACTCGCCCATTAAATATCAGATGAACGGATATTATGGGGCATTCGACGGATGGCTGAACCTCAATAGCCGTGGAGATGATATTTTCACGATACTGAACGAAGAAGCCAGCATGTGGGATATAGCTACGTTTCAAAATTCCGCAACAACAGGGAATGACCCGTATGGTGCACTATATACAGGTATACAACGTGCCAACATTGTACTTAGATACATCGATCAGGTACCGGCAAGCGGCATTACGGAGGGCGACCGCGCCACCATCAAAGGCGAAGCCCTCACCCTACGGGCCTACCAATATTTTCTATTGGTGAGCAACTATGGAGATGTGCCTTTGCGTCTGGTTCCATCAAATGAGGATGATCCTAACAAAACGGCTTCTCCCGCATCTGAAATCTGGATACAGATTGAAAAGGACCTACTCACTGCAATCAATGATGGCAATCTGCCGGAAAGCCGTCCTGCCGAACAAAAAGGACGCATCGAAAAGGGGGCTGCCATTGCTATACTTGGAAAAGTATATGTAACACAGCAAAAATACAAAGAAGCCAAAGAGTTATTGAAAGGATTGATTGATTCATCCTACAGTCCATTCGGAACATCGGGCAAACGTTATCAATTGATGGAGAACTTCGTTGACAACTTTACTACTGCTAAAGAAAACAACGCCGAATCTGTATTCGAATTGCAATATAGTAGTGACGGAGACATGTCATGGGGTAATGAGGGTGGTATCAGTTTAGGTAGCTCACTGGCACAGTTCGTAGGACCTGCAAAATCAGGAGGATGGGCGAAGTTAATGCCCTCTGCATTCCTTGTTAGTGAATTTACAACTGAAACACGCGGCAATCGTCCCACTAAAACGATCATCAATGACAAGGGAGAAGAAGAAACGGTAACCGATACAGATCCGACCGCAGAACCCAACTCAAAATATGACAAACGTATCTACGCCAGCATGTTCTTCACTCCGAGCGAGTATGGCGATTGGGTATCGGAAGAAAACGGCTGGTACGATGGAAAGTTCTATGGTGGTCTTTTCACAATGGATGACCTTTGGACCGGAAATGCTTCCAAAATGGCAGGTGGTGCTCCTACCTTTAATGTTAGTCAGGCCACTGGCGCTCAAGTCGGTAAATTTCTCCTGAAGAAATACACCGCTCACTACGTAAAATCAAAAAGTGCCGATAACATGGGTAATATAGAAGGAAGAGCAAACAATGTACGCATTATACGTTTCGCAGAAGTATTATTGCTCTATGCTGAAGCCTGTGCTAAAGAGGTAGACAAAGACCAAGCCAACTGGGCATTGAACGAAATTCGCCAAAGAGCTGGTTTGCCGAAAAAAGAATTCCCACAAAGTGATCTGATGAAAGAAATTGAACATCAATGTCTACTGGAATTCTTCGGTGAAGGACATCGTTTCGATGACTTGAAGCGCTGGTATTCAACCATTCAAATCCAGGCAATATTTAAAGGAAATGATAAACAGGGTGCAACCAATTTCAGAGAAAAACATAAATATTTCCCTATTCCAGCAGGAGAGCTCAACAACTCATCTGTAGAACAGAATAATTTGTGGAAATAATTAAGAATACTATAAGAAACGATTTTATGAAAAAGATATATTTATTTTTAAGCACATCATTGTTCCTGCTACTGGGAGGTATCACAGCTTGTGATGATAACAGTCTGAGTCATGATGAAGTGAATATTCCGGATCCGGTAGTCATTTCAGACGAAGACGACGGTATTTCAGCGGAACCAACTACCGGGTCGGTTATCAGAATCCTGCCTGAAAGTAAACATCAGGAAATAGATGGTTTCGGATGTAATTTCGGATGGGCGGAAGCTGTATATGGATGTACAAAACGTGAACAGCTCATGGACGAATTATATGGCGAAAATGGATTGAGATTTAATATCTATCGTGGAGAAGTATGTGCTTCATCCGCATCCACAGACGGCAAAACTTTCAATTTCAAAACTGAAGAAAACTATCATCTGGGAGCACATTCTGCTGAACAAAAAGCACTGTTGAGTGCAGATAGCGAAAAATATAAGGAATATTCGCAGTTGTGGATTATCGACTATTTGTGCAAGAGAAAACTGATGGATATCTATTATTTCTTCTCTGTATGGACTCCTCCAATCGTATGGAAATCTTTTGGTGTGGGCGAAGAAGTCAGCGGTGGAAGTGGCTCTTTCAACAGTGAATACAGCAAAGAATATGCCGAGTTCCTAACCGGCTTTGCAAAAGCCTTTAAAAACAAATTTGGTATCAATGTCTACGGTATCTCCGGTTGGAATGAGCCCGACCAAGCCATGGGTGGATGGGACGGATGTTTGTGGGGTAATCAGCAAATGGCAGATTTTACAATCAAAAACCTACGTCCGGAACTGGATAGACAAGGCTTACAGGATACTAAAATTGTTTATGGAGAATTGCCTTGGTGGGCAAATGCCGTAACATGGGTAGAAACTTCATTAAAGAATAACCCGGAATTAGTGAATGCCAACATTGTGGCTGCAGGACATGGTTACTCTACAGTTGACTCCAATATCCTGCCAATGACAGCAGCCCAGGAAAAGGGTATACATGTATGGCAAACAGAAACCTGTGATGACAAAACCCGTGATGAGACTTGGAATGATGCAATGAAATGGGCAAAGAACTATCACGACTACCTGACGAAAGCACAGACCAGTGCCGTCGTATGGTGGGCAGGAGCACGTTACTGTACGTCAACGGGAGAAAACTTGCTTCAAACCGACAAATGGGATTTTAGTGATTCATACTACCGTGTAGACCGCTACTACTCTATCGGACAATTTTCCAGATATATCGAAAGAGGTTCCATACGCGTGGATGTAGAAACCGCCTCAACAACGGCAAACAGAATTCCGAGAGATTTAAGTGCGTCGGCATATATCAAAGACAATGCATATACCATTGTATTGGTGAACAAATCAAAAACCACAGGCTTTGACGCTTTGCTGGAAATAGAGGGCAAAGAATTCGATAGCATGGTTTCATACACTTCCAATTCCAGTGTAAAATGGTTGCGTAAGAAACTGAATCCTTCTTCGACAGGCAAACGTTCCGTGAATGTTCCCAAATACAGTGTAGTAACAATCACCGGAAAGTTCAAATAAAACAATCCGCCAACTCGAAAGAGGAACAATTAAGTTATGTATTGTCAATAAAATGATTCCGGATTCTTTTATCGGATCTGGAATTATTTTATAAAGAAATAGTATTATGAGTAGAACTTATGACAATAGATTGCGTCTTCTCAAAAAAGCGCATGAAACTCTGATAACCCGCCCAAACAACATGATTCTTCCGGGCAATGGGATTTTTGAAAGATACGAATATCCGGTTTTAACAAACGAGCACGCTCCCTTGGAGTGGCGTTATGATCTGAATCCGGAAACGAATCCATACCTAATGGAACGAATCGGTGTGAATGCCACCATGAATTCGGGAGCCATTAAATGGAATGGAAAGTATCTGATGATAGTACGTGTAGAAGGAAACGATCGGAAATCGTTCTTCGCCATCGCTGAAAGCCCTAATGGAATAGATAATTTCTGTTTCTGGGAGTATCCGATAGAATTACCCGACACAGACCCGGCAGAAACAAACGTCTATGATATACGTCTGACAGCCCATGAAGACGGCTGGATTTATGGTATTTTCTGCAGCGAAAGCCTTGATCCCAACGCTGCGCCGGGTGATCTGTCCTCTGCCGTAGCCAAAGCGGGTATTGTACGTACCAAAGACCTGAAAAATTGGGAACGACTGCCCAATCTGATCGCTAAAAGTCAGCAACGGAATGTGGTATTGCATCCGGAATTTGTAAATGGCAAATACGCTCTATACACACGTCCGCAAGATAACTTTATCGATGCCGGAAACGGCGGAGGTATCGGCTGGGCACTGATAGACGACATCACCCACGCAGAAATAAAAGAAGAAACCATTATTAACCACCGCCATTATCACACGATTAAGGAGGTAAAGAACGGTGAGGGTCCCCATCCTATCAAAACCCCCAAAGGATGGCTGCACCTGGCCCACGGAGTTCGCGCATGCGCTGCCGGTCTGCGTTATGTGCTCTATCTGTACATGACTTCTTTGGAAGACCCGACAAAGAGCATTGCCGAACCGGGCGGTTTCTTATTAGCCCCTATGGGAGAAGAGAGAATCGGCGACGTATCCAATGTACTTTTCTCTAACGGGTGGATTGCAGACGAAGATGGAACAATGTATATCTATTATGCCTCTTCCGATACTCGTATGCATGTAGCAACTTCGACCATAGACAGGCTGGTAGATTACTGTCTCCACACTCCAGCAGATGAGTTCCGTTCTACTGCCTCTGTGAAGAACATTTGCAAGCTTGTAGAAGCAAACAAACTCGTTATGGCAGAACAGCTTTATTTTTAAAGCGTCCAATAAATAAAGTGCAAAGTTGCCTGATTCAATACATAAAATCGGCAGCTTTGCACTTTTCTTTTTTATATTAAAAGCCTATTCTTATCCCTCATTCGATACACATTTCATCAAATCGAATAAGCCCACTCGTTATAATTTTATGTATTAAGCTGCAAAATAGTATCATTTCTACAAATTAAATAATACCGCCTTTCTCCCTTATAATACCATTGTTCCTTTTTCAAAAACAAGAAATAAGACATTAATATCCAACATACAGGATATACCAATGTAGCAAACAAGCCATTCATAGCCTAAAAGCAAGACATTTAAGCTCTATATGTAAAGTACGTCCTCACCATAAAAAAATAAATACATCACACAAAGACAGGCAAAATAATATCAGAACGTGCTAAGATAATATCTGCATAACATGACATAATCCTCTATTTTTGCATCATACAATTGTTGGTTGAAGTTTCCATGGATCAATTGACAGTTGCCCAGAGTTTATAAATCTAATGCAATAAATTATGAGAAGAAAAATTCATTTCTTACTATTCTTATTTCTCTGCATGACTAGCATCCCACTAGCGGCTCAAGACATTGAAGTAAAAGGAGTAGTAACAGAAGCTGCAACAAATGAACCTTTACCTGGAGTCACAGTCAGAATCAAAGGAAAAGACACCGGCACAGTAACAGACATGGATGGTAAATATTCCATCAAAGTGAACAAAGGGAGTACGCTGGTATTCTCTACAATAGGTATGAAACATATAGAGAGAGCAGTTACATCCGGTGCTCCGATCAACGTCTCAATGGAAGAAGATAATATTGCTCTTGAACAAGTAGTAGTTATCGGTTACGGTACAGTGAAGAAAAGTCATCTTTCGGGAGCTGTAAGCTCGGTTAGTGCCAAAGAGCTTAACGGACAAGTGGCTTCCAATACCGCAACAGCATTACAAGGAAAGATACCCGGAGTATCAGTGGCAAGCTCCAGCGGTGATCCGAATGGAACGATGACAATTAACGTACGCGGTATCAGTTCATTATCCAACAACAATCCACTGTATGTAATTGACGGTGCATTCGGCGACATCAGCATGGTCGATCCGAATGATATCTCTTCTATCGAGGTATTAAAAGACGCTGCCGCAGCAGCCATCTACGGTTCACGTGCAGCAGGTGGTGTAGTACTAATCACAACCAAAAGCGGCCGTAAAGATATGCCAACCAAATTGGATATCATTTTTTTCACAGGCATCAGCCAAACCCCTAAAACACTAAAAGTATTCAATGGAGAAGAATACAGTCGTTTCGCACGTTATTATCGTCTGGCGGACGACGGTTACGGATCAGAAAACGGAGCAACTCCTTTTATCGGTGAGGGTACAGACTGGCAGGATGTAATGTTACGCACCGCTATGACCTACAAAGCCAATGCTACAATCAGCGGCGGTTCGAAAAATGGTTCTTACAGTTCATCCGTAAGTTATCTCAATAAAGAGGGTATATTGCGCAATACAGATCATGAGTCTTATAATATCCGCCTGAAGAGCGATTATTCTTTCCTGAACAATCGATTAACCATAGGCGAATCGCTGATTGTAAACATGACAAAAGGAAGTGGCTACATTCATCAGGATACAATGTTCGACATCTTCCAGTTCCCCTCCGTTGTACCCGTCTATGACCCGACGAATTCAGGGGGCTGGGGTACCTCCAACGATATCAACTTACCCAACCCATTGGCAGAAATGACGGTCAATGATGAGCGAACTGAAACAACCAGAATTTTCCTCAATGCCTATTTGCAAGCGGAAATCATCAAAGGACTAAAATACAAACTCAACGTAGGTATCAGAAAAGAACATACTAAATGGCGCAAATATACAGACGCATACGATTTAGGTACATTTGGAAAGAATGACAAACCCGACCTGGAAGAAAAATCATCCACCTGGGAATCGTGGGTATTAGAGAATACTTTGAACTACGACCGTACATTCGGTAAGCACAACCTGTCACTTCTCGCCGGTTACTCTGCGCAGAAAGACAAAAGCCATAGCTTGTATGGAAAGAATAGCGATATGGCCCAATTCATAGAAACAATGCCGGGCAATGTGGATCCTTCCAACCTGAAAGCATCCAGCAGCCTGAATGAATTGGCATTGGTATCCCTGTTCGGACGTGTCATGTATTCATTCGACGACCGCTATCTGTTTTCCGCCTCCATTCGTCGCGACGGTTCGTCACGTTTCAAGAAAGGGCATCAATATGGTGCGTTCCCATCCGCTTCTATCGGATGGAATATTAATCGCGAGAAGTTCTTCAAACCGTTGGAAAATGTATTCGACCAGTTGAAGTTACGCTTCAGCTACGGTAAACTCGGTAATCAGGAAATGACCAGCTACTATCCTACGCAAAGTGTAGTATCGGATGGAATGAACTATGTATCGAACAATTCACCCTGGTTTGGTTCCATGCCTTATGTACAGGCTATTTCACCGGCTAATCTGACATGGGAAAATACAGAAACATATAACATCGGTCTGGATGTCAGCCTGCTGAACGGAAAATTAACTTTCACTGCCGATGCTTATGTGAAAAACACGAATGACGTACTGCTGCCTATCCCCTCGACCGCATCTACCGGTATCAGCGGAAACTCGATCCAGAATGCAGGACAAGTACGAAATAAGGGATTTGAATTTGCCGTGAATTATCGGGGTTCTATCAAAGATAAGTTCACTTATTATATAGGTGCCAATATCGCTGCCGACAAGAATGAAGTAACGAAAATCACATTGGGCGGCCAGAATCTGATGATTTCCGGTTATAGCGCACACGGTGCCGGTGGTCGTGGTATCAATATGTTTGCCGAAGGACATTCCATGTCCTATTTCAATCTGATTGAAACAGACGGTTTATTCCGTTCGGCAGAAGAGATTGCCAATTACAAGAACAAAGACGGCGAACTCATTCAACCCGGAGCCCAGGTCGGCGATATCCGTTACAAGGACTGGAACGGTGATGGCAAGATTAATACAGACGACCAGCATGATGTAGGAAGCCCCTTCCCCGATTTCACTTTCGGCGTCAGACTGGGTGGTGAGTGGAACAACTTCGACTTCAACCTTTTCTTTGACGGTATGGTAGGTAACAAAATCTATAATTATCCGCGTTATCGCCTGGAATCAGGAAACTTCAACGGAAATATGAGCACCGTATTGGCAAACTCGTGGAGACCGGACAATCAAAATACCGATATTCCACGCTTCTCTAAAACAGATGGTGCAGACAACAAATGGGCATACTCCGACAGATGGCTCGAGAACGGTTCATATATGCGTCTGAAAACATTGGATATCGGCTATACATTACCCAAAAACCTGACCAAGAAAGTCAAACTTGAGAATGTAAGAATATACACTTCAATGGAAAATCTATTCACACTGACCAAATATTCGGGTTATACTCCGGATTTGGGTGAAAGTACTGTTGCCGGTGTTGACTACAACGTATTCTCAAGAGGTATCGACCAGGGACGTTATCCATTGCCCCGCACTATCTCATTCGGAATACAAGTTAACCTGTAATGCCTTAAATTAATATTAAACATTAAAAGTCTATAAACATGAAAAGAAATTGGTTATCATATATGTGCATGGCAGCTCTTCTTTCCGGAGCACTGACATCGTGCAACGAATCCAGCTTTTTGAATCTGTCGGACCCTAACCATTTCACTGAAAGCAACTTCTGGAAAGATAAAGCAGATGCGGAAAGTGCTTTGGCAGCTGCCTATTCCCCCATAAAAGGAGCCATGTACGGATACTTCGGTGCATTCGACGGCTGGCTGAACCTCAACGGTCGCGGCGATGATATCTTCACCATCAAAGGAGAAGAAGTTCCCATGTGGAATATTGCAAACTTCCTGAATTCACCATCCACCGGCAACGATCCTTATGGAGCGCTTTATTCGGGTATCCAACGTGCCAATATCGTATTACGCTATATCGACCAGGTACCGGCTTCAGGCATTACGGAAGAAGATCGTTCGACGATTAAGGGCGAAGCGCTCTTTCTGCGCGGCTATCAATATTTTCTGTTAGTCAACAACTACAAAGAAGTCCCTTTGCGACTGATACCGTCTAACGAAGATGAAACCAATAAAGGTCCTGCCAGTGAAGCTGCATTATGGACACAAGTGGAAGAAGATTTGGGTAACGCGATCAAATGTAACCTGCCTGTTGAACGCACCACCGCCAAAGAACGGGTTACCAAAGGGGCTGCTATCGCAATGCTAGGTAAAGTATATGCCACCCAACATAGATATCCGGAAGCCAAGCAATTATTAGGAACATTATTAAAAGCTCCTTACTCTTATGAGTTGATTGACAACTTCGGTAAGAACTTCACGAATGAAGATGAGTTCAATAAAGAATCCGTGTACGAAATAGCATACAGTCCCGACGGAGAATACTCATGGAGCAACGAAAGTGGAATCTGCCTGGGTTGCTATATACCGCAGTTTACCGGTCCGGTAAAATCCGGCGGATGGGCCAAACTGATGCCGAATTCTTTCATCGTAGGAGAATTCACCAGAGAAACTCGCCCGAACGATGCGGATACCAAGTTTGACAGACGTATGTATGCCAGCCTTTTCTTTGATGCAGCCAACTATGGCGACAAAGTACCCAACGAAAAATGGTATGGAAACAATTACTCGATGGATGAGCTTTGGGAAGGTAATGAGGGTAAAATGGCAGGTGGAGCTCCTAGCTTCAATGTCAACGGAACGGCAGGTAAATTCCTAATCAAGAAAAATACCGCATACTATGTGGATGATAAAGCACCGGATAATATGGGTAATAAGGAGGGAAGGTCCAGCAACTTACGTGTGATGCGTTTTGCGGAAGTCTTGCTGCTTTATGCCGAGGCATGTGCCAAAACCAGCGATCCGGACGGTGCCAACTATGCTTTAAAACTAATCCGTAAAAGAGCAGGACTTCAGGAAAAGACTTTCGCGCAAGAGGAGCTTATGACTGAAATCGAACATCAATGTTTATTGGAATTCTTCGGAGAAGGTCACCGTTTTTATGATCTCAAACGTTGGTATTCCGTCAGCGAAATCCAACTGATTTTAAAGGCCAACGGAAAGCAGGGTGCAGAAAACTTCCAGGAAAAGCACCTTTACTATCCTATACCGACAAGTGAATTGAACAATAATACTGCCATGGTGCAAACCAGTCTATGGAAATAATGTCCAGACAAGATTAACTTAATAAAGAAACAATATGAAAAAGATATATTCATTATTATTCGTATCCCTCTTCCTATTTCTAGGATACTCTTGTGACGACGGAACTCTGAGTCACGGCGACGTCTACATTCCCGACCCGGTAGAAGAAACAGACGAAGACGACGGTTTCTCTGCCGAACCGACTACCGAAGCTGTCATTAAAGTACAGTTCGGGGATGGACACGAACATCAGATTATTGATGGTTTCGGATGTGCTTTTGCCGAATGGTCACACCGCATATGGAACCACATGCAACGTGAAGATGTAGTAAACGACTTGTTTGGTGAGAATGGTTTAAAACTGAACATCTTCCGGGGAGAAGTATTTCCGCACTATCAGAATCCTGTCACCAACGTTATCGATTTCGGCATTAACCGCACATTCAACCTGGCTCCGAACGATCCGTCCATGATTAATGATTATTGGAGAGACTTCAACGGTTCGGGGTGTGGCGAACAGGTGCAGTTGGGTCAAATGTGGCTGGTGGATATTCTTCAGAGAAAATACAAGAATGTAAAGTTCATGTTCTCTACATGGAGTCCTCCCGGAACGATGAAATCCAACGGAAAACCTTCTGGCGGTAGTTTGAAATCCGGCTCGGGAGAAGAATTCGCCGACTATCTGATAGACTTCATCAATACATATACGAATAAATTCGGTATTAAGATTTATGCCATTTCACCGTCCAATGAGCCGAACAGTAGCGGAACAGGATGGAACGGATGTAGCTGGACTTATGGTAATTTAGCCAATTTCTGCCAAGATAATCTTCGCCCGGCTTTAGACAAGGCTGGTTATCAGGATATGAAAATTATCTTCGGAGAGCACTCATGGTGGAAAGCGGGAGTCACCTTCCTTGAGAACGGTTTGAAGGCTCGCCCCGAATTAGCAAATTCTAATATTATTGCAGCCGCTCATGGATATACATTAATCGGTAACACTGAATTTGTGCAATCACCTCTCTGCGCAGAAAAGAACATCCATATATGGAACACAGAAACCAGCTCTACAGACACATACGATCCATCCTGGAAAAATGCGATACAATGGGCCACAACTTTCCACAATTATCTGGCAGTCTCCAATCTGAATGCATTTGTCTGGTGGGCAGGCGCACGGCCTTGTACCAATAACGAAGCACTTATCAGACTGGAAGAAGCACTGCCCGGAACAAATTATGAAAGAGCTGCCCGCTATTATAGCTATGGACAGTTCACCAAGTTCATTCCAGAGGGAAGCCGTCGTGTAGACGTAAAAACGATTGCTCCTGAAAACGATGAAGAAGTTTTCCCCAAAGAACTGTTAATGACAGCCTATGTTAAAGACGACACTTATACCATCGTATTAGTGAATAACTCTACAAGCAAAGCTTTCGAAACTAAACTGGAGATCGAGGGAAAAGAATTCCAGACAATGATTTCATATACGTCGGACGAGGGAGTAAAATGGCAGCGTAAAAAAGTGAACCCGTCTCTTACCGGATTGCGTGCCATTACTGTTCCTAAGTTTAGCGTTGTAACCATCACCGGTAAAATGAAAGATATTGGAGCTGAATAATCATCCTAAATAAACAATGAATATCATGAAAAGAAATCTATTATATTTAGCAGGATTCCTGCTTGCAGCCGCTACTATTTTCTCCGGCTGTAACGATGACGATCCCTCCTATCACAATCTCGTGCCAGATACACAGGAGCTAATTATTAATTTTGATGAAACACCGCAAGGAACGATTCAGATGCTTCAGGGAAATGGCAACTACAAGATAGCCAGTTCTGATGAAGAAGTAGCCACTGCCGTCGCCGAGGGAAATATGATTAAAGTGACAGCTTTGAAGGCGGGCAGCACTAATCTGACAATCACCGACTGGGCACAAATGAGTACCAGTGTAAAAGTCATAGTAGATCAGTTAAGTGAGCTAGTTCTGGCTGTTTCATCCACAAAAATGTATCCGGGTGAAAATAAAACGATTAACATACATACAGGGAATAGAGGATACAAAGTGACAGTCGATAAAGAATCCATAGCCAAAGCTACGGTGGATGAAGAGGGACATATCCAAGTGGAATCCCTGGCACCGGGCATTGCGACCGTGACAGTTACCGACAGACTAAACAAAACCGCTGAACTTTCCGTAAAAGTTGTCAAACAGCTAATGCTCGACAACAGCGAAGAGATTGCTTATCTGACTATTGGCGAGCCTCTGACTCTCAAGATTTTGGACGGTAACGGAGAATATACCTGTGTCAATAATGGATCTGCCACTTATCTGAAATGTACAATGGCAGAGAATGGGACGGATGTCGTGGTCGAAGGTCTTAAAAGGTACCGTTTCAACAAGACGATAACCATCAGTGACCAAGAAGGGGAATCAATCAGCATCAATGTGGTATACATTGATGACCCTTATCTGGCAAACCCGTCTTATCGTTACTTTATAGCCGGTTCTGCTTCTTATCAAAGTCTATCTACTTCGGCAGTAGGCACAGTAACTCATGCAGCAGAGTTCAACATGTCCGAACTGGTTATAAAAGGAACAGGAACGTATGCCAGCGGTTTTGCCATCCAATTTACAGGAGACTTGACAGTGGGTGACAAGAGCAACGCCGTACTGTATAAGGTGACAAGAAATGCAATCGATAAAAGTGTGAAATATCCGGCTGAAGATTGCCGTATTGATAAAGTTAAAAACGACTGGTATTGGGTTAGTTTCGCGGAACCGAACTGTACAGCTCGTTCGTATTTTATTACTAAACAATAATTTGTAAACTTGACGCGTGTATTTTAAAAGTACCCCCATACTTTTGAAGTGACAAACATAAAAAGAGACTGTTCTTGCAACACAGTATATCCCTTGTATCTGTCTGTATTGTGGTCAGTCTCTTTTTATTAATTTTGAATAGATATGAATAGATATGATAACAGATTACGTGTTCTTATGGAAGAATACGAAACGCTCATCTCCCGTGAAAATGAAAAGATACTGCCAGGCAATGGAATATTCGAACGTTACAAATATCCCATATTAACAGCTGCCCACACTCCACTGGAATGGAGATACGACTTCAACCCCGAAACGAATCCGTATTTCATGGAACGCTTCGGTATTAATGCCGTATTCAATGCAGGAGCAATCAAGTTCGATGGGAAATATCTTGTAATGGGACGGGTAGAGGGGTATGATCGCAAATCATTCTTTGCCATTGCCGAAAGCCCTAACGGTATTGATCGTTTTCAATTCTGGGAGTATCCGGTTCAACTGCCGGATTTATATCCCGAAGAAACGAATGTATATGATATGCGCCTGACAGCCCATGAAGACGGCTGGATTTATGGAATTTTCTGCAGCGAAAGCCTTGATCCCAATGCTGCGCCGGGTGATCTGTCTTCTGCCGTAGCCAAAGCAGGTATCATACGTACCAAAGACCTGAAAAACTGGGAACGTCTTCCGAATCTGATTTCCAAAAGTCAGCAGCGCAATGTCGTACTGCATCCGGAATTTATAAATGGCCAATATGCTTTATATACCCGCCCACAAGATAACTTTATCAACGCCGGAAACGGTGGAGGTATCGGCTGGGCACTGATAGACGACATCACCCACGCAGAAATAAAAGAAGAAACCATTATAAACCACCGCCATTATCACACCATCAAAGAGGTGAAAAACGGCGAAGGGCCTCATCCTATCAAAACCTCCAAAGGATGGCTGCACCTGGCTCACGGAGTCCGTGCATGCGCTGCCGGCTTGCGTTATGTGCTCTATCTGTACATGACTTCTCTGGAAGATCCGACAAAGATCATTGCCGAGCCGGGTGGTTTCCTACTGGCACCCATGGGAGAAGAAAGGATAGGAGATGTATCCAATGTACTGTTCTCTAATGGATGGATTGCAGATGAAAATGGAACAGTGTATATCTATTATGCCTCTTCCGACACTCGTATGCATGTAGCAACCTCTACTATTGACAGACTGATAGACTATTGCTTCCACACACCTGCAGACGGTTTCCGTTCCGCTGCTTCTGTGAAGAACATTTGCAAGTCCGTAGAAGCCAACAAACTGATCTTGGCAGAACAGTTTCATTTTTAAGGTATTCAGACACAAAGCCGGAGTGTGTCAAAACGCAGATTAACGCAATATTATCGCAGATTATTCCAATTATATTGATATATTAATCAACGACTTATAAAATTAATTTCTGCGATAATTTGCGTTAATCTGCGTTTTATTATTCATTATGACACACCTCCGTTCTTCTTTTATTATGAAGCTACTTCTACCCGTATCTCTGTATCTATCACTGAATATGTCAATACAAAAATAAAACTCCGGCGATATCAATATAGTATCAGAATGAGTTAAAAATAATATTTGTTTCCTTACCACTTTCCGCCTA